>NZ_JAAABE010000004.1:0-737739 GCF_009900705.1 Klebsiella sp. Q2 | reverse complement strand
ATTTGCCTGGCGGCACTAGCGCGGTGGTCCCACCTGACCCCATGCCGAACTCAGAAGTGAAACGCCGTAGCGCCGATGGTAGTGTGGGGTCTCCCCATGTGAGAGTAGGGAACTGCCAGGCATCAAATAAAGCAGAAAGCTCAGTCGGAAGGCTGAGCTTTTTTGCGTTTGTGTCATCCGGCGAGGGTGCCGGCATGCCTCCCCGGTAGCCCGGCCAGGGGGGCTCAGCACCGCCTCCGGCGAAAATCCCACCATATCTCCCTCATCATCTTCATTCAAAGCAACATAAAACCCCGTCGTGGCAATCCCTTCGCCATAATCCACTTTTTCCTTGCTCCTGCGCTGGCGTTGATCGCGAAAACCGTGCTTACGAAAAAAAATGTGAATGCAATCACATATAAAGATATAACAATTATATAACATTTAGTTTACTAACTAATTTGTCTGCGTGACGTGGTACGCCCGACAAGACAGATTGCAGTCTTTGCTGGAGCAATATAACAATGACAGAGAGTAGCATTACCGAACGGGCCGCGCCGGAGCTGGCTGACACCCGTCGTCGTATTTGGGCAATTGTTGGCGCTTCCTCGGGAAATCTGGTTGAGTGGTTTGATTTTTACGTCTACTCATTCTGCTCGCTCTATTTTGCCCATATCTTCTTTCCATCCGGAAATACCACCACTCAACTTTTACAAACGGCAGGCGTATTCGCCGCCGGATTTCTGATGCGTCCTATCGGTGGCTGGCTGTTTGGTCGGATCGCTGACCGCCGCGGACGTAAAACGTCCATGCTTATTTCGGTCTGCATGATGTGCTTTGGTTCACTGGTAATTGCCTGCCTGCCGGGCTATGCAGTCATCGGCACCTGGGCTCCGGCGTTGCTTCTGTTGGCCCGTCTGTTCCAGGGGCTGTCGGTCGGGGGAGAATATGGCACCAGCGCGACCTATATGAGTGAAGTGGCGATTGAAGGAAAGAAAGGCTTCTACGCCTCTTTCCAGTACGTCACGTTAATTGGCGGACAGCTACTGGCGGTATTAGTGGTCGTGGCGCTCCAGCAGGTGCTGAGCGACGAAGATCTGCATGCATGGGGATGGCGTATTCCTTTTGCTCTCGGGGCAGTACTGGCCATCGTCGCGCTGTGGCTGCGTCGCCAGCTGGACGAAACCTCAAAGCAGGAGACCCGGGCGCTGAAAGAGGCTGGCTCATTTAAAGGGTTGTGGCGTAATCGCCGGGCCTTCGTGATGGTGTTGGGCTTTACCGCCGCCGGATCGCTGACCTTTTATACCTTTACTACCTATATGCAAAAGTATCTGGTCAACACGGCGGGAATGACGGCCAGCACCGCCAGCGTGATCATGACTGCGGCGCTGTTCGTTTATATGCTGGTTCAACCGCTGTTCGGCGCTTTTTCGGATAAAGTAGGCCGCCGTACCTCCATGCTGTGCTTTGGCGTACTGGCGACATTATTTACCGTGCCTATCCTGAGCGCCTTGCAAAAAGTGAGCTCCCCCTATGCTGCCTTCGGCCTGGTGATCTGCGCCTTGCTGATTGTCAGTTTCTATACCTCGATCAGCGGCATCCTGAAGGCCGAGATGTTCCCGGCGCAGGTTCGTGCGCTTGGGGTAGGGCTTTCCTATGCCGTCGCGAATGCCCTGTTTGGCGGCTCGGCGGAGTATGTCGCGCTGTCGCTTAAATCGGCGGGGATAGAGCACGCTTTTTACTGGTACGTAACGGTGATGGCGGCCATCGCCTTCCTGGTCTCCCTGATGCTGCATCGCAAGGGCAAAGGCCTGCGTCTTTAGCCGCTACTGGTGCGCCAGTTGCCACACAGCGTAGCCGGTGGTCGCGCCGGCTACATCCCAGGCGAAATCCTTCCAGCTCCAGCCGCTCCCTGCCGGGCGGCTGTCCCAAAGCTCTTTTGAGGCGCCGAGGCTGACAGAAAACATCAGGCCGATAGCGGCGCTGCGGTCCCGGCTGTAACCCTGATGTTGCGCATATTCATTGCCCGCGGCAGACAGCATCGCCGAGGCCAGAAAATGCTGGGCTTTGTCCTGACCGGACCATGCATCATTTGCCATGTGGCTGCAGCCCGTTAACATCAGCGAAGCAATCACGATTATCGTACGCATAGTGCTTCCAGAAAAAAGCCCCGTCGAGGCGGGGCTGATTGTCAGAGAATACGGCTGATCAGCCGGTCGATGCGGATCCGCCGTAGTCGGCGGATCAGTTTACGCACTTTCACCGGGTAGTCGGCAATACTTTGCAGATCCCGATAATGTTTCACCACCGTGGTGTGGGTGCGGATGAGCTTCAGCTCTTTCTCCCGCATGGCCCCCAACTGCTGCTTTGGATCGTGGATCAGAATGGCATTTTCCAGATCGAGTCGCCAGGCGCGCGGGTTAAGGTTGTTGCCGGTGAGCAGCATCCACTCATCATCAACCCACATGCCTTTCAGGTGGTAGCTGTTATCGTCATCCTTCCACAGGCGGACGATCAGCTGATCGGTATTCACATAATACTGCAGCCGGCTGAGGAAACGCCGCAGGTTGATTTCATACAGATAAGGAAGCGCGCCGATGATTTTAAACGGCTGATCTTCGGGAATATAGAAATCGTTAGCGGTTTTATCGCCGACAATAATCTCCACCTGTTTACCGTCGCGTAGCAGCTGGATGATATTTCTTACCAGCACGGCAGGAAGGTTGAAGTAGGGGGTGCAGATCGTTAACTTGTGCTCGGCACAGGGCATCAGGTGAAAGATAGTTTTGTTCAGCAGGCTGGATTTCCCCAGGCCTACCAGCGGGGTGACGGAGAGTTCTTCGTCACCGGCGGTGCCGACAAAATGGTAGCTGCGGTCGCGGAGCTCCTGACGGTACTGGCGAATGTCGTTTTTGATTTCCGGACTTTTTGGCCGATCCGGTCTGTCGAGACGATTCACACCGCGTCCCTGAACCAGATTATTGTCGACCCAGTCAAACATGACGTCCGCCATTTTGCCGTTTCGGATGCACTGATAGCGATCATAGCGGTACTTATCATGCTGATGCAGATAAACATCGTTCAGGCTGGCGCCGCTGTAGAGGACGCAGTCATCGATAATAAAGCCTTTGAAATGGAGAACGCCGAGCGCCTCCCGGGTGTTAATCGGCACGCCGTAAACGGGGATCTCTACGCCCGGATTTTCAGTGGCCATCCGGCAATACCAGTCGGCGTTGGTGTTGGAGGCGGCGGCGCCGATACGGCCACGTTGAGCGCGGTGCCAGTCCACGAGGACGCGAACATCCAGTTGCGGACGCTGACGCTTGGCGTCATACAGGGCCTGCAAAATTCCTTTTCCGCCATCATCTTGCTCCAGGTAGAGCGCAATAATGCATATACGCTGAGTGGCGTTGGCAATCCGGGTCAGTAACGCTTCCCTGAAATCCGCAGGGGCGTAAAAGAACTCTACATCATCAACTGACTGAGAAAGCTTAGGGAGTTGGGCAAGGTGTTGTTGATGTTTATTACGCTTAAATTTTGACAACATCACAGTGCGTTTCTTCTCTGTTTATTGAAGGGTCTTCTGTACCATGCAGACGACGTAAGCGGGCAATAATACCATTACTACCCGCTAATGTGGTCAACAATTGCGGTCAGCGTCGCGCGATTATCCCTGATTCAGGGGCAGCGACAGACTGACAATCCCATCTTCCAGCTGAATATCAACGGTGAATCCCAGCTTTCTGGCGAGGCCGATCATGCCTCGGTTATTCGGCATCGTAATCCCATTCAGCCGTTGCAGGCCATGGCTTTGCGTATAGGCGATCAGCTTTTCCAGCAGCCTTCGGCCCAGGCCTAACCCTTTCAAATCTGAACGGACCAGCACAGCAAACTCGGCATCAATATTATCAGGGTCTGAGATCGCCCGCGTCACGCCAAGGATCTCGCTCTGTTCCGCGGTGGTCCTGACGGCGACAAACGCCATTTCTCGATCGTAGTCGATCTGGGTCATATTGGCTAAGTCGTCATGGGTAAATTCGTTGATCTCACTAAAATAGCGATAATAGAGATCTTCTTTGGTGACCTGGGCGATAAACGCGAGCAACTGCGGTTCATCTTCCGGCAGGATCGGCCGGAACAGACAGCGATCGCCATTTTTCATCACCACCCACTCCTCCAGCTGGTGCGGATAGGGACGAATAGCGAGACGGCTTTCACTGTCGCCGCTGAAGGGAGCAAGCCCAAGGGTAACATCCAGCGCCGTAAACTCGTTGCCGGAGGCGAGCAGGGGATGAATATCCAGGCGCTGGATCTCCGGGCAGTCGACGATCAGGTTCGAGACCTGAACCAGCAGCTGGCTTAAGCCCGCGATATCCAGCGGTCGCAATGCGCTGCGGCCGCGGATCTTCTTATTTTTGATCGCCTGGATCACCAGATAACGCGCCAGGTTCATATTCAGCGGCGGCAGCGCCACGGCGGCCTGGTCCTCGGCCCGCCACTCTACGCCGCCTTCGCCCAACATAATCAACGGGCCGAAGAGGGGATCGTGCTCAACCACCACTCTCAGCTCCTGGGCGCCGGCGCGATTGGCCATACTCTGCACCAGCAGGCCATGAATGCGCGCCCGGGGCCAGGCCAGCCTGACGCGATCGATCATCGCATCCGCTGCCTGCTGCACTTCTGCCGCGGTACGTAGATACAGCATGACCCCCTGTACTTCTGATTTGTGGGGAATATCCGGGGAACGCAGCTTCAACGCAACCGGATAGCCTATCTGCTCAGCAATATGCACCGCTTCCGCGCTGTCAGCGGCGATCCAGGTTGGCAGTGTGTGGATGCCGTAGGCCCGGAGTACCGGGCTGACCTCGTGGGTATCCAGCGTGGTGGCACCGTCATCGATCGCTTGCTGGAGCAGGGCATGCGCCTCGCTGGTATTGGCGGTTAACGAGTCCGGCAGCACGGGGGTCTCGCGTAGCTGTTTCTGGTTGCGGCGGTACTCGACCATATGCATAAAGGCGGTGATGGTCCCCTCCGGCGTACGATAGGTGGGAAGGCCGGCATCGCTGAACAGCCGTCGCGCCTCCTGGGAGGAGAATTCGCCGCACCAGTTGGTCAGCACGGTGACATATTTGCCACGCGGATGGTGCTTCAGGGCGTCGATCAGCGCCAGGGCGCTCTCGGTGCCCGGCGCGGCGGCGCTGGGAGAGTGGATCACCAGCAGCGCGTCATAGTCCTGGCTGTTAAGCAGAATATTCACCGCCCGCTGATAATGTTCGCTGCTGGCGTCATCGCGTAGATCCAGTGGGTTGGCGATCTCGACGCCGCCCGGCAGCGCCTGGCGCAGGGCGTCGCGCGTCTCCTCGCTGAGGGTCGCCAGCTTACCGTTACGCAGCCAAAGCTCATCCAACGCCAGCGCCGCCGGCGCCGCGCCGTTGCTGACGATCATCAGTTTTTCACCGCGCAGCGGGCGCATATGGCTCAGGGTTTCTACGGCGGAGAAGAGCTCATGGGTATCCTGGACCCGCAGTAGACCAGCACGCTGGATGGCCGCATCCCATGCCGGATCCATCCCGGAGTTGACGTGCAACAGCTTCTGAGCCGCGGGACTACGGCCGCTTTTAATCACCAGGATCGGCTTGTTTCGCGAGGCGCTGCGCGCGGCGGAAACAAACCGGCGCGCGTCGCTGAGATGCTCAAGGTAGAGCAAAATGGCGCTGGTTTTGCTGTCGCGGGCCAGAAAGTCCAGCAGGTCATCGACATCTATATCCAGACTATCACCCAGCGCGATGAAGTAGGAAAACCCCATCTCGCGCTGTTGCGCCCAATCAAGGATGGTGTTGGAGACGGCAGCCGATTGCGAGATAAAGGCCAGTTTACCGCGATGGATCGGCACCGGCGAAAAGCTGGCGTTCAACCCTTGCCACGGCGCCAGCAGGCCGAGACTGTTGGGGCCGAGCAGGCGCATCTGATGGCGGGTGGCGCACGCCAGCAGCACCGGATACTGCTCAGGCTGCGAAGAAAGAATGATGCAGGTCTTGCAGCCTTTCTGCCCCAGGGCTTCAAGCAACTCGAGATTACGCCGCGCGTTGGTACAGAGTACCGCCAGATCCGGCGTAAAGGGCAGGCTCTCGATGGTGGGCCACGCCAGCACCCCGAGCACCGCCTTCCAGGCGGGGGTCACCGGCAGCACCGGGCCATTGAAGCCACCGGCTAGCAGGTTGCGCATCATGAGATAGCCAGCGCGCTGCGGTTTCATTGATGCGCCAATAACGGCGATGGACTTTGGTCGCAGCAGTGCTTCCAGGCCTCGTTGGCTCATACCGGTCTCCTTTCATCCCAGTGACCGAATGATTTTAAACGTTTTCCACCGGGTCCGCTGTGATACTGCCCTTATGCTGGGTTTTTCCCGCCAGGTAACGGGTCCGGAAACGGGTGAAGTGTTCGCCAAGCGCTGCGGCGGCTGGTGCATCGCCCGCCAGGTCCAGCAGGGCGATGGCCACTTCTGCGGTACAATATTGTCCGTCGGCGTGCGCCTCGCGCAGATGGTAGGCTGAGATGCGGGACAGATCGACGGAGATTATCGGCAGCGCGTCCAGATAAGGGCTCTTACGGAACATTTTACGCGCTTCGGTCCAGGTGCCGTCGAGCATGATAAACAGCGGCGGTTTGCCAGACGGCGGCGCGCTCAGGACCTGGCGCTCCGGCCCGGCGTAGGAGGCGGGGAACACCACCATCGGCTGGTAATCGGGATGGGCGACCAGGTCAAGCAGCCCCTGCGGCGGCTCGGTTCTCGACCATTGATAAGCCTCGGTATTCGGCAGAATATCGGCGATGAGCCGACCGGTGTTGCTGGGCTTCATCGGTTCCGTATCAAACATCACCAGGCAAAAGCGGCTGGTGGCCTGCGCCGGCGTTAACGTGGCGCACAGACACTGCTTGAGCGGCAGCAGACAGCGCTGGCAGCGGCGGATGCGATTACCGCGCGCAAGGAAAGGGCGGGTGGCTCGCGCGAGACGTTCGGCGCGCAGGCGAAGGACAGCGTTATCAGTCATGGGAGTCGCTAATGAAAAGCGCTATTGTCGCAGAGGCTAAAACGGGGCACAAGCGGTGCCCCGGAAGGATTACTGCTGTCCGGCTTCGTTCAGCCAGCTATCAAATGGCGCTTTTGGCACCGCGCCATTGAGCATGTCGATCACTTCGCCATTTTTGAACATCATAATGGTCGGGATGCTGCGGATACGAAACCGTGCGCTAAGCTCACGTTCCGCTTCGGTGTTAACTTTCACAAAGCGCATCTTCCCGCTACGCTCTTCCGCAACGTCTTCAAAGATCGGCGCGAAGCTACGGCAGGGACCGCACCATGGCGCCCAGAAATCAACAACGACCGGCAGATCGTCCTTTAAGAGTTTATCCAGCGTTGCCCCGGTCGCGTTGATGACGTCGCCGTCAAAAAGATCGTGACCGCAGCGTCCGCACTTTGCGCCATCCGCGCTACGATCGTCCGGGAGGCGGTTCAGAGCCTGACAACTGGCACAAACGGTATTCATAACTAACCTCTGGTTATGGGTTGCAACGTGGCACGTGGCCGATATGTTTCTGTGATGTTACATATTATCGATTAAGTGTTATTTAAGGACAATGCGTTTTGTTCGATGAGTGCAATAGAGGCCGGCTTTTAAACGAAATCATGGCGAAGCGATGACACATCGGGTAATCTGCGCGCTTCGCGCAGCGCAGGTGGAGAAAATTGATGAGCGACGAACTGAAAAATAAAAGCGGCAAGGTCAAAGTGATGTATGTCCGCAGTGATGATGATTCTGACAAACGCACCCATAACCCACGTACCGGGAAAGGGGGAGGTCGTCCAGGAAAATCTCGTGTTGACGGCCGCAGCCGCCCTGCGCGTGACGAACGAAACAGCCGCGGTGACGATCGTAAACGCGATGACCGCAAGCGTGATGAGCGCAAGCGCGATGATTTTCATCGTGACGATGCGTCCCCGTGGCGTACCGTTTCCCGCGCCCCTGGCGATGAGACGCCGGTAAAAGAAGATCACGGCGGGATCAGCGGGAAGAGCTTTATCGATCCGGAAGTACTGCGTCGCCAGCGCGCGGAAGAGACCCGCGTGTATGGTGAAAACGCCTGTCAGGCCCTGTTCCAGAGCCGCCCGGAAGCTATTGTCCGCGCCTGGTTTATTCAGAGCGTGACGCCGCGTTTTAAAGAGGCGCTGCGCTGGATGGCGGCTAACCGTAAAGCCTATCATGTGGTTGATGAAGCCGAGCTGGCGAAAGCCTCCGGGACCGATCACCACGGCGGCGTCTGCTTCCTGATTAAAAAACGCCACGGCACCTCTGTTGCCCAGTGGGTCGCGAAGGCCGCAGAAGAAGATTGCGTTCTGGCGCTGGAAGACGTGGGTAACCCGCACAACCTCGGGGCGATCATGCGCAGCTGCGCGCACTTCGGCGTGAAGGGCGTTGTGGTTCAGGATGCCGGCGTGCTGGAGTCCGGCGCGGCGATCCGTACGGCGGAAGGCGGTGCGGAACATGTTGAGCCGATCACCGGCGACAGCTTCATCGATACTCTTGATCAATTCCGTCAGGCGGGCTACGCGATTGTCTCGACCTCCAGCCATAATGGTACCCCGCTGTTTAAAGCCGAGCTGCCGAAGAAAATGGTGCTGGTGTTAGGCCAGGAGCGCGATGGCCTGTCGGATGCAGCGATCTCCAGCGCGGACCTCAGCGTCGCCATCGATGGTACCGGCAATGTCGAAAGCCTGAACGTCTCTGTGGCGACCGGCGTTCTGCTGGCGGAGTGGTGGCGTCAGAACAAGGCGTAATACCTGTCCCTGAATAAAAAAAGCCAGCTGATGCTGGCTTTTTTTATGGCTGTTGATCACTCGCTTTCGGCGGGAAGGACCGGCATCCAGTCAATCGGCGCTTCGCCGCGCTCGGTCAGCCACTGATTGGTCTGCACGAAATGGTTGCTGCCAAAGAAGCCGCGATGTGCAGAGAGCGGTGACGGGTGCGGCGCCTTCAGTACGCAGTGGCGCTGGCGATCGATAATCGCGCCTTTCTTCTGTGCATGGGAGCCCCACAGTAGAAAGACCACTCCCTCGCAATGCTCATTGATTAACGCGATTACCTTATCGGTAAACGTTTCCCAGCCGAGACTGGCGTGCGAGTGCGCCTGCCCGGCGCGGACGGTCAGGACCGTATTCAGCAGGAGCACTCCCTGGCGCGCCCAGCTTTCCAGGTAACCATGGGTAGGGCGGGTAAAGCCAGGGATAGTGGCCTCGAGCTCTTTGTACATATTTAGCAGCGAGGGCGGGATGGCGACGCCCGGGCGAACCGAGAACGCCAGACCGTGGGCTTGCCCCGGGCCGTGATAGGGGTCCTGGCCGAGAATGACGACTTTGACATCGCCCAGTTCGGTAAAGCGAAACGCATTGAAGACGTCTTTTTGCGGTGGATAGATGGTGATCCCGGACTGGCGCTCTTCGGCGACGGTCTTCAGAGTATTGAGAAAATAGGGTTGTTGCTTTTCATCCGCCAGCACGTCATGCCAGGTTAAAGGGGTGGTCATCTTGCTCTCCTGCAAAGGGTCATTGCTATAGCTTAACGGCTTCTTTCTACAGAACAAAATCGGCACGGCTCAACGCGGGCCTTCATGCAAAAAAAATTGAAAATTTACAAAATTATTTATAGCAGCGCATGGCGTAACTTGATGTAAAACAATAAAATCCTTGCATACCCACTTAGAGTGAGTGGTTTTTATTGATTTACATCAAAGAATGCCGAAGGGGCGGCTGATATATATACACTCATACAACAATGGTTTTACCAATTGGCCGCGAAGAGGCCAAAATCGAATAAACACTGCCTGGGAGGCATCAAATGATTACTGGTATCCAAATTACTAAAGCGGCAAACGACGACCTGCTGAACTCTTTCTGGCTGCTGGATAGTGAAAAAGGCGAAGCGCGCTGCCTGTGCGCCAAAGGTGGTTTTGCGGAAGATGACGTGGTGGCGGTCAGCAAACTGGGTGAAATCGAATACCGTGAAATCCCGGTAGACATGAAACCAGAAGTTCGCGTGGAAGGCGGTCAGCACCTGAACGTTAACGTGCTGCGTCGTGAAACCCTGCTGGACGCGGTTGAACATCCGGAAAAATATCCGCAGCTGACCATTCGTGTTTCTGGCTACGCGGTGCGCTTCAACTCCCTGACGCCGGAACAGCAGCGCGACGTTATCGCTCGTACCTTTACCGAAAGCCTGTAAGGCTAACGCCAGATGTGAAAACGCCGGGATAACCCGGCGTTTTTTTTACTCTTCGTTGGGCGCTGATGGCGTCCCGGCTGCGCTTGGTTTCCGGCGCTTACCGATATTTTTCGTATCGCGGTGGCGCTTTTTCACCCGCGGCTTTTCTTTTTCTTTCTCTTTTTTCTCGGCGCGTTTCGCCAGCACTTTCTTCGATGGTTTACCGGTCAGCTTCTCGCTTGGCGCGCGGGTTTTTGGTCGCAATTCATCAATCACCCGAGCTTTCAGCGGTTCTTCAACGTAGCGGCCGATCTTGCCCAGCAACAGGTGGTCGTGCGCTTCAACCAGCGAAATCGCGGTGCCTTTCTTACCTGCACGCCCGGTACGACCGATACGGTGCAGATAGATGTCGGCGGTGCGCGGCATATCGAAGTTAAAGACGTGGCTGACGTCCGGAATATCGATACCGCGGGCGGCGACGTCGGTAGCGATCAGCACGTTTACGCGGCCATCGGTCAGACGCTTGATGGCTTCGTTACGCTTGGCCTGCACCATCTCGCCTTCCAGCCAGCAGGTGTTAATCCCGGCTTCACGCAGCCAGTTGGCCAGCTCATGCACGCGCTCGCGCTTGCGCACAAAGACGATAGCGCGGGTAGCTTCCGGCTGTTGCAGCAGATTCACCAGCAGTTTGGTTTTATGTTCGATATCGTCAGCGCGGTAGTACCATTGATGGATTTTCTTGCGCTCGCGAGTCGACGGGTTAGCGGAAACTTCAACCGGCTCCTCCAGAAGACGTTCGGCGAAGTCTTTGATCGCATCGCCTTCGAGCGTCGCGGAGAACAGCATAGTCTGCTTGCGCCAGCGGGTTTCACCGGCGATGGTTTCGATATCCTGCGCAAAGCCCATGTCCAGCATGCGGTCGGCTTCATCGAGGATTAGGGTCTCGACGGCGCGGCAGTCGAAGTTCTCTTCTTTTATATACTGCAGCAGGCGACCAGTGGTGGCGACCACGATGTCCTGGTTTTCGCTGAACACTTCCGCGTGGTTCATGTAGGCTACGCCGCCGGTAATGGTGGCGATATCCAGATGGGTATGCTTTGCCAGCTCGCGGGCGTGGTCAGCCACCTGCATCGCCAGCTCGCGGGTCGGCGTCAGGATAAGAATACGCGGCGGGCCGGATTTCTTACGCGGGAAATCGAGCAGGTGCTGCAACGCTGGCAGCAGATACGCCGCCGTTTTACCAGTGCCGGTCGGCGCTGAACCGAGGATGTCACGGCCATCGAGCGCAGGCGGAATAGCGGCGGCCTGAATGGCTGTCGGGCGAGTGAAATCTTTATCCTGGAGGGCCTCCAGCAGGTTTTCGTCGAGTTCAAGTTCGGAAAAAGTCGTTACAGTCATGTTCTACCTCTGAGTGGGCCGCCGATTATAGACGTTACTGACGTAATGTTCATCTGTTTGTAAGGCTATCTGTTCTCCGGTATTGTGCATAGCCTTACGTTCAGGAGTTTTTGTCGGCAAGGTTATTGAGGATGTCTCAGTCGAAGTTTGCGCTGCCGCGCAATGGTTTTACCTTCAAACAGTTTTTTGTCGCCCACGATCGTTGCGCGATGAAGGTGGGTACCGACGGCATTTTGCTCGGCGCATGGGCGCCGATTGCCGGGGTGAAGCATGTGCTGGATATTGGCGCGGGCAGCGGCCTGCTGGCGCTAATGCTCGCCCAGCGTACCGGCGATGATGTATGTGTCGATGCGGTTGAACTGGACGCAGAGGCCGCCGCCCAGGCGCAGGAAAATGCTCTCGCGTCGCCATGGGCTGCGCGGGTTGAGGTCTGTCAGGCCGATATTCATCAGTGGCAGCCGCCGCAGACCCGACGCTATCAACTGATAATCAGTAACCCGCCCTTCTTTGCGGAAGGGGTGCCTTGCGCCACCTCGCAGCGGGAGCAGGCGCGGTATACCACTACGCTCGATCACGCTTCTCTGTTGACCTGCGCCGCTGAACATATCACCGAAGAAGGCTTTTTTTGCGTGGTGCTGCCGGTAGATATCGGTAATGCGTTTATCGAACGGGCAACCGCGATGGGCTGGCACCTGCGACTGCGCACTGACGTGGCGGAGACCGAGCTGCGGCCGCCGCACCGGGTGCTGCTGGCTTTCTCCCCGACGGCGGGGGAGTGTTTCAGCGACAGGCTGGCGATTCGCGGGCCAGAGCAGCAGTATTCTGAAGGCTTTACCGCTCTGACCGAGGATTTTTATCTCTTTATGTGAGCCAGGGGCGACAGTATCGACGGGCCGCTGTTCGGCAGCGGCTGCGGATAGTCGAGGGTGTAATGCAGACCGCGGCTCTCTTTGCGCAACATCGCGCAGCGTACGATAAGCTCCGCCACCTGCACCAGATTGCGCAGCTCCAGCAGATTATTCGAGACGCGGAAGCGGGCGTAATACTCATCCAGCTCCTGCTGCAGCATGGTAATGCGCCGCAGGGCGCGCTCCAGCCTGCGGGTGGTGCGCACAATCCCCACGTAATCCCACATCAGCAGCCGCAGCTCGTGCCAGTTATGCTGGATAACCACCAGTTCATCCGGGATCTCCACCTGACTTTCATCCCACGCCGGCAGGGTGCTAACCTTCTGGGCCAGCGGCAGGCGTCGGGCAATATCTTCCGCGGCGGACCAGCCGTAAACCAGGCACTCCAGCAGCGAGTTCGAGGCCATACGGTTCGCGCCGTGCAGCCCGGTATAGCTGACTTCGCCGATAGCGTATAACCCATCGACGTCGGTGCGGCCATTATCATCCACCATCACGCCGCCGCAGGTGTAATGTGCGGCAGGGACGACCGGCACCGGATCTTTGGTTAAATCAATTCCCAGGCCGAGCAGCTTTTCGTAAATCATCGGGAAGTGCTGGCGAACAAACGCCTCGGGTTTATGGCTGATATCAAGAAACATACAGTCCACGCCAAGGCGCTTCATCTCATGATCGATGGCGCGGGCGACGATATCGCGTGGGGCCAGCTCGCCGCGTTCGTCAAAGTCCGGCATAAAGCGGGTGCCGTCCGGGCGTTTAAGGTGGGCGCCTTCGCCGCGCAGCGCTTCGGTAAGCAGGAAGTTGCGCGCCTGCGGATGATACAGCGCGGTGGGGTGAAACTGATTAAATTCCAGATTTGCCACCCGGCAGCCCGCCCGCCAGGCCATCGCGATACCGTCTCCGGAAGAGACGTCGGGGTTAGTGGTGTATTGATAAACCTTGGCGGCTCCGCCGGTGGCGAGCACCACCGCCTTCGCGCTGCAGGTTTCCACGCGCTCTTTATTGCGGTTCCAGATCCACGCCCCGACCACCCGGCGCGTACCTGGCAAGCCAATCTTATCCGATACGATCAAGTCGACGGCATTGCTGCGCTCAAGGATGCGGATATTGGGGTGGGCGAGGGCTTTATCGACCAACGTCGTCTCCACCGCTTTGCCGGTAGCGTCGGCGGCGTGGAGAATGCGCCGATGGCTGTGGCCCCCTTCGCGCGTGAGATGATAGCTCTCTTCGCCATTGGCCTGGACCTGAGTGTCAAACAATACGCCCTGATCGATAAGCCACTGGACGCATGATCTGGCATTGCTGGCGACGAAGGTGACCGCATGGCGATCGCATAACCCTGCGCCGGCAATCAGGGTATCTTCGACATGGGATTCAATACTGTCCGTCTCGTCGAAAACGGCGGCAATCCCGCCCTGGGCATAGAACGTAGAACCTTCGCTGATCGGCCCTTTACTCAGCACGGTCACCGAACTGTGCTCTGCCAGGCGCAGCGCAAGGGAGAGGCCGGCAGCGCCGCTGCCGATAATCAACACATCACAAGAGAAGTCAGGAGTGGTATTCATCGTCTTTGTTTAATTTACTAAACACATTTAGCTCACAATAGCACCAGCTCGTGAGGAATCGTACATTTTTTTTGGCGGGCGTTGTGACGGCTAAACAGCAGGCGAGCGGAAACGGTCTGGAGCACGGCGAAAATGAGACGCGTGGCAGGTTGATAGCATTGGATTTTATAGTGAAATAAACGCCGTGTTACGATACCCTTCAGACGGGCCTGCGCTTTTTCTTATTGACTAACCTATCGTTTAGCAACCAGGGCATATAATGATTGATAACGATCTGCCGCCGTTGCCAGACAAAAAACAAAAAGCGTAACGGAACTTTATTGTTTTCATACACTCCAACAGTCAGCTTGCTCATAATGCAGATTTTGGGTGGTGTTTTGAAGACGCATGGGAATTGGGTTTGGGGAGACATTACCTCGGATGAGCGAGCAGTTAACGGATCAGGTCCTTGTTGAACGGGTCCAGAAAGGAGATCAGAAAGCGTTTAATTTGCTGGTAGTGCGCTATCAGCATAAGGTCGCGAGCCTGGTTTCCCGCTATGTACCGCCGGGCGATATCGCTGACGTCGTTCAGGAATCGTTCGTTAAGGCATGGCGTGCGCTGGACTCTTTCCGGGGAGATAGCGCTTTTTACACCTGGTTATACCGTATCGCCGTCAATACGGCGAAGAATTATCTGGTTGCTCAGGGACGCCGTCCGCCGTCCAGCGATGTTGACGCCAACGAGGCGGAAAACTTCGAAAGCGGCGGAGCGTTGAAAGAAATTTCGAACCCTGAGAACTTAATGTTGTCAGAAGAACTGAGACAAATAGTTTTTCGTACCATTGAATCGCTCCCGGAAGATTTACGCATGGCAATTACGTTACGGGAGCTGGATGGCCTGAGCTATGAAGAGATAGCCGCTATCATGGATTGTCCGGTTGGGACGGTGCGTTCGCGTATCTTCCGGGCGCGAGAAGCTATTGATAATAAAGTTCAACCGCTTATCAGGCGTTGACGATAGCGGAATACTGGAAAAGGGTATCAGGCATGCAGAAAGAAAAACTTTCGGCTTTAATGGATGGTGAAACGCTGGATAACGAACTGCTCAACGAGCTGAGTCGTTCTTCTGAGATGCAAAAAACCTGGGAGAGTTACCACCTTATCCGCGATACGCTGCGTGGCGATACCGCAGAGGTGCTGCAATTTGATATCTCCGCCCGGGTGATGGCCGCCATTGAAAATGAGCCCGTTCGTCAGACGGCGCCGCTTATTCCTGAATCTCAGCCCGCACCACACCAGTGGCGGCAAATGCCGTTCTGGAACAAAGTGCGTCCGTGGGCCAGCTCACTAACCCAGATGGGCGTTGCCGCCTGCGTATCGCTTGCGGTTATCGTCGGCGTCCAGCACTATAATGGGCAGTCTGATGCCGCTCAGCAGCCAGAGGCGCCGGTGTTCAATACGCTGCCAATGATGGGCAAAGCGAGCCCGGTAAGTCTTGGCGTACCGGCTGACGCATCAGCAGGTAGCGGCCAGCAGGCTCAGGTCCAGGAACAGCGCCGGCGGATTAACGCCATGCTGCAGGACTACGAACTGCAGCGCCGCCTGCACGCTGAGCAGCTTCAGTTTGGCCAGGCCCAGACTCAGCAGGCCGCAGTCCAGGTGCCGGGTTATCAAACTTTAGGAACGCAATCGCAGTAATGAAGCAACTTTGGTGTGCCATGTCGCTCATGGCAGGCAGTCTGTTGTTCTCTGTCAACGCCTCGGCTGATACATCGTCCGGGGCGTTGTTGCAGCAGATGAACCTGGCCAGCCAGTCCCTCAACTATGAGCTCTCGTTCGTCAGCATCAGCAAACAAGGCGTTGAGTCGCTGCGCTATCGTCACGCGCGACTGAACAATCAACCGCTGGCGCAGCTTCTGCAGCTGGACGGTCCGCGCCGGGAAGTGGTCCTGCGCGGTACGGAAATCAGCTATTTTGAACCCGGCCTCGATCCGTTCACCCTGAACGGCGACTATATCGTCGATTCGCTGCCGTCGTTGGTTTACAGCGATTTCAAACGTCTCAGCGCAGCCTATGATTTTATCTCCGTAGGCCGTACCCGTATCGCCGACCGCCTCTGCGACGTGATCCGCGTCGTGGCTCGCGACGGCACGCGCTATAGCTTTATCGCCTGGCTGGACGCTGAGACTAAGCTGCCGCTGCGCGTTGATTTACTCGACCGCGACGGTGAAACGCTGGAGCAGTTCCGGGTCGTCTCTTTCAACGTTGGCGATAACGTCAGCGCCAGCATGGAGACGCTGGCAAAAGCGAATTTGCCGCCGCAGCTGTCGGTGCCTGAAGGGGGCGACAAAGCCAACTTCAACTGGGCGCCGACGTGGCTCCCTCAGGGCATGACTGAGGTTTCCAGCAGCCAGCGTCGTCTGCCCACCTTTGATGGTCCGGTAGAATCACGTCTCTATTCCGACGGCTTGTTCAGCTTCTCGATCAATATCAACCGCGCCACCGCGGCCAGCAGTGACCAGCTGTTGCGCACCGGCCGACGCACCGTCAGCACGACGGTACGCGATAACGCGGAGATCACTGTGGTGGGCGAACTGCCGCCGCAGACGGCGAAGCGTATCTCAGACAGCATTAAATTCAAGGCAGTACAATGATCAAAGAGTGGGCCACCGTGGTTTCCTGGCATAACGGCGTGGCGCAGGTGCACTGCGACGTTAAAGCCTCCTGCAGCAGTTGCGCCTCCCGCGCCGGCTGCGGCAGCCGGGTATTAAACAAGCTGGGGCCGCAGACCAGCCATACCATCAGCGTGCCCTGCGAGCAGCCGTTGACGGCGGGGCAAAAAGTGGAGCTGGGGATCGCCGAGAGCAGTCTGCTGGGTTCGGCGCTGTTGGTCTACATGGCGCCGCTGGTGGGGCTGTTTGTGATGGCGTCGATTTTCCAGGTGCTGTTTGCCAGCGATATCGCGTCACTTTGCGGCGCGCTGCTGGGCGGCGTCGGCGGGTTCCTGGTGGCGCGCGGTCTGTCGCCGCAGCTGGCAGCGCGCCAGTCGTGGCAGCCGGTGATCCTGAGCGTCGCGTTGCCGCCGGATCTGGTGCGTATCGAAACGCCTTCCTCCGACATGGGTCAGTGATTTCACTGGCCCTTATCTTTATTTACCCTTCCTGTTACAACGCCACAATTTCTGCGGTTATGCTGGATCTAACAGCATTTCCTGGTTTCAAGGATGTAGTGTAGAATGCGGCGTTTTCGGATTAAAAAACGTCAGGCACAGTACAGCGGCCTCATGATACTCGTAAGGCATAATTAACTCTAAATATGAAGAATATACGTAACTTTTCGATCATCGCTCACATCGACCACGGTAAGTCGACGCTGTCTGACCGTATCATCCAGATTTGCGGTGGCCTTTCTGATCGTGAAATGGAAGCCCAGGTTCTGGATTCCATGGATCTTGAGCGCGAACGCGGGATCACCATCAAGGCGCAGAGCGTCACCCTGGACTATAAGGCCAACGACGGTGAGACCTATCAGCTGAACTTTATCGACACCCCGGGCCACGTGGACTTCTCCTATGAAGTCTCCCGTTCCCTCGCCGCGTGCGAAGGCGCGCTGCTGGTGGTTGACGCCGGGCAGGGCGTAGAAGCCCAGACCCTGGCCAACTGCTACACCGCCATGGAGATGGACCTGGAGGTCGTTCCGGTACTCAACAAGATCGACCTGCCTGCGGCCGACCCTGAGCGCGTAGCGGACGAGATTGAAGATATCGTCGGGATCGATGCCCACGATGCGGTGCGCTGCTCGGCGAAAACCGGCGTCGGCGTGACCGACGTGCTGGAGCGTCTGGTGCGCGATATTCCGCCGCCGGAAGGCGATCCGGACGCGCCGCTGCAGGCGCTGATTATCGACTCCTGGTTCGATAACTACCTCGGCGTGGTGTCGCTGGTGCGGATTAAAAACGGCACCATGCGCAAGGGCGATAAGATCAAGGTCATGAGCACCGGCCAGGTCTATAACGCCGACCGTCTGGGCATCTTTACCCCGAAACAGGTTGACCGTACCGAGCTGAAATGCGGCGAGGTAGGCTGGCTGGTCTGCGCGATCAAAGACATCCTCGGCGCGCCGGTGGGCGATACCCTGACCGCCGCCCGCAACCCGGCAGACAAAGCGCTGCCTGGCTTTAAGAAGGTGAAACCGCAGGTGTATGCCGGCCTGTTCCCGGTGAGCTCCGATGATTATGAAGCTTTCCGCGACGCGCTGGGCAAACTAAGCCTCAACGACGCCTCTCTGTTCTACGAGCCGGAAAGTTCTACCGCGCTGGGCTTCGGCTTCCGCTGCGGCTTCCTTGGCCTGCTGCACATGGAGATCATTCAGGAGCGTCTGGAGCGTGAATACGATCTCGACCTGATCACCACCGCGCCGACGGTAGTTTACGAAGTGGAGACCACCTCCAAAGAAGTTATCTACGTCGACAGTCCGTCCAAGCTGCCGCCGCTGAATAATATTCAGGAGCTGCGCGAGCCGATCGCCGAGTGTCACATGCTGCTGCCGCAGGAGTTCCTCGGCAACGTGATCACTCTGTGTGTGGAGAAACGTGGTGTGCAGACCAACATGGTTTACCACGGTAAACAGGTGGCGCTGACCTACGAAATCCCGATGGCGGAAGTGGTGCTCGACTTCTTCGACCGTCTGAAGTCTACCTCCCGCGGCTATGCGTCGCTGGACTACAACTTCAAACGCTTCCAGGCGTCGAACATGGTACGCGTCGATGTGCTGATCAACGGCGAGCGCGTCGATGCGCTGGCGCTGATCACCCACAACGATAACGCGCCGTATCGCGGCCGCGAGCTGGTGGAAAAGATGAAAGATCTTATTCCGCGTCAGCAGTTCGACATCGCGATTCAGGCGGCCATCGGCAACCACATCATCGCGCGCTCTACCGTGAAACAGCTGCGTAAAAACGTGCTGGCGAAATGCTACGGCGGTGACGTCAGCCGTAAGAAAAAGCTGCTGCAGAAGCAGAAAGAAGGTAAGAAGCGTATGAAGCAGGTCGGTAACGTTGAACTGCCGCAGGAAGCGTTCCTCGCCATTCTGCACGTTGGTAAAGACGGCAAATAACCCTAAGGAGTTGGCATGGCGAACATGTTTGCCCTGATCCTGGTGATTGCAACCCTGGTGACGGGCGTTTTATGGTGCCTGGACAAGTTCATTTTTGCACCGAAACGTCGTGAGCGTCAGGCCGCTGCTCAGGCAGCGACCGGCGAGCAGCTGGACAAAAAGACGTTGAAGAAAGTCGGTCCGAAACCGGGTTGGCTGGAAACCGGCGCATCGGTTTTCCCGGTGCTGGCGATCGTTCTGGTGGTACGTTCATTCATTTATGAGCCGTTCCAGATCCCATCCGGTTCGATGATGCCGACTCTGCTGATTGGCGATTTCATCCTGGTGGAGAAATTTGCCTACGGCATTAAAGATCCTATCTACCAGAAAACGCTGATCGAGACGGGTCATCCGAAGCGCGGCGACATCGTGGTGTTTAAATATCCGGAAGACCCTCGCCTGGACTACATCAAGCGCGCGGTGGGGCTACCGGGGGATAAGGTCACCTACGATCCGATTGCCAAGCAGGTCACTATTCAGCCGGGCTGCAGCTCCGGACAGGCCTGCGGCAACGCGCTGCCGGTGACTTACTCCAACGTGGAGCCGAGCGATTTCGTTCAGACCTTCTCCCGCAGCAACGGCGGCGAGGCGAGCAGCGGTTTCTGGCAGCTGCCGAAGGGCGAAACCAAAGCCGACGGCATTCGCCTCACCGAGCGTCAGGAGACGTTGGGCGACGTCACGCATCGTATTCTGATGGTGCCGATTGCTCAGGATCAGGCTGGCATGTATTACCATCAGAGCGGTCTGCCGCTGGCCACCTGGATTGTGCCGCCGGGTCAGTACTTCATGATGGGCGACAACCGGGATAACAGCGCCGACAGCCGTTACTGGGGCTTTGTGCCGGAAGCAAACCTGGTCGGAAAAGCCACCGCTATCTGGATGAGTTTTGAAAAGCAGGAAGGTGAATGGCCGACCGGTGTGCGGTTATCGCGCATTGGTGGAATTCATTAATTTCATCTGCTGAATTCACGCCGCTGCTGTTATCGCAGCGGCGTGAATTATTTAGTATTTAAATCCATTCAAACTAACGACATCCCGTGTCGTTGCGTATAGAATATCCCCCCGAAGTTTTTGGTTGTCGCTCTGCCGGGTGACACTGCACACGAAAGCGTATTGGTCTGTTTCAACTTCCTGTTTGAAGCGTATGCTCAGGTCGGTTTCGTGTGCTGCATCTTTGACGCATTCATTTATTGGTAACGCATGAACCCCATCGTAATTAATCGGCTTCAACGAAAGCTGGGCTACACTTTTCATCATCAGGAGCTGTTGCAACAGGCATTAACTCACCGCAGTGCCAGCAGCAAACATAATGAGCGCCTGGAATTTTTAGGCGACTCCATTTTAAGTTTCGTGATCGCTAACGCGCTGTATCATCGCTTTCCTCGCGTGGATGAAGGCGACATGAGCCGTATGCGCGCGACGCTGGTGCGCGGCAACACGCTGGCAGAAATCGCCCGCGAGTTTGAGCTGGGCGAATGCTTGCGCCTCGGGCCGGGCGAACTGAAAAGCGGCGGTTTCCGTCGCGAATCGATTCTCGCGGACACCGTTGAAGCGTTAATTGGCGGGGTTTTCCTCGACAGCGATATTCAGAACGTTGAACGCTTAATTCTCTCCTGGTACCAGACTCGTCTGGACGAAATCAGCCCGGGCGATAAGCAAAAGGATCCGAAGACGCGTCTGCAGGAGTATCTGCAGGGTCGTCATCTGCCGCTGCCGTCCTACCTGGTGGTCCAGGTGCGCGGCGAAGCGCACGATCAGGAATTTACTATCCACTGCCAGGTCAGTGGCCTGAGTGAACCGGTGGTTGGCACAGGTTCCAGCCGTCGTAAGGCGGAGCAGGCTGCCGCCGAACAGGCGCTGAAAAAGCTGGAGCTGGAATGAGCGAAGAAAAAAGTTATTGTGGGTTTGTCGCCATCGTGGGTCGTCCAAACGTTGGCAAATCCACGCTGTTGAATAAGCTGCTTGGGCAGAAGATCTCGATCACCTCCCGTAAAGCGCAGACCACCCGTCACCGCATCGTCGGCATCCATACCGAAGGGCCGTATCAGGCGATTTACGTCGATACTCCGGGCCTGCATATGGAAGAGAAGCGCGCCATTAACCGCCTGATGAACAAAGCGGCCAGCAGCTCGATTGGCGATGTTGAACTGGTCATCTTCGTGGTGGAAGGCACCCGCTGGACGCAGGACGACGAGATGGTGCTCAACAAGCTGCGCGACGCGAAAGCGCCGGTGATCCTCGCGGTCAACAAGGTAGATAACGTGCAGGAAAAAGCGGATCTGTTACCGCACCTGCAGTTCCTCGCCAGCCAGATGAACTTCCTTGATATCGTGCCGATGTCGGCGGAAACGGGGACCAACGTCGACACCATCGCGGCGATCGTGCGTAAGCATCTGCCGGAAGCGATCCATCACTTCCCGGAAGATTATATTACCGATCGTTCCCAGCGCTTTATGGCCTCCGAAATCATCCGTGAAAAACTGATGCGTTTCCTTGGCGCTGAGCTGCCGTACTCCGTCACCGTGGAAATCGAACGTTTTGTGACCAACGAGCGCGGCGGTTACGACATCAACGGCCTGATCCTCGTCGAGCGTGAAGGGCAGAAGAAGATGGTGATTGGCAACAAAGGCGCCAAAATCAAAACCATCGGTATCGAAGCGCGTAAGGACATGCAGGAGATGTTTGAAGCGCCGGTGCACCTCGAGCTGTGGGTTAAAGTGAAATCCGGCTGGGCCGATGACGAGCGCGCCCTGCGCAGTCTCGGTTATGTTGACGACCTCTGAGTTAACGCAACGTGGATGGATGGCAGCGCGCCTTTGTCCTGCATAGCCGACCGTGGAGCGAAACCAGCCTGATGCTGGACGTCTTCACGGAAGAATCCGGTCGCGTGCGCCTGGTTGCCAAGGGCGCACGCTCCAAACGCTCGAATCTTAAAGGCGCTTTACAGCCCTTTACCCCCTTGCTGGTTCGCTTCGGCGGCCGCGGCGAAGTCAAAACCCTGCGCAGCGCGGAAGCTGTCTCGCTGGCGCTGCCGCTCAGCGGCATCACCCTCTACAGCGGTCTTTACGTTAACGAGCTTATCTCCCGTGTGCTGGAGCACGAAACGCGCTTCTCCGAACTCTTTTTTGACTATTTGCACTGCATTCAGGCGCTCGCCGGGGCCAGCGGCTCGCCGGAGCCGGCGCTGCGGCGCTTTGAGCTGGCGCTGCTCGGGCACCTGGGCTATGGCGTGGATTTTCTCCACTGCGCCGGGAGCGGCGAGCCGGTGGACGACACCATGACCTACCGCTATCGCGAAGAAAAAGGCTTTATTGCCAGCCTGGTGATTGATAACAACACGTTTACCGGGCACCATTTGAAAGCGTTGGCGAGTCGCGAGTTTCCTGATGTTGATACGCTGCGCGCCGCGAAGCGCTTTACCCGTATCGCCCTGAAGCCCTATCTCGGCGGCAAACCGCTCAAGAGCCGGGAATTGTTTCGCCAGTTTATGCCCGCGCGAAAGGCGCGAGCGGATAATACGAAGAATGATTAACGAGGATTGTCATGGCTGAATTACTGTTAGGGGTCAATATTGACCATATCGCGACCTTGCGTAACGCCCGCGGCACCGCCTACCCGGATCCGGTTCAGGCGGCTTTCATTGCCGAACAGGCCGGCGCCGACGGCATTACCGTGCATCTGCGCGAAGACCGCCGCCATATCACCGATCGCGATGTGCGTATCCTGCGCCAGACGCTGCACACCCGCATGAATCTTGAAATGGCGGTCACCGAAGAGATGCTGACGATCGCCTGCGAAACCAAACCGCATTTCTGCTGCCTGGTGCCGGAGAAGCGCCAGGAAGTGACCACCGAAGGCGGGCTGGACGTCGCCGGCCAGCGCGACAAGATGCGTGATGCCTGTCAACGCCTGGCGGATGCCGGCATCCTGGTCTCCCTGTTTATCGATGCGGATGAAGCACAAATTAAAGCGGCAGCGGACGTTGGCGCGCCTTATATCGAAATCCATACCGGCTGCTATGCCGATGCTAAAACCGACGCCGAGCAGGCGAAGGAGCTGGAACGCATTGCCAAAGCGGCCGCCTACGCCGCCAGCCTCGGCCTGAAGGTTAATGCGGGTCACGGTCTGACCTATCACAACGTGAAAGCGATTGCCGCGCTGCCGGAAATGCATGAGCTGAATATCGGCCACGCGATTATTGGCCGCGCGGTGATGAGCGGCCTGAAAGAGGCGGTGGCGGAAATGAAGCGTCTGATGCTGGAAGCGCGCGGCTAATGGCCATTCTCGGGCTGGGTACCGACATCGTCGAGATCGCCCGCATCGAAGCGGTGATCGCCCGCAGCGGCGATCGCCTTGCCCGCCGGGTGCTGAGCGACCATGAATGGAGTATCTGGGAGCAGCATCAGCAGCCGGTGCGTTTCCTGGCGAAACGCTTTGCGGTCAAGGAAGCGGCGGCGAAAGCGCTGGGGACCGGGATCCGCAACGGGCTGGCCTTTAATCAGTTCGAAGTTTACAACGATGAGCTGGGCAAGCCGAAGCTGCGGCTATGGGGTGAGGCGCAACGGCTGGCGGAACGGTTGGGGGTGAGCCATATTCATGTCACGCTCGCCGATGAGCGCCATTACGCCTGCGCCACGGTGATTGTCGAAAGCTAAGCGCGACGGCGGTTAAATTTTATCCGCGTGGTGCATCAGGACGAATTTATCCCACAGCTGTTCTTCACTCTCGACGTGTGCCGGATCTTTCAGAATAGTATTCGGGATCGGGCACACCTTCTGGCAGGTGGGCGTATCGTAATGGCCCACGCATTCGGTGCAGCGGTCGCTGTTAATTTCATAAATGCTGTCACCCATCGAAATGGCCTCATTGGGGCACTCCGGCTCGCACATATCGCAGTTGATGCATTTTTTGGTAATTAACAGCGCCATCAGGAAAATCTCAGAAACAACACAAACAGGGCGGGCATTATACGCCCATTTTCTGCTCAGACCAGCTTTTTCACCAGCGCTTCGCTATGGCGAATGCGCTCCGGCGCCCGCTCCAGATCCTGCTGCACCAGCCCCATAAACAGCAGGTCGGTGAGCATCATTTGCGCGCTGGTGGAGGAGATGGCCGCGCTGCGCGTCGCCTGCTCTTCGGCGATAGTATACAGGCAGTGGGTCGCCTGCTGCTGCAGGGCGTTAGGGCTAAAGCCGGTGATCGCCAGGATCTTACAGCCGACGCGCAGCGCTTCACCGGCCGCCATATTGATCTCCCGACGCTCGCCGGAGTAAGAGATCGCCAGCAGCAGATCGTCGCTGGACATGGCCTGCACCGTCGCCAGCAGAGCGTGCATATCCTGCTCAGAGACAGCGTTGACGCCGATCTTCATCAGCTTCCAGCTAAAGTTACGCGCCACCAGGCCGGACGCGCCAATCCCGGTGACGATCACCCGCCGGGCGTTGCGCAGCAGCGTGACGGCTTCCCGCAGCGTCTCTTCAGTGTTGACGTCCAGCGAGGCATGCATGGCGGCGACATTGTCTTTGATGAGTTTCTCGCCCACCAGACGTAGCGGGTCGTCACCGCGAATGTGGTTATGTACCGGGACGGAGTGCGGATCCGGGCTGCTGGCCAGCGCTTCACTCAGCGCCAGCTTCAGCGCCGGAAAGCCTTTGAACCCCAGTTTTTGGGCAAATTTAACCACGCTGGACTGACTCACCCCGGCTTCCGTCGCCAGCTGCTGTGAGCTGAGGTGCCGGGTGTCATCGGGTTGGCTCAGAATAAAATCGGCCAACTTTTTGTCGCTCGCCGCCAGGGTGGGATAGCGCTGACGAATACGCGTTAAACAGTTCATTGGAGCTCCGCTGGAGCCGTCCGGCTCGTGACTGAAAGAATTTTTATTCGATTATAAGGGGTATACCACGAATTAAAAATTCATAAGCCACAATTTTTCCTTCGCCTGCTAATTTAATTCTTCCTTAACGGCAGGGATGTTTTCCCTCTTCATGGCATAAGACTGTTAAGCTTACCCTAACGAGAAGTGAATCCTGAGAGAAGGGGGCAGTTTGCAGCACAGTGAACGGAGAGTGGTGTTTTTCGATCTGGACGGAACCTTACATCAACAGGATATGTTCGGCAGTTTTCTGCGCTACCTGCTGCGCCATCTGCCGCTGAACCTGCTGCTGGTGGTGGCGATGGGGCCGGTGATCCTTGCCGGGCTGGCGGTGTGCGGGCGGGCGGCGCGCTGGCCGATGAGCCTCCTGCTATGGGCGTCAACCTTTGGCCGTCGCGAGGCGGTACTGAAGCGGCTGGAAGCGGAGTTTGTCGGCTGGTTTCGTCATCATGTGACAGCGTTTCCCGTGGTTCATGCGCGGCTGACGGCCTACCTCACCAGTACCGATGCCGACGTCTGGTTGATCACCGGCTCGCCGCAGTCGCTGGTGGAACAGGTTTATCGCGATACCCTCTGGCTGCCGCGGGTGAATCTGATAGCCAGCCGCACCGCGCGCCGCTGGGGCGGCTGGGTATTGACCCTGCGCTGCCTGGGCCATGAAAAGGTGGTGCAGCTGGAGAAAAAGATTGGCGCACCGCTGCAGCTGTATAGCGGCTATAGCGACAGTGAGCAGGATAACCCGTTGCTCGGCTTTTGCCAGCATCGCTGGCGGGTCACCCCGCAGGGAGAGCTGCAGCAGCTGGAGTAATAGTGTGTAATTGATAGCTCCCATGTATAATGCGCCCCGCTTTTTCTGCTGGAGTGGCCGCTGTGTCTGACCTCGAACTCAATGATGAATACTGGATGCGTCATGCCCTGACGCTGGCGAAGCGCGCCTGGGAAGAGGGCGAGGTACCGGTGGGCGCGGTGCTGGTGCATAACAATCAGGTCATTGGCGAGGGCTGGAACCGGCCGATAGGCCGTCACGACCCTACCGCCCATGCGGAAATTATGGCCTTACGCCAGGGCGGACTGGTGCTGCAAAACTACCGCCTGATCGATGCCACGCTGTACGTGACCCTCGAGCCCTGCGTGATGTGCGCGGGGGCGATGGTGCACAGCCGTATCGCCCGCCTGGTGTTTGGCGCCAGGGATGCCAAGACCGGTGCCGCCGGCTCGCTGATGGATGTTCTGCATCACCCGGGAATGAACCATCGGGTTGAGATTAGCGAAGGCGTGCTGGCGGAGTCCTGCTCTGCCATGCTGAGCGACTTCTTCCGCTGGCGGCGGGAAGAGAAAAAAGCGCTGAAGAAAGCCCGGGAGCAGAACGGGGAAAGTTAATACAGGTGGCCCGGGAGTTTCATCCGGGCATTATCCATCTGTTTATCGGCGCGAAACTTGAAAAAGGGCAGGGTGGTCTCCTGCGGCTGTTCGAGCTCATTGGGGAGCACGGCCGGGTAATCTTCCGCCAGGGCCAGCGTTTGCTGCTGCTGGCGCTCCTTCTCTGACAAATAGCCGACAAGGCTTATCTGATATTTGCGGATGTTTTCCACATAGGCGTAGGCCTCATGGCCGCGGGCATAGCCGTATTTTAGTTTGCTGTAATAGGGTTTCTGGCTCAGCAGCGGTAAACGCAGCTTAACGTCCGCCCAGCTGTTAGGATTGCCTTTCTGTTTGCGGGTGAGGGCCATGGCGTCCAGCATATGGGCATAGCCCATATTGTAAGCGGCCAGCGCAAACCAGATGCGTTCATCTTTCGGGATCGAATCCGGCACTTTATCCATCATATCCTGTAGATAGCGCATGCCGCCGTCGATACTCTGCGCCGCATCGGTCCGGTCAGTCAGCCCCAGACTTTGCGCCGTATTGCGCGTGAGCATCATCATGCCGCGCACGCCGGTAGGAGAGGTGGCCTGTGGATCCCAGTGGGATTCCTGCCAGGCGATGGCGGCCAGCAGGCGCCAGTCGATCTCGCGGGCGTACTTTTCAAACAGCGGCTGCACCTCCGGAAGAATGTTTTCCACCGCGCGCAGGAAGGTGCGGGTATCGACGTAATCAAAATCGTTGCCGTGGCCGAGGTACTTCTCCTCCAGGCGCGCCAGGGTGCCGTCTTCATTGATGTTGTTGAAGAAATCAAGCATCGCCGCCGACAGGGAATTATCATCGTCCCGGGCGCTGAACCAGGTGACCGGCTGTTCGTCGGTGATATCGAGGGCTACCGCCAGCTCCGG
Organism: Klebsiella sp. Q2; assembly: GCF_009900705.1. Taxonomy (NCBI): domain Bacteria; kingdom Pseudomonadati; phylum Pseudomonadota; class Gammaproteobacteria; order Enterobacterales; family Enterobacteriaceae; genus Klebsiella; species Klebsiella sp. Q2. The sequence goes on along the minus strand of NZ_JAAABE010000004.1, from coordinate 710,356 downwards.
ATGGACGCGCTGAAACAGGCTGACGGCCACCGAGTCGGCGATGGTGTAATCGAGTTTGCCGTCAATCACCGCCTGCATCAGCGCCGTGGTGCCGCGTTTTTCGTCCACGCGCCAGGCAAGATCCGGGTATTTCTCGGCTTTTAAGGTCTGCAGGTCGTTGATCGCCACGTGGCCCGGAGCGATGGCGAGCTGCTCGGCGGTCAGCGCCGCGAGGGTGCGCGGCCGGGTATTGCCGACGCGGTAGACCAGCTGTTGCGAAACAGAATAGTAAGTGGGGCCGGCCTGATAGTTTTTCACCCGCTCCTGGTTATAGACCAGCCCGGCAGCCAGCATATCGGCCTGACCGTCGTCGAGGTCGTCAAACAGCTGGCTGATGTTCTGCCGGACGGTTATCTTAAGCGTCACGCCGAGGTAGTCGGCAAACTGCTTCGCCAGTTCGTAGTCCAGGCCGAACGTTTTATTGTTCATGGTGGCAAAGGTCATCGGCGAGTTGATGGTGCTGATGCGCAGCTCGCCGCGAGCGATAATACCCGCCACCCGGTTCTCGGGTTTACCGGACCAGGGGATCGACGGCCACAGGGCAGCCGCCAGCAAAAGGGTGACAATGCCGATCAGCAGATAATTAATCTTTAATTTTTTCAGCGCGTTAATCTTCTGCAGCTTCAGGTTCCTCAGCAGGCGATGTCCGGAAAAAACGCAAGGTTGTCGTCGAATGAGCGGCATTCTGCTTAAGAATGCGCCAGTTGGCAACTTATTCGCGATAGGCGTCACATTTATTGATAAACAGCATCAATGATTTTATTTCTACGCAAACGGTTTCGTCGGGGCGCAGGATTCACTATAATGACGCCCGTTTCCCCCCCTGGCTCACCCTGAAAGCTTCGAAGACGAGAGACTTATGATGGAAATTTTGCGTGGTTCACCTGCACTGTCGGCATTCCGTATTAATAAACTGCTGGCACGATTTCAGGCGGCCAACCTTCCGGTAAGCGCCATATACGCCGAGTATATTCATTTTGCCGATCTGAACGCCCCGCTGAGCGCTGACGATCGCGAGCGCCTGGCGCGACTGCTTAAATATGGCCCGAGCTTAAACAGCCATACCCCGACCGGTAAATTACTGCTCGTGACCCCTCGCCCTGGCACCATCTCTCCCTGGTCTTCTAAAGCTACCGATATCGCCCATAACTGCGGCCTGGCTCAGGTTGTGCGTCTGGAGCGCGGCGTGGCGTATTATGTTGAAGCCTCGACCCTGAGCGAAGCGCAGTGGACCGCGGTGGCGGCGGAACTGCACGACCGCATGATGGAGAGCGTCTTCGACGCGCTGGAAGCGGGCGAAAAGCTGTTCGCTCACCATCAGCCGACGCCGGTGACCAGCGTTGACCTGCTGGGCGAAGGGCGTCAGGCGCTGATTGACGCCAACCTCCGTTTGGGTCTGGCGCTGGCAGATGACGAAATTGACTACCTGCAGGACGCGTTTACCCGTCTGGGACGCAATCCGAACGACATCGAGCTGTACATGTTCGCCCAGGCGAACTCAGAGCACTGTCGCCACAAGATTTTCAACGCCGACTGGATCATCGACGGCGAACAGCAGCCGAAGTCGCTGTTCAAAATGATCAAAAACACCTTCGAAAAAACGCCGGACTACGTCCTGTCGGCCTATAAAGACAACGCCGCGGTGATGGAAGGGTCTGAAGTGGGGCGCTATTTTGCCGACCACCAGACCGGGCGCTACGACTTCCATCAGGAGCCGGCGCACATTCTGATGAAGGTGGAAACCCATAACCACCCGACGGCCATCTCCCCATGGCCGGGCGCGGCAACCGGCTCCGGCGGCGAGATCCGCGATGAAGGCGCCACCGGCCGCGGCGCGAAGCCGAAAGCGGGTCTGGTGGGCTTCTCGGTTTCCAACCTGCGCATCCCGGGCTTCGAACAGCCGTGGGAAGAAGATTTCGGGAAACCGGATCGCATCGTCACCGCCCTGGACATCATGACCGAAGGCCCTCTGGGCGGCGCGGCGTTTAACAACGAATTTGGTCGTCCGGCGCTGAACGGCTACTTCCGCACCTATGAAGAGAAAGTCACCAGCCATAACGGCGAAGAGCTGCGCGGCTACCACAAACCGATCATGCTGGCCGGCGGTATCGGTAACATCCGCGGCGAGCACGTGCAGAAGGGCGAGATTACCGTCGGCGCGAAGCTGATCGTGCTGGGCGGCCCGGCGATGAACATCGGCCTCGGCGGCGGCGCGGCGTCTTCCATGGCCTCCGGCCAGTCCGATGCCGACCTCGATTTCGCCTCCGTCCAGCGTGACAACCCGGAAATGGAGCGTCGCTGTCAGGAGGTGATCGACCGCTGCTGGCAGCTGGGCGACGCCAACCCGATCCTGTTTATCCACGACGTCGGCGCCGGCGGTCTCTCCAACGCCATGCCGGAGCTGGTCAGCGACGGCGGCCGCGGCGGTAAATTCCAGCTGCGCGATATCCTGAGCGATGAGCCAGGCATGAGCCCGCTGGAGATCTGGTGTAACGAATCGCAGGAACGTTATGTCCTGGCAGTCGCCCCGGAGCAACTGCCGCTGTTTGACGAGCTGTGCCGCCGCGAGCGCGCGCCATATGCGGTTATCGGCGAAGCCACCGCCGAGCAGCACCTGAGCCTGAGCGACAGCCACTTTAACGATCAGCCGATCGATCTGCCGCTGGACGTCCTGCTTGGTAAAACGCCGAAAATGACCCGCGACGTGCAGACTCTGAAAGCCCAGGGCAGCGCGCTGGATCGCCAACCGATCACCATCGCCGACGCGGTTAACCGCGTACTGCACCTGCCGACGGTGGCCGAGAAAACCTTCCTCGTGACCATCGGCGATCGCACCGTGACCGGCATGGTCGCTCGCGACCAGATGGTCGGCCCGTGGCAGATCCCGGTGGCCAACTGCGCGGTAACCACCGCCAGCCTCGACAGCTACTACGGCGAAGCGATGGCGATGGGCGAGCGCGCCCCGGTTGCTCTGCTGGACTTCGCCGCCTCCGGCCGTCTGGCGGTTGGCGAAGCGCTGACCAACATCGCCGCCACGCAGATTGGCGAGCTGAACCGCGTGAAGCTGTCGGCTAACTGGATGGCCGCTGCCGGCCACCCGGGCGAAGACGCTGGCCTGTATGAGGCGGTGAAAGCGGTGGGCGAAGAGCTGTGCCCGGCGCTGGGCCTGACCATTCCGGTCGGCAAAGACTCAATGTCGATGAAAACCCGCTGGCAGGAAGGCAGCGAGCAGCGTGAGATGACCTCTCCGCTGTCGCTGGTGATCTCCGCCTTCGCCCGTGTCGAAGATGTTCGTCATACCGTCACGCCGCAGCTCTCGACGGAAGATAACGCCCTGCTGTTGATCGACCTCGGTAAAGGGCACAACGCGCTGGGCGCGACGGCGCTGGCGCAGGTCTATCGCCAGCTCGGCGACAAGCCGGCTGACGTGCGCGATGTCGCGCAGCTGAAAGGCTTCTGGGATGCGATGCAGGCCCTGGTGGCGCAGCGTAAACTGCTGGCCTACCACGACCGCTCCGACGGCGGCCTGCTGGTCACCCTGGCGGAAATGGCCTTTACCGGCCACTGCGGTGTGGAGGCGGATATCGCCGCGCTGGGCGACGACCGTCTGGCGGCGCTGTTCAACGAAGAGCTGGGGGCGGTGATCCAGGTCCGCGCCGCAGACCGTGAGGCGGTGGAAGCCATTCTGGCGGTTAACGGCCTGGCGGACTCTGTGCATTACCTCGGTAAAGCGGTCGAGGGCGATCGCTTCGTGCTGACCGCCGGCGATCAGACGGTGTTTAGCGAAAGCCGCACCACGCTGCGCATGTGGTGGGCGGAAACCACCTGGCAGATGCAGCGTCTGCGCGACAACCCGGCCTGCGCCGATCAGGAGCACGAGGCGAAAGCCAACGACGCCGACCCGGGCCTCAATGTGAAGCTCTCGTTTGATATTAATGACGATGTCGCCGCACCGTACATTGCCACCGGCGCGCGTCCGAAAGTGGCCGTCCTGCGCGAGCAGGGTGTGAACTCTCACGTTGAAATGGCGGCGGCCTTCCATCGCGCTGGCTTTGACGCCATTGACGTGCATATGAGCGACCTGCTGGCGGGCCGCACCGGTCTCGGCGATTTCCATGCCCTGGTGGCCTGCGGCGGCTTCTCCTACGGCGACGTGCTGGGGGCAGGTGAAGGCTGGGCGAAGTCGATTCTGTTCAACGAGCGCGTGCGCGATGAGTTCGCGACCTTCTTCCATCGTCCGCAGACCCTGGCGCTCGGCGTGTGCAACGGCTGTCAGATGATGTCCAATCTGCGCGAGCTGATCCCGGGCAGCGACCTGTGGCCGCGCTTTGTGCGCAACCACTCTGACCGCTTTGAAGCGCGCTTCAGCCTGGTGGAAGTGACGCAAAGCCCGTCTCTGCTGCTGCAAGGCATGGTTGGCTCACAGATGCCGATTGCGGTCTCCCACGGCGAAGGTCAGGTGGAAGTGCGCGACAGCGCGCATCTGGCCCAGCTGGAGAGCAAAGGCCTGGTGGCGCTGCGCTTCGTGGATAACTTCGGCAAAGTGACCGAAACCTATCCGGCGAACCCGAACGGTTCCCCGAACGGTATCACCGCCGTGACCAGCGAAAGCGGGCGTGCGACCATCATGATGCCGCACCCGGAACGCGTCTTCCGCACCGTAAGCAACTCCTGGCACCCGGAAAACTGGGGCGAAGACAGCCCGTGGATGCGTATCTTCCGCAATGCGCGTAAACAGCTGGGTTAATTTTCCCGCAGCGTGTCACGCGAACGTATCGGCCCCCTGCTCAGGCAGGGGGCTTTTTTTTATCTGTGACGGCCGGCACGCCAGGGTGTCGGGAATCACCGACAACCGGCATATTGCAGTGTCGCCAAAAGGCGACACTTAAGTTATTGATTTAAATGATGAGTAACTTGGGATACATTTGGTGTCGCTAATTGGCGACGCTATGGATAAAAAGTGTACTGCGCTGGGGTGGCTGGCTTTTATGGTTAAAGCCATATATATCAATGTGTTAATAAAATGTTTGGAAAGGTGGCATAGTTCATGCATAATAATAACCAGTGGCTCATTCACCTTCTTATGTCAGCCCCTTCGGGACGCGCTACATAAACTTCGAATGACGCACAAACAGGTGCCTGCCGTCCAACTCCTGATAATAGCCTGGCTTTATCAGACATCGGGCGAAACGTCGAGTAAGGCACCGCCTCATTCCTGAACAAAGCCAGGCCTTGCGCCTGGCTTTGTTGTTTCTGGGGCGCCGTGGCGACGGGTATCGCTTTTGTCCGGCGCGCTCCTCAGTTAGCATCGACCAGAGCTAATGATTGAGACCACACCTTTGAAGCGACTCTCTCTTTTTCCCCGTTCGCTGCGTCAGCTGGTGACGCTCTCCTTTGTGCTGATCCTGCTGCCGTTGCTGGTGCTGGCCTGGCAGGCCTGGCAGAGCCTCAATGCCCTCAGCGCCCAGGCGGCGCATATCAACCGTACGACGCTGGTCGATGCCCGCCGCAGTGAGGCGATGATCAATGCCGCGCTGGAGATGGAACGCAGCTATCGCCAGTACTGCGTGCTGGACGATCCGACGCTGGCGCGCGTCTATCAAAACCAGCGGCAGCGCTACAGCCAGATGCTGGACGCGCACGCCGGCGTGTTGCCGGACGAAAAGCTCTGGCAGGCGCTGCGCCAGGATGTCAGCGATCTGGCGCAGCTGCAGTGTAACAACAGCGGCCCTGACGCCGAGGCAGCCGCCAGACTGGAAGTTTTCGCCAGTAATAACAGCGACATGGTCCAGGCGACCCGGGCGGTGGTCTATTCCCGCGGCCAGCAGCTGCAGCAGGAGATTGCCGAGCGCGGCCAGTTTTTCGGCTGGCAGGCGCTGGTGCTGTTTCTGCTGAGCCTGGCGCTGGTGCTGCTTTTCACCCGCATGATCATCGGCCCGGTGAAAGGTATCGAAAGAATGATCAATCAGCTGGGCGCAGGGAAGTCGCTGGACGACGCGGCATTGTTTACTGGCCCGCGCGAGCTGCGCTCGGTGGGCAAGCGCATCATCTGGCTCAGCGAGCGCCTGGCATGGCTGGAGTCGCAGCGGCATCAGTTTCTTCGCCATCTGTCGCATGAGCTTAAAACCCCGCTGGCCAGTATGCGTGAAGGCACCGAGCTGTTGGCCGACCGGGTCGCCGGACCGCTGACGCCGGAGCAGCAGGAGATCGTCGAGATCCTCGACAGCAGCAGCCGCAACCTGCAAAAGCTGATTGAACAGCTGCTGGACTACAACCGCAAACAGGCCGACGGCCCGGTAGCCCGGGAAGCAGTGGACCTGGTGGAGCTGGTGGAAAACGTCGTGGCGGCGCACAGTTTGCCTGCGCGGGCTAAACTGATGCATACCGAGCTGGCGCTGCGGGCGCGGCATTGTCTGGCGGAGCCTGCGTTATTGATAAGCGTAATGGATAATCTCTACTCCAATGCGGTGCACTATGGCGCTGAATCCGGTAACATTCGTATCCATAGCTACCGGCACGGAGAGCAGGTGCGTATTGATGTCGCCAACAGCGGCGAACCGATCCCGGCCGCGGAAAAAAATATGATTTTTGAGCCTTTTTACCAGGGAAGTCACCAGCGTAAGGGGGCCGTTAAAGGCAGTGGGCTGGGGTTAAGCATCGCCCGCGACTGCGTCCGTCAGATGCAAGGGGAACTCAGTCTGGTTGACGCCCCCGCCGGGCAGGTCTGTTTTCGCATTACGCTTCCCTCAGCGCCGGAATAATCCAACTAATGAATCGATATCGGGGAACTATGTCCCAATTCCTGGCCTGGCGCCGTTCCCTTAGCGGATGGCTGCTCTCAGGCATTGCTTGTCTGACGCTGGCGGGGTGTTCCGCCGGCTTCTCGCCGCATAGTGCGGAAGGTGCCGCCGCCCCCGGGCAGGCGCAGCACCAGGTGGCCGATTTTGTCGCCGTGGACTGCGCTGATATCTGGGCGCACAGCAGCGATGCCAGCGACAAAAACCCCCTCTACTGGCTGCGGGGCATTGACTGCGCCGATCGTCTCGCGCCGGTGCAGGCGCGAGCGGAGGCGAAACGCCATACCGACGACAGCTGGCAGGACGCATTCCGCCGCGGCATTCTGCTTGCCGATGCCAAAATTACCCCTGACGAGCGCCGCGAGCTGGTGGCGCGTCTCGACACCTTCAGCCCGCAAATCGCCGTTCAGGTCCGCCCGCTATATCAGCTCTGGCGCGACGGGCAGACCCGTCAGCTGCAGCTGGTGGAGGAGCGAGCCCGCTACGCGAAGCTTCAGCAGTCCAGCGATAGCGAGCTGGAGACGTTGCGCCAGCAGGAGCAGTCGCTGCGCCAGCAGCTGGAGCTGACCACCCGTAAGCTGGAGAATCTGACGGATATTGAACGCCAGCTCTCCAGCCGCAAGCCGGGCGGCAATTTCGGCAGCGAAAAAGTACCGGAGGTGATCCATGACGATCCGTAAACCGGCGCGTTTGCTGCTGGTGGATGACGATCCGGGGCTGCTGAAGCTGCTCGGCATGCGTCTGGTCAGCGAAGGCTATAGCGTGGTCACCGCCGAGAGCGGACCGGAAGCGCTGCGCGTGCTGGGACGTGAGAAAGTGGATCTGGTGATTAGCGATCTGCGGATGGATGAAATGGACGGCCTGCAGCTGTTCAGTGAGATCCAGAAGGGGCAGCCCGGCATGCCGGTGATCATTCTCACCGCCCATGGCTCGATCCCCGACGCGGTGGCGGCCACCCAGCAGGGCGTCTTCAGCTTCCTGACCAAGCCAGTTGATAAAGACGCCTTGTATAAAGCCATTGATGAGGCGCTGGAGCAGCGATCGCCAGCCACCGACGAAGCGTGGCGCCAGGCGATTGTCACCCGCAGCCCGCTGATGCTGCGCCTGCTCGAGCAGGCCGGGATGGTGGCGCAGTCCGACGTCAGCGTGCTGATTAACGGCCAGAGCGGGACCGGGAAGGAGATAGTCGCCCAGGCGATCCACAACGCCAGCCCGCGTCATGACAAGCCTTTCGTGGCGATTAACTGCGGCGCGCTGCCGGAACAGCTGCTCGAGTCCGAACTGTTCGGCCATGCGCGGGGCGCCTTTACCGGCGCGGTCAGCAACCGCGAAGGGTTATTCCAGGCCGCCGAAGGCGGCACGCTGTTTCTCGACGAGATCGGCGATATGCCTGTCGCCCTGCAGGTGAAGCTGCTCCGCGTCCTGCAGGAGCGTAAGGTTCGCCCGCTCGGCAGCAACCGCGATATCGAGATCAACGTGCGGATCATCTCCGCCACCCACCGCGACCTGCCGAAGGCGATGGCCCGCGGCGAGTTTCGCGAAGATCTGTTTTATCGCCTCAATGTGGTTAACCTGAAGATCCCGCCGCTCTCCGAACGCACGGAAGATATTCCGCTGTTGGCCAACCATCTGCTGCGTCAGTCCGCCGATCGCCATAAGCCGTTCGTGCGGGCATTTTCCAGCGATGCAATGAAGCGGCTGATGGCCGCCAAATGGCCGGGCAATGTGCGCCAGCTGGTGAACGTGATTGAGCAGTGCGTGGCCCTGACCTCGTCGCCGGTGATCGGCGATGCGCTGGTGGAGCAGGCGCTGGAAGGCGAGAACACGGCGCTGCCGACCTTCGTGGAAGCGCGCAATCAGTTTGAGCTGAACTACCTGCGCAAGCTGCTGCAGATTACCAGGGGCAACGTCACCCACGCCGCGCGGATGGCTGGACGCAACCGCACCGAATTCTATAAGCTGCTGTCGCGCCATGAGCTCGACGCCAATGACTTTAAAGAGTAGCTCCGCAACATAGCGCAAGATATGATACGGTAAGCAACCGGTTACGCGACTAAGACAGGAACACCATGAAAAAGATTGATGCGATTATTAAACCTTTCAAACTGGATGACGTGCGTGAAGCGCTGGCCGAAGTCGGCATCACCGGGATGACGGTAACGGAAGTGAAAGGCTTTGGCCGCCAGAAAGGGCACACCGAACTCTACCGCGGCGCGGAATATATGGTGGATTTTCTGCCGAAAGTGAAAATTGAAATCGTGGTGACCGACGATATCGTCGATACCTGTGTGGATACCATCATCCGTACCGCGCAGACCGGTAAAATCGGTGACGGCAAGATCTTTGTCTTCGACGTGGCGCGGGTCATTCGTATCCGTACCGGCGAAGAAGACGACGCGGCGATTTAACGCTCGCCGCTCGTTGCAGTATTGCCGGGTGGCGCTGCGCTTACCCGGCCTACAAATCCCCGCGGCGTCGGGGCTTACAGCACCTTATGCGGGCCGAAGCATTCGTAATGAATGTGGTCTTTATTGACCCCTAATTCTACCAGCTGCTTCGCTGCAAACTGCATAAACGCTACCGGGCCGCAGAGATAATACTGCATCTGCGGGTCGCGAATAGTTTCCGCCACCGCCGCTAAATCCATCAAACCTTCGCTATCAAAACGTCCTGCCTGACGGTCAGCCTCGCTCGGGTTGCGATACCAGACGTGAGCGGTAAACGCCGGCAGCGCCGCGCCGAGCGCCTGCACTTCATCGGCAAAGGCGTGGACCTCGCCATTTTCCGCCGCATGGAACCAGTTCACCTGACCCTGATGATGGCTCTTCGCCAGCGCATCCAGCATCGCCAGCATCGGCGTTTGCCCGACGCCGCCTGAGATCAGGGTGACCGGCGTCTGCGGCTCAACATTAAGGAAGAAATCTCCCGCCGGGGCGGCCAGATAGACCACATCGCCTTCGCTGGCATGGTTATGCAGCCAGTTGGAAACCTGGCCGCCTTCCTCGCGTTTAACCGCGATGCGGTAGCCCTTGCCGTCCGCTTTGCGGGTCAGGGAGTACTGGCGAATTTCCTGATATTCGAAGCCTTCCGGCTTCAGCCAGATGGCCAGATACTGGCCAGGCTGGTAATCGGCGACCGGCTGGCCGTCGACCGGCTCGAGCTCAAAGCTGGTGATAAGCTGGCTGCGCGGAGTTTTCCTGACGATGCGGAACGCGCGGGTCCCTTCCCAGCCGCCGGTTTTACTGGCGTTTTGCTGATAGATCTCGGCTTCGCGGCCGATAAAGACGTTCGCCAGCACCCCGTAGGCTTTACCCCAGGCATCGAGCACTTCCTGGCCCGGACAGAACATTTCATCGAGGGTCGCCAGCAGATGACTGCCAACAATATTGTACTGCTCCGGTTTGATCTGGAAGCTGGTGTGTTTCTGGGCGATCTTTTCCACCGCCGGCAGCAGGGCAGGCAGGTTATCGATATTGCTGGCGTAGGCGGCAATGGCGTTGAACAGCGCTTCACGCTGGTCGCCGTTGCGCTGGTTGCTCATATTGAAGATCTCTTTGAGCTCCGGGTTATGCGCGAACATCCGATCGTAGAAATGGGCGGTTAACTTTGGTCCAGTCTCTACCAGCAGAGGGATGGTGGCTTTGACCGTAGCGATGGTTTGAGCGTCGAGCATAGTGTGCTTCCTTGGGGGTTATCTTAATGATGTATTTTAAATGCATCTTAAGGAAATAACCCTGCGTTGTAAATGGTTCTTTAACACTTTCCGCCGTTGCAGTTACAACATGAAGAATTTGCATCACAATCCTGAAAAGAAATCCGTTGATACTGAGAGAGGCGTTATTGCTCAAAGCCTTGTGTCATGCGGAGCCAAACGTTTGCGTAAAATCCTTTGTCAAGACCTGTTATCACAGAATGATTCGGTTATACTGTGGGCCGTTGTCCAATCGGACCGCCTTTTTAGGCCGAAATTTTATTGTTAGCTGAGTCAGGAGATGCGGATGTTAAAGCGTGAAATGAACATTGCCGATTATGATGCCGAACTGTGGCAGGCTATGGAGCAGGAAAAAGTACGTCAGGAAGAGCACATCGAACTGATCGCCTCCGAAAACTACACCAGCCCGCGCGTAATGCAGGCGCAGGGCTCTCAGCTGACCAACAAATACGCTGAAGGATATCCGGGCAAGCGTTACTACGGCGGCTGCGAATATGTCGACGTGGTTGAGCAACTGGCTATCGACCGCGCGAAAGAGCTGTTCGGCGCTGACTATGCTAACGTCCAGCCGCACTCCGGCTCCCAGGCTAACTTTGCCGTCTACACCGCGCTGCTGCAGCCGGGCGACACCGTGCTCGGTATGAACCTGGCGCAGGGCGGCCACCTGACTCACGGCTCCCCGGTTAACTTCTCCGGCAAACTGTACAACATCATCCCTTACGGTATTGATGAGTCCGGCAAAATTGACTACGACGACATGGCGAAGCAGGCTCAGGAACACAAACCGAAGATGATCATCGGTGGTTTCTCCGCTTACTCCGGTATCGTTGACTGGGCAAAAATGCGTGAAATCGCTGACAGCATCGGCGCTTACCTGTTCGTCGATATGGCGCACGTGGCAGGCCTGATTGCCGCTGGCGTATACCCGAACCCGGTTCCGCATGCTCACGTCGTGACCACCACCACCCACAAAACCCTGGCGGGTCCGCGCGGCGGCCTGATCCTGGCGAAAGGCGGTAGCGAAGAGCTGTATAAGAAGCTGAACTCTGCGGTATTCCCAAGCGCGCAGGGCGGCCCGCTGATGCACGTTATCGCGGCGAAAGCGGTGGCGCTGAAAGAAGCGATGGAGCCAGAGTTTAAAGTTTACCAGCAGCAGGTTGCGAAAAACGCCAAAGCAATGGTGGAAGTGTTCCTGAACCGCGGCTACAAAGTGGTGTCTGGCGGTACTGAGAACCACCTGTTCCTGCTGGACCTGGTGGATAAAAACCTGACCGGTAAAGAAGCTGACGCCGCCCTGGGCCGCGCCAACATCACCGTCAACAAAAACAGCGTGCCGAACGATCCGAAGAGCCCGTTCGTGACCTCCGGTATCCGCATCGGTTCTCCGGCTGTGACTCGTCGCGGCTTTAAAGAAGCGGAAGTCAAAGAGCTGGCTGGCTGGATGTGTGACGTGCTGGACAATATCAATGACGACGCGGTCATTGAGCGTGTGAAAGGCAAAGTGCTGGATATCTGCGCCCGCTTCCCGGTTTACGCGTAAGCGTTAGCGTTGACATCAAAAAGGCCGCGTTTGCGGCCTTTTTTGCATCTGCAGATTAGCGACGGTCGAGGGAGATTGCCCCTGGGCCGGTGATTGCCAGCAGCAGGAAGGCGCCGGCGATGCTGACGTTTTTCCAGAAGTTAATCATGTTCGGCAATACCGCATCGCCAGTCATATCCCAGTAGTGATGGCCAATCACCGCCGTGCCCAGGGTGTAGAAAATAAAGATGACCGCCAGCGGGCGGGTGAAAAAGCCCAGCACAATTAAAATCGCGGCAGGCACTTCCATAATGACGGCGATAATCGCCGCCAGGGTCGGCATCGGCGCGCCGGAGGCGGCCATGTATTGCACCGTACCGCTAAAGCCCAGCAGTTTGGGGTAGCCAAAAAGTAGAAACAGAACCACCACGGCGATGCGGGCGATGAGCAGTAGCAGAGAGCGGGATGCGCCAAAATCAAAATAGCGGAGTGTGTTCATAATCAGCTCGTTATGAGAGACGTGTGATTTAAACGTAATACACAAAGTTGCCAGCCGCCATAGCAGGAAAATAATAATGTCGCGCTTCGTTTCATCAGGATTTCGCCGTATCGTTGGTCGCACTTTGATGCCCGGTTATCGGATTTTATTTAATACAACCGGTGACGGAGTGGGGAGTGCTCCGTGATGCGCGTCACGATTTAAAGACAAATGTACTCAACTTCCATATAGAGAGTGAGACACAGGTTTACTCACGATGGGGTTTATCGCCAGACTATCGCCACCATTCGGGAGGAAATCATGGTCTTGCACTCCACGCGCTGGCTGGCGCTCAGTTATTTAACTTACTTTTTTAGCTACGGTATTTTTCTGCCCTTCTGGAGCGTCTGGCTGGCCGGCAACGGGCTGACCCCGGAAACCATCGGCATTTTGCTTGGCGCCGGTCTGGTGGCCCGTTTTCTCGGCAGTCTGCTGATCGCCCCGCGGGTGAGCGATCCCTCCCGGCTGATCGCCGCGCTGCGCGTGCTGGCGCTGTTAACCTTGCTCTTCGCGCTGGCCTTCTGGGCCGGCACCCACGTAGCATGGCTGCTGGCGATTATCATCGGCTTCAACCTGTTCTTTTCACCGCTGGTGCCGCTGACGGATGCTCTGGCCAATACCTGGCAAAAGCAGATCACCATGGACTATGGCCGGGTGCGGCTATGGGGCTCTATCGCCTTTGTGATTGGTTCGGCGCTGACCGGCAAGCTGGTGAGCCTGTTTGATTACCGGGCGATCCTGCTGATGCTCAGCCTGGGCGTCGCCTCGATGCTGCTCGGCATGCTGCTGAAACCGTCGGTGATGCCCGAGGGGGCGTCGCGCCAGCAGCAGGGGGCCGGAATGGCGGCCTGGCTGACGCTGGTGCGCCAAAGCTGGCGCTTTCTCGCCTGCGTTTGTCTGCTGCAGGGGGCGCACGCCGCCTACTATGGCTTTAGCGCCATCTACTGGCAGCAGGCCGGCTATTCGGCCTCGGCGGTCGGTTATCTGTGGTCGTTAGGTGTGGTGGCGGAAGTGGTGATCTTCGCGCTGAGTAAAAAGGTGTTCCGCCGCTTCAGCGCGCGGGATCTGCTGCTGCTCTCTGCCCTGTGCGGGCTGGTTCGCTGGACGCTGATGGGCTGGACCACAGCGCTGCCGGGGCTTATCCTCGCGCAGATCCTTCACTGCGGGACCTTTACGGTGTGTCATCTGGCGGCGATGCGCTATATCGCCGCCCGCCAGGGCAGCGAAGTGATCCGCCTGCAGGCCGTCTACTCCGCGGTGGCGATGGGCGGGAGTATTGCCATCATGACCGTCTTCGCCGGTTTCCTCTATCAGCACCTGCACCAGGGCGTATTCTGGGTGATGGCCCTGCTGACGCTCCCGGCGATGGCTATACGGCCAAAAGCGGTGGCGGCCTAGTCCTCGAGCATCGCGCAGATATGCTGCTGCTGGCGTTCGGTGAAGCAGTTCTCCGCGTGGATCAGCGGCGGTGAAAACAGCGGCAGCGCCGTCGCATAGGGAGTGACGATAAGCGTCACCCCTTTGGGCGCGCCTTCCTTCTGAAAGCGCTCTACGCTCTGGTATTTGATATTCAGCGGCAGCAGCGTCAGTTCGCGCAGCTGCTGCTCCAGGGCCGCTTCCATATCCGGATTATCATCGGTCAGCAGCAGAACCTGCTTCTCATGCAGGTCGCTTTTCTGCATCAGCCAGGCGCCAAAGATCACCGCGATTAAGCTGGTCTCTTCCTCATTAAAACGGACGTGCCAGGCCTCCTCGAATTCGCTCAATGCCGCCTGGGTGGTGCGTAGTAAACGAGGATAGAGCCGGCTCACTTCCTCCGTGAGCGTGCTGTCGATGCCGATGGCAAACACGCTGCGGATCAATGCCTGCGACAAGTGAATATAAAGCTGGTCGCTCAGCCCCTGCTCGTCACTGAACGACCTGCCGGCGAGCATCTGGAAGCGGTGGATTAGGCCGGAAATAGCCAGCCGCAGGCGTCGATCCTGCGGGTGACCATCGCGAAGCGGATCGGGGGTTTTGAGCATCATAAACAGCAGCGAGAGGAAAAAAGGCTCTCCGACATGCGGCGGAGCGCCGACCCGGCGCTGCCAGTGGCGGACAATCTCCTTCGCCAGAGTGAACTCGGCGGCGGTCTGCGCCCAGCGTTGCTGTTCATCATTGAAGTCGGGTGAATAGCCCCGGTGATGCTCAAGCAGGCAGTACTGCAGGTACAGGCGCAGAAACTGGACGTCCCGGCAGTCGAACTGGCGATTGAGCGCTCGCGCGCAACGGTTCACCAGCGCCTGCAGGTTGGTATCATCGTACAAGGTACGGGCGATGCCTTCCTGTTTAAGCTGCGTTTTCAGCGCCGGGGTAAAATGATGGTTAACGAACTGCGGGCACAGGCGCAGCCCCCGCCGCAGCGCATGCAGCAGGCATAAACGTTGGTCGAGCGCGGCGCCTTCAATCCGATAGCTGCCGTCCACCTGTGACCGAAGGGTCAGGCGGTGGTAACGCTGAATTTCGCGTCCGGTCTCCTCGATATCCTGCCGGGCCGTGGTCTCATCAACGAGGTTGATTCTGCCAAGCCGTTCAGTCGTTACCGACTGTCCGGGCAGATAAAACATCAGGAGCACCTGGCTACGGCGCTGTGGACTGGAAAGCGCAGATGGTGGTTCAATGACGGTCATCATCTGGTAAGTTCCAGTTAGGGTTTCCGCTAAGGATAGACAATGACGGCGGCGGGGGCAGGGAAGTGCGCCCGCTTTAGCTCAGGATTGCTGGCGAAGTTCACAGAATTTTTCACGTGAGGAACAGATGAACAGAGTGAAACAATGCACCAGCGCGGCGTTTTTCATGGTTTTATCATGGACAGCCGCTGCGCATCCGCATAGCTTCATCAGTTTGCAGAGCGAGCCGGTGGTCAAAGACGGCCTGCTGAGCGCCTTTAAAATGCGCTGGACGATGGATGAAATAACCTCATCGGATCTGCTTTACGACGCCGGAAACGCTAAACCGGGCAGCGAAGTATGGAAAAAACTGGCGGCGGAGGTGATGGCCAACGTGCTCGGCCAGCACTATTTCAGCGAGCTGTGGCACAACGGCCAGCGGGTGAAATTTGACAATCGCCCCGACGGCTACGGTCTTGAGCGCGACGGCCTGCAGGCGGTACTGACCTTCACCCTGCCGCTGGCGACGCCGCAACCCGTTGCCGGGCAGACATTTACCTTTTCCACTTTCGATCCGACCTACTATGTCGATATGTTTTATGACAAAGATAGCGATTTTTCCCTGCCCGCCGCGCTGCAGGCCGTCTGTAAGGCAACGGTGATGACGCCAAAACCGAATGACAAAATGCTCTCATACGCCCAGTCGCTGGATAAAGCGGATGCGCCGCCTGAGGATATGGCGCTGGGCAGCTATTTTGCCCAGAAGGTGACGCTGACATGTCAGTAATTTTTACCCCTCGCGCGCGAACTTCGCGCTGGAAAGCGCTGTGGCCGCTGGCGCTGCTGCTGGCCGTGAGCGTAACGGGCGGCATCTGGCTGTGGCTGGCCTGGCCGCAGGTGCTGATGCAGAGCGCGGTCTGGCAGCGCGCGCTCAATCTGGAGCTCAGCCGCCTGCTGCAGGCGGTGGCGGAGAACCCGGCTGCGGCGGGGCTGTCGCTGCTTGGATTCAGCTTCGTTTACGGGGTGCTGCATGCCTTAGGGCCCGGCCACGGCAAAATTGTCATTACGACCTGGCTTGCCACCCATCCCTCAAAGCTGAAATCGAGTATTAACCTGACGCTGGCCGCCTCTTTGTTGCAGGGGCTGGTGGCTATCGCGCTGGTGGTGGTGGTGCTGGCGCTACTGCAGCTGCCAGCGCGCCAGCTGCATCTCAGCAGTTTCTGGCTGGAGAAGGGCAGCTATTTGCTGGTGGGCGCGTTAGGTCTGCTGCTCTGCTGGCGGGCGCTGAAAAAGCTGCGTCTGCTGCTGAGCCGGCCAACGTTTACCGCGTTCACCCCGCATCATGTTCATAACGAACACTGCGGCTGCGGGCATCAGCATCTCCCGGCCCCGGAGCAGCTGCAGGCCGGCGATGACTGGCGGGCTCGCACCGTGATTGTCCTGTCGATGGGCATGCGTCCCTGCTCGGGGGCGATCATGGTCCTGCTGTTCAGCAAAGTGATCGGGGTGTTCAACTGGGGGATGGCGGCGGCGCTGGCGATGGCGGCAGGGACCTCATTGACTATCACGGCGCTGGCGCTGCTGGTGCACAGTTTTCGCCAGCTGGCGGTGAAGCTGGGTCGGCATCAGGCGCCGCCGCTGTGGCGCCAGGTAGGCTGGCTGACGCTGGCGCTGGCCGGCGGCGTCATTTTGCTCGCGGCGGCAGGCGTGATGTGGTTCAGCGCCGTCCCGGCCAGCGGCGGGATCCGTCCGTTTTAGCAGGCGTCGGGCGCAAATCCGAAAGTGGGCGCCGGCGCTTGCCGCTGACGCGGCGATGCTCTAGTTTTCCGCTTTTCGGCGGATGACAAGGAGTCGCTATGGCCGCAAATATCGTTTCTCCCGCGCAGAGCGGGCGGTTCTATTATGGCTGCGCCGGCGCCGCCGGGCTGCTGGCGGGCCTGGCGATCGTCTTCTGGTTTCCAGCCCTGGCCAGCTGGTGGCCGTCCGATCTGGTGCGCGTCTACCACGCCATGCCGTATGTTATGCGATTCGGGGTGGCGAGTGTCGCGGATATCCCGCTGGTGGCCTACGCCACCCTGACGCTGTCAGGCTTCGTGCTGGCCTTTTGCCATCCCGGGCACAGTAAACTGCCCATCGTCGCCTGGGCTGTGCATAACCAACCCTCGCCGCGGGAGATGGTCGACTGGATCCTGCGCAGCTGGGCGTTGCAGTTCGGTTTTCTGGTGATCATTTTCTGGCGTTTCGCGTTTATGAGTAAGCTAAGCAGCGACAGGCTAATGCAGATTGCGGGCATCTGTAACGACGTTTGCTATCTGGCCACGCTGGTGCTGGCAGCAATACTGCTGCGCGACGGCTGGCGCGGCGTTAAAGGCGTTGCCGCACCGGCAGGCAATATTCGCATTCCGCTGATCGTTGCCCTGAGTTTTTATCTGCCGTTTCAGCTGGTATGGATTTTACTCAGTGCGCAGCAGTATGAGCTGCCGCTGTGGGGATGGCTGCTGCTGGTTCCGGCGATGGTGGGCGTGCTGCTCGCTCGCCTGGCGACGGTAGGAATAGCGCTGTGTTTCCGGTGCTGGCTGGGGCCGCAGGGCTGCCTGCGCTGGCGCGGACCGCTGGCTTTATTTAGCGGCCTGACGGTGCTCTGTATTGGCGGTAATGCGGTGATTCGCCAGATCCTGAGGATGCTGTCATGACATAAAAAAAGGAAGCCGCGGCTTCCTTTTTGACATCAGTAAGAGATTAACGCTTCAGCGCATCGCTCAGCTGCTCGCGCATGTTCGCCAGCATCGCTTTTACCACGCGCGGGTTACCGGCAACGATGTTGCCCGTCAGCATATAGTTATGACCGCCGGTGAAGTCACACACGATAGCGCCTGCTTCACGAGCGATCAGCTCGCCTGCGGCGAAATCCCATGGTTTCAGGGCGATTTCAAAGTAACCGTCAACGCGGCCGGCGGCAACGTAGGCCAGATCCAGTGCGGCGGAGCCGGTACGGCGGAAATCGGCGCATTCGGTGAACATGTTGCCGAGAATATTCATGTAAGTGGTGGCGTGCTGCTTCGCCTTGAACGGGAAGCCGGTCGCGATGATGGTGCCGTCGAGGTCGCGAGCGTTGCTGCCGCGCAGACGGTAGCCGTTCAGCTGCGCGCCCTGGCCGCGGGTCGCGGTGAACAGTTCGTTACGCATCGGATCGTAAACCACCGCGACTTCAGTACGGCCTTTGATGCGTACGGCGATGGAAACAGAGAAGTGCGGCAGACGTTTAACGAAGTTGGTGGTGCCATCCAGTGGATCGATAACCCATTGAACATCCTGCTCTTCACCAGCGTGTTCACCGCTTTCTTCGGTGATAATGGTGTGCTGCGGGTAAGATTTGCGAATGGTTTCGATAATAATCGCTTCGGCGGCTTTATCGACGTTGGTCACAAAATCATTGCTGCCTTTCTGGCTGGTTTCTACGGTGTCTGGCGTTTCGTAGTGTTTGGCAATTAAATTACCCGCCTTGCGCGCGGCGCGCACGGCGATGTTCAGCATCGGATGCATCGGTCTCTCTCACTGGATGTTAAAGAACGGGAAAAAACGGCGCATATAATAACAGCGAAATCTGCTTATGTCTCCGTTTTATGGTAGCATGCCCGAATAATCTTTAGCCGAAGAACCATAATGCTGCAAAATATTCGAATCGTACTGGTAGAAACTTCCCACACCGGCAATATGGGCTCCGTTGCCCGCGCGATGAAAACCATGGGCTTAACCAACCTGTGGCTGGTCAATCCGCTGGTGAAGCCTGATTCCCAGGCCATTGCGCTGGCCGCGGGTGCCAGCGACGTCATTGGCAACGCGCAGATCGTCGATACCCTTGATGAAGCGCTGGCGGGCTGTAGCCTGGTGGTTGGCACCAGCGCGCGCTCCCGCACGCTGCCGTGGCCGATGCTCGACCCGCGCGAATGCGGTCTGAAAAGCATCGCCGAAGGCCAGCATGCGCCGGTGGCGCTGGTGTTTGGCCGCGAGCGCGTTGGCCTGACTAACGATGAACTGCAGAAGTGTCACTACCATGTGGCCATCGCCGCCAACCCGGAGTACAGCTCGCTGAACCTGGCGATGGCGGTGCAGGTTATCGCCTATGAAGTGCGGATGGCCTGGCTGGCGGCGCAGGAGCAAGCGCAGCCGGCGGTTGAACATGAAGAGGCGCCGTACCCGCTGGTGGACGATCTGGAGCGATTCTACGACCATCTTGAGCAGACGCTGCTGGCGACGGGCTTTATCCGCCCGAATCATCCGGGGCAGGTGATGAACAAGCTGCGTCGTCTGTTCACCCGCGCACGTCCGGAAAGCCAGGAGCTGAACATCCTGCGCGGCATGCTGGCGTCTATTGAGCAGCAGAATAAAGGTAAGTAAGAGCGTTAACGCCGGATGGCGCTTCGCTTATCCGGCCTACGAATCTACATCTCTGTTGTAGCCCGGGCGAGGCCTTTGGCCGACCCCGGGAGCGGCTCGAAATTAATAACGGCACGGAAAGCCAAATACCTGACTAAAACAGTCAAGTAAATAGTTGACCAAATTACTCGGGAATGTCAGACTTGGCCCTGCTATGCAATACCCATATTAATAAAAAGCCCGGCCAGGGGCGAGTTTGAGGTTAAGTAAGACATGAGACTGACATCTAAAGGGCGTTATGCCGTGACCGCGATGCTTGACGTTGCGCTCAACTCTGAAACGGGCCCGGTGCCGTTGGCAGATATTTCAGAGCGTCAGGGAATTTCGCTTTCCTATCTGGAACAGCTGTTCTCTCGCCTGCGTAAAAATGGCCTGGTTTCCAGCGTTCGTGGCCCAGGCGGTGGTTATCTGTTAGGTAAAGATGCCGGCAGTATCGCCGTCGGCGAAGTCATCAGCGCCGTGGACGAATCCGTTGATGCCACCCGTTGCCAGGGCAAGGGCGGCTGTCAGGGCGGCGATAAATGCCTGACTCACGCGCTGTGGCGCGATCTGAGCGAGCGTCTGACCGGCTTCCTGAACAATATCACCCTCGGAGAACTGGTGAATAACCAGGAGATCCTCGATGTTTCCGGTCGTCAGCATCAGCACGAAACCCAGCGCAATGCGCGCACCCAGGACGCGATCGACGTTAAACTGCGCGCCTGAGTGACCCGTCCCGTTTCGGGCTGCGGCTGACAGGGCGAGGCAGCGCGAAACGGCGGGACAACGATTATAAAGAGCTTTCAGAATCAGGCCGGGATGCTCCGACATTCCGTGTACTCGGTCGTACATCAAGCCGGTTGCCTGATTCCTTGCATTGAGTGATGTACGGAGTTTAAGAGCAATGAAATTACCGATTTACCTCGATTACTCCGCAACCACGCCGGTGGACCCGCGTGTTGCCGAGAAAATGATGCAGTTCCTGACCATGGACGGGACCTTTGGTAACCCGGCCTCTCGTTCCCACCGTTTTGGCTGGCAGGCTGAAGAGGCGGTTGATATCGCCCGCAATCAGATTGCCGAGCTGGTCGGTGCCGACCCGCGCGAAATCGTCTTTACCTCTGGTGCGACTGAATCCGACAACCTGGCGATCAAGGGTGCTGCCAACTTTTATCAGAAAAAAGGCAAGCACATCATCACCAGCAAAACCGAGCATAAAGCGGTTCTGGATACCTGCCGTCAGCTGGAGCGCGAAGGCTTCGAAGTGACCTACCTGGCGCCGCAGAGCAACGGGATTATCGATCTGAAAGAGCTGGAAGCGGCGATGCGTGACGATACCATCCTGGTTTCCATCATGCATGTGAATAACGAAATCGGCGTGGTGCAGGATATCGCTACCATCGGCGAGATGTGTCGCGCCCGCGGTATCATTTACCACGTAGACGCCACCCAGAGCGTGGGCAAGCTGCCTATCGATCTCAGCCAGCTGAAAGTGGACCTGATGTCCTTCTCCGGTCACAAAATCTACGGTCCGAAAGGCATCGGCGCGCTATACGTGCGTCGTAAGCCGCGCATTCGTATCGAAGCGCAAATCCACGGCGGCGGCCACGAGCGCGGTATGCGTTCCGGTACTCTGCCTGTTCACCAGATCGTCGGCATGGGTGAAGCTTACCGTATCGCCAAAGAAGAGATGGAAAGCGAGATGGCGCGTCTGCGCACGCTGCGCAACCGTCTGTGGAACGGCGTGAAGGATATGGAAGAAGTGTACCTCAACGGCGACCTTGAGCAGGGCGCGCCGAACATTCTTAACGTCAGCTTCAACTATGTTGAAGGCGAGTCGCTGATTATGGCGCTGAAAGACCTGGCGGTTTCCTCCGGTTCAGCCTGTACTTCCGCGAGCCTTGAGCCATCCTACGTGCTGCGCGCGTTAGGCATGACTGATGAACTGGCGCACAGTTCTATTCGTTTCTCTTTAGGTCGTTTCACTACCGAAGAAGAGATTGACTACGCCATCAACCTGATTCGTAAATCCATTGGCCGTCTGCGCGAGCTTTCTCCACTGTGGGAAATGTTCAAACAGGGCGTGGATCTGAACAGTATTGAATGGTCACATCACTAATTCGGCACCAATAAGGAGAATTCATCATGGCATACAGCGAAAAAGTTATCGATCATTACGAGAACCCGCGCAACGTCGGCTCTTTTGACAACAGCGACGAGAACGTCGGCAGCGGCATGGTCGGCGCGCCGGCCTGCGGCGACGTGATGAAGTTGCAGATTAAAGTCAACAATGAAGGTATCATTGAAGACGCGCGCTTCAAGACCTACGGTTGTGGTTCCGCTATCGCTTCCAGCTCCCTGGTCACCGAGTGGGTGAAGGGTAAATCCCTGGACGAAGCGCAGGCGATCAAGAACACCGATATCGCCGATGAACTGGAACTGCCGCCGGTGAAAATTCACTGCTCTATTCTGGCGGAAGACGCGATTAAAGCCGCGATTGCGGATTACAAAAGCAAACGTGAAGCAAAATAATTAGTTGAGGTTTTGTTATGTCGATTACTCTTAGCGACAGTGCAGCAGCGCGAGTCAATGCCTTCCTGGCAAACCGCGGAAAAGGGTTTGGCCTGCGCCTGGGCGTGAGAACCTCCGGCTGCTCAGGTATGGCCTATGTACTGGAGTTTGTTGACGAGCCGGCGGCTGAAGACACCGTGTTTGAAGACAAAGGCGTGAAGGTCGTGATCGACGGCAAAAGTCTGCAATTCCTCGACGGCACGCAGCTGGACTTCGTCAAAGAAGGCCTTAACGAAGGGTTTAAGTTCACCAACCCGAACGTCAAAGATGAGTGCGGCTGCGGCGAAAGCTTTAACGTATAATCGGTACACCCCAACCCCACCGCGGTCACGCCGCGCGTGGGGTTTTCGTTTAGATGCATGACCCTGAGGTTACTATGGACTATTTCACCCTCTTCGGGTTACCAGCCAGCTATACCCTCTCGCTTGAACAACTGGCTGTCCGGTATCAGGATCTGCAGCGCCAGTACCATCCGGATAAATTTGCCAGCGCGCCCGCTGCGGAGCAGCTTGCGGCGGTTCAGTATTCCGCCACCATTAACCAGGCCTGGCAGACGCTGCGCCATCCCCTGACCCGCGCAGAATACCTCCTCTCGCTGCATGGCTTCGATCTGGCCAGCGAGCAGCATACCGTTCGCGATACCGCGTTCCTGATGGAACAGCTGGAACTGCGCGAAGAGTTGGATGAGATCGGCCAGGCGAAAGACGAAGCGCGGCTGGAAAGCTTTATCAAACGAGTGAAAGCGCTGTTTGATACCCGCCATCAGCTGATGGTTGACCAATTGCATAATGAGAGCTGGGAGGCGGCGGCGGACACGGTGCGTAAGCTCCGTTTCCTCGATAAACTGCGCAGCAGTGCTGAAGAACTCGAAGAAAAACTGCTCGATTTTTAATTTTCGGAAGCAATTATGGCCTTATTACAAATTAGTGAGCCCGGCCTGAGCGCCGCGCCGCACCAGCGTCGTCTGGCGGCCGGTATCGACCTGGGCACCACCAATTCTCTGGTGGCTACCGTGCGTAGCGGCCAGGCCGAGACTCTGCCCGATCATCAAGGCCGCTATCTGCTGCCGTCGGTGGTGAACTACCACGCATCGGGGCTGACCGTCGGCTATGACGCCCGGCTGAACGCCGCCCAGGATCCCGCCAACACCATCAGCTCCGTGAAACGGATGATGGGGCGCTCCCTCGCCGATATCCAACATCGCTATCCGCATCTGCCGTATCAGCTGCAGGCCAGTGAAAACGGCCTGCCGATGATCCAGACCGCCGGCGGCCTGCTGAACCCGATTCGCGTCTCCGCCGATATTCTGAAAGCGCTGGCTGCCCGGGCCACTGAAGCGCTGGCCGGCGAGCTCGACGGCGTGGTGATCACCGTTCCCGCTTATTTTGATGACGCCCAGCGTCAGGGGACCAAAGACGCGGCGCGTCTGGCGGGTCTGCACGTGCTGCGCCTGCTTAATGAACCGACCGCGGCGGCTATCGCCTATGGCCTTGATTCCGGCCAGGAAGGGGTGATTGCGGTCTACGATCTCGGCGGCGGCACCTTCGATATCTCTATTCTGCGCTTAAGCCGCGGGGTGTTTGAAGTGCTGGCTACCGGCGGCGATTCCGCTCTCGGCGGCGATGATTTCGATCATCTGCTGGCGGACTACCTGCGCGAGCAGGCAGGCTTCAGCGACCGTAGCGACAACCGCCTGCAGCGTGAGCTGCTGGATGCCGCCATCGCGGCGAAAATTGCCCTTAGCGATGCCGAGGTGGCGCACGTTGAGGTCGGCGGCTGGCAGGGCGATATCACTCGCAGCCAGTTTAACGATCTGATCGCCCCGCTGGTAAAACGCACGTTAATGGCCTGCCGCCGGGCGTTGAAAGACGCTGGCGTTGAGGCGCAAGAGGTGCTGGAAGTGGTGATGGTCGGCGGTTCGACCCGCGTGCCGCTGGTGCGCGAGCGCGTAGGCGAATTCTTCGGCCGCACTCCGCTGACCGCCATTGACCCGGACAAAGTCGTCGCCATTGGCGCGGCGATCCAGGCCGATATTCTGGTCGGCAACAAGCCGGACAGCGAACTGCTGCTGCTCGACGTTATCCCGCTGTCGTTAGGGCTGGAAACCATGGGCGGTCTGGTGGAGAAAGTGATCCCGCGTAATACCACCATTCCGGTGGCCCGCGCCCAGGAGTTCACCACCTTCAAAGATGGCCAGACGGCGATGTCCATTCATGTGATGCAGGGCGAGCGTGAGCTGGTGCAGGATTGCCGTTCGCTGGCGCGCTTTGCGCTGCGCGGTATCCCGGCGCTGCCGGCGGGCGGGGCGCATATTCGCGTCACCTTCCAGGTGGATGCCGATGGCCTGCTGAGCGTCACGGCGATGGAAAAATCGACCGGCGTGGAAGCCTCTATTCAGGTGAAACCGTCTTACGGTCTGACCGATGGCGAAATCGCCACCATGATTAAAGATTCGATGAGCTACGCCGAACAGGATATTCAGGCGCGCATGCTGGCTGAACAGAAAGTAGAAGCCGCACGCGTCCTGGAAAGCCTGACAAGCGCGCTGGCCGCCGACGCCGCGCTGTTAAGCGCCGCGGAGCGTCAGGCTATCGATGCTGCTGCGGAGCAGGTACGCGCCGCCGCGGCAGGCGACGACGCCGACGCCATTAAAGAAGCGATTAAAAATATCGACACACAAACCCAGGAATTCGCCGCCCGCCGTATGGATCAGTCGGTCCGTATCGCGCTGAAAGGCCAATCCGTGGACGAGGTTTAAAATGCCAAAAATTGTATTTCTGCCCCACCAGGACCTGTGTCCGGATGGCATCGTTGTGGAAGCTGAGACCGGTGAGACTATTCTGGATGCGGCGCTGCGTAGCGGCATCGAGATTGAACACGCTTGCGAAAAATCCTGTGCCTGCACCACCTGCCACTGCATCGTGCGTGAAGGCTTTGACTCGCTGGCGGAAAGTACCGAAGATGAAGACGATATGCTGGATAAAGCCTGGGGACTGGAGCCTGACAGCCGCCTGAGCTGCCAGGCGCGCGTCACCGACGAAGATCTGGTCGTTGAGATCCCGCGTTACACCATCAACCACGCACGCGAGCACTAATATGGCACTGAAATGGACCGACAGTCGTGAAATCGGCGAAGCGCTGTATGACGCTTACCCTGACCTCGACCCAAAAACCGTTCGCTTTACCGACATGCATCAGTGGATTTGCGATCTGGAAGAGTTTGATGATGATCCGAACGCATCCAATGAAAAAATTCTCGAGGCGATTCTGTTAGTCTGGTTAGACGAAGCCGAATAATTTTCGCGTCATGATTTATGCGGCGGTATAAAGTCGGATGAATCATCGAGCGAGAGAACGTTACGGGCTGCCATACGGTGGCCCGTTTGCTAAGAAGGATAATGATAATGACCGAAGCCATGAAGATTACGCTTTCCACTCAGCCAGCCGATGCGCGCTGGGGAGAGAAGGCGTCTTACAGCATTAATAATGATGGCATTGCCCTGCATCTCAACGGTAAAGACGACCTGGGCTTGATTCAGCGCGCGGCGCGTAAAATTGACGGCATGGGCATCAAGCATGTCGCGTTAAGCGGCGAAGGCTGGAACACCGACCGCGCGTGGGCGTTCTGGGCGGGCTATAAAGGCCCGAAAGGCACCCGAAAAGTTGAATGGCCGACCCTGGACGATGTGCAGAAAAGCGAGCTGGATAACCGTCTGACCATTATTGACTGGGTGCGCGACACCATCAATGCGCCGGCGGAAGAGCTGGGCCCGGAACAGCTGGCGCAGCGCGCCGTCGACCTGCTGTGCAGCGTGGCGGGCGAAAAGATGAGCTATCGCATCACCAAAGGCGAAGATCTGCGTGAGCAGGGCTATCTCGGCCTGCACACCGTCGGCCGCGGCTCCGAGCGTCCGCCGGTTCTGCTGGCGCTGGACTATAACCCGACCGGCGATAAAGAAGCCCCGGTATACGCCTGTCTGGTAGGTAAAGGCATCACCTTTGATTCCGGCGGCTACAGCATCAAACAGAGCGCCTTTATGGATTCAATGAAGTCTGATATGGGCGGCGCGGCGACTGTCACCGGCGCTCTGGCTTTCGCCATTACCCGCGGGCTGAATAAGCGCGTGAAGCTCTATCTGTGCTGCGCCGACAACCTGATCAGCGGCAACGCTTTCAAACTGGGCGATATTATTCATTATCGCAACGGCAAAACCGTCGAAGTGATGAACACCGACGCCGAAGGTCGTCTGGTGCTGGCGGATGGCCTGATTGACGCTTCGGCGCAGAAGCCTGAGCTGATCGTCGATGCCGCCACCCTGACCGGCGCGGCGAAAACCGCCCTCGGCAACGACTACCACGCGCTGTTCAGCTTTGACGATGCGCTGGCGAATCGCCTGCTGGCGAGCGCCCAGGCGGAAAATGAAGCGTTCTGGCGTCTGCCGCTGGCCGAATTCCACCGTAATCAGCTGCCGTCTAACTTCGCGGAACTGAACAATACCGGCAGCGCCGCCTATCCGGCCGGCGCCAGCACCGCGGCGGGCTTCCTGTCCCACTTCGTGGAAAACTACCACCAGGGCTGGCTGCATATCGACTGTTCGGCAACCTACCGCAAATCGGCCGTTGAGCAGTGGTCGGCGGGCGCGACGGGGCTTGGCGTACGTACTATCGCCAATCTGCTGACGGCTGAGTAATGGCCTTGCCGGGTAGCGCTACGCTTACCCGGCCTGGAAAATCCGCAGGCCCGTGCGGACGTCGCGCCGCCGGGCGATTTTTGAAGTAGCCAAACTATGTCCGAAACCAAAAACGAATTAGAAACCCTGCTGGAAAAAGCGGCTACCGAGCCCGCTCATCGTCCGGCATTTTTCAGCGCGCTGCTTGAGGCCACCGTCTGGGTACCGGGCAGCGCAGCCGATGGCGAGCAGATTGTCGAAGATAGCGCGCTGGATCTGCAGCACTGGGAAAAAGATGACGGCACGTCGGTCATTCCGTTCTTCACTTCGCTGGAGGCTCTGCAGCAGGCGGTGGAAGACGAACAGGCTTTCGTGATGATGCCGGCCCGCACGCTGATGGCGATGACTCTCGGCGAATCGCTGTTCCTCAACCCGAAGCTGCCGAGCGGTAAAGAATTCACCCCGCGGGAAATCAGCCATCTGCTCGGGGAAGAGGGCAGCCCGCTCAGCACCCAGACGGTGCTGGAGGGGGGCGAAGCGCTGCTGCTGTCTGAAGTCGCCGAGCCGCCGGCGCAGATGGTGGATTCGCTGACCACGCTGTTCAAAACGCTGAAAACCGTCAAGCGGGCGTTCCTGTGCTCGATCAAAGAGCACGCCGACGCGCCTGCTAATCTGCTTATCGGCATTGAAGCGGAAGGGGATATCGAGTCCATTATTCAGACCACCGGCAGCGTGGCCACCGATACCCTGCCCGGCGATGAGCCGATCGATATTTGCCAGGTGGTAGACGGCGAGAAGGGCATCAGCCACTTTATGATTGCCCATATCACGCCGTTCTATGAAAAGCGCTGGGGCAGCTTCCTGCGCGATTTCAAACAAAACCGCATTATCTGACAGCGGGGGCGCCAGCCCCCGGTTTCGCTATACTTTCAGCTCGATGCCAAAGCGGGTTGGTAAAGATTAATGCAGGGCGGCAACGATTCGCGGATAGGCTGACACCATGTGATAGAGCAGAAATCCCGCCACGCACAGCGTGACGATGCCGTTGAAGAGCGCCATATCCCCGCGCCAGGCCCGGCACCTTTCCTCTCCCAGCAGATAGCGTAGCGCTGCTACCAGCCCGGCGACCAGCATAAACGCCAGTAACACCCCCACCATCTGCGCGCTGACAATATACCAGCCCAGCGGCGTATTCACGCCCCGGGCGCTCATCAGCGCGATCTGCGCCGGCAAAATCGTCTGGAACCCGAGGGTGAGGAGCATCAGAAGGCGCAGATCCGCCAGCTGAGCATCGAATGTGCGGGCCAGACGTCGGGCGTCACGCAGCAGCAGCCCTCCTGATGTCACCGCCGCGGCAACGCTGATGTGCTGGAGAATAAAAATATATAACGCCAGGGTCCCGGATCCGACCCGGGACAAAAAGAACAGATTGCAAAAGACCATGACCAGCAGGCCAAATTTCGTCACCCAGGCACGGAGTACCTCGCCGGGCCAGCGGCGGCTTGACGCCGGATTGTGCATCATCCATGCGGCAAGCGTCGATTTACCATAACCGGGCGCGAGCAGCACCATCAGAAAACCCAGCAGCGCCTGATGACCATACGTGATCAGCGGGACGTCTGCCAAAGTGACGCCGAGAAAGCGGGTATCGACGGAAACGGGCGCAGGAACCAGGCTTAACCATGTTCGGTTCCATTGCGGCCAAAAATAGAGGATCGCGCCGCCGACCAGCAGGCCAGCGATGCCTCCCAGCCAGGGAAGGCGCGGGGAATAAGCAGAATGTGGGTTGGAGACTAATGCCATTTTCACTCCTTGTGGTGACATCAGGTTAGGGATTAAGCGCTCCCTCCTGGAGCTGGCCCCGACGGCGCCCGTTAAGCGCGCTTTCGGCGGGAGATGGTGAATTAGTCAGGGCAACCTTCGAGCCTGGCGTAAAGATCCTCATGAAGATATTCCAGCTCCAGCAAGGCGCCATCGCGTGCCTGGTTGAGGGCTTGCTGATGCTGCCATTCGTCGTGGCTCTCCTCTCCACCGGCAAAAATCTCCTGCAGATATTCAATCAGTGACGATTCTGCCAGCCAAAGGTCATTCTCTTTACCCTCGAAGCGGACGACAGGATATTCACCCTGTTCATCACGCTCGGTGACATAGATAAATACCTGCTGATCTCCGGGATGGCAGAGGCGAATCAGGGCAGGAAGACGCGGATCGTCGTTCCAGACGGGCATCAGCTCTTCAATATCCAGCCCGATCATATCAAGGCCATTCATATAATAAGCATCTTCATCCAGCGAGTCGGAAAGCAGGACGCCATGTTCATCAATGGCGTCCAGAACCGATTCCAGCACCCGTTGACCGTGGGGGCTTGTCAGCTGGCAATCGTAAGCCAGCAGCGCTTTCAAACTTTCCGGAAGCGCCACGGTTTCGCTATTTTGCGGATCGCGGTATTTCCGTACTCGCAGGCGATCCACTTCCTCTACGGACATCGGTTTTGGGGTGGGATTGCGGTTGTGCTTGTGTACGACATCCATGAGATCCGGTAATGAAAAAGCCATCATTCAATTTCCTTATATAGTGGGCGGCAGTAAAGCGAACACGGCAGGCGCAAGCCCTGCGGCAGCACAGAGTAACCGGTTTAGCGGCTGGCAGGAGAAAGAGGCGGGGAAAATCAGAAATTATTTAGTGGCCGCGGAACGGGGCGCCCGCGGCCATACGGCGTTTACTGAGCGGCAGGAGCCGGTTCAATCGGCAGATCGCTGCGCGCCCCCCATTCGCTCCATGAGCCGTCGTACAGGCAGACGCCGTTCACGCCAAGCGTGGTGAGCGCCAGCACCACCACCGCCGCCGTCACGCCGGAGCCGCAGCTGGCGATAATGGGCCGGTCAAAATCGACGCCCTGACGCAAAAAGATGTCGTTCAGCTCGTCGACGGTCTTCAGCTCGCCGTTAATCACCAGATCCGTCCACGGCACGTTAAGCGCGCCGGGAATATGCCCGCGCCGCAGGCCCGGGCGCGGTTCGTCAGCCAGGCCGTTAAACCGGGCCGCCGGACGCGCATCGACAATCTGCGCCGACCCTTCATGGCTGACCAGCAGCACGTCGGTCAGGCGCTTAATTTGCTGAGGATCGAAGCGTACGTCGAATTCCCCTTCGGCCACCTCCGGCACCCCTTGTTCCAGCGGCAGTTCGTCGCGGCGCCAGCCCTCCAGTCCACCGGCCAGAATCGACACCTTCTCCACGCCAAAGGCGCGCAGCATCCACCAGGCGCGAGGCGCGGAAAACAGATTGCCTTCGTCATAAACCACGAGGTGCTTATCGCTGCAGACGCCCAGTTCGCGCATGGCGACGGCAAACGCCTCGGCGCGCGGCATCATATGCGGCAGCGGGCTGGTGTGATCGGACAGCGCCTCGATATCGAAATACAGCGCGTTCGGCACATGGCCGGCGCGGTACTCCGCGGCCATATCGCGCAGGGCCTCCTGTCCGGCGGGCGCCATGCGGGCGTCGATAATCTGGATCTCCGGGTCATCAATATGTTCCGCCAGCCAGTCGGCGGCGACAAAAAACGAGGTGGACATAGGTGCCTCCGTTTTACTATTCATGACTGAATTGTCGGCGTTTTATCGGGTGCTGACAAGTTAAGGACGCCAGAGTGGGGACGACGTCACGGCACTTTTCTGATTAATCGGCAGAAACCCGCGTCATCACTGTTGAGAAGCGCCG
Organism: Klebsiella sp. Q2; assembly: GCF_009900705.1. Lineage (NCBI taxonomy): Bacteria > Pseudomonadati > Pseudomonadota > Gammaproteobacteria > Enterobacterales > Enterobacteriaceae > Klebsiella > Klebsiella sp. Q2. The sequence goes on along the minus strand of NZ_JAAABE010000004.1, from coordinate 679,724 downwards.
CCTTAACGCATAATAAAAAGTGATAATTTGCATCAGGCCCACCGGCCGAGGGGTTAGAAGGATGAAACCATTTCGTTTAGCGGCGCTGTCACTGGCGCTCCTTACCGCATTTTCATTAACCGGGTGTGATGACAGCGGTGCACCGCAGGCTTCGGCCCCGACGCCGGCCGCCGATAGCGGCCCTGGCGCGGCGGCAAAACCGGACAGCGCCCAGCTGGCGGCGCTGGCGGAAAAAAGTCAGGGCAAAGCGCTGACGCTGCTCGACGCCTCGGAGGTGCAGTTGGATGGCGCCGCGACCCTGGTGCTGACCTTTTCCGTGCCGCTGCAGCCGGACCAGGATTTCTCCCGCAGCGTACACCTGGTAGATAAGAAGAGCGGTAAGGTAGATGGCGCCTGGGAGCTGGCGCCGAACCTCAAAGAGCTGCGTCTGCGTCACCTGGAGCCAAAGCGCGAGCTGATTGTCTCGGTCGACCCGACGCTGGTCGCCCTGAACAAGGCGACGCTCGATAAACCATTCGAGAAGACTCTGACCACCCGTGATATCGCGCCAAGCGTTGGGTTTGCCAGCCGCGGCTCGCTGCTGCCGGGCAACGTGATCGCCGGGCTACCGGTGATGGCGCTGAACGTCGATAACGTCGACGTGAACTTCTTCCGCATTAAGCCGGAATCGCTCTCGGCCTTCGTCAGTCAGTGGGAATACCGCAATTCATTAAGCAACTGGGAATCCGACGAGCTGCTGAAGATGGCCGATCTGGTATACAGCGGCCGCTTTGACCTCAATCCGGCGCGCAATACCCGCGAAAAGCTGCTGCTGCCGCTGAGCGACATCAAGCCGCTCCAGCAGCCTGGCGTCTACGTGGCGGTCATGAACCCGGCGGGTCATTATAGCTACAGCAACGCGGCGACGCTGTTTACCCTTAGTGACATCGGCGTGTCGGCGCATCGTTACCATAACCGGCTGGACGTCTTTACCCAGAGCCTGGAAAACGGCGCCGCCCAGTCTGGTATCGACGTCCAGTTGCTCAACGCCAAAGGGCAGACCCTGGCGCAGGCGAAAAGCGATAGCCAGGGTCACGTCACCCTGCAAACCGATAAAGAAGCCGCGCTGCTGCTGGCGCGCAAAGAGGGGCAGACCACGCTCCTTGACCTCAAACTGCCGGCGTTGGATCTGGCGGAGTTCTCCATTGCCGGCGCGCCTGGCTTCAGTAAACAGTTCTTTATGTTTGGCCCACGGGATCTCTATCGTCCGGGCGAAACGGTGATCCTCAATGCGCTGTTGCGCGATAGCGACGGCAAGCCGCTGGCGGAACAGCCGGTGAAGCTGGAGGTGGTCCAGCCGGATGGCCAGGTGATCCGCTCGGTGATGAGCAAGCCGGTTAACGGCCTGTACCAGTTTACTTATCCGCTCGACAGCGGCGCGGCCACCGGCATGTGGCACATTCGCGCCAGCACTGGCGACAATCAGCCCCGCGAATGGGATTTCCACGTCGAAGACTTCATGCCGGAACGCATGGCGCTGAAGCTGACGCCGCAGGCGGCGCCTGTCGCGCCGAATGCCGATGTCGCCTTTGGCGTCAGCGGCGCTTATCTCTACGGCGCGTCGGCCAGCGGCAACCAGCTGCAGGGCAAACTGTTCCTGCGCCCGCTGCGCGACGCCGTCGCCGCTCTGCCGGGCTTCCAGTTCGGCGATATCGCGGAAGAAAATCTCTCCCGCAGCCTTGATGAAGTCCAGCTGACGCTGGATGAAAACGGCCATGGTGAAGTGACGACCTCAAGCCAGTGGCAGGATAGCCATTCGCCGCTGCAGGTGGTGTTGCAGGCGAGCCTGCTGGAGTCCGGCGGGCGTCCGGTCACCCGTACGGTTATGCAGCCGATCTGGCCTGCCGAGGCGCTGCCGGGGATCCGCCCGCAATTTACCCTGAAGGACGTTTACGACTACCGCACTGACACTACGGTGAAGCAGCCGGTGGTGGATGAAAACAGCAACGCCGCGTTTGATATCGTCTATGCCGACGCCAAAGGCGAGAAAAAAGCCGTTTCCGGCCTGCAGGTACGGCTGATCCGCGAGCGCCGCGATTATTACTGGAACTGGTCCGACAGCGAAGGCTGGCAGTCGCAGTTCGATCAAAAAGATCTGCAGGAGGGCGAGGAGTCGCTGGATTTGCAGGCCGGCCAGATCGGTAAAGTGAGCTTTCCGGTAGAGTGGGGCTCCTATCGCCTGGAGGTGAGAGGACCGGACGATGTCGTCAGCAGCGTGCGCTTCTGGGCGGGTTACAGCTGGCAGGATAACAGCGAAGGCACCGGCGCAGCGCGCCCGGACCGGGTCACCATGAAGCTGGATAAACCGAGCTATAAGCCGGGTGACACCATCAGGCTGCACATTGCTGCCCCGGCGGCGGGTAAAGGCTACGCGATGGTGGAATCCAGCGAAGGGCCGCTGTGGTGGCAGGAGATTGACGTACCTGCCGAGGGGATGGACCTGTCGATCCCGGTGGATAAAGCCTGGAATCGCCACGACCTCTACCTCAGCACACTGGTGGTTCGTCCTGGCGATAAATCCCGCTCGGCGACGCCGAAACGCGCGGTGGGCCTGCTGCATCTGCCGCTGGGCGATGAAAACCGTCGCCTGACGCTGGCGCTGGAGGCCCCGGATAAAATGCGCCCCAACCAGCCGCTGACGGTGAAAGTGAAAGCCAGCGTCAAAGAGGGCGAGGCGCCGAAACAGGTGAACGTTCTGCTTTCGGCGGTCGATAGCGGGGTGCTGAATATTACCGATTACGCCACCCCGGATCCGTGGAACGCCTTCTTTGGCCAGAAACGTTATGGGGCGGATATCTATGATATTTACGGCCAGGTCATTGAAGGACAGGGACGTGTGGCCAGCCTGCGCTTCGGCGGCGATGGCGACGAGTTAAAACGTGGCGGTAAACCGCCGGTTAACCATGTGACCATCATCGCCCAACAAGCGCAGCCGGTGGTGCTGAACGATCAGGGCGAAGGGACGGTGACGCTGCCGATCGGTGATTTTAACGGCGAACTGCGGGTGATGGCTCAGGCCTGGACGGCGAATGACTTTGGCAGCAGCGAAGATAAAGTGGTGGTGGCCGCCCCGGTCATCGCCGAGCTGAACACTCCGCGCTTCCTCGCCAGCGGCGACACTACGCGTCTGGCGCTGGATCTCAGCAACCTGACCGATAAACCGCAAACCCTGCAGGTGCATCTTGCCGCCAGCGGGCTGGTGTCCTTGACCGAGGGTCAACTGCCGCCGGTGCAGCTGGCGCCGGGGGCACGCAGCACGCTGTTTGTGCCGGTGAGCGCGCTGGCGGGCTTCGGCGATGGCCAGGTGAACGCCACGATCAGCGGCCTGAGCCTGCCGGGGGAAACCTTCGCCCCGCTGCAGAAACAGTGGAAAATCGGCGTTCGTCCGGCGTTCCCGGCGCAGACCGTCAACAGCGGCGCCGTGCTGCAGCCCGGCGAAAGCTGGCAGGCGCCAGCGGCACAATCGGCAGGTTTCGCCCCGCAGACGCTGCAGGGCCAGCTGCTGCTCAGCGGCAAGCCGCCGCTGAATCTCGCGCGTTATATCCGCGATCTGAAAGCCTATCCTTACGGCTGCCTTGAGCAGACCGCCAGCGGTCTGTTCCCGTCCCTGTATACCAGCGCGGCGCAGCTAAAGGCGCTGGGCATCAGCGGCGATAGCGACGAAAAACGCCGCGCGGCAATCGATGTCGGCATCTCGCGCCTGCTGCAGATGCAGCTGGAAAACGGCGGCTTTGCGCTATGGGATAAAGAGGGGCCGGAAGAGTACTGGCTGACCGCTTACGCCATGGATTTCCTCGTTCGCGCCGGCGAGCAGGGTTACAGCGTGCCGGTCAACGCTATCAATAAAGGCAATGAACGCCTGCTGCGCTACCTGCAGGAGCCGGGGCTGATGACCGTACGCTACAGCGACGACGCCCAGGCCAGCCGCTTTGCCGCTCAGGCCTATGCCGCGCTGGTGCTGGCGCGTCAGCAAAAAGCCCCCCTCGGCGCCTTGCGTGAAATCTGGAGCCGTCACGACCAGGCGCGATCCGGCTTGCCGCTGTTGCAGCTCGGCATCGCGCTGAAAACCATGGGTGATGCGCCGCGCGGCGACGCCGCGCTGAAGCTGGCGGTTGCCACCCCGCGTCAGGATGAGAAACGCTGGCTGGGCGATTACGGTAGCCCGCTTCGCGATGACGCCCTGAAGCTGGCGCTGCTGGAAGAGAATAAGCTGCTGCCGGAGGTGCAAAATCAGCTTTTGAGTACGCTGTCGGAAGAGGCCTATGGCCAGCGCTGGCTGTCGACCCAGGAAACCAACGCCCTGTTCCTTGCCGGACGGACGCTGGCCGACCTGCCGGGCAGCTGGCAGGCGCAAACCTCGCTGCAGGCGGAGCCGCTGACCGGCGACAAAGCGCAAACCCGCAACCTCGACGGCGATCGGCTGGCGGCACTGCAGGTGAGCAACACCGGCAGCCAGCCGCTGTGGCTGCGCCTCGACAGCAGCGGCTATCCGCAAAGCGCGCCGCAGCCGGGCGGTAACGTCCTGGGGATTGAACGAACTATTTTCGATACCCAGGGGCAGCAGAAATCGCTGTCATCACTGCGCAGCGGCGAACTGGTACTCGTCAAGCTGGAGGTGACCGCCAAACGCAACGTGCCTGACGCGCTGGTGGTTGATCTGTTGCCAGCCGGTCTGGAGCTGGAAAACCAGAATTTGGCCAACAGCAGCGCCAGCCTGCAGGAGAATGGCGAAGCGGTGCAAAACCTGCTTAACCAGATGCAGCAGGCGGATATTCAGCATATCGAGTTCCGCGATGACCGCTTCGTCGCCGCAGTCGCGGTCAATGAAGGTCAGCCGGTGACGCTGGTCTATCTGGCGCGAGCGGTGACGCCGGGCACTTATCAGGTCCCGCAGCCGCAGGTGGAATCGATGTATGTGCCGCAGTGGCGGGCGACCGGAGCGGCCAGCGGCCCGCTCACCGTGACGCCGTAAATGCGCGTATTGCCTCGGGTAAAACGCTGCTGGCGCGGGCTGGCGGCGTTTATTTTTCTGCTGTGGCTGGCGGTGCTGGCGGCCGATCGCCTGTGGCCGCTGCCGCTACGGGACGTTACGCCCGCCCGCGTGGTGGTGGCGGAGGACGGGACGCCGCTGTGGCGGTTTGCCGACGCGCAGGGCGTCTGGCGTTATCCGGTCACTCTCGCCGACGTGTCGCCGCGTTATCTTCAGGCGCTCATCCAGTATGAAGACCGCTGGTTCTGGCGCCATCCGGGGGTCAATCCCTTCGCTGTAGTGCGCGCCGCCTGGCAGGATCTTACCTCCGGGCGGGTCATTTCCGGCGGCAGCACGATTACCATGCAGGTGGCGCGCCTGCTCGATCCCCACCCCCGCACTTTCGGCGGCAAGCTGCGCCAGCTGTGGCGTGCGCTGCAGCTGGAGTGGCATCTGTCAAAAAGCGACATTCTGACCCTCTATTTGAACCGCGCGCCATTTGGCGGCACCCTGCAGGGTATCGGCGCGGCCAGCTGGGCCTATCTCGGGAAGCCGCCTGCCAGGCTTAGCTACGGCGAGGCGGCGCTGCTGGCGGTGCTTCCCCAGGCGCCTAGCCGTTTACGTCCGGACCGCTGGCCGCAGCGGGCCCAGGCGGCGCGCGATAAAGTGCTTGCGCGTATGGTCAGTCAGGGCGTTTGGCCGGAGCAGGCGGTAAAGGAGGCGATGGAGGAGCCGGTGTGGCTGTTTCCGCGCCAGATGCCGCAGCTGGCGCCGCTCTTCGCCCGTCGGGCGCTGGCGAGCAGTGGTGATGAAAAGGTGGTGACGACCCTCTATGCCGGACTCCAGCGGCAGCTTGAGGATCTGGCGCTGAACTGGAAATCGCGCCTGCCGCCGCGCAGTTCGCTGGCGATGGTCGTGGTCGATCACACGGATATGAAAGTCCGCGGCTGGGTGGGTTCGGCGGATATTACGGACGACAGCCGCTTTGGCCACATTGATATGGCGTCGGCGGTCCGTTCGCCGGGGTCGGTGTTGAAACCCTTCATTTATGCGCTGGCGATGGATGAGGGGCTGATTCATCCGTCGTCGTTATTGCAGGATGTGCCGCGGCGCTTTAGCGATTATCGCCCCGGTAACTTTGACAGCGGCTTTCACGGCCCGGTGAGCGCCAGCGAGGCGCTGGTGCGATCCCTGAATCTGCCGGCGGTCCAGGTGCTTGAAGCCTACGGACCCAAACGTTTCGCGGCGAATTTGCGCAATGCCGGGTTGCCCCTGATGCTGCCCGCCGGTGCCGAGCCAAATCTGTCGTTGATCCTCGGCGGCGCCGGGGCGAGGCTGGAAGATATCGTCGCGGCATACAGCGCCTTTGCCCGCCACGGGAAGGCGGCGCGGCTGCGCATGAAGCCCGGAGACCCGCTGGTGGAAAGGGCGCTGCTATCCCCGGGGGCGGCGTGGATCGTCCGGCGCATCCTGGCCGGCGAAGCGCAACCGGTTCCCGATGCCTCACTCCCGCAAGTGGTGCCGCTGGCCTGGAAGACCGGCACCAGCTACGGGTATCGCGATGCATGGGCGGTGGGTCTCAATGCGCGTTATCTGATAGGCATCTGGACCGGGCGTCCGGACGGTACGCCGGTGGTGGGGCAGTTTGGTTTCGCCAGCGCGGTGCCGTTGCTCAATCAGGTCAATAATCTGCTGCTCGCCCGCCCGGCGATGAGCCGCGGCGGCCTGCCGGTCGATCCGCGCCCGGCAACGGTCAGCCGCGGGACGCTCTGCTGGCCCGGCGGCCAGGCGCTGCCGGCGGGCGACAGCAACTGCCGTCGTCGCCTGGCCAGCTGGCTGCTGGAAGACATCCAGCCACCGACCCTGCTGCTGCCGGGGCAGGAGGGCGTGCGCGGGATCCGCTTCCCGGTGTGGCGTAATGAACACGGCGAACGGGTGGCGGCGGATTGTCCCGGGGCGCGCGAAACGGTGGTTGAGGTTTGGCCGCTGCCGCTGGAGCCCTGGCTACCGCCGGGTGAGCGTCGCGCCGCGCGTCTGGGGCCGGCATCAAGGGCATGTCCGCCGCTGCAAACTCAGGATGTCGCACCGCTGGTGCTCTCCGGGGTCCGCGAGGGGGCGGTGATTAAACGTCTGCCGGGCGAGGCGCGGGTGATGTTGCCCCTGCAAACCAGCGGTGGGGAAGGGCGGCGCTGGTGGTTTATCAACGGCCAGCCGATAGATGCCGCCGGCGCGAGAACCACGCTAACCCTGGATAAGCCCGGCGAGTGGCAGCTGGTGGTGATGGATGAGGCAGGGCAAACGGCGGCCGCGCGTTTCACCCTGCAATAACCAGGGTAAATTTGTTGTTGGCGGTTTGTGTTTTCAATACTCATCTTATTTTAACAAAATGTTACCTTCATCCGTAGGCAGGGGCGGGGATGCTCATTATAATGCGCGCCAGGCCATACGATCGTATGTGCAACAACAGAACATTTAATTAGAGGTAATCATGGCTATTGAACGTACTTTTTCCATCATCAAACCAAACGCGGTGGCAAAAAACGTTATTGGCAGCATCTTTTCCCGCTTTGAAGCTGCAGGGTTCAAAATCGTCGGCACCAAAATGCTGCACCTGACCGTTGAGCAGGCTCGTGGTTTCTATGCTGAGCACGAAGGTCGCCCGTTCTTCGACGGTCTGGTTGAGTTCATGACCTCCGGCCCGATCGTGGTTTCCGTCCTGGAAGGTGAAAACGCGGTTCAGCGTCACCGTGATCTGCTGGGCGCGACCAACCCGGCAAACGCGCTGGCGGGTACCCTGCGCGCTGACTACGCTGACAGCTTCACCGAGAACGGCACCCACGGTTCCGACTCTGTAGAATCCGCTGCTCGCGAAATCGCGTTCTTCTTTGCTGAAGGCGAGGTTTGCCCGCGCACTCGCTAATCCTCGTCGTCTTTTCAACCGTCGCGGCGTTGGCTGCGCGCGTTCACCCCGGTCACATAGTTATCTATGCTCCCGGGGATTAATGAGAGGCTCCTGCCTCTCACCGGAGGCCAGCCTACGGCTGGTCAAATTCGTTCCCGACGAATTTGTCACTTGCTTGCCGCCTTGCGACAATCGAAAAGCCTTAGAGGATTGAGCAGTCAGTTACAGATTTTTTATCATTGCTTTGTGCAAACGTGGCAATGATGCGCCAGAATTTGTAGAATATAGCGCCCCTGGACGAGCTGTCGCTCTCCGGGGCGTTTCTTTTTCAACCCACCTGGGGCCATAACGTGTAATAACGAGGCCGGAAAACATTATGTCTGAACAAATTGTCACGCCTGATACCGCCGCTCTGACGGTGCCGAACAAAGATGCCAAAATCAACCTGCTGGATTTAAACCGTCAGCAGATGCGCGAGTTTTTCAAAAACATGGGCGAGAAGCCTTTCCGCGCCGATCAGGTGATGAAATGGATGTATCACTACTGCTGCGACGACTTTGATGAGATGACTGACATCAACAAAGTCCTGCGCAGTAAACTGAAAGAAGTGGCGGAGATCCGCGCCCCGGAAGTAGTTGAAGAACAACGCTCAACCGACGGGACCATCAAATGGGCGATTGCCGTTGGCGATCAGCGCGTCGAGACCGTCTATATCCCGGAAGAAGACCGCGCCACCCTGTGCGTCTCCTCCCAGGTAGGCTGCGCGCTGGAGTGTAAATTCTGCTCCACCGCCCAGCAGGGTTTTAACCGCAACCTGCGGGTTTCCGAAATTATCGGCCAGGTCTGGCGCGCGGCGAAAATCGTCGGCGCGGTGAAGACCACCGGCGTACGTCCGATCACCAACGTGGTGATGATGGGCATGGGCGAGCCGCTGCTGAACCTCAACAACGTCGTTCCGGCGATGGAAATCATGCTCGACGATTTCGGCTTTGGCCTCTCCAAACGTCGCGTCACCCTGTCGACTTCCGGCGTGGTGCCGGCGCTGGATAAACTCGGCGATATGATCGACGTCGCGCTGGCGATCTCCCTGCACGCGCCGAACGATACCATTCGTGACGAAATCGTCCCGATCAACAAAAAGTACAACATTGAGACCTTCCTCAACTCGGTGCGCGGCTATATTTCGAAGTCCAACGCCAACCAGGGCCGGGTGACCATCGAGTACGTGATGCTGGATCATGTCAACGACGGCACCGAGCACGCCCACGAACTGGCGGCGCTGCTGAAAGATACGCCGTGTAAGATCAACCTGATCCCATGGAACCCGTTCCCGGGCGCGCCGTATGGCCGCAGCTCCAACAGCCGCATCGACCGTTTCTCCAAAGTCCTGATGGAGTACGGCTTTACCACCATCGTGCGTAAAACGCGCGGCGACGATATCGACGCCGCCTGCGGTCAGCTGGCGGGCGATGTTATCGATCGTACCAAGCGCACGCTGCGTAAGCGGATGCAGGGCGAAGCGATTGACGTAAAAGCGGTCTGACAAATGATGGCCCGTGCAGCGCAGGCGGCACGGGCCATATTTATGACCTATAGCCAGGCGAAATACGCTGATTCGGTTAATAATTACGGTGCGTTTTTGTCGACTTTGAGGCAGTATGTAGCGGCACAACAACCGCTTAGCATTCAATTTTGATTCGTCTCTGTGATCGCGCGGCTGACAGTCCTATACTGTGAGGCTGACGTACCACAGATGTCTCGCGGCGCCGGCTTTTTCCCGCGCTGAACTTTAAATTTCACGTACCAGTAGTTGTAGCGAATGAATACTGAAGCCACTCAAGATCATCAAGAAGCAAACACCACGGGCGCGCGTCTGCGTCACGCCCGCGAACAACTCGGACTTAGCCAGCAAGCGGTGGCAGAACGCTTATGCCTGAAGGTGTCCACGGTTCGTGATATTGAAGACGATAAGGCGCCTGCCGACCTCGCTTCCACCTTCCTGCGCGGTTACATCCGCTCCTATGCTCGCCTCGTACATATTCCAGAAGACGAGCTGCTGCCGATGATGGCCAAGCAAGCGCCCATCCGTGCGGCGAAAGTCGCGCCAATGCAGAGCTTCTCTTTAGGTAAACGTCGCAAAAAACGCGACGGCTGGCTGATGAGCTTCACCTGGCTGGTGCTGTTTGTGGTTATCGGCCTGAGCGGCGCCTGGTGGTGGCAAGACCATAAGGCGCAGCAGGAAGAGATTTCCACCATGGCCGATCAGTCTTCCGCTGAGCTGAACAGCGGTGACACCAGTAGCCAGAGCGTGCCGCTGGATACCAGCGCCCCGGCAGCCCCGACCGCCGATAGCGCTGCGAACAGCGCGCCAACTGATACCGCCAGCGCCCCGACCACCAGCGCACCGGCTCAGACGCCAGCGGACAATAACGCCGTTGTCGCGCCTTCCCAGGCCAATGTCGATACCGCAGGCGCAGCCCCGACGGCGCCGGCTACCCCGGCCACGCCGTTGCCGACCAATCAGGCGAACGTGACGAACCCGGCGGCATCGGCGCAGGATCTGGTGATGAACTTTTCCGCCGACTGCTGGCTGGAAGTGAGCGATGCCACCGGCAAAAAATTGTTCAGCGGCCTGCAGCGTAAAGGCGGAAATCTGAACCTGAGCGGTCAGGCACCGTATAAGCTGAAAATTGGCGCCCCGGCTGCGGTAGAGATCCTGTATCTGGGCAAGCCTGTCGATTTAAGTCGTTTTATCAGAACTAACCAGGTTGCGCGTCTGACCCTTAATGCCGAATCATCACCGGCGCAGTAACAGACGGGTAACGCGGGAGATTTTTCATGCATAACCAGGCTCCGATTCAACGTAGAAAATCTAAACGTATTTACGTTGGTAATGTGCCAATTGGCGATGGGGCTCCCATCGCCGTTCAGTCAATGACCAATACGCGCACCACTGATGTGGCTGCGACCGTAAATCAAATCAAAGCGTTAGAGCGCGTAGGCGCGGATATTGTCCGCGTCTCTGTTCCGACGATGGACGCCGCTGAGGCGTTCAAACTGATCAAACAGCAGGTCAACGTCCCGCTGGTCGCCGATATCCACTTTGACTACCGTATTGCGCTGAAAGTCGCAGAATATGGCGTCGACTGCCTGCGTATCAACCCAGGCAACATCGGCAACGAAGAGCGCATCCGCATGGTCGTAGATTGCGCACGGGATAAAAACATCCCGATCCGCATTGGCGTCAACGCCGGCTCGCTGGAAAAAGATCTGCAGGAAAAATATGGCGAGCCGACGCCGCAGGCGCTGCTCGAATCTGCCATGCGCCACGTTGATCATCTCGATCGCCTTAACTTCGATCAGTTTAAAGTCAGCGTTAAAGCCTCTGACGTCTTCCTGGCGGTAGAGTCTTATCGCCTGCTGGCGAAACAGATCGATCAGCCGCTGCACCTCGGGATCACCGAAGCGGGCGGTGCGCGCAGCGGCGCGGTGAAATCGGCGATCGGTCTTGGGCTGCTGTTGTCCGAAGGGATCGGCGATACGCTGCGCGTCTCGCTGGCGGCGGATCCAGTGGAGGAGATCAAGGTTGGCTTCGATATCCTCAAATCGCTGCGTATCCGTTCCCGCGGTATTAACTTCATCGCCTGCCCGACCTGTTCGCGTCAGGAGTTTGACGTTATCGGTACGGTGAACGCCCTGGAGCAACGTCTGGAAGATATCATCACCCCGATGGATGTTTCGATCATCGGCTGCGTGGTGAACGGCCCGGGCGAAGCGCTGGTTTCCACCCTCGGGGTGACCGGCGGCAACAAGAAAAGTGGCCTGTATGAAGACGGCGTGCGTAAAGATCGCCTGGACAACAACGACATGATCGACCAGCTTGAAGCGCGGATCCGCGCCAAAGCCTCGATGCTCGATGAAGCCCGTCGGATTGACGTTCAACAGCTTGAAGCAAAATAACGTGTTGGGAAGCGATACGCTTCCCGTGTATGATTGAACCTGCGGGCGCGAGGCGCCGGGGTTCATTTTTGTATATATAAAGAGAATAAACGTGGCAAAGAACATTCAAGCCATCCGTGGCATGAACGATTATCTGCCGGGCGAAACCGCTCTCTGGCAGCGCATTGAAGGCTCACTGAAGCAGGTGCTCGGTAGCTACGGTTACAGCGAAATCCGTTTGCCGATTGTAGAGCAGACCCCGTTATTCAAACGCGCGATCGGCGAAGTGACCGACGTGGTTGAAAAAGAGATGTACACCTTTGAGGACCGCAACGGCGACAGCCTGACGCTGCGTCCGGAAGGGACGGCGGGCTGCGTACGAGCCGGCATCGAACATGGTCTGCTGTACAATCAAGAACAGCGCCTGTGGTACGTCGGGCCGATGTTCCGCCACGAGCGTCCGCAGAAAGGCCGTTACCGCCAGTTCCATCAGATCGGCGCCGAAGTTTTCGGCCTGCAGGGGCCGGACATCGATGCGGAGCTGATCATGCTGACCGCGCGCTGGTGGCGTGAGCTGGGCATCTCCGATCACGTCAGCCTTGAGCTGAACTCCATCGGTTCGCTGGAAGCCCGCGCCAACTACCGCGACGCGCTGGTGGCTTATCTCGAGCAGTTTACCGATAAGCTTGATGAAGACAGCAAACGCCGGATGTATACCAACCCGCTGCGGGTGCTGGACTCCAAAAACCCGGACGTGCAGGCGCTGCTGAACGACGCGCCGGCGCTCGGCGATTATCTCGACGAAGAGTCGAAAGCCCACTTTGCCGGCCTGTGCGCGTTGCTTGACGATGCCGGGATCCGCTATACCGTCAACCAGCGCCTGGTGCGCGGTCTCGACTACTATAACCGCACCGTGTTTGAGTGGGTGACCACCAGTCTCGGTTCCCAGGGCACCGTCTGCGCCGGCGGCCGTTACGACGGTCTGGTTGAGCAGCTTGGCGGTCGTGCCACCCCGGGCGTGGGCTTCGCCATGGGTCTGGAACGTCTTGTTTTACTGGTCCAGGCAGTGAATCCGGAATTTAAAGCCGATCCTGTTGTCGATATATACCTGGTAGCCTCCGGAACTGATACTCAGTCCGCCGCCATGCGTCTGGCTGAGCAGGTTCGCGATGCGCTACCGGGCGTGAAACTGATGACCAACCACGGTGGCGGCAACTTTAAGAAGCAGTTCGCCCGCGCTGATAAGTGGGGCGCACGCGTCGCGCTGGTGCTGGGTGAGTCAGAGATCGCTGACGGAAACGTGGTAGTGAAGGATTTACGCTCAGGTGAGCAAACTACCGTAACGCAGGAGAGCGTTGCCGCGCATTTGCGCACACTTCTGGGTTAATCTCCCGGGAATTATTAGTCAGGAGAAGGACTGCGTGGAAACTTTTAACAACGAGAACGATCAGGTCGATGCGCTGAAGCGCTTCTTTGCCGAAAACGGCAAAGCGCTGGCGGTCGGGGTGATTTTAGGGATTGGCGCGCTGGTTGGCTGGCGCTACTGGACCTCCCATCAGCAGGATACCGCCAGAGACGCGTCGCTGGCTTACGAACAGGCGACTTCCGCGCTGAAATCAAATACGCCAGAAGTGCTGTCAGGGGCGGAGAAGTTCGCGGCTGACAATAAAAATACCTACGGCGCCTTCGCTTCTCTCGAGCTGGCACAGCATTTTGTTGAACAGAACGATCTGCCGAACGCCGAAAAGCAGCTTCAGCAGGGGCTGGCTGCCGCGTCTGATGATAATCTGAAATCGGTTATCAGTATGCGTCTTGCCCGCGTTCAACTGCAGATGAAGCAGGCTGATGCGGCGCTGAAAACCCTCGACAGCATTAAAGGTGAAGGCTGGACCGCTATTGTGGCTGATTTGCGCGGCGAAATTCTGTTGAGCAAAGGCGATAAGCAAGGGGCCCGTGCGGCGTGGGAAGCTGGCGTGAAAAGCGATGCTTCTCCTGCGCTCAGCGAAATGATGCGTATGAAAATGAATAATTTGTCCATCTGAGAGGGACTCGATGCAATTGCGTAAATTACTGTTGCCAGGGCTGCTTTCCGTTACCTTGCTGAGCGGGTGTTCGCTGTTTAATAGCGAAGAAGATGTGGTGAAAATGTCACCGCTGCCGACGGTAGAAAACCAGTTTACGCCGTCCACGTCCTGGAGCACCTCGGTTGGCGATGGTATCGGCGAATTTTACTCTAACCTTCATCCGGCCTTCGCCGACGGCGTGGTTTATGCCGCTGACCGTAAAGGCACCGTCAAAGCGCTGAATGCCGACGACGGTAAAGAGGTATGGTCGGTGAATCTTGCGGAGAAAGATGGCTGGTTCTCGCGTACCCCGGCGCTGCTTTCCGGCGGTGTGACCGTCTCGGGCGGCCATGTTTATATCGGCAGTGAAAAAGCGCAGCTGTATGCGCTGAATACCAGCGATGGTACCGTGGCCTGGCAAACCCGCGTCGCCGGCGAAGCGCTGTCGCGCCCGGTGGTGAGCGATGGCATGGTGCTGGTCCACACCAGTAACGGCCAGCTGCAGGCGCTGAATGAGACCGATGGCGCCGTGAAATGGACGGTGAACCTGGATATGCCTGCGCTCTCCCTGCGCGGCGAATCCGCTCCGGCCACCGCCTACGGCGCGGCGATCGTGGGCGGCGACAATGGCCGCGTCAGCGCGGTATTGATGCAGCAGGGGCAGATGATTTGGCAGCAGCGTATTTCCACGGCCACCGGGCCGACGGAAATCGACCGTCTGAGCGACGTCGACACCACGCCGATTATCGTCAACGGCGTTGTCTATGCGCTGGCTTATAACGGTAACCTGACCGCGCTGGATCTGCGTAGCGGCCAGATTATGTGGAAACGCGAGCTGGGTTCGGTGAATGATTTCATCGTCGATGGCAACCGTATCTATCTGGTTGACCAGAATGACCGCCTGCTGGCGCTGACTACCGATGGCGGCGTGACCCTGTGGACACAAAGCGATCTGCTGCACCGTTTGCTGACCGCGCCGGTGTTGTATAATGGCAATCTGGTGGTCGGCGATAGCGAAGGCTATATGCACTGGGTGAACCCGGAAGATGGCCATTTTGTGGCGCAGCAGAAAGTGGACAGCTCCGGCTTCCTGACCGACCCGGTTGTGGCCGATGGTCGACTGCTGATCCAGGCGAAAGACGGTACGCTGTACGCGATTACGCGTTAATTACCGCTGTCGTGAGTGATTAAGAAACGGCCCCTGGCAGACAGGGGCCGTTTTGACTTTTTTAAAAACGTCGTTATGACGATGTTGCTTAGTGATTGTATGAGGCATTTAACATGATACCTGTGGTCGCGCTTGTCGGGCGCCCTAACGTTGGAAAATCCACGCTCTTTAACCGCCTGACGCGCACTCGTGATGCGCTGGTTGCGGATTTCCCGGGGCTGACTCGTGACCGTAAGTACGGTCGGGCCGAAGTCGAAGGCCGCGAATTCATCTGTATCGATACCGGTGGTATTGATGGTACGGAAGAGGGCGTGGAAACCCGGATGGCGGAGCAGTCGCTGCTGGCAATCGAAGAGGCCGATGTGGTGCTGTTTATGGTCGATGCGCGCGCGGGCCTGATGCCGGCGGACATCGCGATCGCTAAACACCTGCGCTCTCGTGAAAAGCCCACCTTCCTGGTGGCTAACAAAACCGACGGCATCGACGTCGACCAGGCGATGGCGGACTTCTGGTCGCTTGGCCTGGGCGATATCTATCCTATTGCCGCTTCGCACGGCCGCGGCGTGACCAGCCTGCTGGAGCAGGCCCTGCTGCCATGGGTAGATGAGGTTAATCCGCAGGAAGAGGTGGATGAAGACGCCGAATACTGGGCAAAATTCGAAGCTGAGCAGAACGGTGTAGCGGAAGAAGAGCCGGAAGACGACTTCAATCCGCAGGATCTGCCGATCAAACTGGCGATTGTCGGACGTCCCAACGTCGGTAAATCGACGCTCACCAACCGCATCCTCGGCGAAGATCGCGTGGTAGTTTACGATATGCCGGGCACTACCCGCGACAGCATTTACATCCCGATGCAGCGTGACGAGCGCGAATACGTGCTCATCGATACGGCCGGGGTGCGCAAGCGCGGCAAAATTACTGACGTGGTGGAGAAATTCTCGGTCATCAAGACCCTGCAGGCGATTGAAGACGCCAACGTCGTGCTGCTGGTGATTGATGCCCGTGAAGGCATCTCCGATCAGGATCTGTCGCTGCTGGGCTTTATCCTCAACAGCGGTCGCTCCCTGGTGATCGTCGTCAACAAATGGGACGGTCTGAGCCAGGAAGTGAAGGAGCAGGTGAAAGAGACCCTCGACTATCGTCTGGGCTTTATCGACTTTGCCCGGGTGCACTTCATCTCCGCCCTGCACGGCAGCGGCGTCGGCAACCTGTTTGAATCGGTACGTGAAGCCTACGATAGCGCTACCCGCCGCGTAAGCACCGCGATGCTGACCCGGATCATGAACATGGCGGCGGAAGATCATCAGCCACCGCTGGTTCGCGGCCGACGCGTGAAGCTGAAATATGCCCACGCCGGGGGCTACAACCCGCCTATCGTGGTGATCCACGGTAACCAGGTGAAGGATCTGCCGGATTCCTACAAGCGCTACCTGATGAACTATTTCCGTAAATCCCTGGACGTGATGGGCACGCCAATCCGTATCCAGTTCAAGGAAGGGGAAAACCCGTTCGCCAATAAGCGCAACACCCTGACGCCGAACCAGATGCGTAAACGTAAGCGCCTGATCAAGCACATCAAGAAAAGCAAATAATCATTAAACCCGCTTCGGCGGGTTTTTTGTGGCCGCCGCGCCGGTAAATGTCAAAACCTTGCGCCATAATCCCGCGATACTTCGCCGGAAACAGACCGGCTCAAAAGTGGACTTATTATGCAGATTGGTTTTATCGGCCTTGGCGCGGTGGTGGAAACTGCCTATTTACCGGCGCTGCGCCGCCTGGGATACCGTATTGATAGCTGCCAGGGCTATGATCTGGATAGCAGCAGAGCGCTGCCGGGGATCCAGCGCCGCAATTCGCTGTCGGCGCTGCTGGCCGAACCCCTGGATACGCTCTTCATTACCACCTCATCTCTCCAGCACTTGCCTGTGCTGGAGAGGACGTTAGCCAGCGCCATTCCCCGCATCGTGGTGGAGAAACCGATTGTGGCCAACCTTGAGCAGGCCGCCCGGCTGCGGGCGCTGCTGGCGCCGGCCGGGGAGGCCGGTCGCGTGCTGGCCCTCGACCACTGGATGGCGCGTGGGTTAGCGCTGAACGCTCTTGCTCCGCCGTGGCAGGCGGAAGAGGAGGCCAGCGGCCTGCCGCCGCCGCACCTTTCAGCGCAGGATATCGTCTGGATCGAAGGCTATTTGCTGGAGCCAAGCGGCTTTAACGCTGCCGGAGAACCGGTCGCGCTCAACTTTGCCACCGGCGAGCTGGATACCCGGCAGCTGCGTCATCCCGACGGCGTGATCCTCGATATCGGTACCCATGTCCTGGCGATGCTGCGTGAAACCCTGCTCGGCTGCGGAGGCGATGTGACGCTGGAGCTCGCCGTCCGGGCGGTGAAAGACCGTCTCGGCCGGGACATTGCTCATGGGGATATGGTCACCGCCGAGGGAGAGGCGCATCTGCAGGGACGTCTGGGCGATATCCCGCTGAATATCTGGCTTAACAAATATGCTGGTCCCGCGGGCGGGCAAAAGGGAATGCGGATAGGGCTGCGGGATGGGCGAATGCTCGCCCTCGATCGCGCCCCTGATGGCGAGGTGGCGACGCTACAGGACGGTGAGCGGATCCAGCGCTGGACCCGGCCCGGAGCGATCTATGCGCACTGTCTCGATGAGCAGATCCTTGGCGCGGAGAATGTGTTTACCCGGGCGACCGAAAGCGTGGCCGGGCTGACGCGGCGTCGGCTTGAGGAAGTGGAGTGGCTGCTCAGGTTGCAGCAGCAATTACGCGGCCCTCATTAAACCCGGAACATGGTAAAATAGATGCAGATAAACGTTGAAAGGAATGCTTATGGAACTTGATTGCCCTCTGTGCCACGCGCCGTTAGATGTCAAAGGCAGCAGCGCGCATTGCGCTCAGTGCGAAAGGGTATTTGCCCTTGAGGCGCGCTGCCCGGAATGCCACCAGCCGCTGGAGGTGCTGAAAGCGTGCGGTGCGGTGGATTACTTTTGCCAGCACGGGCACGGCCTGATCTCAAAAAAACGGGTGGAATTTATTCCGCTGGTTTAGGCGGCGATGGCTTTCTGGCCCGCGTTTTTTTCACCGGCGCAATCTGCCTCACTTCGCTTTCGACCCAGCCGTCTTTCAGGCGGGTGGTGAGCAGATCGCCGGTTTTGACCTGTTTTGTCTGCTTTAGTACCGTGCCGTCGCTCACCGAAGTGACGCTATAGCCGCGCGCGAGGGTGGCTAAGGGACTCACCGCCTCCAGATGGGTCACCGCGTGACCAAACCGTTCACGCCGCTCGCTGAGCCGGCCACGCATCGTTTCCGCCAGCCGGTATTCCAGCTGCTGGAGGCGCGATTGCGCCCGGTGGATGCGCGGCTGCGGGTTGTAGTGATTCAGGCGCTGGACAGTACGCTTTTGCCGCTGATCGGCGCGTTTCAACTGCGATTCCACGGCGATGCGCATCCGCTGGCGCAGGCGTTCCAGAGCGGTCTGCTGGCGGGCCAGCCGCAGCTGCGGGTGCTGCTGCTGCAGACGATGGAACAACTGGGTAAAACGGCGCTGGCGACTGGCGAGGAAATAGTCCATCGCCATCTCCAGCCGCTGCTGCCCGGCCTGCAGCTGGCGCAGCAGCTCCTGCTGATTGCGGCTGACGATCTCTGCGGCGGCAGAAGGGGTCGGCGCGCGCAGGTCGGCAACAAAATCAGCGATAGTGACGTCGGTTTCATGGCCAACGGCGCTGACGATAGGGATCTGGCTGGCGAAGATAGCTCGCGCCACCCGCTCATCGTTAAAACTCCACAGATCCTCCAGCGAACCGCCGCCGCGTCCGACAATCAGCACGTCACACTCCCGGCGCGCGTTCGCCAGCGCGATGGCGCGCACAATCTGCCCGGGAGCATCGTCACCCTGAACCGCGGTCGGGTAGACGATCACCGGCAGCCCGGGGTCGCGGCGCCTGAGGACATGAAGAATATCGTGCAACGCGGCACCGGTTTTCGAGGTGATGACCCCGACGCAGCGGGCGGGGGAGGGGAGCGCCTGCTTATGTTTTTGATCGAACAGCCCTTCCGCGGTTAACTGCGTTTTCAGCTGCTCATACTTCTGCTGCAGCAACCCTTCGCCGGCGGGCTGCATGCTTTCAACGATAATCTGGTAGTCGCCGCGCGGCTCATACAGGGTGATGTTGGCGCGAACCAGCACCTGCTGCCCGTGCTGCGGGCGGAACGTGACCCGGCGGTTGCTGTTGCGGAACATCGCGCAGCGCACCTGGGCGTTATCGTCTTTTAAGGTGAAGTACCAGTGGCCGGAAGAAGGCTGGCTGAAGTTAGAGATCTCGCCGCTGATCCAAACCTGGCCCATTTCGCGCTCAAGCAGCAGACGCACCGTCTGATTGAGGCGGCTTACGGTAAAAATTGCGGGGGATTGAGAGGGTAACATGTGAGCAAGATCAAACTTTAAATCAGCAGGTTATTCAGTCGATAGTAACGCGCTCAGAGGGGATGGCAAGTATTATTTGCAAAAAAGGGTAGATGCAATCGGTTACGCTCTGTATAATGCCACGGCAATATTTATCCACCCTGGTCGAGATATTGCCCATGCTACGTATCGCTAAAGAAGCCCTGACGTTTGACGACGTCCTCCTCGTTCCCGCTCATTCTACCGTTCTGCCGAATACAGCCGATCTCAGCACTCAGCTGACGAAAACCATTCGTCTGAATATTCCTATGCTCTCCGCAGCCATGGATACCGTAACGGAAGCGCGTCTGGCTATTGCCCTGGCACAGGAAGGCGGCATCGGCTTTATTCACAAAAACATGTCCATCGAGCGCCAGGCGGAAGAAGTTCGCCGCGTGAAGAAACATGAGTCCGGCGTGGTCACCGACCCGCAGACCGTTCTGCCGACCACCACCCTGCGTGAAGTGAAAGAGCTGACCGAGCGTAACGGCTTCGCCGGCTACCCGGTGGTTACCGAAGAGAACGAGCTGGTCGGCATCATCACCGGCCGCGACGTGCGTTTCGTTACCGATCTGAACCAGCCGGTCAGCGTCTATATGACCCCGAAAGAGCGCCTGGTCACCGTGCGTGAAGGCGAAAGCCGTGAAGTGGTCTTCGCTAAGATGCACGAAAAACGCGTTGAGAAAGCGCTGGTTGTGGATGAGAGCTTCCACCTGCGCGGGATGATCACCGTAAAAGACTTCCAGAAAGCGGAACGTAAACCGAACGCCTGTAAAGATGAGCAGGGCCGTCTGCGCGTTGGCGCTGCGGTTGGCGCCGGCGCGGGCAACGAAGAGCGCGTTGACGCGCTGGTGGCAGCGGGCGTTGACGTCCTGCTGATTGACTCCTCTCACGGCCACTCCGAAGGCGTTCTGCAACGTATTCGTGAAACACGTGCGAAATACCCAGACCTGCAGATCATCGGCGGCAACGTCGCCACTGGCGCAGGCGCGCGCGCGCTGGCGGAAGCCGGCTGCAGTGCGGTGAAAGTAGGCATCGGCCCGGGCTCCATCTGTACTACCCGTATCGTGACCGGCGTAGGCGTGCCGCAGATCACCGCCGTTTCCGACGCGGTGGAAGCGCTGGAAGGCACCGGAATTCCGGTTATCGCCGACGGCGGTATCCGTTTCTCCGGCGACATCGCCAAAGCGATCGCGGCCGGTGCGGCGGCAGTGATGGTCGGCTCCATGCTGGCCGGTACCGAAGAATCCCCGGGCGAAATCGAACTCTATCAGGGGCGCTCTTACAAATCCTATCGCGGGATGGGTTCCCTCGGCGCGATGTCGAAAGGCTCCTCTGACCGCTACTTCCAGAGCGATAACGCCGCTGACAAACTGGTGCCGGAAGGTATCGAAGGCCGCGTGGCCTATAAAGGCCGCCTGAAAGAGATCATTCACCAGCAGATGGGCGGCCTGCGCTCCTGTATGGGTCTGACCGGCTGTGGTACCATTGACCTGCTGCGTACCAAAGCTGAATTCGTACGCATCAGCGGTGCGGGCATCCAGGAAAGCCACGTTCACGACGTGACCATCACCAAAGAGTCCCCGAACTACCGCCTGGGCTCCTGATTTCTTCGCCCGACCTTGCGTCGGGCGATTTATTTACTCTGTTTCACTTGCCTCGGAATTAGCGTCAATGACGGAAAACATTCATAAACATCGCATTCTCATTCTCGACTTCGGGTCACAGTATACTCAGCTGGTGGCGCGTCGCGTGCGTGAACTGGGCGTCTACTGTGAGCTGTGGGCATGGGATGTCACGGAAGCACAGATCCGCGAATTTAATCCAAGCGGCATCATTCTTTCCGGCGGCCCGGAAAGCACCACCGAAGAGAACAGCCCGCGCGCGCCGCAGTATGTGTTCGAAGCCGGCGTGCCGGTATTTGGCGTCTGCTACGGTATGCAGACCATGGCGATGCAGTTGGGCGGCCATGTAGAAGGCTCTAACGAGCGTGAGTTTGGCTACGCGCAGGTTGAAGTGGTTAACGACAGCGCGCTGGTGCGCGGTATCGAAGACTCCCTGACCGCGGACGGCAAACCGTTGCTGGACGTGTGGATGAGCCACGGCGACAAAGTCACCGCCATCCCGTCTGACTTCGTCACCGTCGCCAGCACCGACAACTGCCCGTTCGCCATTATGGCCAACGAAGAAAAACGCTTCTATGGCGTGCAGTTCCACCCGGAAGTGACCCACACCCGTCAGGGTATGCGTATGCTGGAGCGCTTCGTGCGCGACATCTGCCAGTGCGAAGCGCTGTGGACCCCGGCGAAAATCATCGACGACGCCGTTGAGCGTATTCGCCAGCAGGTTGGCGATGACAAAGTAATCCTCGGCCTCTCCGGCGGCGTGGACTCTTCGGTGACCGCGATGCTGCTGCACCGCGCCATCGGCAAAAACCTGACCTGCGTATTCGTGGATAACGGTCTCCTGCGTCTGAACGAAGCCCAGCAGGTGATGGAGATGTTTGGCGACCACTTTGGCCTGAACATCGTTCACGTGGAAGGCGAGCAGCGCTTCCTCGACGCGCTGGCAGGTGAAAGCGATCCGGAAGCGAAACGTAAGATCATCGGCCGCGTCTTCGTGGAAGTGTTCGACGAAGAAGCGCTGAAGCTGGACGACGTCAAATGGCTGGCGCAGGGCACCATCTATCCTGACGTTATCGAATCTGCCGCTTCCGCCACCGGTAAAGCGCACGTCATCAAGTCTCACCACAACGTGGGCGGCCTGCCGAAAGAGATGAAGATGGGGCTGGTTGAGCCGCTGCGTGAGCTGTTCAAAGACGAAGTGCGCAAGATCGGTCTGGAGCTGGGTCTGCCGTACGATATGCTCTACCGTCATCCGTTCCCGGGCCCGGGCCTCGGCGTGCGCGTGCTGGGCGAAGTGAAGAAAGAGTACTGCGACCTGCTGCGTCGCGCGGACGCTATCTTCATCGAAGAGCTGCACAAAGCTGACCTGTACAACAAAGTGAGCCAGGCGTTCACTGTATTCCTGCCGGTTCGCTCCGTCGGCGTGATGGGCGATGGCCGTAAATACGACTGGGTGGTTTCCCTGCGTGCGGTGGAAACCATCGACTTCATGACCGCGCACTGGGCGCACCTGCCGTATGATTTCCTCGGCCGCGTCTCTAACCGCATTATCAATGAAGTGAACGGTATCTCCCGCGTGGTGTATGACATCAGCGGTAAGCCGCCAGCAACGATCGAGTGGGAATAATCCCCGGCGTTAGTTGAATAAAACGAAACCCTCTGTTGTTACAGAGGGTTTTTTAATTTATGCCCAGCCTCAATCCCGTCATCCCTCACCGCTATCCATCACTGGGTGGTTTCCTGTGTCCCCGGTGAATGTACCCGGTTATGGTTCCGGCAGATGTTCAGCCGGCCCACGTTTTGCCCCCGGGCAGAGGGCTGGACGCTTGTCCGGCTCTGTTTTACCCACCGATCGCGCCATCGCCAGCGCCAGTCCGGCAACGATCAGCGTTAACCCGGTGGAAATCCACATTCCACCCACGATACCCAGCCGATGGTTCAGCCATGCATAGGTAAAGGGGGCGGCCGCCGCCATCAGTTGCCCGGGGATCAGCAGGAGACCCGTGCGGCTGGCGTAGCTTTCTGCGCTAAACAGCGCCAGCGGCAGCGTCGCTTTCACAATCGTCACCAGCCCATTTATCGCGCCATAGCCGAGCACAAACCCGGCTGCGCACCCGGCATACGCCGTGCTGCTGACACCAAGGAGAAAACAGAGCGGCATGGCGAGCGCGGTAAAACGCGTCAGCGCGAGCGGGGTGATGCGTCGACCGGCCAGCACTTCCCCCAGCCGGGCGCCGGTCTGGCCAAATCCCCACAGCATTCCGATGGCAACCGGCAGGCCAAAGTGGCTGATAAACTCCGGCAGATGGGTGGAGGTGCCGGTGGAGATGAAGGTGATCAGCGCAATAAAGAGCGCATAACGTATGCCGTTACGCCGATTGCCATCCGCTGTTGGGGCCTTCGCTTTCGTCGATGAGCCGAGCCGCTGACGAGGCAGCTGATAACTCAGCCATGCGCTCAGCAGGCCAAACAGCGCATAGACCCGCAGGGCATCCTGCCAGGACATCACGGTGAGTAAAGCCTCCCCCAGCGGCCAGAAGAGGGCAGAGGCCAGACCGCCGGCGAGGGTGATTTGAGAGATGGTTTTCCGCGCCTGTTGGCCGTAAAGGTTCACTACCGCGGCGAACAGGGCATCATACAACGACAGCCGCATGCCGACGCCGGTCAGCAGCCAGGCGCCGTACCAGCCGACCAGCGAAGGGCTCCAGGCCATCATCGCGCAACTGGCGGCTATCAGTAAGGTTCCGCTGGTGACCACCAGTCGTCCGCCAAAGCGAGCCAGCAGACTGGCGACCAGCGGGGAGACCGCCGCCATGATCAGCATCGCAAGCGTCAGGCCAAGATAGATCTGCGGCGAGCTCCATCCCTTGTCGGCGGCGATAGCTCCGGCAAAGGTGCCGGGCATATAAAAAGAGATACCCCAGTTGATCAGTTGCTGAGCGCCCGCGGTGAAGGCTAGGCGTCGGGGAATAGCCGGTGTTCCCATGGTTTTTCATTCCGTTAAGAGAGTTGTCCTGAGCATACCCGGCAGGCTATTGTTCTGGCAGAGCGGCCACCTTATGCGCGGTATAAGAGAAACTTTGCATGACAACACTGAACCTGGGAAACCTGGCGACCTTCCGGCTGGTCGTACAGCGCGGCAGCTTCTCAGCCGCCGCCGACGCGCTGGGGATCTCCCAGCCTGCCGTCAGCCTGCAGGTGCGTCAGCTGGAGCAATTTTTACAGACCCGACTGCTGGAGCGCACCGGGCGCGGGATCAAGGCGACGGCGGCGGGAATGGCGCTGCTGGCCCACAGCGAGCAGATCGATCGGGCGGTGAATAGCGCGGTGCAGTCGGTCAGTGCATTTAGTCAGGAAGTTAATGGCTCACTGACTCTGGGGACCGGCGCGACGGCCTGCATTCATCTTCTTCCGCCGCTGCTGCAGCATCTTCGTCAGCAGCACCCACTGCTGACGGTGGGGGTGACCACCGGCAACACGCTGGATGTCGTCCGGGCGGTGGAGGAAAACCGGCTCGATCTTGGGCTGGTCACGCTGCCCGTTCAGGGACGCAGTCTGGCGGTGACCGCCGTGGTGGACGAGGAGTTCGTGGTCATCCATCCCAGCCACGAGGCGGGGATCCCGGCGGTGTGTACCCCTGAGGAGCTGCAGGCGCTGCCGCTCATTGCCTTCGAGGCGGGCAGCGGCACGCGGGATCTGATTGACCGCTGGTTCCGTTCGGCGGGCCTGGCGGTCACGCCGGTGATGCAGCTGGGGAGCATCGAGGCGATCAAACGCATGGTGCGGGCCGGGCTGGGCTACAGTATTGTGCCCCGCATGGCGGTAGAGCAGGCGGAGGATCGCTATGGCTTAACGGTACATTCTCTGGCCCCGTCGCTGTACCGTCAGCTGGCGGTTGTCATGCGTCAGGATAAAGTGATTACCAAAGGAATGGCGGAAATGCTGCGTCTGCTGCAGGCCGTGCGCTTATAAATCGTCAGCGGCAAAACATGCCTCGTCAGGGATAGTGCCTCGGAAACGGGCGTCTCTACCTGCGGATAGTGGCGTATCCGGCATCAGGATCAACGGGTTACTCGCGGGCGGAGGGCTCGACGGTGAGCGTTGACTCCTGCGACGCTTTTTTATCCTGGTGATGATACCAGGCGCCGATGGAGGAGTAGACAAAGCGTCCAAAGAAGAAGAGAAAGCTGATAAGCAGTACGATACGGGTCATGCGACGGTTAAATCGATGTCGTTTACGCATACTGGGTGCCTGACTCACAAAAGGTTCCTTGAAGTATACCCGAAGATGGGCGATGGGGGTATTAAGGCACAGGAACGAGGTGGGGTCAATTGATGCAGATGTAAAAGTGCGGCAGTGAAAACATTAATTAATGTTATATAAGATAATCCTCGTATTTACATGCTCTCTTTATTAGCCACGAAAAGCTGAAAAAATAAGTTTTATTAATGTTGGTGTCAGCATTTGTTGATTTACATCAACAGCCTCATTCTCTTCACCACTAAAATCAGCGGACGTTACCGTATCGTTATTACTTATGCGGTCAGCATGGGGTGGTTGGATGCCTGCCTGAATATGCCTCGCAGGAGCAGAGGCTCTCTGTAGAGCACCTATGAATTTATTAAAATACTATCAACAATATCGCGACAAATGGTGGGCCTTACCGCTTCTCCTGCCTGTGTTATTATTACCCCTTGCCAGAGGGATGAATACATATACCATGCTGAATGGGCACATGGTTTATCTTTATTATCTTCCCCTGGCGCTGGTGCTCAGCCTGATGATGTTTTTCGGCTGGGCGGCGATCCCTGGTATTATCGTTGGTCTGCTGCTAACGCTGGCCCGGGGCATGACGCCGGAGCAGGCCGTTGGCGTACTGTTCCATTTTCTGATCCCCTGCGTGCTCTGCTGGGGCGGATATCGCATCTTTGTTCCCCAACGGCAGCAGGTATCGCACGGTAACGTCAGGCTGATGCCGCATCGTCTGTTCTGGCAAATGCTGCTCCCTTCGGTCATTTTTCTGATTTTGTCGCAGATCGCCGAGTATCTGGGGCTACATCCGCGCACAACGGATATGGCCGGCGTCTCGCCGTTTAGTTTACGGTCGTTAATCACCTTTCAGGCGCTGATGGTGGGGTGCCTGACCGGCGTACCGTTATGTTATTTACTGCTGCGGGTAATTCGTAACCCTTTTTATTTGCGCGGGTATATTTCTCAGGTTCGCTTACAAATTGATCCAAAAATAAAGAAAATTGAAATCATCAGTTGGGCGGCGATATTAACCCTGTTGCTGGGGCTATTATTGATGCCGCTTAATGATACCAGCACCATATTTAGTACAAATTATACATTATCCTTATTGATGCCGGTGATGCTGTGGGGGGCGATGCGTTTTGGCTATCGCTTTATCTCGCTGATATGGACGCCGGTACTGATCGCCGTGATCCATTTTCATTACCGTTATTTACCTATTTATCCAAGTTATAACACTCAGCTGGCGATCACCTCGTCAAGCTATCTGGTGTTCTCGTTTATTGTCGCCTATACGGCGATGCTGGCAACACAGCAGCGGCTGATCTACGCCCGCATCCGACAGATGGCCTTCCTCGACCCGGTAGTACATATGCCGAATCTGCGGGCGCTGAGCCGGGTGCTGAACGGCGCGAGCTGGTCGACGCTCTGTTTTTTGCGTATTCCTGAGCTTGAACTGCTGGGCCGCCACTACGGGGTGCTGTTGCGTATTCAGTATAAGCAAATGCTGGCGAATCACCTGCGTGCGCTGCTGGAGCCGAACGAAGCGGTATATCATCTTGCCGGTCACGATTTAGTGTTTCGTCTCAACAGCGAAGGGCACCAGGCGCGCATTCACTTAATTGAGCGCTCCTTGCGACAGTTCCGTTTTCACTGGGACGGGGTCCCCCTGCAGCCGCGGATCGGCATGAGCTATTGCAACGTCCGCTCGCCGGTGAAGCATCTGTATTTGCTGCTTGGCGAGCTGAACACGATTGCCGACATGTCGCTGGCCAGCGGCCATCCGGAGAATTTGCAGCGCCGCGGCGCCGGGCATGTCCAGCAGGATCTGAAAGACAAAGTGGCGATGATGAACCGCATCCTCAAGGCGCTGGAGCAAGACTATTTTGTCCTGATGGCGCAGCCTATCCAGGGCATTCGCGGCGACAATTACCATGAAGTGTTGTTGAGGATGAAAGGCGAGTCGGGCGAACTGACGGGGCCCAACGAGTTCCTGCCGGTGGCGCACGAGTTTGGGCTGTCCACGCGCGTGGATCAGTGGGTCATTGAGCATACCCTGGCCTTTATGGATGCCAACCGGCGGGCGCTGCCCGGTCTGCGGCTGGCGATCAACCTCTCTCCGGTCTCGTTGAGCCGCAGTCAGTTTCCCGAGGAGGTCGAAAACCTGCTGCAGGCCTACAACATTGAGCCATGGCAGATTATTTTCGAGCTGACCGAAAACTATGCGCTCAGCAACCCCGAGCTAGTTTGCCAGACATTAGAGCACCTGCGGGCACTGGGCTGCCGGGTAGCTATCGATGATTTTGGTACCGGCTACGCCAGCTATGCGCGGTTAAAAACGATGAACGTCGATATTCTTAAAATCGACGGCAGCTTTATTCGCAATCTGCTCGCCAGCAGTCTTGATTACCAGGTGGTGGATTCAATCTGTCGTCTGGCGCGGATGAAGAACATGCAGGTGGTGGCCGAATATGTTGAATCGCCGGAGATACGCCAGGCGGTCATCGCGCTGGGGATCGATTATATGCAGGGCTATGATATTGGCGTCCCGGTGCCTCTGACGCAGCTGGCGGAGGGGATGAGCGCCTGAAGCCGTAAAAAAGCCGGGCGCGATGGCCCGGCTCGCATGATATCCATAGAGGCGATCAGGCGTCTGGCTCTTCTTCCGCAATTTTCAGCAGCCACTCCGGCACACCTTCCCAGTACTGCTGCTCTTTTTCCAGATCCAGCAGCACCAGCGCATTCTGGCTAAACCAGTTGTGCGGGAAGGTCAGCGTCCAGTGGTGAGCTTCCGTTTGCAGCCGTAGCGTCGGCGGCGTGGTGGTGGCCTGACGCTGGTTGTTCAGCAGCACGCCGAGGCGCAGCAGCTGGATCAGCGGCAGAAACTGCTTTTTCCTGAACAGCGTAAAGCGCGGCAGATCGTCGAGTTTTATCGCTTTGCGATGATAGCGCACCAGGGTGGCCATCAGCATCTGCTGCTCCTGGTTGAAGCCCGGCAGGTCGCTGTTCTGCAGAATATAGGCCGAGTGGCGGTGCATGCCGCTGTGGTTAATATTCAGGCCCACCTCATGGAGCATCACCGCCCACTTCAACAGCGCCGCCAGGTGCGGATTGGCCAGCTTGGGATTCTGCTCCTGCCACTGCTCCAGCATAAGGGTGGTGGTTTCCAGCACCCGGCGCGCCTGTTCGCGATCGATGTTGTACTGATTCGCCAGACTCTGCGCCGTACGGCTACGAATATCCTGGTGGCGGAAGCGGCCTTCCATTTCGTACAGCACGCCTTCACGCAGCGCTCCATCAGACAGACGAAGCTCTTTAATGGCTAGCGCGTCAAATACGCCGCACAGAATGGCCAGCCCCGGGGCAAAGACCGCTTTACGATCTTCCGAGAGGCCGGGCAGGCTGAGCGCGTCGAAGTTTTTATGCTTCAGCAGTTCACTGACCAGCATTTCGAGGCGCTCCGGCGTAATAAACCCGTCCTTCTCGCCCATAGCCACCAGCACTTCCTGGGCGGCTTTAATGGTACCGGAGGCGCCCAGCGCCACGGTCCAGCCCTGAATACGGAACTGCCAGGCCAGGGTTTCCAGTTTTTGCACCGCCGCCAGGCGAGCGCGCTGGAAATTTTCTTTATTGATGGTCCCGCCGGGGAAGTAGGCCTGGGAGAAACTCACGCAGCCCATGCGACGGCTTTCCACCAGCCGGGGCTCAAAATCTTCACCGATGACCAGCTCGGTCGAACCGCCGCCGATATCAATCACCAGCTTACGGCCGCGCTCCGGCTGCGTGTGCTCCACGCCCATAAAAATCAGGCGCGCTTCTTCATTACCGGAGATGATCTCGATCGGGTAGGGGATCACTTTTTCCGCGCGTTTAAGAAACTCTGCCGCATTGGTCGCCTGGCGCAGCGTATGCGTCCCGACGATGCAGACGCTGGAAGGGGAGAACCCCTGCAGGCGTTCGGCAAACAGCGACAGGCAGTTCAGCCCGCGGGTCATGGCTTCTTCGCTCAACACCGAGTTTTCATCGAGGCCATCGGCCAGATGTACGCGCTGTTTCAGGCGTCCGATGATCTGCATGGCGCCGTCGACGACACGGGCGATCACCATATGAAAACTGTTCGAACCAAGGTCAACCGCAGCGAACTCCTGCGGCCGAGGGGTTTTTTCGTTTATTGGCATAGGTTAGTCGGGTTGTTCGAGTGATTTGAGATAATCGTAAATCGCCATCTGAGCGCGCACTTTACGGCGATTGCCGCGCGGCACATAGCGATTACTCAGTTCTTTATCAAGATAGCGCGCTTTTACCGTATCGTTGAACAAGATATCAAAAATATCCAGCACCCGCTGTTTCAGGCGCGGGTCGAGCAGCGGGGCGGCAACTTCGATGCGATAATCAATATTACGCGTCATCCAGTCGGCAGAGGAGAGCCAGACCTGCTTATCGCCACCGTTTTCAAAACAATAGACCCGGTCATGCTCGAGGAAGCGGTCCACAATGCTGATGACGCGAATATTTTCGCTGATGCCTTCCAGACCGGGGATCAGCGAGCACATGCCGCGGATTAACAGGTTGACCGGCACGCCGGAGCTGGAGGCGGCATACAGTCTGTCTACCAGTCCTTTATCCACCAGGTTGTTCAGCTTCAGGGTAATACCGGACGGTTGCCCGTTCTGCGCATTGGCGATCTCGCGGTCGATCATCTCATACAGCAGACGACGCGAGTTCTGCGGCGACACCAGCAGGTAATCGAAGCTGACCGGGCGGTAGGGGTTTTCAATAAAGTTAAACACCCGGCGAACTTCATTGGTAATGCGCGCATCGGCGGTTAACAGCGAATAGTCGGTATAGATCCGCGCGGTCTTCTCGTTGAAGTTACCGGTGCCGATGTGGGCGTAGCGCACGACCTCATCGCCTTCTTTACGCGAGATCAGGAACAGCTTGGCGTGGATTTTCAGGCCCGGCGCGGAGAAGATAACGTGGACGCCCGCTTCCGTCAGGCGTTTCGCCCAGTGAATGTTGGCCTCTTCGTCAAAACGCGCCTGCAGCTCCACCACTACGGTGACTTTTTTACCGTTGTGGGCGGCGTGGATCATCGCGTCGATGATGCGCGAATCCTTGGCCACGCGGTAGATGTTGATTTTGATCGCCAGTACGCTGGGGTCGAACGAGGCCTGACGCAGCAGCTCCAGCACATGCTCAAAAGTATGATAGGGGTAGTAGAGCAGCACATCGCGTTCGCGAATGGCGTCGAAGCCGTTGCGGAATTTATCAAACCACAGATGACGCAGGCGCGGCATAGGTTTATTGACCAGATTGGCCTTACCCACGTTCGGGAAGCCGATAAAGTCTTTGAAGTTGTGATAGCGGCCGCCCGGCAGCATTGAGTCATAGTTGGAGATGGAGAGCTTATCGCGCAGCATTTCGACCATCGCGTCCGGCATATCGCGCTGGTAGACGAAGCGAACCGGCTCGGCGGTCAGGCGCTGTTTCAGGCTGGAGGACATCAGCTCCATCAGGCTCGACTCCATCTCATGCACCAGATCGTACTCGGCGTCACGGGTCATTTTCATCGAGTAGGCGTTCAGCGCATCGTAATCAAAGAAGCCTTTAAAGATGTCGTCCAGGCAATAGCGCAGAATGTTATCCAGCAGGATCATTGGTTTACGGCGGCGAGGCGCTTCCGGCGGCAGGTTTACGAAGCGCGGGACCTTATCCGACGGAATTTCCAGCAGGGCATAGTTGATGTTCTCCCCGCGGATAATCTCCACCGCCAGATAGGTGTAATCATCTTTCAGGAACTGCACGAGGTCCGTTTCGCGGTTAATCAGGATCGGCGAGATATGCTGCCGCAAATACTGTTTAAAGTAGTTGCGCAGCCAGGCCTGCTGATTGACGGACAGCTGGCGCTCGTTGATCAGGAAGATCTGGTTGCGCGCCATCTCCAGCAGCAGTTCGTTATACAGACTATCGAATTCCTGATCGGCCTTCAGAACGCGGGCCTGGATTTTGCCTAACAGGTGGCGAGAATGGGCGGTACTGCCTTGTTCTTCACTGATAATAATCCGGCGCTTAAGCTCAGCGAAGCGCACTTTGTAAAACTCATCAAGGTTGTTGGAGTAGATCCCTAAGAAGCGCATGCGCTCAATCAGCGGGTTACTTTTGTCCGCCGCTTCCTGCAGCACGCGTTCGTTAAAAGATAACCAGCTGAGTTCTTTTTCGATGTATAGCTTTTCCTGGCCCATTACCGCTCACACTCCGTTTTACTCACAGGACGTAGACTATTATGACGAATTTTTCTGCATAGCGATTTACTGTGTCACAACTATATGACAGTAAGAAGAATTATTTCTGTGAGATGTTTGATTAATAAACAATTTTAATTAAAAAAAAGCCCCGCGATAGAGAAAGGCGGGGCTGTTGTTCATTCTTCAGCGGCATAGCCCTGGGGGGGAAGTTGTCGTTCATCCAGCCAGGCGTGGTTGCCCACCATGCGCAGACGCCCCTCGACGAACCAGCTGATCACCAGCGGATAAATGGCATGTTCCTGGGTCTGTACCCGCGCCGTGACCTCTTCCTCGCTGTCGCCAGCAAAGACCGGCACTTTGGCCTGCAGGATAACCGGACCGCCATCCAGCTCATCGGTGACGAAGTGCACCGAGGTCCCATGCTCCTCGTCACCGTTTTCCAACACCTGGCGATGGGTATGCAGGCCAGGATACTTCGGCAGTAACGAAGGGTGGATGTTCAGCAGTCGTCCCTGATAGTGGCTGACAAAGGCCGGGCTAAGGATACGCATATAGCCCGCCAGCACCACCAGATCCGGGGCGTAGGCGTCAATTTCATGCATCAGCTGACGATCGAACGCTTCCCGGTCGGCAAACTGACTTTGCGCCAGCGCGTGGGCCGGGATCCCGGCCGCGCGCGCGCGCTCAAGGCCGAACGCATCGGCCTTGTTACTGAATACCGCACGCAGGGTGCCGTTTATCTGTTTCCGGCCACAGGCGTCGATGATCGCCTGCAAATTACTGCCGCTACCGGAAATCAGCACCACAATGTTTTTCATGCAATGACCACACGCTGTTCGGAATCGGAGGCTTTGATATACCCGATTTTCCACGCGTTTTCACCTTTCTCGTTCAGCAGGGCAATGGCCTTGTCTGCTTCTGCTGCCGGCAGGGCGATAACCATCCCCACGCCGCAGTTAAAGGTACGGTACATCTCATGCTGGCTGACGTTACCGGCGGTTTGCAGCCAGTTGAAAACGGACGGCCACTGCCAGGAAGACTCATCAATCACCGCCTGGGTGTTGTCCGGCAGTACGCGCGGGATGTTTTCCCAGAAGCCGCCGCCGGTCAGATGGGCGATGGCGTGGACGTCAACGCTGGCAATAAGGTCGAGAACCGATTTCACATAGATGCGGGTCGGCGCCAGCAAATGGTCGGCCAGCGGTTTGCCGTCAAGGTCGGTGGTCTGTGGGTCAACGCCGCTAACTTCAATAATCTTACGCACCAGCGAATAGCCGTTAGAGTGCGGGCCGCTGGAGGCCAGCGCCACCAGCACATCGCCGTCAGCGACTTTGCTGCCGTCGATGATTTCTGATTTTTCCACCACCCCGACGCAAAAACCCGCCACGTCGTAATCTTCGCCGTGGTACATCCCCGGCATCTCTGCGGTCTCACCGCCCACCAGCGCGCAACCGGACTGCAGGCAGCCTTCGGCGATGCCGTTGATGACGCTGGCTGCGGTATCGACGTCCAGTTTACCGGTGGCGTAGTAATCAAGGAAAAACAGTGGTTCAGCGCCCTGAACCACCAGGTCGTTCACGCACATGGCGACCAGGTCGATGCCGATGGTGTCGTGACGCTTCAGATCCATTGCCAGACGCAGCTTGGTACCGACGCCGTCGGTGCCGGAGACCAGTACCGGCTCGCGGTATTTCTGCGGCAGTGCGCACAGCGCGCCGAATCCGCCCAGTCCACCCATCACTTCCGGGCGACGGGTTTTCTTCACCACGCCCTTAATACGGTCGACGAGAGCGTTGCCTGCATCAATATCCACGCCGGCATCTTTATAGCTGAGAGAGGTTTTGTCGGTCACTGCGAAGTCTCCACGCGTTTGCGGTAAGCAAGAAAAATCGGCGCAATTCTAACAGGGAAAGCAAACGTTTGCGAGCCTGCTTTACAGTCGGCTTAAAACCGTTGGCGGATGGTCAAATTTGATACTGCTCACGAAAATGAAACCGGGTACAGCCTTGTGCTTGCCTCAGTGTCAGGTAATCCCCATCATATTACTGAAACCGGTTTCTGTGATTGATCGCCGTATGGATTACCGGTGATTTATGTTCGACAGGGGAGGGATGAATGAAGATTGCGGCATTTGATATCGGTGGCACCGCGTTAAAGATGGGCGTCATGACCCGCGACGGAAGGCTGCTGGAAACCGCGAAGCAGTCAATCAATGACAGCGATGGCGATCATATCTTACAGACCATGCTGTCGTGGCTGGCGGCCCACCCGTCATGCGAAGGCATTGCCATCAGCGCGCCGGGCTATGTCGATCCGCACAGCGGATTTATCACCATGGGCGGCGCTATCCGTCGCTTTGATAACTTCGCCATGAAATCATGGCTCGAGACGCAAACCGGGCTGCCGGTCTCGGTGGAAAACGACGCCAACTGTGTGCTGCTTGCCGAGCGCTGGCAGGGTAAAGCGGCGGAGATGGCCAATTTTCTGGTGCTCACTATCGGCACTGGCATCGGTGGAGCGATTTTTTGCCAACATCAGCTGATCCACGGGGCGCGTTTTCGCGCCGGCGAGTTCGGCTATATGCTTACCGATCGTCCCGGCGGACGCGATCCCCGTCGCTACTCGATGAATGAAAACTGCACCCTGCGGGTGCTGCGCTATCGCTATGCAGAACATATTGGCGCGCCGCTGGATAGCGTCACTGGCGAAATGATTTTTGACCGCTATGACGCCGGCGACCCGGTTTGCCAGCGTCTGGTCGCCGAGTTCTTCAATGGCCTGGGCCATGGCCTTTATAACCTCGTCAATATCTTCGATCCGCAGACCATTTTTATCGGCGGCGGCGTTGTGGAACGTCCTGGATTTCTGACGCTGCTGCGCCAGCATCTGGCCTGGTTCGGCATTGCCGACTATCTCGATACCGTCAGTCACGGCAACGATGCCGGCCTGATTGGCGCGGTTTACCATTTCAATCAGCACTATCGTTCGCCTGGCGACGATCGACCTTAGGGAGAGACTATGTCCGGATTTAAAGAAGGTTTTTTGTGGGGCGGCGCGGTGGCGGCGCATCAGTTAGAGGGCGGCTGGCAGGAGGGGGGCAAGGGGGTCAGCGTGGCGGATGTGATGACCGCCGGCGCCCACGGCGTGCCGCGGGAAATCACCGACGGCGTGGTGGCGGGAAAAAACTACCCGAACCATGAGGCGATCGATTTTTATCATCGCTACCCGCAGGACCTGGCGCTGTTTGCCGAAATGGGCTTCAAATGTTTCCGCACCTCGATTGCCTGGACGCGTATTTTCCCGCAGGGCGATGAACAGGAGCCGAACGAGGCTGGCCTGCAGTTTTATGACGATCTGTTCGACGAATGTCTGAAACACGGTATTGAACCGGTCATTACGCTGTCGCATTTTGAAATGCCCTATCACCTGGTCACCGAGTACGGCGGCTGGCGTAACCGCAAGCTGATCGACTTTTTCGTGCGCTTCGCCAGGGTCGTCTTCACCCGCTATCAGCATAAAGTGAAGTACTGGATGACCTTCAACGAGATCAACAACCAGGCTAACTACCATGAGGACTTTGCCCCTTTCACCAACTCCGGTCTGAAGTATTTACCGGGTGAAGATCGGGAACCGGTAATGTACCAGGCCGCACATTATGAGCTGGTGGCCAGCGCCCTGGCGGTGAAAGCGGCGCGCGAGATCAACCCTGCTCTGCAGATAGGCTGCATGATCGCCATGTGCCCTATCTATCCGCTGACCTGCGCGCCGGACGATATGATGATGGCGATGAACGCCATGCACCGTCGGTACTGGTTCACCGATGTCCACGTGCGCGGCCGCTATCCGCAGCATCTGCTCAACTATTTTGCCCGCCGCGGCTTTAGCTTGGACATCACCGAAGCCGATCGTCAGGCGTTAACCGAAGGCTGTGTCGACTACATCGGCTTTAGCTACTATATGTCCTTCGCCACCAAAGCCACCGAAGACAACCCCTTGCTCGATTATGATGAAACCACCAGCCTGGTCTCCAACCCGTACGTGAAAAAGTCGGACTGGGGCTGGCAGATTGACCCGGTCGGCCTGCGCTATTCGCTGAACTGGTTCTGGGATCACTATCAGCTACCGCTGTTTATTGTCGAAAACGGTTTTGGCGCGATCGATGTTCGTGAAGCGGACGGCAGCGTGGATGACCAGTACCGTATCGATTATCTCTCCGCGCATATAGCGGAGATGAAAAAGGCGGTGGTCGAGGATGGCGTCGATCTGATGGGTTATACCCCGTGGGGCTGTATCGATCTGGTTTCCGCCGGAACGGGGGAGATGAAAAAACGCTACGGCTTTATCTACGTGGATAAAGATAATGAAGGCAACGGCACGATGGAGCGCAGTAAGAAGAAGTCGTTCGACTGGTATAAGAAGGTGATTGCCAGCAACGGGGAGCAGCTATAATTCCCCCGTGGCGCTGCGCTTATCGGGCCGGCGGGGTTTGCGGTCCGGGTAAGCGTTAGCGCCGCCCGGCAGAACCCCGCGCTAAAACCGGAGCCTCGCCTCCGGTTTTTTTGTCTCTAAATCACTTTGCTTGATATACGTCAAGCAAGATGGGTATGGCCTAATCCGAAAAAAGCGGTATAATCCCGCGATTTTTTTTGTGGCTGCCCCTCAGAGGAGAAAGAGAATGAAGATTGTGGAAGTCAAACACCCACTCGTCAAACACAAGCTGGGCCTGATGCGCGAGCACGACATCAGCACCAAACGCTTCCGTGAACTCGCCTCTGAAGTGGGCAGCTTACTGACTTATGAAGCCACCGCCGATCTGGCGACCGAGAAAGTGACCATCGAAGGCTGGAACGGCCCGGTGGAAGTTGAGCAGATCAAGGGCAAGAAAATTACCGTCGTGCCAATCCTGCGCGCAGGCCTCGGCATGATGGAAGGGGTACTTGAGCACGTGCCGAGCGCGCGTATCAGCGTGGTGGGTATTTATCGCAATGAAGAGACCCTCGAGCCGGTACCTTACTTCCAGAAGCTGGTGTCCAACATCGATGAGCGTATGGCGCTGGTGGTTGACCCGATGCTGGCCACCGGTGGGTCGATGATCGCCACTATCGATCTGCTGAAAAACGCCGGCTGCACCAGCATCAAGGTGCTGGTACTAGTGGCGGCGCCGGAAGGAATTGCCGCGCTGGAGAAAGCGCACCCGGACGTTGAGCTGTACACCGCCTCTGTCGATAAGGGACTGAACGAGCACGGGTACATCATTCCCGGTCTCGGCGATGCCGGCGACAAGATCTTTGGTACGAAATAATCGCATAACGATAAATAAGCCGACTTTGAGAGTCGGCTTTTTTTTGAATAAAACACACATAACTAACCATCTCAGAGGAAAACACTATGACGCGCCGTGCTATCGGGGTGAGTGAAAGACCGCCGCTTTTACAGACTATCCCGCTTAGTTTGCAGCACCTGTTTGCCATGTTTGGCGCAACGGTGCTGGTGCCAATCCTGTTCCACATCAACCCGGCCACCGTGCTGCTGTTCAACGGTATTGGTACGCTGCTGTACCTCTTTATCTGTAAAGGCAAAATCCCGGCGTATCTGGGATCGAGTTTCGCCTTTATCTCTCCGGTGCTGCTCCTGCTGCCGCTGGGCTATGAAGTGGCGCTGGGCGGTTTCATTATGTGCGGCGTGCTGTTCTGCCTCGTCTCCTTTATTGTCAAAAAAGCCGGTACCGGCTGGCTGGATGTGATGTTCCCCCCGGCGGCGATGGGGGCCATCGTGGCGGTTATCGGTCTGGAGCTAGCGGGCGTGGCGGCCAACATGGCCGGGCTGCTGCCGGCCGACGGCCAGTCGCCGGACAGTAAAACCATTATTATCTCGATGGTGACCCTGGCGGTGACGGTGTTTGGTTCGGTCTTGTTCCGCGGCTTCCTGGCGATTATCCCGATCCTGATTGGCGTTCTGGTGGGCTATGCGCTGTCGTTTGTGATGGGCGTGGTCGATACCACCCCGATCGCCCAAGCGCACTGGTTCGCGCTGCCAACCTTCTACACGCCGCGTTTTGAATGGTTCGCCATCTTCACCATTCTGCCCGCTGCGCTGGTGGTGATTGCCGAGCACGTCGGTCACCTGGTGGTGACGGCTAATATCGTCAAACGCGATCTGATCCGCGACCCGGGCCTGCATCGTTCGATGTTTGCCAATGGCCTGTCGACGATCGTTTCCGGCTTCTTCGGCTCGACGCCTAACACCACCTACGGGGAAAATATCGGCGTGATGGCGATTACCCGCGTCTACAGTACCTGGGTTATCGGTGGCGCGGCGATCATTGCGATTCTGCTCTCCTGCGTCGGCAAACTGGCGGCGGCGATCCAGATCATCCCGGTGCCGGTGATGGGCGGCGTGTCGCTGCTGCTGTACGGGGTAATCGGCGCCTCAGGGATCCGCGTACTGATTGAATCGAAGGTGGATTACAGCAAGGCGCAGAATCTGATTCTCACCTCCGTGATCCTGATCATCGGCGTCAGCGGTGCCAAAGTGCACATCGGTGCCGCTGAGCTGAAAGGGATGGCGCTGGCCACCATCGTCGGTATCGCACTCAGCCTGATTTTCAAGCTTATCAGCGTCCTGCGTCCGGAAGAGGTGGTTCTCGACGCCGCGGATAGCGAAGAGGTTAAATAACGATCGTCTGACCGGGCGGCGATCCCGCCCGGTTCTCTCCGGACCTAAATCTGTGA
Organism: Klebsiella sp. Q2; assembly: GCF_009900705.1. Taxonomy (NCBI): domain Bacteria; kingdom Pseudomonadati; phylum Pseudomonadota; class Gammaproteobacteria; order Enterobacterales; family Enterobacteriaceae; genus Klebsiella; species Klebsiella sp. Q2. Next base: position 641,341 of record NZ_JAAABE010000004.1, on the reverse strand, counting down.
TAAACTCTTCGCGTTTTTCTGTAAGCCTATGTTGAGGTCCATCTGAACGCACCGGCACAGCTCTCTTTGCCACTGTATCTTCCTGACGACGAAACCTTCGCGAGTTTCTGGCCGGGTGATAATCCTTCCCTACTTGCTGCCCTCCAGAACGTACTGCGCCAGGAACACAGCGGGTATATTTATATCTGGTCACGTGAAGGGGCGGGTCGCAGCCACCTGTTACATGCCGCCTGCGCCGAGCTTTCCCAGCGCGGGGATGCCGTGGGCTACGTGCCGCTGGATAAACGCACCTGGTTTGTGCCGGAGGTGCTGGAGGGGATGGAACAGCTGGCGCTGGTCTGCATCGATAACATCGAGTGCGTCGCCGGGGATGAGCCCTGGGAAATGGCCATCTTTAATCTCTACAACCGGATCCTGGAATCAGGTAAAACCCGTCTGCTGATCACCGGGGACCGGCCGCCGCGGCAACTGAATCTTGGTCTGCCGGATCTCGCCTCGCGGCTTGACTGGGGGCAGATCTATAAGCTGCAGCCGCTGTCGGATGAAGACAAGCTGCAGGCCCTGCAGCTGCGCGCCAGACTGCGCGGCTTCGAGATGCCGGAGGACGTTTGCCGCTTCCTGCTGAAGCGGCTGGATCGCGAAATGCGCTCGCTGTTTATGACCCTCGATCAGCTGGATCATGCCTCGATTACCGCTCAGCGCAAGCTGACGATCCCCTTCGTGAAAGAGATCCTTAAACTCTAGTCCGCCTGCGGAGTCAGTTCCTCCTCCGTCAGCCCGGTCAACCGGGCGACCAGATCGCGCGCCAGGCCACTGTGTAGCATAGCGGCGGCGATACGCTGCGCCTCTTCCTTCCGGCCTTCCTGACGGCCCTGCGCCAGGCCCTGCGCCAGGCCCCGCTCCAGGCCCTGTTGTTCCAGATATTCCGCAATTGTCATCAACGTCTCCTTGTGCTGCGGCGTACGTAACGCCAGCTCGCGAATGAACTTGATCGGCTCTCGCGCGTTGCCTGCCTGCACCAGATAGTGCATCAGGGCTTGTACCTGCGATTCCGTCGCCAGACCAGTCAATAATAATTCGCTCAGCTTGTCGAGGAGCTGCGCCAGATCGCGTTGTCGAATATGTTTTTGCAGTAACTCCAGCGTCGCCATGCGCTGATGGGTGGCAATGTCGTCATCCGGAATGACGGTAATGTCCGCCAGCGGAAACGCCCCGTGATAAAGGTGGCCGGCCAGCTCCGGAGCGACGAATTCATCGAGCCAGCGCAGCGAGAACGGGTAGGGGCTCACCAGACCGTGGTAGAAGAGAACAGGGATCACCAGCGGCAGCCGATCGTGGCCGGCATCAAGGTGGCGCTGCATGGCTGCGATAGCGTAGCGCATCAGACGAAAGGCCATATGCCGATCGGGCGTGCTCTGGTGTTCGATAAGCGCATAAATATAGTCGTCTCCCGCCGTGGTTTTCAGGGAATACAGAATGTCGGCGTAAAAGGGACGCAGATCGTCTTCGACAAAATGCCCGGACTCGAGATGCAGCGTACGCAGATCGCACACCTTAAGCAGCGTCTCGGGCAGGTACAGCCGCAGAAAATCGCGGGCGGTATCAGGATGGGAGAGATAGCTCTTAAATACGGCATCATGAGGCGTTGAGGTTGGTTTTTTCATGTTCATCCGTCCAGTGGATTGAGCGATAGATGAACAGTAGCACTGCAAGGCGGGCGGGAGGGATTGGCGTGGAAGATCTGGAATCGGCTACGTAAAAAAGCGCCGCGATAGCGCGGCGCGGGTGGGTTAGCTTACGATCTCGAGGACCTGCTCCGGCGGTCGGCCAATACGCGCCTGGCCGCGGCTAACGACAATGGGGCGTTCGATAAGCTTAGGATTGGCGACCATCGCCTGTATCAGCGCCGCGTCGCTGAGCGCCGGGTCGGCAAGATTGAGCGATTTATACAGATCCTCTTTCTGGCGCATGAGCTCGCGGGGGCTCTCCATACCCAGCAGCTGCAGCAGTTGACGCAGCGTCCCGGCATCCGGTGGCGTCTCAAGATAAAGCACCACCTCAGGATCGATGCCGTGGCTCTTCAACAGGCTCAGCGTTTCGCGGCTCTTCGAGCAGCGTGGGTTATGGTAAATTTTTACCGCGTCGGTCATGGGGTCTCCTTACATTTTTTGGTAGGGGCGGAAGCGGGCCTGTAGCTCACGTAGCTGGTCGATGCGGGCATCGTAGCGGGCCTGCTGCAGACTACCGAGTTTCACTTGCGAGCTGGCGCTGCTGAGCAGGGAAATCGCCTGTTCCAGCTGGCCGACCAGCGCCATGCTTTCTGCCCGCGCCGCCAGCTCCTGGTCGCGATTGCCCAGGGCGCCTTCCGCCTGAGCCAGCAGGTCCCAGCCGTTGCCATCCTCTTTATAGGTAAAGGTATAACGATTCAGGATGGTCGCCGCTTCCCCGGGCTGGCCGCCCTGCAGCAGGGCGTTGGCCAGGTTCAACTGCAGCACCGGATTGGTGCGCAGCTCGCGGGCGTTTTTAAGGCGGTTGATGGCGTCGCCGGTTTTCTTCTGCCCGAGGTCGATATCGGTAGCCAGATCGAGATACCAGGGATTTTGCGGATCGGCACTGAGCAGCGGCTGCAGCGTTTTGCGCGCCTGGTCAAAGTTGTTGCTTTCCATCGCCAGCAGGGCGCGGCCATACTGCGCGGCATGCTGCTGGCGGATATTGCCTTTATCCCAGGCGTTGAGCAGATCGGTGCCTAGCTTATTGTCGCCGTTGGTGTACATTCCGAGAGTACGCGCCTTCGCCAGATAGAAGTCCGCTGAGGACTGTACGACAACCGGGCGCATCTGGTTGGCGCGGTTACGGGCATCGGCAAGCCGGCTTTCCGGCAGGGGGTGGGTGAGCAGCATTTCCGGCGGCCGCGTTGAGTAACGCGACTCATCAAGCAGTTTACCCATAAACATCGGCATGGCCTGCGGGTCGAATCCTGAGCGTTGCAGAACCTGAATACCGATCCGGTCGGCCTCTTCTTCGTTCTGACGGGTGAAGCTGATCATGCCCTGTTGGGTGCCGGCCAGCGTCCCGGTCAGCGCCGCCATTCCGGCCTGCGGGCTGGCCATCGCCAGCAGAATTGAACCCAACGCGCCGACCCAGGTCAGCGGCGCATTGCGCTTCTGATCTTCCATTGCGCGGGCAAGATGCCGCTGCGTAACGTGGGAAATTTCGTGCGCCATGACAGAGGCCAGTTCGCTCTCATTATCGGAATAGCGGAACAGGGCCGAGTGGAGGACCACATTGCCGCCGAAGAAGGCGAAGGCGTTGATTTGGTCGTTATTAATCAAATAGAAGTGGAACGGGGTGCGCACCGAATTCGCATGCGAGACCAGACGCATGCCCAGCCCGTTGATGTATTGCACCAGCAGAGGGTCGTTGATCAGCGGCGCGCTGCCGCGCAGCTGGCGGACGTAGTAATCCCCCATCTGCATTTCCTGACCAATCGACAGCGTGCTTCCTGCGGAGGTCCCCATGTCCGGCAGGGTATCTGCGGAGTCAGCAAAAGCAGGGCCTAACGAACCCAGCGTCAGCGACGCGATCACGGTCGCCACCAGCGTTTTCTTCAACTGCCTGAACATAACCTCTGTCCTGTAATGTGGGTGTGCCAGTTTGACCGATTGTGCGACGCAATGTTCCCTGGCCGCATCCCAGCGAGTTTAGCTGGCGTTAGACACATTGAAAATAGGTTCTTCACGGCGGAGACGGGTTTGTCTGCTGCGCATCAAAAAGCGAAGTCTTTTTTGTGACATTTCGATACAATTCCCCCGTTTGTCGCCGCTTTGCGCTTCAGGGAAGGTTTTATGCTCGAGATGTTAATGCAGTGGTACCGCCGTCGATTCAGCGACCCTGAGGCGATAGCGCTGCTGGTTATTTTGCTTGCCGGTTTCGGCATCATGTTCTTTTTCAGCGGCCTGCTGGCCCCGTTACTGGTGGCTATCGTGCTGGCCTATTTGCTGGAGTGGCCGACTGTGCGCCTGGAGCGCATCGGTCTGTCGCGCACCTGGGCGACCTCGCTGGTGCTGATCCTCTTCGTGGGCATCCTGCTGTTGCTGGCCTTCGTGGTGCTGCCGGTGGCCTGGCAGCAGGGGATCTACCTTATCCGCGATATGCCGGGCATGCTCAACAAGCTCTCTGATTTCGCCGCCACGCTGCCGCGGCGCTATCCGGCGTTAATGGATGCCGGCATCATCGATGCGATGGCGGAAAATATGCGCACCCGGATGCTGACGGTGGGCGACTCGGTGGTCAAGTATTCTCTCGCCTCGCTGGTGGGGCTGCTTACGCTGGCGGTGTATCTGGTGCTGGTGCCGCTGATGGTCTTCTTCCTGCTGAAGGATAAAGAGCAGATGCTCAACGCGGTACGCCGCGTGCTGCCGCGCAACCGCGGCCTGGCCGGGCAGGTATGGAAGGAGATGAACCAGCAAATCACCAACTACATTCGCGGTAAGGTGCTGGAGATGATTGTCGTCAGCGTCGCCACCTGGATAGGCTTCATCCTTTTCGGCCTCAACTACTCGCTGCTGTTGGCGGTGCTGGTGGGCTTCTCGGTGCTGATCCCCTATATCGGCGCATTTGTGGTGACCATTCCGGTGGTGGGGGTGGCGCTGTTTCAGTTTGGCGCGGGCACCGAGTTCTGGAGTCTGTTCGCGGTCTATCTGATTATTCAGGGGCTTGACGGCAATCTGCTGGTCCCGGTGCTGTTCTCGGAAGCGGTGAATCTGCACCCGCTGGTGATTATCCTGTCGGTGGTGATCTTTGGCGGTTTGTGGGGGTTCTGGGGCGTCTTCTTCGCCATTCCGCTGGCCACGTTGATTAAAGCGGTGGTGCATGCCTGGCCGGATGGCCTGGTGGTCGACGACGACTAAGGCATTGAGGATAAAAAAAGACGCCGGGCGAGGTTCTCTCACCCGGCGTCTTGCTTTGCATCAGGCGTTTTCTTTCAGCCAGTTCAGCACCACGTCGTGGTGATTGCTGGTTTTGAAGTCATCAAAGACGTGTTCGATTTTGCCATCGGCATCGACGAGGAAGCTGATACGGTGGATCCCGTCGTAGGTTTTCCCCATAAAGGATTTTTCGCCCCAGACGCCAAACTGCTCGCAAACCTGATGGTTTTCATCAGACAGCAGCGTAAAGTTCAGCAGCTCTTTTTCGGCGAAGCGGGAGAGCTTTTCCGGTTTATCGGTGCTGATGCCCAGCACTTCCACACCGGCTTTCTTCAGGTCGTCCATGTTGTCGCGCAAGCCGCACGCCTGGACGGTGCAGCCCGGGGTCATGGCCTTCGGGTAAAAATAAACCAGGACACGCTGTCCCTGGAAGTCGGTTAAATTTACTTCCTCGCCGTCCTGGTCCGGTAAGCTAAATTTCGGTGCAAGATCACCGGCTTTCAGTGGGGTCATGGGTTAAACTCCATCCTGTTCATCATGCTGTGAATAATTAACGATGTTAATACTGCCTTGTGCGTTGAGTTCTGTACATAGGGCTTTGAACGCTTGTTCGATATTTGCTGCATTTTGCGTCGCAGGACTGTGGGCAGTTATCTGAATAAAAAGCTGCGCGGAATCACCGTCTCCCGGCTGCGTGCGGGAAACCAGTTCCGCGATATTCATATTCCATGTATCGCACAGGGCAGTGAAGCGCTCGATGATATGCGGTGAGTCCGGCACCTCAACCTGGACCCAGACGGTGTTTGGCATGGCCTGCGGGGGGCGCGCGGTGGTGCGTTTCATCACGATCAACAGCTCCAGCTCCGCGCCTTTCAGCGGCAGGGTTGATTCGATCAGGTTAATCGCATTCCACGACCCGGAAAGCAGCATGATAAACGTAAACTCATCACCGAGCATGGCCAGCCGGCTGTCTTCGATATTACAACCGCAGCTGCTGACGTGGCGAGTGATCGTATTCACGATGCCGGGACGGTCAGCCCCCAGGGCGGTAATAACCAGATAGTGTTGTAATGAGGCTGTCAAACCTGTTCTTCCTTTAAAAAGGTGAGGTAACATTAGGAAAGCATAAAAAAAACCGCCATACAACATCCCTGATGGCGTCGGGTCTCTTGCTTTTATTGCAGCTCCAAACGTAACATTGAGAATCTTGTCGCACTTCTGCTCTGAGGATGGCCCATGTTCACGGGAAGTATTGTAGCGCTTGTCACGCCGATGGATGAAAACGGTAATGTCTGCCGGACAAGCCTGAAAAAACTGATTGATTACCATGTCGCCAACGGAACCTCGGCGATCGTTTCGGTAGGGACTACCGGTGAATCCGCAACGCTGAGCCATGAAGAGCACGGCGACGTGGTGATGATGACGCTGGAACTGGCTGACGGGCGTATCCCGGTGATCGCTGGAACGGGAGCCAATGCAACCGCAGAGGCGATTAGCCTGACCAAGCGTTTTAACGACAGCGGCGTTGTCGGCTGCCTGACGGTCACTCCTTATTATAACCGTCCTACCCAGGAAGGCCTGTTCCAGCACTTTAAAGCTATCGCCGAACATACTGACCTGCCGCAAATTCTGTATAATGTGCCGTCCCGTACCGGTTGCGATATGCTGCCGGAAACCGTTGGCCGTCTGGCGGAAATTAAAAATATTGTCGGTATTAAGGAAGCTACAGGGAACTTAAGTCGCGTTCACCAGATCAAAGAGCTGGTTTCAGACGACTTTATTCTGCTGAGCGGTGACGATGCGACCGGTATGGACTTCATGCAGCTCGGCGGCGTGGGCGTGATTTCCGTCACCGCCAACGTGGCGGCGCGCGAAATGGCCGACATGTGCCGTCTGGCGCTGGCGGGTCAATTTGCCGAAGCCCGGGCGATTAACCAGCGTCTGATGCCATTGCATACAAAATTATTTGTCGAACCCAATCCTATCCCGGTGAAATGGGGATGCAAGGCGTTGGGTCTTGTGGCGACCGATACGCTGCGCTTGCCGATGACGCCTATCACCGACCAGGGTCGTGAAGCCGTTACCGCCGCGCTGAAGCATGCCGGTTTGCTGTAAAGTTTAGGGAGATTTGATGGCTTACTCAGTACAGAAGTCGCGCCTGGCGAAGGTTGCGGGTGTTTCGCTGGTTCTACTCCTCGCGGCCTGTAGTTCCGACTCGCGCTATAAGCGTCAGGTGAGCGGTGATGAGGCCTATTTACAGGCGTCACCGTTGAGCGAACTTCACGCGCCGGCGGGGATGATCCTGCCGATTCAGGTGGGTGATTACAACATTCCGGTGGCCAACAGCACCGGCGCGGTTGGCAAGGCGCTGGACATTCGCCCGCCGGCGCAGCCGCTGGCATTGGTTAGCGGCGCCCGCACCCAGTTCAACGGCGATACCGCGACGCTGATGGTCGAGAACGGCCGCAGCGGTTCGCTGTGGGCGCAGGTTACCAGCATTCTTCAGTCGAAGAACTACGTTATCGCCAAGCGCGATGATGCGAGCCAGACGCTGAACACCGACTGGGTTGAGTGGAACCGTCTTGATGAAGATCAGCAGTATCGCGGTCGTTATCAAATCTCCGTCAAACCGCAGGGCTATCAGCAAGCGGTGGTGGTCAAGCTGGTGAATCTGGAGCAGGCGGGTAAACCGGTTGCCGATCCGGCGTCACTGCAGCGCTACAGCACCGCCATGCTGAACGTCATTTCGGAAGGCCTGGACATGAACGCCACCAGCGCCCAGAACGCCGCCCAGCGCAGCGCGGGCGCCACCTTCGACGTGCAGAGCGCTGCCGACGATACGGGTCTGCCGATGCTCGTTGTTCGCGCGCCGTTTAACATGGTGTGGCAGCGTCTGCCTGGCGCCCTCGAGAAAGTGGGGATGAAAGTGACCGACAGCACGCGCTCTCAGGGCAGCATGGCGCTGACCTACAAGCCGCTGTCTGACAGCAGCTGGCAGGAGCTGGGCGCACGCGACCCGCAGCTGGCCTCCGGTGACTACAAACTTCAGGTCGGCGACCTCGATAACCGCAGTAGCCTGCAGTTCATCGACCCGAAAGGCCACACCCTGACGCAGTCGCAAAATGACGCCCTGGTAGCCGTATTCCAGGCCGCATTTAACAAGTAAACGAAAGGGCTGGAGCAATCCGGCCCTTTTAATATATAGTGACGCAAACGTGTGCGTATGCACATCATCCTTCAAATTGCCTCTTTGTTGGCCGCCTTCGTTCACCCCAGTCACTTACTTTTGTAAGCTCCTGGGGATTCGCTCAGTTGCCGCCTCGATGCACTTTGAATGATTTTGTGTATAGGTGGAAACGTATTTTTAGGCTCAATATCACTGGAGTAGTGAAAGATGAAAAAGCAAGCTGAGTTGTATCGTGGTAAGGCGAAGACAGTATACAGCACCGATAATCCGGACCTGCTGGTACTGGAATTCCGTAACGATACGTCAGCAGGTGATGGCGCGCGCATCGAGCAGTTCGATCGTAAAGGCATGGTGAATAACAAGTTCAACCACTTCATTATGAGCAAACTGGCAGAAGCGGGCATCCCTACCCAGATGGAAGCGCTGCTCTCCGATACCGAATGCCTGGTAAAAAAACTGGATATGGTGCCGGTGGAGTGCGTGGTGCGTAACCGTGCGGCAGGCTCGCTGGTAAAACGTTTAGGCATTGAAGAAGGAATCGAGCTGAATCCGCCGCTGTTCGATCTGTTCCTGAAAAACGATGCCATGCACGATCCGATGGTCAACGACTCCTATTGCGAAACCTTCGGCTGGGTGAGCAAAGAGAATCTGGCGCGGATGCGCGAGCTGACCTACAAAGCCAACGACGTGCTGAAAAAGCTGTTCGATGACGCCGGTCTGATTCTGGTGGACTTTAAGCTGGAGTTTGGTCTGTTCAAAGGCGAAGTGGTCCTGGGCGATGAGTTTTCGCCGGACGGCAGCCGCCTGTGGGACAAAAACACCCTCGATAAAATGGACAAAGACCGCTTCCGCCAGAGCCTTGGCGGCCTGATCGAAGCCTACGAAGAAGTGGCTCACCGCCTGGGCGTTAAGCTCGACTAACCCGCCCGCCGCCAGAAGATGGCCTCATCTTCTGGCGTCTGTTGCTGTTTCCTGTGGTAATCCTGTGCTGAACCGCCTACGATCTCTGCTATTGATACATAACAGGGAATGAGGTGCTTATGCGCTGGCAAGGGCGTCGCGAAAGCGACAATGTTGAAGATCGACGTGGACAATCAGGCTCGCCGTTTGGCGGCGGCGGGGGCGGCGGCTTCCGTCTGCCGAGCGGGAAGGGCGGCATTGTACTGCTGATTATTGTGCTGGTGGCGGGCTACTACGGCGTGGATTTGACCGGCATGTTGACCGGCGAACCGATGCCGCAGCAGCAGACCTCCACGCAGCGCTCCATCAGTCCGAAAGACGATGAAGCGGCGAAGTTTACTTCCGTCATTCTGGCCACCACCGAAGATACCTGGGGACCGATTTTTGAAAAGATGGGCCGCCAGTACCCTCAGCCAAAGCTGGTGCTCTACCGCGGCGCGACCCGTACCGGCTGCGGTACCGGCCAGTCGGTGATGGGGCCGTTCTACTGTCCTGCCGACAGTACGGTCTATATCGACCTGTCATTCTACGATGAGATGAAAAATAAACTGGGCGCCGATGGCGACTTTGCCCAGGGGTACGTCATTGCCCATGAAGTGGGTCATCACGTACAAAAACTGCTGGGCATTGAGCCGAAGGTTCGCCAGCAACAGCAGCATGCCACCGAGGCCGAAGCCAACCGGCTGTCGGTTAAGATGGAGCTACAGGCAGACTGCTTCGCCGGCGTCTGGGGGCATAATATGCAGCAGCAGGATATTCTGGAAACCGGCGATCTGCAGGAGGCGTTAAACGCCGCCGAGGCCATCGGCGACGACCGTCTGCAGCAGCAGAGCCAGGGGCGGGTGGTACCGGACAGCTTTACCCACGGAACGTCAAAACAGCGCTACACCTGGTTCAAACGCGGTTTCGACAGCGGCGACCCGGCGCAGTGCAACACCTTCGGCAGCGCGCTGTAATCGCCCCTGATGATGGACGCGCTGCTTGACCTCACCGCGCAGATGGCGCGGGAGGGGATTCGCCGCCTGCTGGTGCTCAGCGGCGACGAGGCCTGGACGCTGCAGCAGGCGCAGGCGCTGCGGGAGCGGCTCGGCGGCGATGGCCTGTGGGTGGGCTCCGAGCCGGTTTCTGCGCCCGGCGTGGCGCCTGGCGCCCTGAAGACGCTGCTGGGGCGGGAAGTGATGCACGCCTTTTTCGATGCCCGGCGCGGGTTTGATGTGGCCGCCCTGGCGGCCCTGAGCGGTACGCTGCGGGCGGGAAGCTGGCTGGTGCTGCTGACGCCCTCTTTCGCCGACTGGCCGTCCCGGGTGGATGAGGACTCCCTGCGCTGGAGCGATACGCCCGACCCGATCTCTACCCCCAACTTTGTTCTCCGCTGCTGTCGGCAGTTTATCGCCGACCCCGAGGTGCTGCTCTGGCGGCAGTCGGACTCGCCGCGGCTCCCGCTGGCCGTCCGGCGCCCTGACTGGCATCCCGCCGATGGTCACCCGCTGGCCGAACAGGCGGCGATCCTTGGGCAATTATTGCGTCTACCGCCTGGTATCGCAGCAGTGACGGCTGAACGAGGGCGAGGCAAATCCGCCCTCGCGGGCATGCTGCTGCGCCAGCTCGCGGGCGAGGCCATTGTTACCGCCCCGACCCGCAGCGCCGTCGACGTGCTGGCGAGCTTTGCCGGCGAGGCGTTTCGCTTTATGGCTCCTGATGCGTTGCTGTCGTCGAAGGAAAAGGCGTCCTGGCTGATTGTCGATGAGGCCGCGGCTATACCGGCTCCGCTTCTCCGGCAGCTGGTTAGTCGTTTTCCCCGCACGCTACTTACCACGACGGTGCAGGGTTATGAGGGCACCGGTCGCGGGTTCCTGCTGAAATTTTGCGCCAGCCTGCCCTATCTGCAATTGTTCAGCCTGAGCGCGCCGATCCGCTGGGCCGCAGGCTGCCCGCTGGAGTCGGCCATCAGCCAGCTGCTGATCTTCAGCGATGAGGCATTTCGCGACGCGCCGACGGGGGAGGTAGTCCTGGAGGCGGTCAATCAGTCCAGCTGGCAAACGCAGCCGGCGCTGCCGGAAGCGATGTACCAGCTGTTATCCGGGGCGCATTACCGCACTTCTCCTCTCGATCTGCGGCGCATGATGGACGCTCCAGGCCAGGCTTTCCGCTGCGCTCGCGCCGGCGGTGCGGTGGCGGGCGCCCTGTGGCTGGTGGCCGAAGGGGGACTTTCTCCCGAACTCAGCCGGGCGGTGTGGGCGGGTTTTCGCCGGCCGCGGGGGAACCTGGTCGCCCAGTCGCTGGCGGCGCATGGCGGCAGTCCCCTGGCGGCGACGCTGCGCGGGCTGCGGGTCAGTCGGATCGCCGTCCACCCCGCCCGCCAGCGCGAAGGGCTGGGGCAACAGATGATTGCCGATATCGCCGCCGATGCCGCAGGTTATGATTATCTCTCCGTCAGCTTTGGCTATACCCCTGAGCTGTGGCGCTTCTGGCAACGCTGTGGGTTTATTCTCGTGCGGCTGGGCACCCATCGCGAGGCCAGCAGCGGGTGCTATACCGCGATGGCTCTGTTCCCGCTGACTGCAGCGGGGCATCAGCTTGCGCAACGGGAGGCACAGCGGCTACAGCGTGATGAATACTGGCTGCGCCCGTGGCGGCAAGCGTCCGCGCCGCTGCCGGCCGTTTCAGGGGCTATGCTTAGTGATGAGGACTGGCTGGAAGCGGCGAGCTTTGCCTTCGCCCATCGCCCGCTGGCCGCGGCGCTGGGTTGCCTCAATCGCCTGCTGTTGCAGGTCGACATCCCGTTGCCGGCCCTGCGCGGGCGTCTGCAGGGGGAAGAAGAGGCCGAACTCTGCGCCGCGCTGCAGCTAACAGGGCGTAAAGCCCTGCTGGCGAGATGGCGTCAGGAGGCCGCTGACGCCTTGCGCTTCCTCGATGCAGCGCGCGCCGAGGCGCTGCATCAGCAGGTGGCGAACCTGCAATTTTTTTAACTAACTCATTCAGTTAAATGGCATGGTCATATCTGGCGAGCGGCGTACACTGCCCGCATACACTAAGGAGACAGCCATGAAACACGATCATTTTATTGTTCAAAGCCCTGCGACGCCTGCGCAACAGCTGTTGCTGCTGTTTCATGGCGTGGGGGATAACCCGGTCTCCATGGGGCAAATTGGCAGCTGGTTCGCGCCGCAGTTTCCTGATGCGCTGATCGTGAGCATTGGCGGGGTGGAGCCTTGCGGTCCTGACGGTCGGCAGTGGTTTTCGGTGCAGGGAGTGACGGAAGAAAATCGTCAGCAGCGTATCGACGCCATTATGCCGACCTTTATTGAAATTGTGCGCTACTGGCAGGAAAAGAGCGGCATCAGCCCACTGGCCACCGCGCTGATCGGCTTCTCTCAGGGGGCGATCATGTCGCTGGAGAGCATCAAAGCAGCGCCGGATCTGGCTTCGCGGGTGATCGCCTTTAATGGCCGCTATGCGACGCTGCCGGTTACCGCAACGACGGCCACCACCATTCACCTGATCCACGGTGGTGACGATCGGGTTATCGATCTGGCGTGGGCGGTGTCGGCACAGGAGGCGCTGTTGCAGGCGGGGGGCGACGTGACCTTAGATATTGTGGACGATCTGGGGCATGCCATTGACGATCGCAGCATGCAGTTCGCGATCGAGCGACTGCGCTACACCGTGCCGAAGCACTATTTTGATGAGGCGCTGAGCGGCAGTACGCCGAAAGGGGACGATATCATCGAAATGCTGTAACCCCGGCGGGCGGGGTTACAGGCGGGCGCTACCGCGATAACGGCAAACTTACGGTTTCTTCGACTGGTCGTGCTTCGGCCAGTCGTCGTCATCGTCCCATTTATCGTTAAAATCACGGTGCGGCGGCAGATCGGGTTTGTTGTTGAGGAATTTTTTGTGGTCAACGCGGTTTAGATCTTTAATCACGTTGATAATTACCCCCACCAAAAAGACCAGCACCAGAATCCACCAGTGTTTAATAAGCCATTCCATGCGCGCTTCCTCTTTACGTCAGTACGTCAGGCGACCAGCTGTTCCATTACGCGTTGATACATCCGCGCCAGCAACTGCAGGTCGGCGGCGTTCACACATTCATTAATTTTGTGAATTGTGGCGTTCACGGGGCCCAGCTCAACCACCTGCGCCCCCATGCGCGCGATAAACCGTCCGTCTGAGGTGCCGCCGTTGGTTAACAGCTGCGGTTTGATCTCATTATAGTGCTCAATGGCATTGACGACCGCATCCACCAGCTTGCCCCGTCCGGTAAGGAACGGCTGTCCGGAGAGCCACCACTCCACGCTGTAACGCAGCTGGTATTTTTCCAGCAGGGCGACCACCCGGGCTTTGATCGTCTCGTCAGTCAGTTCCGTACTGAAGCGGAAGTTGAACTGGACGAACATATCGCCAGGGATCACGTTGTTGCTGCCGGTACCGGACTGCACGTTGGCAATCTGCATGCTGGTCGGCGGGAAGTATTCATTGCCTTTATCCCACTCGATATTGACCAGCTCCGCCAGCATCGGCGCGGCGCGATGGACGGGGTTATCGGCAAGGTGCGGATAGGCGACATGGCCCTGTACGCCGTGAATGGTCAGGTTGCAGGTCAGCGAGCCGCGGCGGCCGTTTTTCACCACATCGCCGACCACTTCGGTACTGGAGGGTTCGCCGACCAGACAGTAGTCCAGACGCTCGTTACGCGCCATCAGCGTCTCCACCACTTTGACGGTGCCGTTTTTCGCGCTGGCCTCTTCATCAGAGGTGATCAAAAACGCCAGTCGGCCCCGGTGGTTCGGGTACTGCGCGACAAAACGCTCTGCGGCAACCACCATCGCCGCCAGCGAGCCTTTCATATCCGCCGCCCCGCGGCCAAACAGCATCCCGTCGCGGATGGTGGGTTCGAACGGGGGGTTGATCCAGCGGTCGGCGTCGCCTGCCGGGACCACGTCGGTGTGGCCGGCGAAGGCCAGCGTCTCGCCGTGGCCGCGCCAGGCCCAGAAGTTCTGCGTATCGCCGAAATCCATCGGTTCAACGGTAAAGCCGATCGCACGCAGGCGTTCAATCATTAACGCCTGGCATCCCGCATCATCGGGGCTAAGGGAAGGGCGGCGAATAAGCTGCTGAGCCAGCTCAATGACCGGGCAAGACATAGACTATACCTCGTTAAACTGCTGATAACTTGCTTCACTAAAACCCAGCAGCATAGGACGACCGGGCGCGCAGAGCAATGGGCGTTTGATGATCGCCGGCATTTCCAGCATCAATGCGGCGGCGGCATCGGCATTATCGATGCTGTTGCGCAGCGATTCGTCCAGTTTGCGCCAGGTGGTGCCGCGGGTGTTCAGCAGCGCCTGCCAGCCCAGTTCGGCAATAAAGGTATCCAGTTGCGCGCGGTCGAGGCCATCGGCGCGGTAGTCATGGAAGCGATAGTCAATCTGATGTGCTTCCAGCCAGCGGCGGGCTTTTTTAATGGTATCGCAGTTTTTAATTCCGTACATGGTGAGCATAGATAAACCTTTAACATTCAATTAAGCGGTTAACTCAGATATTTCCGAATATATAAGCCTTATTGAAATAATACGTGATTCAGATGAATAAATATAACTTTTTACCAGGCAATTCATGCAATGCGTTAGGGTGATTAAAATTCGCCCAGCCGCGGGCATGATGTGAGGGCATTAACAATATTACGAAAATGTTGCTTGATGGTGCTCTGCATCACATAATTTTTACATACGAGACGGCATAGTGGCGGCAACCAGAGGTTTTATCTCTGTCAGCGGTCCACAAGACAATCAGAGCAATAGGGGAGCACAACTTCCCATCAGCAATGAAGTTATATAGAATCGACCATAATAATAAGAGAGGCTATTATGATTGAACATGAACTGGGGAACTGGAAAGATTTTATTGAAGGCATGCTTCGTAAATAAATTTCCGCAATGTGAGCAGGGGAATAACGCGACGTAAATAAGCGCGTCATAGTTCTGAACACATAAAGAAGGCGACCATCCAGGTCGCCTTTTCTGTTATTACGGCTCGCCGCCCACGTCCGAGGGTTTATTGCGGACGCTCCTTCAGCGGAAAGCGGCGACGCACCAGCACAAAGAACAGCGGTACGAAAAAGATGGCCAGCACGGTGGCGGAGATCATCCCGCCCATCACCCCGGTGCCGACCGCATGCTGGCTGCCGGAACCGGCGCCGGTGCTGGTGGCCATCGGCAGCACGCCGAAGATAAACGCCAGCGAGGTCATCAGGATAGGGCGCAGGCGCTGACGGCAGGCCGACAGCGTGGCGCTGAGCAGATCCTGGCCTTTCTCGTTAAGCTCATTGGCGAACTCGACGATCAGAATGGCGTTTTTCGCCGACAGGCCGATCACCGTCAACAGGCCCACCTGAAAATAAACGTCATTCTCCAGGCCGCGCATCCAGGTCGCCAGCAGAGCGCCAATCACCCCGAGCGGAACCACCAGCATCACCGAGAACGGCACCGACCAGCTCTCGTACAGCGCCGCCAGGCACAGGAACACCACCAGCAGGGAAATCGCGTACAGGGCCGGCGCCTGAGCGCCGGAGAGGCGTTCCTGATAGGACATGGCGGTCCATTCGAGGCCAAAGCCGGTCGGCAGCTGCGCGGCCAGCTTCTCCATCATGTCCATCGCGGTACCGGTACTGATGCCCGGCGCCGCTTCACCGACGATCTCCACCGCCGAGTAGCCATTGTAGCGCTCCAGGCGCGGCGAACCGGTCTCCCAGTGCGAGGTGGCGAAGGCCGAGAACGGCACCATCGTGCCGCTGCTGTTGCGGACGTACCAGAGATTGATATCGTCAGGCAGCATCCGATATTTCGCCGCCGCCTGGACGTAGACTTTCTTCACCCTCCCGCGATCCATAAAGTCGTTGACGTAGCTCGACCCCCAGGCGGTTTGCAGCGTATCGTTGATGTCATCAATGGAGACGCCCAGCGCCTGAGCTTTACGCTGATCGATATCGACCTGCAGCTGCGGGCTGTCGTCGAGCCCGTTATGCCGGACGCGGGTCAACAGCGGGTTTTTAGCCGCCAGCTCAAGCAGCGTATCGCGCGCCGCCATCAGCGCATCGTGCCCCTTACCGGCGTGATCTTCCAGCTCCATGTCGAAGCCTGCCGAACTGCCGAGGCCGCTGATTGCCGGCGGGCTGCTGGCGATGACCCGGGCTTCGTTGATCTGATTAAACGCTTTGGTGGCGCGTTCAATAATGGCAAAGGAGGAGCCGGTTTGCGGATCGCGCTGGTCCCAGTCTTTGAGGCGCACAAACATGCGGGCTACGTTCTGCCCGTTGCCGCCGGGGCCGGAGCCAACGGTAGCAAACACTGACTCGACGTTCTGCTTCTCGTTATTGAGGAAGTAATCTTCCGCTTTCTGTACCACTTTCAGCGTCTGCTGTTGGGTGCTGCCGCTCGGCAACTGTACCGAGGTGGTGAACATCCCCCGATCCTCCAGCGGCAGGAACGAAGTGGGCAGATGCAGGAACAAGAACACCATCCCGCCGAGCAGGACGATGTAGATCAGCATCCAGCGCAGCGAGCGGTGAAGGATCTTGCCGACGAAAGTTTCATAGCGGCTGGCGCTGCGGTTAAAGGTGCGGTTGAACCAGCCGAAGAAGCCTTTTCGCTCATGGGATTCACCTGGTTTAATCGGCTTGAGCAGGGTAGCGCAAAGGGCCGGGGTGAGGATCATGGCCACCAGCACCGAGAGGACCATCGCCGCGACAATCGTAATAGAGAACTGGCGATAGATAGCGCCGGTGGTGCCGCCGAAGAAGGCCATCGGCACAAACACCGCCGACAGCACCATCGCGATCCCCACCAGCGCGCCCTGAATTTGTCCCATAGATTTGCGGGTGGCTTCCCGCGGCGACAGGCCTTCCTCGCTCATGATGCGCTCAACGTTCTCCACCACCACGATGGCGTCATCCACCAGCAGGCCGATCGCCAGCACCATCGCGAACATCGTCAGGGTGTTGATGCTGTAACCACAGGCATAGAGCACCGCGAAGGTGCCCATCAGCACCACCGGTACGGCGATGGTCGGGATCAGAGTGGCGCGGAAGTTCTGCAGGAAAAGATACATCACGAGGAAAACCAGCAGGATCGCCTCCAGCAGGGTTTTCACCACGTCGGTAATAGAAGCCTTCACGAAGGAGGTGGTCTCGTAGGCGACTTTATATTCCAGCCCGTGCGGGAAATACTGCGAGAGCTCATTGAGGCGAGCGATCACGCGCTCCGCGGTGGCCATTTCGTTGGCGCCGGAGGCGAGCTTAATTCCCAGGCCAGAGGCGGCCTGGCGATTGTAGCGGCTAAGATAGTCATACTTCTCCGCCCCCATCTCCACGGTAGCGACATCGCCGAGGGTCACCTCTGAGCCATCCTGATTGACGCGCAGGGTGATATTGCGGAACTGTTCGGGGGTTTGCAGCAGAGATTGCGCGTTGATGGTGGCGTTCAGCGCCTGCTTATCCACGGAAGGCGTGCCGCCGAGCTGGCCGACGGCAATCTGGGCGTTCTGCGAACTAATAGCGTCGGTAACATCCTTGGTGGTCAGCTGGAAGCTATTGAGCTTTGCCGGATCGAGCCAGATGCGCATTGAGTATTGCGAGCCGTAGGCGTCGATATCCCCCACGCCGTTGACGCGACTGAGCGGGTCCTGAATGTTACTGGCGACGTAGTCGGCGATATCCTGTTTATCCATACTGCCGTCGGTGGAGACGAAGGCGAGGGTCAGGATATTGGTATCGCCGGTCTTGCGTACCGTAACCCCCTGGTTTTGCACCGCCTGCGGCAGTTTACGCATCGCCGACTGCAGCTGGTTTTGCACCTGCTGTACCGCTTCGTCCGGGTCGGTACCGGCGGTAAAACTGAGGGTGATGGTCGCCTGGCCGGTGGCGCTGCTCTGGGATGACATATACATCAGGTTATCGAGGCCGGTCATATTCTGTTCGATAACCTGGGTGACGGTATTCTCCAGGGTTTGTGCGGAGGCGCCAGGATAGTTGGCTGTAACCCGTACATTCGGCGGGGCCAGATCGGGATACTGTTCAACTGGCAGCGACAAAATGGCAAGGGTGCCCGTCAGGCATAACAGGATTGCCAGCACCCACGCAAAAATGGGGCGATCGATAAAGAAATTCGCCATCAGAATGAAAACCTCATATGCACATGTTCTTGTTATTGCACAGCCTGTGCCACTTTAGCGCCAGCGCCTCCGGCAATCGTGGAGAAATTAAGGAGATAGTGTAATTTATCATGTTGCTTTTGCCGTATCGTAAAGAAACATCGACCTTTCGTGCCGCCAGGTCGGCCACACCGCTTCGCCCGCCGCACCCGGGGACGCATTATCCCTTGCCGGTGTGAAACCTGATTTCATATAAGTCAAAAAAATTGATCCAAAACGGATTCTTTCCAGAAAAAGGGTATCCTGGGCAAATGAACATTGTTCCGGCCTCGTCTTGTCGGGTAATAAATAGGCATGCGCATTAAGGGGTTATTCACCAATAAGACAAAAGGAAGCCATGAACCACTTTATATTGAGCGATAGCCGAAAATGTATCGGTTGCCAGGCCTGCGAAGTGGCCTGCGTAATGGCGCATAACGAGGAGCAACATGCGCTGACCCCGCAGCGCTTTTTGCCACGTATCACCGTGATTAAAGCAGAGGGGCAGCGTAACGCCATCACCTGCCGCCATTGCGAAGACGCCCCCTGCCTCCGCAGCTGCCCCAACGGCGCCATCGCCCAGACTGGCGACAGCGTTCAGGTCTGTCAGGAGAAATGCATTGGCTGTAAATCCTGCATGGTGGCCTGCCCGTTCGGGGTGGTGGAGGTGGTGGTGACGCCGCAGGCCGCAGGCCAGGTGAAAGCCGGCGCGCAGAAATGCGATCTGTGCGCGGGCCGCGAGGCGGGACCGGCCTGTGTGGAAAACTGTCCGGCGCAGGCGCTGACCCTCGCCGACGATGAGACATTGACCACGATGGCCAGGCAGCGGCGTCTGCGTTCGGCCTGCCAGGAGGCGCAGCCGTGGCAGCGCGGCGCGGCCCCCGCCAGACAGCCCGACGCCGGCGAGAAGGTCAGGCAGATGGCGATGACGCCGCCGCGCGGAGAGCCGGATAAGCTGCCGGCGGAGGTGCGCAAGAACCACTTTGAGGAGATCTATCAGCCGTTCAGCCCGACCCAGGCCCGGCAGCAGGCCGCCCGCTGCCTGAAATGTGGAGAACACAGCATCTGTGAATGGACCTGCCCGCTACATAACACTATTCCGCAGTGGGTCGAGCTGGTGAAGGCAGGGGATATCGCCGCCGCGGTCGCCCTGTCCCATCAGACCAACTGTCTGCCGGAGATCACCGGCCGCGTCTGCCCCCAGGACCGGCTGTGTGAGGGCGCCTGCACCCTGCGCGAGGAAAGCGGTGCGGTCACCATCGGCAATATTGAGCGATTTATATCCGACCAGGCGCTGGCCAGCGGCTGGCGTCCGGACCTCTCGCAGATTAAGCCGAACGGTAAACGGGTGGCGATTATCGGCGCCGGGCCGGCCGGTCTGGCCTGCGCCGATGTGCTGGTGCGCCACGGCGTGCAGCCGGTGGTCTTTGACCGTCATCCGGAGATCGGCGGTCTGCTGACCTTCGGCATTCCGGCGTTCAAGCTGGATAAGTCGCTGCTGACCCGGCGGCGGGCGATTTTCAGCGAGATGGGCGTCCGCTTTGAGCTCAACTGCGAGGTGGGGAAAGATATCCCTCTGGCGACGCTGCTGGCCGAGTATGACGCGGTGTTCGTCGGCGCCGGAACCTATCGCTCCATGAAGGCCTGCCTGCCGAATGAAGAGGCCCCCGGGGTCTACGATGCGCTGCCGTTTCTTATCGCCAACACCAAACAGGTGATGGGGCTGGCGGAATCGGCGCAGGAGCCTTATGTCAACACCGCCGGGCTGAACGTGGTGGTGCTGGGGGGCGGCGATACGGCAATGGACTGCGTGCGTACCGCGCTGCGCCATGGCGCCCGCCAGGTGACCTGCGCCTATCGGCGGGATGAAGCCAACATGCCGGGCTCGAAAAAAGAGGTCAAAAACGCCCGCGAAGAGGGAGCGCTTTTTGAGTTTAACGTCCAGCCGGTGACGCTTGAGCTGGACGAGAACGGGCGGGTGAACGGGGTTCGCTTTTTGCGCACCGAGCTGGGTGCTCCGGACGCCGGGGGAAGACGCCGCCCGACGCCGATCCCCGGCAGCGAGTTTGTTATGCCGGCAGATGCGGTGATCATGGCCTTTGGCTTCCACCCGCACCGCATGCCCTGGCTGGAAGCTGCGGGGGTGGCACTGGACAGCCAGGGGCGTATTAAAGCCGGAGTGGAGAGCCGTTACCGTTATCAGACCAGCCAGGAGAAGATTTTTGCCGGCGGCGATGCCGTGCGCGGCGCCGACCTGGTGGTGACGGCGATGGCGGAAGGCCGTCACGCGGCGCAGGGGATCCTTGACTACCTGGGGCTGAAAACGACGCCGCTTCACTGACGACAAATCCGGCTCCGCAGCGTAGTATGAGGGCGTCCTTTTACGCTGTGGGGTCGGTATGTCACTCAATATTCACGTCATTAAAGATAAAATCCTCTCTGAGAACTGGTTCGTACTACGCAACATGACCTATGAGCTGACGCGGGCGGACGGCAGCGTGGTGCGCCACAAGCGCGAGGTCTACGATCGCGGCAATGGCGCCACCGTGCTGCTCTATAACCGCCATAAGCAGACGGTGGTCCTGGTGCGTCAGTTTCGGGTCGCCACCTGGGTCAATGGCAATCATGACGGCATGCTGATTGAAACCTGCGCCGGGCTGCTGGACAACGACGAGCCGGAGGCCTGCATTCGTAAAGAGGCAGTGGAAGAGACCGGCTATGAAGTGGGCGAGGTGCGAAAGCTGTTTGAGCTGTTTATGTCGCCAGGGGGCGTCACCGAAGTGGTGCATTTCTTTATCGCTGAGTACAGCGACGCGCAGCGAACGACCAGCGGCGGCGGGGTGGATGACGAAGCCATCGAGGTGCTGGAGCTGCCCTTTAGCCAGGCGCTGCAGATGGTCGCTGACGGGGAGATCCGCGACGGGAAAGCGGTCATTCTGCTGCAGTATTTGCAAACCTCTGGCCTGATGTCGGGGAACTCTGACAAATCCGATTGAGTCAGCGGCTGCCGTTGTCCAGGATAGGCGCCGTGGTTGGGTTTATCTGGGGTCGGGCGGTTCATGCTTTTTCGCATCATTTTTTTCCTCTTTCTGGCGGTGCTGCCTTGCTCACAGGCATGGTCGGCACCGGCGCAGCAGCGCTTCAACGACTGGCAGGTCACCTGTAATAACCAAAACTTCTGCGTCACCCGCAACGTGGGGCTGCATTATGGTCTGGTGATGACCCTCAGCCGCAGCGCCGGGGCGGCTACTGATGCCAGCCTGCGTATCGAACTGGGCGGCACCGGCAATCCGGTGGCGACGCTCGCGCCGATAGCGCCGCGCCTGCTGCTGGATGGTAAACCGCTGTCCCTGACCGACAAGCGCTGGCGCATTGAAGATAAACTCATTAAAACTGACGACAGCGTGACGATCGATGCGTTCCTCCAGCGGGTACAGGAGGGAAAAACCCTCTCGTTGGCCAACGGCCTGCAGACTATCTCCCTGCAGGGGCTGAAAGCGGCCCTGTTTTTTATCGACGCCCGGCAAAAGCGGGTGGGCAGCGAAACGGCCTGGGTTGGCAAAGGGGAGGAGCCGCCGCTCAGCGTACCGCCGGCGCCGGCGCTGCGCGCGGTGGCGAGCGCAGACATGGCGCAGTCGCCGCTGGGGCGTGATGAGCTCAACGATCTGATGGACTATGGCAATGAGCGGATGAGCAACAGTAACTGCTCCCTCGATCCGTTCCGCCGCGAAATTCGCGTCACTGCCCTGACGGATGACAAAGTGCTGCTGATGACCAGCTGCGAATCCGGGGCGTACAACACCGTCTGGCTGGCCTGGCTGGTCTCCCGCCAGCGCCCGTATGTCGCCCGCCAGGTGCGGCTAACGCTGCCATTTCAGCCGCCGGGCGAGGCGCCGCGGGAGATAGAGCTTATTAACGCCAGCTATGATGACCGCCGCCATGAGCTGGTGACCCTGGACAAGGGGCGCGCGTCTGGC
The DNA here is from genome assembly GCF_009900705.1 of Klebsiella sp. Q2. NCBI lineage: Bacteria > Pseudomonadati > Pseudomonadota > Gammaproteobacteria > Enterobacterales > Enterobacteriaceae > Klebsiella > Klebsiella sp. Q2. Next base: position 619,100 of record NZ_JAAABE010000004.1, on the reverse strand, counting down.
GATTGCGGGATCCAGACCCGCTGGCGTTTTGACGGCCAGCGGTTCAGCCTCTCCCGCTACGCGCAGCAGCCGACGTGCGACAACTGGCAGGGGCCAGACGCCTGGCCCACGCTGTGGATCACCCGTTAAGCACCTGTTCGGCGGTGGCGACGATATGGTCGACCGTAAAGCCAAAGAACGGGAACAGCTGCTCCGCCGGGGCGGATTCACCGTAGCCGGTCATGCCGACAATCTTGCCTTTTAAGCCGACATATTTATACCAGTAGTCCGCTATCCCGGCCTCGACCGCCACCCGGGCGCTGACGTCCGACGGCAGCACCGACTCGCGCCAGGCCTCGTCCTGAGCGTCAAACACATCGGTGGAGGGGAGCGAAACCACTCGCACATTCACCCCGTTGGCCAACAATTTTTCCGCCGCCAGGACGGTGATCTCCACTTCCGAGCCGGTGGCGATGAGGATCAGGTCGGGTTTGCCTCCGGCATCCTTCAGCACGTAGCCGCCCCGGGCGATATCCTGCACCTGTTGCGGGGTGCGCGGCATCTGCGCCAGGTTTTGTCGCGACAGGATCAGCGCCGTCGGTCCGCCCTGACGCGCGATGGCCGCCTGCCAGGCGACAGCGGTCTCCACCTGGTCGCATGGGCGCCAGGTGCTGAAGTTGGGCGTCAGCCGCAGACTGGCCAGCTGTTCCACCGCCTGGTGGGTCGGACCGTCTTCCCCCAGACCGATGGAGTCATGGGTATAGACCATGATCTGCCGGGCCTTCATCAGCGCCGCCATGCGCGCGGCGTTGCGGGCGTATTCCACAAACATCAGGAAGGTCGAGGTATAGGGGATGAATCCCCCGTGTAGGGCGATGCCGTTGGCCACCGCGGTCATGCCGAATTCGCGCACGCCGTAGTGAATATAGTTGCCCGCGGCATCCTCTTTAATCGATGTCGAGCCAGACCATATGGTCAGGTTACTCGGCGCCAGATCCGCCGAACCGCCCAGCAGCTCCGGGAGGTGCGGGCCATACGCGTTCAGCGCGTTCTGCGAGGCTTTCCGGCTGGCGATCTTCGCCGGCTCGGCCTGCAGCTTCGCCACGTAGTCGCGGGCGGTCGCGGCAAAATCCTCCGGCAGGGCGCCATCCATGCGGCGGGTCAGCTCAGCGGCCAGCTCCGGGAACTGCTGCCGGTAGGCGGCGAATTTCTCGTTCCAGTCGTGCTCGGCTTTTTCGCCGCGTGGACGCGCATCCCAGCCCTGATAGATCTCTTTCGGGATCTCAAAGGGGGGATGTTTCCAGCCCAGCTGCTGGCGGGCCAGGGCCACCTCTTTTTCACCCAGCGCCGCGCCGTGCGACTCCTCTGAGCCGGCTTTGTTGGGCGAACCGAAGCCGATGATGGTCCGACAAATGATCAGCGACGGCTTATCTTTCACCGCCTGCGCTTCCGTAATGGCCTGTTTGATGGCCTGCGGATCGTGGCCGTCAATGTCGCCGATCACGTGCCAGTGGTAGGCGCGGAAACGTTCTGCCGTATCATCGGTAAACCAGCCGTCGGTTTTGCCGTCGATGGAGATGCCGTTGTGGTCGTAAAAACCGATCAGCTTGCCCAGTCCGAGCGTGCCTGCCAGCGAACAGGCCTCATGGGAGATCCCCTCCATCAGACAACCATCGCCCATGAAAACCCAGGTGTGATGGTCGATAATCTCATGACCGGGGCGGTTAAACTGCGCCGCCAGGGTGCGTTCGGCGATGGCCATACCGACGGCGTTCGCCAGCCCCTGGCCCAGCGGGCCGGTGGTGGTCTCCACCCCGGGGGTATAGCCATGCTCCGGGTGACCCGGCGTTTTAGAGTGCAGCTGGCGGAACTGCTTCAGCTCTGACAGCGGCAGATCGTAGCCGGACAGGTGCAGCAGACTGTAGAGCAGCATCGACGCGTGGCCGTTGGACAGAATAAAACGGTCGCGGTCCACCCAGCCAGGGTTCTGCGGATTGTGCTTGAGAAAATCGTTCCACAGCACTTCGGCAATGTCTGCCATCCCCATTGGCGCACCGGGGTGGCCGGAATTGGCTTTCTGCACCGCGTCCATGCTCAGGGCGCGGATGGCGTTGGCAAGCTCTCTTCGGGACATAGTTTTCTCCGTGAGACTAAAGTGACAGTTTGGCGGCAAGCAGATCTTCCAGTTTGCGTTGATCGACGGCGAACAGGCGGATACCCTCCGCCAGCTTTTCGACCGCCATCGGATCCTGATTATGTTCCCAGCGGAACTCCGCCTCGCTGAGCGGCACCGGGCGCGGCAGGATCTGGCTGGCAGGGATCAGTTTGCGCACCACCGGGGCGTCGCTGGCCTGCAGCTCTTTTAACAGGGGCGGGGCGATGGTCAGCCGGTCGCAGCCGACCAGGGCAAGGATCTGCTCGGTGCGGCGGAAGCTGGCGCCCATCACGATGGTGTTGTATTTATGCTGTTTGAAGTAGTCATAGATATTGCGCACGGATTTCACCCCGGGATCTTCCTCAACCACGTAAGGATCCAGCGGTTTGCGCGCCTGATACCAGTCATAAATACGTCCGACGAAAGGGGAGATCAGATAGACCCCGGCCTCGGCGCAGGCCCGGGCCTGGGCGAAGGAAAACAGCAGCGTCAGGTTGCAGTGGATCCCCTCTTTTTCCAGGGTCTCGGCGGCGCGGATCCCCTCCCAGGTGGAGGCCAGCTTGATCAGGATCCGCGACTTATCAATGCCCATCTCCTGATACAGCGCCACCAGATGGCGCGCTTTCTCGATGCTCTTCTCCCGGTTGAAGGAGAGCCGGGCGTCCACCTCGGTGGAGACCCGGCCAGGAATGCTTTTGAGGATCTCCGCGCCAAAATTGACCGCCAGCTTATCGCAGGCGTGAGTCACCTGCGCTTCACGGCCGCCTCCTTGCTTTTTCGCCCAGGCGATCGCGTCGTCAATGAGTCCGCTATAGGACGCCAGGCCGGCGGCCTTCAGCAGCAGGGAGGGGTTAGTGGTGGCATCTTCCGGATGGTAGTGGCGGATGGATTCGATGTCGCCGCTGTCGGCGACCACGGTGGTGAACTGCTTGATACTGTCTAGCTGATTCATAGATAAGTCCTCCTGGAACAAGGTGTTACATGAGTGCTTGCCGGTATGCGGTATAAATATTGATGAGGTACATAACCAAAAAGCATAGCAGACGGGGCTATTATTGGCGGCGAATCCGGGTAACATAACCGCTATAAATTGATAACAACCAGATCATAGCGATGGCCAGAGTTTGGCGGTGTTCAAAGTTTATCGCCCCGCCAGGAGGGATACTGTCTGCCACTGAAAGGTGAACGACAGGATGGTCATCACGCTTTTTCCCTACGAACGATACGTGAAAGAAAGGAATATAAAATGGATGAGCAGTTAAAACAGAGCGCCCTCGACTTCCACGAATTTCCGGTTCCCGGAAAAATCCAGGTCTCGCCGACCAAACCTCTCGCCACCCAGCGCGATCTGGCGCTGGCCTACTCGCCGGGCGTCGCGGCCCCCTGTCTGGAAATTGAAAAAGATCCGCTGGCGGCCTACAAATATACCGCCCGCGGCAACCTGGTGGCGGTGGTCTCCAACGGCACCGCGGTGCTGGGACTCGGTAACATCGGCGCGCTGGCCGGCAAGCCGGTGATGGAGGGCAAAGGCGTCCTGTTTAAGAAATTCGCCGGCATCGATGTGTTTGATATCGAAGTCGATGAGCTGGACCCGGATAAATTCATTAACGTCGTCGCCGCCCTCGAGCCGACCTTCGGCGGTATCAACCTCGAAGATATTAAAGCGCCTGAGTGTTTCTACATTGAGCAGCAGCTGCGCGAGCGGATGAATATTCCGGTTTTCCACGACGATCAGCACGGCACGGCGATCATCAGCACCGCGGCGATCCTCAACGGCCTGCGCGTCGTTGAGAAGAATCTGTCCGACGTGCGGATGGTGGTCTCCGGCGCCGGGGCGGCGGCAATTGCCTGCATGAACCTGCTGGTGGCGCTGGGGATGCAAAAGCACAACATCGTGGTCTGCGATTCGAAAGGCGTTATCTATAAGGATCGTGAGCCCAACATGGCGGAAACCAAAGCGGCCTATGCAGTGGAAGACGACGGCAAACGCACCCTCGATGACGTGATCGACGGCGCGGACATTTTCCTCGGCTGCTCCGGTCCGAAAGTGCTGACCCCGGAGATGGTGAAGAAGATGGCGCGCGCGCCGCTGATCCTCGCCCTGGCCAATCCGGAGCCGGAAATTCTGCCGCCGCTGGCGAAGCAGGTCCGCGATGATGCCATCATCTGCACCGGCCGCTCCGACTATCCTAACCAGGTCAACAACGTGCTCTGCTTCCCGTTCATCTTCCGCGGCGCGCTGGACGTCGGCGCGACGGCGATCAACGAAGAGATGAAGCTGGCGGCGGTGCATGCCATTGCCGAGCTGGCCCACGCTGAGCAGAGCGAAGTGGTGGCCTCCGCCTACGGCGATCAGGATTTAAGCTTTGGCCCGGACTACATCATTCCGAAACCGTTCGACCCGCGGCTGATCGTCAAGATCGCCCCCGCGGTGGCGAAGGCGGCGATGGACTCCGGCGTGGCGACGCGCCCGATCGCTGATTTTGACGCCTATATCGAGAAGCTGAGCGAGTTCGTCTATAAGACCAACCTGTTTATGAAGCCTATCTTCTCTCAGGCGCGCAAAGAGCCGAAGCGTGTGGTGCTGGCGGAAGGGGAGGAGACCCGGGTGCTGCACGCCACCCAGGAGCTGGTGTCGCTGGGGCTGGCCAAACCGATTCTGGTGGGCCGCCCAAGCGTGATTGAAATGCGCATCCAGAAGCTGGGCCTGCAGATCAAGGCCGGCGTTGACTTCGAGATCGTCAATAATGAATCCGACCCGCGGTTTAAAGAGTACTGGAGCGAGTACTATCAGCTGATGAAGCGCCGCGGCATTACCCAGGAGCAGGCGCAGCGGGCGGTGATTAGCAACACCACAGTGATTGGCGCCATCATGGTTCACCGTGGCGAAGCGGATGCGATGATCTGCGGGACAATCGGCGAATATCATGACCACTACCGCGTGGTGCAGCCGCTGTTCGGCTATCGCGACAGCGTCAGCACCGCCGGGGCGATGAATGCGCTGCTGCTGCCGAGTGGTAACACTTTTATCGCCGATACCTATGTCAATCACGATCCCTCGCCGGAAGAGCTGGCAGAGATCACCCTGATGGCGGCGGAAAGCGTGCGTCGCTTTGGTATTGAGCCGCGGGTGGCGTTGCTGTCGCACTCCAACTTTGGCTCTGCCGACTGCCCGTCAGCCAGCAAGATGCGTAAAACCCTGGAGCTGGTGAAGGCCCGCGCCCCGGAGCTGATGATCGATGGTGAAATGCATGGCGACGCCGCGCTGGTGGAAAGCATCCGCAACGATCGCATGCCGGACAGCCCGCTGAAAGGGTCGGCCAATATTCTGGTGATGCCGAATATGGAAGCCGCCCGGATCAGCTATAACCTGCTGCGCGTCTCCAGTTCGGAAGGGGTAACCGTCGGGCCGGTGCTGATGGGAGTCGCGAAGCCGGTGCATATTCTGACGCCGATCGCCTCCGTGCGTCGCATCGTGAATATGGTGGCGCTGGCGGTTGTCGAAGCGCAAACCGAACCGCTGTAAACGTCATAAAAAAGCCCCGGTACTCCGGGGCTTTTGGTCTGAATTGGCTTCGTTTAGATCCAAGCTTTCACTTTAATAAACTCGCTCAGCGCCGCTTCGGGGCTGCCGGCCTCCGGCTGGTAATCATATTCCCAGCGTACCAGCGGCGGCATCGACATCAGAATCGATTCCGTCCTACCGCCGGTCTGCAGACCGAACAGGGTGCCGCGGTCCCAGACCAGATTGAACTCGACGTAGCGGCCGCGGCGATAGAGCTGAAAGTGGCGCTCGCGCTCGCCGTACGGCGTGGCTTTCCGGCGTTCGACGATGGGTAAATAGGCGTCAGCATAGCCGTTCCCGACCGCCTGCATAAAGGCGAAGCAGTGGTCAAAATCCGGGGTGTTCAGGTCGTCAAAGAACAGACCGCCGATGCCGCGCTGCTCCTGGCGGTGCTTGAGATAGAAGTACTCATCGCACCATTTTTTATAGCGCGGATAGACTTCCTCGCCGAACGGCAGACACAGATCGCGGGCGGTACGATGCCAGTGGACGGCATCCTCTTCAAAGCCATAGTAAGGGGTTAAATCAAAGCCGCCGCCGAACCACCACACCGGGTCGGCGCCGGGCTTCTCGGCAATAAAGAACCGCACGTTGGCGTGGCTGGTGGGCACATAGGGGTTCAGCGGATGAACCACCAGCGAGACGCCCATGGCTTCAAAGCTGCGTCCGGCCAGCTCCGGGCGGTGGGCCGTGGCGGAGGCAGGCATGGCGTCGCCATGGACGTGGGAGAAGTTGACCCCGGCCTGTTCGAACACATTGCCCTCGCGCAGCACCCGGCTGCGTCCGCCGCCGCCGCCTTCCCGCTGCCAGGCGTCTTCAATAAACGGCGCGCCATCTACGGCGCTCAGCTGCTGACAGAGGCTGTCCTGCAGCTGGAGCAGAAAAGTTTTAACCTGCGCGGCATCGGGTTTCATTAACGTCTCTTCGAATGGGCTTTCTGGTTATCGAACCAGTGGAAATAGCTGATAATGCCGTTGGCAATCGCGGTGGCGATTTTCTGCCGGAAGGCGGTGGTGCCGAGCAGTTTCTCCTCGTTCGGGTTAGTAATGAACGAGGTTTCCACCAGCACGGACGGTATGGACGGCGACTTCAGCACCACGAACGCCGCCTGTTCGGTATTGCGGCTGTGTAGCTTATGCACCGGCTTGATCTTTTTCAGGATATGCGAGCCCAGCGTCAGGCTGTTTTTAATGGTGTCGGTCTGCACCAGATCGAACAGCACCTGCTGCAGCAGATGGTCTTTATCCGTCGCTTTCTTACCGGCGACCTCGTCGGCGCGGTTTTCGCGATCGGAGAGGTATTTCGCCATGGCGCTACTCGCCCCGCGGTTTGACAGGGCGAACACCGAGGCGCCGGCGGCGCTCGGGTTGGTGAAGCCGTCGGCGTGGATCGACATAAACAGATCGGCGCCGTGCTGATGGGCAATCTCCACGCGGTCATACAGCGGGATAAAGGTATCGCCGGTGCGGGTCAAGCGGGCGTCAATGCCGTTGCTGCGCAAGATGCTGCGCACGTTCTTAGCGATCGCCAGTACCACATGCTTCTCTTTCGAGCCATTATGGCCGATAGCCCCGGTGTCGATGCCGCCGTGGCCCGGGTCGAGCATCACAATGCGGCGGGCGCCGGCCTTTTTGGCGGCGGGTTTGCTGTGTCCATTTGATGTTTTCAGTGGCTGCTCTTTTGCGCTGACCTGTGCAGTGACGCCGCTCAGCGTCATGGCAGCCAGCCCGGCTTTCAGCACCTGACGGCGCGAAGCAAGTATTTTTAAGGGTTTAAAAGTGCTCATTCGGCCTGAATTGTAAACAAGTGATGTCCAATGTTATATCGTATCGCGTTTGCCGTTACGACCATTCAAAATAAGAATTGTTTTACTTTTCATTTCAATACATGACAAAGTCATATTATGCCATTTTTTGTCGCTGATTTCGCCTGATATTGGCTATCAGTCATATTCGCGCCATAATCACTGTTTTTAACCGTCAATGGTGGGGAATACCATGGAGATTCGCGTTTTTCGCCAGCAGGATTTCGAAGAGGTTGTGACGCTGTGGGAGCGTTGCGATCTGCTGCGTCCCTGGAACGATCCGGAGATGGATATTGAGCGCAAGCTGAATCACGATGTCAGCCTGTTCCTGGTGGCGGAAGTGAACGGCGAAGTCGTCGGTACGGTGATGGGCGGATATGACGGCCATCGCGGGTCGGCCTACTATCTGGGGGTCCATCCGGAATATCGCGGCCGGGGGATTGCGAACGCGTTGCTCAACCGGCTCGAGAAAAAGCTGATTGCCCGCGGCTGCCCGAAAATCAATATTATGGTCCGCGAGGACAACGACGTGGTGCAGGGGATGTATGAGCGGCTGGGCTATGAGTACGCCGACGTTCTGACCCTGGGCAAACGCCTGATTGAAGATGAAGAATACTGAGTTTATCCCCGCCGATTTTGATGCCCATGGCCGTCTGCGCCTGCCTTTTCTTTTCTGGTGCGTACTGTTGTTACAGGCCCGCACGTGGGTGCTGTTCTTGATGGCCGGCGCGTCGCGCCAGCAGGGCGACGCGATTCTGAATCTGTTCTATCCCGATCACGACCGCTTCTGGCTCGGTTTACTTCCCGGCGTGCCGGCGGTGCTGGCCTTTCTGCTTAGCGGCTATCGTCAGCGCCTGCCGCGCCTGTGGCGGGCGATGCGCTGGCTGCTGGTGCTATCGCAAGTGCTGCTGTTGCTCTGGCAGCCGATGCTATGGCTGAGCGGCGAATCGCCCTCATCGCTGACCATTGCGCTGCTGGTCGCGGATGGCTATGCCCTGTGGTGGCTGGCAACCAGCCGTCGCCTCGGCGCCTGTTTTCGCCAGACTAGCTTTTAATGGCACTTTTTACCGATCGTGAACTCCAACATGCGTTGAATGACTCAGAAAGGATTGTGAAATGAAATCGCTACGTGTAATGCTCTGCGCGCTTCCGCTGGCGCTCACCGGCTGCTCAACGATGAGCGCGGTCAACTGGTCGGCGGCCTATCCGTGGAACTGGTTTGGTTCTTCCACCGAGGTGACCGAGCAGGGGGTGGGTAAACTGACGGCGTCCACGCCGCTCAACGAACAGGCCATTAGCGATGCCCTGGGGGGCGACTATCGTTTGCGCAGCGGAATGAAGACCGATAAGGGCAATATCGTCCACTACTTTGAAGCGCTGAAAGACAACAGTGTGGCGCTGACCATCAATGGCGACAACGGCGCCATCAGCCGGATTGAGGTGCGTGATGCCGAAATCAAAACCGCCAGCGGCGTGAAAATCGGCACACCGTTCAGCGATCTGTACAGCAAAGCCTTCGGCAACTGCCAGAAAGGCAGCAATGACAACGGGGCGGTCGTCGAGTGTCAGGCCGAGGGGAGCCAGCATATCAGTTACGCCTTCACCGGCCACTGGAGCGGCCCGGACGAACTGATGCCCTCCGACGATACGCTGAAAAACTGGAAGGTCAGCAAAATTATCTGGCGTCGCTAAATTGATCTGAAGAGACACGACGGCCCTGAAAAACGGTTACAATGGCGCGTTAGCAACGCGACAGCGTTGTGGTTGCATCATTTCAGGAGGAGCGATGTCTCAGGTTCAGAGCGGCATTTTGCCGGAACATTGCCGCGCGGCGATTTGGATTGAAGCCAATGTCAAAGGGGACGTTAACGCCCTGCGCGAAGCGAGCAAAATTTTTGTCGATAAAGTGGCCACCTTTCAGGCTAAATTCCCTGACGCCAAACTCGGTGCCGTGGTGGCGTTCGGCAATAACGTCTGGCGTCAGCTGAGCGGCGGCGAAGGGGCGGAAGAGTTAAAAGATTTTCCGGTCTACGGCAAAGGGCTGGCGCCGTCCACCCAGTATGACCTGCTGATTCATATTTTATCCGCCCGCCATGAAGTGAACTTCTCGGTAGCGCAGGCCGCGCTGGCCGCCTTTAGCGACGCTATCGAGGTGAAAGAAGAGATCCACGGCTTCCGCTGGGTGGAAGAGCGTGACCTCAGCGGCTTCGTCGACGGCACCGAAAACCCGGCGGGGGAAGAAACCCGTCGTGAAGTGGCGGTGATCAAAGACGGCGTGGACGCGGGCGGCAGCTACGTGTTCGTCCAGCGCTGGGAGCATAATCTCAAACAGCTGAACCGCATGAGCGTGCCGGATCAGGAGATGATGATCGGCCGCACCAAGGAAGCCAATGAAGAGATCGATGGCGACGAACGTCCGGTCACGTCGCACCTGAGCCGCGTTGACTTAAAAGAAGATGGCAAAGGGCTGAAAATTGTTCGCCAGAGCCTGCCGTATGGCACCGCCAGCGGTACCCATGGCCTCTATTTTTGCGCTTACTGCGCGCGTCTGTACAACATCGAGCAGCAGCTGCTGAGCATGTTCGGCGATACCGACGGCAAACGCGACGCGATGCTGCGCTTCACCAAACCAGTGACCGGCGGCTATTACTTCGCGCCCTCCCTGGAGCGTATTCAGGCGCTGTAATTTGTCCCCTCACCCTAACCCTCTCCCCAAAGGGGAGAGGGGACGGTACGGTGCGGTTATGGAATCTGCGTGTGGACTCTCTTTCTCCCTCTCCCTGAGGGAGAGGGGACGGTTCGGTGCGGTTATGGAATCTGCGTGTGGACTCTCTTTCTCCCTCTCGTTGAGGGAGAGGGAACCGTTCGGTGCGGTTATGGAATCTGCGTGCGGACTCTTTTTCTCCCTCTCCCTCAGGGAGAGGGGCGGGGTGAGGGCATTGGCGACTCAAGCGCTTCAAGTATCCTCTCCATCACCGCCTCTTCATACTCTTCAAACTCATTATTCCAGAAGCGTAAAACCCGCCATCCCTGACTCTGTAGCCAGCGGGTACGGCGAACATCGTAGACGCGTCTCTGATCGTGTTGACCGCCGTCAAGTTCAATCGCCAGCCGTGTTGCGCAGCAGGCAAAATCGAGAATATAGGGGCCAACGGGATGCTGGCGGCGAAACTTATAGCAAGCAAAACGGCGGTTGCGCAGTAAGTACCATAGTCGACGTTCTGTTGGCGTTAAGCTACGTCTGAGCTGACGAGCAAATATCTGTGTGTTTTTCATATAAACACAGTGCGCGCCTGGCTGCCGTTTGTCACAATGACACGTCTAACCTGCGAGCAGCTTTCAGCTAAGCTTTGCCAGGTGCTTATTCCCTTTTCGACTTCCAAATCGCCAAACGGTATATAAAACCGTTACTCCTTTCGTACCCGTTATAAATATGATGATCATCAGTAAATGATCATTTTTGATAAGGGTGCGCAATGGCCGTTAAATCACTGAAAAAAGGATATCTGGCGCTGGCGGCTTCCCTGCTGCTGGTGGCGCAGGCGCAGGCGACGGAGCTGCTGAACAGCTCCTATGATGTCTCCCGCGAGCTGTTTGCCGCCCTTAACCCGCCTTTTGAGCAGCAGTGGGCGAGGGACAATGGTGGAGACAAGCTGACCATCAAGCAGTCGCACGCCGGTTCTTCCAAGCAGGCGCTGGCGATCCTGCAGGGCCTGAAGGCGGACGTGGTGACCTACAACCAGGTGACGGACGTGCAGATCCTGCATGACAAAGGCAACCTGATCCCGGCCGACTGGCAAAGCCGCCTGCCAAACAACAGCTCGCCGTTCTATTCGACGATGGGCTTCCTGGTGCGCAAAGGCAACCCGAAAAACATTCATGACTGGAACGACCTGGTCCGCTCTGACGTTAAGCTGATCTTCCCGAACCCGAAAACCTCGGGCAACGCGCGGTACACCTACCTGGCGGCCTGGGGCGCGGCGGATAAAGCCGACGGTGGCGATAAAGCCAAAACCGAACAGTTTATGACCCAGTTCCTGAAGAACGTCGAAGTCTTCGACACCGGCGGACGCGGGGCGACCACTACCTTCGCCGAGCGCGGCCTGGGCGATGTGCTGATCAGTTTCGAGTCGGAAGTGAACAATATTCGCAAGCAGTATGAGGCGCAGGGATTTGAAGTGGTGATCCCGAAAACCAACATTCTGGCGGAGTTCCCGGTGGCCTGGGTGGATAAAAACGTCAAAGCCAACGGCACGGAAAAGGCGGCGAAAGCCTATCTGAACTGGCTCTACAGCCCGCAGGCGCAGACCATCATTACCGACTACTACTATCGGGTAAACAACCCGAAAGTGATGGATTCGCTGAAGGATAAATTCCCGCAGACCGAACTGTTCCGCGTGGAGGACAAGTTTGGCTCCTGGCCTGAGGTGATGAAAACCCACTTCGCCAGCGGCGGCGAACTGGACAAACTGCTGGCGGCGGGGCGTAAGTAATGTTTGCTGTGTCGTCCAAGCGCGTGCTGCCGGGCTTGACCCTGAGCCTCGGCACCAGCCTGCTGTTTGTCTGTCTGATTCTGTTATTACCGCTCAGCGCGCTGGTGATGCAGCTGGCGCAGATGAGCTGGGCGCAGTACTGGGATGTGATCACCAACCCGCAGGTGGTGGCGGCCTATAAGGTGACCCTGCTGTCGGCGTTCGTGGCCTCGATTTTTAACGGCGTCTTCGGTCTGCTGATGGCGTGGATCCTTACCCGCTATCGTTTTCCTGGCCGCACGCTGCTGGATGCCTTAATGGACCTGCCGTTTGCGCTGCCGACGGCGGTAGCCGGCCTGACCCTGGCCTCGCTGTTTTCGGTAAACGGCATTTACGGGGAATGGCTGGCGAAGTTCGATATTAAAGTGACCTATACCTGGCTCGGTATCGCCGTGGCGATGGCTTTCACCAGCATCCCGTTCGTGGTGCGTACCGTGCAGCCGGTGCTGGAAGAGCTGGGACCGGAATATGAAGAGGCAGCGGAAACGCTGGGCGCCACGCGCTGGCAGAGTTTCCGCAAGGTGGTCCTGCCGGAGCTGTCGCCGGCGCTGCTGGCGGGCATCGCTCTGTCGTTTACCCGCAGCCTCGGCGAATTCGGCGCGGTGATTTTTATCGCCGGCAACATCGCGTGGAAGACGGAAGTGACGTCGCTGATGATCTTTATTCGTCTGCAGGAGTTTGACTATCCGGCGGCGAGCGCCATCGCCTCAGTGATCCTGGCCGCCTCGCTGCTGCTGTTGTTTTCCATCAATACCCTGCAGAGTCGCTTTGGTCGACGCGTGGTAGGTCACTAATGGCGGAAGTTACTCAATTGAAACGCTACGACGCGCCCCGCATCAACTGGGGCAAATGGTTTCTGATTGGCGTCGGGATGCTGGTTTCCGCCTTCATCCTTGTGGTGCCGATGCTCTACATCTTCATTCAGGCCTTCAGCAAAGGGTTAATGCCGGTACTGGAAAACCTGGCGAACCCGGACATGCTGCACGCCATCTGGCTGACGGTGATGATCGCCTTGATTACCGTGCCGGTGAATCTGGTGTTCGGGACCTTGCTGGCCTGGCTGGTCACACGCTTTACGTTCCCGGGACGCCAGCTGCTGTTGACGATGCTGGATATCCCGTTCGCCGTCTCGCCAGTGGTCGCGGGTCTGGTTTATCTGCTGTTCTACGGCTCTAACGGTCCGCTGGGCGGCTGGCTTGATGCACATAATCTGCAAATCATGTTCGCCTGGCCGGGCATGGTGCTGGCGACGATCTTTGTCACCTGTCCGTTTGTGGTGCGTGAGCTGGTGCCGGTGATGATGAGTCAGGGCAGCCATGAAGATGAGGCGGCGGTATTGCTGGGGGCTTCCGGATGGCAGATGTTCCGCCGGGTGACGTTGCCCAATATTCGCTGGGCGCTGCTGTACGGCGTGGTGTTGACCAACGCCCGCGCCATCGGCGAATTCGGCGCGGTGTCGGTGGTCTCCGGTTCGATCCGCGGAGAAACGCTGTCGCTGCCGCTGCAAATTGAATTACTGGAGCAGGATTACAACACCGTCGGCTCGTTTACCGCCGCGGCCCTGCTGACGTTAATGGCTATTCTGACCCTGTTTTTAAAGAGTATGTTGCAATGGCGTCTGGCCAATCAGGAAAAACGCGCGCAACAGGAGGGAAATCATGAGCATTGAGATTGCCAATATTAAGAAATCGTTTGGTCGCACCCAGGTGCTGAATGATATCTCGCTGGATATCCCTTCCGGACAAATGGTCGCGCTGCTGGGGCCTTCCGGCTCCGGGAAAACTACCCTGCTGCGGATTATCGCCGGGCTGGAGCATCAGACCAGCGGTCATATCCGCTTCCACGGCACCGACGTCAGCCGGATGCACGCCCGCGACCGTAAAGTGGGCTTCGTCTTCCAGCACTATGCGCTGTTCCGCCATATGACGGTGTTCGATAACATCGCTTTTGGCCTGACCGTGCTGCCGCGCCGTGAACGACCCAATGCGGCGGCGATTAAAGCCAAAGTGACCAAACTGCTGGAGATGGTGCAGCTGGCTCACCTGGCGGATCGCTATCCGGCGCAGCTGTCCGGTGGTCAGAAGCAGCGCGTGGCGCTGGCGCGCGCCCTGGCGGTAGAGCCGCAAATTCTGCTGCTGGATGAACCTTTCGGCGCGCTGGATGCGCAGGTGCGTAAAGAGCTGCGCCGCTGGCTGCGTCAGCTGCATGAAGAGCTAAAATTTACCAGCGTGTTCGTCACCCACGATCAGGAAGAGGCGATGGAAGTTGCCGACCGGGTGGTGGTGATGAGCCAGGGCAACATCGAACAGGCCGATGCGCCTGAACGCGTGTGGCGTGAGCCGTCCACCCGCTTCGTGCTGGAGTTCATGGGGGAAGTGAATCGTCTGCAGGGGGTTATCCGCGGCGGACAGTTCCACGTTGGCGCCCACCGCTGGCCGTTAGGCTATACCCCGGCATACCAGGGGCCGGTGGATCTGTTCCTGCGTCCGTGGGAAGTGGACATCAGCCGCCGAACCAGCCTGGATTCGCCGCTGCCGGTGCAGGTCCTGGAGGCCAGTCCGAAAGGACACTACACCCAATTAGTCGTCCAGCCTCTGGGGTGGTATGACGAACCGCTGAGCGTGGTGTTAACGGGCGATGAGGCGCCGTCCCGCGGCGAACGGCTGTTCGTCGGGCTGCAAAACGCGCGCCTGTACAACGGTACCGAGCGTATCGAGCCACGCGGCGAGCTTGCTCTGGCGCAGTCGGCCTGATAGCTTAAATCCATGTGCTTTTGCCGGGTGAGGTTGTGCTTACCCGGTCTGAAATTATCACGCGTCTGGTAGGCCGGGTAAGCGAAGCGCCGCCCGGCTTTTTTATTGAGTAAACATCGTGAATACACTCGAACACACCATCGGCAATACCCCTCTGGTCAAACTTCAGCGTCTCGGACCGGACAACGGCAGCGAAATCTGGGTCAAACTCGAAGGCAATAATCCGGCCGGTTCGGTGAAAGATCGCGCTGCGCTGTCGATGATCGTCGAAGCGGAAAAGCGCGGCGAAATTCAGCCCGGCGACGTGCTGATCGAAGCGACCAGCGGCAACACCGGTATCGCGCTGGCGATGATCGCCGCGCTGAAAGGCTACCGGATGAAGCTGCTGATGCCCGACAACATGAGCCAGGAGCGCCGGGCCGCGATGCGCGCCTACGGCGCCGAGCTGATCCTGGTCACCAAAGAGCAGGGGATGGAGGGGGCTCGCGACCTGGCCCTCGAGATGGCTCAGCGCGGGGAGGGCAAACTGCTCGATCAGTTTAACAACCCGGACAACCCCTACGCCCACTACACCACCACCGGGCCGGAAATCTGGCAGCAGACCGCAGGGCGTATCACCCACTTTGTCTCCAGTATGGGGACCACCGGCACCATTACCGGCGTGTCACGATTTCTGCGCGAACAGAGTAAACCGGTGACCATCGTCGGCCTGCAGCCGGAGGAGGGCAGCAGTATTCCCGGGATCCGCCGCTGGCCGGCAGAGTATATGCCGGGGATCTTTAACGCTTCGCTGGTGGATGCGGTGCTGGATATTCATCAGCAGGATGCCGAGAACACCATGCGTCAGCTGGCGGTGCGGGAAGGCATTTTCTGCGGCGTCAGCTCTGGCGGCGCGGTAGCCGGGGCGTTACGTATCGCCCGCGAAAATCCAGGAGCGGTGGTGGTGGCGATCGTCTGCGATCGCGGCGATCGCTACCTCTCCACCGGCGTGTTCGGCGAGGAACACTTTAGCCAGGGAGCGGGTATTTAATCATCGAGCAGGTCGGTGCCGTAGGAGTTATCGACCGTGCACAACCAGCGCTCCCCCTGCTTCTGAAAGACATAGGTTGCGCGTCGCGTAACCTGTGTTATTCCCTGTGCCGTCGGGATATCCAGCCGGGTCTCCATAATCACCAGCGCATTGCCGCCGCCCTCAATGACCTCCATTTTCCCCTGGGTCACTATCAGCCGGTGCTGGAAATAGTCGGCAATGGCGATAAACGCTTTGCGGATATTCTCTTTCCCTCTGACCACCATGCCCGGTTTGACGACCAGCGCGGCGTCTTCCGCGTAATAGCCCATCAGGGTATCGTAATCTTCCTGCGAGATAGCGCGGTCGCAGGCTTCGATGACTGCTTTTAGGGTCAGGTCAATGTGATGCATCTCTGGTGCTCCTTATTGTGAGCGATGTGTCCGCCACCGTGAGCGTTTCATCCGTTTCGACGATCCGGGCATGCAGGTAAGACTACGCCTGTTTTCGTTTATTTTTACAGTAACTTGTCGGCAGTAGCTACCACTCCCCGATGCGTTCGACGCACTGCCTGCGTCAGGGAGCGTCTAAGACCTGGGCTATATCGGCCGCCAGGCGGGCAATCTCATTGTCATTCAGGCGGCCCAGCGACAGGCGTAGCCCGTGGGAGGGCGTACGAATGCCAAACACCCCCCCCTCGCGGACCAGCCAGCCGGCGCGGGCCAGGCGTAAGGCGTAGGGCTGGCTCGCCGTTGGCAGCGGCAGCCAGAAATTAAGGCCGTCGCCAGGCGTAGCATGGCTGTAGCCGTGCCGGGCCAGCGCTGCCGCCAGTTTCTCATTCTGCTGGCGATAGTGACGGCGGGTTTCCGTCATCGAGGCGATAAACGCCTCATCGGTGAGACAGGCCAGCGTCAGATCCTGCAGCAGATGACTGACCCACTGGCTGCCGGCGTTAAGCCGCAGGCGCAGCGCCGAGGAGGTGTCGATATCGCTGGCGATAAAGGCCAGCCGCAGGTCTGGCCCGAGGGTTTTTGACATCGAACGCACCACCGCCCAGCGCTGGGTGCTCGCGGGCAGAGGAGAAAACCAGGGCGTAGCCGACAGCAGGGCAAAATGGTCATCGACGATCGCCAGCACCTGCGGATAACGGACCAGCACCTCCCGCAGGGCATGCGCCCGGGTTTCCGTCAGGCTACAGCCGGTAGGATTGTGCGCGCGCGGGGTTAAGATCACCGCCCGCGCGCCGTTGCGTAACGCCTCCTCCAGCCCGACAGGATCCATCCCCTCGGCATCCACCGCCACCGGGCAGGGGGTAAAGCCAGCGTAACGCACCATATTGATGCTGCTAAGAAAACAAGGATCTTCAACCACCACGCCGTCGCCGGGGAGCAGCAAGGCGCACAGCAGACGCTCCAGCGCGTCAATCGCCCCGCTGGCGAGGTTCAGGGCAAAGGGAACGGTTATCTCCCCGGCAAACCATGCCTCAGCCCATTCGCCAAGCTGCGGCTCGATGGGGGCATCGCCATACAGGTGGGGCGTGCGGGCAATTTGGCCCAGATAGCGTGCTAAATCAGGCAGTCTGGCGGGGTCCGGATTGCCGCTGGAGAGATCGTTCAGCGGCGTCGTGGGGTCACCGCCCTCCAGCGCCGGCAGCGGATCCCGTGCTTTGATGGCCGTGCCGTTTCGTCCCTGGCTCACGGCCAGGCCAGATGTCACCAGCCGTTTATAGGCGGCGGCGACGGTATTGCGATTCACCGCCAGCTGGCTGGCGAGCTCGCGTACCGGCGGCAGAACTTCTCCGGGCTGCAAGCCACCGCTCTGCACCAGATGGCGGATATGATCGAAGATATCGCTGGCGGTTTTTCCGGCAAACATTATTGACCTATGACAAAATGAAATTTAGCATAGGACGAATCATAATCAGAGCGTGACCCGCTGTCCAGCGGGGGGAGAAAAGATGGGCCAGCAAGATGACATACAATCGGTGCTCTTTCACGACAAAAGCCGGGCGTCGGAAGTCGATATCGTCGCCGTGCAGTCGCAGGTAGTTTACGGCAGCGTCGGCAACAGCATCGCGGTACCGGCGATTAAACAGCACGGTTTGCGCGTGCTGGCGGTGCCGACGGTGCTGTTCAGCAATACGCCCCATTATGAGACGTTCTATGGCGGCATTATCCCGGAGGAGTGGTTTGTCGGGTACCTGCAGGCGCTTGAGGAGCGCGACGCGTTGCGCGAACTGCGTGCGGTGACCACCGGCTATATGGGCAACGCCGTGCAAATTGAACGCCTGGCGCAGTGGCTAACGCGGGTCCGTGACCGCCATCCCGATCTCTGTATTCTGGTGGATCCGGTGATTGGCGATGTCGACAGCGGCATCTACGTCAAGGCCGAGATCCCGGAAGCCTATCGTCAGCACCTGCTGCCGCTGGCGCAAGGGATCACCCCTAATCTGTTTGAGCTGGAGACGCTGAGCGGCCGGCGCTGTCGCAATCAGCAGGAGGCGGTCGCCGCGGCGCGAAGCCTGCTGTCGGACAGTCTCAAGTGGGTGGTGATCACCAGCGCGCCAGGAGAGGCCGCTTCGACAATCAATGTGCTGGTGGTGACGGCCGATGCAGTGCAGGTGGTGGTTCACCCGCGGGTGGAGACGGACTTGAAGGGTACCGGCGATCTGTTTTGCGCTGAGCTGGTGAGCGGGTTGCTTTCGGGCCTGGCGCTGGGGGCAGCGACGGAAGCAGCCGCCCAGCGCGTGCTGGAGGTGATGAACTGGACTGCCGCGCAGGGGTGTGACGAACTGATCCTGCCGCCGCTGGAGCAACAGAGATGAAAAGCTATCGGTTAGTGATCCGTCAGCAGGGACGCATTGTTGGTCATTTTGATACCACAGGGGAGGCGGCGCTGGAGGATGCCTGCGTGGCGCGGTCGCTGTTCGGCCTGGCCGGAGGATATCAGTGCGAACTGCTGGTCTCTGACGGCGAGCGGCGCATTCTGGAGAGCACCCCGGAAGGATTGCGTCTCTTATCTCGCGAAAAATGCTATCAGCCGGTGACCCACGCGATATAAAAAAATGGCGCCTTTCGGCGCCATTTCTATGCAGCAATCATTACTTCTTGATGCGGATTACCGGGGTTTCACCCACGGTCACGCTACCGGACAGTTTGATCAGCTCTTTGATCTCGTCCATGTTGGAGATAACCACCGGAGTCAGGGTAGACTTGGCTTTCTCTTCCAGCAGCGGCAGATCGAATTCGATAACCGGGTCGCCGACTTTCACGCGCTGGCCTTCTTCAGCGATACGCTTGAAGCCTTCGCCTTTCAGTTCAACGGTATCAATACCGAAGTGAACGAACAGCTCGATGCCGCTATCAGATTCAATAGAGAACGCATGGTTGGTTTCGAAAATTTTACCAATGGTACCGTCTACCGGCGCGACCATTTTGTTGCCGGTCGGTTTGATGGCAATCCCATCGCCCACAATTTTTTCCGCAAAAACCACATCCGGCACGTCTTCAATGTTGACGATCTCACCGGAGAGGGGAGCAACAATCTCAATAGTTCCGGTGTCTTTCTTGTCATCAGAAACCAGAGATTTCAATTTATCAAACAAACCCATGATCTTCTCCTAAGCAGTAATTTGGGCCGCGCATCTCGTGGATTAGCAGATTGTTTTTTCTTCAATGAACTTGTTAACCAGCGTCATTAACTCGTCCGTTGTCGGTTGAGCAAGAGCCTGCTCTGCTAATACTTTCGCATCTTCGAAGTTCGTGTTACGAATAATCTTCTTGATGCGCGGGATGGAAATGGCGCTCATAGAGAATTCGTCCAGCCCCATACCCAGCAACAGAAGTGTAGCACGTTCATCGCCCGCAAGCTCACCGCACATGCCAGTCCATTTACCTTCAGCGTGAGAAGCATCAATAACTTGCTTAATCAGATTCAGTACAGACGGTGACATCGGCTGGTAAAGATGTGAAATCATATCATTACCACGGTCAACTGCCAGAGTATATTGCGTTAAATCATTGGTGCCGATACTAAAGAAATCAACTTCTTTGGCCAGATGACGAGCAATGGTCGCCGCAGCCGGTGTTTCCACCATCACGCCGATCTCAATGGATTCGTCAAATGCTTTACCTTCGTCACGCAGTTCCTGTTTGTAGATTTCGATCTCTTTCTTCAGCGCACGCACTTCTTCAACAGAGATGATCATCGGGAACATAATGCGCAGCTTACCGAAAGCGGAGGCACGCAGGATGGCGCGAACCTGATCGCGGAGGATCTCTTTACGATCCATGGCGATACGCACGGCACGCCAGCCGAGGAACGGGTTCTCTTCTTTCGGGAAGTTCATATACGGCAGCTCTTTGTCGCCGCCGATGTCCATGGTACGCACGATAACGGCCTGAGAGCCACAGGCTTCAGCCACCGCTTTATAAGCCGCAAACTGCTCTTCTTCGGTTGGCAGCGCGTCGCGATCCATGAACAGGAATTCAGTACGATACAGGCCTACGCCTTCGGCGCCGTTGCGCTCAGCACCTTCGACGTCGCGAACGGTACCGATGTTGGCGCACACTTCAACCTGATGGCCGTCGAGAGTAATCGCCGGCAGATCTTTCAGTTTCGCCAGTTCGGCTTTTTCTTCCGCAACCTGAGCCTGCAGATTACGCAGCGCTTCAATTTGCTCGTTAGACGGGTTGATCAGAACCTGGTTGTTCACCGCGTCGAGAATCAGATAGTCGCCGTTTTTCACCTGCGCCGTGATGCTGCCGGTGCCCACGATGGCCGGCAGTTCCAGGGAACGCGCCATGATGGAGGTGTGGGAGGTACGGCCGCCCGCGTCGGTGATGAAACCCAGCACTTTTTTCAGGTTCAGCTGTGCGGTTTCAGACGGGGTCAGATCGGCGGCGACGAGGATGACTTCATCCTGAATCGCGCTCAGATCGATGATAGCCAGACCAAGGATGTTGCGCAGCAGGCGCTTACCAATATCACGTACGTCAGCCGCACGTTCTTTCAGGTATTCATCGTCCAGCTCTTCCAGGGCAGTGGCCTGACCGTCGATAACTTCATTGGCTGCCGCGTCGGCAGTCATGTGCTTATCTTTAATCAGGGCTATGATTTCCTGCTCAAGCTCCTCATCTTCCAGCAGCATAATATGCCCTTCGAAGATGGCTTCTTTTTCTTCACCGAAAGTTTCACCAGCTTTGGTTTTGATGACCTCCAGCTGGGCGGAGGCCTTGGCGCGGCCGCTCAGGAAACGTTCAACTTCCTGATCAACCTTATCGGCAGAAATTTTCTTCCGGTCGATGACAATTTCATCTTCCTTCAGCAGCAGTGCTTTGCCGAAGGCGATACCCGGGGATGCTAAAATGCCTGAAATCATAACCCTACCTTACTTGTGACTGATATGAAAAAGAACCCGTGAACTTACTCGAGTTCAGCCATCAGTTTAACCAGATGCTCAACAGCTTTCTGCTCATCTTCGCCTTCCGCGGAGAGGGTCACTACGGTGCCCTGGGTCAGGCCCAGAGTCTGCAGTTTGAACAGGCTTTTGGCGCTGGCGCTTTTGCCGTTGGAGGTTACAGTGATCTCAGAAGTGAAGCCTTTAGCTTCTTTAACAAACTGAGCAGCAGGGCGGGTGTGCAGACCGTTCGGAGCGGTAATGGTAACTTCTTGCTGGAACATTATATTTCCCCAACTTATAGGTTTAGTGTTGTGGACCTAAAGTCTAGTCTAACGACTCGACTTTAGCCTGTATTGTTAGCGCCGGCGTTACGTTTCCGGCCTTGGCGTCGGCAGCGCCTGGCGCTGCGAAGACCTGCGGGCCATTGACGTCTAGCACGTCATTAAACATTATGCCGCGAAAGGAAGACTTGAACCAAATCATAAAATCGATTCAGCTGGCGGAAATCCTCTTCTGAATAATTTCGCGCATCAAAATAAATGTGCTGGTTAAATACCAGACCCTACGAGGTGAATCAATGCCAGGAGGGGTAAAACTTTGACGTATGCCACAAAAAAGCACCTGAAAAGGTGCTTTTTTACACATTATTTACAAGCTGGCACTACTGTTGCAGTTCTTTCTCGGTGAAGAGATCGGCAAACAGCGCGGTGCTTAAATAACGCTCACCCGAGGAAGGCAGGATAACCACAATATTCTTATTGGTAAAGGCCTCATCTTCCTGCAGCTTCAGCGCCGCGGCAACGGCGGCCCCGGAAGAGATACCCGCCAGGATGCCTTCTTCTTCCATCAGGCGGCGTGCGGTGGAGATCGCTTCATCATTGGTGATGCCGATTACTTTGTCCACCAGCTTCAGATCCAGGTTGCCAGGAATGAAGCCGGCGCCGATGCCCTGAATTTTGTGCGGGCCCGGCTTGAGCTCTTCACCCGCCAGCGCCTGGGAGATGACCGGCGAATCGGTCGGTTCAACCGCGACGGTGATCAGATCTTTTTTGCCCTTGGTGTTTTTAATGTAGCGGCTGACGCCGGTCAGCGTACCGCCGGTACCGACGCCGGAGATGAAGACATCCACCTGACCGTCGGTGTCTTCCCAGATTTCCGGACCGGTGGTCTTTTCGTGGATTTCCGGGTTAGCCGGGTTGCTGAACTGCTGCAGCAGCAGGAATTTTTCCGGGTTGCTGGCGACAATCTCTTCCGCCTTCTGAATGGCGCCTTTCATGCCTTTGGCGCCTTCGGTCAGCACCAGGTTGGCGCCCAGCGCTTTCAGAAGCTTACGACGCTCAATGCTCATGGTTTCCGGCATGGTTAGCGTTAGCTTGTAGCCGCGTGCCGCCGCCACGTAGGCGAGGGCGATACCGGTGTTGCCGCTGGTCGGTTCGACCAGTTCCACGCCAGGTTTCAGCACGCCACGCTTTTCAGCATCCCAGATCATATTGGCGCCGATACGGCATTTTACGCTAAAGCTCGGGTTACGAGATTCTACCTTTGCCAGGATACGACCGTTACCAATTCGGTTCAGTCGTACCAGCGGCGTATGACCGATAGTCAGGGAGTTGTCTTCAAAAATCTTACTCATGGCCCGTCCTTAACTGTATGAAATTTGGGGGTACGGCATCAGCATACCCGCTTAAAGAATATGCGGAAGTAAGGATTTAGCATATCTATATGCGTAAGGGAAATAATGATGAGCAAGAAGGAATAAGCGGAGATATAAGGAGCGGCGCTCGCCGCTCCCCGGGAGAGGTGTGACGACTACTTCCAGCTGGCGTGTCTGTCGCGATAGCAATCGACCCACATGGCGGTGGCGCCGCAGATAGCCACCGGGAGGATCACCAGGTTTAACACCGGGATCATGGTGAACAGGCTGGTGAGCGCGCCAAACTGCATATTCATCACCTTGCGGCTGCGCAGCGCTTCGCGCATGGTCCTGAAGGGGACCTTGTGGTTATCGAAGGGGTAATCGCAGTATTGAATCGCCAGCATCCATGCGCTGAACAGGAACCAGAGTACCGGAGCCACCGTCTGGCCAACGCCGGGTATAAAGTAGAGCAGCAACAGCACGATGGCGCGGGGCAGGTACCATGCCAGCTTCTGCCACTCACGCTTCATGATGCGTGGAATATCCTTCATGATGCCAAAGACGCCGACGTCCGGCGGGGTGGCGCCAGTCAGACGCGCTTCCAGCTGTTCCGCCAGCAGGCCGCTGAACGGGGCGGCAATCCAGTTGGCAATAGTAGAAAAGAAGTAGCCAAACACCAGCAGGATCGACAGCACCACCACCGGCCACAGCAGGTAGTTCAGCCACTGCAGCCAGTCAGGTACATGGCTCATCAGCGAAGGGATCCAGCTGTCGAGACGGGTAAACAGCCACCAGAAAGCACCGCCCATCAGCAGCACGTTAACCAGTAAAGGCAGGAAGACATAACGACGTATGCCCGGCAGCCCGATGAGTTTCCAGCCCTGCGAAAAATAGTGTACGCCGCTACGCGGGGTCGGTGCGGATGATGAAACCATAGCCAGGCATTGCTCCTTTTTTAACATCCAGTGTGAATGCTCGCTTATTTTATCGGGTCGTCAGACAATAACCAGTTAGGAAATGTTCGAAAAAACAGCAAAAAGCACGATTTAGTTCATCTTTATGTGGTGAAAGCGACCGACGCACTTGCACTTGAGGTAATCGGCAAATACTCTTAGTGAGTAAATGTTTGCCGTGGTGGCAAGGTGTTAGAACAACAGAGAATATAATGATGCAGGATTTGCGTCTGATATTAATCATTGTTGGCGCGATCGCCATAATCGCTTTACTGGTACATGGTTTCTGGACCAGCCGTAAAGAACGTTCTTCGATGTTTCGCGATCGCCCACTGAAACGTATGAAGTCGCGCGACGATGAGTCGGAAAACGACGACTTTGATGATAATGTTGAAGGCGTAGGTGAAGTCCGCGTTCATCCGGTGACTCACGCTCCGCACGGCGCGCATGGGGAGCATGAAGCCCCTCGTCAGGCGCCGCAGCACCAGTACCAGCCGCCTTACGAGCGCCAGATGCAGCAGCCTGTGCGTCCTGAGGAACCGGTTCGTCAGGCGCCGCCGCCGCGCCAGGCCCCGGTACAACCGCAGGGACAACCGTCTGCGCCGCATGCCGCTCCGCAGCCGGGCTGGCAACAGCCGCAACCCGCGCAGCCGCCCGTGCAACCGCAACACCAGCCGCAGCCTGTTGTGCAACAGCCTGTCGCGCCGCAGCCGGTGACCCCGACCGTCGCCCAGCCGCAGCCGGCCGCTCCGCAGCAGCCTGCGCCACAGCCTGTTGCCGCGCCGCAGCCCGCGGTGGCTGAACCGCAGCCGACAGAGCCGCAGCAGCCTGCAGCGCCGCAGCCGAAAGAGCGTAAAGAGACGGTCATCGTGATGAACGTCGCCGCGCACCATGGCGCGCAGCTTAACGGCGAGGTGCTTATCAATAGCATCCAGCAGGCCGGCTTCAAGTTTGGTGAAATGAATATTTTCCACCGCCATCTGAGCCCGGACGGCAGCGGCCCGGTGCTGTTCAGCCTGGCCAACATGGTGAAGCCGGGGACCTTCAATCCGGACAGCATGGCGGATATGATGACCCCTGGGGTGACTATCTTTATGCAGGTCCCTTCCTACGGTGATGAACTGCAGAACTTCAAGCTGATGCTGCAGTCTGCGCAGTATATCGCCGATGAAGTGGGCGGCGTGGTGCTTGACGATCAGCGTCGCATGATGACGCCGCAAAAACTGCGTGAATACCAGGATCGTATTCGCGAAGTGAAAGACGCGAACGCCTGACGTCCCGCGTTATCTCAACTCCTTCTCAACCCCCGCCTGTCGGGGGTTTTTTATCATTGATGGTGTGATATGGAACCGATCGAACAACAACTGACTGAACTGCGAACCACGCTTCGCCATCATGAATACCTGTACCACGTTATGGACGCGCCGGAAGTGCCCGATGCGGAGTATGACCGGCTGATGCGCGAGCTGCGCGAGCTGGAGAGCCAGCATCCGGAGCTGATTACCCCGGATTCGCCGACTCAGCGCGTAGGGGCGGCGCCACTGACCGCCTTCAGCCAGATCCGCCATGAAGTGCCGATGCTGTCGCTGGACAACGTGTTTGACGAAGAGAGCTTTCTGGCCTTCAACAAGCGGGTGCTGGATCGCCTGAAAAGCACTGACCCGCTCATCTACTGCTGCGAGCTGAAGCTCGACGGTCTCGCGGTGAGCATTCTCTACGAAAACGGCGTGCTGGTGCAGGCGGCGACCCGCGGCGACGGCACCACCGGCGAGGATATTACCTCTAACGTGCGAACCATCCGCACCATCCCGCTCAGGCTGCATGGCGATAATATCCCCGCACGCCTGGAGGTGCGCGGGGAAGTGTTTCTCCCGCAGGCCGGGTTCGAAAAAATCAATGAAGAAGCTCGCCGCACCGGCGGAAAAGTGTTTGCTAACCCGCGCAATGCGGCGGCGGGCTCGTTGCGCCAGCTGGACCCGCGCATCACCGCGAAGCGACCGCTTACTTTCTTCTGCTACGGCGTTGGGGTGCTGGAGGGCGGTGAGCTGCCGGCCAGCCACTCGGCCCGTTTACAGCAGTTCAAAGCATGGGGATTACCGGTGAGCGATCGCGTCACTCTTTGCCATACCCCCGAGGAAGTGCTCACTTACTATCGTAAAGTCGAGGAAGATCGTCCCCATCTGGGCTTTGACATTGATGGCGTGGTGATCAAAGTCGATTCGCTGGCGCTGCAGGAACAGCTGGGTTTCGTCGCCCGCGCGCCGCGCTGGGCCGTGGCCTTTAAGTTCCCGGCCCAGGAGCAGATGACTTTCGTCCGGGACGTGGAGTTCCAGGTGGGTCGCACCGGGGCGATTACGCCGGTGGCGCGCCTGGAGCCGGTCCATGTCGCCGGCGTGCTGGTGAGTAATGCCACTTTGCATAACGCCGATGAGATTGAACGCTTAGGCTTGAAAATCGGCGACAAGGTGGTGATTCGCCGGGCAGGCGACGTGATCCCTCAGGTGGTCAACGTGGTGCTTTCCGAACGTCCGGCAGATGCCCGGGATGTTGAATTCCCGACCCACTGCCCGGTTTGTCAGTCCGACGTTGAGCGAGTGGAAGGCGAGGCGGTAGCCCGCTGTACCGGCGGCCTGATCTGCGGCGCGCAGCGCAAAGAGTCGCTCAAGCACTTTGTCTCCCGTCGCGCGCTGGACGTTGACGGCATGGGCGATAAGATCATCGACCAGCTGGTGGAGAAAGAGTACGTCCATACCCCGGCGGATCTGTTCCGGCTGACCGCAGGGAAACTGACCGGGCTGGATCGGATGGGGCCGAAGTCCGCGCAAAACGTGGTCAACGCTCTCGAGAAAGCCAAAGAGACAACCTTCGCGCGTTTCCTCTACGCCTTGGGCATTCGCGAGGTAGGAGAAGCCACGGCGGCAGGCCTGGCGGCGCATTTTGGCACCCTCGAAGCCCTGGAGCAGGCTTCCATTGAGGAGCTGAAGAAGGTCCCTGATGTCGGCATCGTCGTCGCCACCCATACTTTCAACTTCTTTGCCGAAGAGAGCAACCGCGATGTCATCGCGCAGCTGCTGGCGGAAGGGGTTCACTGGCCGGCGCCGGTGGTGGTGAAGGCGGAAGAGATTGACAGCCCGTTTGCAGGCAAAACCGTCGTCCTGACCGGCAGCCTCAGTCAGTTGTCGCGGGATGATGCCAAAGCGCGTCTGGTGGCGCTGGGGGCGAAGGTGGCGGGCAGCGTGTCGAAGAAAACCGATCTGGTGATTGCAGGCGAAGCGGCGGGTTCTAAGCTGGCGAAAGCGCAGGAGCTCGGCATCGAGGTGATTGACGAAGCCGAAATGATGCGCCTGTTGGGAGAATAACGTGGATAAAGCGCAGCTGGTCGAGATCGCCAATACCGAGATGCCGTTCGGTAAATACAAGGGGCGTCGTTTAATCGATGTCCCGGAGGAGTATTTATTGTGGTTCGCGCGCAAGGATCAATTCCCTGCCGGCCATCTCGGCGAGCTGATGGCGCTGACCCTGCTGATTAAAAGCGAGGGGCTGAGCGATCTGGTCCAGCCCCTGAAGAAAGCGCGTTAGGCTTTGGCAGCGTTAGTCTTTTCCTGAGCGAGACGCGCATCGGTTTGCTGCTTATAGCGCCGTGCCAGCACCGCGCAGACCATCAGCTGGATTTGATGGAAGATCATCAGCGGCAGCACCATGATGCCGAGGATGGAGGTCGGGAAGAGAATATTGGCCATCGGGATGCCGTTGGCCAGGCTCTTTTTCGAACCGCAGAAGACGATGGTAATTTCATCGGCTTTGTTAAAGCCGCAGCGGCGGGCGACGAACACGTTGACCGCGATGACGATGGCCAGCAGCACCAGGCTGACTACCACGATAAACAGCAGCGATCCCAGGCCCACTTTATGCCAGATCCCGTTCACCACCGCCTCGCTAAAGGCGGAGTAGACCACCAGCAGAATCGAGGTCTGGTCGGTCTTACCAATCCACTTCTTATGCTTCGCCACCCAGTTGCCGATCCACGGCCGCGATAAATGGCCGAGCACGAAAGGCAACAGCAGCTGCAGCATGATCTTTCCGACCTGCTCGAGGCTACCGCCTGCGCCGTGAAGGTTCATCAGGACCCCCACCAGCAGTGGTGAAACAAAGATGCCCAACAGGCTGGAGGCCGAAGCTGAGCAGACCGCCGCCGCGACGTTGCCTCCGGCCAGCGAGGTGAAGGCGATGGCGGATTGCACGGTGGCCGGCAGAATGCACAAATAAATAAAACCGCTGTAGAGCATCGGATCGACCTTCACCGGCGCCCACCAGGCAAACAGAACCCCCAGCACCGGGAAGAGGATAAAGGTGCTGCACATCACCCACAGATGCAAACGCCAGTGGCTGCCGCCGGCGATAATTGCCTCCCGGGAGAGTTTGGCGCCATGCATAAAGAACAGCAGGGCGATGGCGGCGGTGGTGAGATGTTCAAAGAAGGGGACGAAAGTGCCACGGGCCGGGAAGAATGAGGCCAACAGGACAACAGTGACCAGGGTTGCCGTAAACGGATCGAGAATGCGGAAAAGTTTCATAAACGCTCCTGAAAAGAGATGCGCTATTGTGCTTTTTTTGATTTGAGAAATAAAATTGATTTATTGCATCTATTCATGAATTAAAAAGATGAATTACTCTCTGCGTCAGTTAAAAGTATTCGTTACCGTTGCCCGCGCCAGGAGCTTTAGCCGGGCGGGGGAGATGATTGGCTTAAGCCAGTCGGCCGTCAGCCACAGCGTCAAGGAGCTGGAGCATCAGACCGGAGTCCGTCTCCTTGACCGTACCACCCGGGAGGTGGTCCTCACCGAGGCGGGTCAGCAGCTGGCAGGCAGGCTGGAGCGTTTGCTCGATGAGCTTGCGGTGACGCTGCGCGATGCCGGTCGGGTAGGCCAGCAGCTGAGTGGCACCGTTAAGGTCGCCGCCAGTCAGACGATTTCCGCCCACCTTATTCCGCAGTGTATTGCTCACAGTAATCGACGTTATCCTGATATCGATTTTGTGCTGCACGACCGGCCCCAGCAGTGGGTCCTGGAGAGTATTCGCCAGGGAGAAGTGGATTTTGGCATCGTGATTGATCCGGGCCCGGCGGCCGATCTGCAGTGCGAGGTGGTCCTGGCGGAACCTTTTTTGCTGCTCTGCCGGGAGGATCATCCTTTTGCCAGCCTGACTGAAGTGCCGTGGCAGGCGCTACAGAATGAGAGACTGATCCTGCAGGACTATGCTTCCGGCAGCCGTCCGCTGATTGATGCGGCGCTCAGCAGGCTGGCTGTCCGGGCGAACATTGTGCAGGAGATTGGCCATCCGGCAACGCTGTTTCCGATGGTGGAATCGGGAATTGGCATCAGCGTACTGCCGGCGCTGGCGCTGCCGTTACCGCAGGGAAGCCATCTGGCGGTGAAGCGACTGACTCCGGTAATGGAGCGGCAGCTGATGCTGGCATGCCGGAAAAACCGCTCGCTGTCGACCGCCGCCCAGGCGTTATGGGAAATCGTGCGAGAAGAAGGGGGCAATCTCACCGCCGCCAGGGTTGAAGATCCGCTGTATCAGCGTTGATCGCGTTTTATCGCCACGGGGAAGCTCGTGGCCGGGGCTGTGTTCCACGCATAGCAAAAAGGCGCCTTTAGGGCGCCTTTTTACATTGGTGGGTCGTGCAGGATTCGAACCTGCGACCAATTGATTAAAAGTCAACTGCTCTACCAACTGAGCTAACGACCCGAAGTGGTGGGTGATGACGGGATCGAACCGCCGACCCCCTCCTTGTAAGGGAGGTGCTCTCCCAGCTGAGCTAATCACCCACTTCGGTACTTCACATTTTGACAGAAAATCCAGCTGGCGAGAAATTGGTGGGTGATGACGGGATCGAACCGCCGACCCCCTCCTTGTAAGGGAGGTGCTCTCCCAGCTGAGCTAATCACCCACTTCTCAATTTTCTGTTCTACACGGCGGAGACTACGTTAAGTAGTGGTGGGTGATGACGGGTTCGAACCGCCGACCCCCTCCTTGTAAGGGAGGTGCTCTCCCAGCTGAGCTAATCACCCCCGCTGTGTGGAGTCGCATTATAGGGAGAGTTGAAAATGAGTCAACGCCTTTTCTAAAGAATTCGTTCGTTCGTCGTAAAATTAAACAAAGCGATCGTAAAACCGGCGTCATAGCATGATTTATAAACAAAAATGGTAAACCGCGACGTTCCGACGGGAACAACATTGAGGAATCAGCCCACGGTGTTAGAATATTGACCCATAATTTCCACCGGACATTGCCGTCTATCGGCATCTTTATTAAACGTAAGGCCAATTCATGAAAATCAAAACTCGCTTCGCGCCAAGCCCAACCGGCTATCTGCACGTTGGCGGTGCGCGTACTGCTCTCTATTCCTGGCTTTTTGCCCGTAACCACGGCGGTGAGTTTGTACTGCGTATTGAAGACACCGATCTCGAACGCTCCACCCCGGAAGCAATTGAAGCCATCATGGATGGCATGAACTGGCTGAATCTGCAATGGGACGAAGGTCCCTATTACCAGACCAAACGTTTCGATCGTTATAACAACGTGATCGATGAGATGCTGGAAGCCGGTACCGCTTATAAATGCTATTGCTCGAAAGAGCGTCTGGAAGCGTTGCGCGAAGAGCAGATGGCGAACGGTGAGAAGCCGCGTTACGATGGCCGCTGCCGCCATAGCCACGAGCATCATGCCGACGATGAGCCGTGCGTGGTGCGTTTCGCCAACCCGCAGGAAGGGTCAGTTATTTTTGACGATCAGATCCGCGGACCTATCGAGTTCAGCAACCAGGAGCTGGACGATCTGATCATTCGCCGTACCGATGGTTCCCCGACCTACAACTTCTGCGTCGTCGTGGATGACTGGGACATGGCGATCACCCACGTGATCCGTGGTGAAGATCATATCAATAACACGCCGCGCCAGATCAACATCCTTAAAGCGCTGAACGCGCCGGTGCCGGTATACGCGCACGTATCGATGATTAACGGCGACGATGGCAAGAAACTCTCCAAGCGCCACGGGGCGGTCAGCGTGATGCAGTATCGCGACGATGGCTACCTGCCGGAAGCGTTGCTTAACTATCTGGTGCGTCTGGGCTGGTCCCATGGCGATCAGGAGATCTTCACCCGCGAAGAGATGATCGAGTTCTTCTCGCTGGGGGCGGTCAGCAAATCCGCCAGTGCGTTCAACACCGACAAGCTGCTGTGGCTGAACCATCATTACATCAATACTCTGCCGGCGGAGTATGTGGCGACCCATCTGCAGTGGCATATCGAGCAGGAAAATATCGATACCCGCAACGGTCCGCAGCTGGCCGAGTTGGTGAAGCTGCTGGGCGAGCGTTGCAAAACGCTGAAAGAGATTGCCCAGAGCTGCCGCTACTTCTATGAAGAGTTCGCTGAGTTCGACGCCGACGCGGCGAAGAAACATCTGCGTCCGGTAGCGCGTCAGCCGCTGGAAGTCGTCCGCGACAAGCTGGCGGCGATTAGCGACTGGACGGCGGAAAACGTCCACCACGCGATTCAGGCGACCGCTGATGAGCTGGAAGTGGGCATGGGTAAAGTCGGTATGCCGCTGCGCGTGGCCGTTACCGGTGCTGGGCAGTCTCCTGCGCTTGACGTAACCGTCCATGCAATCGGCAAGTCCCGTAGCGTAGAGCGTATCAATAAAGCGCTGGCTTTTATCGCTGAGCGCGAAGGCCAGGCGTCCTGACGGGGACGTAGATGATATAACGGCAGGATATAATCCTGCCGTTTTTTTGTCTGTTACGCCGGGCTGGCGATGCCGAGGCGGGCAAGAAAACCGCTAATCCCTTCCCGGGCCAGCAGGTCGCGGAGCTGCAGCTGTTCTGCCGGAGTCATCAGTTGCAGGGTTTCTGTGATTTGCCGCCAGATCGTGTCCGCCTCATTGACCAGGTAAGCGCCTGGCGATTCCGCGAGATGATTGTCGCTAAACAGATGGCGTCTGGCGGGAATGTTAGTTAAAAACTCACGCACCGGTTGGTCGATGACCACCAGTCGCGCTCGTCCCCCTTTAACGCCGGGTATCGCTTCTGTGCGCCATTTCTTCTCCCGAACCCAGCGATTGATCGTTTGTCTGGCCAGCCCCAGGCAGTCGGCAAGCTCTGCGGGCGTCATTTTATCTTTTAGTTTCATCATGGTTTACCGATCGCGGATCCCTAACCGAAGCAGTAACCCGGTGATCCCCTCGCGCAGCAACAGCGACATAAGCTGCTTCTGCTCGCTGGGGGTGAGTTCTTTACAGAGGGTCAGCAGCAGCGATTCCAGATCGCTGTCGTGGGGAGAATAGGTGCCGGGCGTCTCCGCCACGCGCTGGGCGCTGCGGATAAACTCCCTGACTTGCTCATTGACATGGACCAGGCGCGCCTTGCCGCCCTGGACGCCAGGCCGCGGAGAGGTCTGCCAGCCTTCTTTCCGCACCCACTTATTGATAGTTTGCCGACTGTAGCCGGTCAGATGGGCGATTTCTTCAGGTGTCATTCGTTCCTTGAGCATACTATTTCCTGAGTAAATGTATGGGAATTAGCTGTCCATGTTATAGCATCCTTTTACTGGAAAAGGTGACCTGTTTAACTTCTGGCTGCGATAAGGCTCGCAATGTCAGCAGGTTGCCTGCTTTTTCAGCGATTGAATCGAGAAGGATAATTTTGCCGTTGACACCTGAGCGAGGAATTCATATTATGCCGCCCGTCAACACGACACGCTTTACGTTACGGGGCTATAGCTCAGCTGGGAGAGCGCTTGCATGGCATGCAAGAGGTCAGCGGTTCGATCCCGCTTAGCTCCACCAAATTCTGCACCCAGCGGATTTGGTTCGTAAAGAGGTCCTGTGGGGCTATAGCTCAGCTGGGAGAGCGCTTGCATGGCATGCAAGAGGTCAGCGGTTCGATCCCGCTTAGCTCCACCAAAATTCAGAACCCTCGCTTCGGCGGGGGTTTTTGTTTTTATCTATTTTCATGTAAAGCATTTTCTGCTTAAGTCAGTTAATCTCCAGCAATTAAAATCGAAAGTAATTTCAGACTTTTTCCTGATAAATCACCTTGCCTGCCCTAAATAAGCAACATAACATTTCCCCCATTAAACGTAATGAGGTTGCCGGAGTTTTAATTAACAATAATGGTTGATAAAATTAACATTAATATCAAAAAAACTCTGTTGGCCTTTATCGTCTGTTTAGTCGCTATTCCGCTGGCTCGTTTTATTTCACCGCAAACGGTTATTGATGGCAATCTTATTTATATTGCCTGGCTGCCCATTAGCGTGATGTTTTCTGTTATTTTTATCTTTGGCCGCTATGCGATTGCGCCATTAATCCTCGCATTTGCCATCACCAATTGCTTTCTTATTAAATTAACGCTACCGCAGGCGCTTATCTTACTCTTTTGTCAGCTGTTTGCGGTGTTCTTCTCCTGCGCTATTCTAAGACTGATGGTGGGTAAGCGCTGGCGCTGTGGCCCGACGGCAAAACATATGGGAGCGCGGATCTTCTGGGGCGGCTTCTTCGCGCCGGTGCTGCTGAAACTCACCATGTACCTTGCCGGGCAATATTTTGCTTTTCCCTTATCTATTACCAGCTATTTTGGCAGTATGCCATTGATTTATACCGTAATAGATATTCAAAGTTTAATCAGCGCGGCATTAATTTTTACCACTTTTTTATATTATCCAATGCGGATGATTATCAATCCACGCTACGCCCGACGTTTCTGGCGGCAGGAATGTTTACCGTGGCTGGCAGCAAAATATCGTTCCTTTACGCTATATTGGTTTATTGCGCTGGCGGTGATATTAACGCTATTGTGTGCGCCGTATCAGTCTGAATTTATTGCCGGTTATTTAGTTCCGGTGATTTTTATCGTCTACTTTATCGGGATTAGCCGAATTGGTCATGCGCTGCTGCGTATTTCATGGTCGGTCTCGGCTTTTTTACTGGTGGTGTATAACAAAAACTTTCTCCAGGGCGTCCAAAGCGAGTATTCATTATCCTTTGTGCTCTCAGTGCTGATCTCCTTTACTATCTGTTTGTTTTATATGGCAGACACCTATGCCCGTAGCGACCGCAATAAACGCCGCTGGCGTAGTCAGGCGGAAGAAGATCCGCTGACTGGCTTGCCTAACCTGCGCGCGCTGGAGAGCCATTTACAGAGCTGTCCGCAGCAGGTTATCTGCAGCCTGCGTATTCATAATCTCGACTTTCTCAGCAGGCATTATGGCCTGATGATGGGGGTGGACTGTAAACGGCAGATTATTCGGGCGTTGCAACCGCTGCTGGGGGCGACGGATAAAGTTTTCCAGGTGCCGGGCAGCGAACTGATCCTCGTGCTTGACGGACCGGAGCCTTCGTCCCGTTTGCATCATATGGTCGCGGTTCTCAATCACAAAAAATTCAGCTGGCACAATCAGCCGCTGGATCTGGAGTTTGGCGCGGCCTGGGGCCGCGACGACGGTCAGCGCGAGGGACTTCACCAGATGCTGGGTCAGCTAAGCTGGCTTTCCGAACAGGCGGGTAGCGAACGTCGGG
Source organism: Klebsiella sp. Q2 (assembly GCF_009900705.1). Taxonomy (NCBI): domain Bacteria; kingdom Pseudomonadati; phylum Pseudomonadota; class Gammaproteobacteria; order Enterobacterales; family Enterobacteriaceae; genus Klebsiella; species Klebsiella sp. Q2. Next base: position 584,732 of record NZ_JAAABE010000004.1, on the reverse strand, counting down.
TGCTGGCCCTGGATGAGGAGCAGGAGCTGGTGGTGGATCAAACCACCGAGCAGGTGCGCCTCCTCATGCGCGTCAAGCAGGTGCTCAAAGAGCGGGCGCTGATGCTCTATGCGCAGCCGATTCAGAACAGGGAAGGGGAGGGATATCATGAGATCCTCACCCGCATGCGCTGTGGCGATAGCGTCATTATGCCCGATCAGTTTATCCCGTTGATTGTGCAGTTTAACCTCAGCCAACGTTTCGACATGCTGGTGCTTGAGACCTTGTTCAGCGTGCTTCATCAGCACCCTGGCCAGCGATTCTCGGTCAATCTGCTGCCTGCAACTCTAATGCAAAAGGACAGTGCCGTGCAGATTATCGCGCTGTTTCAACGCTATGCGGTCTCACCAGACCTTATCACTATTGAAGTCACTGAAGAGCAGGCCTTCTCCAATGCCGACATCAGCCAGCAAAATCTTGAAGCGCTGCGCGCGTTTGGCTGCGCCATCGCCATTGATGACTTTGGCACCGGGTATGCGAACTATGAACGGCTGAAGCATCTGCAGGCCGATATCATCAAGATTGACGGCTGCTTCGTTCGCGACATCCTCACTGACCCGCTGGACGCCATTATGGTGAAATCGATTGTCGAGATGGCGCGGGCGAAACAGATGAGCGTGGTGGCGGAATATGTCGAAAGCGAACCGCAAAAAGCGCGCTTGCTGGAGCTGGGGGTGAATTATCTGCAGGGCTACCTGGTGGGCAAGCCCCAGCCGCTGGGCGAATGACGAGTAAAAAAAAGCCGGGCATTGCCCGGCTCAGAGGACTGGCGCCTGTTACAGAACCAGAGCCGCAATTGAAGCAGACAGTACGCTGACCAGCGTGGAGCCGTAAACCAGCTTCAGACCGAAGCGTGAAACCACGTTGCCCTGTTCTTCGTTCAGACCTTTAATCGCCCCGGCGATGATGCCGATAGACGAGAAGTTGGCGAAGGAGACCAGGAAGATAGAGATAATGCCTTCCGCACGCGGGGAGAGCGTCGAGGCGATTTTCTGCAGATCCATCATGGCGACGAATTCATTGGAGACCAGCTTGGTGGCCATAATACTACCCACCTGCAGCGCTTCGCTTGCCGGCACACCCATCACCCAGGCGACCGGGTAGAAGATATAGCCAAGGATCCCCTGGAAGGAGATGCTGTAGCCGAACCAGCCGGTCACGGTGGCGAACAGGGCGTTCAGCGCGGAGATCAGCGCGATGAAGCCGATCAGCATCGCCGCCACGATAATCGCAACTTTAAAGCCCGCCAGAATGTATTCGCCCAGCATCTCGAAGAAGCTTTGACCTTCGTGCAGATTGGACATCTGCAGATTTTCTTCACTCTCTTCCACGCGGTACGGGTTAATCAATGACAGCACGATAAAGGTGCTGAACATGTTGAGCACCAGCGCCGCGACGACGTACTTCGGCTGCAGCATGGTCATATACGCGCCGACGATGGACATCGATACGGTGGACATCGCGGTCGCCGCCATGGTGTACATACGGTTGCGCGACATTTTGCCGAGAATATCTTTATAGGCAATAAAGTTTTCCGACTGGCCGAGGATCAGCGAGCTGACGGCGTTGAAGGACTCCAGTTTGCCCATGCCGTTGATTTTCGACAGCACGGTACCGATGGCGCGGATAACAATCGGCAGGATGCGAATATGCTGCAAAATACCGATCAAAGCGGAAATGAAGACGATAGGGCACAGAACCTTAAGGAAGAAGAAGGCCAGACCTTTGTCGTTCATGCTGCCGAACACGAAGTTTGTCCCTTCGTTGGCAAAGCCGAGAAGTTTTTCAAACATCTCGGAGAAGCCTTTCACAAAACCCAGACCGATATCGGAGTTCAGGAAGAACCAGGCCAGCAGGACTTCAATGACAAGCAGTTGAACAACATAACGAATACGGATCTTTTTACGGTCATGACTGACCAACAGGGCCAGTATAGCCACCACAACGATCGCGAGGACAAAATGCAAGACGCGGTCCATAGTTGCTCCAAATATGAGGCAGGTTAAATTTCCGTGCACATTCTATGCAACGGCTTTAAAGAAAACGAGATCAATTGCACACTATTGCAAGGAACTGTGACCAATGGCAAAAATAGTGATCAAACATCTACTTTTGTTATGTTACATAAAGGTTTTAAAAGTTGCATTCTTGTACTACTCTTAATATTTGGCGCGATCGGGTTTTCTGACGCCCTTTTCCATATCCGGCCAGCAATTGTTCCCTCCTATCACAGCAATTATTATCTCCATTCTAAATGAACTTGATAATCATTCGCATTTTGATAGCATGAAACATAGCAAAGGCTATATTTCCAGAGGCAGAAGATGACTAGCAGTCGCGTTGAGAATAGCAGTAGTCGCGCCGCGCGCAAGGTGAAGCTCGCCTTAATGGGGCCCGCTTTCGTCGCTGCCATTGGCTATATCGATCCGGGTAATTTCGCCACGAATATTCAGGCTGGCGCCAGCTTTGGCTATCAGCTGCTGTGGGTCGTAGTATGGGCCAACCTGATGGCGATGCTGATCCAGGTGCTCTCTGCCAAACTGGGCATTGCCACCGGTAAAAACCTGGCCGAGCAGATCCGCGACCATTACCCGCGCCCGGTCGTGTGGTTTTACTGGGTACAGGCGGAAATCATCGCCATGGCCACCGATCTGGCCGAATTTATCGGCGCTGCGATTGGCTTTAAGCTGGTGCTGGGCGTATCGCTTCTGCAAGGGGCGGTGCTGACCGGGGTGGCGACCTTCCTGATCCTGATGCTGCAGCGGCGCGGGCAAAAACCGCTGGAGAAGGTGATTGGCGGCTTGCTGCTGTTTGTTGCCGTCGCCTATGTCGTTGAATTGATCTTTTCCCAGCCCGCGCTGGCTCCCCTGACCAAAGGGCTGGCGATCCCTACGCTGCCCAACGGCGAGGCGGTATTCTTAGCCGCCGGGGTGCTGGGGGCCACTATTATGCCGCACGTGATCTACTTACACTCCTCGCTTACCCAGCATCTGCACGGCGGGACGCGAAAAGAACGCTATAACGCGACCCGCTGGGATGTGGCGATCGCCATGACCATTGCGGGGTTCGTTAACCTGGCGATGATGGCGACCGCCGCGGCGGCATTCCACTTCAACGGCCATACCGGCGTCGCCGATCTCGATCAGGCTTACAGAACGCTGGAGCCACTCCTGAGCCACGCGGCGGCGACCATCTTTGGCCTCAGCCTGGTCGCTGCAGGTTTATCCTCGACGGTGGTGGGAACTCTCGCAGGCCAGGTGGTCATGCAGGGCTTCATCCGCTTTCATATTCCGTTGTGGTTTCGCCGGGCGGTCACCATGCTGCCGTCGTTTGTCGTCATTCTGCTGGGACTGGATCCAACGCGTATTCTGGTGATGAGTCAGGTGTTGCTCAGCTTTGGTATTGCGCTTGCCCTGGTGCCGCTGCTGATATTTACCAGCAATGCAAAGCTAATGGGAGACCTGGTGAATACCCGTTGGGTGAGAGGCATCGGCTGGGCGATAGTCGCCATTGTGGTGAGCCTGAACGGCTGGTTAATTGTGGGATCGCTGCTCGGGGTGGATTGATGACTTCCTGCTGCGGAATAAAGCAAAGGGGAGCCGATGGGCTCCCCTTTTCGTCTGTTAGTGATGGCCATGTCCATGACCGTGACCGCGTCCGCCGGGACCACGTCCCCAGCCGCCGCGATGGTCGTCGCGGTCGCTCCAGCCCGCGCGATAGCCGCGCTCCCAGGCTTTATCTCTGCCTTTGTCCCAGCCGCGGTGCCAGCCGTTGTCATGACGATGCCAACGGTTATCACGCCATTCATAGTGACGACGCCAGTAATCACGGTCGCGCCAGCCGCCACCGTCCCAGTAGTTACCGTAATTGTCACGATCGCCTATTTGTAATTTTACCGATGGCAGCAGGGTGATTTCACCAGCGTTAGCGACTAGTGGCGCTGCGGCCAGCAGTACTGCTGCCAGAATCAGTGACCTGAACATACTCTTCTCCTTCACGATCGGGGCCGTAAGCGGCCTGTTAACCTGATATTACGGGCCGGTAAAGACCCGTCGCATCGGACGAACTCCGAAAGCGCAGAAAAGAGCACTTTTTGCTAAAGTAACATTTGCTTTACAGCGCCAGGATGGCATCAATCGCCGCGCACTCCCCGGCGCTGAAATGACGGTTTTTCAGCATCCCTACCGCATCATCCAGCTGGGCGGTTTTGCTGGCACCGATCAGCACGGAGGTGACTTTCTCCTCGCGCAGCACCCAGGCCAGCGCCATCTGCGACAGCTTCTGCCCGCGGGCTTCCGCCAGCGTATTCAGCTGACGAATTTTTTCTAATTTGGCGCGGGTCAGTTGCTCCGGCTGCAGAAAACGACTGCTGCTGGCGGCGCGTGAGTCTGCCGGAATGCCGTTAAGATAGCGGTCGGTTAGCTGGCCGCCGGACAGCGGTGAAAACGCTATACTTCCCACCCCTTCGGTCTGCAAAAAATCCAGTAATCCCTCTTCCACACCGCGTTCAAACATGGAGTAGCGAGGCTGGTGAATGACGCAGGGGGTGCCGAGGTCGTTAAGGATTTTCACCGCTTCTCGCGCCTGGGCGAGCGGATAGTTAGAGAGGCCGACGTACAACGCTTTACCCTGGCGGACAAGATGATCGAGCGCGCGCATCGTTTCCGTCAGCGGTGTCTCCGGGTCCGGGCGGTGATGATAAAAAATATCGACATACTCCAGCCCCATGCGCCGCAGGCTCTGGTTCAGACTGGCCACCAGGTATTTGCGTGAACCCCAGTCGCCGTAAGGGCCGTCCCACATGGTGTAACCCGCTTTGGTGGAGATGATCAACTCATCGCGATAGGGCAGGAGGGCCTCTTTAAGGATGCGGCCAAAATTGCTCTCCGCCGAGCCCGGCGGCGGCCCATAATTATTGGCCAGGTCGAAATGGGTAATGCCGAGGTCAAACGCGTGCAGGAGCATCTGCCGGCTGGTTTCCACCCGCGTTTCATCGCCAAAGTTATGCCACAGACCGAGAGAAATAGCCGGCAACTGAAGGCCACTGCGCCCGCAGCGACGATAGGCCATCGTTTGATATCGCGTGGTGCTTGCCTGGTAAACCATTCTTCCTCCGCAGATAAAACAAGTTGTGTATACGTTTACACTAATCAATGTTTTGCGTGGAGTACACCGCTTTTTGGGCGTAACTATTGCTTTACACCGGCTTTATCGTCCCCCTTCTGGACAGGCGGATCGCTTATTCAATACTCAAATTACACCTGCACCAAAATGAGGATAATGGACATGCAACCGACCTACACTATTGGGGATTATCTGCTGGATCGCCTCGTTGACTGCGGTATTGACCGCTTGTTCGGCGTACCAGGAGATTACAACTTACAGTTTCTCGATCGCGTCATCGCGCACAGCGCCTTGGGGTGGGTCGGCTGCGCCAACGAGCTGAATGCGGCCTATGCTGCTGACGGTTACGCACGCATTAAGGGGGCCGGCGCGTTACTAACAACCTACGGCGTCGGCGAACTAAGCGCCCTGAACGGCGTGGCGGGAAGCTATGCGGAGCATATTCCGGTATTACATATCGTCGGTGCGCCCTCCACTGGCGCTCAGCAGCGCGGCGAACTGCTGCATCACACCCTGGGTGACGGCGATTTCCGCCATTTTGCGCGAATGAGCGAGCAGATCACCTGTAGCCAGGCGCTGCTGACCGCTGGCAACGCCTGCCATGAAATCGACCGTGTTCTGCGCGATATGCTGACGCATCATCGACCCGGCTATCTGATGTTGCCGGCCGATGTCGCCAGAGCGGCAGCGATTGCCCCAGCGCAGCGCTTGCTGGTGGAGGCCGCTCCGGCGGATCAAAACCAGCTCGCCGGATTCTGCGAACATGCCAGCCGCCTGCTGCGGGGCAGTCGACGCATTTCCCTGCTGGCGGACTTCCTCGCGCAACGCTATGGCCTGCAGAACACGCTCCGGGAGTGGGTAGCGAAAACCCCCGTCGCCCACGCCACCATGCTCATGGGCAAGGGGCTGTTCGATGAGCAGCAGAGAGGTTTTGTCGGCACCTACAGCGGCATCGCCAGCGCGCCTCAGACCCGGGAGGCTATCGAAAACGCCGACACCATCATCTGCATTGGTACGCGCTTCACCGACACTATCACCGCAGGGTTCACCCAGCATCTGGCGCGGGAGAAGACGATAGAGATCCAGCCTTTCGCGGTCAGGGTGGGCGATCACTGGTTCAGCGGCGTGCCGATGGATCAAGCCCTGGCTGCGCTGATGTCCCTTTCCGCACCGCTGGCGGCGGAGTGGGCGGCGCCTCAGGTCGTGGCGCCGGAAGTGGAAGAGGAGGGCGAAGGCGAGTTAACCCAGAAGAATTTCTGGTCGACAGTGCAGGATGCGCTGCGCCCCGGCGATATTATCCTCGCCGATCAGGGGACGGCGGCATTTGGCATCGCGGCGCTTAAGCTCCCCTCTGAGGCATCGCTGATCGTCCAGCCGCTGTGGGGATCGATTGGTTTTACCCTCCCGGCCGCCTATGGCGCGCAAACCGCGGCGGCAGAGCGGCGGGTGGTGCTGATCGTCGGCGATGGCGCCGCCCAGCTGACGATTCAGGAAATGGGCTCTATGCTGCGCGATAAACAAAAGCCGCTTATTCTGCTGCTTAATAACGAAGGGTATACCGTAGAACGGGCGATTCACGGTCCGGAGCAGCGCTACAATGATATTGCCCTGTGGGACTGGCGGCGCCTGCCGGAAGCCTTCGCCCCGGACGTTGCCTCGCGCTGCTGGCGGGTTACGCACACTGCTGAGCTACGGGAGGCGATGGCGGAGAGTATCACCTCCGATACTCTCACCCTGGTGGAAGTGATGCTGCCGAAAATGGATATCCCCGATTTCCTGCGCGCGGTGACGCAGGCGCTGGAGGAACGAAACAGCCGCGTTTAGTCGGTATGGTGTCTGGCAATCATTAAGGGCCTCCCGGCCAGCAGCAGCCAGGCCGGGAGCATCACAATGCACAGCAGCGGCAGCAGCGTGGTGTCCGGAACCACCACAGCGGCCATAAACAGGCTCAGCCAGCCGTCGCGGGTGACGACCAGCACCATACCGAGGATCGCGCAGGAGACAGTAATTGCCGCCGGCACGGCGTCCACGTGGGCATGCAGCATCAGCCCCAGCGCCACGCCGACGAAGACCGCGGGGAAAATCCGCCCGCCGCGAAAGCCGCAGGCCGAGGCGAGAACCAGCGCAGCCAGTTTGACCAGCGCAATAAGCAGATAATCCGAGGCGGTCAGCGTCTGGCTGAAGGCCAACTGCTGCATCTCATCCAGCCCCTTAAACAGCGTTAAATGTCCGCCAATGGTTCCAAGGATCCCTAACAGCAAGCCGCCGAGGCCCAGCGTCAGGATTGGGTTTTTCAGGCGATGCATCAGCGTGTGCAGGCGCGGCAGACACCAGACGGCGACCATACCGACAGCGATAGCGATCAGGGCGACGATCATGCCGCTGACGATATCGACGAAGTGCATCTGGCTATAGTGCGCGATCGGCAGCGTGAAGTGGGGGTGGAAAAACAGCCCGGTCGTCAGCGCGCCCGCGGCGGCGGCAAGCATCGGGGCAAACAGACGATCCCACAGCGGCGACTCGTTGCTGCTGTTCAGGGTTTGCGAAAAAATCAGCGCGGCGGCCACCGGGGTGCCGAAGAGGGCGCCGATGGTGCCTGAGGCCGCGAGAATGGTCCAGTCCAGAGAGCTGACCCGGGGGAACAGTCGGGAGCCGACGGCGACGGCCAGCGCAATATTCACCACCATAATTGGATGCTCCGGGCCCAGGCTGACGCCGCCGGCGAGGCCAAGGATCAGCGCCGCCAGCAGCCCGGGCAGCGCGCCGGTGGCAATAGGCGCGCCGATTAACGACTCGGTCGCCGGGTCCGGCCCGGCGTGCCCCGGGCTGTAACGGACGACCAGGCCCACCGCGATCCCCGTCGCCGTGAGAATGGCGATGATCCACAGCGGGTTGTCGGCGCTCACCCCAAACTGCACAGGCAGATTGCTCCACAGGATGCGCTGCAGCAACGCGGCAACTTTCATCGCGCCGATCAGGATCAAACTGGAGGCGATGCCAATCAGGATAGCTGGCACCGACAGGATCAGCATTGTTCTGGCGCGAGGATGGAGCATGAAAATGTCCTTGTTAAAGTTCAGGAGCACTACTTTGCCTTTGTCGACGGGGACCGTCGATGCAAATGGTGCCGAAACGATAAAGTTAAGGCGGCGTCTGATACCCGTGGCCTCGTTAATAGGCTACTTTGCATTGATTACAAACTAAATGTGACCTGTGTCGCTAAACAAGGGGCGTCCGCGAGTTGGACGTTGTTGTTAAGCCGCCATGAATTTACAGTGTGCCAAAAGATTTATTTTGACTTTAGCGGAGCCGTAACGGAATGACAAAATTTGCTTTAGTAGGAGATGTCGGGGGGACCAACGCCCGCCTGGCGCTGTGTGATCTGGCGAGCGGAGAGAGCTCTCGTGCAAAGACCTATTCCGGGCTCGATTACCCCAGTCTGGAGGCGGTGGTGCGCGTCTATCTCGAGGAGCATCAGGTGACGGTCAGCGAAGGCTGTATCGCCATCGCTTGCCCGATCACCGGCGACTGGGTGGCGATGACCAACCATACCTGGGCCTTCTCCATCGCTGAGATGAAGCGCAACCTTGGCTTTGCGCACCTGGAGATTATTAACGATTTCACCGCCGTTTCAATGGCCATCCCGATGCTGAAAGCTGAGCACCTGATTCAGTTCGGCGGCAGCGCGCCGGTAGCCGGCAAACCGATCGCCGTTTATGGCGCCGGAACCGGGCTGGGCGTAGCCCATCTGGTGCACGTTGATAAGCGCTGGGTCAGCCTGCCTGGCGAAGGCGGCCATGTCGATTTTGCGCCGAACAGTGAAGAAGAGGGCATTATTCTGGAAGAGCTGCGCGCTGAACTGGGGCACGTCTCCGCAGAACGCGTGCTCTCGGGGCCTGGTCTGGTCAACCTCTATCGCGCGATAGTCAAATCGGATGGTCGACTGCCGGAGAACCTGCAGCCGCGTGAGGTCACCGAGCGGGCGCTGGCGGATAGCTGCACCGACTGTCGCCGGGCGCTGTCGCTGTTCTGCGTCATTATGGGGCGCTTCGGTGGAAACCTGGCGCTGACCCTGGGGACGTTTGGCGGCGTGTATATCGCCGGCGGCATCGTGCCGCGCTTCCTGGAGTTCTTTAAAGCCTCCGGCTTCCGCGGCGGTTTTGAGGACAAAGGCCGTTTTAAAGCCTATGTCCAGGATATCCCGGTTTACCTGATCGTGCATGACAACCCAGGCCTGCTGGGCTCCGGCGCGCATCTGCGTCAGACGCTGGGTCAGGTGCTGTAAGCGCATTCCTCCCGGGCTACCGCCGTAGCCCGGCAAGGCGGGGCTCCCCGTCGTCTACAGATTCATCAGCTGGCGAAACTCTTTCACTTTACTGCGACTGACCGGAACCTGAAACTCCAGGTCGCGCAGGCGTAGCACGTAGGTATTGTTAAACCATGGCTCAATTTCACGAATTTTGCTGAGATTCACACAGTACGAGCGGTGACAGCGAAAGAAATGTGCGGTGGGCAGTTTGCTGCAGAATTCGGTAATGTTCATCGGCATGACGAAAGACTCCCGGCGAGTGTAGACGAAGGTCATCTTCTCGTGCGCCTCTGCATAATAGATATCATGGATACTGGTGACGATGATCCGCTCATCTTTTATCAGATTGATGGTGTCGTTTTCCCGAGGCGCCGCGCTGGCTAGCCCGGAGGCGGCGTTATTTTGCTGCTGCCAGGCGGCGGTCAGCTTCTGCAGCATATTGATGATGCGCGACTCCTGGTAGGGCTTGAGGATGTAGTCAAACGCCTCCAGCTCAAAGGCTTCCACGGCGTGTTCTTTCCACGCGGTGATAAAAACGATAAAAGGCTTATGGGCGAACTGGCTGATGTTTTGCGCCAGCAGAACGCCGTCCAGCGACGGAATATTGATATCGAGAAAGATGGCGTCGACCTTGTTGTGCTGGAGAAATTTCAGCACGTCCAGGCCGTCGTCAAAGCTGCCTACGATCTCCATCTGGCTGTGGGTGTTGATAAGCCAGGAGAGCTCCTGTTGGGCCAGAAACTCATCCTCCACAATGATAACTTTCATCTTTTCTCCGCTCATGACAACAGAGACTCCGTCAGCGCCTGCGGCGTAGAGTGATTGGGGACATAAAAGGCGATTTCCGTTCCTGGCGTCAGGGTGCGGATATGCAGCCCCTCGCCGTAGAGCAGTTTCACCCGATGATGAACGTTGAGCAGGCCGATTTTGTTACCTGGCATTTCATCGGCTTCCACGCGGGCGACCACGGCGGGATCGATGCCGTTGCCGGTGTCGCGAACGCTGATGCGAACCCGATTGCCGCACTCATTGATGCCGATCGTCACCACCCCTTTCCCTTTACACGGCTGAATGCCGTGCACAATGGCATTTTCCACCAGGGGCTGGATAAGCAGGCTCGGGATCACGCAGCTGACGTCGTCGTCAATATCATAGATGACCGTCAGTTTGTCGCCGAATCGCGCCTGTTCAATGGCGATGTAATCTTTGATCTGATACAGCTCTCGTTTGATATCGATCTGCTCATCGTCTTTTAATTCGATGTTATAGCGCAGATAGCGCGACAGATTAAAAATGAGCTGGCGCGCGGTGTCCGGATTAAGGCGAATCGAGGAGGAGATCGCGTTCAGGGCATTGAATAAAAAGTGTGGGTTAATCTTGCTTTGCAGAGCGCGCAGCTCCGCTTTGTTGGCCATCTCCCGCAGCTGTTCGGCGCGGGAAACCTCCAGCTGGGTGGAGATGATTTGTGACAGGCCTATCGCCATCTCCTGCAGCGTCGAGGTGATGCGATGGGCGTGGCAGTAATAGATTTTTAGCGTGCCGGTGACCACCCCCTTTTCCCACAGCGGGATGACCATTAAGGAGTGGATCTCCTGCGTGCGGTGGGCTTCGTCATTGTTTTTTATAATGATCTTTCCATAACGAATGGCCTGTCGGGTAGTGGGGCTGATGACATCGTCATGGTGTTGATAGTTGGCTTCACCGACGCCCACGTAGGCCAGCACGTGTTCCGTATTGGTGATTGCCACCGCGTCGGCGGTAATGTCGCGGCGGATGATGTCGCAAACCTGGCGCAGAGAATCGCTGTTGACCTGACGGAACAGCGGCAGGGTTTTGTTGGCAATGTCGAGCGCCAGTTTCGCCTGCCGCGCGGCGCTGGCCTCCTTTTCACCTTCCACGCTCTGCACCAGCAGCACGATAAAGCCGATGCAGACGCTGCCAAGGATCATCGGGATACCAATTTTCGAGACGATATCCAGGCCGAGGCTCAGAGAGGGCGCCCAGACTATCACCAGGATCATGGTCAGGGTCTCGCAGACCATGCCGGCCAGAATGCCGATTTTCCAGCGTTGATCGCGGGCCACCTTGCGGTTAATCAACCCCGACAGCAGACCGGCGATGATGCTGGTGATAAAGCAGGGTACGGCGGTCACGCCGTCAATATCAATCAGATAGCGGTGCACACCGGCAATCACCCCGACAATGGCTCCCACCCATGGGCCAAACAGGATCCCGCCGGACATCACGGCGATGATGCGCACGTTTACCAGCGATCCTTCCACCGGCACACCGGACCAGGTACTGAAGAGCGCGAACAGCGAGAAGATGGCGGTGACAGCCAGCAGCTCTTTCGGCGTATGCGCTGATTTATGCAGCAGTTCGCGGAACAGGCGGAGGCGAATAAGGAAAAACAGGCAAATAAGCATCAGGGCCGCACGATCATAGACCGCCAGCATCATAGTAAAGATTTCGTGCATGGGTGCGCCGCGTCAGTGGCCAGAAAAGGACATGATAAAAAACCTGACGACAGAAGACCAGCCGCAGAAAAATAATGAGGAAAAGGCACACTTTTAAAAGGGGATTGAATCATGGCAAGGCGACAAACCGCTAGACGCCAGAGGAAACGATAAATACCCGTGATAGAAAAGATATCAATATGTTACCACTTGCATACAAAACGGTATTCATCCCGCGGCGTACTGCCGTATTTAGCGCAGACGATACCCGTTTTTAACGCCAGTGATTATTTTTCGTCAGGGCTCTCGACAACGTGTTTTTTTTCAGGTTATTTTCTAAACGAGCCGCAACAGCGGCAGCGTCGCTCGGACGGTCCGGGCGCTAACGTTAATCAGAGGAACCTATGGCTGAATCCAGTCCTGAACGCCGTTTTACGCGTATCGATCGTCTCCCCCCGTACGTTTTTAATATTACTGCCGAACTGAAAATGGCTGCGCGCCGGCGCGGCGAAGATATTATCGATTTCAGTATGGGCAATCCCGATGGCGCGACGCCGCCGCATATCGTGGAAAAACTCTGCACCGTCGCGCAGCGGCCTGACACCCATGGTTACTCTACCTCGCGGGGGATCCCACGCCTGCGTCGCGCTATTTCGCGCTGGTATGAAGAACGCTATAACGTCGATATCGATCCGGAATCGGAAGCGATTGTCACCATTGGTTCGAAAGAGGGGCTGGCGCACCTGATGCTGGCGACGCTGGATCATGGCGACACCGTGCTGGTGCCGAACCCCAGTTATCCGATCCATATCTACGGCGCGGTGATTGCCGGGGCGCAGGTGCGCTCGGTGCCGTTGGTGGAAGGGGTGGATTTCTTTAACGAACTGGAACGCGCCATCCGCGAGAGCTATCCGAAGCCGAAGATGATGATCCTTGGCTTTCCCTCGAATCCGACCGCGCAGTGCGTCGAGCTGGATTTCTTTGAAAAGGTTGTCGCCCTGGCGAAGCAGTATGACATCTTGGTGGTCCACGATCTGGCCTATGCCGATATCGTGTATGACGGCTGGAAAGCGCCCTCCATTATGCAGGTGCCTGGCGCGCGCGATGTCGCCGTCGAGTTCTTTACCCTGTCGAAAAGCTATAACATGGCCGGCTGGCGAATTGGCTTTATGGTCGGCAATAAGACCCTGGTGAACGCGCTCGCCCGCATCAAAAGCTACCATGACTACGGCACGTTTACGCCGCTGCAGGTGGCGGCGATAGCGGCCCTGGAGGGCGATCAGCAATGCGTGCGGGATATCGCGGAACAGTATAAGCGCCGCCGCGATGTGCTGGTGAAAGGGCTCCACGAGGCCGGCTGGATGGTTGAGTGTCCGAAGGCGTCCATGTACGTCTGGGCGAAAATTCCGGAACCTTATGCCGACATGGGCTCGCTGGAGTTTGCGAAAAAGCTGCTTAACGAAGCGAAGGTTTGCGTCTCTCCGGGGATTGGCTTTGGCGATTATGGCGATACCCATGTCCGCTTCGCGCTGATCGAGAACCGGGACCGGACGCGTCAGGCGATCCGCGGCATCAAGGCGATGTTCCGCGCTGATGGCTTACTGCCCGCTGCGAGCTAGCGCTTCGGCGAATACGCTATAACAAAAACGGGAGCCTGTGGGCTCCCGTTTTTTTGACACCGCTGCAGTCTAGATCATCAGGGCAAAAGTACCGGCCCAAACGATGACCATAAAAGAGAGACCCATAAAGAAGTATTTCACGACTCATCACTCCACGCGCTTATGCGACGTTCAAATGAATTAATTGTTCTGTTTTTCAAGGGCTGTCGCCGGTGAAATCTCGCCCTGCGGCAGCTCGCAATTCTGTGCGTTTAATGCTCCAGATGGCGCTAATGTACGCCTAAAAAATCAGGGAAACAAGGGGCATTTTTTTATTAATTTTTAGTTACTTACGAGTGTCGTGATTCGGCGACACATTAATTTCGCCCGGTAATAAATTTAGCGCCAGCGACGCTACCAAAACGGGTTTCTCGTTAGTGAGATTAGCGGGGCTAGTCAGGCTTGGCGCGCGGCATTCAGGTTGCCACGCGCCGCCGGTTTAATGCAGATCAGAGGCGCGCTGTCGCCACTCGGCCGGGTAGTGCGCTGGGATAAAGCGCAGCGTGAGCGCCATGAGTAACAGGACACAAAGCGCATGCCAGGACCAGTCAAGGGTGTAGTTCCCGCTCAGGCTACGCAGCAGGCCGGAAAGCCAGGGCGACAGGCCGGCGATGATAAATCCGATACCTTGCATAAAGGCTACCAGCCGGCCGGCCACCGTCGGTTGCCCGGCGTGATCGAGGGCCAGCACCAGGCACAGGGGAAACGCGCCGCCCAGACCCACGCCGCAGGCGAGGGCCCAAAGCGCTGGGAAGTGCTGCGGCAGCCAGATGAAGCCGCAGAACCCAATCAGCTGTAGCGCCAGAGCAAGCAGCAGAAGCTGGCGCCGGTCATCCTGGCGAGCCAGCGCCGGCAGCAGCAGCGCGCCCGCGGTTTGCCCAACCGTCAGCAGCGCCAGCAGCGAGCCGCTGTACTGGGCGCTGTCGCCAAGCTGCATATAGTAGGGCGGCAGCCAGGCGATTAGACTGGCGTAGCCGGCGTTGATCAGTCCGAAATAGAGTCCCAGCGTCCAGGCGCGGCGCTGGCCAATAATCGCCACCCGGGGCGCGGCGCTGGTCTGATGCGGGGCGCGGGGCAGGTGCCGACAAATCGCCAGCCAGCTGAACAGGGCGAGGAGGGCGGGGAGCGCCCACCAGGCCAGCGCATCCCGCCATGCTGTGCTATGCGACGCCAGCCATGGCGTAAACGCAGCACCTAACCCGCCACCGCCCATTAGCGCCGCTGACCATAGCCCCATCACCAGCGGCGTCCGGCGGGCGAACAAGCGCTTTATTACCGCCGGGATGGCAGCCTGGATTATGCCGATGCCAACGCCTCCGGCCAGGGCGCTGGTGAGCAGTAGGCCGCTATTCGGAGCGATTTCCCGCAGCAGGGCGCCCGCCGCGATAATCAGCAGGCTTAGCGCAATGCTACGGTTTTGACCGACATAACGATCGACCGAACCGGCGGCCAGCGCCAGCACGCCCATCGCTATCACCGGCAGGGCGGTCAGTAGCGCGGCCAGGGTATAGCTCATCCCGCTGGCGGCGCGGATCTCCGGAAGCAAAGGGCCGATGGAGGTGAGCAGTGGTCGCATATTTATGCCGATCAGCACCAGGATCCCCAGCGTCAGATTCTGTCGCAACACGGCTTTCATGGCTGCTGTTCCGCCCACCGCTGATAAACTGCCAGCCCCTCCGGCTGCGGGCGATGATGGATCGGCAACGTCTGCTGCGCCAGCGGCTGCTGCAACTGCTGATAAATCGCGGCTGTGGATAGCTGGAAAGGTTCTCCGTCCTGATTGCTGTTGGCGAAAAACACTTCCCGCACGCCGGTTAAATAGAGGGCGCTAAGACACATCGGACAAGGTTGTCCGCTGGCGTAGATAACGCACTCGCGCAGAACCTCGCTCCCCAGCCTGGCGGCAATATCGCGGACGGCATTCAGTTCGGCATGCGCCGTTGGGTCGCCGCTTAGATGAAAGGTATTGACGGCTTCGGCGACAACCTCGTCATGGCGCACCAGCACGGCGCCAAAGGGACGACCACCGTGGCTGATGTTGTGGTTTGCCAGCGTTAGGGCGCGCTGGAGATAGCGATCGTGAGCGGACATAGTCACTCCTGCATAAGATGATGTTCAGGGAAAAAAGGCAACGGGTCGTGCGTAGAGGGTACGTAACTTGTTTCATAAGTTAAAAGACTTATTTATGATTAACCCTAGTTGAATTACTTATAGGTAAGCGGATGCTCCTGCGCCATCTTTCCTACTTTATCGCCGTGGCAGAACACCGTGGCTTTACTCGCGCCGCCGCTGCGCTGCACGTCTCCCAGCCTGCGCTGTCACAGCAGATCCGCCAGCTGGAAGCCATGCTGGAGGTTCAGCTTTTCGACCGTTCTGGCCGTTATACCCGGTTAACCGATGCCGGAGAGATCTGGCTGGAGTATGCCCGCCGGGCGTTACGCGATCTTGAGGAAGGGCGGCGCGCTCTGCATGACGCTGAGGATCTACAGCGTGGCAAACTCCGCATTGCCATGACGCCGACCTTCACCACCTATATGCTGGGACCGCTGGTGGAAAACTACTATCGACGCTACCCCGGAGTGAAATTGCTGATTCAGGAGATGAACCAGGAGCGCATGGAAACGATGTTGCTGCAGGATGAACTGGATGTCGGCATTGCCTTTGACGAAAGCCGTTCCCGGGATATTGTCGTTCATCCGCTGCTGACGGAAACCCTCGCGTTGGTGGTGAGCCGCAGTCATCCTCTGGCCAGAGAGAGCGCGCTCCGGCTGCAGGCGCTCGACGCGCAGCCGCTGATTTTACTGAGCAGCGAGTTTGCCACCCGAGAGCAGATCGATCGTTATTGCCGTCGTCATCGGCTCGAACCTGACGTGCGGATTGAGGCCAACTCTATCGGCGCCGTTCTGTCGGTCATTCGGCGCACGCCCCTTGCGACACTGCTGCCGGCGGCGATCGCCGGGCAGTTTGATGATGTAGTGGCTATTGAGCTCGAACCTGCGCTGCTGCAGCGAACGGCCTGTTTGCTACAGCGCAGGGATGCATGGCAGAGCGCCGCGGCACGCGAATTTATCGCCCTGGCGCGGGAGATTGCGCTAACGCTTGAGCAGGAAAACCGCCCGCCTCCTGCCTGAAGGCCTGCGTCGCTCGGCGGCGAGCCTGGACTAACGGTGGGTTGCGCTGCTGAAGTCGGCCTCATCGGGCAGGACATCCTCTCTCAGCATGACTTCCTCCTTGAGCCTTTCCAGCACGTGATGAAAGAGCTGGGTCTTGTCTGGCTCAGCCATCTTCTGCAATTTCACATTAAATAAAGTATGGGACTGAATTAGATCGTGGATAAATTCCAGCAGTACCTCACTTTGCGGAAGGGAGGTTAATTCCTGATGGATATAACCGGTTTGTTGCCGTAGCGGATTTTTTGTGACATCCATCGGTCGGGCGCTAATGCTATGGGCAAATATTTTCTCAATTGCCTGACTGGTAATATAGAGCCGGTTCAATGACAGGGTGGGGTTTTCTGCCTCCTGCGGAATGAAGTGACAATATACAAACGGTTTCTCAGGCAGCATCATGCTGAGCCTGTTTTCATGATGAATATCGTCAGGCGCCTCCAGTAACGCCATTAAATTCCGGCTGTGCGGATGCCAGAGTCCTGACGCAGTGACCTTGACGTTGAACTGCGTGACGGTATTCCCGCGCAGGGTTTCCATGACGGGAATATCGCCATCAAGCCGCAGAATGCTATGGATATGAGAGTGTGGCGACCAGAAGGTTTCCACCGTCTCCGATGAATTGAGTGGATTAAATGTGCTGGTTACTTCTTTTTCCTGATGAGAAAGGACGGCGAGTTTTAAGGTTCCCCGCGTTGGGTTAAGCTTCAGGCATAGATTGATCGCGCCGATATCATGCCAGTGAAGAATGTCTTCAATTTCGCAGTTTAATAATTTTTGCGCCCGGGGGAGAGAACAATACTCCATTGGCGGTAAATTATTTAATTTCCAGATATTCCGTTCTGTTATATTCATAAGGTTTTTTGTTGCTGAAAAAAATAGCGGTTAGTATTGGGCATAATCATCTAACAGCCACGTTTTATTGCCTGGGTTTAATGACCTGATTAATGAAATGCATTCACACTGAGAATATTATATCGATAAGTTGATTATTCTTATTGTTACGTCAGATATTAACTTGACTGCGTTATCCTATCATTTATTTCGCTCGAGAAAAATAGTTTGCTTATCGCCTGAATACAACACTTTTTTATTATTTTTATTAATGACTCCGACGAGGGTGAACGCAGCATGAGGAGTACGCGGCTCTGGAGACAAATGCCGCGACGACCGGGATAACGCAAACGGATGCTCGCAGCATCCGTTTGCAGCGGCCAGGCTTACTGCGACACAGAGGGATAGCGATCCCCCGGCTGCGCGATGGCATACCAGGCCATCATCTCCGCGGTACCCGGCTGACCTTCGGCTGGCGCCCAGTCCATGGTGTCGATTTCAGCAAGCGGTTGATAAGCGCCTTGTTTGACTTCAAATACCATTCCTCCTGCGTCAAGTGAGAGCACCGTATGCCAGGTGCCGGGCTCCATTTCCAGGGCCGTGCAGGTTTCACCCAGCACCACCCGGTTAGTAATCACGCCATGGTCATCAAAATTTAGCACCACAAAGCGGCCTTTCAGCGGCAGCAAAAGTTCAAAAGTATGTCGGTGCCGATGCGGGCGGATATAGGTGCCGGGTTCCATAGCGATAGCCAGGCGCTGCACCGGATCGCTCAGCTCAGGGTGAAAATTGCGATGGGCACGTAAGCGCGGGGAAGTGGTTGCCGCTTCGCTCTGCTGCTGCATATCGCTAAGGGTGATCTGTTTCATACCAACGCCTGGCTCCTTTGTTGTCCAGAGAGTGTTGAATCGGCAGGGCGGCAGGTTGACGCCCAGGCCACGCGATATTGTACGCAGAAAGCGTGTTGCTGTCGGTTAATTGTCGAGGCTATCGAGTACAGGAGGACTTCTGCCAGGCAACCACACAATTCCTTCCTGCTTTTTTTGCCTGGTACAGGGCGTCGTCGGCGCGGTTAAGTAATTCAGTCTCTACCGTTTTAGGATCCTCCGTAGTGGCAAGGCCGATACTGATCGTGACGCTCTCGGGGAGTTTAACCCTGCTGCTGACGTCGCCTGGGGAGATAATAGCCTGGCGAATCCGCTCGGCGATGAGTTGCGCCTGCTGTTGGCCGACGTCAGGCAGTAATAGTGCAAATTCCTCGCCGCCTGTTCTGGCCACAATATCATCTCTTCGAACCTGATCCTGAAGAACCCAGGCTACATACTGAATAACAAGATCTCCCTGAAAGTGGCCATATTTGTCATTTATGCGTTTGAAATGATCGATGTCGCATAACAAGATAGACAATGGTTTTTGCACAGAGACCCGTTGCATTTTTTTTGTCAGCGCAAGGTAAAAATAGCGACGGTTGTACAGCTGCGTCAGATAATCACGAATCGAGTTCTGATAGGCATTCTCATATTTATTGTTGGATAATTGATATAGCTTAAACGCATTAAGGAAAATAATAATAATAAAGATCAGAGTGCCCAGCGTTTCGAAAAGCCTCGCTTTATACCATGTGTTTTCGCTAGCGACATCTGCGGTTGTTAAGAAAGAGAAGGTTAAGATATAAACGAAGCAGTAAAAATAGATTCCTGTCCAGAATATATTTCTGAAGCGGGTTAATGCAATCGTCGTGAAAAAGAGGAGCGTCCACATGTAAACCATTATATTACTGGCTAAGCGTATCGTTGGTTCATACAAGTGCATTGAGGAAAATCCAACAATCAGGACGATAGCTAAAGTAAGGCTTATGCAGGCAAAGGTAATAATAATGTGATTATGGGAGGCCAGCAGGCGATGCGAACGAAATCTGGATACTAATGCCGCGGTGGTGATTTGGGTGAGAGTTAAGGCGTTGCGGTAAAAGTAATATCGCAGAAATTCATTGTATGAGATTGAGTCGTTGAGATTGCAATAAAACAGTTTGCTGTAATTTTGTAACGCAAGAATCATCATTATTGCAGAGCCAATAAAGGCACAGGCTACTGGTATGAGAAACAGACAGCGTTTATCACTTAAGTATTTTAAAGCGATAGTTATTGATATTAAAAAGTAAAATATCAGAATAATAAGGGTCATGCCGTAAAACAACAACGGCGCCGGGGTCGTTATCGTGTTAATGTAGGTTGTGGTAAAATTAATTAAGCAAAATAGCGCCAGTATAGATACAATAAAAAACAACGGTGTCCGGAGCGTTGATGAGGCTGAAGGCCTGTTCATTAGGTCATACCTGTCAGGGTAAGAAAACTATGTTGTTATGATCGTGAATATCAATATTGTGAATGACGGTGAGGAGGGAGCAGTATGCTTTTCGTGCGGTTGCTGCTGAAGATATCATTACGTTTTACAACTCGTCTTTTCCTGTGAGTCTTTCATTTTATTTGTAAAATGATCACTGGTGTTTTCCTCTTTTTAAAAAGAGGAATGGCGCAACGGGTTTTATATCTATAAATAAATCACTTTGTGCGTTAACAGGGAGGGGCATTGATGATCAGGTCGGTACTAGCTTGAGTGAACTATCTACCGGAGCTGCAGAAAAATCATCAAAAATCGCCGTGGATCCGACATAAAACAGGAGAGTCATGGTGTCCCCTGCAGGAATCGAACCTGCAACTAGCCCTTAGGAGGGGCTCGTTATATCCATTTAACTAAGGGGACAAGGCGGCACGAGTATAGCGTTTTTCGCCCGCCTGAGTAAGTGCCATACCGTCTGACTGCTTAAACCCTCGCCATTCTGAGCGCTTTTTTTATGCCCGGTCGGCGTTTTTGGCTTTTCCGGCGGCCTGCGCGCGGGCTTCTGCTTTTCGCTTGTTGCTCATGTCGTTACGGATCTGCGCATGGCTCAACAGCGCGAAGATGAAGGTTCCGCCGCAGATATTTCCCGCCAGCGTCGGCAGGGCGAACGGCCAGATGAAGTCGCTCCAGGGAAGGCTTCCGTTAAATACCAGATAGAGGATCTCTACCGAGCCCACCACGATATGGGTGGTATCCGCCAGGGCGATAAGCCAGGTCATCAGAATGATCACCACGATCTTGGCGGCGCCGGCAAGGGGAAACATCCAGACCATGGTGGCGACCAGCCAGCCGGAAATAATCGCATTGGCGAACATCTCCGTCGGGCTGTTTTTCATCACATCTTCGGCGATGCTGACGAAGGCCTGGCGGGTCGGCTCATCAAAAACAGGCATATAATTGAAGGCCCATGCGGCCACCGCGGTGCCGATGAGATTGCCCGCCAGTACCACCGACCATAGCCGCATCAGCAAACCGACGTTTCCGGGGGTGGGATTGTGCATCACCGGCAGTACGGCGGTGACCGTGTTTTCCGTGAACAGCTGCTGGCGGGCCATAATCACGATAATAAAGCCGAAGGTATACCCGAGGTTCTCGAGTAAAAATCCGCCAGGGATCCCCTCCAGCTTGACGTGAAAAATCCCTTTCGCCAGCAGGGAGGCGCCCATCGACAGACCGGCCGCAATCGCCGACCACAGCAGGGCCAGCGCATCGCGCTCCATCTCTTTTTCCCCTTCCTGGCGAATATGTTCATGGATCGCCATCGCCCGAGAGGGAAGGCGATCTTCGTCAACTTCTATCTCTTCACCGCGCTGTTTTTCTTCACTTTCGACCTCGCGTTCGTCATCCGCAGGCTTTAATTTGTTATCGTCTGGTTCATCCATTTCACGGCCCTCGCTGACAAGTTATCTAGTTAAAGCGTAGCGGCTTTCCCTGGCGACTGGCTGGGGATACTCTTAAATCGCAAAAATGGTTACGCCAGATTTTTATCGCTCCGCTAGAATAGGAGCCCCGCGATCTCGTTATTCCCAGGCTATGATCAAATCAACAACTTGGGTGATATAGACATCGTTCAACGTGCTGTTACAATCGCTCACATCTTTACGGGCGGAAACGTTGTCTTTCCGTCATGGATGGCAACTCGCGATAGCCATAAAAACCAGGGAGACATCTATGAATTATCGCCTGTCGGCGCTTGCGCTTGGCGCCACATTGCTGGTGGGATGTGCCAGTTCCAGCTCTGGCGATCAGCCGCAGGGGCGCTCAGACCCGTTAGAAGGGTTTAACCGCACGATGTTCAATTTCAACTTTAACGTGGTTGATCCTTACGTGCTTCGTCCCGTCGCGGTGGCATGGCGTGACTATGTTCCGCAGCCGGCGCGCAATGGCTTAAGTAACTTCACCAGCAACCTGGAAGAGCCGGCGGTGATGGTGAACTCCTTCCTGCAGGGCGACCCCTATAAAGGGATGGTCCACTTTACCCGCTTCTTCCTGAACACCATCCTCGGGATGGGGGGGCTGATCGATGTCGCCGGGATGGCTAATCCGCAGCTGCAGCGCGTTGAACCGCATCGTTTCGGCAGCACGCTTGGCCACTATGGCGTCGGCTATGGTCCGTATGTGCAACTGCCATTCTACGGCAGCTTTACCCTGCGCGACGAAGGCGGCGATATGGCCGATGGCCTCTATCCGGTGCTCTCCTGGCTGACCTGGCCGATGTCGATCGGCAAATGGGCGGTGGAAGGCATTGAAACACGCGCTCAGCTGCTGGATTCCGACGGTCTGCTGCGCCAGTCTTCCGATCCTTACATTATGGTGCGTGAAGCTTACTTCCAGCGTCATGACTTTATCGCCAACGGCGGTAAGCTGACCCCGGCGGACAATCCGAACGCCCAGGCCATTCAGGATGAACTGAAAGATATCGATTCACAGTAATCGGCAAAGAAAAAAAAGGGTGAACATGATGTTCACCCTTTTTTGTTGTGTGCCGCTTATCAGAAGCGGTAGTTGAAGTTGGCGCCGTACAGCCAGGCGGTCCCTTCGGAGCGGAAGGTATACGGGCCTTCCTTGATTTCAACATGCTGCCCGTGCATATAGGAAATCCCGACGTCAACCGACGCATCCTTGTTGAACGCGTAGGTGGTACCCGCGC
This sequence comes from Klebsiella sp. Q2, assembly GCF_009900705.1. Classification (NCBI taxonomy): domain Bacteria; kingdom Pseudomonadati; phylum Pseudomonadota; class Gammaproteobacteria; order Enterobacterales; family Enterobacteriaceae; genus Klebsiella; species Klebsiella sp. Q2. The sequence goes on along the minus strand of NZ_JAAABE010000004.1, from coordinate 562,095 downwards.
TCAGCCACAGGCGATCCTGATCCGGAATGGAAATGGAGCGATTGTTGGCTGGTACCGGGCTGTCATCGAAGGCGATACCGGTGCGGAAGGTCCAGTTATCGTCATAATAATAGGTGGTCCCCAACGCAAGTCGGTAGGCGTCCTTAAAGCCTTCCTCTTTATAGAACAGCGTCTGGCCGTTGCTGCCGGTGGCTTTCAGCTCCTGGAACTGACTCCAGCTGGTGTAGGTCAGACTGTAGTGGACCGCCCACTGCGGTGCTACGCGGTTATAACCCGACAGCTCCCACATTTCCGGCAGGTTAAGGGTCAGTGAACCGTCGGTGGTTTGGCCATTAGTACCTGCTGGCAGACCGAAGTTGCCGAGGATCTGGTTATAGGCTGCCGGCAGGCTGCTGCGGTAGTTACCGTCGAAGTCGATCTTGACCTCGGAACGGTAGGTTAAACCGTAGCGGTTATTTTTATCCAGCTCGTAGAGGATACCGGCGTTCCAGCCAAAGCCCCAGGCGTTGCCGTTAAGATGGGCGATCTGCGTGTCGGCCGGGATCTTCGCTACCTGGCCCGCCAGCGCCGGCGGCAGCGCGCCCGAGCCAGCGACAATCTGCCCCAGATCGCCAGCATAGCGCTCGATCTTCGCCTTAGCGTAGACCGCGTCAAAGCCTAAGCCGAAGCTCCAGTTGCTGTCGAGACGGTAGGCGCCGCTCAGGTTAAAGTTCGCGGTGGTCAGGTCGGTTTTCCCGCCCATGCTGCCGGCGGCATAGTCATCGTTGTATTCGGTTGCCAGGCCGTAGTTGGAGGTGATGGACGCCCCCCAACCAAACTGATCGTTAATCGGCGCGACAAAGTGGAAGTTAGGTACCCACGCCGTCGGGGCGATATTGTCTGCATTCAGGCTTTTGCCGGTGGGTGAAGTCCCGGAGACATTGACGCCCGGGTCGACAAAAACGGCGCCCGCCGACATGGTCGGACGGTCAAACATCATAATTAATGCCGGGTTACGACTGGCATTGCCTGCATCGTCTGCGATAGCCCCTTCACCGGAATAGGCCCGACCCAGCCCTGATGAAGAGAATTCGTTGAGCTGGAAGCCTGCTGACCAGGCCTGGGTGGAAACAAGTGCGACAGCCACTGCAAGGGCAGATTGGGTAAAGCGGGTTTTCTGGCTCATGCCCATAACCTCATTGAGTTATTTTTTTTTAAACTATGTTACATGCCGTAACAGAAGCGCGGAAGTGTAGGGTCTGCGGTACAACAGAGAAATCAGACCAGTGCGCTGAGTATAGGTCTGACCAGATGAGTTGTTGCAAGTTTGTTTATGAAGTTTTTCAATTGTGATAACAGAAACGCGATCCAGCTGGCAAAATTGTCGGGGGGAAGGAGAGAGAGAAAAGGTGATTTTTGTTTTAGATCATTTTTAAGTGTGATTTCTGTCACTTAACGCCGCGATGGCGATTATCGGCTGGAGGCAGACCAGGGAGCGGGCGTAAAATAGGCACATAAATTGTCTGGCACCGCAGGTGCATATCCAGAGGAAATCTACGATGAGTAAATGTAGCGCTGATGAAACCCCGGTTTGCTGCTGTATGGATGTTGGGACCATTGTCGACAACACCGACTGCACCGCCTCATACAGCCGCGTATTCGCCAACCGTGCGGAAGCAGAGCAAATGCTCGCCGCGCTGAGCGAAAAAGCCCGCAGTGTGGAATCTGAACCGTGCAAGATTAATCCCGTCTTCGCCGACGTTGACGGCGGCGTACAGCTGGATATCGATTTTGTGTTTAGCTGTGAGGCCGAATCCCTGATCTTCCAGTTGGGTCTGCGTTAATCCCTCCGCTTAACGCCCCGTGAAAGGGGCGTTATCTTTTCCGTTCAATGTGTTTTGGCTCGCAATTTTTCGCTTCCCCGATTGGCTTAATGTAAAAAATTAGTTAACAATGCTATCAGGTCAGACCACTTGTTTGTCTTGGTTAACAGGGGAGAGTTATGAGTCAGGCATTACCGCTTATCACCCGGCAGGGCGATCGCATTGCCATTGTCACAGGGTTACGCACGCCGTTTGCGCGTCAGGCGACGGCATTTCATGGCATTCCCGCCGTTGATTTAGGAAAAATGGTGGTTGGCGAAATGCTGGCGCGCAGCGACATTCCTGCGCAAGCCATTGAGCAACTGGTCTTTGGTCAGGTCGTGCAGATGCCGGAGGCGCCGAATATCGCCCGGGAAATTGTGCTCGGTACCGGAATGAGCGTGCACACCGACGCTTACAGTGTCAGTCGCGCCTGCGCCACCAGCTTCCAGGCCGTGGCGAATGTCGCCGAAAGCCTGATGGCCGGCACCATCCGCGCCGGTATCGCCGGCGGTGCCGACTCCTCCTCTGTGTTGCCTATCGGCGTCAGCAAAACGCTGGCCCGCGCGCTGGTAGATGCGAACAAAGCCCGCACGCTGAGCCAGAAACTGAAGCTGTTTTCCCGCCTGCGGCCGCGCGACCTGCTGCCGGTTCCCCCGGCGGTTGCTGAATATTCAACCGGCTTACGGATGGGCGATACCGCCGAGCAGATGGCGAAAAGCTGGGGGATCACCCGGGAACAACAGGATGCGCTGGCACATCGTTCACACCAGCTGGCAGCGAAAGCCTGGGAGGAGGGCAAGCTGTCCGCAGAGGTGATGACCGCCTATGCTTCTCCCTTCCGCGAACCGCTGGAGCAGGATAACAATATCCGTAAAAATTCAACCCTCGCGGATTACCAAAAGTTACGTCCGGCCTTCGACCGTAAACATGGCACCGTTACCGCCGCCAACAGCACGCCGCTGACGGATGGCGCGGCGGCGGTGATCCTGATGACCGAGTCGCGGGCCAAAGAGCTGGGTCTGACGCCGTTGGGTTATCTGCGCAGCTATGCCTTTACCGCCATCGATGTCTGGCAGGATATGCTGCTGGGGCCCGCATGGTCCACGCCGCTGGCGCTGGAGCGCGCTGGCCTGACGCTGGCGGATCTCACGCTTATCGATATGCACGAAGCTTTCGCCGCGCAGACGCTGGCCAATCTCCAGTGTCTGGCAAGCGACCGCTTTTCCCGCGAGGTGCTGGGCCGCGCGCAGGCCACCGGTGAGGTGGATGAGAGTAAATTTAACGTCCTCGGCGGCTCTATCGCCTACGGTCACCCCTTTGCCGCCACCGGCGCGCGGATGATCACCCAGACGCTGCATGAGCTGCGGCGACGGGGAGGGGGATTTGGTCTGGTGACGGCCTGCGCGGCAGGCGGTCTGGGCGCGGCGATGATTGTGGAGGCTGAATAATGGATACTGTTTCCGCTTTTAAGCTTGAGGTCCGTGCGGACAAAATCGCGGTGATCACCATTGATGCTCCGGGTGAAAAAATGAATACCCTGAAGGCCGAGTTCGGCAATCAGGTGCGGGGACTGATACGCCAGATACGCGACGATAAGTCGGTGCGCGGCGTGGTATTTATCTCCGCCAAAGCCGATAACTTTATCGCCGGCGCAGACATCAACATGATTGCCCGCTGCCGCAGCGCGCAGGAGGCGGAAGCGCTGGCGCGCCAGGGGCAGCAGATTATGGCCGAAATCCATGGCTTGTCGATTCCGGTCATTGCCGCCATCCATGGCGCCTGTCTGGGCGGCGGACTGGAGCTGGCGCTGGCCTGCCATGGCCGCATCTGTAGCGATGACGAAAAAACCCGACTCGGGTTGCCGGAGGTACAGCTTGGTCTGCTGCCGGGTTCCGGTGGGACGCAGCGTTTACCGCGGCTAATCGGCGTCAGCACGGCGCTGGATATGATGCTCACCGGCAGGCAATTACGGCCGCGCCAGGCGCTGAAGGCCGGTCTGGTGGACGAGGTGGTGCCGCAGACAATTTTACTGCAGGCGGCGGTGGAGCTGGCGCTGAAGGGACGCCCGACCAGCCGCGAGGTGCCGGTTCGCGAACGCGTGCTGGCGGGCCCCCTCGGTCGCCATCTGTTATTTCAGTACGTCGGCAAGCAAACGCAGCGCAAGACCCAGGGCAACTACCCGGCGGTGAAGCGAATTTTGCAGGTCGTCGAGAATGGTCTGGCCCACGGCTGCAGCAGCGGTTACGCCGAAGAGGCCCGCGCGTTTGGCGAACTGGCGATGACCCCGCAGTCGCAGGCGCTGCGATCGATCTTCTTTGCCAGTACCGATCTGAAAAAAGACCGTGGCGCTGAGGCGGAACCCGCTCCGCTGAGAAGCGTTGCAGTCCTGGGCGGCGGCCTGATGGGCGGGGGGATCGCCTATGTGACCGCCTGTAAAGGCGGACTGCCGGTGCGAATTAAAGATATTCAGCCGAGCGGGATCAACCACGCCTTAAAGTACAGCTGGGATCTGCTGAACAAACAGGTTCGCCAGCGCCGACTGCGCCCCAGCGAGCGCGATCGTCAGCTGGCGCTGATCACAGGCACTACCGACTATCAGGGCTTTGCCCATCGCGACGTGGTGATTGAGGCGGTATTCGAAGACCTGGCGCTGAAACAGCGGATGGTCAGTGAAGTGGAGCAAAACGGCGGGCCGCAGACTATCTTTGCCTCGAATACGTCGTCGTTACCAATAGGCGATATAGCCGCCCATGCCAGCCACCCTGAGCGGGTGGTCGGCCTGCACTTTTTCAGTCCGGTGGAGAAAATGCCGCTGGTTGAGGTGATCCCGCATAAGGGAACCGATCCGCAGACCATTGCCACGGTGGTGCAACTGGCTAAACGTCAGGGGAAAACGCCGATCGTCGTGGCGGACAAAGCGGGCTTCTATGTGAACCGCATTCTCGCGCCGTATATAAATGAAGCGATGCGTCTGCTGGTGGAGGGAGAACCGGTTGAGGTGATTGATAAGGCCCTGGTGAAATTCGGTTTTCCGGTGGGACCGGTTCAACTGCTGGATGAGGTGGGTATCGATACCGGCACCAAAATTATTCCCGTACTGGAGAATGCCTTTGGAGAACGTTTTAGCCCGCCTGCAAACATCATTGACGCGATTTTGAAGGACGATCGCAAAGGTAGAAAAAATAATCGTGGTTTCTATCTTTATGAGATAAAAGGGCGTAAAAGCAAAAAACGGCCCGACCCGGCAGTCTATCCGCTGCTGGGCATCGACCGCCCGCAGTCGCGGTTGTCCGCGCAGCAGGTGGCTGAGCGCTGTGTGATGCTGATGCTTAACGAGGCGGCGCGCTGCTTTGATGAGCAGATCATCCGTAGCGCGCGCGATGGTGATATCGGCGCCGTATTTGGTATAGGGTTTCCGCCATTTCTTGGCGGCCCGTTCCGGTATATGGATACTATCGGCGCGGGTGAAGTTGCCGCGATCCTGCAGCGCCTGGCCGCCCAGTACGGCCCACGTTTTACACCCTGTGACACTTTGTTACGCATGGCCGAACAGGGGACCACCTTTTGGCCAGCGGATGAACGGCTGACCTAAGTTGTGGTCAAAGAAGGTAAATCCGGCTGCGGATGACGCTGTTGATTGGCTGTTTTGTAAACAATCATTGACTATACTTACGCCATTGAGGTAAAAAACAGCGTTTCATTCGTTGAATGGATCAGGCACAATGCCCGGCCACCGGGTTGCCTGCGTATTGTCTTCGCAGGCTAAACTTCGGTGCTTCTGGTTAACAAAAGCGGTGCAATATGCAAGTTTTTATTATGCGTCACGGCGACGCTGCCCTCGATGCAGCCAGCGACTCGGTTCGTCCATTAACCGTATGCGGTTGTGATGAGTCTCGTCAGATGGCAACCTGGCTGAAAGGTCAAAAAGTGGATATTGAGCGCGTTCTTGTCAGTCCCTATCTGCGTGCGGAACAGACGCTGGATATTGTTGGGGAGTGCATGAACCTGCCGAAACATGTCGACGTGATGCCGGAACTCACGCCGTGCGGCGATGTAGGTATGGTGAGCGCCTATCTGCAGGCGCTGGCAAATGAAGGCGTGGCGACGGCGCTGGTCGTCTCCCACCTGCCGCTGGTGGGGTACCTCGTCTCAGAGCTGTGCCCGGGGGAAACGCCCCCTATGTTCACCACCTCGGCTATCGCCTGCGTCAATCTGGACGCCGACGGCAAGGGTGAATACCTCTGGCAGAAAAGCCCCTGCAACCTCAAAATGGCCAACGCCATCTGACGGCCCCGGAGCTCGCCGTCAAGGCAGCTCCGGTGGTTGCCACTCCTCGACCTCAATCAGAATCAGCAGTGCGGCGTCACCGCCGTACTCTTTTGGCGCCTGATGAAAAGCCATGATGTGTGGATGCTGCGCCAGCCACAGCGGGGTTTGCTGTTTGAGAATGTGCTTGCCGTGCCCGTGCATCACGCAGGCGCAAAACACATGCTCGCGGCGGCAGGCGGCAATCAGCGCGCCCAGTTCCTGTTTGGCCTGCTGCTGGGTGAGCCCATGCAAATCGAGAAACAGTTCCGGCGAATAATCCCCACGGCGCAGCTTTTTCAGCTCAAAATGGCTGACGTCGGCGCGGACATATTTCGTCGAGCCTTCGGTATTCAGTAGCGGCTGAAACTCATCGGAAAAATAGTGGCTGTTGTCGGCCTGTTCCTGCAACAGACGCTTAGGGGCAACCTCGGTGATTTTCTTGCGCTGCGGGCGGTGCACGATGGTGTCCTGTTTGATCTGCCGCGTGCCAGTCATCAGCTGACGGAACAGCGCCTGATCCTCCTCGCTAAGCGATGTCTTCTTTTTCATTGTCCGCTCTCATTAATACTTTGCGCTAGTTTACCCGACTCAATATCCCTTCGGGCAAGGAAAACCTGTTTTTTCCCCCGCCACCCCACGCAAGAATGCTGATTTATCGCCGTCTTCATGGCACACTAGCCGCCGAATTTATAGCAGAGTGTGCCCTGGAGGATGTCGTGGATAAAATTTTTGTTGATGAGGCAGTCAATGAGCTGCATACCATTCAGGACATGCTGCGCTGGGCGGTAAGCCGTTTCAGCGCTGCTAATATCTGGTACGGTCACGGGACTGACAACCCGTGGGACGAGGCGGTACAACTGGTGCTGCCTTCGCTGTATCTGCCGCTGGATATCCCGGAAGATATGCGCACTGCGCGCCTGACCTCCAGCGAGAAACACCGCATTGTAGAGCGGGTGATTCGCCGCGTGAACGAGCGTATTCCCGTCGCCTATCTGACCAACAAAGCGTGGTTCTGCGGCCATGAGTTTTACGTTGATGAGCGGGTGCTGGTGCCGCGCTCCCCGATCGGCGAACTGATCAATAACCAGTTTGCCGGTCTAATTAACCATAAGCCGCAGCATATCCTTGATATGTGCACCGGCAGCGGCTGCATCGCCATCGCCTGCGCCTATGCCTTCCCGGAAGCCGAAGTCGACGCCGTGGATATCTCCCCGGACGCGCTGGCCGTCGCCGAGCACAACGTGGAATCCCATGGCCTGATCCATCACGTGACCCCGATCCGTTCCGACCTGTTTCGCGATCTGCCGAAGCTACAGTACGATCTGATCGTCACTAATCCGCCGTATGTCGATGAAGAGGACATGGCCGACCTGCCGGAAGAGTATGAGCATGAGCCGGTACTGGGTCTGGCCTCCGGAAGCGATGGCCTGAAGCTGACGCGCCGCATCCTCGGCAATGCGCCGGATTATCTCAGCGACGACGGCATTCTGATTTGTGAAGTCGGTAACAGCATGGTACATCTGATGGAGCAGTATCCGGACGTGCCGTTTACCTGGCTTGAGTTTGATAACGGCGGCGACGGCGTCTTTATGCTGACCAAACAACAGCTGATTGACGCTCGCGCGCACTTCGGTATTTATAAAGACTAAAAAAAACAACACGCCAACATAACGACAAATAATGGAGCCGTGATGGCAGGAAATACAATTGGACAACTCTTTCGCGTCACCACCTTCGGCGAGTCGCACGGCCTGGCGCTTGGCTGCATCGTTGATGGTGTGCCGCCGGGCATTCCGCTGACCGAAGCCGATCTGCAGCACGACCTCGATCGTCGTCGCCCGGGCACCTCGCGTTACACCACGCAGCGTCGCGAGCCGGATCAGGTCAAAATCCTCTCCGGCGTCTTCGAAGGCGTCACCACCGGGACCAGTATCGGGCTGCTGATTGAGAACACCGATCAGCGTTCGCAGGATTACGGCGCGATCAAAGATCTGTTTCGTCCTGGCCATGCGGATTACACCTACGAACAAAAGTATGGTCTACGCGACTATCGTGGCGGCGGTCGCTCCTCCGCCCGCGAAACCGCGATGCGCGTGGCGGCCGGGGCGATTGCCAAAAAATTCCTCGCCGCGAAGTTCGGCATCGTCATTCGCGGTTGCCTGACGCAGATGGGCGACATTCCGCTGGCCATTAAGGACTGGGAACAGGTTGAACAGAATCCCTTCTTCTGCCCGGAACCGGAGAAAATCGACGCTCTCGATGAACTGATGCGCGGTCTGAAAAAAGAGGGCGACTCCATTGGCGCCAAAGTTACCGTCGTCGCCGACGGCGTACCGCCGGGCCTTGGCGAGCCGGTCTTTGACCGCCTTGACGCCGATATCGCCCATGCGCTGATGAGCATCAACGCCGTGAAAGGCGTGGAGATTGGCGACGGTTTCGAGGTGGTGAAGCTGCGCGGCAGCGAAAACCGCGATGAGATCACCAAAGCCGGATTCCAGAGCAACCACGCCGGCGGCATTCTTGGCGGCATCAGCAGCGGTCAGCAGATCGTTGCCAACATCGCGCTGAAGCCGACCTCCAGTATTACCGTTCCCGGTCATACCATTAACCGCTTTGGCGAAGAGGTGGAGATGATCACCAAAGGGCGTCACGATCCGTGCGTCGGCATTCGCGCCGTACCGATCGCTGAGGCCATGCTGGCGATCGTTTTAATGGATCATTTTATGCGTCAGCGCGCGCAGAATGGCGACGTGACGACGACAATTCCACGCTGGTAACCATGAAAAACACCGTTATCGCCCTGTTGGCGCTGCTGGCCAGCGCCGGCAGCCTGGCCGCCACGCCATGGCAGAAGATATCCCAGCCAATCGGCGGCAGCGCGCAGTCGATTGGCGCGTTCTCCAATGGCTGTATCGTTGGCGCCGAGGCGCTGCCGCTGAACGCTGTCGGCTATCAGGTGATGCGTACCGATCAGCGGCGCTACTTCGGTCATCCGGATCTGATTCAGTTTATTCAGCGCCTGAGCAATCAGGTGCACAATAAAGGCATGGGGACCGTGCTGATTGGCGACATGGGGATGCCGGCAGGCGGCCGTTTTAACGGCGGCCACGCCAGCCATCAGACGGGCCTCGATGTCGATATCTTCCTCCAGCTGCCGCAGACGCGCTGGACATCGTCCCAGCTGCTGAAGCCGCAGGCCCTGGATCTGGTCGCCAGCGATGGCAAACGCGTGGTACCGTCGCTGTGGAGTCCGCAAATCAGCCAGCTGATCAAGCTGGCGGCGGAAGATAGCGAGGTGACCCGCATCTTCGTCAACCCGGCGATTAAACAGCAGCTGTGCCTGGACGCGGGAAGCGACCGCCAGTGGCTGCGCAAAGTTCGTCCCTGGTTCCAGCATCGCGCCCATATGCACGTCCGTCTGCGCTGCCCGGCAGGCAGCCTGGAGTGCGAAGATCAGGCGCCACCGCCGGCCGGCGATGGCTGCGGAGCGGAGCTGCAGAGCTGGTTCGAGCCACCTAAACCCGGGTCTACCCCACCTGTGAAGAAGACGCCGCCGCCGTTGCCGCCTTCCTGCCAGGCGCTACTGGATGAGCATGTGCTGTAATGGATAGTTTTATCGAGTTGTTTTCCGTATCGCCGCTGGTGCTGGTGGTGCTTTTTTTTGTCGCCATCCTGGCCGGTTTTATTGATTCACTGGCCGGGGGCGGGGGCTTACTGACCGTGCCGGCGCTTATGGCGGCAGGCATGCCGCCGGCCCAGGCGCTGGCGACCAATAAGCTGCAGGCCTGCGGCGGATCGCTGTCGGCGACCCTCTACTTTGTCCGGCGCAAGGTGGTCAATCTCGCCGATCAGAAGCTGAATATTCTGATGACCTTTATCGGTTCAACCGCCGGCGCGCTGCTGGTCCAGCACGTGCAGTCCGATATTCTTAAGCAGATCCTGCCGTTGCTGGTGATCGGCATCGGTCTCTATTTTCTGCTGATGCCGAAACTGGGCGAAGCGGACCGGCAGCGTCGGCTCTACGGTCTGCCGTTTGCGCTGGTCGCTGGCGGCAGCGTCGGGTTTTACGACGGTTTTTTCGGCCCCGGCGCCGGTTCGTTTTATGCGCTGGCGTTTGTCACCCTCGCCGGGTTTAACCTGGCGAAGTCGACGGCCCACGCCAAACTGCTCAACGCCACCTCGAACGTCGGCGGCCTGCTGCTGTTTATTATCGGCGGGAAGGTTATCTGGGCCACCGGCTTTGTGATGATGGCCGGACAGTTTATTGGCGCCCGCGCCGGCTCCCGGCTGGTGCTGAGTAAAGGGCAATCGCTGATCCGACCGATGATCGTTATCGTCTCGGCGGTGATGAGCGCGAAGCTTCTCTACGACAGCCACGGGGCGGAGATTTTGCAGTGGTTGGGAATTCATTAATGCAACAGCAACACCATTATCAGCAGCTGATCGATCTCTTCGATAGCTGCTTTGCCGCAGATTTTAATACTCGCCTGGTGAAAGGCGACGATGAGCCGATCTACCTTCCGGCAGACGATGGCACGCCATATCACCGTATCGTCTTCGCGCACGGTTTTTTTGCCAGCGCTCTGCACGAGATCTCCCACTGGTGTATCGCCGGCAAGGCTCGCCGCGAACAGGTGGATTTTGGCTACTGGTACTGCCCGGACGGTCGCGATGCAATGACCCAAAGCCAGTTTGAGGACGTCGAGGTGAAACCGCAGGCCCTGGAGTGGCTGTTCTGCGTGGCGGCGGGATTTCCGTTTAACGTCAGCTGTGACAATCTGGAAGGTGACGTCGAACCCGATCGCATCGCCTTTCAGCGCCGGGTACATGCCCAGGTGATGACTCTGCTTGAACAAGGGATCCCCGAACGTCCGGCGCGTCTTATTCGCGCACTACAACACTATTATCAAACGCCGCCATTGACGGCAGAACACTTTCCGTGGCCGGAAGACCTGCACTAAGGCCACACATTACATGACAAGAGGTAAGACGATGATCGCGGAGTTTGAATCACGCATTCTGGCGCTGATTGACAACATGGTAGACCACGCCAGTGATGATGAACTGTTTGCCGGCGGTTATCTGCGCGGCCACCTGACGCTGGCGGTGGCAGAGCTGGAAGGTGAGGGCGAGCATTCAGCTGAAGCGGTACACAGCAAAGTCAGCCATAGCCTGGAGAAAGCCATCGGCGCTGGCGAGCTGTCGCCGCCGGACCAAATTCTGGTGCAGGGCATGTGGGAAAACCTGTATCTGCAGGCAAAAAATCAGGCCTGAGCCATGTTGTAGCCCGGGTCAGGCGTCAGCCGTACCCGGGAAATTGCCTGCCCTCATGGTTTTATTTCACCGCTTTTCCCTTCAGCAGTTTTCTCACCCATAGCCGATTCGGATTCAGCGCCGCCAGGGTGTCGCTATCCAGCGGCAGTGGTTCAGCGCTCATCTGCGCCGCCAGTATCTCAGCGCTTAACGGCGCGGTGCAAATGCCTCGCGATCCGAGGGCGCCAAGCATAAACAGGTTATGAAAGACCGGCGCGTTACCGGCGCTATCCTGCCGTTCGTGGAGGTCGGCGTATTGCGTCAATGTCGCCGCATAGTCCGGGACGTTGCCGACCATCGGCAGATGATCGCGGGTGGCGCAGCGCACGCCGCAGCGGGCGTCACTGGCGCTGATATCCACGTCCTGCGGCCACTCCGCGCCCGGGAAGCAGTCGATCAGCCGTTGCCGGTTGTGCTGCTGATCTTCTTCGCTGAAGGTGGTGTCGGTTTTGCCGCGATGGTAGCTGGCGCCAATACAATGCTGCTGGTTTTGCGGATTCTGCGGCGTCAGGTAGCCATCGTAGCACAGCACCTGGCGCAAGGCGGAAAGCCGCGGGGTGGTGGGTATATGGCTGACCTGGCCACCCACGGGATAAACGGGCAACGGCGCGGTTTGCGCAAAATCCGCGATGCGGTGGCCGTTGGCCAGCACGACCGCCTGATGATAGCGCTGGTGGTTGAGCAGCCAGCCATCGCCTTCTGCACTCAGCGTCTCGACCTGATAACCATAATGCACGTGCAGACCGCGAGTTGCCGCCAGCGCCAGCAGCTCGGCGGTGAGCTGCTGTGGACACAGCCAACCGCCGGCCGGATAGGTTATGCCGCCGCAGCCGGTCTCGACGCCGGTCAGCTCCGCGGCCTGATCCGCCGTCACCGCGCAGGCGATATCAGGGGGCAACTCCAGGGCCAGCATCTGGGCGATTTTGTGCGCGCTTTTTTCATCCCAGCCAAGCTGGGTGACCCCGCACCATTGATGATCGAACAGCACCGGCAGCGCGTCGTAGGTGCGGCGGGCGAAGGTAAAGGCGGCCGGGAAAAAGCGCGCCAGCGCCGGATCGTGCTGGCTTAACAGCGGGTAGAGCGCGCCCTGGCGATTACCGGAGGCGCCCTGCGCCGGGGCGTCGTCCGCGCAGTAGAGGGTCACCTGCCAGCCGCGACGCAGCAGCGCCAGGGAGAGCAGGGCGCTGGCGATACCGCCGCCGACGATGGCCGCTTCGCGGGCCTCGCTGCCTCGGCGGGCGAACCAGGGCGCGCGCGCCGGAAAGGCCAGCGTTTGCGCCATCTCGCCGGTCAGCATCTCCCGTTTGCGGCCGAAGCCCTTGGTTTTACGCAGGGTAAATCCGGCTTCCTGCAGGCCGCGGCGGACAAAACCGGCGGAGGTAAAAGTGGCCAGCGTTCCGCCGGGACGCGCCAGGCGCGCCATGGCATTGAACAGATCCTGGGTCCACATGTCGGGATTTTTCGCCGGGGCAAAGCCGTCGAGAAACCAGGCGTCCACCTGCTGATTCAGCGAATCATCCAGCTCTCTGGTCAGCTCGTTGATATCGCCAAACCACAGATCGAGCGTCACCCGTCCGCCGTCGAGCAGCAGACGATGGCACCCGGCGAAGGCCGAAGGCCATTGCGCCTGCAGCTGTTCTGCCCATGGGGCCAGCTCTGGCCAGCGCTGGTGCGCCAGGCGGAGATCTTCCGCCTTCAGCGGATATTTCTCAAAACTGATGAAATGTAACCTTTGCAGGGTAACGTCCGGGTTATCGCGAACAAAAACGTCAAACGCCTGCCAGAGGGTGAGGAAATTGAGCCCGGTGCCGAAGCCGCTCTCCGCGACGATCAACAGCGGGCGAGGGTGGCTGGAGAAGCGCTCCGGCAGGCGATTTCCGCCGAGAAAGACGTAGCGCGTCTCTTCCAGACCGTTGTCATTGGAAAAGTAAACATCGTCGAAATCTCGGGAAACAGGTGTACCCTCAGCATTGAATTCCAGGTTGGCGGGTTGTATAGCGTTTTGTTTCACGTAAGTTACTCGAATCACAAGGCGTAGCGCGATCTTAGCGATGTGTGCCTGAGGGCGCAAATTTATACACAAAATGTCTGATCGGACTTGTTCGGCGTACAAGTGTACGCTATTGTGCGACACGAAACTTAAAATAGTGCGACTTACAGAGGTATTTAATGAAACGTGCAGTGATTACTGGCTTGGGCATCGTTTCCAGCATCGGTAATAACCAGCAGGAAGTCCTGGCATCTCTGCGTGAAGGACGTTCAGGGATCACTTTCTCTCAGGAGCTTAAAGATTCAGGGATGCGCAGCCACGTATGGGGCAACGTTAAACTGGATACCACTGGCCTCATTGACCGCAAAGTAGTGCGCTTCATGAGCGACGCCTCCATCTATGCTTACCTGTCCATGGAACAGGCCGTTGCCGACGCAGGTCTGGCGCCGGAAGCATACCAGAATAACCCGCGTGTCGGCCTGATCGCAGGCTCCGGCGGCGGCTCCCCGAAATTCCAGGTCTTCGGCGCTGATGCCATGCGTAGCCCGCGTGGTCTGAAAGCCGTGGGTCCGTATGTGGTCACCAAAGCGATGGCTTCCGGCGTTTCCGCCTGCCTCGCCACGCCGTTTAAAATCCACGGCGTTAACTACTCCATCAGCTCCGCCTGCGCCACTTCCGCACACTGCATCGGTAATGCGGTAGAGCAGATTCAGCTGGGCAAACAGGATATCGTCTTTGCCGGCGGCGGCGAAGAACTGTGCTGGGAAATGGCCTGCGAGTTCGACGCCATGGGCGCGCTGTCCACCAAATACAACGACACTCCAGAAAAAGCCTCCCGCACCTATGACGCCAACCGTGACGGCTTCGTTATCGCCGGCGGCGGCGGTATGGTCGTGGTGGAAGAGCTGGAACATGCTCTGGCGCGCGGCGCGCACATCTATGCCGAAATCGTCGGCTATGGCGCAACCTCCGATGGCGCAGACATGGTAGCTCCATCGGGTGAAGGCGCAGTGCGCTGTATGCAGATGGCGATGCACGGCGTGGATACCCCGATCGACTACCTGAACTCTCACGGCACCTCCACGCCGGTCGGCGACGTGAAAGAGCTGGGCGCGATCCGCGAAGTGTTCGGCGATAACAGCCCGGCTATCTCGGCGACCAAAGCGATGACCGGCCACTCGCTGGGCGCGGCGGGCGTACAGGAAGCTATCTACTCCCTGCTGATGCTGGAGCACGGCTTTATCGCGCCGAGCATCAACGTCGAAGAGCTGGACGAGCAGGCAGCCGGCCTGAACATCGTCACCAAACCGACTGACGCTAAGCTGACCACCGTGATGTCCAACAGCTTCGGCTTCGGCGGCACCAACGCCACGCTGGTGATGCGTAAATACAACGCCTAATCAGCACTCGATGCACTGAGGGGAGCCACCGGCTCCCCTTTTTTGTCATCTTGACAGGGTAAGGTCCCGCAGGCACACTGCTGGCGAATCCATTAGTCTCTCCACTAATGCGTAAGCGTTTAACGTCAACCAACGCGCCTTAACCCTGATAGTCAGGTGGAGGGGGCGTGTCGCTTTGCTCGCCTTACTCTGCGAATCTGGAGTAATGCATGTCCGCAGTCACTGAAACAACATCTCATTCTTCCGCGAATTTTTCGCTTTTTCGCATTACATTCGCCGTCTTTTTGACCTATATGACCGTCGGTTTGCCGCTGCCGGTGATCCCGCTATTTGTCCATCAGGAGCTGGGATTTGGTAACACTGTGGTCGGCGTGGCGGTGGGGATCCAGTTCCTCGCCACCGTTCTGACCCGCGGCTACGCCGGGCGTCTGGCAGACCAGTACGGCGCCAAACGTTCCGTCCTGCAGGGGATGCTGGCCTGCGCCCTGGCCGGTGCGGCCTGGCTGGCCGCTGCGCTGCTGCCGCTGCCGGTGTTCGCGAAGTTGGGCCTGTTGCTGCTGGGCCGCCTGATCCTCGGGTTTGGCGAAAGCCAGCTGCTGACCGGCAACCTGAGCTGGGGGATGGGCCTGGTGGGGCCGGCCCGCTCCGGCAAAGTGATGTCATGGAACGGCATGGCGATGTACGGTTCGCTGGCGGTGGGCGCCCCGCTGGGATTGTTAATATATAGCCATTTTGGCGTGGCGGTCCTCGCCTGCGTCACCATGACACTGCCGCTCGTCGCCTGGCTCATCAACGGGACGGTGCGCAAAGTGGCGGCGCACGGAGGCGAGCGGCCTTCACTGTGGAGCGTCATCGGCATGATCTGGCGGCCGGGGATTGGTCTGGGCCTGCAGGGCGTCGGCTTTGCGGTGATCGGCACCTTCGTCTCCCTCTATTTTGCCAGCCATCACTGGCCGATGGCCGGCTTTACCCTGACGGCGTTTGGCGGCGCTTTTGTGCTGATGCGGGTGCTGTTCGGCTGGATGCCGGATCGGTTTGGCGGCGTTAAAGTGGCGATGGTCTCGCTGCTGATAGAGGCGGTCGGTCTGACGCTGCTGGGGCTGGCGTCGGGCGTCTGGGTAGCGCTGGCCGGCGCGGCGCTGACCGGATGCGGCTGTTCGCTTATTTTCCCGTCGCTTGGCGTGGAGGTGGTGAAGCGCGTCCCGGCGCAGGTGCGCGGCACTGCGCTCGGCGGCTATGCGGCCTTTCAGGATATCTCTTATGGCCTGACCGGGCCGCTGACCGGTCTACTGGCCACTTCGCTGGGCTACTCGTCGGTATTTCTTGCCGGCGCCCTCTGCGCGGCGCTGGGGATCCTCGTCACCCTCATCTCATTTCGCCGCTAGGTTGTTGTCCGGCCTGAAACCGCTGTAGTCAACACCGTGGCGTTTGGCATGAAAGGGAGCCGTAAACGCCACCTGTGCCTGCTGGGCTACAGCAGGAGCCACAGCACCAGGAGCAGGACAACCGCTCCCAGCGCCAGCTGCCAGGGCTTAGCGGCCCATGTCCGCCGGGTCACGGGCTCCTCCTGCGGGATCGCCAGCGTCTCCTGGGCGCGGGCTACCCGCAGCACAAACACCTTGTTCAACAGCGCCAGGATCTGCGCCGGGCTCAGCGTGGTCTGCGGCGTAACCTGCCAGTTGCGACGGGCAAAGTCGACAATCTTCTGCCACTCTGCGGTCTCAAGCGGCTGCTTGAGCGCCCCCTGCAGTGAGGTCAGCGTCGGCGCGGTTTGCGCGCTGAGGGTCTGCCGCGCCTGTAGCCAGTAGGAAAGCGGCGTGAAGTGCGTCGCCGGGATCAGCTCCCCTGACTTGACGCCGCAAAGTTCCAGCATGGACTGCCAAATCAGCTTGCTTGGTTCGCCGGTGGCGGCCGCCAGCTTCGTCACCAGCTGATTGAGCGTGTTGTGCTCGGCTGGCAACAGCGGGCGGAGGGTCGGCGGGCGCTGCTGCGGCTGCGGGATAGACAGCTGACCACGCTGCAGCAGATGCAGAATGTGCTCCAGTTGCGTCTGGCTGAGGGCATGCAGCGCCGTTTGCCCATAATGCTGACGAATATAATCGCTCACCGCCTGACGGTTATTGCCCTGGCCGAGCAGATCGCTGAGCTGCGCCAGGGTCTGGCGATGATGATGATTGTCCTGCGCGGCGGCTAAGCGCTGGTTGAGACTGGCCTCTGCGGCGCTGAAATGGCGGGCCAGCAGGGGCGTGTCGCCTTTTAGTCCGAGATCATGTTTGACGCAGGCCCACACTTCCGCATTCTGCTGCGAGGTCAGCGCCACCAGGCGCGTGATCAATCGCTCCAGGACGGTGCGTTGCTGCATGGAAAGCGAAGGTTCGCCGGTGGCGGCAGTGCCTGATGGGCCTCGCCCAGGAGGACGGTCTGGCATATCTGCAAGGGGGTGCGTCATGATTCATCCTTTCGATATCGCGGTACTGGAACCAGGTGATGAGTATGCCTGGCGGCCAGATTATGGCACACTTCCCCGGTTAACTCTCGTTCTCAGACAGGTACTGAACTGTGAAAATCCTCGTTGATGAAAATATGCCCTATGCCCGTGAGCTCTTTAGCCGTTTAGGCGACGTGCAGGCGATCCCGGGCCGCCCGGTTCCGGCCGATGCCCTGACCGATGCGGATGCCTTAATGGTGCGCTCGGTCACCCGGGTCAATGAAGCATTGCTTGCCGGCAAGGCCATCAGGTTCGTCGGCACCGCGACCGCAGGCACCGATCATGTCGATCAGGCGTGGCTGCAGCAGGCGGGGATTGGTTTCTCCGCGGCGCCCGGCTGCAACGCTATCGCGGTGGTGGAGTATGTCTTTTCAGCGCTGCTGATGCTGGCCGAACGTGACGGCTTCGCGCTGCGCGATCGCACCGTCGGGATCGTCGGCGTCGGTAACGTCGGCGGGCGGCTGCAAAAGCGCCTGGAGGCGTTGGGTATCAAAACCCTGCTTTGCGATCCCCCGCGTGCCGACCGCGGCGACGAAGGCGACTTCCGCTCCCTCGACGATCTGGTCCAGCAAGCTGATGTCATCACCTTCCATACCCCGCTGTATAAAGAAGGGCAATATAAAACCCTGCATCTGGCGGATGAGGCGCTGATTAGCCGCCTGAAGCCCGGAACGATTTTGATCAACGCCTGCCGCGGGCCGGTGGTGGATAACGCTGCATTGCTGAAACGGCTGGAAGCCGGTCAGTCCCTGAGCGTGGTGCTGGACGTTTGGGAGCCGGAGCCGGATCTCAACGTAGAGCTTCTTAAGCGAGTGGATATCGGCACGGCGCATATCGCCGGCTATACCCTTGAAGGGAAGGCGCGCGGGACGACGCAGGTGTTCGAAGCCTATAGCGCCTTTATCGGCCATCCGCAGCAGGTGGCGCTGGATACCCTGTTGCCGGCCCCGGAGTTTGGCCGCATCACCCTGCATGGCCCGCTCGATCAGCCGACGCTGAAAAGACTGGTTCATTTGGTGTATGATGTGCGCCGCGATGATGCGCCGCTGCGGAAGGTGGCGGGCGTCGCCGGTGAATTCGACAAGCTGCGTAAAAATTATCAGGAACGTCGCGAATGGTCTTCGCTGTACGTGCAGTGCAGCGATGAGCAGGCGGCGGCCCTGTTGCGCCAGCTCGGTTTTAACGCCGTGCATCATCCTGTTCGTTAATGTCTTCTTAATGCCCCTGCCGGATACTCCGGCAGGGCCGCTTTATTTCTGGAGTAAACCACCATGTCTGAAGGCTGGAATATTGCCGTACTGGGCGCAACGGGCGCCGTAGGCGAAGCCCTGCTCGAAACTCTTGCTGAACGCCAGTTCCCGGTGGGGGAGATTTTTGCTCTGGCGCGCAATGAAAGCGCGGGCGAACATCTGCGTTTTGGTGGCAAGTCGGTGATCGTCAAGGACGCCGCCGAGTTTGACTGGACCCAGGCCCAGCTGGCTTTCTTTGCCGCAGGCGCAGAAGCCAGTGCGGCGTATGTCGAAGATGCGACAAACGCCGGGTGTCTGGTTATCGATCTCAGCGGCCTGTTTGCGCTGGAGCCGGACGTACCGCTGGTGGTGCCGGACGTGAACCCGTTTGTGTTAGGCGATTATCGCAACCGCAATCTGATTGCGGTGCCCAACAGTCTGACCAGCCAGCTGCTGACGGCGCTCAAGCCGCTTATCGATCAGGGTGGACTGTCGCGCATTAGCGTCACTAACCTCCTCTCCGCCTCAGGGCAGGGGAAAAAAGCGGTGGATGCGCTGGCAGGGCAGAGCGCCAAGCTGTTGAACGGCATCCCCATCGATGAAGACGATTTCTTTGGCCGCCAGCTGGCGTTCAACATGCTGCCGCTGCTGCCGGATCGTGAAGGTAGCGTGCGCGAAGAGCGCCGTATCGTCGATGAAGCGCGCAAAATTCTGCAGGATGACGGGCTGATGATCTCCGCCAGCGTCGTCCAGTCACCGGTCTTCTACGGCCATGCGCAGATGGTGAACTTTGAAGCGATGCGTCCGCTGGCGGCGGAAGAGGCGCGTGACGCCTTTACCCGCGGCGAGGAGATCGAACTGTCTGAAGAGGGCGAATTCCCCACTCAGGTTGGCGACGCCTCCGGTAACGCCCGTCTCTCCATCGGCTGCGTGCATAATGACTACGGCATGCCGGAGCAGGTCCAGTTCTGGTCGGTGGCGGATAACGTCCGCTTCGGCGGCGCGCTGATGGCGGTGAAGATCGCCGAGAAGCTGATTGAGGAGTACCTGTACTGATGTCTGAGATGGAGCAACAGCCGGTCTGTAAAATCGCGCTGGGCATCGAGTACGACGGTAGCAAATATTACGGCTGGCAGCGGCAAAACGAAGTGCGCAGCGTGCAGGAGAAGCTGGAAAAGGCGCTCTCGCAGGTGGCGAACGAACCGATTACCGTCTTTTGCGCCGGCCGCACCGACGCCGGTGTCCATGGCACCGGCCAGGTGGTGCATTTCGAAACCCGGGCGCAGCGTAAAGATGCCGCCTGGACGCTGGGGGTAAATGCGAATTTACCTGGTGACATCGCGGTGCGTTGGGTCAAACATGTACCGGCGGATTTTCATGCCCGGTTCAGCGCCACGGCGCGCCGCTATCGTTACGTCATCTATAATCATCGCCTGCGTCCGGCGGTATTGAGTCATGGCGTCACGCATTTTCACCAGCCGCTCGACGCCGCGCGCATGCAGCGCGCCGCGCAGTGTCTGCTGGGGGAGAATGACTTTACCTCGTTTCGCGCAGTGCAGTGCCAGTCGCGAACCCCGTGGCGCAACGTGATGCACATTAACGTTACCCGTTACGGCGCTTATGTGGTGGTGGATATCAAAGCGAATGCCTTTGTACATCATATGGTCAGGAATATTGTGGGCAGCCTGATGGAAATCGGGGCCGGAAACCAGCCGGAGAGCTGGATGGCAGAACTGCTGGCAGCAAAAGACAGGACGCTCGCTGCGGCAACGGCAAAAGCGGAAGGGTTGTATCTGGTGTCGGTGGATTACCCGGCCCATTATGATTTACCGGTGCTGCCAATGGGCCCGCTGTTTCTGGCGGACTAATAGGGTCATTAAGGGTAAAGACAAACATGGACTTGATTCACTTTTTAATTGATTTCATCCTGCATATTGATGTGCACCTGGCCGAGCTGGTCGCCCAGTACGGCGTCTGGGTTTATGCCATTCTGTTTTTGATTCTGTTCTGCGAAACCGGGCTGGTGGTGACGCCGTTTCTGCCGGGAGATTCCCTGCTGTTCGTCGCGGGCGCGCTCTCGGCCCTGCCCACCAACGATCTTAATGTCCATCTGATGGTATTGCTGATGGTCATCGCGGCGATCGTCGGCGATGCGGTCAACTACACCATTGGCCGGCTGTTCGGCGAAAAGCTGTTCAGCAATCCGAACTCGAAGATTTTCCGTCGCAGCTATCTGGATAAAACCCATAGCTTCTACGAACGTCACGGCGGAAAAACCATTATCCTCGCGCGCTTTGTGCCGATAGTCCGAACCTTCGCGCCGTTTGTGGCGGGAATGGGGCATATGTCCTATCGTCATTTTGCGGCCTATAACGTCGTCGGGGCGCTGCTGTGGGTGCTGCTGTTCACCTACGCCGGTTATCTGTTTGGCGATCTGCCGGTGGTGCAGGAGAACCTTAAGCTGCTGATCGTGGCGATCATCGTGCTTTCCGTCCTGCCGGGCGTGATTGAGATTATTCGCCATAAGCGGGCGGCGACGAAGCAGGCGAAGTAGTTTAGCCTGTGTTGCGCGTGACGGTGCAGAGCGTCACGCGCAGCGGTTTGACCACTTTTTTATCCCATGTTCCGGGATGATATGATTTAATGTGCAACATTCATGGTCTGTAAGAGGCAAAAATGGCATTATGCGCCCCTTACGACAAAACTGGCATCGACCAGGTTCAGGCAGAAAGGTTATCAATGAGCTGGATTGAACGAATTAAAAGCAACATCACTCCCACCCGCAAGGCGAGCATTCCTGAGGGTGTATGGACCAAGTGCGACAGCTGCGGTCAGGTACTCTACCGCGCCGAGCTGGAGCGCAACCTGGAGGTTTGTCCTAAGTGCGATCACCATATGCGCATGTCGGCGCGTAATCGCCTGCATAGCCTGTTGGATGAAGGTTCTCTGGTGGAACTGGGAAGCGAACTTGAGCCAAAAGATGTGCTGAAGTTCCGCGATTCAAAAAAATACAAAGACCGCCTGGCGTCCGCTCAAAAAGAGACGGGCGAGAAAGACGCGCTGGTGGTAATGAAAGGTACGCTCTACGCGATGCCGGTTGTGGCCGCCGCTTTTGAATTCTCCTTTATGGGGGGGTCGATGGGTTCCGTCGTTGGCGCACGCTTTGTGCGCGCGGTGGAGCAGGCGCTGGAAGATAACTGCCCGCTGATCTGCTTCTCCGCCTCCGGTGGCGCCCGTATGCAGGAAGCGCTGATGTCGCTGATGCAGATGGCGAAAACCTCCGCGGCGCTGGCGAAAATGCAGGAGCGCGGATTACCGTACATCTCTGTGCTGACCGACCCGACCATGGGCGGCGTATCGGCGAGCTTTGCGATGCTGGGTGACCTGAACATTGCCGAGCCGAAAGCGCTGATCGGCTTTGCCGGTCCTCGCGTCATTGAGCAGACCGTACGTGAGAAGCTGCCGCCGGGATTCCAGCGCAGTGAGTTCCTGATTGAAAAAGGGGCGATCGATATGATCGTTCGCCGTCCGGAAATGCGTCTCAAGCTGGCCAGCATTCTGGCGAAGCTGATGAACCTGCCGGCGCCGGTTGCCGCTTCGGAAACGCCTCATGAAGGCGTGGTGGTGCCGCCGGCACCGGATCAGGAACCCGAGGCCTGATAAAGCAGAGGGCAGGGCCTGGCGGCGCTGCCCTTTTTTATTCATACGCGTTAACCGTCAATTCTTGCGGGCATCATGGAAAAAGATCCTATTCCTCAGGCCACGTCGCCCCTGGCTACGTGGCTTTCTTATCTGGAACATCTGCACAGTAAAACCATCGACCTGGGGCTGGCGCGCGTCAGCGAGGTCGCGCGGCAGATGGATATCGTCAAACCGGCGCCGTTCGTCTTTACGGTCGCGGGCACCAATGGCAAAGGCACCACCTGCCGCACGCTGGAAACCGTCCTGATGGCGGCCGGCTATAAAGTGGGGGTCTACAGCTCTCCGCATCTGGTGCGTTACACCGAACGCGTGCGCATTCAGGGAGCGGAACTGCCGGAGGCGGCGCATACGGCCTCGTTTGCGGAGATTGAAGCGGCGCGGGGCGACATCTCGCTGACCTACTTTGAGTACGGCACGCTCTCTGCGCTATGGTTGTTTAAGCAGGCGCAGCTGGATGTGGTGATCCTGGAGGTGGGGCTCGGCGGCCGTCTCGACGCCACTAATATCGTGGATGCCGATGTCGCCGTGGTTACCAGCATCGCTCTCGATCATACCGACTGGCTGGGACCGGATCGCGAAAGTATCGGCCGGGAGAAAGCCGGTATCTTCCGTGCCGGAAAACCGGCGCTAGTAGGGGAGCCGGATATGCCGCACACCATTGCTGAAGTGGCGAGCGAGAAGGGCGCCCTGCTCCAGCGCCGCGGCGTCGACTGGCGCTATGAGGTGGAAGGCGAGACATGGTCTTTCCGCGACGCGGGCGGGGCGTTAAGCCGCCTGCCTCTGCCTCAGGTGCCGTTGCCTAACGCCGCCACGGCCGTGGCGGCGCTGCGCGCCAGCGGACTTGCCGTGGATGACGCTATCCTGCGCGCGGGGATCCGCGACGCGATGCTGCCGGGACGCTTTCAGATAATCAGCGACGCCCCGCGGGTGATCCTCGATGTGGCGCATAACCCGCACGCGGCGGCTTATCTCGCCGGGCGTCTCAAAACGTTAGCGAAAACGGGACGCGTGCTGGCGGTTATTGGTATGCTGCATGATAAGGACATTGCCGGCACGTTGGCCAATCTGGCCCCGGAAGTCGACGCCTGGTACTGCGCGCCGCTGGAAGGGCCGCGCGGGGCGGCGGCGGAGCAGCTGGTGGAACATTTGCGTGGCGGCACAGTCTATAGCAGCGTGGCGCAGGCGTGGCATGCGGCCATGGCTGACGCTAAAGTGGAAGATACCGTGCTGGTGTGTGGTTCGTTTCACACGGTCGCACAGGTTATGGAAGAGATAGACGCGGGGAGAATCGGTGGCGAGTAAGTTTCAGAACCGTTTAGTCGGGACAATCGTGCTGGTGGCGCTGGGGGTGATTATCCTGCCAGGGCTGCTGGACGGGCAGAAAAAGCATTACCAGGATGAGTTTGCCGCGATCCCGCTGGTGCCGAAACCGGGCGATCGTGATGAACCGGATATGCTGCCGGCGGCGACTCAGGCGCTGCCTTCGCAGCCGCCGGAAGGGGCGGCGGAAGAGGTGCGGGCGGGCGATGCCGCCGCGCCATCGTTAGATCCGTCGCGTATCCCGGTGAACAGCAACAGCTTCGATGACGTTCAGGAGCCGGTAGTGGCCGCGAAACCCCAGCCTAAACCTCAGCCGAAGCCGCAGCCGCAACAGCAGGCCGCGACGCCAACGCCACCGCCTGCTAAGCCACAGCAGCAACAACCGCAGCAGCAGGCGGCCCTGCCGGCGCCGACCGGCAAAGCCTATGTGGTTCAGCTGGGCGCGTTGAAGAACGCCGATAAGGTGAACGAGATCGTTGGTAAACTGCGGGCGTCGGGCTTCAAAGTGTATACGTCGCCTTCGACGCCGGTACAGGGTAAAATTACCCGTATCCTCGTCGGGCCGGATGCGTCAAAAGACAAGCTCAAGGGCCAGCTGGGCGATCTGCAACAGATCTCCGGGCTCAGCGGGGTAGTGATGGGCTTCACCCCGAACTGATTGTTTTTTCCGCGATGCGGAAAGAACGCGGCGGGGCTAAACGCCCCGTAAACCCTGTCTCAGCCGCCCTGAAGAGGCGAAAGACAGTCTGGCGTTGAATGTTTTTTCAGCGCCATTTTTATTTCTGTAGGGCAAGGAAATCCCTACGCAAACGTTTTCTTTTTCTGTTAGAATGCGCCCCGAACTGGACGACAGGGCGTAAAATCGTGGTACGTATATGGTCTGGATTGATTACGCCATTATGGCGGTGCTGGGTCTTTCTTGCCTGGTCAGCCTGATCCGCGGCTTCGTTCGCGAAGCTTTATCGTTAGTCACGTGGGGTTGCGCGTTTTATGTCGCCAGCCACTACTACGCTGATCTGTCTGTCTGGTTTACGGGCTTTGAGGATGAACGGGTTCGAAATGGGATTGCTATTGCGGCGCTGTTTATCGTGACGCTCATCGTTGGCGCTATCGTGAACTATGTGATAGGCCAGCTGGTGGAGAAAACCGGTTTGTCAGGTACCGACAGGGTATTGGGGATCTGCTTCGGCGCGCTACGTGGGGTGCTGATCATCGCCGCTATTCTGTTCTTCCTTGACACCTTTACCGGGATGGCGAAGAGCGATGACTGGCATCAGTCGCAGTTTATTCCCTATTTTACCCCCGTCATCAGATGGTTTTTTGAATACCTGCAAAGCTCGTCAAGTTTCTTGCCTAAAGTATAGACTTTAGGTCGTTGCTGAACGAGGAAAAGACGTATGTGCGGTATTGTCGGTATCGCCGGTGTTATGCCGGTTAACCAGTCGATTTATGATGCGCTAACGGTGCTCCAGCACCGTGGACAGGATGCCGCTGGCATCATCACCATTGATGCCAACAACTGCTTCCGGTTGCGTAAGGCTAACGGGCTGGTAAGCGACGTATTCGAAGCCCGCCATATGCAGCGTATGCAGGGCAATATGGGGATTGGCCACGTGCGTTACCCCACGGCGGGCAGCTCCAGCGCCTCCGAAGCGCAGCCGTTTTACGTCAACTCGCCGTATGGCATCACGTTGGCGCATAACGGCAACCTGACCAACGCCCATGAGCTGCGTAAAAAGCTGTTTGAAGAAAAACGCCGCCACATCAATACCACCTCAGATTCCGAAATCCTCCTCAATATTTTCGCCAGTGAGCTGGATAACTTCCGTCACTACCCACTGGAAGCGGATAACATCTTTGCCGCGATTGCGGCGACCAACCGCTTGATCCGCGGCGCGTACGCTTGCGTGGCGATGATCATCGGTCATGGCATGGTGGCCTTCCGCGACCCGAACGGCATTCGTCCGCTGGTGCTGGGCAAACGTGACGTAGGCGATGGCCGCACCGAGTATATGGTGGCCTCGGAAAGCGTGGCGCTTGACACCCTTGGCTTTGAATTCCTGCGCGATGTGGCGCCGGGCGAAGCGGTTTATATTACCGAGAAGGGCCAGCTGTTTACCCGTCAGTGCGCCGATAACCCGGTCAGCAACCCGTGCCTGTTCGAGTACGTCTATTTTGCCCGTCCGGACTCGTTTATCGACAAAATCTCCGTCTACAGCGCCCGCGTTAATATGGGGACCAAGCTGGGCGAGAAGATTGCCCGCGAGTGGGAAGATCTGGATATTGACGTCGTTATCCCGATCCCGGAGACCTCCTGCGATATCGCGCTGGAGATCGCCCGCATCCTCGACAAGCCTTATCGACAGGGCTTCGTGAAGAACCGCTACGTCGGCCGCACATTTATCATGCCTGGCCAGCAGCTGCGTCGTAAGTCTGTGCGCCGCAAGCTCAACGCCAACCGTGCGGAGTTCCGCGATAAGAACGTGCTGCTGGTGGACGATTCCATCGTTCGCGGCACCACCTCGGAGCAGATCATCGAGATGGCGCGCGAAGCAGGGGCGAAAAAAGTGTATCTGGCCTCAGCCGCGCCGGAAATTCGTTTCCCGAACGTGTACGGTATCGATATGCCGACCGCCAACGAACTTATCGCTCATGGCCGCGAAGTGGATGAGATCCGCCAGATCATCGGCGCCGATGGCCTGATTTTCCAGGATCTCAACGATCTGATCGAGGCGGTGCGCGCGGAAAATCCGGATATTCAGCAGTTTGAATGTTCTGTGTTCAACGGCGTGTACGTCACCCGGGATGTCGACCAGCAGTACCTCGACTACCTCGATTCCCTGCGTAACGATGATGCCAAAGCGGTTCAGCTGCAGAACGAAGTCGAAAACCTCGAGATGCACAACGAGGGTTAAGCCGTTCACGCGTCGCGGGCCCGCCGTTCCTGATGGACGGCGGGCCTTTTTTTCGCCCGGCAACGGTGCGTCAATGGTTGCGCCAACGGCTATAATCCGGCAAAGTCTGCGGCACGACGCGCAAGGGGTAACAGAACGTGAAACGACTGATTATTGGCATTTCCGGCGCCAGCGGCGCCATCTATGGCGTGCGGATGCTGCAGGTGCTGCGGGATGTGCCGGATATTGAAACCCATCTGATCCTCAGTCAGGCGGCGCGCCAGACGCTGGCGATGGAGACCGACTTTACCGTGCGTGAAGTGCAGGCGCTGGCTGATGTGGTGCATGATGCCCGCGACATCGCCGCCAGTATCTCCTCCGGCTCGTTTAAAACCGCCGGGATGGTGATTTTACCCTGCTCAATGAAAACGCTCTCGGGTATTGTCCATAGCTACACGGATGGTCTGCTGACGCGGGCGGCGGATGTGGTGCTGAAGGAGCGTCGTCCGCTGGTGCTCTGCGTGCGGGAGACTCCGTTCCATCTTGGCCATCTGCGACTGCTGGTGCAGGCTGCGGAGCTGGGGGCGGTGATTATGCCGCCGGTGCCGGCCTTCTACCATCGGCCGCAAAGCCTGGATGATGTTATCAACCAGACCGTCAACCGGGTACTCGATCAGTTCGACATTAGCCTGGAACAAGACTTATTTACGCGCTGGCAAGGGTCACAGGATTGCACCAAATAGGTGCGTGAAATGTACGCTTGCGCTGCGCTGGTGCAAATTTGTCGTCCCGATCAAATCCTCGACATTTATTTCGTCTTTTTGCGCTCAGGCGCTGCGGTTTCGCCAGTAATGCTGGTATCTTCCCTTTTAAGACAATCCTGCAACTTTATTTTAACAAATTTAACCCTGTTCCCGGCACGCACCGGGAAGATGGCACAAAAACTGCAGGATTGATCGGCAATCAGCATAACAAGCAACGCACCACATCACGACACTTAAGGGTACTGTATGAAGAAGACGATTCTGGCTCTCTCTTTACTCGTGGGAATGAGCAGCACGGCCAGTGTGTTTGCTGCTCTGCCGCAGAGCATTCGCATTGGCACTGACGCGACCTATGCGCCCTTTTCGTCGAAAGACGCGAAAGGGGACTTTGTTGGCTTTGATATCGATTTAGGCAATGAACTGTGCTCCCGTATTAAGGTGAAATGTACCTGGGTCGGCAGTGATTTTGACTCCCTGATCCCCTCCCTCAAGGCGAAGAAAATTGACGCCATCATCTCCTCGCTCTCCATCACCGAGAAGCGCCAGCAAGAGATCGCCTTCTCTGACAAGCTTTATGCCGCCGACTCCCGGCTGATCGCGGCCAAAGGCTCGCCGATCCAGCCGACGCTGGAGGCGCTGAAAGGTAAGCACGTCGGCGTGCTGCAGGGCTCCACGCAGGAAGCCTATGCTAACGATCGCTGGCGCAGCCAGGGCGTTGACGTGGTGGCATATCAGAACCAGGACCTGATCTATTCCGACCTCTCCGCTGGTCGTCTGGATGCGGCGCTGCAGGATGAAGTCGCCGCCAGCGAAGGCTTCCTGAAGCAGCCTGCCGGGAAAGATTTCGCCTTTGCCGGCCCGTCCGTTAAAGACAAAAAGTACTTTGGCGACGGCACCGGTATCGGCCTGCGTAAGGACGACGCCGAGCTGAAAGCCGCGTTTGATAAAGCGCTGGGCGAGATGCGCAAAGACGGAACTTACGACAAAATGGCGAAGAAATACTTCGATTTTAACGTCTACGGCGACTAAGACTGCCGCAGGCCCGCGCTATCGGGTGGGCCTGCCGCCATGCTCGTGTAAAAGCCCTGAAAAGGTGCATCGCCAGACGCTGTGGATCATTTTAGTGCAAAGGCAGGCGCTTTTGTGGCTAAAAAATGCATAGTTAAGCGTTTGTGGTGCAAAAAAATGGCCTTTCTGGTGCATAAATCTTTGCCCTCAAGGGGCGAATAATGGCACGATAACTGGTGTTAATAGTTCTAATAAACCCGTTAGAATGACAGTCTGTCGAGGATAGTTATGAAAAAACTGGCGTTGTCTCTCTCTTTAGCGCTGGCCCTTTCCAGCGTTTCCACGGTCTTTGCCGCTATTCCGCAAAAAATTCGTATCGGTACCGATCCGACTTATGCTCCCTTCGAATCGAAGAATGCGCAGGGGGAATTGGTGGGTTTTGATATCGATCTGGCAAAAGAGCTGTGTAAGCGTATTAATACCCAATGTACCTTTGTGGAAAACCCGCTGGATGCGCTGATCCCCTCTTTAAAAGCGAAGAAAATCGACGCGATTATGTCTTCGCTGTCGATTACCGAAAAGCGTCAGCAGGAAATCGCTTTCACCGACAAACTGTATGCGGCTGATTCGCGTCTGGTGGTGAAAAAGGGCAGCCCGGTAACGCCGGATCTTGCCACCCTGAAGGGTAAGCGCGTGGGCGTGCTGCAGGGTACGACGCAGGAAACTTATGGTAATGAGCACTGGGCGCCGAAAGGTATCGAAATTGTCTCCTATCAGGGGCAGGACAATATCTATTCCGACCTGACCGCCGGCCGTATTGACGCCGCTTTCCAGGATGAGGTCGCGGCCAGCGAAGGGTTCCTGAAACAGCCTATCGGTAAAGATTATCAGTTTGGCGGTCCGTCGATTAAGGACGAAAAGCTGTTCGGCGTCGGCACCGGTATGGGGCTGCGTAAGGAAGACAACGAACTGCGCGAAGCGCTGAATAAAGCGTTTGCAGAGATGCGTAAGGACGGCACCTACGACAAGCTGGCGAAAAAATATTTCGATTTTAACGTATACGGCGAATAATTCTCACGCCTCACCATTGCGCGTCCGATTCACGCGCAATGGTGGATGACAGACAGGGTAGGCAGCATGCTGTATGGGTTTTCACAGGTTATTTTGCAGGGTGCGCTTGTCACCCTGGAGCTTGCGCTCAGCTCGGTCGTTCTCGCCGTCCTGATTGGGCTGGCGGGCGCTGGCGCAAAGCTATCGAGCAATCGTCCTCTGGCGCTGGTATTTGAAGGCTATACCACACTGATCCGCGGCGTCCCCGACCTGGTGCTGATGCTGTTGATTTTCTACGGCCTGCAGATTGCGCTTAACAGCGTTACCGACGCGCTGGGCATGGCGCAGTTTGATATTGACCCGATGATCGCCGGGATTATTACCCTTGGCTTTATCTATGGCGCCTATTTTACGGAAACCTTCCGCGGCGCCTACCTGGCGGTGCCGAAGGGGCATATCGAAGCGGCCACCGCCTTTGGCTTCAGCGGCGGGCAGACGTTCCGGCGCATCCTGTTCCCGGCGATGATGCGCTACGCGCTGCCGGGGATCGGCAACAACTGGCAGGTTATCCTCAAGGCGACGGCGCTGGTCTCGCTGCTGGGGCTGGAGGATGTGGTCAAAGCCACGCAGCTGGCGGGCAAAAGCACCTGGCAGCCGTTCTACTTCGCCATCGTCTGCGGCCTGATTTATCTGGTATTTACCACCCTTTCTAATGGCGTACTGCTGCTGCTCGAACGCCGCTATACCGTTGGCGTCAAGAGGGCTGACCTGTGATTGAAATTATTCAGGAATACTGGAAATCCCTGCTGTGGACCGACGGCTATCGCTTTACCGGCGTGGCGATTACCTTATGGTTGCTGATCTCTTCGGTGGTCATGGGGGGCATCCTGGCGGTCTTTCTGGCAATCGGCCGCGTTTCGAGCAATAAGTTCATCCAGTTTCCCATCTGGCTGTTTACTTACATATTTCGCGGCACGCCGCTGTATGTGCAGCTGTTGGTCTTTTACTCCGGTATGTACACCCTGGAAATCGTCAAAGGCACTGAACTGCTGAACGCCTTTTTCCGCAGCGGGCTAAACTGTACGGTGCTGGCGCTGACCCTGAACACCTGCGCTTATACCACCGAAATTTTCGCCGGCGCGATCCGCTCGGTACCGGCGGGCGAAATTGAAGCGGCGCGGGCCTACGGCTTCTCTTCGGTCAAACTGTACCGCTGCATCATCCTGCCTTCCGCGCTGCGGATTGCGCTGCCGGCCTACAGTAACGAAGTGATCCTGATGCTGCACTCGACGGCGCTGGCGTTTACCGCTACGGTGCCGGATCTGCTGAAAATCGCCCGCGATATCAACTCGGCCACCTATCAGCCGTTCACCGCCTTTGGCATCGCCGCGGTGCTCTATTTAATTATCTCGTATGTGCTGATTAGCTTGTTCCGCAAAGCGGAAAAGCGTTGGTTGCAGCATATCAAACCTTCTTCGACGCATTGAGAACGCCATGTCCGACAATAAATTAAACGTTATCGATCTGCATAAACGCTATGGGGAACACGAGGTGCTGAAGGGCGTCTCGCTGCAGGCGAAAGCCGGGGACGTTATCAGTATCATCGGTTCATCGGGTTCCGGGAAAAGTACCTTTTTACGCTGTATTAACTTCCTTGAAAAACCGAGCGAAGGCACGATCGTCGTCAGCGGCCAGAATATTGGCCTGGTACGGGATAAAGACGGTCAGCTGAAGGTGGCCGACAAGAACCAGCTGCGCCTGCTGCGCACCCGGTTGACCATGGTGTTTCAGCATTTCAATCTGTGGAGCCATATGACGGTGCTGGAGAACGTCATGGAGGCGCCGATTCAGGTGCTGGGCTTAAGCAAACAGGAAGCGCGCGAACGGGCGGTAAAATACCTGGCCAAGGTCGGGATAGACGAACGTCAGCAGGCGAAATACCCGGTGCATCTTTCCGGCGGCCAGCAGCAGCGTGTCTCTATTGCCCGCGCGCTGGCGATGGAGCCGGAAGTGCTGCTGTTCGATGAGCCGACCTCCGCGCTGGATCCGGAGCTGGTGGGCGAAGTGTTACGCATCATGCAGCAGCTGGCGGAAGAGGGGAAAACCATGGTGGTGGTGACCCACGAAATGGGCTTTGCCCGCCACGTCTCTTCACATGTCATTTTCCTGCATCAGGGAAAAATCGAAGAGGAAGGGCATCCGGACGCGCTGTTCGGCGCGCCGAAAAGCCCGCGCCTGCAGCAGTTTCTGAAAGGTTCGTTGAAATAAACGGCTTACCCGGCGTCTGCGGGCGCCGGGTGGGATTCACGCTCCAGCCGGTAAATCCAGTCATCGTAATCGACGCCGTTCAGATGATAGGCTTTCTCCAGCACCTGCGTGCGCACAAAGCCTTGCTTCTCCAGCAGGCGCGATGATCCACGATTCTCTCCCAACACCCAGGCATTGATGGCCTGTACCCCCAGCGTGCTGAAACCATAATCGCAGATCGCCCGCAGCGCTTCGCTGGCATAGCCTTTTCCCTGAGCCTCGGGCAGCAGCGCATAGCCGACGTCGGCCTCGTGCGGATTTTTAGGGCTGATGCGAAGCCCAATATCGCCCAGCGCATCGCCGCGCTTATTACGCAGAACATACACGCCGGGATCGGCGCAGCGACTGGCGAACACGCTGCGCAACACCTCCTCGCTTAACACTTCGCCCATAAAACGCATCACCTGCGGATCCTGGCGCAGGCGCAGAAAAAAGGGCCAGTCATCGGTAACAAAGCGGGTAAGCGAAAGGCGAGGCGTGGTGATGGTCGTCATAAAGCAGTCAATTCGAAGAAGGAAAGGCCTACCTTAGCACTTTGCTTCGCCAGGTAACACCGGCGAACCGGCCGGCTGGCGATGAACTCAGGCGCTTCAGGGCGCTGGCTGTCCGGGATATGGCGATGCTGCAGCGCCAGGCTGAGGCCATCCAAGCGTGGAGCATGAGCCAGCAGAATGGAATCAGGGGAGCCAATGCTCCCCTGTGTCAGCCATTAACTCAGCACATCCTTTAGCGCTTCGTCGAGATCGTACCAGCGGAAGGCGAAGCCGGCGGCTTCCAGTCGCTTAGGCAGCGCGCGCTGGCCGCCGAGCACCAACACAGCGGATTCGCCCATCAGCAGGCGGATGGCGGCGGCGGGAACGCGGAAAATCGCCGGTCGATTGAGCGCATGACTCAGCGCGTGGGCGAACTGCTCGTTATGCACGGGATAGGGCGAAACCATATTGAATGGGCCGCGCAGATCGTTATCCAGCAGCCACAGAATGCCGTTAACCATATCGTCGATATGGATCCAGGCCAGGTACTGTCTGCCGCTGCCGATAGGCCCACCGAGGCCGAGCTTAAAGGCCGGGGTCATTTTGCCAAGAATACCGCCCCGCGGCGCCAGTACCACGCCGGTGCGCAGCAGACAGACGCGGGTGCGCTCGCTTTGCGCTTCGCAGGCAATTTGCTCCCAGCGGGCGCAGAGCTTATGGGTAAACTCATTGTGCGGCGGCTCTTCTTCTGTCACCACCACTTCGCCGAGGTCGCCGTAATAGCCGGTGGCTGACCCGCTGATCAGCACGGAGGGAGGAGTATCGCTGGCGTGGAACAAGCCCACCAGCCGCTGAGTGAGATCCCAGCGACTATGGCATAAGCGCTGTTTCTGCTCGGCGGTCCAGCGTTTATCGGCGATGGGCTCGCCCGCCAGATTGATGACGGCATCGATGTCATTGAGGTGGTGATGGCCCTCGAAATCGCGCCACAGCGTGACGCGCGGATCGAGACGGGCGCGGGCGGTATCCGGATGTCGGGTGGAGACCGTGACGCTATGCCCAAGCTCCAGCAGTCTGGGTATCAGATGTCGGCCAATCAGGCCGGTACCACCAGTAAGCAGGATCTTCATACCACCTCCCTGACATGGTTAGCGCCGCCAGCTCATGGTCATGGATACCGAGTCGGCATAGCGCAGCGCGTGAAGTTTATCGATCTCCACTTCAGCATATGTGACCCAGTGATGTTCGCATGCGATATTCAGCACATCCTGAGTTAATTTTTCCAGCAGCGAGAAACGACCATTCTCAAGATGGCTAATGATGCGTTTGGTAATGGTGCGGTAGTTCAACGCATCATTAATGTCCTCGCTGTCGCGCGCTTTATCGGCAGGGTAGTGAATGGCCACATTCACTACCACGTCCTGGCGGTTGGCGATCTCTTCCTCTTTAATACCAATAAAAGTACGCAGGCGCAGGTTCTTAATACGAATAATGGCGTCTGGTTGAGACATTGCAGGCTTCCTCCGTGGTTTAAGTCCTGCAATCATACAACAAAGCGCGACGGGCGAGCAGGGGGTTAATAAGGCTGAATTTTTAGCATCGCTTCCACCGTCGCCGGCCGCTGCTTAATGCGCTCATACCAGTTATGCACCGCCGGATAGTTCGCCAGATCGATCCGCTGGCGGACATGGCAGTTTACCCAGGGCCAGGCGGCGATGTCGGCGATGCTGTAGTGGTCCCCGCCCAGCCACGGGCTGGATCCCAGGCGATGATTCAGTACCCCATAGAGTCGCTGGGTTTCCACCTGAAAACGCTCAATCGCGTAGGGCACGGTTTGCGGCGCTGAGTGGGAAAAATGCTGATTTTGCCCCAGCATCGGCCCCAGGCCGCCGACCTGCCAGAACAGCCACTGCAGGGTGGTATAGCGCGCCCGCAGTTCCCCGCTCAGCAGCTTGCCGCTTTTTTCCGCCAGATAGAGCAGGATGGCGCCGGACTCGAAGACGCTCAACGGCGCGCCGCCGTCGGCAGGCATGTGGTCGACGATAGCTGGAATTTTGTTATTCGGCGAAATCGCCAGAAACTGCGGATGAAACTGCTCCCCTTTGCCAATATCGACCCGAATTAGCCGATAGGCCAGCTGCGCCTCTTCGAGAAACAGGGTGATTTTGTGGCCGTTTGGGGTGGGTGCATAGTAGAGATCGATCATAATATTTCCCGCCGTCGTGGGTCGCAAACTGATCGAGTATAGGTGAAGCTGCGCGACCCGGGAAAAAATCCGCGAGCGGGGCGCCAGCCACGCAGCGGACGAGCAGTGACATCGCCGGTAAGACAGGCTATGTTGGTTTATTGCCCTGTCTACCAACCCTGAGGAAGTTATGAGCCAGCCTGTGATTACCCTGTGGTCCGATGCCGATTTTTTCTCACCGTACGTGATGTCTGTTTATGTCGCGCTGCAGGAAAAGAGCCTGCCTTTTAGCCTTAAAACCATCGACCTGGGCAGCGGCGAACATCTGCAGGCCGGCTGGACGGGCTATACCGCCACCCGTCGCGTACCGCTGCTGGAGGTTGACGATTTCGCGCTGAGCGAGTCTTCGGCGATTACCGAATATCTCGATGAGCGTTTCGCGCCGCCTGAGTGGGAGCGCCTTTATCCACACGATCTGCAAAAGCGGGCCCGCGCCCGGCAGATCCAGGCCTGGCTACGCAGCGATCTGGTGCCCATTCGTGAAGAGCGATCCACCGCCGTGGTGTTTGGCGGGGTGAAAATGCCGGCGCTCAGCGAGGCAGGCAAGCGGTCGGCGGAAAAACTGTTTGCCACCGCTACCACGCTGCTGGCCCACGGCGGGCAAAATTTATTCGGCGAATGGTCTATTGCCGATGCCGACCTGGCGCTGATGCTCAATCGTCTGGTTCTCAATGGTGATGAGGTGCCGGAGGCGCTGGCGGATTATGCGACTTTCCAGTGGCAGCGGGCCTCAATCCAGCGTTACGCGGCGCTTTCCGCCAAACGCGGAGGCTGATAACCCGCCGCGCTTCCGCTATCATAGAGGCATCGTAACCAGTGGAGATGGAACCTATGAAGCTGATGTTTGCCTCCGATATTCATGGTTCGCTACCTGCGACGGAACGCGTGCTTGAGCGGTTCGCGCAAAGTAGCGCCAGGTGGCTGATCATCCTCGGCGATGTGCTTAATCACGGGCCACGCAACGCGCTGCCGGAAGGCTATGCGCCGGCGGAGGTGGCCGAGCGGCTGAACAGCGTGGCGGAGCGCATCATTGCGGTTCGCGGTAACTGCGACAGCGAAGTGGATCAAATGCTGCTTCGTTTTCCCATGACCGCGCCCTGGCAGCAGGTGCTTGGCGAAGGCTACCGCCTGTTTCTGACCCACGGTCATCTTTATAGCCCGGACAATTTGCCGCCACTTGCCGCTGGCGATGTCCTGGCGTATGGCCATACTCATATTCCGGTTGCTGAAAAACGCGGGGCGTTCTCTCTGTTTAATCCAGGCTCAGTGAGTATCCCGAAAGGGGGATATTCCGCCAGCTATGGGCTACTGGATGAGGGGCGTCTGCAGGTTTTAGCACTCAATGATAATCAGGTTATTGCAGAGGTCGCAATTTACCCGTAATTTAGCCCTCAATCATAAAGACGCGCCGCAAGAGCGCTTTTAAAGTAAGGTTTCCTGATGGCGGAACAGAATCATTTGGCAAGCACAGAATGGGTCGATATTGTTAATGAAAACAATGAGGTGATAGCACAGTCCAGCCGCGAGCAGATGCGCGCGCAGTGCCTGCGCCACCGGGCGACCTATATCGTCGTTCACGACGGAATGGGGAAAATTCTGGTGCAGCGACGCACCGAGACAAAAGACTTTCATCCGGGCATGCTGGATGCCACCGCCGGCGGCGTCGTGCAGGCTGATGAGCAGTTGCTGGAGTCGGCCCGTCGGGAGGCGGAAGAGGAGTTAGGCATCGCCGGGGTGCCGTTTGCCGATCACGGCCAGTTCTACTACGAAGATAAATTCTGCCGCGTCTGGGGAAGCCTGTTCAGCTGCGTCTCCCACGGGCCGTTTGCCCTGCAGGAAGAGGAGGTGAGCGAGGTGTGCTGGTTAACGCCGGAAGAGATCACCGCCCGCTGCGATGAGTTCACGCCCGACTCGCTGAAAGCGCTGGCGCTGTGGATGACCCGTAACGCCGGCAACGAGTATGATGACGCGGAAGAGAGCGAGCGCGAATAAACGCGCTAACGCGTGGCAGCAACTGCTGTTCGCCTCCTGACAAAAAAGGCAGCCATCTGGCTGCCTTTTGCTTTCTCTCAGCGGGCGATTACTTCTGCTGCTGAGCTGACTGGATCGCGGTCAGTGCGATGGTGTAGACGATATCGTCAACCAGCGCGCCACGAGACAGATCGTTGACCGGCTTGCGCATACCCTGCAGCATCGGCCCGATGGAGATCAGGTCGGCAGAGCGCTGTACCGCTTTGTAAGTGGTGTTACCGGTGTTCAGATCCGGGAAGATGAACACGGTCGCGCGGCCAGCTACCGGCGAGTTCGGCGCTTTGGATTTCGCGACGTCAGCCATCACCGCGGCGTCATACTGCAGCGGGCCGTCGATCATCAGGTCAGGACGTTTTTCCTGCGCCAGACGGGTCGCTTCGCGGACTTTTTCTACATCGCTACCCGCGCCGGAAGTACCGGTGGAGTAGGAGAGCATCGCCACGCGCGGTTCGATGCCGAAGGCAATCGCGGAGTCAGCGGACTGAATCGCGATTTCCGCCAGCTGCTCTGCGGTCGGATCCGGGTTGATCGCGCAGTCGCCGTAAACATAAACTTGTTCCGGCAGCAGCATGAAGAACACGGAAGAGACCAGCGAGCTGCCCGGTGCGGTTTTGATCAGCTGCAGCGGCGGACGAATGGTGTTGGCGGTGGTGTGTACCGCGCCGGACACCAGGCCATCGACTTCGTCCTGTTCCAGCATCAGGGTGCCGAGAACCACGTTATCTTCCAGCTGCTCGCGGGCGACGGCTTCGGTCATGCCCTTGTTCTTACGCAGTTCGACCAGGCGAGCCACGTAGCTTTCGCGCACCACTTCCGGGTCGACGATTTCGATACCGGCGCCCAGCTCAACGCCCTGCGCTGCTGCAACGCGGTTAATCTCATCCGGGTTGCCCAGCAGCACACAGGTGGCGATCCCGCGTTCGGCGCAGATGGCTGCGGCTTTCACGGTACGCGGCTCGTCGCCTTCCGGCAGAACGACGCGTTTGCCGGCTTTACGCGCCAGCTCGGTCAGCTGGTAGCGGAAGGCTGGCGGAGAGAGACGACGGCTGCGCTCGGAGGTCGCGGTCAGCGATTCGATCCAGTCGGCGTTGATGTAGTTGGCAACGTATTCCTGAACTTTCTCAATGCGCTCGTGATCGTCAACCGGTACTTCGAGGTTGAAGCTCTGCAGGCTCAGGGAGGTCTGCCAGGTGTTGGTGTTGACCATAAACACCGGCAGGCCGGTGGCGAAGGCGCGTTCGCACAGCTTGCTGATGCGCGCGTCCATTTCATAGCCGCCGGTCAGCAGGATGGCGCCGATTTCCACGCCGTTCATCGCTGCCAGGCAGGCGGCAACCAGCACGTCAGGACGATCTGCGGAAGTAACCAGCAGCGAACCTGCGCGGAAGTGCTCCAGCATGTGCGGGATGCTGCGCGCGCAGAAGGTCACGGATTTCACGCGGCGGGTGTTGATATCGCCTTCGTTGATGATGGTCGCATTCAGGTGATGGGCCATGTCGATCGCGCGGGTGGCGATCAGATCGAAGCTCCACGGTACGGCGCCCAGCACCGGCAGCGCGCTGCCTTTTTGCAGCTGAGCCGGGTCGATCTTCACGACTTTCGCTTTGGATGAGTCGTCGAAAATTTCCGACAGGTCAGGACGGGTACGGCCCTGCTCGTCGACCGGCGCGTTCAGTTTGTTGATGATAACGCCGGTGATGCTGGTGTTTTTCGCGCCGCCAAAGCTGTTACGGGTCAGTTCAATACGCTCGTTCAGCTGTTCTGGCGTATCGGTGCCTTGCGACATGACGAAGACGATTTCCGCGTTCAGGGTTTTGGCGATTTCAAAGTTCAGCGCCTGGGCGAACTGATGCTTACGGGTCGGCACCAGGCCTTCCACCAGCACCACTTCCGCGTCCTGGGTGTTCGCGTGATAGTTGGCGATGATCTCTTCCATCAGCACATCTTTCTGATTGCTGGAGAGCAGAGATTCAACGTGGTTCATCTTCAGCGGTTCAGCAGCGGTGGTGGTGGAGGAGCTGGCGCGAACGATGGTGGTGGTCTGGTCCGGGGCATCGCCGCCGGAGCGCGGCTGGGCGATAGGTTTAAAGACGCTCAGACGAACGCCTTTGCGTTCCATAGCGCGGATCACACCGAGGCTGACGCTGGTCAGACCTACGCTGGTACCGGTAGGAATTAACATGATAGTACGGGACACGGTATATCCTCTTTCGTTACCGCCAGTATCAGGCGGGATACAAAACAGCACCACCAGCGACCCGTCATACTCCACGTTGCACGTGCGTTGGCTCTACTTGCTCACCCCGGTCGCGTATGCGCCGGGGATCTGCTGTGTCGCCGCCTTCCTGCAGCGCGAAGTATTGCGGGTCAGGGCTGGCGGTGTGGAATTATGCGGTCAGACGGCTGGCGTCTTGCGCGATGACCAGCTCTTCGTTGGTCGGGATAACCACGGCAGGACGGGTGCCTTCTTTGTTGATGAAGCCAGACTTGCCGAAGCGGGCAGCCAGGTTACGCTCATGGTCAACTTCGAAGCCCAGTACGCCCAGTTTGCCCAGCGACAGCTCACGCACCATCGCGGCGTTTTCACCAATGCCACCGGTGAAGACCACGGCGTCGAGACGGCCGTCCATCAGCGCGGTGTAGGAGCCGATGTATTTCGCCAGGCGGTGGCAGTAGACGTCCATCGCGCGTTTAGCGTCGGCTTTTTCCTGATAGTTGTCTTCCACGTAGCGGCAGTCGCTGGTGACTTCGGTCAGGCCCAGCAGGCCGGACTCTTTGGTCAGCATTTTGTTGATGGCGTCAACGCTCATGCCCAGGGTGTCGTGCAGATGGAAGATGATTGCCGGATCGATATCGCCGGAGCGGGTACCCATCACCAGGCCTTCCAGCGGGGTCAGACCCATGGAGGTGTCAACGCATTTGCCGTTACGAATAGCGGAAACCGAACCACCGTTGCCAAGGTGGCAGGTGATGATGTTCAGCTCTTCAACCGGCTTGTTCAGGATCTTAGCGGCTTCCTGAGTCACGTAGAAGTGGCTGGTGCCGTGTGCGCCGTAACGACGAACGCCGTGCTCTTTGTACAGGCTGTACGGCAGGGCGTAGAGATAGGATTCTTCCGGCATGGTCTGGTGGAACGCCGTATCGAATACTGCCACGTTTTTGTCTTTCAGGTGCGGGAAGGATTTCAGCGCTTCAGCGATGCCGATCAGATGTGCCGGGTTGTGCAGCGGTGCGAAGGACGCCGCGTCTTTAATGCCCTGAATCACGGACTCGTCGATGACGACGGAGCTGGTGTATTTTTCACCGCCGTGGACGATACGGTGGCCAATTGCGGTCAGCTGAGCAGACAGTTCTGGTTTTTGTGCCAGAATAGTGTTAACGATAAAGTTCAGTGCTTCGCTGTGCGCGGCGCCCGCGCCTAATTCGGCTTCTTGTTTGCCGCCGTCAATTTTCCATTTGATACGGGCTTCTGGCAGGTGGAAGCATTCCGCTAAACCGGACAGGTATTCGTCGCCGTTAACGGCGTCAAGGATAGCAAATTTCAGAGAGGAGCTACCGCAGTTCAGAACCAGTACTAACTTACTCGACATGGAAGTACCTTTTTATGATACGTGGCTAAAAAAACGTCAGTGTGTCATTAGCGTAGCGCAGGATGACCTCGACATTTATGATTAACATCATGCCTTGTTCTGTTTTCAGGCACGATGAGATAAGTACATTTGATTTTATGCCATTTTGCATAATTTTCAGCCAATGGCAGAATATGCGATAATTTGACTAGCCTGGCAAAAGAGTCTATCCGCCCTTTCAGGCGGGCACAGGATACCTGATTGCGGCATCCTTTGCCAAAATCTTTTGAACGATGTCATGCATAGTTGGTGTTTTGCACGAATTTTTTAAGTTTTATATGTAAAGTTGAGGTAAAGCCATGTCGACCCCTGAGAAACGCCCCGTTAGCTTCTTTAGCTTGTTCAACCGCGGGCAGCACTACGCGAAGACCTGGCCTCTCGACAAGCGCCTCGCGCCGGTATTTATTGAAAACCGCATCATTCGTGCCACCCGCTACGCCATCCGCATCATGCCGCCGATCGCCATTTTCACCCTCTGCTGGCAGATAGCGCTGGGCGGCCAGCTGGGGCCCGCCGTGGCCACTGCGCTGTTTGCACTGAGCCTGCCGATGCAGGGGTTATGGTGGTTGGGTAAACGTTCAGTGACGCCGCTGCCGCCTTCCATTCTTAACTGGTTCTACGAAGTACGCGGCAAACTGCAGGAGGCGGGGCAGGCGCTGGCGCCTGTCGAAGGCAAGCCCGATTATCAGGCGTTGGCTGACACGCTTAAGCGCGCCTTCAAACAACTCGATAAAACTTTCCTTGATGATTTGTAATTCACTACGGAAAACGCATATAAAAGAAGGCGCATGATTTATGCGCCTTCTTTATTTCACGCCCTACCGTGCTACAGGAGTCACAACATGGAAATGACCAATGCGCAGCGTCTGATTTTATCCAATCAGTACAAGATGATGACGATGCTCGACCCGGACAATGCGGAGCGCTACCGTCGTCTGCAAACCATCATTGAGCGTGGGTATGGGCTGCAGATGCGTGAACTGGACCGCGAGTTCGGCCAGCTGACGGAAGAAACCTGCCGTACCGTAATCGACATCATGGAGATGTACCACGCGCTACACGTCTCCTGGACCAACCTGAAAGATGCGGCGGGTATCGACGAGCGTCGGGTCACCTTCCTCGGATTTGATGCCGCCACCGAAGCGCGTTTTCTCGGCTACGTGCGCTTTATGGTCAACGTTGAAGGCCGTTACAGCCACTTTGACGCCGGCACCCATGGCTTTAACTCGCAGACCCCGATGTGGGAGAAATATCAGCGGATGCTGAGCGTCTGGCACGCCTGCCCACGCCAGTATCATCTGAGCAGTAACGAAATTAACCAAATCATCAATGCCTGAGGGAGGTGCCCGTGCAGTGTAAAGGTTTCCTGTTCGATTTAGACGGGACGCTGGTGGATTCCTTGCCGGTGGTGGAGCGTTCATGGTGCAAATGGGGGGATCGTTTCGCCATTGACCATGATGAAATTCTCAGTTTTATTCACGGCAAGCAGGCCATTACCTCCATTCGCCATTTTATGCCGGGTCGCAGCGAGGAGGATATCCAGGCCGAATTCCGTTATCTCGAGCAGATGGAAGCCACTGATATCGAAGGCATCGTCGCTCTACCGGGGGCGTTAGCCCTGCTGAATACGCTCAATGAGGCCGGGATCCCGTGGGCGATTGTCACCTCCGGCTCGATTCCGGTTGCCCATGCGCGTCACCGCGCGGCGGGCCTGCCGATGCCGGAGGTGTTTGTCACCGCTGAGCAGGTGAAGCATGGCAAGCCGGCGCCGGACGCCTATCTGCTGGGCGCCGAGCGGCTGGGTCTGCCTGCCGGGGAGTGCGCGGTGGTGGAAGACGCGCCGGCGGGGCTCCTCTCCGGACTGGCGGCCGGCTGTCGCACTATCGCGGTCAACGTGCCCGCCGATGCCCCCCGTCGGGATGAAGCTGACCTCGTGCTGAGCAGCCTGGAAGATCTGGTGGTTGAACGCCAGACTGACGGCGTGGTAAATGTGCGTCTTAAAGCGTAAACCCATGATTTCGCCCCGCGTCGTCGGGGCTTTTTTATGCCACTATGTCGACTCCCACTTGTGACAAGGAAACGTTGTGAACGGTGAATTGATTTGGGTTTTATCCCTCCTGGCCATCGCGGTTGTGCTGTTTGCTACCGGTAAGGTGCGCATGGATGCTATCGCCCTGATGGTCATTGTCGCCTTTGTCCTCAGCGGCACGCTGACGCTGACTGAAGCTTTTTCCGGGTTCAGCGATCCTAACGTGATCCTGATTGCCGCCCTGTTTATTATCGGCGACGGCCTGGTGCGTACCGGGGTGGCCACCAAGATGGGCGCCTGGCTGGTGAGCGTGGCAGGCAACAGCGAAACCAAAATGCTGATCTACCTGATGCTCACCGTCGCCGGGTTGGGCGCGTTTATGAGCTCCACCGGCGTGGTCGCCATTTTCATTCCGGTGGTCCTCAGCGTCTCGGCGCGGATGAATACCTCACCCTCGCGGCTGATGATGCCGCTGAGCTTCGCCGGGCTTATCAGCGGGATGATGACCCTGGTGGCGACACCGCCCAACCTGGTGGTCAACAGTGAACTGCTGCGCGAAGGACTGCACGGCTTCAGTTTTTTCAGCGTCACGCCGATTGGCCTGGTGGTGCTGATCCTGGGCATCGTCTATATGCTGGCGGTGCGCTTTATGCTGAAGACGGATAATGGCGATTCCGCGCGCGATGGGCGAAAAAGAAGTACCTTTCGCGATTTGATCCGCGAATATCACCTCACCGGCCGCGCTCGCCGGCTGGCGATCCGACCCGGTTCGCCGATGATCGGTCAGCGGCTGGATGATTTAAAGCTGCGTGAGCGCTACTGTGCCAACGTCATCGGCGTTGAGCGCTGGCGGCGGTTCCGCCGGGTGATTGTTAACGTCAATGGGGTCTCGGAATTTCGCGCCCGCGACGTCCTGCTGATCGATATGTCTGCCTCCGATGTCGACTTGCGCCAGTTCTGCGGCGAGCAAATGCTCGAGCCGATGGTGTTGCGCGGGGAGTATTTTGCCGATCAGGCGCTGGATGTGGGGATGGCGGAGGTGGCGCTGATCCCGGATTCAGAGATGATAGGCAAAACGGTGCGTGAGATAGCCTTCCGCACCCGGTTTGGTCTCAATATCGTCGGCATGAAGCGCGATGGCAAAGCGATGGATGGTTCCGTGGTCGATGAGCCGCTGCAGCTCGGCGATATTCTGCTGGTGGTCGGCAACTGGCGGCAAATTGCCCTGCTG
Source organism: Klebsiella sp. Q2 (assembly GCF_009900705.1). Taxonomy (NCBI): domain Bacteria; kingdom Pseudomonadati; phylum Pseudomonadota; class Gammaproteobacteria; order Enterobacterales; family Enterobacteriaceae; genus Klebsiella; species Klebsiella sp. Q2. Next base: position 518,840 of record NZ_JAAABE010000004.1, on the reverse strand, counting down.
GCGAAGCGCGGCCGGGATTTCGTGGTGCTCAATATGCCGGTTGAGGTTGATGACGCTTCGCCGGCCCACAGCCAGGCTCCGCACGCGATTTTCTGTCTGGTGCTGATGGTGGCCCTGATGCTGACGGATGAAATCCCCAACCCCATCGCCGCGATCATCGCCTGTCTGCTGATGGGCAAATTCCGCTGTATCAACGCCGAAAGCGCCTACAAGGCGATCCACTGGCCGAGCATCATTCTGATTGTCGGGATGATGCCGTTCGCCCTGGCGTTGCAGAAAACCGGTGGGGTGGATCTGGTGGTTAAGGGACTAATGGACGTCGCCGGAGGCGAGGGGCCTTATCTGATGCTCGGCTGCCTGTTTGTGATGTGCGCGGCGATAGGCCTGTTTATCTCTAACACGGCCACCGCGGTGCTGATGGCGCCTATTGCCCTGGCGGCGGCGAAGTCGATGGGTGTGTCGCCTTATCCCTTTGCCATGGTGGTGGCGATGGCGGCTTCGGCGGCGTTTATGACCCCGGTCTCTTCGCCGGTTAATACTCTGGTGCTTGGCCCGGGTAAGTACTCATTTAGCGATTTTGTCAAAATCGGCGTGCCCTTTACCGTGCTGGTGATGGTGGTCTGCGTTCTGCTGATCCCGGTGCTCTTCCCGTTTTAAGATATGCAGGCCGGGTAGGGGGCGACCGCTGCCCGGCCTGAAAAATTACAGCGGCGAATCCTGGCTGATTTCATCCAGCGACAGCTGGAAGCTCGGGACAAACACCTGCATAAAGTAATCCATCTCCGCGCTGCGCCGCGACGCCAGCGTTTTTTCCAGACGGCCTTTGGCCAGCAGAAATTCGTTGTTGCCCGCCGACAGCTCTTCGAGGCATTTCAGGTAGGCGCAGAGGGCGTCAGCCTGTTTGACGATCGACTGCTCTTCCTCACTGTAATGATGCTCGTCAATCAGCGGTTCGAAAATATCGCGCAGCTCGTCAGGCACCATATCCACCAGCTTCTGCTGGGCGATTTTCTCAATCGCCTTATATTCCTGAGCAATCTGTGAATTAAAATATTTCACCGGGGTAGGGAGATCACCGGTTAAAACCTCGGAGGCGTCGTGGTACATCGCCAGCAGGGCGATACGCTCTGGGTTGACCAGGCCGCCAAATTTGCGGTTTTTAATCGCCGCCAGCGCGTGGGCGACCATCGCCACCTGCAGGCTGTGCTCGGAGACATTTTCGGTGCGCACGTTGCGCATCAGCGGCCAGCGGTTAATCAGTTTCAGACGGGAGAGGTGGGCAAAGAAATGACTCTGACTCATAGGAACCCTTAATCAGTGACAACATCGGGTTCCATTGTGCGCAGGGATCGCCGCCGGATGCAAATGCCGGCGGCAGCACGACTAAAGCTGATGGTAGCCGGAGAGGAAGCGGCCAAAGCGGGAGATCGCCATCTCCAGGTCGTCTTCGCGAGGCAGGGTCACAATACGCACGTGATCCGGCCACGGCCAGTTAAAGGCAGTACCCTGCACCAGCAGCACTTTCTCCTGCAGCAGGAAATCGAGCACCATTTTCTGGTCGTCGTGAATATTGAAGCGTTTGGCGTCAATTTTCGGGAACATGTACAGCGCGCCTTTTGGCTTCATGCAGGAGACGCCCGGAATATCGTTGATCAGCTCCCAGGCGCGGTTGCGTTGTTCATACAGACGCCCGCCGGGAATGATGAATTCGCTGATACTCTGGTAGCCGCCCAGCGCGGTCTGGATAGCATGCTGGGCCGGCACGTTGGCGCACAGACGCATCGAGGCAAGCATTTCCAGTCCTTCGATATAGCCTTTCGCGTGTTTTTTCGGGCCGTTCAGCACCATCCAGCCCTGACGGAAGCCGGCGACGCGGTAAGTTTTCGACAGTCCGTTGAAGGTCACCGTCAGCAGATCCGGCGCCAGAGCGGCAATCGAGTGATGCTGGGCTTCGTCGTAGAGGATCTTGTCGTAGATCTCATCGGCGAAAATAATCAAGTTGTGCTGGCGGGCGATCTCCACGATCTCCTGCAGCAGCTCTTTGGAGTAGACCGCGCCGGTGGGGTTGTTGGGGTTGATGATCACGATCCCGCGGGTGCGAGGCGTGATTTTGGCGCGGATATCGTCAAGATCCGGAAACCAGTCAGAGGATTCGTCACACAGATAGTGCACCGCTTTACCACTGGAAAGAGACACCGCCGCCGTCCACAGCGGGTAGTCCGGAGCGGGAACCAGCATCTCATCGCCACTGTTTAACAGCGCCTGCATCGCCTGCACAATCAGCTCGGACACGCCGTTGCCGATGTAAATATCTTCCACGGTGACATCGCGCATTCCCCGCGCCTGGTAATGCTGCATGATAGCTTTACGCGCCGAGTACAATCCTTTCGAATCGCAGTATCCCTGGGCGGTAGGCAGATTGCGGATGACGTCGACGAGGATCTCGTCAGGGGCCTCGAAGCCGAAGGGCGCCGGGTTGCCGATGTTCAGTTTCAGAACCTTATTGCCTTCTTCTTCAAGACGTTTCGCTTCTTTCAGAACCGGTCCGCGGATGTCATAACAGACGTTCTCTAACTTGCTGGATTTTTCGATGGGGGACATGAATCTTGACCTTTTAGCTGTTATCGCCACTCCCTGCCGTGGAAGTCAGCACGGAACAATGTACTCCGCCTCCCCGCTGTTTTGAAGGCTTTGCAGGAGAAGATTTTGCTAATGCAGGATTTTAAGCGTAATTGATTTATCTGCTGGTTGCTGGTTTTTCCTATGGTTTATGCCTTTTCATGGCATTTTTTCGGTCGTCTATGTTGATGTAGTGCCTTTTTTACCATCATTTATCTGGTTTGTTGGTTAGGTAAACGGGGAGCTGGAGAATGGGTGACCGTTAGAAAACGCTATTCTTAATCTCATAGCGGTTGATTTGTAATTTTGATGTTAAATAATTTTAATAAAAAACTGCGCGCAAGCGCATTATTATTATTTTTGACAGGTAATAATCTGAGGTTTGTTAATTTATATAAAATGTTGAAAAAAATTTAAAATTATCTCAGTTAATCCTTATTAAGGCTTATAAAAAGGATGGGAATCGGTTAGAATATCGCCGTTAATATCAGTGGTAGTCGGCATGAATTATGGCTGAATTGATATTTAATATATTGTTATTACAGGATTTTATTGTTCGTTTTTCGCCAAAAAGAAGTCCGGCGAAAGAGAGGCTTTCTCACCACCACTGCGCGGTTTTCCGGGGCGACGTAAGACGCCTGGCTGGCCGTGGTAATAAATAATAATGAGAAATACGAACAATATATTACTCCGGTGTTCTGCGCATTTGCTCAGACGAGTACTTTGGCATGTAATAACGTTCGTCCAGTTGTTTATCCGCCATCAGACGGTGAGCACGAGGCTCAGGGAATAGCCGGAAACCTGGCGTAAAGCATCAACAAGGCAGGTCAGCGTTAGCCACCTGTAAGTGAAGAAAGATGATTAATACAACACGTCCGATACTCAACCTCGATCTCGATCTGCTGCGCACCTTTGTAGCAGTCGCTGATTTGAACACCTTCGCCGCCGCCGCCGCCGCAGTGTGTCGTACCCAGTCCGCGGTCAGCCAGCAAATGCAACGCCTGGAGCAACTGGTTGGCAAGGAGCTTTTCGCTCGTCACGGACGCAATAAACTGCTGACCGAGCAGGGCATCCAGCTGCTGGGCTATGCCCGCAAAATCCTGCGCTTTAACGATGAAGCCTGCATGTCGCTGATGTATGGCAGCCTGCAGGGGGGACTGACCATCGGCGCGTCGGAAGAAACCGCTGATACTATCCTGCCGTTTCTGTTAAACCGCATCGGCTGCTTCTATCCCAGAATGACGCTGGAGATTAAAGTCCATCCCCATGCCGTCATCATGGCGATGCTGAGCGCGGGAGAGGTCGATCTGGCATTAACCACCCATCAGCTTCCCGGTTTTACCGCTTTCACGCTGAGAACGTCGCCTACCCTCTGGTACTGTGCAGCGGACTACGTGCTGGCGAAAGGGGAATCGATCCCCCTCATCTTGCTCGAAGAGCCTGGCCCGTTCCGTGAGGACATCATCGCCGCGCTGGAGGCTGCCCGCGTCTCCTGGCATTTGGCTCACGGCGCCTCGTCGCTCTCCGGGGTGAAAGCGGCGGTGAAAGCCGGGCTGGGGGTCACCGCGCGTCCGGTCGAAATGATGAGCCCGGATTTGCGCGTGGCCGGCATCAGCGATGGCCTGCCGGTCCTGCCGGATACCCGGTACGTCGTTAGCTGCAATCCGCAGACGGTGGGCGAACTACCGCAGGCGATTTTTCAATCACTGAGCCAGGAGAGCGATCCCTGGCGCGCCGGGCCGGCACTTACTCCGGAAGAGGGAGGAAGCACCTTCATTTTGTGAGGTTATTTTGCTAACAAAGATCACAAAAACTGGTAACAGAATGTAAGTGCCCAAAAAGAGCCTCAAGGGTGGGTTTCCCGTCTGGTGGCTCTTTTTTTTGCACTATTATTGATGTTTTGAATCTTTTTTTTATTTCTTTGCAAGAAAATCAGCATATTGGCGTGACCTGGCGCTCACCTTGCCGACTTTTCCCAGCACTTTCAACACTTCCTGCTAATGTTAAAAAACCGGATGGATTGTTGCCGATTTCCTGGGGTAATTAACAAAACCGTGTCGCAGATCAAGAAAATACCCCTCTTTGGGGGGAGGAATCGAGGCTAAATCCTGTCAAAATAGCAGGGATTTTTGATTTACGACGGAAACGGACACGATTCAACAACACTAAAACCGAACAGTATGCAAGGTTATTTCGCATAAAAGGGCATTTAATGTTAATGAAAAGATTCCAATGTAAATTAATGTTATGAAAACTTTTGTTAAAGTTGACAAAAGGTTAAAGAAAGGGGTAAAAAGCCACGGCATCTGGGCTTCTCACATCTTCCAGGGACGCTTTTTTGCACGGTTATTTTTTATTCCTCCCGTGAAACGCTGTGGCGTTCATCTGCCAGTAAGAGCAGAGGGTTTTGGCGCTACACTTTTTTGGTTAAGCAATGCGTATGTCAACATCCACTGAAGTCATCGCTCATCACTGGGCATTCGCTATATTTCTCATCATCGCTATCGGCCTGTGCTGCCTGATGCTCGTCGGCGGCTGGTACCTTGGCGGTCGCGCGCGCGCGCGTAGCAAAAACACGCCGTTTGAATCGGGGATCGACTCCGTTGGTTCGGCCCGCTTACGTCTTTCTGCGAAGTTTTATCTGGTTGCCATGTTCTTCGTTATCTTCGACGTGGAAGCCCTGTATCTCTACGCATGGTCGACCTCCATCCGCGAGAGCGGTTGGGTCGGCTTTGTGGAAGCCGCAATTTTCATTTTAGTGCTACTGGCTGGTCTGGTTTATCTCGTTCGCATCGGCGCACTGGACTGGACGCCTGCGCGTTCCCGTCGCACGCTGGTTAACCCGGAAACAGACAGTCCCACTAACCGTCATATGCAGTAAAAGCGAGGCAATAAGATGGATTATACGCTCACCCGCATAGATCCTAACGGTGAGAACGACCGTTACCCCCTGCAGAAACAGGAGATCGTTACCGACCCCCTGGAGCAGGAAGTCAACAAAAGCGTGTATATGGGGAAACTCGAACACGCGCTGCATGACATGGTGAACTGGGGCCGTAAGAACTCAATTTGGCCGTATAACTTCGGCCTTTCTTGCTGTTATGTGGAAATGGTGACGTCATTCACTGCGGTGCATGACGTTGCGCGCTTTGGGGCCGAAGTTCTGCGCGCCTCTCCGCGTCAGGCGGACCTGATGGTGGTCGCCGGAACCTGCTTCACCAAAATGGCGCCGGTGATTCAGCGTCTCTATGATCAGATGCTGGAGCCGAAGTGGGTGATTTCCATGGGCGCCTGCGCGAACTCCGGCGGCATGTACGACATCTATTCCGTCGTCCAGGGCGTGGATAAATTCATCCCGGTCGATGTGTACATCCCGGGCTGCCCGCCGCGTCCGGAGGCCTATATGCAGGCGCTGATGCTGCTGCAGGAGTCCATTGGTAAAGAACGTCGTCCGCTCTCATGGGTGGTTGGCGATCAGGGCGTCTATCGCGCCAATATGCAGTCGGAACGCGAGCGTAAACGCGGCGAACGTATTGCAGTGACCAATCTGCGGACGCCGGACGAGATTTAATTTGCGCCTGCGGGCGGGAGAAACACTTCGCAAATCAATCTACAACAGCGCGAAGTCTCGCCCGGCAGTCACCACGGACCTTTTGCAATGGTGAACAATATGACCGATTTAACCGCGCATGACGCCGCACCAGCCTGGCAAACCCGCGATCACCTTGATGACCCGGTGATCGGCGAACTGCGCAACCGCTTTGGGCCGGATGCCTTTACCGTTCAGCCAACCCGCACCGGCGTACCGGTGGTATGGGTCAAGCGCGAACAGCTGCTTGAGGTGGGTGATTTCCTGAAGAAATTGCCGAAGCCTTACGTGATGCTGTTTGACCTGCACGGTATGGACGAACGTCTGCGCACGCACCGCGATGGCCTGCCCGCCGCGGATTTTTCCGTTTTCTATCACCTGATTTCCATCGACCGCAACCGCGACATCATGCTCAAGGTGGCGCTGTCTGAAAACGATCTGCATCTGCCAACCTTCACCAAACTGTTCCCCAACGCCAACTGGTATGAACGTGAAACCTGGGAAATGTTTGGTATTACCTTCGATGGCCACCCAAATCTGCGTCGCATCATGATGCCGCCGACCTGGGAAGGCCACCCGCTGCGTAAAGACTACCCGGCGCGCGCCACCGAATTCGATCCGTTTGAGCTGACCAAAGCCAAACAGGATCTGGAGATGGAAGCGCTGACTTTCAAACCGGAAGAGTGGGGCATGAAACGCGGCACCGACAACGAGGACTTCATGTTCCTCAACCTCGGTCCGAACCACCCGTCCGCGCACGGTGCCTTCCGCATTATTCTGCAGCTGGATGGCGAAGAGATCGTCGACTGCGTGCCGGATATCGGTTACCACCACCGCGGCGCCGAGAAGATGGGCGAGCGCCAGTCCTGGCACAGCTACATCCCGTACACCGACCGTATCGAATACCTTGGCGGCTGCGTCAACGAGATGCCGTACGTGCTGGCCGTAGAAAAACTGGCCGGGATCACCGTGCCGGATCGCGTCAACGTGATCCGCGTGATGCTCTCCGAACTGTTCCGCATCAACAGCCACCTGCTGTATATCTCAACCTTTATTCAGGACGTCGGCGCGATGACGCCGGTCTTCTTCGCCTTTACCGATCGGCAGAAAATCTACGATCTGGTGGAAGCGATCACCGGTTTCCGTATGCACCCGGCGTGGTTCCGCATCGGCGGCGTCGCGCACGATCTGCCGCGCGGCTGGGATCGTCTGCTGCGTGAGTTCCTCGAGTGGATGCCGAAGCGTCTGGACTCCTATGAAAAAGCCGCCCTGCGCAACACCATTCTGAAGGGCCGTTCCGTCGGCGTGGCAGCCTATACCGCCAAAGAGGCGCTGGAGTGGGGCACCACCGGCGCAGGCCTGCGCGCCACCGGTATCGGCTTCGACGTGCGTAAATGGCGTCCTTATTCTGGCTACGAAAATTTCGACTTCGAAGTCCCGACCGGTGGCGGCGTTTCTGACTGCTACACCCGCGTGATGCTGAAAGTCGAAGAGCTGCGCCAGAGCCTGCGCATTCTTCAGCAGTGCCTCGACAATATGCCGGAAGGGCCGTTCAAAGCGGATCACCCGCTGACCACGCCGCCGCCGAAAGAGCGCACGCTGCAGCATATCGAAACCCTGATCACCCACTTCCTGCAGGTATCGTGGGGCCCGGTCATGCCGGCCAACGAATCCTTCCAGATGATTGAGGCGACCAAGGGGATTAACAGTTACTACCTGACCAGCGACGGCAGCACCATGAGCTACCGTACCCGCGTCCGCACGCCGAGCTTTGCGCACCTGCAGCAGATCCCGTCGGCGATCCGCGGCAGCCTGGTATCCGACCTGATCGTCTATCTGGGTAGTATCGATTTTGTTATGTCAGACGTGGACCGCTAATTATGCACGAGAATCAACAACCACAAACCGAGGCTTTTGAGCTGAGTGCGGCAGAGCGTGAGGCTATTGAGCACGAGAAGCACCACTACGAAGACCCGCGTGCGGCGTCCATCGAAGCGCTGAAAATCGTTCAGAAACAGCGCGGCTGGGTGCCGGATGGCGCGATCTACGCCATTGCCGATGTGCTGGGCATCCCGGCCAGCGACGTCGAAGGCGTGGCGACGTTCTATAGCCAAATTTTCCGCCAGCCGGTTGGCCGTCACGTGATCCGCTACTGCGACAGCGTGGTGTGTCACATTACCGGCTATCAGGGGATTCAGGCCGCCATCGAGAAGAAGCTGAACATCAAGCCAGGGCAGACCACCTTTGATGGCCGCTTTACCCTGCTGCCGACCTGCTGCCTGGGCAACTGCGACAAGGGACCGACCATGATGATTGATGAGGACACTCACAGCCATCTGACGCCGGAGGCAATTCCTGACCTGCTGGAGCAGTACAAATGAAAACCGTAATTCGTACTGCGGAAACGCATCCGCTCACCTGGCGCCTGCGCGACGACAAGCAGCCGGTCTGGCTGGACGAGTATCGCAGCAAAAATGGCTATGAAGGGGCGCGAAAAGCGCTGACCGGCATGGCGCCGGACGAGATCGTCACGGCGGTAAAAGACGCTGGCCTGAAAGGGCGCGGCGGCGCGGGCTTCTCCACCGGTCTGAAGTGGAGCCTGATGCCGAAAGACGAATCCATGAACATCCGTTACCTGCTGTGTAACGCCGATGAGATGGAGCCGGGCACCTATAAAGACCGCCTGCTGATGGAGCAGCTCCCGCACCTGCTGGTGGAAGGCATGCTGATCTCCGCCTTTGCGCTGAAGGCTTATCGCGGCTACATCTTCCTGCGCGGAGAGTATATCGAAGCGGCCCAGCATCTGCGCCGCGCGATTGCCGAAGCCACCGAGGCGGGCCTGCTGGGGAAAAATATCCTCGGCACTGGTTTTGACTTCGAGCTGTTTGTCCACACCGGGGCAGGACGCTATATCTGCGGCGAAGAGACGGCGCTGATCAACTCCCTGGAAGGCCGCCGCGCTAACCCGCGCTCCAAGCCGCCGTTCCCGGCGAGCTCCGGCGTGTGGGGTAAGCCGACCTGCGTCAACAACGTGGAAACCCTGTGCAACGTGCCGGCGATTCTGGCTAACGGCGTCGAGTGGTACCAGAACATCTCCACCAGTAAAGATGCCGGCACCAAGCTGATGGGATTCTCCGGCCGCGTGAAGAACCCGGGCGTTTGGGAGCTGCCGTTCGGCACCACGGCCCGCGAGATCCTTGAAGATTACGCCGGCGGTATGCGCGATGGCCTGAAGTTTAAAGCCTGGCAGCCGGGTGGGGCAGGGACCGACTTCCTCACCGAAGCGCACCTCGATCTGCCGATGGAGTTCGAAAGCATTGGTAAAGCGGGCAGCCGTCTGGGTACCTCGCTGGCGATGGCCGTTGACCACGAGATCAACATGGTCTCGCTGGTGCGCAACCTCGAAGAGTTCTTTGCCCGCGAGTCCTGTGGCTGGTGTACGCCGTGCCGCGATGGTCTGCCGTGGAGCGTGAAGATCCTGCGCGCCCTGGAGCGCGGCGAAGGTCAGCCTGGCGATATCGAAACGCTTGAGCAACTGTGTCGATTCCTGGGCCCAGGGAAAACCTTCTGCGCGCACGCGCCGGGCGCGGTTGAGCCGCTGCAGAGCGCGATTAAATATTTCCGCGAAGAATTCGAGGCTGGCATTAAGCAGCAGTTCAGCAATACCCATGCAATCAACGGGATTCAGCCGAACCTGCTTAAGACGCGCTGGTAATCTAAAGGTTTTTTTATTTTTGGAAGCACGCTAATGGCTACGATTCATGTAGACGGCAAAGAATACGAGGTCAACGGAGCGGACAACCTGCTGGAGGCTTGTCTCTCTCTTGGGCTTGATATTCCCTACTTTTGCTGGCATCCGGCGCTAGGGAGCGTCGGTGCTTGCCGCCAGTGTGCGGTGAAGCAATATCAGAACGCGGAAGACACGCGTGGTCGCCTGGTGATGTCCTGTATGACTCCGGCATCCGATGGCACCTTTATTTCTATCGACGACGGCGAAGCGAAGCAGTTCCGCGAAAGCGTGGTGGAGTGGCTGATGACCAACCACCCGCACGACTGCCCGGTCTGCGAAGAGGGCGGCAACTGCCACCTGCAGGATATGACGGTGATGACCGGCCATAGCTTCCGCCGCTATCGTTTTACCAAGCGTACCCACCGCAACCAGGATCTGGGGCCGTTTATTTCTCACGAAATGAACCGCTGCATCGCCTGCTACCGCTGCGTGCGCTACTACAAAGATTATGCCGACGGCACCGATCTGGGCGTCTATGGCGCCCACGACAACGTCTACTTCGGCCGCCCGGAAGATGGCACCCTGGAGAGCGAATTCTCCGGCAACCTGGTGGAAGTCTGCCCGACCGGCGTCTTCACTGATAAAACGCACTCCGAGCGTTATAACCGTAAGTGGGACATGCAGTTTGCGCCGAGCATCTGCCAGCAGTGTTCCATTGGCTGCAACATCAGCCCGGGCGAACGCTATGGCGAGCTGCGTCGTATCGAAAACCGCTATAACGGGACCGTTAACCGCTACTTCCTCTGCGACCGCGGTCGTTTCGGCTATGGCTACGTGAACCTGAAAGACCGTCCGCGTCAGCCGGTTCAGCGCCGCGGCGACGATCTGATTACCCTCAACGCCGAGCAGGCGATGCAGGGCGCGGCGGATATTCTGCGCCAGTCGAAGAAAGTGATCGGCATCGGCTCCCCGCGCGCCAGCATTGAAAGCAACTTCGCGCTGCGCGAGCTGGTGGGCGCCGACAATTTCTATACCGGCATCGCCAAAGGCGAACAAGCGCGCCTGCAGATGATGCTGAAAGTGCTTCGCGAAGGTGGGATCCACACCCCAAGCCTGCGCGATATCGAATCCTACGACGCGGTACTGGTGCTGGGCGAAGACATTACCCAGACCGGCGCGCGCGTCGCGCTGGCGGTGCGTCAGGCGGTGAAAGGGAAAGCACGCGAAATGGCGGCGGCACAGAAAGTGGCCGACTGGCAGATTGCGGCGATCCTCAACATCGGCCAGCGCGCCAAGCACCCGCTATTCGTCACCAACATCGATGACACCCGCCTGGATGACATCGCCGCGTGGACCTACCGCGCGCCGGTAGAAGATCAGGCGCGTCTCGGCTTCGCCATCGCCCATGCGCTGGACGACAGCGCGCCGGCGGTTGACGGCCTGAGCCGCGAACTGCAGGGTAAAGTCGATGTCATCGTCCAGGCGCTGGCCGGGGCGAAAAAACCACTGATTATTTCCGGGACCAACGCCGGCAGCATGGAGATCATCCAGGCCGCCGCTAACGTGGCGAAAGCCCTGAAAGGCCGTGGCGCCGACGTCGGCGTGACCATGGTTGCCCGCGCGGTGAACAGCGTCGGTCTGGGTATGATCGGCGGCGGCTCGCTTGAGGAGGCGCTCGACGAACTGGAAAGCGGTGCCGCAGACGCAGTTATCGTGCTGGAAAACGACCTTCACCGTCATGCTTCCGCCGCCCGCGTCGACGCAGCGCTCTCCAAAGCGCCGCTGGTGATGGTGGTTGACCATCAGCGCACGGCGATTATGGACAAAGCGCACCTGGTGCTCTCCGCGGCAAGCTTTGCGGAAAGCGACGGTACCGTGGTGAACAACGAAGGCCGCGCCCAGCGTTTCTTCCAGGTCTACGACCCGGCCTACTACGACGCGAAAACCGTGATGCTGGAAAGCTGGCGCTGGCTGCATTCTCTGCACAGCACCGTTAACAACCGTCAGGTTGACTGGACGCAGCTGGACCACGTTATCGATGCCGCGATTGCCGCACTGCCGCAGCTGGCGGGCATAAAAGATGCCGCGCCGGATGCGACCTTCCGCATTCGTGGGCAGAAACTGGCGCGTGAACCGCACCGCTACAGCGGCCGCACGGCGATGCGCGCTAACATCAGCGTCCACGAGCCGCGTCAGCCGCAGGATAAAGACACGATGTTCGCCTTCTCCATGGAAGGGAACAACCAGCCGTCTGCCCCGCGTTCGCAGATCCCGTTCGCCTGGGCGCCGGGCTGGAACTCCCCGCAGGCATGGAACAAGTTCCAGGATGAAGTGGGCGGGAAACTGCGCCATGGCGATCCGGGCGTCCGCCTGTTTGAAGCTTCCGCCAGCGGGCTGGAATACTTCACGGCGGTGCCGGCCAGCTTCCAGGCGGAAGAGGGGAAATGGCGTATCGCACCTTATTATCACCTGTTTGGCAGCGATGAGCTGTCACAGCGCGCGCCGGTGTTCCAGAGCCGGATGCCTGAGCCGTACATCAAGCTGAACCCGGCGGATGCCGCGAAGCTTGGCGTCAACGCCGGGGCGATGCTCTCCTTTAGCGTGGAAGGCCAGACCCTGCGTCTGCCGCTGGTTATCTCTGAAGGTCTGACCGCAGGGCAGGTTGGCTTACCGATGGGCATGCCGGGCATTGCGCCGGTACTGACCGGATCGCGTATTGATTCACTGCAGGAGGCGAAAGCATGAGCTGGTTAACGCCGGATCTTATCGACATTCTGTTAAGCATCCTGAAGGCCGTGGTCATTCTGCTGGTGGTGGTCACCTGCGGCGCGTTCATGAGCTTCGGCGAGCGTCGTCTGCTCGGTCTGTTCCAGAACCGCTACGGGCCAAACCGGGTGGGCTGGGGCGGTTCGCTGCAGCTGGTCGCCGACATGATCAAGATGTTCTTTAAAGAGGACTGGATCCCGCGCTTTTCCGATCGCGTGATCTTTACTCTGGCGCCGGTTATCGCCTTTACCTCGCTGCTGCTGGCCTTCGCTATCGTGCCGGTCAGCCCGACGTGGGTGGTGGCTGACCTGAACATCGGGATCCTGTTCTTCCTGATGATGGCAGGCCTGGCGGTTTACGCGGTGCTGTTCGCCGGTTGGTCGAGCAACAACAAATACTCCCTGCTGGGGGCGATGCGTGCTTCCGCGCAGACCCTAAGCTACGAAGTGTTCCTCGGCCTCTCCCTGATGGGCGTGGTGGCGCAGGCGGGGTCATTCAATATGACCGATATCGTCAACAACCAGGCGCATCTGTGGAACGTTATCCCGCAGTTCTTCGGCTTCGTGACGTTCGCCATCGCCGGCGTGGCGGTGTGTCACCGTCACCCGTTCGACCAGCCGGAAGCGGAGCAGGAGCTGGCCGATGGTTACCACATTGAATACTCCGGCATGAAGTTCGGTCTGTTCTTCGTGGGTGAATACATCGGTATCGTCACCGTTTCAGCGCTGATCGTCACGCTGTTCTTCGGCGGCTGGAATGGCCCGTGGTTACCTCCTTTCATCTGGTTCGCGCTGAAAACCGCGTTCTTCATGATGATGTTCATTTTGATCCGCGCATCATTACCGCGTCCGCGCTATGACCAGGTAATGTCCTTTGGCTGGAAGGTATGCCTGCCGTTAACGCTGGTCAACTTGTTGGTAACGGCGGCTGTCATTCTCTGGCAGGCGCAATAAGGGGTGAATTGAACATGACCTTAAAAGAATTATTGGTGGGGTTCGGCACCCAGGTCCGGAGTATCTGGATGATTGGCCTGCATGCCTTCGCCAAACGTGAAACCCGGATGTACCCGGAAGAGCCGGTCTATTTGCCGCCGCGTTATCGCGGCCGCATCGTGCTGACGCGCGATCCGGACGGTGCAGAGCGCTGCGTCGCCTGTAACCTGTGTGCGGTAGCCTGCCCGGTGGGCTGTATTTCGCTGCAGAAAGCAGAGACGGTAGACGGCCGCTGGTACCCTGAGTTCTTCCGCATCAACTTCTCACGCTGCATCTTCTGCGGTCTGTGCGAAGAAGCGTGCCCGACCACGGCGATCCAGTTGACCCCTGACTTCGAGCTGGGTGAATACAAACGTCAGGATCTGGTGTACGAAAAAGAGGATCTGCTGATTTCCGGTCCGGGCAAATACCCGGAATATAACTTCTACCGGATGGCGGGTATGGCAATCGACGGCAAAGATAAGGGCGAAGCGGAAAACGAAGCTAAGCCGATCGACGTCAAGAGCCTGTTACCGTAAGGAGAGGGCAATGGAATTCGCTTTTTATATCTGTGGCCTGATCGCCATCCTCGCAACCTTGCGGGTCGTCACTCACACCAATCCGGTGCATGCGCTGCTGTACCTGATCATTTCGCTGTTAGCGATTGCCGGGGTGTTCTTCTCGCTGGGCGCGTACTTCGCCGGGGCGCTGGAGATTATCGTCTACGCTGGGGCCATTATGGTGCTGTTCGTCTTCGTGGTGATGATGCTCAACCTGGGCGGCAGCGAAATCGAACAGGAACGCAAATGGCTGCAGCCGGGGATCTGGATTGGCCCGGCCATCCTCTCCGCAGTGCTGCTGGTGGTTATCGTTTACGCCATTCTGGGGATTAACGACCAGGGTATCGACGGCGCGGCAATCAACGCTAAAGAAGTGGGTATTGCGCTGTTTGGGCCGTACGTCCTGGCGGTGGAGCTGGCCTCCATGCTGCTGCTGGCGGGCCTGGTGGTCGCCTTCCACATCGGTCGCGAAGAGCGCGCCGGCGAGGTGCTGAGCAACCGCGTGAACGACAGCGACAAAAGAAAAACGGAGGAACACGCATGATCCCCTTAACACATGGACTGATCCTCGCGGCCATCCTGTTTGTGCTTGGTCTGACGGGGCTGGTGATCCGCCGCAATCTGCTGTTTATGTTGATCAGCCTGGAAATCATGATTAACGCCGCCGCGCTGGCCTTTGTGGTGGCGGGCAGCTACTGGGGCCAGGCAGATGGTCAGATTATGTATATCCTCGCCATCAGCCTTGCGGCTGCGGAAGCGAGTATCGGTCTGGCGCTGCTGCTGCAGCTCCATCGTCGCCGCCAGAACCTGAACATCGATTCAGTAAGTGAGTTGCGTGGATGAACATGCTTGCCTTAACCATTCTTTTGCCATTGATTGGCTTTGTGCTGCTGGCCTTCTCCCGCGGGCGCTGGTCGGAAAACCTTTCCGCCACCGTTGGCATGGGCTCGGTAGGCCTGGCGGCGCTGGTCACCGCCTATGTCGGCGTCGACTTTTTCGCTAACGGCAAACAGGCGGTCAGCGTGCCGCTGTGGACCTGGATGTCGGTAGGGGATTTCAACATCGGCTTCAACCTGGTGCTGGACGGCCTGTCGCTGACCATGCTCTCCGTGGTGACCGGCGTCGGCTTCCTGATCCACATGTTCGCCTCCTGGTATATGCGCGGTGAAGAGGGCTACTCCCGCTTCTTCGCCTACACCAACCTGTTTATCGCCAGCATGGTGGTTCTGGTACTGGCCGACAACCTGCTGCTGATGTACCTGGGTTGGGAAGGGGTGGGTCTTTGCTCTTACCTGCTGATCGGCTTCTACTACACCGATCCGAAGAACGGCGCCGCAGCGATGAAAGCGTTTGTGGTGACCCGCGTCGGCGACGTGTTCCTCGCCTTCGCGCTGTTCATCCTCTACAACGAACTGGGTACCCTCAACTTCCGCGAAATGGTTGAGCTGGCGCCGCAGCACTTTGCTAACGGCAGCACCACGCTGCAGTGGGCGACGCTGATGCTGCTCGGCGGCGCGGTCGGTAAATCCGCCCAGCTGCCGCTGCAAACGTGGCTTGCCGATGCGATGGCGGGTCCGACGCCGGTTTCCGCGCTGATCCACGCCGCGACCATGGTCACCGCGGGCGTCTACCTGATCGCCCGTACCCACGGTCTGTTCCTGATGACGCCGGAAGTGCTGCATCTGGTCGGGATCGTCGGGGCGGTTACCCTGGTGCTGGCGGGCTTCGCCGCGCTGGTGCAGACCGACATTAAACGCGTTCTCGCTTACTCCACCATGAGCCAGATTGGCTACATGTTCCTCGCGCTGGGCGTGCAGGCATGGGACGCGGCGATTTTCCATCTGATGACTCACGCGTTCTTTAAAGCGCTGCTGTTCCTGTCGTCTGGTTCGGTGATTCTCGCCTGCCATCACGAACAGAACATCTTCAAGATGGGCGGCCTGCGCAAATCTATTCCGCTGGTGTACGTCTGCTTCCTGGTGGGGGGCGCGGCGCTGTCCGCTCTGCCGCTCATTACCGCAGGCTTCTTCAGTAAGGATGAGATTCTGGCGGGGGCGATGGCCAACGGCCATATCAACCTGATGGTGGCGGGCCTGGTCGGCGCCTTTATGACCTCGCTGTACACCTTCCGCATGATTTTCATTGTGTTCCACGGTAAAGAGCAAATTCACGCGCACGCAGGGAAGGGGATCACCCATCATCTGCCGCTGATTGTGCTGCTGGTGCTGTCCACCTTCGTTGGCGCGCTGATCGTGCCGCCGCTGGAAGGCGTCTTACCGCAGACCACTGAACTGGCACACGGCAGCGTGATGACGCTGGAGATTGCCTCCGGGATCATCGCTATTGCCGGCATCCTGATCGCCGCATGGCTGTGGCTGGGCAAACGCACCCTGGTGACCTCTATCGCCAACAGCGCGCCTGGCCGCTTCTTCGGTACCTGGTGGTTCCATGCCTGGGGCTTCGACTGGTTATACGACAAAGTATTCGTTAAGCCATTCCTCGGCATTGCCTGGCTGCTGAAGAGCGATCCGCTGAACTCGTTGATGAACATCCCGGCGCTCCTCTCCCGCTTCGCAGGTAAAGGCCTGCTGGTGAGCGAGAACGGCTATCTGCGCTGGTATGTGGCGTCAATGAGCATTGGCGCGGTGGTGGTGCTGGCGCTGCTGATGGTATTGCGTTGAGTTTGAGAACCTTTGTGTTGCCCGGCGGCGCGGTGCTTGCCGGGCCTACGGGAGCGTAGGTCGGGTTAGCATTAGCTCCACCTGACAAAACAAGCCTCAAACCGAAGTGAATTTTCTGTGAGAATTCGTTGAAAATCAGGTCGTAAAGGACAGGCGTTATCGGCGAAGTCAAAGTGGACGCCGCCTGCGCGGAGCAATCGGAGCGTACTAAAGTACGTGAGGATTGTGAGCACAGCCGGAGTTCGTTATGACGAGTAAGATAGCCTGAACCGGACTTAAATAAGGAATAAAAATCACCATGTTATTGCCTTGGTTGATATTAATCCCCTTTATCGGCGGCTTCCTGTGCTGGCAGACCGAACGCTTTGGCGTGAAAGTGCCGCGCTGGATCGCGCTGATTACCATGGGACTGACGCTGGTGCTTGGCCTGCAGCTGTGGATGCAGGGCGGCTATTCTCTGACGCAATCCGCGGGTATTCCGCAGTGGCAGTCTGAGTTCGTGCTGCCGTGGATCCCACGCTTCGGCATTAGCATTCATCTGGCGATCGACGGCCTGTCGCTGCTGATGGTAGTGCTGACCGGCCTGCTCGGCGTGCTGGCGGTGCTCTGTTCCTGGCGCGAAATCGAAAAATACCAGGGCTTCTTCCACCTCAACCTGATGTGGATCCTGGGCGGCGTCATCGGCGTGTTCCTCGCCATCGACATGTTCCTGTTCTTCTTCTTCTGGGAAATGATGTTGGTGCCGATGTACTTCCTGATCGCGCTGTGGGGCCACAAAGCCTCTGATGGTAAAACGCGTATCACGGCGGCCACCAAGTTCTTCATCTATACCCAGGCGAGCGGCCTGGTGATGCTGATTGCCATTCTGGCGCTGGCATTCGTCCACTTCAACGCCACCGGCGTGTGGACTTTCAACTATGAAGAGCTACTGAAAACCCCGATGTCCCACGGCGTGGAATATCTGCTGATGCTCGGCTTCTTCATCGCCTTCGCGGTGAAAATGCCAGTGGTGCCGCTGCACGGCTGGCTGCCGGACGCCCACTCCCAGGCGCCGACCGCCGGTTCCGTCGACCTTGCGGGGATCCTGCTGAAAACTGCGGCCTACGGTCTGCTGCGCTTTGCGCTGCCGCTGTTCCCGAACGCCTCCGCCGAGTTTGCGCCTATCGCCATGTGGCTGGGCGTGATCGGGATCTTCTACGGTGCGTGGATGGCCTTTGCCCAGACTGATATCAAACGTCTCATCGCCTACACCTCCGTGTCCCACATGGGCTTCGTGCTGATTGCTATCTACACCGGCAGCCAGCTGGCGTATCAGGGGGCGGTGATCCAGATGATTGCTCACGGTCTCTCCGCGGCGGGTCTGTTTATTCTCTGCGGCCAGCTGTACGAACGTCTACATACCCGTGACATGCGTCAGATGGGCGGTCTGTGGAGCAAAATCAAATGGCTGCCGGCGATGTCGATGTTCTTCGCCGTCGCCACCCTGGGGATGCCGGGCACCGGTAACTTCGTCGGCGAATTTATGATCCTGTTCGGCAGCTATAAAGTGGTGCCGGTGATCACCGTGATCTCGACCTTTGGTCTGGTATTCGCGTCCGTTTACTCGCTGTCGATGCTGCATCGCGCTTACTTCGGTAAAGCGAAAAGCGAAATCGCGGCGAAAGCGCTGCCGGGGATGTCCCTGCGTGAACTGTCTATCATCCTGCTGCTGGTGGTGCTGCTGGTGCTGTTGGGCTTCTTCCCGCAGCCGATCCTCGACACCTCGCATGCTGCGATGAGCAACATTCAGCAGTGGTTTGTTAATTCTGTTTCTACTACAAGGCCGTAATTCGCCATGACAATAACTCCACAACAACTGATCGCACTGCTACCGCTGCTGATCGTCGGCTTGACGGTGGTGGTTGTGATGCTCTCCATTGCGTGGCGACGCAATCATTTTCTCAATGCCACGCTGTCGGTTCTCGGGCTTAACGCCGCGCTGGTCTCGCTCTGGTTCGTCGGCCAGAATGGGGCAATGGACGTCACGCCGCTGATCCGCGTTGACGGCTACGCGATGCTCTACACTGGGCTGGTGCTGCTGGCGAGTCTCGCCACCTGTACTTTCGCCTATCCGTGGCTTGAGGGTTACAAGGACAACAAAGAAGAGTTCTACCTGCTGGTGCTGATCGCCGCCCTGGGCGGCATTCTGCTGGCCGGTGCGAATCATCTGGCGGCGCTGTTCCTCGGCATTGAGTTAATCTCGCTGCCGCTGTTCGGCCTGGTCGGCTACGCCTTCCGCCAGAAGCGTTCGCTGGAAGCGAGCATCAAATACACCATCCTCTCCGCGGCAGCCTCCTCTTTCCTGCTGTTCGGTATGGCGCTGGTGTATGCGAACTCCGGCAACCTGTCCTTCCTTGCGCTGGGCAAGAGCCTGGCGGACAACACGCTGCACGAGCCGCTGCTGCTGGCGGGTCTCGGCCTGATGATCGTCGGTCTTGGCTTTAAGCTGTCGCTGGTGCCGTTCCACCTGTGGACGCCGGACGTTTACCAGGGGGCGCCTGCGCCGGTCTCCACCTTCCTGGCGACCGCCAGCAAGATCGCCATCTTCGGCGTGGTGATGCGTCTGTTCCTGTACATGCCGGTGGGCAACAGCGAAGCGGTGCGCGTGGTGCTGGGGCTGATCGCCTTCGCCTCTATCATCTTCGGTAACCTGATGGCGCTGAGCCAGACCAATATCAAACGTCTGCTCGGTTATTCTTCTATCTCCCACCTCGGCTATCTGCTGGTGGCGCTGATCGCCCTGCAAAGCGGCGAAATGTCGATGGAAGCCGTTGGCGTCTACCTGGCCGGCTACCTGTTCAGCAGCCTCGGCGCGTTCGGCGTGGTCAGCCTGATGTCCAGCCCATACCGTGGCCCGGACGCGGACTCGCTGTTCTCCTACCGCGGTCTGTTCTGGCACCGTCCGATCCTGTCGGCGGTGATGACGGTGATGATGCTCTCCCTGGCCGGTATCCCAATGACTCTCGGCTTTATCGGTAAGTTCTACGTGCTGGCCGTCGGTGTTCACGCCCATCTGTGGTGGCTGGTTGCCGCGGTGGTTGTCGGCTCGGCGATCGGTCTCTACTACTACCTGCGCGTGGCGGTGAGCCTGTACCTGAGCGCGCCGGAGCAGCTGAACCGTGATGCGCCGTCGAACTGGCAGTACAGCGCTGGCGGTATCGTGGTGCTGATCTCTGCCCTGCTGGTGCTGGTGCTCGGTATCTGGCCGCAGCCGCTGATTAGCATCGTGCAGCTGGCGACGCCGCTGATGTAAGTGGATTGACTCAATAAAAAAACCGCCGGAATGGCGGTTTTTTTATGCCCGGAATGTTACGCCACCGTGTAAACCATAAAGTCTTCCGCCAGCAGGGTGTCCGGGAAAATCTCCCGGCATTCCGCCAGCATCCGCAGGCAGCCCTCGGCATCGTAGCGTGAGCTAAAGTGGGTGGCGATAAGCGTGCCGACGCCTGCCTCTTTAGCCAGCGTCGCGGTCTGCTGACTGGAGGAGTGGCCGCGACTATTGGCTTTCTCCGCCATCGCCTGCTCCAGGGTGGTCTCGTGGACCATCACATCCGCCCCGCGCGCCATCTCCAGCGCCTGCGGGCAGGGGGCGGTATCGCCAAAGATGGCCAGCGTTTTACCCGGCGTGGCGGGCCCCAGGTAGCGGCTGCCGTCGATCACCCGGCCATCCGCCAGCGTCACCTGTTCACCGCGCTTAAGGCGGTGAAACAGCGGCCCGGGAGGCACGCCGTCGGCAATCAGCCGGGCGGCGTCGAGGGCGCCGGGCTTGTCGTGTTGCTCAATGCGATACCCGTAGCACTCCACCGGATGGCTAAGCGGGAACGCGGTGACCCGATAGCCCTCTTCGTCGAACACCAGACCGGGGCCGACTTCGATGATGGTCAGAGGATAGTCGGTCCACGAGCCGCTGAGGCGCAGCGCGGTGTCAATGAATTCTTTTATTCCTGTTGGTCCGTAGACCGTCAGCGGCAGCGAATTCCCCTGCATCGAGCGGCTGCACAGCAGTCCGGGCAGGCCGAACAGATGGTCGCCGTGCAAATGGGTAATAAAGATCTTATTCAGTTTGCCAGGATGATGGGGCGTATGCAGAAACTGATGCTGGGTCCCTTCGCCGCAGTCAAACAACCACATTTCGGCGCGGGTTGGCTGTTGCAAATTGAGTATTATCGACGTCATATTACGCGTGCGGGTCGGCACCCCGGCGGATGTCCCCAAAAAAGTTAATTCCATCGTCCAGTGTCCTCAGGGCGAGTCGCAAAACATCAGTATATCAATAAGGAGCAGCAGATGATGACCTGGCAGGACCTCCATCATAGTGAACTCACCGTTCCCCAGCTGTATGCGCTGCTGAAGCTGCGCAGCGAAGTCTTTGTCGTGGAGCAGCAGTGCGCTTATCAGGATGTCGACGGCGATGATTTGGTTGGGGAAAATCGCCATCTTCTCGGCTGGCGCGATGGCGAACTGGTGGCTTATGCGCGGATCCTTAAAAGCGAAGAGATGTACGATCCGGTGGTGATTGGCCGGGTTATCGTCAGCCCCGCCGCGCGCGGCGAAAAGCTTGGCCAGCAGCTGATGGCGCAGGCGCTGGCCAGCTGTCAGCGGCACTGGCCGCAAAAGTCGATTTACCTTGGGGCGCAGGCGCACCTGCAAACTTTTTACGCCCACTTCGGTTTTACGCCGGTGACTGAGGTCTATGATGAGGATGGCATTCCGCACATCGGCATGGCGCGGGAAAGCCGCGCTGTTTGACCCCTCAACACTCACATTCCAACCCTGTTCCGGGCCGGCGAGCAGGTGAGATAAAACCCGCTCCCTCGTCATGGGTACTGCTATTCCGCCGTCGAACCCCTTATAATGTGGGGTTTTACTACCGTGGAGGTTTGCGTGCTGTCTGTTTCCACTGCGCTGGCCCGTTTACGTGACGGCCTGAGTGAGCCCTTTCCTGACTCACCCGGCACGCGAATTATCGATATTGCCTTTCCGCTGAATGATGCCTTCGATCCGCTGCTATGGTGCGGCCAGCAGCCGCAGTGGCCGCAGTTCTACTGGCAGCAGCGCAATGGCGACGAGGAGATGGCGGCGCTGGGGGCGGTAAAAAGCTTTCCCTCGCTCGACGCGGCGAACCGCTTTTTACACCAGGCCGGACGGCAGGATCTGCGCATCTGCGGCCTGAATGCGTTTGCCCCGCAGCAAGGCCGGCTGGTGCTGCCGCGTCTGGAATGGCGTCGGTGCGGCGGCAGGGCCGTGATGCGGCTGGTGCTGCACAGCGACCTCTCCCTGCGCGACGATGCCATGACGGCGCGTGATTTTCTCGCCAGCCTGACCACCGCCCAGGCGACCCCTGGCGGCGTACCGCCGCTGTTGTGCGAGCGCCACTCCTCCGATTATCCCCTGTGGCAGGCAATGATAGACCTGGCGACGCAGGCCATCGCCGCCGGCGACATGGATAAAGTGGTGCTGGCGCGGGCAACCGACCTGCAGTTTGCCGCCCCGCTGGATGCCGTGAGCATCATGGCCGCCAGCCGCAGCCGCAATCTTAACTGTTTTCATTTCCTGATGGCGTTCAATGCCCGTCAGGCGTTTTTCGGCTCCACGCCGGAGCGGCTGTGGCGCCGGCGCGGCGCGCTGCTGCGCACCGAAGCGCTGGCGGGCACCGTCGCTAATCATCAGGATGACGCGAAGGCGCAGCAGCTGGCCGACTGGTTGATGAAAGACGACAAAAATCAGCGGGAAAACATGCTGGTGGTGGAGGATATCTGCCAGCGCCTGCAGAGTGAGGCCTCGACGCTGGACGTTCTGCCGCCGCAGGTGGTGAGGTTGCGCAAGGTACAGCATCTTCGACGCTGCATCTGGACCGAGCTGGCGGAGCCTGACGACAGCCGCTGTCTGCTGCAGCTGCAGCCTACCGCCGCGGTGGCCGGCCTGCCGCGGCGGGCGGCGCTGGCATTCATTCAGCGCCATGAACCTTTTTCCCGTGAATGGTACGCCGGTTCCGCCGGGTATCTGTCGCTGGCGCAAAGCGAGTTTTGCGTGGCGCTGCGTTCGGCGAAAGTGGACAACGACACCCTGCGACTGTATGCCGGGGCGGGGATCGTCAGCGGCTCCGATGCGCTGCAGGAGTGGCAGGAGATTGACAACAAAGCGGCCGGGCTGCGCTCGCTACTCTGTCCATAAGCGGGAATGACGATGCATATCAAAACGCCGTCACTTTGGCTTATCTATACTTAGCATCAATATTTGATACCGGACAATTTCATGTCAGTAAGCGCATTTAACCGACGCTGGGCGGCAGTGATCCTGGAAGCTTTAACGCGCCACGGCGTGCAGCATATCTGCATCGCGCCGGGCTCGCGCTCGACACCCTTAACCCTGGCGGCGGCGGAAAACCGCGCCTTTATCCATCATACCCATTTTGACGAACGCGGCCTCGGCCACCTGGCGCTCGGTCTGGCGAAAGCCAGTCGTCAGCCGGTGGCGGTCATTGTGACCTCCGGGACCGCCACCGCGAATCTCTATCCGGCGCTGATTGAGGCGGGTCTCACCGGGGAAAAGCTGATTCTCCTGACCGCCGACCGTCCGCCGGAGCTGATCGACTGCGGCGCCAATCAGGCGATTCGTCAGCCGGGGATGTTCGCCTCCCATCCGTCGCAGACGATTTCTCTGCCGCGTCCCTCGCAGGATATTTCCGCCCGCTGGCTGGTCTCGACCATCGACCAGGCGCTGGGCGAGCTGCACGCCGGCGGGGTGCATATCAACTGCCCGTTCGCCGAACCGTTGTATGGCGATATGGATGATACCGGCGTGGAGTGGCAGCAGCAGCTCGGCAGCTGGTGGCAGAGCGATAAGCCCTGGTTACGTCAGGCGCTGCAGAGGGAAAGTGAGAAACAGCGCGACTGGTTCTTCTGGCGGCAAAAGCGCGGCGTGGTCGTGGCGGGCAGAATGAGCGCTGCCGAAGGGAAAAAAGTGGCCGAGTGGGCCCAAACCCTCGGCTGGCCGCTGATCGGCGATGTCCTGTCGCAGACCGGGCAGCCGCTGCCGTGCGCTGACCTGTGGCTGGGTAATGGCAAAGCGGTGAGCGAGCTGGCGCAGGCGCAGATCGTGGTTCAGCTCGGCAGCAGCCTGACCGGCAAGCGGGTTCTGCAGTGGCAGGCCACCTGCGAGCCTGATGAATACTGGCTGGTGGATAATCTGGCCGGTCGTCTCGATCCGGCACAGCACCGCGGCCGCCGTCTGCTCGCCAGCGTTGACCGCTGGCTTGAGCTGCACCCGGCGGAGAAACGCCAGCCGTGGGCGACGGCCATTCCTGAACTGGCCCGTCAGGCGTGGGAGGCGGCGGTCGCCAGCAACGAACCCTTTGGCGAAGCGCAGCTGGCGCAGCGAATTCGCCGCTATCTGCCGGAACAGGGGCAACTGTTTGTCGGCAACAGCCTGGTGGTGCGCCTGATCGACGCCCTGGCGCAGCTGCCGGCCGGCTACCCGGTTTACAGCAACCGCGGCGCCAGCGGCATTGATGGCTTGATCGCCACCGCCGCCGGCGTGCAGCGCGCCAGCGCCAGGCCAACCCTGGCCATCGTCGGCGATCTTTCGGCGCTGTACGATCTCAACTCGCTGGCTCTACTGCGCCAGGCGTCGGCGCCGCTGGTGCTGATCGTGGTGAACAACAACGGCGGGCAGATTTTCTCCATGCTGCCGACGCCGCAGGACGAGCGGCGCCAGTTCTACTTAATGCCGCAGGATGTTGATTTCAGCCACGCGGCGGCGATGTTCGGTCTGGCCTATCATCGCCCGGCTGACTGGCAGGCGCTGGATGAGGCGCTGGCCGGCGCCTGGCGCAGGGCAGGGGCGACGGTGATTGAGCTGGCGGTCAATGAGACCGACGGCACACAGACCCTCCAGCAGCTGCTGGCGCAGGTAAGCCGCCTGTGACCCTCAGCGCGGCTGTCGAACATGGCCAGCCGGGTTATCCCTGGCTGGTCTTTCTGCACGGTTTTTCCGGCGACCGCAACGAGTGGCGGGAAGTGGGCGACGCGTTTCGCACCTGGCCGCGGCTGTATCTCGATCTGCCGGGCCACGGCGGCTCCGCGAATATCGCAGTGCAGGACTTTGCCGGGGTCAATATTCTGCTGCAGGCTACGCTTAATAGTTACAACATACTTAACTACTGGCTGATCGGCTACTCGCTGGGGGGCCGGGTGGCGATGAACTTCGCCTGCCAGCCGCGCGCGGGTCTGCGCGGCCTGATCGTCGAAGGCGGCCATCCTGGCCTGCAGGATGCCGAAGCGCGGCGGGCGCGGCGCAGCAACGACAGCGCCTGGGCGGACCGTTTTCGCCATGAGCCGTTGGCGCAGGTCTTTGCCGACTGGTATCAGCAGCCGGTCTTCGCTTCACTGAACGCCGGGCAGCGCGCGGCGCTGGTCGCCTTACGCAGCCGGAACAACGGTGCGACGCTGGCGGCGATGCTGCAGGCGACCTCCCTTGCCGGGCAGGCCGATCTGCGCGCACCCCTGCAGGCGCGCGATTTCCCCTTTCATTACCTGTGCGGCGAGCGCGACGCGAAGTTTCACGCCATCGCCCAGGCGCTCGCGGCGGATCTCCATCTTATTCACCATGCCGGACACAACGCGCACCGGGACAACCCGGCGGCGGTGATTGCCTGTCTGGCGCAGATTTTGGCAAGTTAACTGAAGGACATTCTATGATCTCTCTTGATGAAGCAATGCTCTATGCCCCTGTTGAATGGCACGATTGTTCCGAAGGCTATACCGATATTCGCTACCACAAATCGGCCGACGGCATTGCCAAAATCACTATCAACCGCCCGCAGGTGCGCAACGCCTTCCGCCCGCTGACCGTCAAAGAAATGATCCAGGCGCTGGCGGATGCCCGTTATGACGACAATATCGGGGTGATTGTCCTGACCGGCGAAGGTGAGAAAGCCTTTTGCGCCGGCGGCGATCAGAAAGTTCGCGGTGATTACGGCGGCTATCAGGATGACTCCGGCGTACATCATCTCAACGTACTCGATTTTCAGCGCCAGATCCGCACCTGCCCGAAACCGGTGGTGGCGATGGTGGCCGGCTACTCTATCGGCGGCGGCCACGTGTTGCACATGATGTGCGATCTGACCATCGCGGCGGAAAACGCCATCTTCGGTCAGACCGGGCCGAAGGTCGGCTCCTTCGACGGCGGCTGGGGCGCCTCCTATATGGCGCGCATCGTCGGGCAGAAAAAAGCGCGGGAAATCTGGTTCCTCTGCCGTCAGTATGACGCGCAGCAGGCGCTGGATATGGGGCTGGTGAACACCGTGGTGCCGCTGGCGGATCTGGAAAAAGAGACGGTGCGTTGGTGTCGGGAAATGCTGCAGAACAGTCCAATGGCGCTGCGCTGCCTGAAAGCGGCGCTGAACGCCGACTGCGACGGCCAGGCCGGTCTGCAGGAGCTGGCGGGCAACGCCACTATGCTGTTCTACATGACGGAAGAGGGGCAGGAAGGCCGCAATGCCTTCAACCAGAAACGTCAGCCGGACTTCAGCAAATTTAAACGGAATCCCTAATGCGCATTTCGCAGGTTTACCGCTGGCAGATACCGATGGACGCGGGCGTGGTGCTGCGCGAACGGCGGTTAAAAACCCGCGATGGGCTGTTCATCCACCTGCGGGAGGGTGAACGCGAAGGCTGGGGGGAAATATCTCCCCTGCCGGGATTCAGCGCAGAGACCCTGGAGGAGGCGCAGGCGGCGCTATTGCTCTGGGCGCAGGCCTGGCGCGACGGCGCGGAGCCGGCGCTTCCTGCGCTGCCCTCTGTCGCGTTTGGCATCAGCTGCGCGCAGGCGGAGCTCAGCGGCGAGCTGCCGCTGGCCGCGGATTATCGCGCAGCGCCGCTCTGCTCCGGCGATCCGGATGAGCTGTTCGCCAGACTGGCGGCGATGCCCGGCGAGAAAGTCGCTAAGGTGAAAGTGGGTCTCTGGGAGGCGGTCCGCGACGGCATGGTGGTTAATCTGCTGCTGGAAGCCATCCCCGACCTGCAGCTGCGTCTGGATGCCAACCGGGCCTGGACGCCGCTGAAAGCGCAGCAGTTTGCGAAATACGTCAATCCGGCGTATCGCCAGCGCATTGCCTTTATTGAGGAGCCTTGTAAAACGCCGGAGGACTCACGAGCCTTTAGCCGCGAAACCGGGATCGCTATCGCCTGGGATGAAAGCCTGCGCGAGGCGGATTTTCGCTTCGTCGCCGAGCCGGGCGTGCGCGCGGTGGTGATCAAGCCGACGCTAACCGGCAGTTTACACCAGGTTCAGCAGCAGGTCGCCGCGGCCCATGCGCTGGGGCTGAGCGCGGTGATCAGTTCGTCGATCGAGTCCAGCCTCGGGTTAACTCAGCTGGCGCGGGTTGCCGCCTGGCTGACGCCGCAGACCATCCCCGGACTGGACACCCTGTCGCTGATGAGCGCCCAACTGGTACGGCCGTGGCCGGAAAGCACCCTGCCGATGATCAACATGGATACGCTGGAGGCGCTGTTGTGACCTTTTGCGACTGGCCCTGGCGCCACTGGCGCCAGCGGCGCGGAGAGGCGCAGGCGCTGCGCCTGAATGACCAGCCGCTGACCTGGCGCGACCTGTGCGACCACGTTGACGCGCTGGCGGCCGGCTTTGCCGCGCAGGGCGTAACGGCAGGTCACGGGGTGGCGCTGCAGGCTTTTAACCAGCCCTCGACGCTGCTGGCCTGGCTGGCGCTGCTGCAGTGCGGCGCGCGGGTGCTGCCGCTGAATCCGCAGCTGCCCGCAGCGTTGCTGCAGGAACTGCTGCCAGCGTTGACCGTCCAGCATCAGCTGGTGCTTAACGGCGATGCGCTGCCGGGGGATTTACCGGCGTTAACCCTGCAGGCGGCAGCGGGAACCCATGCTGTGCCGTGGCGCGGGGATCGTTTCGCTTCAATGACGCTGACTTCGGGGTCGACCGGTCTGCCGAAGGCGGCAGTGCATGATGCCAGCGCCCATCTGGCCAGCGCCGCCGGCGTGCTGGCGCTGATGCCGTTTGCCGCAGAAGATGACTGGCTGCTGTCGCTGCCGCTGTTTCATGTCTCCGGACAGGGGATTATGTGGCGCTGGCTGCTGGCCGGCGCGCGGCTGACGGTGCGCGATAAACAGCCGCTGGCGCAGATGCTGCAGGGCTGCACCCACGCTTCGCTGGTGCCGACTCAGCTGTGGCGCCTGCTGAATGACGGTGCTGCGCTCTCCCTCAAGGCGGTGCTGCTTGGCGGCGCGGCGATCCCGGTCGAGTTGACCGAGCGGGCGCGGGGGCAGGGGGTACGCACCTACTGCGGCTATGGCCTGACCGAGTTCGCTTCCACCGTCTGCGCCAAAGAGGCCGACGGCGCGGCGGATGTAGGCGCGCCGTTGCCGGGGCGGGAGATGAAAATCGTTGCCGGCGAGGTCTGGCTGCGAGCGGCGAGTATGGCCGCGGGCTACTGGCGCGACGGTCAATTGTTGCCATTGACCAACGACGAAGGGTGGTTTGCCAGCCGCGATCGCGGCGAGATCATCAATGGACGGCTCACTCTCCTCGGGCGCCTGGATAATCTCTTTTTCAGCGGTGGGGAAGGGATCCAGCCTGAGGAGGTGGAACGGATCATCGTGGCGCATCCGCAGATACAACAGGCGTTTGTCGTGCCGCTGGACGATGCGGAATATGGCCAGCGTCCGGTCGCGGTGGTGGAATGCGATGATGGCTGCGAAATGAGCGTGCTGGCGGCATGGAGCGCGGAGCGGCTGGCGCGTTTCCAGCAGCCGGTGCGTTGGCTGCGGCTGCCGGAAACGTTAAAGAACGGTGGGATTAAGATCTCGCGCCGGGCGCTGCGCGAATGGGTCAATTCGCCGGCTTAGCTGATATTGGCTTCGGCGCGACGCTGGCGCTGTTTACGCCGCAGACGCAGCAGCGGCGGCACCACCAGCACGGCGATGGCCAGCACCAGCAGCGTTTTGGTTACCCCGCTTTGCCACAGGATCGCCAGATTGCCGTTGCTGATGGACAGCGCGCGGCGCAGGTTCTGCTCCAGCATCTCCCCCAGCACGAAGCCAAGGATCAGCGGCGACATCGGGAAGTGCATTTTGCGCATAATGTAGCCAAGCACGCCAAGCCCCACCATCAGCAGCAGGTCAAAAGTGGTGCTGTGTACCGCGTAAACGCCGACGGCGGAGACCGCGGCGATGGCCGGGACCAGAAACCACAGCGGAATGGTCAGCATACGGGTGAACAGGCCGATCAGCGGAATGTTCATGATAAGCAGCATCACGTTAGCGATCAGCAGGGCGGCAATCAGCCCCCAGACGATATCCGGCTGTTCGGTGAACATCGCTGGGCCGGGCGTAATGTTATACAGCGTCAGCGCGCCCATCATCACCGCGGTGGTGCCGGACCCTGGCACGCCGAGCGTCAGCATGGGAATAAAGGAACCGCAGGCGGAGGCGTTATTGGCCGCTTCCGGCGCCGCCACGCCGCGAATATCTCCCTTGCCGAAGTTATCGCTGTTACCGCTGAGTTTTTTCTCCGTCATGTAGGTAATGGCGCTGGCGATGGTCGCCCCGGCGCCGGGCAGAATACCGACGAAGAAACCCACCACCGAGGAGCGCAGCGTCGCGCCGACGCACTGTGCGGCCTCTTTGGTGTTAAACAGCATCCGTCCGGTTTTCCGCACCAGGGTTTGTCCGCCGCTGGTGCTCTCCAGCATCAGCAGGATCTCCGAAACCGAGAACAGGCCGATCACTACCACAATAAACTGTACGCCGTCGGAGAGATGGACGCTGTCGAAGGTGAAGCGGTAAACCCCAGTATTAGCGTCTACGCCCACCGTCGCCAGCCCCAGGCCGATTAACGCCGCGAGGAACGACTTCAGCGGGTTCTGCGCCATCATGCTGCCAAGACAGGCGATGGCGAAGACCATCAGCGCGAAGTATTCCGCGGGACCGAACGCCAGCGACCACTGGGCGAGCAGCGGCGCGAACAAAATAATGCCGCCGATGGCGATCAGTGAGCCAAAGAAGGAACTGACGGCGGAAATCGACAGCGCAACGCCGCCGCGACCCTGCTGGGCCATCGGATAGCCGTCGAGGGCGGTCATAATGGCGGCGGCATCGCCGGGCACGTTCAGCAGAATCGATGAAATACGCCCGCCGTATTCGCAACCGATATAGACCGTCGCCAGCAGGATCAGCGCCGACTCCGCGGGTAAATGCAGGGCGAAAGCCAGCGGCAGCAGGATCGCCACGCCGTTGATAGGCCCCAGCCCCGGCAGCAGGCCGACGATAGTCCCGACAAAGCAGCCGATCAGGGCGATCAACAGGTTCTCCGGCGTCATGGCGACGGCGAAGCCCTGCGAGAGATAGATCCAGGTATCCATAAACGCCTCCGTTAATTAAACCAGATGCCGAGGGGCAGGGTGACATCGAGCAGGGTGTCGAAGGCGTACCATAACGACACGCCCATCGCGACGCCGGCAATGCCCGCCGCCGGCAGCGTCGCGCCGAACAGCAGACCAATGATCGCCGTCAGCAGCGCGGTGGCCAACGGAAAACCGAGCCATTCAAACCCCCAGGCGTACACCACCAGCACCACGACCATGGTCAGCAGACGCTGCAGCACATGCCGTCCCGGCCACTCGACGGCGTCCGGGCGACGCAGCAGCATTAACGCCGAGCACAGCAGCATCAGGCCGATGATCCCGAGCGGGAAGGGGCGCGGGCCGACGGGTTCATAGGAGTATTCGCTATGGATCTGCCAGGCGATAAACAGACCGCCAGTACATAACAACAGCCATACTCCGGCAAAAATACGATCGCTCATGAGCGCCTCCGCGGTTTATTTTGCCAGGCCAAAGGCTTTCGCCTGTTCGCGGTAGTCGCTGACCTGCTGCTTAACGTAGGTATCGAGCGCCTTGCCGTTCATATTGAATTCAAACAGGCCGCGCAGTTCACGTTGCTTTTTGAACGCTTCGGTTTGCTGCAGTTTAGTGAATTCATCGACCCACCACTGGTACTCGGCGTCGCTGACTTTCGGGCCCATAAAGAAGCCGCGAATAATCGGCCAGACCAGGTCGTAGCCCTGCTCTTTTGCAGTGGGGACATCGGCGAGCGCGCCCGGCAGTCGTTCACTGGAGAAGACCGCCAGCACGCGGATTTTATTACCCTGCAGATAGGGCACCATCTCGCTGAGATCGCCGGAGACTGCCTGCACATGGTTACCGAGCAGCGCGGTCACCGGCTCGCCGCCGCCTTCAAAGGCGACATAGCGCATTTTATGCGGGTCGACGTTGGCTTTTTGCGCCAGCAGCGCCGCTTTCATCCAGTCCTGACTGCCGATAGAGGCCCCGGCGCCAATCACGATACTGGAGGGGTTTTTCTCCATCGCGGTCATAAACGATTTCAGATCTTTCCATGGCGAATCGGCGCGCACGGCGATCATGCCGTAGTCGGTGCCGACGCTCGCCAGCCAGCGCACGTCATCGACGCTGTAACGGCCGAATTTACCCTGCGACAGGTTTAGCAGCGAGCCGCCGGAGAAGGCGACGACGGTCCCCGGCTCTGCCGGGCGCTGGGCGACAATGGCGTTGTAGGCCACCGCGCCCACGCCGCCGGGCATATAGGTGACGCGCATCGGTTTTTCGATGGCGCCGGTTTCCATCAGGCTCACCTGAATCAACTTACAGGTCAGGTCAAAGCCGCCGCCCGGTTTAGCAGGCGCGATACATTCGGTGCGGGACGGGGCCTCTGCGGCGAAGGCGGATGTGGTACAGAGGCACAGCGCGATGGCGCTCAGATGACGGAGAAATGGCGTTTTCATAGGCTTCCTCAGCAGGTACAGGGCAGGTTTTTTTGATTATGTGAACCGACATATAGCGATTCGGTTGCATGATTGTTAAAACAGTTACCTTTCATTTCCCTTTCAATGCGGCAGCAACGTTACAGGATGTGATATGCGTCTCTTATTAGCCGAGGATAACCGTGAGCTGGCTCACTGGCTGGAAAAAGCGCTGGTGCAGGGCGGTTTTGCTGTGGATTGCGTCGCTGACGGGCGTGCGGCCGACCATCTGCTGCAAAGCGAGCAATATGCGCTGGCGGTGCTGGATATCGGTATGCCGGGGTACGATGGCCTTGAAGTGGTCCAGCGGCTGCGCAAGCGCGGGCAGACTCTGCCGGTGCTGTTGCTGACCGCCCGCAGCGCGGTAGCGGACCGGGTGAAAGGTTTAAATGCCGGCGCGGATGACTATTTACCCAAGCCCTTTGAGCTGGAAGAGCTTGACGCCCGCCTGCGGGCGCTGCTCCGGCGCAGCGAAGGGCAGGTGCATGAGGTGCAGCAGCTTGGTGAGCTGGCGTATTGTGACGAAGGCTATTTTTTACTCCGTGGCCAGATGCTGTCTTTGACGCCGCGTGAGCTGGCGTTATTGAAGGTGCTGATGTTTCGCCGCACCCGCCCGGTTTCGCGCCAGCAGTTATTCGAACAGGTGTTCAGTCTCAGCGACGACGTCAGTCCGGAAAGCATCGAACTCTATATTCACCGTCTGCGCAAGAAACTTCAGGCGAGCAATGTGCGTATAACCACCCTGCGCGGGTTAGGCTATCTGCTTGAGTGCGAGCGCCATGAGATGGGGTAAGCCGCAATCGCTCTATGCCCAACTATTGCTGTTTCTCGGCCTGCCGCTGGTTCTGCTGTGGGGACTCTCCGCGTTTAATAGCTACGTCAGCGCGCTGCAGGCGGCGACGCAAGCCTACGATCGTACCCTGCTGTCGTCGGCGCGGACGGTGGCCGAGCGGCTGGTGGTGCGCGGAGGGCAACTGGAGGTGAATGTGCCTTGGGTGGTGCTGGACAGCTTCGAGCTCAACATGAACGATCGCCTCTATTACAAGGTGCTTGACCCGCAGGGGAAGGTCATTTCCGGCTATGACGATCTGCCCGCGATGCCGCCCTCCACCTCGCGAACTCAGCTCTATCCGGCGCTGGCATGGTTTTATCATACCGAATATCGCGGTCAGGCAATTCGCGTGGCGCGCCTGCTGCAGCCCATCAACGAAGGGGGCATCGTGGGCATGGCGGAGATCTATATTGCCGAAACGCTGCAGTCCCGCCGTTGGCTGGCTGGACAATTACTCTTCTCATCCTGGGTGTCGCAGGGCTTACTGGTCCTGTTGACGCTGGTGCTGGCAGCCTGGCTGCTGCGCCGCGTGCTGCGGCCCATGCGCCAGCTCTCCGCGCTGATGGTGCGCCGTGAACCTGGCCTGCTGACGCCGCTGCCGGAGCTGCTGCCCTGGTCAGAAACGCGGCTGCTGATTGTCGCGTTCAACCGCTATATCGACCGCCTGCGGGTGATGATCTCCCGCCAGGAGCGCTTCAGCGCCGATGCGTCCCATCAGCTGAAAACCCCGCTGGCGGTGCTGAAAACGCAGGCTTCGGTTGCGCTGGCCAGCGACGATCCGCAATTGTGGCGCGAAAGCCTGCAGGCGATGCGCGCCACGCTGGACGATACGGTCTTGTTAACGGAGCGGTTGCTGCAGCTGGCGACGGTAAAACAGCGGGAGCAGGCGTTTGCGGTGATTAACTTGCCGGAAATTGTGCGCAACAGCTGCTTTTCGCGTATTGCGCAAGCGCGGAGCAAACATATCGATCTTGGCTATGAGGGCGAGCAGTCGGCGGTACAGGTGGCAGGCGATAGCGTTCTGCTGGGGGAACTGTGCGCTAACCTGCTCGACAATGCCATTCGCTATACCCCGGAATATGGTACGGTCACGCTTAGCCTGCATCGCGACGGCGACGCCGTGCTGCTCAGCGTGGAAGACAGCGGCCCGGGAATTGACGACCAGAAGGTACACCAGGCGCTGATGCCGTTTCGCCGCCTCGATAACGCGGGCGCGATACCCGGCGCCGGGCTGGGGCTGGCGCTGGTAAACGATATCGCGCGTCTGCATCGTAGCCACCTGCAGCTTTCGCGCAGCGAAAGCCTGGGCGGACTGAAGGCGACGCTGCGCCTGCCGACCGTGGCGTCAGAGTAGCCCCTTCATGCTCAGGGTGAGGCGGGTAGCGGCGTTGAGATCGTAGTTTTTAAGCTCATCCGCTTTCACCCAGGCGTAATCGTCAAACTCCTCGTTGATCGTCACGTCACGATTGGCGCTGACGCAGTCGAAGATCAGATAGATCATATAGATCGTTTCCTGGCGCCCGTCGGGATAGGTTTTCACGCGGGTATCGTCGCGGAAGCTCCATGGCGTGATACGGGTCAACTGCAGTTTTTCGCCAAGCTCCTCGCGGACTTCGCGTCGCAGCGCCTCTTCGATACGTTCCCCTGGCTTCACGCCGCCGCCGGCCAGCGCCCACTGTCCGGGAAAAACCCCGCGGTCGGCAGCCATCTTGCACAACAGGTAATGGCCATCATTTTGGATTAGCGGGCAAACAATCGTCCTTTGACGCATGGTTTTTCTCCTTCAGGGGATAGGGCGGTAGGCTGATGAAACAGTTTGCGAGCCGCCTCGGTAAATCGCAACAGAAATAAAGCCCTGGCCTTGTCGAGTGCTACGTTAAGCGAAAATAACCGTATGGAGCACCGCCATGGAAAGGGCGACGAATTCCCACTCGCCGCGCCGATCGTGCGGTGTGCCCCTTTTAACGTCAATGTATTTGGCGTAAATCATATTAAACATCAATATGAATGACGCTGAATTCCCGACGCCCGCACCGGCAACGTCCGATGCCGTAAAAAGACGCAACTGGTTACACTCTTGTGAAAAATCATTTCGCCAGGTCATTGATTCCTGACGAGTGCGCAGTAGAATTTTCGAGTTTTTTCGGGACTTCTTTGATTTTAATTTTCTGGATAGAGTAAATAATGAAAAAAAGCATTTTTATGGCGCTGGCTGGCGTCATGCTGGTTTCTTCGGCGGCCCATGCGATCAGCGTTACCGGCGAAGCAGGCGAGCATTACACCAACCTTGGGGTCGGCTTCGGCACCGAGTCCACCGGTCTGGCTGTTTCGGGTAACTGGTTGCACAGCGATAACGACGGCGACGCCGCGGGTTTAGGCCTGGGCCTGAATATTCCGCTGGGGCCGTTCCTCGCGACCGTGGGCGGTAAAGGGGTATACACCAACCCGAAACAGGGTGATGAAGGCTATGCGGCAGCGGTCGGCGGCGGCCTGCAGTGGAAAATCGGCGACAGCTTCCGTCTGTATGGCGACTACTACTACTCTCCGGATTCACTCTCCAGCGGTATTGACAGCTATCAGGAAGCCAACGTTGGCGCCAGCTGGACCATTATGCGTCCGCTCAGCATCCAGGCGGGCTATCGCTATCTGAACCTGGCGGGTAAAGATGGCAACCGCGATAACACCATCGCCGACGGCCCGTACATCGGCGCCAGCGCCAGCTTCTAATCTCCTCCGGCGCGGTCTCTTCTTGCCGCGCCAGATTTTCCTCCTCGTCAGCATCCCGCTTTGCGTTATAGTATTTGCCACCTGGCAGGCAAGGAGTGAGCAATGTTGAATGTGGAAATGCTGTCCACTGGCGATGAAGTGTTGCATGGTCAAATCGTTGACACCAATGCAGCATGGCTGGCGGATTTCTTTTTTAATCAGGGTTTACCGTTAACGCGCCGTCATACCGTCGGCGACGATCTCGATGCGCTGGTGGCGATTCTGCGCGAACGCAGCGAACAGGCGGATGTGCTGATCGTCAATGGCGGCCTCGGCCCCACCAGCGACGACCTGAGCGCGCTGGCCGCGGCCACCGCGAAAGGCGAAGGGCTTATTTTGCATCCGGAGTGGCTGGATACCATGACCCGCTTCTTTGCCGAACGTGGGCGGCCGATGGCGGAAAGCAACCGTAAGCAGGCGGAAATCCCCGCCAGCGCCGAGATGATCAATAACCCGGTGGGCACGGCCTGCGGCTTTGCCATCCAGCTCAATCGCTGCCTGATGTTTTTCACCCCCGGCGTACCTTCTGAATTTAAAGTGATGGTCGAGCAGGAGATTTTACCGCGTCTGCGCCAGCGCTTTACGCTGCCGGAGCCGCCGGTATGCCTGCGTCTGACCACCTTTGGCCGCTCGGAGAGCGAGCTGGCGCAAAGCCTTAATCCGCTGACGTTACCGCCTGGCGTCGTGATGGGCTACCGCTCGTCGATGCCGATCATTGAGCTGAAGCTGACCGGACCGGCTGAGCAGCGTGACGCCATGCTGGCTCTGTGGCCGGAAGTGCGTAAAGTGGCTGGCGACAGCCTGATTTTCGAAGGCACAGAAGGGTTACCGGCGCAGATTGCGCGCTGCCTGCAGGAGCGGCAGCTGAGCCTGACGCTCAGCGAGCAGTTTACCGGCGGTCTGCTGGCGCTCCAGCTGTCCCGCGCCGGCGCGCCGCTGCTGGCCAGCGAAGTGGTCCCGGCGCAGGAGGAGACGCTGGCGCAGGCGGCCCGCTGGGCGGCCGAGCGGCGCATAAACCATTTTGCCGGCCTGGCCCTGGCGGTGAGCGGCCAGGAGAACGATCATCTTAACGTGGCCCTGGCCACCCCGGACGGCACCTTCGCGCTGCGGGTGAAGTTCAGCGTCACCCGCCACAGCCTGGCGGTACGTCAGGAAGTCTGCGCCATGATGGCATTAAACCTGCTGCGTCGCTGGCTGAATGGCCAACCGCTGGCCAGCGAACATGGCTGGATTAACGTGGTGGATTCCCTCTCGCTGTAAGTCGTTTCCCGGCGCACGGGCTTCTCCCTGGCGCCGGTTGTCCAGCCTGTTGTACTCTCCTGAAAAAATTCTGTGCGTTAAGTCGCAATTTTCCGCTGCGAACGGTCCAGCATA
Source organism: Klebsiella sp. Q2 (assembly GCF_009900705.1). Lineage (NCBI taxonomy): Bacteria > Pseudomonadati > Pseudomonadota > Gammaproteobacteria > Enterobacterales > Enterobacteriaceae > Klebsiella > Klebsiella sp. Q2. The sequence goes on along the minus strand of NZ_JAAABE010000004.1, from coordinate 482,066 downwards.
CGGGAAAGCGATTGCCCCGCGATGTCGCTCACACTTTACCGCCCGGACAACCGCAACACTGATTCCAGTATTCAGGATTGGAGTCCAGTATGTTGGAATCAACGAAAGTCCCGGCGCTGACCCGCGCGATTGAGATCCTCAATTTAATTGGCCGCATCGGACCCTGCAGCGCGGCGACGATAATAGCGGAGCTGGGGATCCCGAAAAGCACGGTTTATCTGCTGCTGGGCGAGCTGAAAAAGCAGCGCTTCATCAGTATGGATAATCAGGATAACTACTGCCTGTGGACCAAACTGGTGGAGCTGGCCGGGCAGGCGCTAAGCAAAATGGACCTGCGCGAGCTGGCGCGGCCACGCCTGACCCGGCTGATGGATGAGTGCGGCCTGCTCTGCCATCTGGGCATTATCGATCACGGTAACGCCTACTACATTCTGAAAATTGAATCACCCGCCACCATTAGCGTGCGTTCGCACGAAGGAAAGAGCCTGTCGCTTTACCGCTCCGGGATCGGCAAATGTTTGCTGGCCTGGCAGCCCGCCGGGGTTCAGGCATCCATTATCGATGAACTGCAGTGGGAGCGGGCTACGCCAACGACCATCAGCAATGCTCAACAGCTGCGGGAGGAGCTGCGGCGGATCCGCGCCCGGGGCTGGAGCTTTGATAATGGCGAGGACTACCCGGATGTGCGCTGCGTGGCCGCCCCGGTTTTTAACGCCAATAACGACCTGACCGCCGCCATCTCGGTGGTGGGCACCCGTCTGCAAATCAATGAAGACAATCGCGATTATCTGGCCGGTAAGGCGATTGCCTGCGCGAAAGATATTTCACGACTGCTGGGGTGGAAAAGCCCCTTCGAACAACTCGCCTCATCATAAGGAGAACACCATGACCCTACCGAAAATTAAACATGTCCGTGCCTGGTTTACCGGCGGCGCCACGGCAGAGCAGGGCGCCGGCGGCGGCGATTACCACGATCAGGGGGCTAACCACTGGATTGACGATCATATCGCTACCCCGATGAGCAAATATAAACAGTATGAGCAGTCCCGCCAGTCGTTTGGCATCAACGTGCTGGGCACGCTGATTGTGGAAGTGGAGGCTGACAACGGGCAGACCGGCTTTGCCGTGTCGACGGCCGGAGAGATGGGCTGCTTTATCGTCGAAAAACATCTCAACCGCTTTATCGAAGGCAAATGCGTCAGCGATATCAAACTGAGCCATGACCAGATGCTCAACGCCACCCTCTACTACGCAGGATCCGGCGGTCTGGTGATGAACACTATCTCCTGTGTCGACCTCGCGCTGTGGGATCTGTTCGGGAAAGTGGTTGGCCTGCCGGTCTACAAACTGCTGGGCGGAGCGGTGCGTGACGAAATCCAGTTCTATGCTACCGGCGCTCGTCCGGATCTGGCGCAGGAGATGGGCTTTATCGGCGGCAAAATGCCCACCCACTGGGGGCCGCACGATGGCGACGCCGGGATCCGCAAAGACGTCGCCATGGTGGCGGACATGCGCGAAAAATGCGGCCCGGATTTCTGGTTAATGCTGGACTGCTGGATGAGCCAGGACGTTAACTATGCCACCAAACTTGCCCATGCCTGCGCCCCTTACAACCTCAAGTGGATCGAGGAGTGCCTGCCGCCGCAGCAGTATGAAGGCTATCGCGAGCTGAAGCGCCAGGCGCCCGCCGGGATGATGGTGACCAGCGGCGAGCACCACGGCACCCTGCAGTCCTTCCGCACCCTGTCGGAGACCGGGATTGATATTATGCAGCCCGACGTCGGCTGGTGCGGCGGCTTAACCACGCTGGTGGAGATAGCGGCTATTGCTAAAGCGCGCGGGCAGCTGGTGGTGCCGCACGGCTCGTCGGTGTACTCACATCATGCGGTGATCACCTTCACCAACACGCCGTTCAGCGAGTTTCTGATGACCAGTCCGGACTGCGCCACGCTGCGTCCGCAGTTCGACCCGATCCTGCTCGGCGAGCCGGTGCCTGAGAGGGGGCGCATTCATAAATCGGTACTGGATAAACCCGGTTTTGGCGTCGAACTCAATCGCGACTGCAACCTGAAACGTCCTTATCAACACTGATCCCCCGGGCCGCCCGGCGGCCCACGCCTGAGGATATTATGATGAGCAACACACTGCTGGAGAGCGTGGTGAAGAAAAACCGCGCCCGCTTAATCCCCTTTATGCTGGCGCTGTACGTGCTGGCGTTTCTTGACCGTTCGAATATCGGTTTCGCCAAAGAGACCTACCAGCTGGATACGGGCCTCAGCAACGAAGCCTATGCGCTGGGGGCGGGGATTTTCTTTGTGGTCTATGCCTTTCTCGGGGTACCGGCCAACCTGCTGATGCGCAAATTCGGCGCCAGAAAATGGATCGGCTGCACCACGCTGCTGTGGGGCGTGCTGTCGGCGGCGATGGCGTGGGCGGATACGGAAGCGAAATTCCTGCTGGTACGCACCCTGCTGGGCGCGGCGGAGGCGGGCTTCTTCCCCGGCATGATCTACCTCACTTCACAGTGGTTTCCCCAGCAAAACCGCGCCAGCATTATGGGGCTTTTTTATATGGGGGCGCCGCTGGCGCTGACGCTCGGTTCGCCTTTATCCGGCGCGCTGCTGGAGATGCATGGGTTTATGGGCCATCCCGGCTGGTTCTGGATGTTTGTGATTGAAGGCCTGCTTGCTGTCGCCGCGGGAGCGTTCACCTTCTTCTGGCTGGACGATTCGCCGCAGCATGCCCGCTTCCTGAGCGCTGCGGAGAAACAGGCGCTGATCGGCGAGCTGGCGCGAGAGGAGGAGAAAAAGGTCACCTCGCGCCTGTCCGATGCGCTGCGTAACGGGCGGGTCTGGCAGCTGGCGCTGATTTACATGACCATTCAGGTGGCGGTCTATGGCCTGATTTTCTTCCTGCCTACTCAGGTCGCCGCGCTGTTGGGCACCAAAGTCGGCTTCATTGCGTCGGTGGTGACGGCTATCCCATGGGTGGCGGCGCTGTTCGGCACCTGGCTTATCCCTCGCTACTCCGATCGCACCGGCGAGCGGCGCAATATTGCCGCGCTGACGCTGCTGGCGGCAGCGGTCGGGATTGCGGTTTCCGGACTGGTGGCGCCGGTGCTGGCTATCATCGCGCTGTGCGTGGCGGCGGTTGGGGTGATTGCCGTGCAGCCGGTCTTCTGGACGATGCCGACGCAGCTGCTCTCCGGCACGGCGCTGGCCGCCGGGATTGGCTTCGTTAACCTGTTTGGCGCCATCGGCGGCTTTCTGGCGCCAATCGTTCGCGTGCAGGCCGAAACGCTGTTCGCCAGCAGCGCCGCCGGATTGTTAACCCTGGCCGGTGTGGCCATCGTCGGGGTGATCATCATCTTCTCATTAAGCCTCACCCGCGCGGTTCCTCAGCGCGGCAGCGTACAGCATTGATTAAAGGAATCGCTATGAACGCACTATTATCTAACCCCTTCAAAAGTGGATTATTACGCGGTGAGACGCAAATTGGCCTGTGGCTGAGCTCGACCTCCTCCTATATGGCGGAGATTGCCGCCACCTCAGGATATGACTGGCTGCTGATCGACGGCGAGCATGCCCCGAACACCATTCAGGACCTTTATCATCAGCTCCAGGCCATCGCTCCCTATGCCAGTCAGCCGGTGATCCGACCGGTGGAGGGCAGCCGCAGTCTGATAAAACAGGTGCTGGATATTGGCGCCAGAACGTTGCTGGTGCCGATGGTCGATACCGCCGAGCAGGCGCGGGAAGTCGTCTCGGCAACCCGTTATCCTCCCGTCGGTAGCCGCGGCGTGGGCGCCGGCGTGGCCCGGGCGGCACGCTGGGGCAGAGTGGAGAATTATATGGCGGAGGCGAATGACGAGCTCTGTCTGCTGATTCAGGTAGAGAGCCGAACCGCGCTGGAAAATCTGGACGCTATCCTCGAGGTGGAGGGCATTGACGGGGTGTTTATCGGTCCGGCGGATCTCTCCGCTTCGCTGGGGCACCCGGACGATGCCGGCCATCCTGACGTGCAGCGGGTGATTGAGCAGAGCATCCGGCGCATTCGCGCGGCGGGTAAAGCGGCCGGATTTCTGGCGGTCGACCCGGCGATGGCGGAAAAATGTCTCGCCTGGGGGGCCAATTTCGTCGCCGTCGGGGTCGATACCATGCTCTACACCGAGGCGCTGGACCGCCGGCTGGCGATGTTTAAATCCGCCAGCGCTCAGCCGCAGGGGAAAGCGAGCTATTGACGGCGCAGGCTGGCGCCGGACTCAGACGAGCGCCTGCGCCAGCACCGTCAGCGGATGTTCGCAGCGTTTGCTGGTGGACATCTCAATCTGCCATTTGCAGGTCTCGCAGTCGGTGACGACGATGTCGGCTCCGCTCTCCTCAATCTGACGGAACAGCGGGGCGCCGATAGCCTGGGATACCGCGTAATTCTCAGTCTTAAAGCCGTAGGTGCCGGCGATGCCGCAGCACTGGGAATCCAGCACCTCCAGCTGCAGGCCGGGGATCAGCCGTAGCAGTTCGAGGGTATACAGCGACCAGCCCATTTTCTCCATATGGCACGGGGTGTGATAGACCACCTTCAGCGGCAGCCGGCGCAGCGGCAGCGTTTTGCCACTATCCAGTTGTTTCCAGATCCAGCGAGTGGCCAGTTCCACCCGGTCGCGGAGGTCGCTGTTGTCAACATCCAGGAGGTGAGGGTATTCATCGCGCAGGGTAAAGGTGCAGGTCGAAGAGGTGGCAATGATCGGCAGCGCGTTTTCCCGCATCGCGGCGACGTTGCTCAGCGCCTGCTTACGCGCTTTGTCAAAAAAGCCGTTGGCGATCAGCGGCACGCCGCAGCATTTTTCCCTTGATAACAACTGCACGCCGGTGCCCAGCGCATTGACGACGCGAATCAGGTCCTTGCCCAGCTGCGGGTGGTTATAGTTGACGTAGCAACCATGAAAGAAGGCCACCTGCTCAGGGTACTGCGTCTGGTGGGCCGCGAGCTGGCGGTAAGCGCGGCGGAAGGTACCGAAGCCATATTTCGGCAGCGTGCGGCGATGATCGATATGGAGCGCTGCGTCGAACAGGCGGCGTACCGGTTTTAAGCCGGTGGTGGCATTAACCAGTGGGGCAAAGGGGGTGGAAAGGGTGCCCATCAGGTCGGTATGGCTGAGGATGGCGTCGCGCAGGGTCGGCTTTTGCTGGCCGTACTGTGCCCGGGCGCGTTGAATGATATCGCCAATTTTCACATCCGACGGGCAGGCCACCTCACAGCGCTTGCAGTTGATGCAGTACTTGAGCGCCTCATCGTAAAGCGCGCCATCCTTCAGGCGGAGGCGTTCGCCATCCGGCCCCGCCTGTTTCGGCCCGGGATAACGCGGATTGACCCGGCTTACCGGACAGGTGGTGGTACAGACCGTGCACTTAATGCAGCTTTCAAAACGGGTATCGTTCATGGCCGGCCTCCGGCAAGAGCGTGGATCTGTCTGGCGGCGTGCAGCGCGGTGACGGCACAGACCCCGCCGCCGCAGCCGAGCTGAATGGCATCGAACCCGCCGAGCAGCGAACCGATGGCGAACAGATTGCTGAACGGCTGCCCGCCCAGCAGGGGACGCAGCAGGGCATCGGTTTTCACCCCGAAGCGCTGCCACGGCTGGGAGGCAAAGAAGTCCCGCTGGTACCAGTCGTCGCGCGGCAGGGTCTGTTGCAGATCGAGACCAAGAATGGGTTCGCGCACGCTCTCCCGCGTGGCGACAAGACCGTTGCTGAAAAAGCTGCCGCTGGCCAGCACGGTAAAACGCGGACGCAGCGCAATATCGCCGTGATTTCGCGTCCAGACGGCCTCGACGGCGCCCTGTCGATGGCTGATGTTCACCACTTCATCGCCGGCAAGCCAGGTGCCGCCGCCGCGAATAAACTGCCGCTGCAGCAGACTGTGCAGGCGCATCCCGGGAACCGAAGGCGGCAGCGTTGGCAGCAGACGCAGCGGGCAGGGCAGGCGCGCCTGCAGCCAGTGGTACAGGCGATCGTCGGCTAGACCAAAGCAGGCGGGCATGATCAGCAGCTCATGCTGCTGCGCCAGCGGCAGCAGCGCCGCGTGCAGGGCAGGCCAGTGGTTTTCATCGTCGAGGAGGCGGGCGATATTGGCGGCGCGAAATTCGGTGGGGTTGTCACGCAACACATCCAGCAGCGGTAACTCGATTTCCGCCGCCACGGCGGTAACGCCGGTTTGCCCGAGCGCGGCGGCGGCGAGATGCGGCTGAAAATCGGCAAAGCCGCTGATCCCCACCAGGCAGACCCCTTGTCGGGGGAGTGGCGCGACAGGCACCTCCTGCGGCGATAGCCACGCCGCGCGCAGCGTCCCCAGCGGCGTTACTCGCCGGTGCGGGTGGTGCGCGTCGCCCTGCATCACCGCCCCGCAGGTGGTCAGCAGGGCTTCAGTCTGTTTAGCGTATTCGAGCACCGCCCCGGCCCCGAGCCGGGAATAAGGGTGCTCAGGAAGCAGTTCAGCGAGCTGCTGCAGACCTTGCGCGAGGTCAGTGACGTTATCGCCGTTCGGCAGCGCCGAGAGCAGATCTAACGACGCGGAGGAAAAATGCAGCGCGCTTTGCCCGCGGCTGATGATAACGCTGCGCAGGCCGGACTGATTCAGCGTCAGGCCGCACAGCAGACCGGCCAGTCCGCCGCCGATAATCGCGCAGTCAAATTTCATCCTGATGCTCCTGTGGCAGTCCGCACAGGCCGAGGTAGACCCAGCGGGTGAATTCGCTTTCGCGCAGCGCGTCGCCCCAGGCGATGGGCTGCACGCCCTTCCAGCGTTCATTGAGAAACGCCGACAGCTGGGCCAACGACTGCGCGGGGGTGGTGACGTTAAAGCGCTGCAGCAGCCCGGCGGCGCGGCAGGCGCAGAGTTCCCCCTGGCAGGTCCCCATGCCAATCCGGGTACGGCGGCGCAGGTCGAGCAGGGTGTTAACCGCCAGATTTTCCACCGCGTATTTCACTTCACCAGCGGTGACGGCTTCGCATTCGCAGACCAGGCTACGGTGCTGGCGGCTGTCGCCAAGCCAGGCCGGAGTGCGATCGCCATGGCGGTAGACGGCAGAGCCGCGCAGCGGGCCAGGCAGGGAGATAATTTTTCGCAGGGTGCTTTCCGTCGGCTCCTGTGAGCCGGGCAGCGGGCTCTCGGCCGTGGTACAGGGGGTGGTGTTGCCCAGCTTACGACAGACGGCGTCGGTGGCCCACTCGGCCATCAGGCGATAGGTCATCAGCTTGCCGCCGGTGATGGTAATGAAGCCTTCCATGCCGTCACGCTGAGCATGGTCGAGCAGGACGATGCCGCGGCTGACGCTGCGTCCGCTGGGATCGTTGTCGCTGGCCACCAGCGGGCGGACGCCGGAGTAGGCGCGGAGGATCCGGGTGTGGCCCATGACCGGCGCCAGCTTTTCGCCTTCGCGCAGCAGGGTATCGACTTCCGCGGTCGTGACCCGGTTGTCGTCAATTTCATCATAAGGAATATGCATCGAGGTGGTGCCAATCAGCGAGATGGTATCCCCAGGCACCAGAATATCGGCATCGGCCGGCTTACGGCAGCGGTTGATCACCAGGTTGTTAATCCGGTGGTCGAGGATCAACAGCGATCCCTTCGCCGGGAACATGGTGATGCGCAGGTCGGCATATTCCGCAATGCGCTGCCCCCAGATCCCGGCGGCATTAACCACTACCCCGGCGTACAGCGTGCGGGCCTGGTGAAGCTGACTGTCGTATACCTGGACGCCGCAGACGCGATCGCCCTGGCGCAGCAGGCCAGTGACTTCGCAGCCGGTGAGGATCTGCGCGCCGTGTTCGCGGGCGTCGAGCATATTGGCCGCGGTGAGGCGAAACGGGTCAATGGTGCCGTCCGGAACCTGCACCGCCCCCAGCAGCGCCGGGTTGACGGCGGGCTCGCGGCGCAGCGCCTCCTGCGCAGAGAGCGGCGTGGCCTCTATGCCAGCCTGCTGGCAGGCGGCGATAAAGGTCTGCTGATATGCCAGATCGTCTTCAGGCAGGGTTATGAACAGACCGCCGGCTGGTTCGATACAGTGACGGGCGATGCGGCGCAGGATGCGGTTCTCACTGATGCATTCGCGGGCTGATTCGTTGTCAGTCACCGCATAGCGGGCGCCGCTGTGCAGCAGCCCATGATTACGGCCGGTGGCCCCGGTGGCGATATCATGACGCTCAATGAGCAGTGTGCGTAATCCGCGCCGGGCGCAATCGCGGGCGATACCGGCGCCGGTTGCTCCGCCGCCGATGATAATAACCTCGCTATCCAGACGTCCCGTCATCTTCAGCTCCTTTGCTTTCGTTTAACACCATTTAGCCACAGTCTATAAGGTTATTGTTTGATTTCGAGCATATTCGCGCGTTATTTGAGCGTGTTATGTGATTTCGTGCTCACATTGGAACCTTTTGTCATATTTCTGTAACAAATTGTGCGATGTTTCACAGTATCAGCTCTACGTATTGCCTACCATCGCGGCCAGATTCGAAGTTAGTGATTAATCTGGGATTGTTGTCGTGACGTTAGTAAAAAACAGCAAGGGCCACGGAGGCTGATATGTTAAGTATTTTTAAACCCGCCGCGCATAAAGCGCGTTTGCCAGCCGCGGAGATCGACCCGCTCTATCGTCGGTTACGCTGGCAGATTTTTATCGGCATCTTCTTTGGTTATGCCGCTTACTATCTGGTTCGTAAGAACTTTGCCCTGGCGATGCCCTATCTTATCGAGCAGGGTTTCTCCCGCGGCGACCTCGGTTTCGCCCTTTCGGGCATCTCCATTGCCTACGGATTTTCGAAATTCATCATGGGATCGGTCTCTGACCGTTCGAATCCGCGCATTTTCCTGCCGGCGGGGCTGATCCTCGCCGCGCTGGTGATGCTGGTGATGGGCTTCGTACCGTGGGCCACCTCGAGCATCATGATCATGTTCGTGCTGTTGTTCCTCTGCGGCTGGTTCCAGGGGATGGGCTGGCCGCCGTGCGGCCGTACCATGGTCCACTGGTGGTCGCAGAAAGAGCGTGGCGGAATTGTTTCAGTGTGGAACTGCGCGCATAACGTCGGCGGCGGGATCCCGCCGCTGTTGTTCCTGTTGGGTATGGCGTGGTTTAACGACTGGCACGCGGCGCTCTATATGCCGGCGTTCGCCGCTATCCTGCTGGCGATTTTCGCCTTTGCGATGATGCGCGATACTCCGCAATCCTGCGGCCTGCCGCCAATCGAAGAGTATAAAAACGACTATCCGGATGACTATAGCGAAAAGCACGAAGAAGAGCTGACGGCGAAGCAGATCTTTATGCAGTACATTCTGCCGAACAAGCTGCTGTGGTACATCGCGGTCGCCAACGTCTTCGTTTATCTGCTGCGCTACGGCATTCTCGACTGGTCGCCGACCTACCTGAAAGAGGTGAAGCACTTCGCGCTGGATAAATCCTCCTGGGCCTACTTCCTGTACGAGTACGCGGGGATCCCGGGCACCCTGCTGTGCGGCTGGATGTCGGATAAGGTGTTTAAAGGCAACCGCGGCGCCACCGGCGTGTTCTTTATGACCCTGGTGACCATCGCTACCATCGTGTACTGGCTGAACCCGGCGGGTAACCCGGGCGTGGATATGGCCTGTATGATTATTATCGGCTTCCTGATCTACGGCCCGGTGATGCTGATTGGTCTGCATGCGCTGGAGCTGGCGCCGAAGAAAGCTGCCGGTACCGCGGCAGGCTTCACCGGTCTGTTCGGTTATCTCGGCGGCTCCGTGGCCGCGAGCGCCATCGTCGGCTACACCGTCGATTTCTTCGGCTGGGACGGCGGCTTTATGGTAATGATCGGCGGCAGTGTGCTGGCGGTCGTCCTGCTGGTTATCGTGATGCTCGGTGAACGCCGTCATCATCAACAGCTGAAACAAGCCTAAGGAGCGGCGATGAACATGAAACTCACCGCGTTAATGAGCAGCATGATGTTGGTCGGTTCGGCACTGTGCTCCAGTGTCGTCGCGGCAGAAAAAATGGTTATCGCCCACCGGGGCGCCAGCGGTTATCTGCCTGAGCATACCCTGCCGGCGAAAGCGATGGCCTACGCGCAGGGGGCGGATTACCTTGAGCAAGACCTGGTGATGACTAAAGACGACCGGCTGGTGGTGTTGCACGACCATTATCTCGACCGGGTGACCGACGTCGCTCAGCGCTTCCCGCAGCGGGCGCGTCAAGATGGCCGTTTCTATGCCATCGACTTTACCCTGGCCGAGATTAAGTCGCTGAAGTTTACCGAAGGCTTTGAGCCGAAAGATGGCAAGAACGTGCAAACCTACCCCGGGCGTTTCCCGATGGGCAAATCCGATTTCCGCATTCATACCTTTGAAGAGGAGATTGAGTTTGTCCAGGGGCTGAATCATTCCACCGGCAAAAACATCGGTATTTACCCGGAAATCAAAGCGCCGTGGTTCCACCATCAGGAAGGCAAAGATATTGCTGCCAGCACCCTGAAAGTGCTGAAAGAATATGGCTATACCAGCAAGCAGGATAAGGTCTATCTGCAGTGCTTTGACGCCAACGAGCTGAAGCGCATTAAAAATGAACTGGAGCCGAAGATGGGCATGGATCTTAATCTGGTGCAGCTCATCGCCTATACCGACTGGAATGAAACCCAGCAGAAACAGGCCGATGGCCAATGGGTGAACTACAGCTATGACTGGATGTTCAAGCCGGGGGCCATGGCGCAGATTGCACAATACGCCGACGGCATTGGTCCGGATTACCATATGCTGGTGGCGGAAGGCTCAAAGCCGGGGGCGGTGAAGTTGACGGCGATGGTGAAAGAGGCGCACGCCAGCCATCTGCAGGTGCATCCGTACACCGTGCGCGCGGATCAGTTGCCGGAGTACGCGACTAACGTTAATCAGCTCTATGACCTGCTGTATAACCAGGCGGGCGTCGACGGCTTGTTTACCGATTTCCCGGATAAAGCGGTGCAGTTCCTGGACGCGAAACGCTAAAAAGCCGGGTGGCGGTTGCGCCTTACCCGGCGTACGAACTGCGGTTTTGTTGACACGGTTCTCGGCGTGCAACGATTTCGACCCGGGAATAACGTTTGTTCTATGATATTTCCTGGAAGATTGCGCTCCCGATATTTCTTCTGCGTTATGCCTTTCATAGCGCAGGGAGCGCACAGGGGGAGGCCAGTCGCCGCCTCCCCCTGTACCCCTGGGCTCCGGCCAGCAAAATCGCCGCTGCGCGGTCCCTTCGACTTATCCCTGCAGGCTTCGGATCGGGCCGAGGCAGCGTCCAAGCAAAACACGGCCCTCAGCCCGCATCCATGCGGGCTGCCCCGGCCTTCCGGGAACGTCTCAGCGATTTTGAGGCCGTCAACACCGGCAGTTTCAGCAGCCCAGGGCGGCAGTACGTAAACGGCCGGTCCTGGAACAGTAGCTCAGGTAAGCGTAGCGCCACCTGACAAGACTACATCTCGATCTCAATATCGCCTTTCGCCCGGCAGCAGCAGGGCAAAATCTCGCCCGGCTGGATAAAGGCCAGCGGCTCGGTCAGCCAGTCAACCTGGCCGGAGACCAGACGGGTGCGGCAGGAGCCGCAATAGCCTGCGCGGCATTGATACTCGACGTCGATATTATGCGATTCAAGAGCAGCCAACAGGGAAGGGTGTTCATCCTGACACTCAAGGCGAGTGTCAGAGATTTTCAAGAAGATCCGCTTCATTACAGCTGGAAGTTGCTCAGATCGTCGGCATCGACTTCAGAGTCGATCTGGCCGACCAGGTAAGAGCTGACCTCTACTTCCTGCGGCGCCACCTGAACGTTGTCGGAGACCAGCCAGGTGTTGATCCACGGGATCGGGTTGGAGCGGGTCTGGAACGGCAGATCAAGGCCCACCGCCTGCATGCGGATATTGGTGATGTACTCGACGTACTGGCAGAGAATATCTTTGTTCAGGCCAATCATCGAGCCGTCGCGGAACAGGTAGTCCGCCCACTCTTTCTCCTGCTGGGCCGCCAGCACGAACAGATCATAGCACTCCTGTTTGCACTCTTCGGCGATTTCCGCCATTTCCGGATCGTCGCTGCCGGAGCGCAGCAGGTTCAGCATATGTTGAGTGCCGGTCAGGTGCAGCGCTTCATCGCGGGCGATCAGGCGGATAATTTTGGCGTTGCCTTCCATCAGTTTGCGCTCGGCGAAAGCGAAGGAGCAGGCGAAGCTGACGTAGAAGCGGATCGCTTCCAGGGCGTTAACGCTCATCAGGCACAGATAGAGTTTCTTTTTCAGCTCGCGCAGATTGACGGTCACGGTCTTGCCGTTGACGGTGTGGGTGCCTTCGCCCAGCAGGTGCCAGTAGCTGGTCATCTCGATCAGCGAATCGTAATAGTGGGAGATCCCCTCGGCACGCTTCTGGATCTGCTCGTTGGTGACGATATCGTCGAACACGGTCGCCGGATCGTTGACGATGTTGCGGATGATATGGGTGTACGAGCGTGAGTGAATGGTCTCAGAGAAGGCCCAGGTTTCCACCCAGGTCTCCAGCTCCGGGATGGAGATCAGCGGCAGCAGAGCAACGTTCGGGCTGCGGCCCTGGATGGAGTCGAGCAGCGTCTGGTACTTCAGGTTGCTGATGAAAATGTGTTTTTCATGTTCCGGCAGCGCCTGGTAGTCGATGCGATCGCGGGAAACGTCAACCTCTTCCGGGCGCCAGAAGAAGGAGAGCTGCTTTTCAATCAGCTTTTCAAAGATGTCGTATTTTTGCTGATCGTAGCGGGCCACGTTAACCGGCTGGCCAAAAAACATTGGCTCAAGCAACTGATCGTTTTTCGTCTGTGAAAAAGTGGTGTATGCCATTGAAGTGAGTCCTGTTGAACTGTATTGCCCGGCGGGAATGGGTTGGCCGGGCCTACAAAATCGTAGGCCGGGTAAGCGTAGCGCCACCCGGCAAAAATACCTTAGATCTTACAAGCGCCGCTTTCGCAGCCGTCGTCCTGAATGGACGGGGCCAGGTCATCCTGAGCGTCTTCAGCGCCATCACGGGTGTTGTGATAGTACAGCGTTTTGACGCCGAATTTATAGGCGTTGAGCAGGTCTTTCAGCAACTGCTGCATCGGCACTTTTCCGGAAGGGAAGCGCGTCGGATCGTAGTTGGTATTCGCAGAGATCGACTGGTCGATAAACTTCTGCATGATACCCACCAGCTGCAGGTAGCCGTCGTTGTTCGGCATTTCCCACAGCAGCTCGTAGGCGTTCTGCAGGTTTTCGTAGTCCGGCACCACCTGGCGCAGGATCCCATCCTTCGAGGCTTTGATACTCACGTGACCGCGCGGCGGCTCGATGCCATTGGTGGCGTTGGAGATCTGCGACGAGGTCTCGGACGGCATCAGCGCGGAGAGTGTAGAGTTGCGCAGGCCGTGGGTTTTAATGGACTCGCGAAGCGCTTCCCAGTCGTAGTGCAGGGATTCGCTGACGATGCTGTCCAGGTCTTTTTTGTAGGTATCGATCGGCAGGATACCCTGCGCATAGGTGGTTTCGTTGAACCACGGGCAGGCGCCCTGTTCGATAGCCAGCTCGTTGGAGGCCTTCAGCAGATAGTACTGAATCGCTTCGAACGTTTTGTGGGTCAGGTTGTTGGCGCTGCCGTCGGAGTAGCGTTTGCCATGCTTCGCCAGATAGTAAGCGAAGTTGATCACGCCGATGCCCAGCGTACGGCGGCCCATTGCGCCGCGTTTGGCGGCCGGGATGGGGTAATCCTGATAGTCGAGCAGCGCGTCCAGGGCACGCACCGCCAGCACCGCCAGCTCTTCCAGCTCGTCGAGGCTGTCGATAGCCCCGAGGTTGAAGGCCGACAGGGTGCACAGCGCGATTTCACCGTTTTCGTCGTTGACGTCTTCCAGCGGTTTAGTCGGCAGAGCGATCTCCAGGCACAGGTTAGACTGGCGCACCGGGGCGACCACCGGATCGAACGGGCTGTGGGTGTTGCAGTGGTCGACGTTCTGGATGTAGATGCGGCCGGTGGAGGCGCGCTCCTGCATCATCAGCGAGAACAGCTCAACCGCTTTAATGCGCTGCTTGCGAATGCTGTCGTCCTGCTCGTACTGGGTGTACAGGCGCTCAAACTCGTCCTGATCGGCGAAGAAGGCGTCATACAGGCCCGGGACGTCGGAAGGGCTGAACAGGGTAATGTCGCCGCCCTTCAGCAGACGGGTGTACATCAGCTTATTGATCTGCACCCCGTAGTCCATGTGACGAACGCGGTTGGCGTCGGTACCGCGGTTGTTTTTCAGCACCAACAGGCTTTCCACTTCCAGATGCCACATTGGGTAGAAGAGGGTCGCCGCGCCGCCGCGAACGCCGCCCTGCGAGCAGGATTTCACCGCGGTCTGGAAATGTTTGTAGAACGGAATGCAGCCGGTGTGGAAGGCTTCGCCGCCGCGGATCGGGCTGCCCAGCGCGCGAATGCGGCCGGCGTTGATGCCGATGCCGGCGCGCTGGGAAACGTATTTCACGATCGCGCTGGAGGTGGCATTGATGGAATCCAGGCTGTCGCCGCACTCGATCAGCACGCAGGAGCTGAACTGACGGGTCGGGGTACGCACGCCGGACATGATCGGCGTCGGCAGCGAGATTTTAAAGGTCGACACCGCGTCGTAGAAACGCTTGATGTAGTCCAGACGCGTTTCGCGCGGGTAGTTAGAGAACAGGCAGGCAGCCACCAGAATATAAAGGAACTGCGCGCTCTCATAAATTTCGCCGGTGACGCGGTTCTGTACCAGATACTTGCCTTCCAGCTGCTTCACGGCAGCATAGGAGAAGTTCATGTCGCGCCAGTGGTCGAGGAAACCGTCCATCTGCTGGAACTCTTCTTCCGTGTAGTCTTCCAGCAGATGATGATCGTATTTACCCTTCTCGACCATCTTCACCACGTGATCGTAAAGCGCCGGCGGCTCAAACTGGCCGAAGGCTTTTTTACGCAAGTGGAAGATCGCCAGACGCGCGGCGAGGTACTGGTAATCCGGCGCCTCGCGGGAGATCAGGTCCGCAGCGGCTTTAATAATGGTTTCGTGGATGTCCGCGGTTTTAATGCCGTCATAGAACTGGATATGCGAGCGCAGCTCTACTTGGGAAATCGAAACGTTATTCAGTCCTTCTGCCGCCCAATCCAGTACGCGATGGATTTTGTCGAGATTGATGCGCTCGGTGGTCCCGTCGCGCTTTGTCACCAGCAGACTCTGATTCATGTGGATTTTACCTGTCCGTGAAAGAAAATATCCCCCGTTTATCCACAGAAGGCCGTTGTGACTAACTCTGTGGATAAATACTATATGTAGGGGGTTGTCGATAAAAGGAACGCTATATGGTGAGTATTTTAGTAAGGAATCTTTTGAGTACAAGGGTTGATTTTGACGTTAAATTGAGGTTGCGGAAGGGTAATAATCCGCAAGTCCACGTCGCATAAGGCCTGGAGAAGAAGTCAATAAAACAGAAAAAAAAATGAAAATTTGATCGAGTGCTGATTTCTTCATCGGAAGAAATAATCACGCGGCTTGATGCCGCGCAATCATCATAAGCGCAGCTGCTGACGTCACGCTTTTTTGGCGCTGGTATGCAACATATAGTTAACATCAACCCCTGGCGCCAACTTGAAGGTGTTGGTCAACGGATTGTAATGCAGACCGATGATATGCTGCTCTTTCAGAGTAGTCTGATCTACCCAGCCCAGCAGTTCGGCCGGCTTGATAAACTTTTTCACATCATGGGTGCCTTTGGGCACCATCTTCATGACATATTCCGCGCCGACCACCGCCATCAGCCACGCTTTACCGTTGCGGTTGATGGTGGAGAAGAAGACCTGACCGCCAGGCTTCACCAGCCGCGCGCAGGCGTGGACTACCGACTGTGGGTCAGGGACGTGCTCCAGCATTTCCATGCAGGTGACGACATCGTATTGCTGCGCGTGCTTCGCGGCATGTTCCTCAACCGTTTCCTGAACATATTCCACCTGAATACCGCTCTCCAGGGCGTGCAGTTTCGCCACCTGCAGCGGTTCGGCGCCCATGTCCAGTCCGGTGACCGTCGCGCCTTCGCGCGCCATACTCTCGGCGAGGATGCCGCCGCCGCAGCCGACATCGAGGACTTTTTTACCGAACAGGCCGCCTGAGCGTTCGGCGATATAGCCCAGCCGCAGGGGATTAATGCGGTGGAGCGGTTTGAACTCGCCCTCCAGATCCCACCAGCGCGAGGCGACGGCTTCGAATTTGGCGATTTCAGCATGATCGACGTTAGGGGCTACCGACGTTTTTTCGGCATTCATGGGCGCTTTTACTCCTTTTCTGTTCAGACCTGGGAGTATATCAGCAGCGCGCCATGAATAAACCGTATTGCTTTACCTCTCTTAGCGCGGCTGTGTTATAATTTGCGACCTTTGAATCCGGGATACAGTAGAGGGATAGCGGTTAGATGAGCGACCTTGCGAGAGAAATTACACCGGTCAACATTGAGGAAGAGCTTAAGAACTCTTATCTGGATTATGCGATGTCGGTCATTGTTGGCCGTGCGCTGCCGGATGTCCGAGATGGCCTGAAGCCGGTACACCGTCGCGTACTTTACGCCATGAACGTATTGGGCAATGACTGGAACAAAGCCTATAAAAAATCAGCCCGTGTCGTTGGTGACGTAATCGGTAAATACCACCCGCACGGCGACTCCGCGGTATACGACACCATCGTCCGTATGGCGCAGCCGTTCTCGCTGCGTTACATGCTGGTGGACGGCCAGGGTAACTTTGGTTCCATCGACGGCGACTCCGCCGCGGCGATGCGTTATACCGAAATTCGTCTGGCGAAAATCGCTCATGAGCTGATGGCCGATCTTGAAAAAGAGACGGTCGATTTCGTTGACAACTATGACGGTACGGAGCGTATTCCGGACGTCATGCCGACCAAAATTCCTAACCTGCTGGTAAACGGCGCCTCCGGGATCGCCGTCGGGATGGCCACCAACATACCGCCGCATAACCTGACGGAAGTGATCAACGGCTGTCTGGCTTATGTCGACGACGAAGACATCAGCATTGAAGGGCTGATGGCGCATATTCCTGGCCCTGATTTCCCGACCGCCGCCATTATCAACGGCCGTCGCGGCATTGAAGAGGCCTACCGCACCGGTCGCGGTAAAGTCTACATCCGCGCGCGCGCGGAAGTGGAAGTGGACGCCAAATCCGGCCGCGAAACCATCATCGTGCATGAAATTCCTTATCAGGTGAACAAAGCGCGCCTGATTGAGAAAATCGCCGAGCTGGTAAAAGAAAAACGCGTGGAAGGCATCAGCGCGCTGCGTGATGAGTCTGATAAAGACGGGATGCGCATCGTGATTGAAGTGAAGCGCGACGCGGTAGGGGAAGTGGTGCTCAACAACCTCTATTCCCAGACCCAGCTGCAGGTCTCCTTCGGTATCAACATGGTTGCGCTGCACCATGGCCAGCCGAAGATCATGAACCTGAAAGACATCATCGCCGCCTTCGTGCGCCACCGCCGCGAAGTGGTGACCCGTCGTACGATTTTCGAACTGCGCAAAGCGCGCGACCGGGCGCATATCCTCGAAGCGCTGGCCGTGGCGCTGGCCAACATCGACCCGATTATCGAACTGATCCGTCGCGCGCCGACCCCGGCTGAAGCGAAAGCGGCGCTGGTTGCCCAGGCGTGGGATCTCGGTAATGTCGCGGCGATGCTGGAACGTGCCGGTGATGACGCCGCGCGTCCGGAATGGCTGGAGCCAGAGTTCGGCGTGCGCGAGGGTAAATACTACCTGACCGAGCAGCAGGCTCAGGCGATTCTGGATCTGCGTCTGCAGAAACTGACCGGCCTTGAGCATGAAAAACTGCTCGACGAATATAAAGAGCTGCTGGAACAGATCGCGGAACTGCTTCACATCCTCGGCAGCGCCGACCGTCTGATGGAAGTGATTCGCGAAGAGCTGGAGCTGATCCGCGACCAGTTTGGCGACGAACGTCGTACCGAAATCACCGCCAACAGCGCTGATATCAACATCGAAGATCTGATCAACCAGGAAGACGTGGTGGTCACCCTGTCGCATCAGGGCTATGTGAAGTATCAGCCGTTGACCGACTACGAAGCACAGCGTCGTGGCGGTAAAGGCAAATCGGCAGCGCGCATTAAAGAAGAAGACTTTATTGACCGCCTGCTGGTGGCCAACACCCATGACACTATCCTCTGCTTCTCAAGCCGCGGTCGTCTGTACTGGATGAAGGTCTATCAGCTGCCGGAAGCCAGCCGCGGCGCGCGCGGTCGTCCGATCGTCAACCTGCTGCCGCTGGAAGCCGATGAGCGTATCACCGCTATCCTGCCGGTCCGCGAGTACGAAGAGGGCGTTAACGTCTTTATGGCCACCGCCAGCGGTACCGTGAAGAAAACCGCGCTGACCGAGTTCAGCCGTCCGCGTTCCGCTGGCATCATCGCGGTGAACCTGAACGAAGGCGATGAGCTGATCGGCGTCGATCTGACCTCTGGTCAGGACGAAGTGATGCTGTTCTCCGCGGCCGGCAAGGTCGTGCGCTTCAAAGAAGATGCCGTTCGCGCCATGGGCCGTACCGCCACCGGCGTACGCGGCATTAAGCTGGCGGAAAACGACAGCGTCGTCTCGCTGATTATTCCGCGCGGCGAAGGCGCGATCCTGACGGTGACGCAAAACGGTTACGGTAAACGTACCGCCGCGGCTGAGTATCCGACCAAGTCGCGTGCTACCCAGGGCGTTATCTCGATCAAAGTCACCGAGCGTAACGGTTCCGTGGTCGGCGCCGTACAGGTGGATGATTGCGATCAGATCATGATGATCACCGACGCCGGGACGCTGGTGCGTACCCGCGTTTCCGAAGTGAGCATCGTGGGCCGTAACACCCAGGGCGTGATCCTCATCCGCACCGCGGAAGATGAAAACGTGGTGGGTCTGCAGCGCGTCGCTGAGCCGGTAGACGATGAAGAGCTGGACGCCATCGACGGTAGCGCGGCGGAAGGCGATGATGATATCGCCCCGGAAGCAGATACCGATGACGACATCGCCGAAGACGAAGAGTAATCGTCCCAGGTAAATGTTCTGAAAGGGCCGGGTATTCTCCCGGCCCTTTTTGCATTAACATTGCGGCAAAGCCGGTTTACCGCTACTTTAACCCCATTCTGTTGAGTCCCTGACGGCCGAGCATCGCCACATTGAAATATCTTGCCTCTTTCCACACAACCCTGAAGGTTTCACGTTATCTGTTCAGAGCGCTGGCGGTATTGCTGTGGCTGCTGATTGCGTTTGTCTCTGTGTTTTATATCGTCAACGCGCTACACGAGCGGGAAGCCGAGATCCATCAGGAGCTCAATCTCAATGCCGATCAGGCCCAGCGCTACATTCAGCGTACGGCGGACGTGATTAAAGAGCTGAAGTATGTCGCCGGTAACCGGCTGTCGGCAGGGGATGCGGTAGCGCAAGGGCAAAGCGGCGATATTGCGATCCCCAGCTTTGAACCCCTGTATCCTGACTCCGACTGCAGCGCGATGAGTAGCGCCTGGCGTAATTCGCTCCAATCGCTGGCGTGGTTTATGCGCTACTGGCGGGATAATTTTACCGCCGCCTACGACCTTAACCGCATCTTTCTCATCGGCAGCGATAATCTGTGTATGGCCAACTTTGGCCTGCGGGACGTGCCGATTGAGCGCGATCAGGCGCTGAAAGTCCTGCATCAACGCATTGAGCAATACCGCAATGCGCCGCAAAACGAGCGCGGCAACAACCTGTTCTGGATAAGCCAGGGCGTGCGCCCCGGGGTGGGCTACTTTTACGCCCTGACGCCGATCTATATGGCCAATCGCCTGCAGGCGATGCTCGGCGTGGAGCAGACCATCCGCATGGAAAGCTTCTTTACGCCGGGCAGCCTGCCGATGAGCGTGACGATCTTCGACGATAACGGCCAGCCGCTGATCTCGCTGGCCGGCGCGGAAGGCAAAATCCAGAGCGAAGCGAAGTGGATGCAGGAGCGAATGTGGTTTGGCTACAGCACGGGTTTCCGCGAGCTGGTGCTGAAGAAAAGCCTCGCGCCGTCCTCCCTGAGCATCGTCTATTCCGTCTCGGTAGACCAGGTGCTGGAGCGGATCCGCATGCTGATCATCAACGCCATCGTTCTCAATATCCTCAGCGGCGCGATGCTGTTTGCGCTGGCGCGGATGTATGAGCGGCGCATTTTTATCCCGGCGGAAAATGACGCTCAACGGCTGGAAGAGCATGAGCAGTTCAACCGCAAAATCGTGGCCTCCGCCCCGGTGGGGATCTGTATTCTGCGCACCCTCGACGGAACCAACATTCTCAGTAACGAGCTGGCGCACAACTATCTGAACATGCTGACCCACGAGGACCGCCAGCGGCTGACGCAGATTATCTGCGGCCAGCAGGTCAACTTTGTCGATGTGCTGACCAGCAACCATACCAACCTGCAGATTAGCTTTGTCCACTCGCGCTATCGCAATGAAAACGTGGCGATTTGCGTGCTGGTGGACGTTTCCGCCCGCGTGAAGATGGAGGAGTCGCTGCAGGAGATGGCCCAGGCGGCGGAGCAGGCCAGCCAGTCGAAATCGATGTTCCTTGCCACCGTCAGCCATGAGCTGCGTACCCCGCTGTATGGCATCATTGGTAACCTCGATCTGCTGCAGACTAAAGCCTTGCCGAAAGGCGTCGATCGCCTGGTGACGGCGATGAACAACTCCTCGAGCCTGCTGCTGAAAATCATCAGCGATATTCTCGATTTCTCCAAAATCGAGTCCGAGCAGTTGAAGATCGAGCCGCGGGAATTTTCCCCGCGCGAGGTCATGAACCATATCTCCGCCAACTATCTGCCGCTGGTGGTGCGCAAGCAGCTGGGTCTGTACTGCTTTATCGAACCGGACGTTCCGGAACAGATGTCCGGCGACCCGATGCGTCTGCAGCAGGTGATCTCAAACCTGCTGAGCAATGCGATCAAGTTCACCGACACCGGCTGCATTATCCTCCACGTTCAGTGCGCGGGAGATTATCTGCAGATTAGCGTCCGCGACACCGGGGAGGGGATCCCGGCGAAAGAGGTATTGCGCCTCTTCGACCCTTTCTTCCAGGTGGGGACCGGCGTGCAGCGCAACTTCCAGGGCACCGGTCTTGGCCTGGCGATCTGCGAAAAACTGATCAGCATGATGGATGGCGATATCGCCGTGGAAACGGAGCCGGGAATGGGCAGCCGCTTTACCATCCGCATCCCGCTGTATGGCGTGCAGAACACGCCGCAGGTGACGGCGGACGGTTTCGCTGGCAAGACCTGCTGGCTGGCCATCCACAATACCTCGTTGGCGATGTTCGTCACCTCGCTGCTCAGCTATCACGGCCTGACGGTACGCCGCCATGCCGGAGAAACCCCGGACGCCGAGGATGTCTTACTCACTGACGATGAAGCGCTGAGCGGCTGGCAGGGAAGGGCGATGGTCATCTTCTGCCGTCGTCATATCGGTATTCCGCAGGAGCGGGCCGCCGGCGAGTGGCTGCATAGCGTGACGACGCCGCATGAACTGCTGCCGCTGTTGGGACGTATTTTCCACGTCGCGCTGGCCAGTGCGGAGAATAGCCGGGCGCTGATGGCGCCGGAGGCGCAGGTCGGCAATAACGACGACATGATGATTCTCGTGGTCGACGATCATCCGATCAACCGCCGCCTGCTGGCGGATCAGCTGGGATCGCTCGGCTACCAGTGCGTGACCGCCAACGACGGGGTCGACGCGCTCAACGTCCTCAGCAAGCAGCACATCGATATTGTGCTCAGCGACGTCAACATGCCTAATATGGATGGTTATCGTCTGACGCAGCGCATTCGTCAGCTTGGCCTGACGCTGCCAGTGATTGGCGTAACGGCCAATGCCCTGGCGGAAGAGAAGCAGCGCTGTCTGGAATCGGGGATGGACAGCTGTCTGTCCAAGCCGGTGACGCTTGACGTGCTGAAGCAAACGCTGACGGTATATGCGGCGCGGGTACGTAAAGGGCGGGAATAATCGGGAGCTCCGTCTCGCCGGGGCGAGACGGAGAGCGCGTCGGGATTACTCTTTGTCCGTCGAGCTCAGCGAGACGGAGGAGAGGTAGTTCAGCAGGGCGATGTCGTTTTCGACGCCCAGCTTCATCATCGCCGACTTTTTCTGGCTACTGATGGTTTTGATGCTGCGGTTCAGCTTTTTGGCGATCTCGGTCACCAGGAAGCCTTCGGCGAACAGACGCAGCACTTCGCTCTCTTTCGGCGACAGACGTTTATCGCCATAGCCGCTGGCGCTGATTTTTTCCAGCAGACGAGAGACGCTTTCCGGGGTGAATTTCTTTCCTTTCTGCAGCGCGGCCAGCGCTTTAGGCAGATCGGTCGGCGCCCCCTGCTTGAGGACGATCCCTTCGATATCCAGATCCAGCACCGCGCTGAGGATCGCCGGGTTATTGTTCATGGTCAGAACAATGATCGACAGATCCGGGAAGTGGCGCTTGATGTATTTGATCAGCGTGATCCCGTCGCCGTATTTATCACCGGGCATGGACAGATCGGTGATCAGCACATGGGCGTCCAGCTTCGGAAGATTGTTGATAAGGGCCGTGGAGTCTTCAAACTCGCCAACGACGTTCACCCACTCAATTTGCTCAAGTGACTTACGAATACCGAACAGTACAATCGGATGGTCATCGGCAATAATTACGTTCATAGTGTTCATGTATAAGGCTACCTTCTACAGCAAGCTCTTGACGTAAGCGTCAATGTCGCTGATATATTTTTCTATGCCTTGCGCATCCTTTTCGCGAATCAGATGCTCAAGCGTTTCACATAACTGCTTGCCGGGTATCAGATTAAGCATAGCAAATGCCCCTTTGAGGCGGTGGGCGGTTTGCGCCAGAGCAGCAAAATCACCCGCTTCGTTTTCAGTATACAATCTCTGAACATCATCCGGTACCGTATCGGCAAACAGTGCGTAATAGCCGCTGGCATGGAGTTCGGCGTTACTCTCGTTTCCTGAGGTGGCGGGCTGAACCGCCTCCTCCGCCAGCTGCTGCTCAATAAGCTGCAGGATAGCCTCCTGCATCGCCGTGCTAATATTAAAGTTGACCCGCAGTTGGCCCGGGCCGATTTTGCGTATCCCAACCTCATCATCGCTTAAAAGCAAGCCCGAAGCAGTAAGATTAGACGGATTATCCGTTAAATACAGATCGAACGCTTGACTTGTCGCTCGATCGTCCGGCGTGATGCAGGACGCCCCCCAGCTCTCCAGCTGGCGGGTGACAATCCGCCGTACTTCGCTGGAGGTCACATCCAGCAGGACGATAACGTCATCCAGCAGATGTTCTCCCGCCTCTGGCGCCTCTTCGCTGGCCGGCATTTTCAGATGCAGGCTATAGCGAGTCCCCAGCGACTCCCGCGCTTTGATGGTCAACTGCCCGCCCAGCTTGAGCGTCATACGGTCACATAACCAGAAGGTAAGGGCGTTCGCTTTGCCGTACAGATCGCTCTGAGTCTCATTGAGATACGGGAAGTGCATATTGTCGATCTCGTTTGCCGAGACCCCGTTGCCAGTATCCAGTATGCGGAAGGTCAGGCGATCGCTGGCCGACTCTTCCTGGCAGACGTCGAGGGAGATCTTGCCGATAGGCGTGGTGGTGATGGAATACTGGATCAGCAGTACCAGCGTGCGCCGCAGGGCTTCACGGTCGCCATAGCGTTGCTCGCCGGCAGGCAGCGCGTTATTGATAAGCAACTGCAGACCCTTGCGCTTCATCGCCGGCAGCACCTCCGGTACGACGTCGTCGATCAGCTCCTGCACCGAGAACAGCGACTGGCTGGTTTTCCAGGCATCGCTTTCCAGCAGGTTGGCGAGCTGAATATCATCGATCAGTTTGACCAGCTCATCGGCATGCTGCGCCAGCGTCCGGCTCTCCGCGCCGTCGAGCGCCGCTGCCTCAGCCGCCAGGTTAAGGGCTGGCTGCTTCAGGGCGCTGCCGATATGCCGCATAAAGGTCGTCCGGCCCTGCTGGTTTTTCTCATACAAGCGCTGGGCCTGTTTGAGCTTTTTATTGACCAGCACTTCGCGGTCCTGGTCTCGGATAATCAGGATCTGCGTGCGCGGCGCAACCTGGCTGCGATACTGGCGGATCTCATACTGTTCGTTGTTGACGGTGGCCTGGATCACCCCCTGATGCTGGTCCGCCATGTTAGTGATGTTCTGCAGATTCAGGTGCGGAAGCAGATGGTCGGCAATCGGGTTGCTGATCACCGTTCGGTTGGCTTCCTGATCGTGGACCAGCAGCCCCAGCGGCAGCAAAGAAACAATTTCTTCATTAAGGGCACGCAGTAAACGCAGTTCGCTATTGGCGGCGGAGGGGAGCCCGGCGCCCGAGGCGCTGCTGCGACCTTTATAATGCCGAAAGGTCGTGAAACCGAACAGCGCCAGCGCCAGCAGGCCAATGTTAAGCAGCAGCGGCAGAAGAATGTTTTGCAGGGATTCCAGCAGCATGGTGCTCATCGGTACCGTCCACACTAACTGCATACCGGTGGTGCTGATGTCGGTGGCGATGTCAATCTGCATGCCGTTGAAGGTGATCCCGATATGATCGCTAGCCTCTTTCTCGGGGCTGGCGGCCACATTTTGCGTGGGATCAGGCTCGATACGAAAGCTATCCAGCGCCATGCCCGGCGGGATCAGATCGTTAATCGGCAGGTCGAAGGCGACCACCGTTGCCAGGTGTCCTGGCTGATTGAAGGTAGTACGTAACGTAAAGTAGTGCGCGTTCTGCCAGGCAAGATGGCGCAGCGGCGAGAAGGTCTCGCGCTCATCAAGGGTATTGGCCTGCAGCAGCATTTCCGCGCGCCGGGATTCCACCACGCTGCTGATCGTTGACTCTTTAAAGCTTGAGGAGAGGTCCTTCAACGGCAGGGTGGAGATAAGGATCAGGCTATTGTCCAGCCCATTGAGATAGTACATCGACCACGGAATGGTCTCCGCGCCCCACAAAATATCCAGATAATCGGACATTTTCTGCGTCATCTCGAGGGTCGAACTGTCGTGGGAGCCAAAGATCAGGGCTTCGGTTTTACGCCGGGGCTTCTCCAGATAGTACACGTCCTGCTTTAAACGCGTCTCCTGCAGACCGCCGCTGGCGGTGTTGGCGGAGGTGGCGGCGATATTGTCGTAGATCTGCCAGGTGGCATAGCGCCAGGTATCAATGCGTTGGTGCAGGGCATGGGAGACATCAACTACCTGATAGCTCTTCTCTTTCAGCCAGGCATTGACGGCGCTTTGAATCATCACCCCCATCGTCGCCAGCAGGACAATAACCATCAAAATGAAGAAGCGGCTGATGTTGCCGGGGATCAGAGAGAATTTTTTCGGGGTCATCTTGTGGCTGAACGACTCATCATTGTTTGTAAACAGGATGTAGCGCCAGAGTAACTGGCAACAAAGCAGATGCTGCAGGCAGTATAAAGGCTAATGGCGTAAATCCATACTACAGATTGGTGCCAGCGGCGCGATACCGCCCAGGAATTATCTTAGAAACGAAGCGTAAATGAAACCGCGTCCGCAAGACTGACCAGTGACGATATTGACAGAAACAAAAGCCAGGAATCGCACGAAATAACAAGACATTGGCAGAATAAGCGCAAAAGACGGCCTAATTGATTGATTAATAGTCGTTAGGGAATCATTGGCTGTAGCACAGATAAATTAAAGTTGTGTAAAGAAGGGTAAAAAAAACCGGATGCGAGGCATCCGGTTGAAATAGGGGTAAACAGACATTCAGAACTGAATGACGGTAATAAATAAAGTTAATGATGATAGCGACTATTATTTTAGTCACCGATGATCATTTTGTTTTACCATTCAGTGCTATAGGCTTAGTTTTGTATATCGTGTTGATTTTAAATGGCTAAATAATTTTTTTGATTATTAGTGCGTATTTCCCTGGCCATTTTGGGGTAAAAAAAAGTTCCGCCATATTTACAAATTGAAACATATTGTGGGAACTTTGAAACATCTTAGAAGTTTTAGTATCATATTCTTGTTGGATTATTCTGCATTTTGCAGCACAATGAAATAGCCGACTGATTAGAAGGGTAATCAGTAAGCAGTGGCATAATAAAAGGCATATAACAAACAGAGGGTTAATAACATGAAAGTTAAAGTACTGTCCCTCCTGGTACCGGCTCTGCTGGTAGCAGGCGCAGCAAATGCGGCTGAAATTTATAACAAAGACGGCAACAAATTAGACCTGTACGGTAAAATTGACGGTCTGCACTACTTCTCTGACGACAAGAGCGTCGACGGCGACCAGACCTACATGCGTGTAGGCGTGAAAGGCGAAACCCAGATCAACGACCAGCTGACCGGTTACGGCCAGTGGGAATACAACGTTCAGGCGAACAACACTGAAAGCTCCAGCGATCAGGCATGGACTCGTCTGGCATTCGCCGGTCTGAAATTTGGCGACGCGGGCTCTTTCGACTACGGTCGTAACTACGGCGTAGTATACGACGTAACGTCCTGGACCGACGTGCTGCCGGAATTCGGCGGCGACACCTACGGTTCTGACAACTTCCTGCAGTCCCGTGCTAACGGCGTTGCAACCTATCGTAACTCTGACTTCTTCGGTCTGGTTGACGGCCTGAACTTTGCTCTGCAGTACCAGGGTAAAAACGGTAGCGTCAGCGGCGAAGGTACTTCTCCGACCAACAACGGTCGTGGCGCTCTGAAACAGAACGGCGACGGTTACGGTACCTCTCTGACCTATGACATCTTTGATGGCATCAGCGCTGGTTTCGCGTACTCTCACTCCAAACGTAATGGCGACCAGAACACCCAACTGGAACTGGGTCGTGGCGACAACGCTGAAACCTACACCGGCGGTCTGAAATACGACGCCAACAACATCTACCTGGCCACTCAGTACACCCAGACCTACAACGCGACCCGCGCTGGTTCTCTGGGCTTTGCTAACAAAGCGCAGAACTTCGAAGTGGTTGCTCAGTACCAGTTCGACTTCGGTCTGCGTCCGTCCGTGGCTTACCTGCAGTCTAAAGGTAAGGATCTGGAAGGCTACGGCGACCAGGACATCCTGAAATATGTTGACGTTGGCGCGACCTACTACTTCAACAAAAACATGTCCACCTATGTTGACTACAAAATCAACCTGCTGGACGACAACAGCTTCACCCGTAACGCCGGTATCTCTACCGACGACGTGGTTGCACTGGGCCTGGTTTACCAGTTCTAAGTCGCAAGCTGCATAACAAAAAGGCGCCTCCGGCGCCTTTTTTTATGTCTGGTTTAACCTCGCTGGTATACTCTTGTCGCCCTGGTAAGAGGAGCCTCGATTAATGGATATGACTTTCTTTCGCGCCGCGCTGTTGGGCGCCTGCGTACTGTTCTCTGGCTGCGATTCAGCCACCACTCCCGCGACACCCGCCTCAACGGCCACCGTGCTGGATGGCAAAACAATGGGCACCTTCTGGCGGGTCAGCGTTATCGGCGTGGATGAGGCAAAGGCGCAGACGCTGCGCGCCAAGGTTCAGGCCCAGCTGGACGCCGACGATCGCCTGCTGTCGACCTGGAAAAACGACTCGGCGCTGATGCGTTTCAACCACGCGGCGGATACCCGGCCCTGGCCGGTGAGCGAAGCGATGGCGGACATCGTGACCCTGTCGCTGCGGATTGGCGCCAAAACGCATGGCGCGATGGATATCACCGTCGGGCCGCTGGTCAATCTGTGGGGCTTTGGCCCGGATAAACAGCCGGTCGCCACTCCGGATGCGCAGGCGATCGCCGCGGCGAAAGCGCGCACCGGCCTGCAGCATCTGCAGGTTATCAATCAGAGCGGCAGGCAGTTCCTGCAAAAAGATATTCCCGATCTGTTTGTCGACCTCTCCACCGTGGGGGAAGGCTATGCCGCCGACCACCTTGCGCGCTTGATGGAGCAGGAGGGGATCTCCCGCTATCTGGTGTCGGTGGGCGGGGCGCTGGTGAGCCGCGGGATGAACGGCGAAGGCAAGCCCTGGCGGGTGGCGATCCAGAAACCGACCGACCGGGAAAACGCCGTTCAGGCGATTGTCGACATCAATGGCCACGGCATCAGCACCTCCGGCAGCTATCGCAACTACTATGAACTCGATGGCAAACGTATCTCGCACGTCATCGATCCGCAGACCGGGCAGCCGATAACCCATAAGCTGGTCTCCGTGACCGTCATTGCGCCAACGGCGCTGGAGGCGGACGGCTGGGATACCGGGCTGATGGTGCTGGGGCCGGAAAAAGCGCAGCAGGTGGTGCGCGAGCAGGGCCTGGCGGTCTACATGATCGTCAAAGAGGGGGAGGGCTTTAAAACCTGGATGTCGCCGCAGTTCCGTACCTTTCTCGTCGGCGAAAAAAATTAAAAAGCAAGATTGCGGGTTTTTTGCTGCGGGCTTTTCCGCAGACTGAGGATACACTTACAGCAGGAGACCCGTGATGAAATCGATAGTTGCCGATACCGATGACCGCCGCTGGCAGGCGGTCTGCGAGCGTGATACCCGGGCCGATGGTCAGTTCGTCTTTGCGGTACTGACCACCGGCGTCTGCTGCCGTCCCTCCTGCCGCTCGCGGCGCGCGCGGCGGGAAAACGTGCGCTTTTTTGCCGACGTCGCTGCTGCCGTGACGGCGGGATTCCGCCCCTGCAAACGCTGCCAGCCGGATAAAGACTCTCGGCAGCAGCAAAGGATCGACAAGGTGGCGCAGGCCTGTCGGCTGCTGGAGCAGGAGGCGCCCCTGACCCTCGAGGCGCTGGCGCGCGAGCTGGCGGTCAGCCCGTTTCATTTCCACCGTTTATTCAAATCCGTCACCGGCATGACCCCGAAAGCCTGGCAGCAGGCGTGGCGCGCGCGACGCCTGCGGGAGGCGCTGGAGCAGGGGAAACCGGTGACCCGCGCCGCGCTGGCGGCCGGCTTTCCCGACAGCAGCAGCTATTATCGCCAGGCCGATGCCGCCTTAGGGATGACCGCCAGCCAGTTTCGCCGCGGCGGCGCCGCCACCGTGGTGACCTGGACGACAGGCGACTGTGCGCTGGGCCGCTGCCTGGTGGCGCAAAGTGAACGCGGCGTCTGCGCTGTGCTGCCGGGTGATAACGATGCTGCTTTGCTCGACGATCTGCGTCAGCGCTTTCCCCGCGCCGAGCTGCGTCAGGGCGACCCTGAGTTTCGTCGTCAGATGGCGGAGATTTTCGCCCACCTCGACGACAGCCGGCGGCCGGTGTCGCTGCCGCTGGATCTGCGGGGCACCGCGTTCCAGCTGCAGGTCTGGCAGGCGCTGCGGCAGATCCCGGCGGGGGAGACCCGAAGCTACCGCCAGGTGGCCGAGCATATTGGCCAGCCGCGGGCGGTAAGAGCCGTGGCCGGCGCCTGCGCGGCGAATTCACTGGCGGTGATCGTTCCCTGCCATCGGGTGGTGCGTGAAGATGGCGCGCTATCCGGTTATCGCTGGGGAACGGCGCGAAAAGCGCAGCTGCTGGCGCGCGAGGCGCAACGAGAGGAGGAGTAATGCTCGATCTGTTTAGCGATACCCCACCGTGGCAGGAGCCGCTGGCCCCCGGCGCGGTGGTGCTTCGCCGCTTTGCCCGCGAGCGTGCCCCAGGGCTGCTGCAGGCGATTGCCGACGTCGCCCGCCAGTCGCCGTTTCGCCAGATGGTCACGCCGGGCGGGTACACCATGTCGGTGGCGATGACCAACTGCGGCCGGCTGGGCTGGACCACCGATCGCCACGGCTACCTCTACGCCCCGGTCGATCCGGTCACCCGTCATACCTGGCCGCCGATGCCGGCCGTATTCCATGAACTGGCGCTGGCGGCAGCCGCGGCCGGCGGCTATCCGGGCTTTTCCCCCGACGCCTGTCTGATTAACCGCTACCAGCCCGGCGCAAAGCTGTCGTTGCATCAGGATAAAGATGAACAGGATCTGCGGGCGCCGATCGTCTCGGTCTCCCTGGGCCTGCCGGCCATCTTTCAGTTTGGCGGGTTGCAGCGCAGCGACCCGCTGCAGCGGCTGTTGCTGGAGCATGGCGATGTGGTGGTCTGGGGCGGGGAGTCGCGCCTGTTTTATCATGGCGTTCAGCCGCTGAAAGCGGGCCATCATCCCGAGACCGGCGACTGTCGATATAACCTCACCTTTCGGCAGGCGGGCCGTCCCGGCGATTAAAATAAGAATTATTCTTGATGTCACCGGCGAGCCGTTTAAACTGCTGGCTGTTTTGCTTTTCCGGATAGCCTGTTATGGAACTTCTTTCTCTCGTCTGGCGCCAGTATCGCTGGCCGTTTCTGGGCGTTATTGCCCTTAGCCTGCTCAGCGCCGCGCTGGGTATCGGCTTAATCGCTTTTATTAACATGCGCCTGATCGCCACTGTCGATACCTCGCTGCGGGTGCTGCCGGAATTTCTTGGCCTGCTGGGGCTGTTAATGGCGGTGACCCTGGGTTCGCAGCTGGCGCTGACCACCCTCGGCCACCATTTTGTTTATCGCCTGCGCGGCGAGTTTGTGAAACGCATCCTCGATACCCAGATTGAACAGGTGGAGAAGATCGGCAGCGCGTCGCTGCTTGCCGGGCTGACCAGCGATATCCGCAATATTACCATCGCCTTTGTACGCCTCCCTGAGCTGGTGCAGGGGATCATTCTCACCTTCGGCTCCGCCGCTTATCTGGCCTGGCTGTCAGGAAAAATGATGCTGGTGACGGCGCTGTGGATGGCGCTCACCATCTGGGGCGGCTTTGTGCTGGTGTCGCGGGTGTACAAACATATGGCCAGCCTGCGCGAAACGGAAGATAAGCTCTATCACGACTACCAGACGGTGCTGGAAGGGCGTAAAGAGCTGACCCTCAACCGGGAGCGCGCGGAGTATGTGTTTAATCAGCTCTATCTCCCGGACGCCCGCGACTACCGGCACCACATCGTTCGCGCCGATACCTTCCATCTCAGCGCGGTCAACTGGTCGAATATTATGATGCTTGGCGCCATCGGGCTGGTGTTCTGGATGGCCAACAGCCTCGGCTGGGCCGATACCGCCGTGGCGGCGACCTACTCCCTGACGCTGCTGTTTTTGCGCACGCCGCTGCTCTCCGCCGTCGGCGCGCTGCCCACGCTGCTTAGCGCCCAGGTGGCGTTTAATAAGCTGCGCCAGTTCTCGCTCGCCCCTTACCGGGCGGATTTCCCCCGGCCGCAGCCGCAGGCTGACTGGCAGACGCTGGAGCTGCGCGATGTCACTTTCCATTATCCGGACCAGCGCTTTGCGGTAGGGCCGCTTAACCTGACGCTAAAACGCGGCGAGCTGGTGTTTCTGATCGGCGGCAACGGCAGCGGCAAATCAACCCTGGCGATGCTCCTGACCGGCCTGTATCAGCCGATTTCCGGTCAGATTCTGGTGGACGGCCAGCCGCTGGCGGCGGATAAACCGGAGGCGTACCGCAAACTGTTCTCCGCGGTGTTTACTGACGTCTGGTTGTTCGACCGTCTGCTCGGGCCGCAGGGCGAGGAGGCCGATCCGGCGCTGGTGGCAACGTGGCTGGAGCGTCTGCAAATGGCCCACAAGCTGCAGCTGGAAAACGGTAAGATCGGCGACCTGCGGCTGTCGAAAGGGCAGAAGAAGCGCGTGGCGCTCCTGCTGGCGCTGGCCGAGTCCCGGGATATCATTCTGCTGGATGAATGGGCGGCGGATCAGGACCCGCATTTCCGCCGCGAGTTCTACCAGGTCCTGCTGCCGCTGATGAAGCAGATGGGGAAAACCGTGTTTGCCATCAGCCATGACGATCACTACTTCCAGCACGCCGATCGCCTGCTGGAGATGCGTGCCGGGCAGCTGTCCGAGCTCACTGGCGAAGAGCGGGCGCAGGCCTCCCGCGATGCGGTGGCCCGCACGGCCTGATTCACGCTGCGCGCCCGGGGAAAGCCGGGCGCCGCTGAAATTTTCAGCGTCTACAGTGCTGACGGTTATTATTTCCCCCTCCTCGCGCTATGCTTAAGGCTTCCGGCCCGCAGGCCGGCTCACTATTCTCAAAAGGATTGCCTGACCGATGTCCGTTTTGCATAAAAAAAGCGCCCGCTTGCGTGACGAAGAGCGCGCCCGTCTGATTTGGCTCTTGAGCACCGATAAAGCGGTGACCTCCGCGCTGCTGGGCAAACTGACGCTGGCCGAACGTTACGATGAAGGGACGCTGGCCGATGACCTGGCTGAAGTGGAAATGCTGGTCTCGCATCTGCCGCCGCCGGATCTCGCCGATGCGCTGG
The DNA here is from genome assembly GCF_009900705.1 of Klebsiella sp. Q2. Taxonomy (NCBI): domain Bacteria; kingdom Pseudomonadati; phylum Pseudomonadota; class Gammaproteobacteria; order Enterobacterales; family Enterobacteriaceae; genus Klebsiella; species Klebsiella sp. Q2. The sequence continues at coordinate 449,730 of NZ_JAAABE010000004.1, read as the reverse complement.
AAGCGCTCCCCTATGACGCCCGCACCGCGCTGTGGTGCCTGGTGCCCGACGATAAACGCGGCGAAGTGCTGCTGGAAGCTTCAGAAAACGTCTGGGGCGACCTCATCGATAAGATGAGCGACCACGAGCTGCTGCAGGCGATGCAGCCGCTGGATATCGATGAACAGGTTTACCTGCTGCAGCATCTGCCGCGCAATCTTACCGGACGGTTGCTGGCGACCCTGCCGGCTGAGAAGCGCGCCCGTATTCGCCAGATTATGCGCTACGCCGACAACAGCGTCGGGTCGATCATGGAGTTTGAGGTCATTACGGTGCGGCCGGAGGCCACCCTGGCGGCGGTCCAGCGCTATCTGCGGCGTCTCGGGAAAATGCCGGAGAACACCGATAAACTGTTCGTCACCACCCGCAATAAGCTGCTGCTCGGCGAGCTGGAGCTGCAGACCATTCTGCTCAACGATGCGCAGAAGCGGGTGGGGGAGGTGATGGAGGGCGATCCGGTCACCTTTCAGCCGCATGAAGAAGCGGAGAAGGTGGCGCGCACCTTCGAACGTGATGACTTGCTCAGCGCCGCCGTTATCGATGCCGATGGCAAACTGATCGGCCGTCTGACCATCGATGAGATCGTCGATGTGGTCTATGAAGAGACCGACAACGATCTGCGGCGGATGGGCGGCCTGAGCGATGAAGAAGATGTCTTCGCCCCGGTCAGCAAAGCGGTGAAAACGCGCTGGGCGTGGCTGGCGGTGAACCTGTGTACGGCGTTTATCGCTTCCAGGGTCATCGACGGCTTCGAACATACCATTTCACAGCTGGTGGCGCTGGCCTCGCTGATGCCGATCGTCGCCGGGATCGGCGGCAATACCGGCAACCAGACGATCACCATGATCGTTCGGGCGATGGCGCTGCAGCAGATCCAGCTTGGCAGCTTTACCTTTCTGATCCTGCGTGAAATGGGCGTTGCGCTGATTAATGGCCTGGTGTGGGGCGGGATCATGGGGGCCATCACCTGGTGGCTGTATGACGATCCGCAGCTTGGTGGGGTGATGACGCTGGCCATGATGCTCAACCTGCTGATGGCGGCGATGATGGGCGTGATAATCCCGATGCTCATGGTGAAGCTGGGGCGTGACCCGGCGGTCGGCTCCAGCGTAATGATCACCGCTATCACCGACACCGGCGGCTTCTTTATTTTTCTGGGTCTGGCGACGCTGTTTCTGATGTAGCCTGCGCTTTTGCCCGCAGGCGGCGGGGGATGATCGCCATCGCGACAATCCCCGCCAGCACGCCAATCGCCAGATTGCTGGTTCCCACCGTCGCGGCGACGGTCACCAGCATCACCAGCGTTTCCGGCCACGGATTGCGCGCCAGCTCGCCCGGGAGAATGCTGTGCCAGCTAAAGGTCTTCACCGCCACGATCACCATCACCCCGGCCAGGACCGCCATCGGGATCTTCGCCATCACCTGGCTGAGCGCTGTCACCAGCAGGAGCAGCACCAGGCCGGCGATAACCGTTGAGAGACGGCTGCGGGCCCGGCCCATTTCCACGTTAACGATAGTCTGGCCGATCATCGCGCAGCCGGCGATACCGCCATAACAGCCGGCGAGGATGTTGGCGATCCCCAGCCCGGCGCTCTCCCGCGATTTATTCGACGGCGTATGGGTCAGGTCATCCACCAGCTTAGCCGTCAGCAGAGACTCCATGAGGCCGACAAAGGCGATGCTGAGGGCGTACGGCCAGATTATCTGCAGGGTGGTCAGGTTCAGGGGAACGGTCAGGGCGGTGAACCCCGGCAGGCCGCCGCTCATTGACCCTTCATCACCCACGGTCGGCAGCAGCTGGCCGGTGGTCGCGGTATAGAGAGTGAGCGCGACGATGGCGATCAGCGGCGCCGGGATAGTCTTAATAAAGCGCGGCGCCCACAGAACGATAAGCAGCGTCAGGACGAACAGGCCGACGATCAGCGGCTGGCGGCTCCAGAAGTGCGGCACCTGGGCGAAGAAAATCAGGATCCCGAGGGCGTTGACGAACCCGGTCATCACCGCCGGGGGAATAAAGCGCATCAGGCGCGCCATGCCGCACAGACCAAACAATATTTGAATCATACCCGCCAGAATGACGGCTGGCAGAATGTAACCCACGCCGTGCTGATGCACCATCGGGCCAATGACCAGCGCCACTGATCCCGCGGCGGCGGTGACCATCGCCGGGCGTCCGCCGAGTAGCGACATCGCCAGACAGAGCACGACGGAAGCAATCAGGCTCACCTGCGGGTCAACGCCGGCAATAACCGAAAACGAAATCACTTCAGGAATTAACGCCAGGGCGGTGAGCACGCCGGCCAGGACTTCGCGCGTCAGCAGCGACGGAGAACGAAGGATTGGACGCAGGTTGCCGGAAGCGGCGGGGTCTGAAACTGGGGGCATAAAAAAAGTTCGCAGATTATAAAAAAAGGAGGAGCGGTGTCAGGCCCTGCTTCCGTGCGGTCTGTCACAAAACCAGGGATGATAGCGCGGAATCTGCCAGGGCACCAGTACAAAAAGTGATTTGGTGTATACATTTATTAAACATTTTTATAACGGATCTCAAAACAGAACTTAAAATTTAAACAATATTTAAATTTTTGAGCTTCGGTGGTAACGTGAGGGGTGACAATCGTATCACCTGCGCTAAATAAAACAGCGAGTAAAGTAAGGCTCAAATCCGATGAATAAAAAGATGGCCGTACCACGCTCACAGGCGGTTGGTCCCAACAGCACTCGGACCAACACCCGCCATGAGCAAGAGACGGATGTATTGTTGATTGGCGGCGGCATTATGAGCGCCACACTGGGAACCTGGCTGCAGGAGCTTGAGCCAGACTGGTCTATTACCATGGTTGAGCAGATGTCCAGCGTGGCGGAAGAGAGCTCAAACGGGTGGAACAATGCGGGTACCGGCCACGCGGCGCTGATGGAGCTGAACTATACGCCGCAGACCGCCAACGGCATCAATATCGACAAAGCGGTCGACATCAACGAAGCCTTCCACATCTCGCGTCAGTTCTGGGCGCATCAGGTGACGCGCGGCGTCCTGAACAAACCAAAATCATTCATTAACAGCGTGCCGCACATGAGCTTTGTGTGGGGCGAAGATAACGTCAACTTCCTGCGCGCGCGCTATGCGGCGCTGCAGCAGAGCGAACTGTTCCGCGGCATTCGTTATTCTGAAGACCATCAGCAGATCAAAGCCTGGGCGCCGCTGGTGATGGAAGGCCGCGACCCGCTGCAAAAGGTGGCCGCCACCCGTACGGAAATGGGAACCGACGTCAACTATGGCGAAATCACCCGCCAGCTGATCGCCAGCCTGCAAAAGCATGATAATTTCTCCCTGCAGCTGGGCACCGTGGTGCGTCGCTTCAAGCGCAACGCCGATAAGAGCTGGACGGTGACCCTCGCGGATGCCGACAACCGTCGTCAGAAGCGGGTTATTAAAGCCAAATTTATCTTTATCGGCGCCGGCGGCGCGGCGCTGACCCTGCTGCAGGAAACCGGCATTCCGCAGGCCAAAGAGTATGCCGGCTTCCCGGTCGGCGGCCAGTTCCTGGTCTGCGAAAATCCGGAGGTAGTAAACCACCATCTGGCGAAGGTTTACGGCCAGGCCGAAGTGGGCGCGCCGCCGATGTCAGTGCCGCACATCGATACCCGTATTATCGACGGTAAACGCGTGGTGCTGTTCGGGCCGTTCGCGACCTTCTCGACCCGCTTCCTGAAGAACGGTTCGCTGTGGGATCTGCTGGCCTCGACCAATACCTCGAATATCCTGCCGATGCTCAACGTCGGCCTGGACAACTTCGATCTGGTGAAATACCTGATTAGCCAGGTGATGCAGAAAGATAAAGATCGTCTGGCCGCGCTGTGCGAATACTATCCGGAAGCGCGGAAAGAGGACTGGCGGTTGTGGCAGGCCGGTCAGCGCGTGCAGATCATCAAGCGCGATGCGAAGAAGGGCGGGGTACTGCGCCTGGGCACCGAAGTGGTCAGCGATGACGAAGGCACCGTCGCGGCGCTGCTCGGCGCATCGCCAGGCGCCTCCACCGCGGCGCCTATCATGCTGCAGCTGATGGAAAAAGTGTTTAAAGACAAAGTGAATTCGCCCGAATGGCAGGCCAGGCTGAAGGCGATCATCCCGACCTACGGTATTCGCCTTGATGGCAACCCGGCGGAGATTGAGAAAGCGCTGGCGTGGACCAGTGAAGTGCTGGAGCTGAAATATGAGCCGGCCGCGGCGGCGGATGAAGCTCCGCAGGCGGAGCTGAAGCCGCTGAGCGGCGGCAAGCCGATGGCGGACATCGCGCTCTGACAAAAACGGCAGCCTGCGGGCTGCCGTTGTTTTATTACTGATTTAATTGCGCGCCTTAGCGGATCTCGGCGTTGCCGATAGTCTCGTCGGCGCGCCAGATGCGATATTTTACATCGACATTAGTCGGCGTGTAGATGACGATCGGCAGCTTGCTGTTGTAGCGCAGCATAGCGTCATCGCCGAGGCCGGCAGTAACAAATTTCTTCGTTTTCTTGCCGTCCGGGCAGGCCATCATGGTGGATACCGGGCCGCTCAGCTTATCAAAGACATAGTAGTCATAACCCCAGCCTTCCAGGGTTTTGCTTTCCAGCTGCCCGCCAAAACGATGGTGGTTGCAGTCGACTTCCAGCGTCTGGCCGATCATCAGCTCAACCTTCAACGCCGACTCATCCTGCTGCTGCGGCAGCTGAATAACCTGACGCTTCATGCCTTTTTCCGCTTTCGGGAACGGCGCGACTTTTTCCAGCGGCTGGTCTGCGGCCAGGGCGCCGGCAGACATGCAGGCGGCGGTGAGCAGAGAAACGGCTAGCGTAGTGATTTTTTTCACGGTTGATCATCCTTTATTTTCGTTCCTGACAGGGATAGCCTATCATCACTTAGCTGAATGTTAAGATTTATTTACCATTTTTTGCAAAGTGAACAGTGTTATCTACTGGCAAAAAGGCAGCATTCAGAGCGCAACAGAGGCGCTGGCGGGCCGCCAGACGCCTGCCGGAGAAGCTATTCAGTACGGCTATTTTTCGCCTCCTCAATAAACTCTTCATCGATTTCATCGGTGTTGCCAGCATGTTCCCGTCCCGACAGCAAATTCCAGCAGGCGATAAACAAGGCGGCGATCAGTGGCCCGATCACGAATCCATTGATACCGTAGATCTCCATGCCGCCTAAAGTGGCGATCAGGATCAGGTAGTCCGGCATCTTGGTATCCTTGCCCACCAGCAGCGGACGCAGAATATTGTCCACCAGACCAATCACAACGACAAAGAAGCCCACGATAAAGGCGCCCTGCCACAACTGGCCGGTAGCAAAAAGGTAAATAGCCGCCGGCACCCAGATAATAGCCGAGCCCACCGCCGGGATAAGCGACAGGAACGCCATCAGCGCCCCCCAGAGAATGCTGCCGTCCAGACCGGCGATCCAGAAGGCTAAGCCGCCCAGCGCCCCCTGCGCCAGCGCCACGGCGACGGTGCCTTTTACCGTGGCGCGGGCCACTGCGGCGAACTTAGCGAACAGGTGCTGCTTCACATAGCTGGATAACGGCAGAGATTCGAGGATCAACAGCACCAGGTAAGGTCCATCCTTCAGCAGGAAAAACAGTAGGTACAGCATGATGCCGAAGCTGACGGTAAAGCCAAAGGTCCCTTTGCCAATCAGAAACGCGCTGCCGGCCAGATACTGGCCACCTTTCAGGGCGACATCGGAGAGCTGCTGCTGGATCTGCTGCGCGCTATCAAGGTTATGTTCGGCGAGGAAGCTTCTGGCCCAGCCGGGGAGGTGGGCGATCAGGCTGGCGACCACCGTCGGGAACTGGGTATCGTTATGCTGCAGTTTGCTGTACACCACGTTCAGCTCGTAGGCCAGTGACGACAGGATAATCGCCAGCGGCGTAAACACGATAAGGCAGATAATGACGATGGTCATCAGCGCCGCGAGGCCATTACGCTCGCCGAGGCGGGTGCGAATTTTGTTTTTGACCGGATTAAAAATCACCGCGAGGATCGCGGCCCAGAGAATGGCGGAATAGTAGGGTGAGAGAACATCAAAAAAGGCCAGGGTTACAATGAAGACGATAAGGATGAAAAATCCTTTGGTAAGTCCATTAACTCTCATGTCATCCGCTCCTGCTTATGAGTCATACGGTCGAATAATAGATGCTACGACGTAATTTACCATCAGGATAGTCGTACTCTATACGCTGTGGCGCGGAAAGGGCACAATTTCAACGAGGTGGGGGACGGGTGTAAAAGAGAGACATAAAAAAACCAGCCTTAAAAGGCTGGTTTCTCTGGGATTTTTGGTCGGCACGAGAGGATTTGAACCTCCGACCCCCGACACCCCATGACGGTGCGCTACCAGGCTGCGCTACGTGCCGACGCGTGGGGAACAATATTACCCGTTCCCCAGGCGAATGCAAGCGGGTCGCGCGCGATTGATTCATAATTAATCAATCAGTTAGCGATAAAGCGTTTTTCGTCGGTCAGGACCTGCAGCAACAGGCTGAGCTGCGGTTTCTGATCTTTGATTTTCTCGCCGTCGCGGCTCCAGGTGGTGTAGGTGCCGTTATGGTTGAGGACCACGGTGATGGTCGGGGTGGTAATGGCCAGCGTATCGCCGTTGGCCGCGGTGACCCAGTTCCGACGCCGCGCGGCGCTGAACAGATCTTCACCCTGCGAATACTCATTGGCCGGCGTCGAAACGTGAAGCAGGCGCTGCATCAGCGTGGTCATCACATCTTTGTTATCGGTCAGGGTGGCAATTTCCTGGGCCGGCGTGCCCGGCCAGTGAATAACCAGCGGCACCTGCAGCTGCTCGCGCGACCAGTCGAATGAGTCGTGTTTGACGTTAAGCGGCTTGCCGTGGCCGCCGGTGATAATCACCACCGTATTATCGAGCTTGCCGGCTTCGCGCAGCGCGGTCAGCACCCGATCGATCTGGGCATCAACGTCGCCTGCCGCCTTGCTATAACGGCGGACAAAGTTCTGCTGCTGCGTGTCGTCGAGAGTGGTGCCATTCAGCGAGATCCACGAGAACCAGCGATTCTCATCCTGCGCGTAACGGTCCAGCCAACTGATCCACTGATTGGCGGTCTGTTCGTCGCTCTGGGTCTTCGCGCTCGGCAGCGAGAAGTCGGAGAGCAGCGCCTGGCGATACAGCGGGCTGCTAAACCCATCGGAAGAGAACAGCCCCAGCTGGTAGCCCTGCTGGTTGAGGGCGGTGATCAGCGCTGCGGGAATACGCGCCGAGAGGACACCGTCCATATAGGCTGGCGAAATGCCGTAGAACAGGCCAAACAGGCCGCTGTCGGCGGTATTGCCCGAGCTCATATGCTGGGTAAAGTTGACGTTTTCTTTGGCAAATGCCGCCAGCGCCGGCATCGTCTTTTCAAACCGCGAGTAGTTCAGGTTGTCGACGGTGATCAGCAACACGTTATAGCCCGCGCCGAGGTCGCGGTAGCGCAGGTTACTGAGCGGATACTGGACCGATACCGCCTCCGGCGCCCCTTGTTCCACCAGGCGACGCTGATAATCCTGGGCGTCGAGCAGGCCATGTTTCTCAAGGAAACGACGGGCGGTCATCGGATAGGAAAGCGGTAGATTCGCTCGCTGCATGGTGATCGGGCGATAGAAATTGGCATCCGCCCAGATATAGACCAGGTGGCTGCTGACGAACGACAGAAAGAAGAACCAGGCGACCGGACGGGCGTAATGGCGGCGACGCGTCAGGCTGCGCAGCTTTTGCCAGCTCCAGGTGGCGAAGAGCATTTCAATCAAAAAGATGACCGGAACGCTGATAAACATCAGCTGCCAGTCGCGCGCCATCTCATTCTGGTCAGGGTTGATGACCAGCTCCCAGACCACCGGATTTAAATGAAGATGGAAGCGGGTAAAGACCTCGCTGTCTATCAGCAACAGCGTCATCCCGGCGGTGGCAAGGATCACCGACAGGAAGCGCATTAGGCGCTGCGAGACCACGATAAAGGTCAACGGAAAGAGGATCAGCACATAGCTGGTAAACACCAGGAAGCTGAAGTGCCCGACGAGACTGACGTACGAAAAGAGTCGTCCGGCAAGCGTCGTCGGCCAGTCGGCGACAAAAAGGTAGCGGCTGCCGAGCACCATGGCCAACAACATGTTGAACAGGGCGAACCAGTGCCCCCAGCTAACCATCTGGGAGACTTTTTCTCGGTAGGGCTGACGTAGAGTCACCATATACTGTTGCTGTTATCCTTAATGCGCTGGATCGTCGTTAATCGAAGATTGCAAAGCCTGCGCGAAAGAACGGGCGATGGCCTGACGCTGCGCCGGCGCGACGCTACTGTTGATCAGGTTGGTCACCATATTGCCTAACACCATCAGTGAAAGGTCAACCGGGGCTTTGTGTGATTCCAGGACGTTCGTCAGCTCGCTGAGCAACTGTTCGACCTGTTGATCGCTATAGCGGGAAATTTGCGGCATAAACTCAAAATCTGTTTGTTCGTGAAAGGGCAACATATTACCGTAGCAGCAGCTTTTTTTCCGCATTTTTTCGCCGCGGCGCAAAAGCGCACCGATCGTCAGTCATGACGTCGAAATGTGTGGCGCCAGTTGCGTCGGCTACCCGGCGGTGGTTGAATACCGCCCGGTCTAAAAGGAGAGTTTAACATGAGTCTGGATATCGACCAGATTGCCCTGCATCAGTTAATCAAACGTGATGAACAAAATCTGGAGCTGGTGCTGCGCGAGTCACTGCTGGAGCCGAACGCGACGGTCGTCGAGATGATGGCTGAACTGCACCGGGTTTATAGCGCCAAAAGCAAAGCCTATGGGCTGTTCAATGAAGAGAGCGAACTGGCGCAGGCGCTGCGCCTGCAGCGTCAGGGCGAAGAGGAGTTTCTGGCGTTCAGCCGCGCGGCGACCGGCCGCCTACGCGATGAGCTGGCGAAATACCCGTTCGCCGAAGGGGGCATTGTCCTCTTCTGCCAGTATCGTTACCTGGCGGTCGAGTATCTGCTGGTGGCGGTGCTCAATAACCTGAGCAGTATGCGCGTCAACGAAGAGCTGGATATCCGCTCGACCCATTATCTGGATATTAACCATGCCGATATCGTCGCGCGCATCGATCTGACCGAGTGGGAAACCAACCCGGAGTCGACCCGCTACTTAACCTTCCTGAAAGGGCGGGTGGGGCGCAAAGTGGCCGATTTCTTTATGGATTTCCTCGGCGCCAGCGAAGGCCTCAACGCCAAAGCGCAGAACCGCGGCCTGCTGCAGGCGGTAGACGACTTCGCCGCCGACGCACAGCTTGATAAATCCGAGCGACAGAATGTGCGTCAGCAGGTCTATGCGTACTGCAACGAACAGCTGCAGGCCGGGGAAGAGATTGAGCTGGAATCGCTGTCCAAAGAGCTGGCCGGCGTCAGCGAAAAGAGCTTCCAGGAATTCACCGCCGAACAGGGTTACGAACTGGAAGAGAGCTTCCCGGCGGATCGCAGCACCTTACGTCAGCTGACCAAGTTTGCCGGCAGCGGCGGCGGTTTAACCATTAACTTCGACGCGATGCTGCTGGGCGAACGCGTATTCTGGGATCCCGCCACCGATACTCTGACCATTAAGGGCACCCCGCCGAACCTGCGCGACCAGCTGCAGCGCCGGACCTCCGGCGGCAACTAAGCGCCGCGCCCCGTCAGCGCGACCGCTGAACGGGGACGATCTCCACGCCGCGCTGCACCAGCTGCTGGCGCAGCGCGGCGTCGGGATCCCCATCGACGATAAGCGTACTGGCGAGGTTCAGCTCGCCGATGGCAAAGGCCGACGCGGCGTTGAGCTTTTCCCGGGAGGCCATCACCACGGTTTCCGCGGCCCTGGCCGCCAGCGCGCGCTTGATGCCTGCCTCTTCATAATCACCGGTGGTAAAACCCGCTCGCGGGTGGACGCCGGTCACCCCCATAAAGAACACATCGGCGTTGATCCGCGCCATTCCTTCCAGCGTTTCGGGGCCGACGGCGACAACTGAATGCTTAAACACTTTGCCGCCAAGCAGGATCACCTCGATTCGCGGGTGATCGACCAGCGCCACGGCGATGCCGGGGCTGTGGGTGACCACCGTGCAGCTGAGGTCGGCGGGTAAGAAGCCGATCATCGCCGCGGTGGTGGTGCCGCCATCGACAATCACCACCTGTCCAGGCTGGATCCGGGCGGCGGCGGCGCGCGCTACCGCCTGCTTGGAGGCGATTTGCACGCTTTTGCGTGTTTCAATAGGGGCGATGGCAGCGGAGACCGGCAGCGCCCCGCCGTGGACCCGCTGCAGTTTTCCTTCCGCCGCCAGCTCGCGCAGGTCGCGGCGAATGGAGTCCTCTGAGACGTTAAACCGCTGGCTTAGCTCCCCGGACATCACCTGTTTTTCCTCCGCAAGAATCTGCAGGATTTGCTGTTTTCGTTGACTGGCGAGCATGAGTTTTCCTTCACGAGTGATCTTGTTTGTGCACGATTATGCATGTTATGGTGCCTGCTGTCATCTTAAAGGGGATATAACATGCAAACTCATGCACCGCACGTCCGCCACATTCGCGAGACGCTGCTCTCTGATAACTGGTACACGCTGAAAAAATATACCTTTGAACTGCAGCGCCGGGACGGACGCTGGCAGGAGCAGAGCCGCGAGGCCTACGATCGCGGCAACGGCGCGGTCATTTTACTCTACAACCGGGAAAAGCGGACGGTGGTCCTGACTCGTCAGTTCCGTTTTCCGGTGTTTACTCACGGTCACGACGGATATCTCATTGAAGCGGCGGCCGGGCTGTTGGATAACGCCTCGCCGGAGACGAGGATCGTTGCCGAAGCGGAAGAGGAGACCGGCTTTCGGGTGACGCGCATCGAGCCCGTCTTCACCGTCTTTATGAGCCCCGGATCTGTCACCGAAAAACTCTACTTTTTTATCGCCGAATATCAGGCCGATGACCGGCAGGGAGAGGGCGGCGGGCTGGCGGCGGAAGGTGAGGACATTGAAGTGCTGGAGTGGCCGCTGGCGCGGGCGCTGCAGGCCATTCGCGATGGCGAGATCATGGATGCCAAAACCATTATCCTGCTGCAGCACCTGGCGCTGAATGCCGACACGATCCTCGCCGGCTGAGCGGCAAGGAGCGGGGGGGTTAACGCAGCTCGCGGGCAATGGCGCTGTACATCAGCGCCGCTTCCAGCGGCTGGGCGTTAAAGGAGGGTTCCGCCTGCGGCCAGGTCGACCACTGGACGATCACCAGGTGTTCCGCGCGGTTCACCATGATCACCTGGCCGTAGATACCCAGCGCCCACAGCGAGTCCTTCAGCCCTTCCTGCGGCGTCGGCTGGACGTTTTGCGCATTCGCCGGAATGGCGTTATTCCACCACTGATAGCCGTAGATACCTTCCGGATGCGCCGCCGAGACCGAGTTCAGCGCTGTGGTCCAGCTTGCGGCCTGATCGAACCAGCCCGCAGGCACCAGCTGTTTGCCGTTGCTTAACCGACCATCGCGGGCGACGAATTCGCCGAAGCGGCCCCAGTCTTCGAGGGTGGCGTTAAAGCCGTGGGCGCCGACATCGTGCTTCCCTTGCTGATAAGCATGCCATACGCCGTCGTGGGCCATCCCGACGGGCTGCCACAGCGACTGCTCAAGCCAGGCGGCCAGCGACATGCCGGTGGCGCGCTCCAGGATATCGCCCAACAGCCAGGCGCCGCCGGAAGAGTAGGACCACTGCTCCCCCGCCGGATGCTGGCGCGCCAGGCCGGTGACGATCTTGCGCACGCAGGCATAGGCGCCGGGCTGCGCCTCGCACTGGGTCAGGCGGGCGAAGTGCGACTGCGGGTCGGTGTAGTCTTCATTCCATTCCACACCACTGGTGTGCTGAATTAACTGCTTCAGCGTCACGCCGTCCCAGGCGGTGCCTTTCAGTTCGGGCTCATAAACGGTAATCAGATCATCGAGGGAGTGGATCTTACCCTGCTGAATGGCGATACCCACCAGCGTCGAGACCACCGATTTTCCCACCGAGCGTGAGGTCCACAGGGTGGTATCGGTGTTGCCGTCGCCAAGATATTTCCAGGCGACTTTGCCGTCTTTCAGCACCAGCATACCGCTGACGTTCTCGCGCTTCAGGTAATCCTGCAGGGTCCAGGTATGGCCGTTAAGGGTATAGCGGGCATCGGTCAATTGTTTTTCAGCGCGTTCCAGCGGCACTGAGGCGCCGTGGCGGAAGACATCCCCGGCATAGTTGCGATAGTCATTGCGAAAGCCAATCACGCGTGAAGTCTGATCCCAGCTGAGCATGTCTTTGGCCGCGGGTAGCGTTTGATCGTAAGGCGTTGGGCAGACATCCAGCGTCAGGCCGCCGCAGTTTTGCGCCATTGCCGCCGCCGGCAGCGCCGCCAGGATTAACGCCAGGGCCAGTGGTTTTCTTATCATCTTCCTTTCCTCGTTTGCCATAGATTCGCTGCGCAGTATATAAATCGGCGCGCGCCGGCTAAAATCAGCACAGGGGGGATTTTCCCCCGTAAGGGAGAGAAGGATGAAAACCCTGCAATATTCTTTCGCGCAGATTGAAGCATTCGCCACCATCGCCGAGACCGGCAGCCTGTCGCGGGCGGCCATTCGGTTAGGTAAAGACCGAACCACGCTGCGCGATCTGCTGGACTATCTGGAAGACGCGCTGGGTTACCATCTGTTCAGCCGGGAAGGGCGTACCCTGACCTTAACCGACGAAGGCGAGCAGCTTTTTCGTCAGGCGCATCTGCTGTTGCGCCAGGCGCAGGCTTTCGAGTCTTTTGCGCAAACGCTGCCGCAAACCACCGGACAGGCGCTGCGTCTGGTGTACGATCCCTTTATCCCACGTGATTTTCTCTGCGCGCTGGCCGATACGCTGGCCCGGCGGCAGATCCGCCTGAGCTGCTGGAGCGCCTCGCGGCGCGAAGCCGAGCAGGCGCTGAGCGATGGCGTGGCGGATATGGCGCTGTGCCAGGCTAACAACCGCACGCTGGGGAGCGAAATGGAGTGGCGGGCGCTCGGCACCGTGGATCTGCGTTTCTACGCGGCGGACAGCCTGTTCCACGACGCTCCGCGGCCGCTGACGCTATTGAATCTTTCGTTGACGCCGCAGTTAGTGATGCACCGGCGCAGTGACGATCAGATTGCCCGCCGGCTGCAGATCTCCGGCCATACGCTGTATATGAACGAAATTACTCTGCTGCGCCATGCGCTGGAGCAGGGGAGGGGCTGGGGGTTTTTACCGGACCATTTGCGGCCAGGCGAGTGGCAGGGAGTCAGTGAAATCGCGACGGAGGTCGGCAGTCAGGGGCTGAACGTCACCATGGTGATGCTCTGGCTGCCCGGAATGAATAAGCACCGGATGCTGAGCGACATCGTGGACAAGGCGCCGGAGCTTTGGCGGCGCGGATAACAAAACGCCCCGGAGCCGAAGACCCCGGGGCGCTTGCCATACAACTTGCTATCGGCGATTACGCGCGAACGAAGTCGATGTGAGTCAGTTTCGGCTTGAACGCGTGGCGCTGAACAGCCTGAACTTTGACTTTTTCTTCTTTGCCATCAACCACGACGGTCAGAACTTCGCCGTAAAACTCAGCTTTGTCCTGCATGTTCCAAACTTTGTCGTGGTCCAGTTCGATAGCAACCGGAGCAGCTTCGCCACCGTAGATGATTGCCGGGAACTTGTTAGCTGCGCGCAGGCGGCGGCTCGCACCCTTACCCTGCTCTTTACGTACTTCTGCGTTGATAGTAAACATTGATGTCTCTCTATATATAAAGCCTGCTACAGGCGACCCAGCAACAGGCGGATTATCTGCTTTGCGAATGCAAAAGCGGGCGGCATTATAGCCGCCAAACGACACCCGGGCAATCAAAACCTCAGCTTTCGGGTGATTAACGCAGCTCGTTGGCGCGGCGAAAACGCCCCTGATAATCGAACACTTTTTCCCGCACCTGCCAGTACTGGCCTTTCATGCGGGCGACGACAAAGTCCGGATGGCGCAGCAGCGCCTGCTGGGCCACGATATCCGCCGGCGTTATCCAGCGCAGCGGCACCCCCGGCGTGCGGGTATGCGGGCGAATAAACAACTGCTCAAAGGCGGTACGCTGGGCGGGCGTCTGCAGACGGAAGCGCTCACTGACGTCGGCGCCGTCTTCATCGTAGTAGGTGATTTTCAGCCACGGGCCTTTCTCGTCGCCGCCGTGCTGCAGGGCCATGCCGCTGCAGCGTAGCACCAGCGCGTCCTTCAGCTTCAGCGCCGCCTTCAGCATATCGTCCGGGTCAACCAGAATGGTGTCGCACTCCCGGCAGCGGCGGGCGGCGATATCGTTTTCCGCGTTGCACTGCGGACAGTTTTTGAAGCGAAAGCGGAAGTCGCACTGTTCGCGGTGGCCGTCGTTATCTTCGAACCACCCCTGGCAGCGGCGGCCAAAGTGTTCAATCAAGGTGCCGTCGGCGGTGGTTTTGCCCCAGAAGGTATTGGCGAAGCCGCAGGCCGGGCAGAAGACCTGCACCGGCACGTTGTCGCTTTTACCCTTCGGCGTTCCCACTTCCGGGGCGTACAGGTCGTGCGGGTTGCCGGCGTAGTCGAGGATCAGGCAGTCGGTTTTTCCCGGCGCCAGGCGCAGGCCGCGGCCAACGATCTGTTGGTAAAGACTCACCGACTCGGTGGGGCGGAGGATGGCGATCAGGTCGACGTGCGGGGCGTCGAAGCCGGTGGTCAGCACCGCGACGTTCACCAGATAGCGATACTCCTGCGCTTTAAACGCCTCGATGATGCGATCCCGTTCCGGACCCGGGGTTTCCCCGGTGATCAGCGCCGCCTGGCCTGCCGGTAGCAGGCCGGTCACTTCCCGGGCGTGCTCCACGGTGGCGGCGAAGATCATCACCCCTTTGCGGCTTTCGGCGAACTCCACGATCTGGCTGACGATATGTGGGGTGATACGCTGCTGTTTTTTCAGCTCATGGTTAAGATCGGCTTCGCTGAACAGGCCGTTGCTTTGCGCCTGCAGGCGACTGAAATCGTACTGCACCACCGGCATATCGAGGCGCTCCGGCGGCGTCAGGTATCCGTGCTTAATCATATAGCGCAGCGGTAGCTCATAGATGCAGTCGCGGAACAGGGCCTTTTCATCGCCGCGCACCATCCCGTGGTAGTGGAACTGATAGATCCAGCCCTTGCCAAGGCGGAACGGAGTGGCCGTCAGGCCGAGCAGCCGGATCTGCGGATTAACCTGCCGCAGGTGGCCGATGATCTGCTGATACTGGCTGTCGTCATCATCGCTGATGCGGTGGCATTCATCGACGATGAGTAGCGAAAATTCGCTGCGAAACTGGTCGAGATTGCGCGCCACCGACTGTACGCTGCCGAACACCACTTTGCCGTGGCTCTCTTTTCGCTGCAGACCGGCGGCAAAGATATCCGCCTCAAGGCCAAGGGCGCAGTATTTGGCATGATTCTGCGCCACCAGCTCTTTGACGTGGGCCAGCACCAGCACGCGGCCGCGGGCCAGGCGGGCAAGCTCGGCGATCACCAGGCTTTTGCCCGCGCCGGTGGGCAGGACAATCGCCGCCGGCTCGGTATGGCGACGGAACCAGGCGAGGGTGGCATCGACGGCTTCTTGTTGGTAAGGACGTAATGTAAAAGTCATGAATTCACGGGGCTAATTAACTCGCGAATAGTATGCCATGAATCTTTTCCCTTGAGTGGTGTTAAGAGCCCGTTATACTAGCCAGTGAAATTCTTCTTTTTCGGGCGATTTGCCCGCTCCAGCACTTTGACAGGCTAAAAAAATCTCATGCGACTTGATAAGTTTATCGCTCAGCAGCTTGGCGTCAGCCGGGCTATTGCCGGGCGTGAAATCCGCGGCAGCCGCGTTACCGTGGACGGCGACATTGTAAAAGATGCTTCCTTTAAGCTTCAGCCGGAGCACGAGGTGGAGTATGACGGGAACACGCTGACCCAGCAGAACGGCCCGCGCTATTTTATGCTCAACAAGCCGCAAGGGTACGTCTGTTCCACCGACGATCCCGATCATCCGACTATCCTTTATTTCCTCGACGAGCCGGTGGCGCATAAGCTGCACGCCGCCGGACGGCTGGATATCGACACCACCGGACTGGTGCTGATGACCGATGACGGCCAGTGGTCGCACCGCATTACCTCGCCACGCCACCATTGTGAAAAAACCTATCTGGTGGCGCTGGAAAGCCCGCTGGCGGAAGGGACCGCGGAGCTGTTCGCCAAAGGGGTCCAGCTGCATAACGAAAAAGATCTCACCAAACCGGCGGTGCTGGAAATTATCACTCCGACCGAAGTGCGCCTCACCATCAGCGAAGGCCGCTACCATCAGGTGAAACGCATGTTCGCCGCCGTGGGTAACCACGTGGTTGGCCTGCATCGGGAACGCATCGGCGACATCCAGCTGGATGAATCGCTGGCGCCGGGTGAATATCGTCCGCTGACGGAAGCGGAAATCGCCAGCGTGGGCGCCCCGCAGCCACGGAGTAAAACGTGACGCTGAAGCAGAATTCTTCACTGGGGATTGTGTTTATCCTTGGCCTGCTGGCCATGCTGATGCCGCTGTCGATCGATATGTACCTCCCGGCCCTGCCGGTGATCGCTGCCCAGTACCACGTGCCGGACGGCAGCGCGCAGATGACCCTCAGCACCTATATCCTCGGCTTTGCGTTGGGTCAGCTGCTGTACGGTCCGATGGCTGACAGCCTCGGCCGCAAGCCGGTGATCCTCGGCGGAACGCTGGTCTTCGCGGCGGCCGCGGTGGCCTGCGCCCTGTCGCAGACCATCGAGATGCTGATCGCCATGCGCTTCTTCCACGGTCTGGCGGCCGCGGCGGCCAGCGTGGTGATTAACGCCCTGATGCGCGACATCTATCCGAAAGATGAGTTTTCGCGGATGATGTCGTTTGTCATGCTGGTGACGACCATTGCGCCGCTGGTGGCGCCGATGGTCGGCGGGGCGGTGCTGGTCTGGTTCAGCTGGCATGCCATTTTCTGGATCCTTGCCCTGGTGGCCCTGCTGGCCTCGCTGATGATCGGCCTGTTTATCCGCGAAACGCTACCGGCTGAAAGGCGTCAGCCGTTCCACCTGCGCACCACGCTGGGTAACTTTGCCACCCTGTTCCGCCATAAGCGGGTCCTGGGCTATATGCTGGCGAGCGGCTTTAGCTTCGCGGGCATGTTCTCTTTCCTAAGCGCCGGGCCTTTCGTCTATATCAATATTAACCACGTTGCGCCTCAGCACTTTGGCTACTATTTTGCGCTGAACATTGTCTTTTTGTTCCTGATGACCATGTTCAACAGCCGGTTTGTGCGGCGGGTAGGGGCGTTGCGCATGTTCCGCGCCGGGCTGTGGATCCAGTTTGCCATGGCGGTGTGGATGGTGGTTTGCGCGCTGCTCGACGTCGGTTTCTGGTCGCTGGTGATCGGCGTGGCGGCCTTCGTTGGCTGCGTATCGATGGTGTCGTCTAACGCTATGGCGGTGATCCTCGATGAGTTTCCGCATATGGCGGGCACCGCTTCGTCGCTGGCGGGGACTTTCCGCTTTGGTATCGGGGCGATTATCGGCGCGCTGCTGTCGATGGCGACCTTTACCACCGCCTGGCCGATGCTGATCTCTATCGCCTTCTGCGCCACCAGCTCTATTTTCTTCTCGCTTTACGCTTCCCGCCGGCGAAAAATCGCACGCTAGGTCACATTTTCAGGGGCGAAATCGCCCCTTTCTTGATGCATGTCAACCGTAATGGGCTTCAGGGTTCTGTGATTTGTTTCCTTTATGTAAAATCAATTAGTGTAAAAAGTCGCATTGTTGCGATAAAAAAGTTGTTTTGGATCACAGAAACGGGTACATATAGCGCCAATCGGCTTGCCGGGTTAAAAAATAACACGCTGGAATATAAGCGCTTAACCCTGGTCCGACGCGGCTGTAAACGTTTTCTGCGTCTGAGTAGGACTATTTGTCAACAGTGTGTTAATATTGATGTAAATTTATTGTGAAGCCTTTTGCTTCCGGGGAAACCACGTGAATACACAACAACTCTCTATCGTACACCGTCTGCCGCAGAGCTATCGCTGGCTGGCCGGTTTTGCGGGTTCCAGAGTTGAACCGATTCCGCAAAACGGCGCGCAGAACGAAAACAGTCTCGTCGCCCTGAAACTGCTGAGTCCGGACGGTGAAAAAGCCTGGCCGGTGATGCATAAGCTCAGCCAGGCGTTAAGCGACATCGAAGTCGACTGTTCCGTTCTTGAGTGCGAAGGCGAACCCTGCCTGTTCGTTAATCTGCAGGATGAGTTTGCCGCCACCTGTCGTCTGAAAAATTTTGGCGTGGCGATCGCCGAGCCCTTCTCCGGCAATAACCCTTTCTGACCGTCAGCTTAGCGCCAGCAGCTGGCGGGTATACTCATGCCGGGGCGCGCTGAAGACGGACTGGCACTCGCCCTGTTCAACCACCATTCCCTGCCGCAGCACCATCACCTGGTGACACAGCGCGCGCACCACGCCTAAATCATGGCTGATAAAAATATAGGCCAGCTGATGCTTCAGCTGTAATGCTTTCAACAGATTCAGGATCTGCGCCTGAACGGTTTTATCCAGCGAGGAAGTCGGCTCGTCGAGGACGATCAGTTGCGGCTTGACGATTAACGCTCTGGCGATGGCGATACGCTGGCGCTGGCCGCCGGAGAATGCCGCCGGGTAGCGCTGGCGGCTGGCCGGATCGAGCCCGACCTCCTGCATGGCAAGGATCACCGCCTGTTCGCGTTCGACTGCCGTCAGCGTCGGCTGGTGGACGCGCAATCCTTCTTCAATAATCTGCTGCGCCGTCAGGCGCGGATTGAGCGACGAGTTCGGATCCTGAAAAACCACCTGCATTTGTCGGCGCAGCGGCAGCAGCTGTCGACGGTTACGCCCCTGAATCGGCTGACCGGTAAAGGTTATCCTGCCCTCGGATGAGATCAGGCGCAGCAGCGCCAGACCGGTGGTGCTTTTCCCCGATCCCGATTCGCCCACCAGCCCCAGCGTCTCGCCGGCGCGTAGCTGAAAACTGAGGCTGTTGACCACCCGATGGCGATCGACAACCCGGCGCAGGATCCCTTTGCGAACAGGAAATGCCACGTTTAAATCGTCCACCTGCAGCAGCACCGGGGCATCGACGGCCAACGGCACCGGCTCACCGTCCGGTTCGCTATCCAGCAGGCGTTGGGTGTAGGGATGAGCCGGCGCGCTGAACAGCGCCCGACAGTGATTGTGCTCCACGCAGCGGCCGTTCTGCATTACCGCCACCCGGTCAGCCAGCTGGCGGACGATGCTCAGGTTATGGGTAATAAACAGCATCCCCATGTTCAGCTCCCGCTTCAGCTCGCGCAGCAGCTGCAGAATTTGCGCCTGCACTGACACATCGAGGGCGGTGGTCGGCTCGTCGGCGATCAGCAGCTCAGGGCGCGTCAGCAGCGCCATGGCGATCATCACCCGCTGGCGCTCGCCGCCGGAGAGCTGGTGCGGATAGTCCGCCAGCCGCCGCGGCGCCTGACGGATCCCGACGCGCTCCAGGCAGTCGAGGATCTCCCCGCGCGCCGCCTCTTTGCGCATTCCCCGGTGTAACGACAGCACCTCGTAGAGCTGTTTTTCCAGGGTGTGCAGGGGATTGAGCGACACCATCGGCTCCTGAAAGATCATCGCGATCCGGTTGCCGCGCACGCCGCGCAGGGTCGCCTCATCAGCATGCAGCAGCGACTGGCCATGAAAACGGATATCGCCGCTGGGGTAGCTTGCCGGCGGGGTAGGGAGCAGCCGCAGCACCGACAGGGCGGAGATGCTCTTACCGGAGCCGGATTCTCCCACCAGGGCCAGCGTTTCGCCGACCGCCACTTCGAGCGACAGATTATGCACGACGGTCTGCGTCTCGCCCTGCTGGCGAAAGGCGATAGAGAGATTGTCGATAGCTAACAGCGGGTGGGTCATATTACACCGCCTTACTGGGGTCAAAGGCGTCGCGAACCGCTTCACCGATGAAAATCAGCAGCGTCAGCAGCATGGCGACGGAAAGAAACGCGGCAATACCCAGCCAGGGCGCCTGCAGGTTGTTTTTGCCCTGCAGGAGCAGCTCGCCGAGTGAGGGCGAGCCAAGCGGCAGGCCGAAGCCGAGAAAATCCAGCGACGTCAGGGTGGTAATAGAGCTGCAGAGAATAAAAGGCAGGAAGGTGAGGGTCGCCACCATCGCGTTGGGCAGCATATGCCGCAGGATGATCTGCCGGTCGCTGACCCCTAACGCCTGCGCCGCCCGGATGTAGTCGTAGTTGCGGGTGCGGAGAAATTCAGCGCGCACCACGCCCACCAGCGTCATCCAGCCAAACAGGACGGTGATCGCCAACAGCCACCAGAAGCCCGGCTGCACCACGCTGGAGAGCAGAATGATCAGAAACAGCGTCGGCATGCCGGACCAGACTTCGATAAAACGCTGCCCCCAGAGGTCGATTTTACCGCCGTAATAACCCTGGATCGCCCCGGCCAGCACCCCCAGCACGCTGGAGAACAGCGTCAGCAGCAGGCCAAAGAGTACCGAGATGCGCGTCCCATAGAGGATCCGCGCCAGCATATCGCCGCCGTTGGCGTCGGTGCCGAGCCAGTTGCTGGCTGAGGGCGGCGAGGGAAAAGGAACCGTGCTGGCAAAATTGATCGTCGTCGCGCCGAAGCGCACCGGCGGCCAAAGCGCCCAGCCGTGGCTGGCCAGCTGGTGCTGCAGCCACGGATCCTTATAGTCAGCGGCGGTGGCGAATGCGCCGCCGAAGGTCTGCTCGGTGTAGTTTTTTAATACCGGGACGTACAGCTGGCCCCGGTACTGCACCAGCAGCGGCCGATCGTTGGCCAGCAGCTCAGCCCCCAGGCTGCAGAGGAAGAGAATTAAAAACAGCCACAGCGACCAGTAACCGCGACGGTTGTGGCGAAAGCGCGCCCAGCGGGCCTGATTAACGGGACTGAAGAACGACATTAGCGGCCCTCAAAATCAATACGCGGGTCGACCAGCGTATAGCTGATATCGCTGACGATATTAAGCAGCAGGCCGATCAGGGTGAAAATATAGAGCGTCCCGAACATCACCGGATAGTCGCGGGAGACCGTCGCTTCATAGCCCAGCAGCCCCAGACCATTCAACGAGAACATCACTTCGATCAGCAGCGAGCCGGTAAAGAACATACTGATAAAGGTGGCCGGGAAACCAGCGATCACCAGCAGCATGGCGTTGCGGAACACGTGTCCCCAGAGGATCTGTTTCTCCCCGACGCCTTTGGCGCGGGCGGTAACCACATACTGTTTGCGGATCTCGTCGAGGAAGCTGTTTTTGGTCAGCATGGTCAGGGCGGCGAAGCCGCCGATCACCGTCGCCAGCACCGGCAGGGTGATGTGCCACAGATAGTCGAGGATCTTTTCATACCACGGCAGGGTGTCGAAGTTTGGCGAGACCAGACCGCGCAGCGGGAAAAGGTCGAAATAGCTGCCGCCGGCAAAAATCACGATCAGCAGGATGGCGAACAGAAAGGCGGGGATCGCATAGCCAATGATAATCAGCGTACTGCTCCAGATGTCAAAGCGGCTGCCGTTGCTGACGGCTTTGCGGATGCCCAGCGGAATGGAGACCAGATAGATGATCAGCGTGCTCCACAGCCCGAGGCTCACCGAGACCGGCAGGCTGTCTTTAATCAGCTGCAGCACGGAGGCGCTGCGAAACAGGCTGTCGCCAAAATCAAAGCGCAGATAATCGCCCAACATCTTCAGGTAGCGCTCATGCAGCGGTTTGTCGAAGCCGTAGCGGTGGGTGATCTCGGCGATGACTTCCGGATCGAGGCCGCGCCCGCCGCGATAGTGCCCCTCGCTGATATTGCCGGCGCCGGTGCGGGCATGGCTGGCGCCCATCCCGCCGTCGCCGGCGCCTGGCATTCCGCCGTGCTGACCAAATTCGATGGCGGCGATGGCCTGGTCGACCGGGCCGCCGGGGGCGATCTGCACAATAAAAAAGTTAATGGTGATGATGGCCCACAGGGTGGGGATCACTAACAGCAAACGGCGGATCAGGTAACTGCCCATGGTATGTCCTTAGCGTCTGTCCGCGGGGAGGGTGGCCGCTTTGTTCGCGTCATACCACCAGGTATCAAGGCCGGACGAATAAATGGGGCGGGTTTTCGGGAACGAGAATTTATTCCACCACGCGGTGCGGTCCTGCGCCATATACCACATCGGCAACATATAGTGGTTCCAGGTGAGGACGCGGTCCAGCGCCCGGCCGAGCGGGATCAGCTTCTGCTTATTACCCTGCCACTGCAGGATCTGCGCAATCAGTTTATCTACCACCGGACTCTGCACCCCCGGCGCGTTGTAGCTGGAGTGAATATAGTCTGACGCCCAGGAGATTTGCAGGTCGGTCCCCGGCCAGGGCATGGCACGCCACAGGCTTGGCATCATGTCGTAATCGCGGCTGCGGCGGCGGTTGCTGTACTGCGAGTTATCCACCTGACGAATATCCATGACGATCCCCAGGCGCTGCAGGTTGTGCTGGAACGGCAGCACCCAGCGGTCATTGCTTCCGGCCGGCATCAGCAGCTCAAAGCGCAGCGGCTTGCCGGTGGCGGCGTTAACCCGGCGCTGGTTCTTCACCGTCCAGCCTGCCGCGTTGAGCAGGGCGTCGGCTTTGAGTAAGTTGGCGCGGTCAAAGCCATCGCCGCGGGAGACCGGCGGCTGGTAAACCTGACTGAAGAGCTCGGGGGGCAGTTCGTTTTTCATCGGCGTCAGCAGGGCCAGTTCGGCCGCGTCGGGCAGGCTGCGGGCGGCATATTCGGTGTTCTGGAAATAGCTATTGGCGCGCTGATAGGCGCTGTAGAACAGCGCTTTGTTCATCCATTCAAAATCAAACGCCAGGGTAATAGCCTCCCGCACCCGGCGATCGGCGAATACCGGGCGCTGGATATTGAACGCCAGCCACTGGGTATCCTGCGCCGAGGTGTTGGCATACTCCTCTTTGATGATGTAGCCGCGGCTGAAGTTGCGGCCGACGTAGCGGGTGGCCCAGTTTTTGGCGACCGTCTCTTCCCGGCGGTCGACGGCCCCGGCTTTAAAGGCTTCGAAAGCGACGTTGTCGTCAAGATAATAGTCATAGCGCAGCGTATCGAAGTTCCAGCGACCGCGGTTGACCGGCAGGTCGGCCGCCCAGTAGTCGGTGACCCGGGAATAGGTAATATACTGTCCCATCCGCCAGGCGCTGATGCGGTAGGGCCCGCTGGCCAGCGGCGGCTTTGACAGCGGGTCGCTGAGTTTGTGATGACGCCAGAACGCCTCGGGCATCACCGGCAGGCTCAGCAGGCTCAGCATGTTCTCTTTACCGGGCTGGCCGAGGTCGATACGCACGGTCAACGGCGCGATGGCCTTCACGGTGGTGCCTTTATAAAAGAGGCGGAACTGCGGCACCCCTTCGGTCATAAACTTATTGAAGGTAAAAGCGACATCGCGGGCGGTGATCGGCGTGCCGTCGTGAAAACGGGCGCGCGGGTTGAGGGCGATCTCCATCCATGAATAGTTCCCGGCGTAGCGCGCCCGCTCGGCAATCAGCGGATAGTAGCTGCCGGGCTCATCATCCGAGGTGGTGAACAGGGGATCGTAGAGCGCCTCAGTGCGTACCGCGGGATTGCCGCGCAGCGCGTAGCGGTTGAAGTTGTCAAAGGTGCCAATCGCCGCCAGGGTGAGGGTGCCGCCTTTCGGCGCCTGTGGATTAACATAATCAAAATGGCTGAAACCGGCGGCGTATTTGGGTTCGCCGATAATCGCGAAGGCGACGCTTTCCTGAATGGATTGCGCGTTAGCGCTCAGGCTAAACAGAGCAAGCAGAAGCAGAAAAAGTCGCGCATACATAGGCGGCAGAATACCCCGTCATAGCCGGCCCCCATGGCCGACTTCTGTTCCCGCATCATAAGTGAGACTTAACGCGTTGTGAAATAGTTCGCGGGTTCATCGTGCGCGGCCACCAGCGCCGCCAGCGACAGCGGCCGGCTGATCCAGTACCCCTGCAGGAAATGAACCCCCTGAGCGCGGAGCCACTCCGCCTGCTCCTGGGTCTCCACCCCTTCGGCGACGGTCATTAATTTCAGCCGGCGGCTGAGGGTCAGTACCGCATCCAGCACCGGCGAGGTAACGGTTTCGGTGCCGATCGCCTGCACAAAACCGCGATCGATCTTCAGATAGTCGAAGTTATAGCGCTCAAGGTAGATCAGCGCGCTATGCCCGGTGCCAAAATCATCAATCGCGATTTCGAATCCCTGGCGGTGGAGCCAGGCGAAGTTAGCCATCGATTTTTCTTTATCAATCATCGCCCGCTCGGTCACCTCCAGCACCACGTGAAAATGGCCGGCGGGCAGCGCGGCGGCGAAGCGCAGCATATCGTCGCGGAAGCTGTCGGCCTGCAGATGGGCAGGGGATATATTGAGCCCCAGCTTGACGCCGCGCGGCAGAATACGCTTCAACACCGCAGCATCGCGGGCGATCAGCGCCAGCAGATGATGGGTCAGCGGCACGATCATCTGCTGGGTTTCGGCCAGGTTAATAAAGATGTCGGGCGGGATTTCGCCCACCACCGGATGGCGCCAGCGCATCAGGACCTCGACGCCGCTGATATGCAGAGTCTGGGCATTCACCACCGGCTGATAGACGACGTAGAACTGGTTGTTTTTGATCCCCAGGAGAATGGATTTTCGCGGATCGGATTTGATCGTCAGCACGTAATAGCAGAGTAGCCCCGCCAGCAGGCCGCACACCACCCCGAGCAGCAGAGCAAACTGCGTATTTTCCGCCAGCCAGCTGTTGGCATACAGGTAGACTTTCAGCGGTAAACCCTCGATCTGTGTCTGGCGGATCGGCGCGTTATGCAGCGTTTGCGGATCCACCAGCCGGTTACTGAAGGTGGAGATGGCGGTGTGATCGATGGCCAGCGCAATGCCGCTGAAATCATTCTGCCGTGCAGAATAGAGGATATACGGTGTGAGATTGGCGTTAATCGACACGAAAATGCCGCTGTTTTTATCACCAGGTTTTCCTACCCACAACGCCAGCGCCGCGCTCTTCGGCATCATCGGCGTGCCCGGCAAAATGGCCATATCAAGGGGTTTGCGGATATCAATGGCTGGGATCAGCTGGGTGAGGGGGGTATCCATGGCGCCGGTTGCCGAGGAGCAAAAGGCCACGCCGTTTTTGACCAGCAGAAAGGCGCGGACGTTAGGGCTGAAAGCGGCATGGGAGGTGAGCCCAGAGTCAATATTCTCGCAGGGCTGGTCCACCAGCGGCTGCAGGCCGTTGATGGTCTGCCGCAGGTCGTGAAAGTAGCTCTTCAGATAGGTATTAACGTTGTTGATAATGGCGTCGAAACGCTCCGCCCGGTTATGGTAAATCACCATAAACTGAATGCTGCCGGCCAGTAGCGCGACGATAATTCCCACGCACAGGCTGGTTAGCCAGGTTTTACGCTGGGGCGAAAAGTAGCGAGTCAGCATAGCTATAGTCTTTCCGTGTTATTGATGCGCAGCAACGGGTTGTCAGTCGTCGTTTTTCTCATTCCCACTTAAAAGACATAGCTTATTTTGCGTCGTTCAGAATCAGGTGGCAAAAAAAAACACTGCCGGGGCAGTGTTTTTTATCCCGCTTCCAGCCAAGGGATAACCGGCGGCGGTAGAGGACAGTTTACGAGCGGCTCAGGACTCGACGCGCTTCGTTGTAGCGCTTTTTCCAGTATGGCTCATCCATGCTGGAGATAGTCACCCCGCTGCTGGTAGAGGCGTGAACAAACTGGTTGTTGCCGAGGTAGATCCCGACATGGCGGCCGGTAGAACCGGCACGGAACAGAACCAGATCGCCGGTACGCAGCTGGGTACGGGAAATCGATTTTCCGGTTTCCTGCTGTTCAGAAGTTGAACGCGGCAGTTCCAGACCAAATTGTTCGCGGAAGGTGCGCTGCACGAACGCCGAGCAGTCGATACCTTTTCGGGTGCTGCCGCCGAGGCGGTAACGTACGCCTTTCCAGCTGGCATACTGATCCATTAAACGGGACTTCACGTCCAGGTTACGGACCATCGTTTCAAATTCATCCTGAGAGGCTTGCAGTGATGATAAATCGCCACTACCCACAGCATGCGTCTCAGAATGCATATTCCTGGCGGTACTTGTTGAACTACACGCGGAAAGCAGAACCGCTACTGCAATCGCGGGGGCTACCCGCAAGATGTATCTCAAAATCGGCTGAGATTTGACCATGCTGTTTATTTTCCCTTGTTGTCCTTAACGACAATGTCGTTATAAAAAATGCCAAACGTGTTAGAGCCTAAATACCCATCCGCAATGAGACAATTCCTTAAGCTTAAATTTGTGCAGTCACGCACAATTTTATTCACGCCTTGAATTAATGTTGCGGAAAAGGCAAAACGAGAACGAGATTACCCTATCAAACGCCGCATGGCGAGCGGTTTTGCGCGATTTCTTATAAGTATTTTGGTGACAAAAAGTGAATCATCGGGAAAGGCCAAAATAGCGACAATATCGGGCAAAAAACAGACAATTCCTTCATTTGTCACGGGATTAATGTGACAAGAAGATGAACGTGATGTAGAAAAAAAGGACAATTGAAAAAAAGGGACCCAAAAGGTCCCCTTATAGATAATGAGTCTGGCGACTGCCGGAGACATTATTTGGCTGATATTCCACCGGGTAAGTAGCGATCGAAAAAGGCGATCAGTTTATCGCTCAAGGGAGTCATCAATACCCAGGGCGCGCAAATCAGCACGGCGGTCAGCGAGCCGACGGCAATATCGCTGAACCAGTGGGCGCCAATCATCACCCGCGGGAAAGCAAAGACCACAAATATCACCAGCGCCACGGCCAGCGCGCGGCGACCAAAATAGCGCCACATAAAGCTCGCGAAGATCAGCAGCATCATCCCATGATCGCCGGGGAAGCTGTCCTTGGAAGCATCCTTAGTGGGGAAGTTAACGACGTCGCTGACGCGGGTCACATCGCTGAAAAACAGCGACGGGCTGGCGCGCTGAACCGGCATCAGGTGCTGCGCCAGCTGGTTGATGATCACCGCCGCCAGCAGCATCACCAGGCCCATAATGGCGATCTGACGACGGCCTGCCGCCGGCGCCTTGAGCCAGTAGCTAAGCATCAGGCACCCCATCGCCAGCAGCGAGCAGGCGTCGAAGGCGCGATTGTTGATGATCGCCAGCAGCCAGGCGTAAGCGCGGCTGACGCTGACGCCATGGTTAAAGAAATGGAAGATCGCGGAGTCAACAGGCGCCCACGCGCCGTGGTTGGCTGGCAGATACCAGGAGCAAAATAGCGCCACACCCGCGATGTTTAGCAGCAAGATTAAAGGAATTCGGTTTTTCATCATAGCCATTGCGATTTTGTGACAGTCGGCGGCAACCTTAGCCGCCTTAACTTAAACGAAGCCTCAACAATGAGGTCTGGAGCGCATTCCAGTCGGCTTCATTAGCGGAGATAAGCTCGATGCGGCTATCGGGCGGGGCAACGCTGAGGGTCTCGATATGCAGATCCTCACCCTGGCGGTTGATCCGCACCGCCCCTTCGGCAATGCGCAGCACACCTTTGACGCGCGCCACCGGCGCCAGCCGGGCCCACTCCAGCAGGGCGATGGTGTCAAAGACCGTTTCCGCGTCGAAGATCCAACCGCAGGCCTGATAGCCCTGGCCGCTGTTAAGGTGGCGGCGCCAGCGCTGGTGTTCCGCCAGGCTAAGGGCGGCGAGACCGGCTGTTGGAGGATGGCGATGGGCGTGCTCCGCGCTCGCCGGCAGTGGGGCGGTGTTGCGCCGGGGTTCATCAAGCAGGGCGAGGTCGATATTCCCCTGGGTCGCCGACACCTGGCGGCGCTCGCCGCCCCAGCGTTGCCACCAGTCGGCAAACGCCTGAGCGCTTTCGGGCGTTTCCCGATCGCTTTTATTGGCCACGATGATATCCGCCGCCGCCAGCTGGTCGCGAAAGTTGTCGTTGTTGACCGCTTTCTCGTCCAGTAGCTGACGCGGATCGAGGATGCACAGGGTCGCGCGCAGATCGATCCAGGGTTCATACACCGCCGCGGTGAGAATATCGAGGATCTGCTTTGGATGGCCAAGTCCGGTAGGTTCGATCAACAGACGATCGGGTTTCCCCTGGCGCAGCAGGGTGTTCAGTCCGACCTGCATCGGCAGGCCATTGACACAGCACATGCAGCCGCCGGGGATCTCTTTGAGCAGGGCGCCGCTGTCGGCCAGCAGCGCGCCGTCTATCCCGACTTCGCCAAACTCGTTAACCAGTACGGCCCATTTTTCATCCGCAGGCTTCTGCGCCAGCAGATGAAGAATCGAGGTCGTCTTACCGCTGCCGAGAAAGCCGGTGATCAAATTGGTTCTGGTCACTCTTTTCTCCAGGATAAATGTAATGTTGTAACAGTTATGCCTATCCTGACGAAAAAAGAGGGAAAAGAGAAGTCCTGAGGCGGACAGAAGGGAATTCTGTCCGCATAAGCGCAAATATTGTTAAGAATCGAGCGCGCGGGCAACTGCCTCGCGGGCGCCGTGCATCGCCAGCTGCTGCCAGGCGGCGCGGATCCCGGCGACAAACAGGGCGTTGCGCGGCAGGTCGCGGCCAAATATTTCCTCCAGACCCAGCAGGGCGTCAACACGCTGCTGCTCATCGCTCTGCGCCACCCGCTGCTGGATCTTGTCCACCAGCGGATCGCGCACGTCGATGGCCTGACCGGCATCGTCAGTGCCGCTGACGTAGCGCATCCAGCCGGCCACGCCGAGGGCCAGCAGCGGCCAGCGGCTGCCGCGCTCAAGATGCACGCGAATACCGTCGAGCATGCGCTGGGGTAGCTTCTGGCTGCCGTCCATGGCGATTTGCCAGGTACGGTGTTTGAGCGCCGGGTTGCTGAAGCGCGCGATTAAGCTGTCGGCATAGGCCGCCAGGTCGACGCCGGTAATGGTCAGCGTCGGGGCCTGTTCGTCAAGCATCAGCTGGCGGGCGGCGCGGCGGAAGACCTCATCCTGCATGCAGTCGCTGACGTGCGCATGACCTGCCAGATAGCCAAGCCAGGCGAGGAAAGAGTGGCTGCCGTTGAGCATCCGCAGCTTCATCTGCTCCCAGGGCAGCACGTCGTCGGTCATCTGCACGCCTGCCGTCTCCCAGGCGGGGCGCCCGGCGACAAAGTGGTCTTCGACTACCCACTGAATGAAGGGTTCGCAGCTGATGGCGCAGGGATCTTCCACTCCCAGCACGGCGGCGATTTCCGCCAGCGACTCGGCGGTGGCGGCGGGAACAATGCGATCCACCATGGTGCCCGGGAAGCTAACGTTGTCGGCGATCCAGCTCGCCAGCGCCGGACTGCGTTTTTCCGCCATGCCGAGGACGGCATTTTTCACCACGTGGCCGTTATCGGGAATGTTATCGCAGGAGAGCACGGTAAAGGGCGGCAGGCCGCGTTCCCGGCGGCGGGCCAGCGCTTCAACTAAAATACCGGGAGCCGACTGCGGGAGCGTCGGATTTTCCAGATCGTGAACGATGCGCGGATGCGTCGGATCCAGCTTGCCGGTCGCCGGATCGATGCAATAGCCTTTTTCCGTGATGGTCAGCGAGACAATCGCCACCTGCGGCTCGCAGAATTTCTCGATAATCGCCGCCAGCGAATCGAGCCTGGCGTTCAGGCATTCGTGCACTGCGCCGATAATAATGGGCTGATCACCGTCGGCGCCTTTTTCCAGTACGGTAAACAGGTGGTCCTGTTCGCGAAGCTGGCTCATCAGCGTATCGCCGCTGAACAGACTGATTTCGCAGATCCCCCAGTCGCCGCCGAAGTTATTCAGCACGCGATCGGTCAGCAGCGCCTGGTGCGCGCGATGAAACGCGCCAAAGCCGAAATGGACAATACGCGAGCGGAGCTGGCTGCGATCGTACTGAGGACGTTGCACGTTTTCCGGTAGCGTAGCGGTTGCAATTGTTGTCATTCTTTACACACCTGTTTAACTGCTTATTAACATTACCAGTCTAAAGTTATATGACAGGAAATTAAATTGGTAAGCCGAAATTATCCGCTGACTGTGAGCTGGATCAATCAATGCGCCGGCACTGTTTGCAGCCTGCTGAGAAACATGTATGGTAGTCGTCATGAGTGTCGCCATTATTGGTATAACAACTTTTGTGAGGGCATAGCGATGGAGCAAACCTGGCGGTGGTATGGGCCGAACGATCCGGTATCGCTTGATGATGTACGGCAGGCAGGGGCGACCGGGGTCGTCACTGCGCTGCACCATATTGCAAACGGTCAGGTCTGGCCGATCGACGAGATTAAAGAGCGTCAGGCGCTGTTAGCGGCGAAAGGGCTGACCTGGTCGGTGGTCGAAAGCATTCCGGTGCACGAGGATATTAAAACCCACAGCGGGCAGTATACGACCTGGATTGCCAACTATCAGCAGAGCATCCGCAACCTCGCGGCCTGCGGCATCGATACCGTATGCTACAACTTTATGCCGATCCTCGACTGGACGCGCACCGATCTGGAATATGAGCTGCCGGACGGCTCCCGGGCGCTGCGTTTCGATCAGATCGCCTTCGCCGCCTTTGAACTGCATATCCTCAAACGCCCGGGGGCGGAAGCGGATTACAGCGAAGAAGAGCAGCGCCAGGCCGAGGCGTATTACAAGGCGATGAGCGAAGCGGACATTGAGAAACTAACCCGCAATATCATCGCCGGCCTGCCGGGGGCGGAAGAGGGTTACACCCTCGACCAGTTCCGCGCGCGTCTGGCGGAATATGACCACATCGATAAAGCGCAGCTGCGCGAAAATATGGCCTATTTCCTGCGGGCCATCGTGCCGGTGTGCGAAGAGGTGGGGATCCGTCTGGCTGTGCATCCGGACGATCCGCCGCGGCCGATCCTTGGCCTGCCGCGTATCGTCTCGACCATTGAAGATATGCAGTGGCTGAAAGAGACAGTGGACAGCATTAATAATGGCTTTACCATGTGCACCGGATCCTATGGCGTCCGCGCCGATAACGATCTGGTGAAGATGGTGGAGACCTTTGGCGATCGCATTCACTTTACCCATCTGCGCTCCACCTGCCGTGAAGCGAACCCGAAAACCTTCCACGAGGCGGCGCACCTTAGCGGCGACGTTAATATGGTGGCGGTGGTGGATGCGATTCTGCGTGAAGAGCAGCGGCGTAAGCAGGCCGGCGATCTGCGCCCGATCCCCTTCCGTCCGGATCATGGTCATCAGATGCTCGACGATCTGCGCAAGAAAACCAACCCAGGCTATTCGGCGATTGGCCGTCTCAAGGGGATGGCGGAAGTACGCGGCGTGGAGCTGGCGCTGAAGATGACCAAATACCCTGAACTGTTGTAATCGCGGCAATGGGGATAATAAAAAGGACAGCCAGCGGCTGTCCTTTTTTATGTCAACTCGTCACGGAAGATTAATCCGCGCGGCCCATATAGCGGCACTCTTCGATATGAATGCGGATTTTCTCACCGGTGGTCAGGTATTCCGGCACCTGAATCACCAGGCCAGTGCTCATGGTGGCGGGCTTGGTGCGGGAGCTGGCGGATGCCCCTTTAATCCCCGGCGCGGTTTCGATAATTTCCAGGTCCACGGTCTGCGGCAGCTCAAGCGCCAGCAGTTGCCCATCCCAGGTCAGCACCTGCATATCCGGCATGCCGCCTTCCGGAATAAACTGCAGCTCTTCTTCGATCTGCTCTTTCGTGAAGGTGTAAGGGGTGTAGTCTTCTTTATCCATGAACACGTATTCGTTGCCATCGACATAAGAGAAGTCAACGAAACGGCGGGTCAGGGTCACGGTATCGACGATATCGTCGCCTTTGAAGCGCTCTTCTACTTTCAGGCCGGTACGCACATCGGAGAAGCGCATTTTATACAGTGTCGCAGCACCGCGGGCGCTGGGTGACTGAATATCGATATTTTTCACAATCAGCAGCTTGCCGTTGTAATTCAGCACCATACCTTTTTTAATTTCATTCGCTCTTGGCATTGCAGTAATCCTGTCACTTAACGAGTCAAAAATATCGCGTAAAACTACTCGCGCCCGGGCGTTCAGGCAAGTGGAATTCGCGAGTTTTGCTATCTTCTGGCAAAACGTTTAGGCTGTGGCGCAAAATGAGCGTTCGGGAGCTGGGTTGTGGAATGTCGTACTGATTGTGGCGCATGTTGCATCGCCCCCTCTATATCATCGCCGATCCCCGGCATGCCGCAGGGCAAGCCGGCCAACACTCGCTGTATTCAGCTCTCCGAGCACAATCTGTGCCTCATTTTCGGTTCCCCACTGCGCCCGAAGGTGTGCGCCAGCCTGCAGCCCTCGCCGGAGATGTGCTTGACTCATCGTGATGAAGCCATTACCTGGCTGCTGGCGCTTGAGCTGGCCACCGCGCCCTGAGCTTAAAGCAGCAAATGAGACAGGTTTTTGATATGGACGCTGAGGCCGTCCAGCAGCGCCTGGACGCGCAGCGGAAGAATGTCCCGTCGCTGGTAGATAAGCCAGGCCTGCAGATCGATACAGCGCTCCTTTTTCAGACAGGGAACCAACTGTCCTGCCGCCAGCTCGGTGGCGAGTGAATAGTAGGGCGCATAAACGATCCCCATCCCCAGCTTCGCCAGCTCCACCGCCGGCAGCGTGTTATCGCACACGAATCCCCCCTTTACCGTGAGATTAAGCGGTTTGCCGTTTTTGCTTTTGAAGGTCCAGATATTGTCGCTGCCGCCCAGCATACGCAGGGTGATGCACTCATGATCCACCAGCGCCTCCGGTTCGGCGATAGGGTGTTGCGCGAGGTAATCCGGGGAGGCGAAGACGCCGGTACGAAAGCGGGTAAACGGGCGGGCGATGAGGTTTTCATTCTGTGGCTTAAAGGGGCTTATCAGCAGATCGCAGTCGCTATTGAAAATGGCGCCGTATTTCTGTTCCCGCTCGCTGGCGTTGCGGGTGACCAGATTGATCTGCAGCTCCGGCAGCGTTTTTCTTAGCGCTGGCAGAATATAGCGCCCGAGAAACTGGTGGATGCCGATGGGCGCTCCAAGGGTGACAACGCCCTGCAGTGTGTTCTTATAACGGTCGGCGAGGTTGATAAGCTGCTCATGCTGCGCAAGAACGGCGCTGCTGGCGTGAATAAACTGCTCGCCGAACTCGGTA
The DNA here is from genome assembly GCF_009900705.1 of Klebsiella sp. Q2. NCBI lineage: Bacteria > Pseudomonadati > Pseudomonadota > Gammaproteobacteria > Enterobacterales > Enterobacteriaceae > Klebsiella > Klebsiella sp. Q2. The sequence goes on along the minus strand of NZ_JAAABE010000004.1, from coordinate 416,438 downwards.
CGCACCAGTTCCCTGGCGGTGCGCAGAAAAATAGCCAGACCGACTTTCCGCTCCACGCTGGTCAGCGTCCGTGAGACGTTAGACTGGGGCATATTCAGGCGCTGGGCTGCCCGGCTTACGCTGGCGGTTTCGGCGATGGCGCAGAGGATCCTCAGCTCGTCCATTTTAAAGTCTTTCAACATCTTATCGCTGCCTGATATTAATGGTATATCAAAAATGATATATCAGTTTGGCTGAATTGCCATGTGATTTATTGATCCGCTGAACGTATGATGGCCTTTGCGTTGAACAGTCGTTTATTTAAGGAAATCTGTGCGTTTTATTGCTTCTTTTGTGGTTCTCGACGTGATTAAAAATAACGATCTTCCCGCTGGCTTACTGAGTGTATATGCACCATGCTGCTTAATTATTTTGCTTTGTTTGTATTAATACTGGTATTTCTCATATTGTTTTATGGAGTTATTATTATCCACGATATTCCCTATCACATCGCGCAAAAACGCCAGCATCCCCATCAGGACGCGATTCATGTAGCAGGCTGGATAAGCCTGTTTACCCTGCATGCTATCTGGCCTTTTCTGTGGATCTGGGCCACGTTGTACCGGCCTGATCGTGGCTGGGGGATGGCCTCACAGACCGAGGGACATCAGCAGCGAGCGGAGCTGGAGAAACGCATTGCGTTACTTGAAGCGGCATTAAAAAACAGCCAGCAGGCGTCGGTGGAGAATAGCGAGAAATAATATGGATCTGTTAATTATCCTTTGCTATGTCGCCATTGCCTGGGGCGTGTTTAAAATATTTCGCATTCCAGTAAATAAATGGACGATCCCCACCGCTATATTAGGCGGAATAGTGATCGTCGGTGCGCTAATATTAACGATGAACTATAACCACCCCTATACGATGCGAGCGCAAAAAATTGTCGTCTCCATTCCGATGGTGCCGCAGGTATCAGGCGAGGTGGTGGAGGTGACCAGTAAAACCAATGTGTTAATGAAGAAGGGCGAACTGCTGTTTCGCATCGACGATACCCGCTACCGCGCACGGCTGAACAAGCTGAAAGCCGATCTGGCGGCCGAGGAGGCCACGCTGCGGGCGAAGCAGGCAACCATTGACGATGCCAGCGCCAGAGTACAGCAGGCGCAGGCGGAGTACGACCGGGTCACCCGCGACTACCAGCGCTATGCCCAGGGAGCGGCCATGCCGGTGAATCCTTTTTCGGAACAGGATGTGACTCATGCCAGGCAGCAGGTGCAGATCCAGTCGGCGGTACTGCAGGCGGCGAAAGCGCAATTACAAAACGCCCGAGAGCAGGTATCCGGACGCTACCACGGGCTGGATGCCAATATTGCCAGCCTGAAATCGCAGATCCTTGAAGCGGAGTATAATCTGGCGCAAACCGTGATTCGCGCGCCGAGCGACGGCTACGTCACCCAACTTCTGGCGCGGCCGGGGATGACCGCGGTGCGTCTGCCCTTCAAGCCGGTGCTGGTGTTTATTCCCCAGCAAAAGCGCCAGGTGGTGGCGGTATTCCGCCAGAATTCGGTCCTGCGTCTGACGGCCGGGGATAGCGCGGAGGTGGTGTTTAACGGTCTGCCGGGCAGCGTCTACAGCGGTAAGGTATCGCGGGTGTTGCCGACCGTCCCGGACGGCAGCTACCAGGCCAGCGGCGCGCTGCAAGGACTGAACGCCGGGGCAGGGAAAGAGGGCATTTACGTGCTGATCGACCTCGATCCCCATCCGGAAGTGGAACATTTACCGGACGGGGTCAGCGCCCAGGCGGCGGTGTATACCGATTATTTTGCCCATGTGTCGATTATGCGCAAAGTGCTGCTGCGCATGACCAGCTGGCTGCATTATCTCTATCTGGATCATTAATCCCCATTGCCCGGCTCCGGCCGGGCAGCCTTATCTAGACGTCCCTGATCCGCCACAGGCAGGCCTGCGTGGCGATCCCCATGACCAGCGCAATCCAGAACACCGCATGATAGCTCCAGATCTCTGCCACCACGCCCGCCAGTGAGCCGGCGATGATCCAACCGACGCGGGTGGTATTGGTGTAGAGGGTGGTGGCAGCGCCTGCCTGCCCGGGCATCAAATCCTGGAAATAAAGCATGCCAATCCCGGCGAGGATCCCAATATAGATGGCGTTCAGCACCTGCATCGCCAGCAGCAGCCCCGGCGTATGCACCGTCAGCATGCCCACATAAAACAGCACCCCAGCCACCGCGGAGAGGCGCATCAGAAAGCGTTTACCGAAGCGCCGGGCATAGTAACCGGCAATCAGCATGGTGGGGATTTCCAGCCCGGCGGCGGTACCCATCATCAGGCCGGCCAGCTTCTCCGGCAGATGCAGCTCGTTAATGATAAACAGCGGCATATTAATGATGTACAGGCTGTTCGTGCCCCACATCAGCGTGCAGATGCTGAACAGCAACAGCGCATCGCGGCGGTGCGTGCGCGGGGCTTCCAGCCGGCCGGTCGCCACCGCCTTCGCTTTGCGCATGCTGGGCAAGAACAGCCAGACCATTATCCCGCAGACGATAAACGCCGCCGCGGCGCTGAGGTACATCGCGGTAAAGCCAAACCCCATGGCCAGCGCATAGGCCAGCGGGGGACCAATCACCCATGCCAGGGAAACCTGGGCGCGCAAAATGGAGCTGAACATTACCGCTTCGCGGCCGGTTTTGTCGGCATGCTCGCGCGCGAGGGCGAACATCTGTGGGTTGGCGGTCGAACCAAAGCTGCTGAGGAAGACGCCGACGAACAGCAAAATGAAGTAGTTCCGGTTCCAGGCAAACAGCACGCAGGCCAGCACTCCCAGCAGGCAGCAGACGACAATCAGCTGCTTGCGGTCGCCCTGACGGTCAGAACGTCCGGCGAGGAACTGGCTGACCAGAATGCCTATGACGGCGCTGCCGGTAAAAAAGAAACCCACCATCGCCGGGCGGACGTGTACTTCATTGGTCAGAAACAGGCTCAGGGTCGGCGTCTGCAACGCCCCGGCAATGCCCGTCAGAAAGGCGACGATCAGGAAGGCGGAAGAGGTGACATCGAACCCGCGTCGGGGAAGGGCGGCGCTTCGGTTTTCCATGTGTTTGGTTTTCTGTAGTTTCAGGAGACGGCGCGGAGTTTACGCCTGCTGGCTGAAAATAAACAGTAGTATGGCACGAATAATTAAAAAGGCGTTTCAAAATACAAGGTTCAGCAAAAAGCTGACGCTTACCCCAGCCAGGCGCCAGGGCTTCAGCAAAAGTGTGCAGTACCTCTAAGTTCTGCAATCAAGTCGCTGACGTACCTTGCGCATTGAGCAAGAAAGGTACAAAATTCTTGAAACGTTTCAGCGTCATTCGACATATCGTTCACCGTCAGATGGCGCCTTTTTTCTCAAGTTAGCTGAAACGATTCAATTCAGCAGGAGAGGAGAACCATGTTCCAGTTATCTGTGCAGGATATTCATCCCGGCCAGCAGGCCGGTAATAAAGAAGAGGCCATCCGGCAGGCCGCCGCCGCGCTGGTCAGCGCCGGCAACGTGGCCGATGGCTACGTGAACGGCATGCTGGCACGCGAGCAGCAGACCTCGACCTTCCTCGGCAACGGGATCGCGATCCCGCACGGCACGACGGATACGCGTGATCAGGTGCTGAAGACCGGCGTTCAGGTGTTTCAGTTCCCGCAGGGCGTCACCTGGGGCGAAGGGCAGACCGCCTATGTGGCGATCGGGATTGCCGCCAGCTCAGATGAACACCTCGGCCTGCTGCGTCAGCTGACCCACGTGCTGAGCGATGACGCCGTCGCCGCCCAGCTGCAGTCCGCCACCACCGCGGAAGAGCTGCGTGCGCTGCTGATGGGAGAGAAACAGAGCGAAGCGCTGAAGCTGGATAACGAGACCCTCAGTCTCGACGTCGCGGCCAGCGATCTGCTGACCCTGCAGGCGCTGAACGCCGCGCGTCTGAAAGAAGCAGGCGCGGTGGATTCCGCCTTCGTTAGCCACGTCATTAACGATACGCCGCTGAACCTCGGTCAGGGCATCTGGCTGAACGACAGCGCTGAAGGCAATCTGCGCAGCGCCGTGGCGGTCAGCCGCGCCGCCACCGCCTTCACCCGCGACGATCAGCCGGTTTCCCTGCTGGTCACGGTGGCGATGACCGACGAGCAGCCAACCGCGGTGCTGAACCGCCTGAGCAAGCTGCTGCTGGACAAGAAAGCTGAGCATCTGCTGAAAGCCGACGCCGCCACCGTGCTGGCGCTGCTGACCAGCGACGACGCGATTGCCGAAGATGTGCTGAGCGCCGAATTTGTGGTGCGCAATGAGCATGGCCTGCATGCCCGTCCGGGCACCATGCTGGTCAACACCATTAAACAATTTTCCAGTGACGTCACCGTCACTAACCTCGACGGTTCCGGCAAGCCGGCCAACGGTCGTAGCCTGATGAAGGTCGTGGCGCTGGGTGTGAAAAAAGGTCACCGTCTGCGCTTTACCGCGCAGGGTGAAGATGCGCAACAAGCGCTGGATGCGATTGGCGAAGCGATCGCCGCAGGCCTTGGGGAGGGCGCATAAATGAGCAGACGTGTAGCAACCATTACTTTAAACCCGGCGTACGATCTGGTGGGCTTCACCCCGGAGATCGAGCGCGGTGAAGTGAACCTGGTGCGTACCACCGGCCTGCACGCCGCCGGGAAAGGCATCAACGTGGCGAAAGTGCTGAAAGATCTTGGCATTGACGTCACCGTCGGCGGCTTCCTGGGGAAAGACAACCAGGATGGCTTTCAGCAGCTGTTCAGCGAGCTGGGGATCGCCAACCGTTTCCAGGTGGTGCAGGGCCGGACCCGCATCAACGTTAAGCTGACGGAAAAAGATGGCGAAGTGACCGATTTCAACTTCTCCGGCTTTGAAGTGACCCCGGGCGACTGGGAACGCTTCGTCAACGACTCCCTGAGCTGGCTCGGGCAGTTCGATATGGTCTGCGTCAGCGGCAGTCTGCCGTCCGGCGTCAGCCCGGAGGCCTTTACCGACTGGATGACCCGTTTGCGCAGCCAGTGCCCGTGCATCATTTTCGACAGCAGCCGCGAAGCGCTGGTTGCCGGACTGAAAGCGGCGCCGTGGCTGGTGAAACCGAACCGTCGCGAGCTGGAAATCTGGGCTGGCCGTAAGCTGCCGGAGATGAAAGACGTTATCGACGCCGCCCATGCGCTGCGCGAGCAGGGGATCGCTCACGTAGTGATTTCCCTGGGCGAAGAGGGCGCGCTGTGGGTGAACGCCTCCGGCGAGTGGATTGCCAAGCCGCCTTCAGTCGAAGTGGTCAGCACCGTTGGCGCCGGCGATTCGATGGTCGGCGGCCTGATTTACGGCCTGCTGATGCGTGAATCCAGCGAACATACCCTGCGCCTGGCGACCGCTGTCGCTGCCCTGGCCGTCAGCCAGAGCAATGTAGGGATCACCGACCGTACCCAGTTGGCCGCGATGATGGCGCGCGTCGACTTACAACCCTTTAATTGACAGCAGGAGAGGCATAATGAAAACGCTGCTGATTATTGATGCCGGACTCGGACAGGCGCGCGCCTATATGGCGAAAACCCTGCTGGGCGCCGCCGCGCCAAAAGCGCACCTTGAACTGATTGATAACCCCAACGACGCCGAACTGGTGATTGTTCTCGGGTCGGCGCTGCCCACTGACAGCGCGCTGAACGGCAAACAGGTTTTCCTCGGCGATATTAATCGCGCCGTGGCGCACCCGGAGCTGTTCCTGAGCGAAGCCAAGGGCCATGCGACGCCGTACGCGGCGCCTGCCGCCGCGGCAGTCCCGGCGGCCACCAGCGGACCGAAACGTATTGTCGCGGTCACCGCCTGTCCGACCGGCGTTGCCCATACCTTTATGGCCGCTGAAGCCATTGAAACCGAAGCGAAAAAACGCGGATGGTGGGTGAAAGTGGAAACTCGCGGCTCCGTCGGCGCGGGCAATGCTATCACCCCGGAAGAGGTGGCCGAGGCGGATCTAGTGATCGTCGCCGCTGATATCGAAGTCGACCTGGCGAAATTCGCCGGCAAGCCGATGTATCGCACTACCACCGGTCTGGCGCTGAAGAAAACCGCCCAGGAGCTGGACAAAGCGGTGGTGGAAGCCAAACCGTACCAGCCTTCCGGGAAACCTCAGGCTGCTGGCGAAGGTAAAAAAGAGTCGGCGGGCGCCTACCGCCACCTGCTGACTGGCGTCTCCTACATGCTGCCGATGGTGGTGGCGGGCGGCCTGTGTATCGCGCTCTCCTTTGCCTTCGGGATCAAAGCGTTTGAAGTAAAAGACACCCTGGCGGCGGCGCTGATGCAAATCGGCGGCGGCTCGGCCTTCGCGCTGATGGTGCCGGTGCTGGCGGGCTTTATCGCCTTCTCTATTGCCGACCGTCCGGGTCTGACCCCGGGTCTTATCGGCGGTATGCTGGCGGTCAGCGGCGGCTCCGGCTTTATCGGCGGGATCATCGCCGGTTTCCTTGCCGGTTACGTGGCGAAAGCCATCAGCACTAAGCTGAAACTGCCGCAGAGTATGGAAGCGCTGAAGCCAATCCTGATCATTCCGCTGGTTTCCAGCCTGATCGTGGGCCTGGCGATGATCTACCTGATCGGTAAACCGGTCGCCGGTATCCTCGCCTGGCTGACCCACTGGCTGCAAACCATGGGCACCGCCAACGCGGTTCTGCTGGGCGCGATCCTCGGCGCGATGATGTGTACCGACATGGGCGGCCCGGTGAACAAAGCGGCCTATGCCTTCGGCGTTGGCCTGCTGAGTACCCAGACTTACGCGCCGATGGCGGCGATCATGGCGGCCGGTATGGTGCCTCCGCTGGCGATGGGTGTCGCGACGCTGGTTGCCCGCAATAAGTTCGACAAAGGGCAGCGGGAAGGGGGCAAAGCCGCGCTGGTTCTCGGCCTGTGCTTTATCTCTGAAGGGGCGATTCCTTTTGCCGCCCGTGACCCGATGCGCGTGCTGCCTTGCTGTATCGTCGGCGGCGCGGTAACCGGCGCTATCTCGATGGCAATTGGCGCAAAACTGATGGCGCCGCACGGCGGGCTGTTTGTTCTGCTGATCCCGGGGGCGATTACGCCAGTGCTGGGCTACCTGCTGGCGATTGTCGCCGGGACGCTGGTGGCGGGCCTCTCCTACGCGGTGCTGAAACGCCCGGAAGCGCAGGTAGCGGAAGTCGAAAAAGCGGCATAATCTCTCCGCAATAAAAAGGGCCGACTGTTCGGCCCTTTTTTTATGTCTCTGTTTACGCCACTTCGGCGATCTGCTGCGCCCGCAGCCAGGCTATCTCTTCCGCCCAGATATCCGGGTTGATGGTTTCCAGAATCAGCGGAATGCCGTCGAAGCGGCTGTCCTGCATGATCCAGCTGAAGCAGTCGTGGCCGATGTTGCCTTCCCCCAGACTATGGTGACGGTCAACCCGGCTGCCAAAGGCGCTCTTGGCATCGTTGAGGTGCATGCCGCGCAGATACTGAAAGCCGACGATACGCTCGAAGTCGGCAAAAGTCTTCTCGCAGGCTTCGGCGCTGCGCAGGTCGTAGCCGGCGGCGAAGGCATGGCAGGTATCGATGCAGACGCCGACGCGGGTTTTATCTTCCACGCCATCGATGATGGCTGCGAGATGCTCGAACTTAAAGCCGAGGTTGCTGCCCTGGCCGGCGGTGTTTTCGATCACGGCGGTGACGCCTTCGGTCTTGGCCAGCGCGATATTGATCGATTCGGCGATGCGCGCCAGGCACTCCTCCTCCGGGATCTGCTGCAGATGGCTGCCGGGGTGGAAGTTGAGCAGCGTCAGCCCCAGCTGCTGGCAGCGGGTCATCTCATCGATGAAGGCATCACGGGATTTTTCCAGCGCTTCTTCCACCGGATGGCCGAGGTTAATCAGGTAGCTGTCGTGCGGCAGGATCTGCCCGGGGCCAAAGTGATACTTTTCACAGGCGGCTTTGAATTCGGCGATGGTCTCGTCGCTGAGCGGCGCGGCGCGCCACTGGCGCTGGTTTTTGGTGAAGAGGGCGAAGGCGGTTGCTTCGATTTCGGCGGCGCGAATGGCGGCATTGGCCAGTCCACCTGAGGCGCTCACGTGCGCTCCTACGTATTTCATAAAAAAACTCCAGTTAAAGCCGCTGGGGGGTGGGTAATGATAGCGGCTTAACTGGAGAAAGATGTAGTGCTTTATGCCATCAGGCTGTGGATCGCGACGTTAATGGCCCCGCCGCCGACAATCAACCAGACGAACAGCATCAGCGCCATCAGCAGCGGTTTCGCCCCGGCTTTTTTCAGCGCGCTGACGTGAGTGGTCACCCCAAGAGCGGCCATGGCCATCGCCAGCAGGACGGTATCCAGCGTCACCAGCATATCCACGACCGCTTTCGGCAGCAGATGGAAGGAGTTAAACACTGCCACCAGGATGAACATAATGGCAAACCACGGAATGGTGATTTTGCTTTTCTCGCCGTTACCCGCCGGGGTCAGCTGTTTAACACGCGCCGCCAGGAACAGCAGGAACGGGGCCAGCATCATCACGCGCAGCATTTTAGCGATAACCGCGGCATTCTCCGCATCCGGGCTGACCGCATGGCCGGCGGCGACGACCTGCGCCACTTCATGCATGGTGGAACCCATATAGATCCCGTAGGTCTCCGGGGTAAACCAGTGCGCCAGCAGCGGGTACATCGCCGGGTAGAGGAAGATGGCGATGGTACCGAAGATCACCACCGTGGCGACGGCGACGGTCACTTTACTGGCTTCGGCTTTGACCACCGGCTCGCTGGCGAGCACAGCTGCAGCGCCGCAGATGCTGCTGCCGGCGCCGATCAGCCAGCTGGTGTGCTTATCGAGCCCAAACACTTTCTGGCCCAGGAAGCAGGCGATGAAAAAGGTGCTGGAGAGCGTCAGAACGTCAATCAAAATACCGCTCACGCCGACGTCGGCAATCTGGGCGAACGTCAGGCGGAAGCCGTAGAGGATGATCCCCAGGCGCAGCAGATGCTGTTTGGCGAAGATCACCCCGCCGTCGCAGGGTTGCCAGATTTTCGGATAGACCGTGTTACCGACGACCATCCCGAACAGGATAGCGAGGGTCAGGGCGCTGAAGCCCGCCCCGGCGATGGCCGGAAAGCTACCGGCCCACAGGGCGGCGCCGGTCAGGGCGGCGGTCAGCGCCAGGCCTGGGACAAAATGCCACAGGGAACGATGTTTGGTGGGTAAAGTGAGTGCTGTCATAACCTTCTCCTTTGTCTGCCTAAAGGTTACGCCGCGCGGGATTAAATATAAAATTGATTATATGTTTATAATCAATCGTAATAAGTGGTTAATGACCGCTTCGCCGGTGACAATGGGGCAGGGGAGTGAGGCGCGGAGGCGAGCTGTTCTTGTCAGCAAGACGATGATTTTGTGACGTAAGGGGATTTTCCTTCCATCAGCCGCCTCGATTTGTGTCACCATAGTAAGAAAGGTTATTCAGACTGGATTACTCAACGGGTGGGTTATGCATATTACGCTGCGGCAGCTGGAAGTGTTCGCCGAAGTCCACAAGAGTGGGTCGACCACTCAGGCGTCACAGATGCTGGCGCTTTCGCAATCTGCGGTCAGCGCCGCGCTGACCGATCTGGAAGGGCAGCTCGGCGTACAGCTGTTCGACCGCGTCGGCAAGCGGCTGGTGGTCAATGAGCATGGACGGCTGCTCTATCCGCGCGCCCTGGCGCTGCTGGAGCGGGCCCTGGAGATCGAGCAGCTGTTTCGCGGCGACAACGGGGCGATTCGGGTCTTCGCCAGCAGCACCATCGGCAACTATATTATGCCGGAGATCATTGCCCGCTATCGCCATGACTTCCCGGATCTGCCGGTTGAGCTGAGCGTGGGCAACAGCCTGGACGTGATCAACGCCGTTGCCGACCTGCGGGTGGATTTCGGTCTGATCGAGGGGCCGTGTCATGCCGCCGATATTATTGCCGAGCCGTGGCTGGAAGATGAGCTGGTGGTGTTTGCCGCGCCTGACTCGCCGCTGCTGGCGGGGGAGGTGACCCTGCAGCAACTGGCCGAGGCGCCGTGGATCCTGCGCGAGCATGGATCCGGCACCCGGGAGATTGTCGATTACGTTCTGCTGTCGCATCTGCCGGCGTTTCATCTGGGGATGGAGCTCGGCAACTCGGAGGCGATCAAACACGCGGTACGCCATGGGCTGGGGATCAGCTGCTTATCGCGGCGGGTGATTGCCGAACAGCTGGCCTCCGGCACGCTGGCGGAGCTGAAAGTGCCGCTGCCCCGGCTGACGCGCACGCTATGGCGGATCCACCACCGGCAGAAGCATATTTCCAAAGCATTACAACGTTTTCTGCAGTATTGCCAGGTGTAGCGATCCGGCTTTATCGCCTGATAATGGTGGGGGGAATTTGCTGGCAATTCCGCAGGTTAGTGCTTTACTAATAATTTGCGGTCGATCATGAAGCTCTCTTATAACTTTGCATTTGTACCGGATGGAACCCCGATCGTCTGCTACAATCGCGCCTCATTTTTTGGATGGATAGCATTATCACATGGTTTCGGAAACTAAAACCACAGAAGCGCCCACGCTACGTCGTGAACTGAAGGCGCGCCACTTGACCATGATCGCCATCGGCGGTTCCATCGGTACGGGTCTTTTTGTTGCCTCTGGCGCAACGATTTCGCAAGCAGGTCCCGGCGGGGCGCTGCTGTCTTATATTCTGATCGGTCTGATGGTCTATTTCCTGATGACCAGCCTGGGCGAACTGGCGGCGTTTATGCCGGTGTCCGGTTCCTTCGCCACCTACGGGCAGAATTATGTTGAAGAGGGCTTTGGCTTCGCGCTGGGCTGGAACTACTGGTACAACTGGGCGGTAACGATCGCCGTTGATCTGGTGGCCTCGCAGCTGGTGATGAGCTACTGGTTCCCTGACACCCCGGGCTGGATTTGGAGCGCCTTGTTCCTCGGCATTATGTTCCTGCTGAACTGGATCTCGGTGCGCGGCTTTGGCGAGGCGGAATACTGGTTCTCGCTGATCAAAGTGGCCACCGTCATTATCTTTATCATCGTCGGCGTGATGATGATTGTCGGCATCTTCAAAGGGGCGCAGCCTGCCGGCTGGAGCAACTGGGGGATCGCGGATGCGCCGTTTGCCGGCGGCTTCTCGGCGATGATCGGCGTGGCGATGATTGTCGGCTTCTCCTTCCAGGGCACCGAGCTTATCGGTATTGCCGCCGGTGAGTCTGAGAACCCGGAGAAGAACATTCCGCGCGCGGTGCGCCAGGTCTTCTGGCGTATCCTGCTGTTTTACGTCTTCGCGATCCTGATTATCAGCCTGATCATTCCATATACCGATCCGAGCCTGCTGCGCAACGACGTTAAAGATATCTCCGTCAGCCCGTTCACGCTGGTCTTCCAGCACGCCGGTCTGCTGTCGGCGGCGGCGATCATGAACGCCGTTATCCTGACGGCCGTTCTGTCGGCGGGTAACTCGGGGATGTACGCCTCTACGCGTATGCTGTATACCCTGGCCTGCGACGGCAAAGCGCCGCGCATCTTCTCGAAGCTGTCGCGTGGCGGCGTGCCGCGCAACGCCCTGTACGCGACCACCGTTATCGCGGCGCTGTGCTTCCTGACTTCAATGTTCGGTAACCAGACGGTCTACCTGTGGCTGCTGAACACCTCCGGGATGACGGGCTTTATCGCTTGGCTGGGGATTGCCATCAGCCACTACCGTTTCCGTCGCGGCTACGTCCTGCAGGGTAACGATCTCAATAACCTGCCGTATCGTTCCGGGTTCTTCCCGCTGGGGCCGATCTTCGCCTTCGTGCTGTGCCTCATCATCACCCTGGGACAGAACTATGAAGCGTTCCTCAAGGACACCATTGACTGGGGCGGTGTGGCGGCGACCTACATCGGTATTCCGCTGTTCCTCGTCATCTGGTTTGGCTACAAACTGGCGAAAGGCACCCGCTTCGTTCGTTACAGCGATATGACCTTCCCGGACCGCTTTAAGCGTTAATCCCGGCGGTGATACAGCATAAGCCCTCTGATACAGAGGGCTTTTTTTATGTCCGCGCAGTTACAGCCTGACACAATTCTTCATAATTATATTGATAATAGAAATCATTATCTTTATCATTTCCGACCATTACGGATGAAGCCACTCCCCCGTCTCTGCCATGTGTACAGACTGACATCGGGCGACCAGCCACATCGACAAGAAAACAGCGAGTCTACCGCCGACAGAGCGGCAGGCCGCCAGCGCGTGTGAGCAGCACCTTTTTTGTTTGTTTGGTTGTACACCTCATGGAGATTTGGAATGTTCAGGTTAAACCCTTTCATCCGGGCGGGATTGTCTGCGTCCGTCGTATCGTTGGCGTTTCCGGCCCTGGCCGACGTGAATGAAGAAACGCTGGTGGTGACCGCCTCGGCGACTGAACAGAGCGTCAAAGACGCGCCGGCGAGCATCAGCGTCATCACTCAGCAGGATTTGCAGCGCAAGCCGGTCCAGAACCTGAAAGACGTACTGCGCGATGTGCCCGGGGTCCAGCTCACCAACGAAGGGGATAACCGCAAAGGCGTCAGCATCCGCGGTCTGAGCAGCAGCTATACCCTGATCCTGGTTGACGGCAAGCGCGTCAACTCGCGGAACGCCGTCTTCCGCCACAACGACTTCGACCTTAACTGGATCCCGGTGGATGCCATCGAACGTATCGAAGTGGTGCGCGGCCCGATGTCTTCCCTGTACGGCTCCGATGCGCTCGGCGGCGTTGTCAACATTATTACCAAAAAAATCGGCCAGAAATGGACCGGGACGCTGAGCGCTGATACCACCATCCAGGAGCACCGCGACCGCGGGGATACCTGGAACGGCCAGTTCTTCACCAGCGGCCCGCTGATCGACGGCGTGCTCGGGATGAAGGCCTACGGCAGCCTGGCGAAACGCGCCAAGGACGATCCGCAGTCCTCCAGCAATGCCACCGGCGAAACGCCGCGCATCGAGGGCTTCACCAGCCGCGATGGCAATGTTGAATTCGCCTGGACGCCGAACGACAGCCACGATTTCACCGCGGGCTATGGCTTTGACCGCCAGGATCGCGACTCCGATTCCCTTGACCGCAACCGCCTTGAGCGTGAGAACTACTCCCTGAGCCATAACGGCCGCTGGGATATGGGCAACAGCGAGCTCAAGTTCTACGGCGAAAAGGTGGATAACAAAAATCCGGGGCAGAATGGGACCATCACTTCGGAAAGCAATGCCATCGACGGCAAGTACGTTCTGCCGCTGGACATGATTAACCAGCTGGTGACCTTCGGCGGCGAATGGCGCCACGACAAGCTGAAAGATCCGGTCAACCTGAGCAGCGGCGGTCAGTCAACGTCGGCCAGCCAGTACGCCCTGTTTATTGAAGACGAATGGCGCATCATCGAGCCGCTGGCGCTGACCACCGGCATTCGTATGGACGACCATCAGACCTATGGCGATCACTGGAGCCCGCGCGCCTATCTGGTGTATAACGCCACCGATACCGTCACCGTTAAAGGCGGCTGGGCGACGGCGTTTAAAGCCCCGTCCCTGCTGCAGCTTAATCCCGACTGGACCACCAACTCCTGCCGCGGCTCGTGCAGCATCGTTGGTAACCCGGATCTAAAACCGGAAACCAGCGAAAGCTTCGAGCTCGGTCTCTACTACCGCGGGGAAGAGGGCTGGCTTGAAAATGTCGAAGGCAGCATCACCACCTTCCAGAATAATGTCGACGACATGATCGATGTTCTGCGCACCTCCAGCGCCAGCGAAGCGCCGGGCTACCCGAACTTTGTCGGCTGGAAAACCGTCAACGGCAAGCGCGTGCCGATCTTCCGCTATTTCAACGTCAACAAAGCGCGCATCAAAGGGGTGGAAACCGAGGTGAAGATCCCGTTTGGCGATGAGTGGAAGCTGACGGTGAACTACACCTACAACGATGGTCGCGATCTGAGCAACGGCGGCGACAAACCGCTGCAGACGCTGCCGTTCCATACCGCCAACGGCACGCTCGACTGGAAACCGCTGGATGACTGGTCCTTCTACGTGACAGCCAACTATACTGGCCAGCAGCGCGCGGTGAGCGCCACCGGCAAAACGCCGGGCGGCTATACCCTGTTTGACGTCGGCGCGGCGTGGCAGGTCACCAAGAATGTGAAACTGCGCTCCGGGGTGCAGAACGTGGGCGATAAAGATCTCAGCCGGGACGACTACAGCTATACCGAAGAGGGCCGTCGCTACTTTATGGCGGTGGATTATCGCTTCTGATTGCCGGCGCTAAAACGCGTCCTGTAGGCCTGAACATGCGCCGCGAAGCAGCTTCGCGGCGCATTTGCGTTTAGCCAAAGAGATGCTGCGCATGGAAGCGCAAATGGTCTTCAATAAACGAGGCAATGAAGTAGTAGCTGTGGTCGTAACCGGGCTGGATGCGCAGCGTTAACGGCCAGGCCTTCTGCCGCGCGACCTCCGCCAGTACCGCCGGCTGCAACTGTCCGGCAAGGAATGGATCGCTGTCGCCCTGATCGATAAGCGTCGGCACAGCGTCCGCCGGCTGGCTGGCCTGCATCAGGGCGCAGCTGTCCCAGGCGTGCCATGTCGATTCATCGGCGCCGAGATAGGCGGTAAACGCTTTCTTACCCCACGGCACCTGGGAGGGATTGACGATCGGCGCGAAGGCGGAGACGCTGACGTAGCGGCCGGGATTGTTGAGCGCCATGATAAGCGCGCCGTGACCGCCCATCGAGTGGCCGCTGATGGCGCAGCGGTCGCCGATGCTAAACTCGCTGCGGATAATCGCGGGCAGTTCGTCGCGCAGGTAATCGTACATTCGGTAGTGCGCCGCCCAGGGCGCCTGGGTGGCGTTCAGGTAGAAGCCGGCGCCTTGCCCCAGATCGTAACTGTCGTCGTTGGCCACCTCGTCACCGCGCGGGCTGGTATCCGGCATCACCAGCGCGATGCCCAGCTCGGCGGCAATGCGCTGCGCGCCCGCCTTGGTGGTAAAGTTTTCATCGTTACAGGTCAGCCCGGACAGCCAGTACAGCACCGGCGGCGGCGTTTCGCGCTCAGGCGGTAAAAAAATGCTGAACGTCATGGCGCAGTTCAGGACAGGGGAGTGATGACGCCAGCGTTGTTGCCGGCCGTCAAAACAGCGATGCTCTTCAAGCAGTTCCATGCAAGGCTCCTCGGAAGGGGTGTGCGCGTAAACGTTCATAATACAGATATTTCATTAGCCGGTGAGCAACTTTCACTTTCTCCTTTTGAGAACTTACTGCATCATTAATGCAACTTATAGCCAACATGCCGGTGTAGCGATGGCGCTTATGGATGCGTACAGCGGTTGGATCATTCCGGATTCGGCGGTAGGGATTTGGCGCCGCGCTTGAGGCGAGACTTCGCGCCTTAATAAAAGGCAGCGCCAATTTCAATAATTATCGTTACGGCTACTGGATTCTGTGCGCCGCCTCACGCACAATGAATACAAACTTTGCCCCCAGAAAAAGCAAAGAGCGCCACACCTGCAGGAGAAACCCAAATGTCATCACTGAGTAAAGAAGCCGTCCTCGTTCATGAAGCGCTGGTCGCTCGTGGGCTGGAGACGCCGATGCGTGCGCCAGTACAAGAAATTGATAACGAAACACGCAAGCGTTTGATTACCGGTCATATGACCGAGATTATGCAACTGCTGAATCTGGATCTGAGTGATGACAGTCTGATGGAGACCCCGCATCGCATCGCCAAAATGTATGTCGATGAGATCTTCTCCGGACTGGATTATTCTCGCTTCCCGAAAATCACCGTCATTGAAAACAAAATGAAGGTCGATGAAATGGTCACTGTACGCGATATCACCCTGACCAGCACCTGTGAACACCATTTCGTCACCATCGATGGTAAAGCGACGGTAGCCTATATCCCGAAAGATTCGGTGATCGGCCTGTCGAAAATCAACCGTATCGTGCAGTTTTTCGCCCAGCGTCCGCAGGTCCAGGAGCGTCTGACGCAGCAGATCCTGATTGCGCTGCAGACGCTGCTCGGCACCAGCAACGTGGCGGTATCCATTGACGCGGTGCATTACTGCGTGAAAGCGCGCGGCATCCGCGACGCGACCAGCGCCACTACTACCACCTCCCTCGGTGGCCTGTTCAAATCCAGCCAGAATACCCGCCAGGAATTCCTGCGCGCAGTACGTCACCACAGCTAAAACGGAGCAGGGTACATGGAGAGAAATGTCACGCTGGACTTTGTCCGCGGCGTCGCCATCCTCGGTATCCTGCTTCTCAATATCAGCGCCTTCGGCTTGCCGAAGGCCGCTTACCTCAATCCGGCCTGGTCAGGAAGCGCGACCCTCGGCGATACCTGGACCTGGGCGCTTCTCGACCTGCTGGCGCAGGTGAAATTTCTCACCCTGTTCGCGCTGCTGTTTGGCGCCGGTCTGCAGCTTCTGCTCCCCCGCGGAAAACGCTGGATCCAGTCGCGCCTGACCCTGCTGGCGCTGCTTGGTTTCATTCACGGTCTTTTCTTCTGGGATGGCGATATTCTGCTGGCCTACGCCCTGGTGGGGCTGGTGAGCTGGCGCATGGTGCGCGAGGCGCAGCATGTCAAATCGCTGTTCAACACCGGGGTGGTGCTCTACCTCACCGGCATTGCGGTGCTGGTCCTGCTGGGGATGATCTCCGGACCCGCAGCCAATCGCTCCTGGGTCCCGGACGCGGCCAATCTGCAGTATGAGCAGTACTGGAAGCTGCACGGCGGCATGGAGGCGGTCAGCAACCGGGCGGATATGCTGTCGGACAATCTGCTGGCGCTCGGCGCGCAGTATGGCTGGCAGCTGGCGGGGATGATGCTGATAGGCGCGGCGCTGATGCGCAGCGGCTGGCTGAAAGGGCAGTTCAGCCAGCGTCACTATCGGCGCACCGGCGTGCTGCTGGTGGCGGCCGGGATGGCGGTGAATGTGCCGGCCATCGTCGCCCAGTGGTATCTGGCCTGGGACTATCGCTGGTGCGCGTTTTTACTGCAGGCGCCGCGTGAACTGAGCGCCCCGCTGCAGGCTATCGGCTATGCCTCGCTGGCCTGGGGCTACTGGCCGCAGCTCTGCCGTTTCCGCCTGGTGGGGGCTATCGCCTGCGTTGGACGCATGGCGCTGACCAACTATTTGCTGCAGACCCTGATCTGCACCACCCTGTTTTATCATCTCGGGCTGTTTATGCGCTTCGATCGTCTGCAGCTGCTGGCCTTTGTTCCCCCCATCTGGGCCGTAAACCTCCTTCTGTCATCACTCTGGCTGCGCCGCTTCCGCCAGGGGCCGGTGGAATGGCTGTGGCGTCAGTTAACCCTGCGTGCGTCAGGGACATCATTGAAAGACACATCCAGATAACGATCTCGATCACAATCATTAACAAAACGGATGTAAACGTTTCCAGCCGTGTGACCTCACTCACGTAGCGGACCGCGGGTCGCTGCCAGAATAGCCTCCTTGCTGAGCACAGGAGGTGAATGTGACGTGCTGTAATTCTCTTAAGGTCGCTGAGTATGATCACCATTCGTGATGTCGCCCGCCAGGCGGGCGTATCCGTGGCCACCGTGTCGCGGGTGCTGAACAACAGCGCGCTGGTGAGTCCGGATACGCGCGACGTCGTGATGAAAGCGGTGACCCAGCTGGGCTACCGGCCAAACGCCAATGCCCAGGCGCTGGCCACCCAGGTCAGCGATACCATCGGCGTGGTGGTGATGGACGTCTCCGATGCCTTCTTCGGCGCGCTGGTGAAAGCGGTGGATACCGTCGCCCAGCAGCATCAGAAGTATGTGCTGATCGGCAACAGCTATCACGAGGCGGAAAAAGAGCGCCACGCCATCGAGGTGCTGATCCGCCAGCGCTGCTCGGCGCTGATCGTCCATTCGAAAGCGCTCAGCGATGCTGAACTGAGCGACTTTATGCAACATATCCCGGGGATGGTGCTGATCAACCGCATCGTGCCGGGCTTTGCCCATCGCTGCGTGGGTCTCGACAACGTCAGCGGCGCGCTAATGGCTACCCGCATGCTGCTCAATCACGGCCACCAGCGCATCGGCTATCTCTCCTCAAATCACGGCATTGAAGACGACGATATGCGCCGGGAAGGGTGGAGCAAAGCGCTGCAGGAGCAGGGCATCATCGCCCCGGACAGCTGGGTCGGGTCCGGCTCCCCGGACATGCAGGGCGGCGAAGCGGCGATGGTCGAACTGCTGGGGCGGAATCTCGGCTTCACCGCCGTGTTCGCCTATAACGACAGCATGGCGGCCGGCGCGCTGACAACGCTAAAGGATAACGGCATTGTCGTGCCGCAGCATCTATCGCTGATTGGCTTTGATGATATTCCTATTTCCCGTTACACCGATCCTCAACTGACCACCGTGCGCTATCCGGTGATGTCGATGGCGAAGCTGGCCACCGAGCTGGCGCTGCTGGGGGCGGCCGGCAAGCTGGATCGCGAGGCGACGCACTGCTTTATGCCGACCCTGGTGCGCCGTCACTCCGTTGCCCAGCGGCAAACTGTGGGGCCGATCACTAACTGAAGCGGCAGCGGGATGTAACCGCTTTCAATTTGTGAGTAAATTCACAGTATATTAACATTCGCCTGATTATGATGGCAGCGTTTACCAGTCTGAACCACAAGGTGATGGGAAATCCTCACTTTTACTATTAGGAACAAGGCGTTAAACGAGTATTAGAGTCGTATTTTCCTGGAGCGTTACCCGACACGGAAGACCGAATTTTCGTCGTGAAATGCGTTGTGCGGTAACACTAATGCAACAAGTCCCGCCCGCACTTTTCACAAAAATGACCCTGCATAATAAAACCGGAGATTCCATGAATAAGAAGGTGTTTACCCTCTCTGCTGTAATGGCTGGTCTGTTATTTGGCGCCGCAGCACACGCAGCAGATACCCGTATCGGCGTGACGATTTATAAATATGACGACAACTTTATGTCGGTGGTGCGTAAGGCGATTGAAAAAGATGGCAAATCCGCGCCTGACGTCCAGCTGCTGATGAATGACTCGCAGAACGACCAGTCGAAACAAAACGATCAGATTGACGTGCTGCTGGCGAAAGGCGTGAAAGCCCTGGCGATCAACCTGGTTGACCCGGCTGCGGCGGGAACGGTCATCGAAAAAGCGCGCGGGCAGAATATTCCGGTGGTGTTCTTCAACAAAGAGCCTTCCCGTAAAGCGCTGGATAGTTATGACAAGGCTTACTACGTCGGTACCGACTCGAAAGAGTCCGGGATTATTCAGGGCGATCTGATCGCCAAGCACTGGAAAGCAAACCCGAACTGGGATCTGAATAAAGACGGCCAGATCCAGTACGTCCTGCTGAAAGGCGAGCCGGGCCATCCGGATGCGGAAGCGCGTACCACCTACGTTATCAAAGAGCTGAACGATAAAGGTCTGAAGACCCAGCAGCTGCAGATGGACACCGCTATGTGGGATACCGCCCAGGCGAAAGACAAAATGGACGCCTGGCTCTCCGGCCCGAATGCGAACAAGATTGAAGTGGTGATCGCCAACAATGACGCCATGGCGATGGGTGCGGTTGAAGCGCTGAAAGCGCACAACAAGAGCAGCATTCCGGTGTTCGGCGTTGACGCCCTGCCGGAAGCCCTGGCGCTGGTGAAATCCGGCGCGATGGCCGGTACCGTGCTGAACGATGCTAACAACCAGGCGAAAGCGACCTTCGAGCTGGCGAAAAACCTTGCCGACGGAAAAGAGGCGGCGGCAGGCACCAACTGGAAAATTGACAACAAGATTGTTCGCGTCCCCTACGTGGGGGTCGATAAAGACAACCTGAGCCAGTTTACCGGCAAATAATCGTGATGTGAGTTGCGGGCGTGGGTTATCCACGCCCGATTATTCCTGATACAGAACCAGACTCCTGCTGGCGTTATTGCGCCGGACGGGGAGTGCATGAACGCAGCCAGGTATAACTATGGTCAGCAATAATAGCGAACGGTCAGGCGAATATTTGTTGGAGATGACCAACATCAACAAATCGTTTCCTGGCGTCAAGGCTCTTGATAATGTCAACCTGAAGGTTCGTCCGCACTCCATTCATGCGTTAATGGGTGAGAACGGCGCCGGAAAATCGACATTATTAAAATGCCTTTTTGGGATCTATCAAAAAGATTCCGGCAGCATTCTTTTTCAGGGAAAAGAGATCGATTTCCATTCGGCGAAAGAAGCCCTGGAAAACGGTATTTCGATGGTGCATCAGGAATTAAACCTGGTCTTACAGCGTTCGGTCATGGACAACATGTGGCTCGGCCGCTATCCCACCAAAGGCATGTTTGTCGATCAGGACAAAATGTACCGGGATACCAAGGCTATTTTTGATGAGCTGGATATTGATATCGATCCGCGCGCCCGCGTCGGGACTTTATCGGTATCTCAGATGCAGATGATTGAGATCGCGAAGGCGTTTTCCTATGACGCCAAAATCGTCATCATGGACGAGCCGACGTCATCGCTGACGGAGAAAGAGGTCAACCATCTGTTCAAGATCATCCGCAAGCTGAAAGATCGCGGCTGCGGTATCGTCTATATCTCGCACAAAATGGAAGAGATTTTCCAGCTGTGCGATGAAATTACCATCCTGCGCGACGGCCAGTGGATCGCTACCCAGCCGCTGGAAGGGCTGGATATGGACAAGATCATCGCCATGATGGTCGGGCGTTCGCTCAATCAGCGCTTCCCGGATCGTGAAAACACCCCGGGGGAAGTCATCCTCCAGGTGCGCAATCTCACCTCCCTGCGCCAGCCCTCCATTCGCGATGTCTCCTTCGACCTGCATAAGGGCGAAATTCTCGGTATCGCCGGTCTGGTGGGCGCGAAGCGTACCGACATCGTGGAGACCCTGTTCGGGATCCGTGAGAAGGCCAGCGGCACCATCACCCTGCACGGGAAGAAGATCAACAACCACAGCGCCAATGAGGCGATTAACCACGGTTTTGCGCTGGTAACCGAGGAGCGGCGCTCCACCGGAATTTACGCCTATCTGGACATCGGTTTTAACTCGCTGATCTCCAATATTAAGAAATATAAAAACAGCGTCGGCTTGCTGGATAACTCGCGGATGAAGAGCGATACCCAATGGGTGATTGACTCCATGCGCGTTAAAACCCCCGGCCAGCATACGCAGATTGGTTCGCTTTCCGGTGGTAACCAGCAAAAGGTCATTATTGGCCGCTGGCTGCTGACCCAGCCGGAGATCCTGATGCTGGACGAGCCGACGCGCGGTATCGACGTCGGCGCCAAATTCGAGATCTATCAGCTGATTGCCGAGCTGGCTAAAAAAGATAAAGGGATCATTATTATTTCTTCCGAAATGCCGGAACTGCTGGGGATTACCGACCGCATTCTGGTAATGAGCAACGGCCTGGTCGCGGGCATTGTTGAGACTAAAACCACCACGCAAAACGAAATACTGCGTCTTGCGTCATTGCACCTTTAAGATCAGGGGCTTCACATGAGTGCGTTAAATAAAAAGAGTTTTCTCACTTACCTGAAAGAGGGTGGGATATACGTCGTCCTTCTGGTCCTGTTGGCCATTATTATTTTCCAGGATCCGACATTTTTAAGTCTGCTCAACCTGAGTAATATTCTGACCCAGTCCTCGGTGCGTATTATTATTGCCCTCGGCGTGGCCGGGCTTATCGTCACGCAGGGCACGGACCTCTCCGCCGGCCGTCAGGTGGGACTGGCGGCGGTGATTGCCGCGACCATGCTGCAGGCGGTGGATAATGCCAACAAGGTGTTCCCGGATATGGCGACCATGCCGATCCCACTGGTCATCCTGCTGGTATGCGCCATCGGGGCGGTCATCGGGCTGATTAACGGGATCGTCATTGCCTATCTGAACGTAACGCCGTTTATTACCACCCTCGGGACCATGATCATCGTCTACGGCATTAACTCGCTGTACTACGATTTCGTGGGCGCGTCGCCGATCTCCGGCTTCGACAGTCACTTCTCCCATTTCGCGCAGGGGTTTGTGGCGCTGGGCTCGTTCCGCCTGTCCTACATTACCTTCTACGCGCTGATTGCCGTCTTCTTTGTCTGGATCCTGTGGAACAAGACGCGCTTTGGCAAAAACATTTTCGCTATCGGCGGTAACCCGGAAGCGGCGAAAGTCTCCGGGGTTAACGTGGCGTTGAACCTGCTGATGATCTATGCCCTCTCCGGGGTGTTCTACGCCTTCGGCGGCCTGCTGGAAGCCGGTCGTATCGGCTCGGCGACCAATAACCTCGGCTTTATGTACGAACTGGACGCCATCGCCGCCTGCGTGGTGGGCGGTGTATCGTTCAGCGGCGGGGTAGGGACCGTATTCGGCGTGGTGACAGGGGTAATTATCTTCACCGTGATCAACTACGGCCTGACCTACATTGGCGTCAACCCTTACTGGCAGTACATCATTAAGGGGGCGATCATTATCTTCGCCGTGGCGCTGGATTCCCTGAAATACGCCCGTAAGAAGTAATTTATGCCTGAGTAAAAACCCGCGCCTGGCGCGGGTTTTTTATACCTGAAACGGATGCGATGATGGAGGCTACTTTTCTTTCTGCAGCTCCAGCAGCTGCTCCGGCGTGACCGCCGGGTAGGACTGGGCGTCATCCGGCACGTCGTGCTGCTGCGCCGGAATCGGGATTAAAGGGCCAAGGAAGCGCGGTTCCCGTTTGAAGATGTAGAGGTCCGCCAGCGCGCCAAAGCGGGCGCCGAATTCGCGCAGCCGCACGCTCCACATATCCTTCGGCGACGGCACCGCGTAGCACTGGGCCTGGATCCCCATATGCAGGGCGATAAACAACGCCCGTTCGCAGTGGAAGCGCTGGGTGATGATAATGAAGTCGTTGGTGTCGAACACTTTGCGGGTGCGGACGATCGAATCAAGCGTGCGGAAACCGGCATAGTCCAGCACGATATCCGCCGGATCGACGCCGCCTTTGATCAGGTCCCGGCGCATCGTCATCGGTTCATTGTAGCTTTGCAGGGCGTTATCCCCGCTCAGCAGCAGATAGTTGACCTTGCCGCTGTTGTAGGCGTTGAGCGCGCCCTGGATGCGGTAGCGGTAATACTGATTGATTACCCCGGTGCGGTAGTATTTAGCAGTGCCCAGCACCACGCCGACCTGGCGGTAGGGGAGATCCTGCAGCTCGTCATAGATATAGGGCGCGGTTTTCCAGCTCATCCAACGGTCAAGACCCAGCACGGTCAACAGCAGCAGGCCGAGCAGGACTAACAGGCTGTAGAACACACGCTTTAACATGAACTTGGCTCAATAATAGACAACGGAGTCTTCAGGCTACTTTACCCGCCGGGTAAGCGCAAGAAACCCGCGTTTGATTGCGGGGATTTTCAGCAATATAGACAGATCGCCGAACGCAGGCCGGGTAAGGCGTGAGCCGACACCCGGCATAGGGATCTTCAGCTCGCCATGGCGCGAACCGTAGGTCGGGTAAGCGTAGCGCCACCCGACACCTAAGGGTATAAAAGGTCGGCCGGATAAGCCGAAGACGCCATCCGGCCGTCTGCGCAGGCGGATTAACCTAACAGCACCCGCTCGATATTGTGGCAGCCCAGCGCCTTCAGGGTGGCGACGGTGGCGTCCCACTGAATTAGCGCCGCATCGGCTTTCTCCGCCAGGATCGCCCGCTGGATGTCCGGATAATCATAGCCGTTGAGGCTGAGGAGATTCAGCGCCCCCTGCAGCGGCGGCAGCGTCGGGTTGAACGCCGCGTTTTCCGCATAGCTGCCGCTGAAAAGGGTGCCATCTTTCAGCTCCAGCGCTACGCCGGAAGGCGAGTGGCTGTACGGCGCGTGGCAGCGGTTAGCGGCCTCAATCGCCGCCTGGGACAGGGCATCGCCGCTGACCGGGAAGCCGTGGTTCTGGTGGTCCATCAGCAGGGTTTTGATCTCCAGGTCTTTCGGGCCGAAGGCATCCGGCAGATAGTGCTGCAGCGCATGGGCTTCGCGAC
The DNA here is from genome assembly GCF_009900705.1 of Klebsiella sp. Q2. Classification (NCBI taxonomy): domain Bacteria; kingdom Pseudomonadati; phylum Pseudomonadota; class Gammaproteobacteria; order Enterobacterales; family Enterobacteriaceae; genus Klebsiella; species Klebsiella sp. Q2. Next base: position 392,404 of record NZ_JAAABE010000004.1, on the reverse strand, counting down.
CGGGCAGATGAATGCGCAGCGCCAGTCCGCTGTTCAGTTCGTTCATAAACTGACGACAATGGCCGCACGGCGTGTAGTTCACCGTGATAGCGCGCAGGGAGGTTTCACCGCGCAGCCAGGCGTGGCTGATGGCGCTCTGCTCTGCATGGACGGTCTGCTGCATGGTGGCGCCGAGAAACTCCATGTTGCCGCCAAAGTACCAGCGGCCGCTGACGCCGCGGGCGATAGCCCCGACGTTAAAGTGAGAAAGGTCGGCGCGCGCGCAGGCGGCGGCCAGCGGCAGTAGCGCAAAGGCCAGCGCGTCTTCGTCCAGACCTGTCGCCTGTTGCAGCGTCGCCACCTGATCGGCTTCGAGCAGCGCCGGGAAGTGCGGGTCGGCGAGCATCGGGGAGATGGCCGCCTGCAGGTCTGCTGCCAGGGTAGTCAAAGCAGCTTGAAAACGTGAGTGCATAGCGTTGCCTCATAACAGTGTAATGGGGAACCAGTGTACGGGCGTCAAGGGGTTTCAAATGTGATTTACATCCCATTGCTAATGCAACTTTTCTTTGTTGCATTAAGAAATGTGACTTGAATCACAATTCATCCCACCACCGCGAGGATCAGCGGGAATAAAAATGGCGCCATCAACGAGGTGATGATCCCGCACAGCACCAGCGCCAGCGAGCTGAACGCTCCTTCCTGATAGTCCAGTTCCGCACAGCGGGCGGTACCGAGGGCGTGCGAGGCGGTGCCCATCGACAGGCCACGCGATGCTTTGGTGCGAATACGCATCAGGTTGAGCAGCGTATGGCCGAATACCGCGCCAAGGATACCGACAAAAATCACGCACACGGCGCTGATGGCCGGGATGCCGCCGATACTGCCGCTCACCGCCATCGCAATCGGCGTGGTCACCGATTTGGGCAGAACAGAGGCGGCGATTTGCGGCGTGGCGCCCATCAGCAGGGCCACGGTGGTGCCGGTGATCATCGCCACACAGCTGCCGATAAAGCAGATGGTGATGATCGATTTCCAGCGCGCGCGGATCTGGTGCAGCTGTTCATATAGCGGGAAGGCTAGCGCGACCACCGCCGGCTGCAGCAGATCGTTCAGGATCTTGCTGCCGGCAAAATAACGTTCATAGGAGATCCCGGTCAGCAGCAGAAAGGGAATAATCACCACCATCGCCACCAGCAGCGGGTTGAGCAGCGGGAATTTGAAGCGGGCCGCCAGTTTGCGGGCGAGGAAAAAGACGATCAGGGTAAGCGGTAGCGACCACCAGATTTCATGCATCATTTTTCTTTTCCTTTTGCCCAATCACTTTACGTTCGCCATGCACCAGATGGGAACTCCAGCTCACCACCACAAACACCACCAGCGTGCTGATGGCGCAGGAGATAACGACAGGCCCAAGCTGGGCGCGTAGCAGATCCCAGTACTGCATCACGCCGACGCCGATCGGCACGAACAGGAGCGCCATATAGCGGATCAGGATATTGCAGCCGGGGTTGACCCACTGCGGCGGCATGATTTGCAGCGCCAGCAGCACGAAGAGGATCAGCATGCCGATGATGCTGCCGGGGATGGTGATGGGCAGCAGCCCGGCGATAAATATTCCGGCGTACAAGCAGGCGTAAATCAGGACGAAAGCCCGCAGGTACTGCCAGATAATAGTCAGCGATTTACTCATGGTAATAACCCTTGATGAAGTGAATTCATCATACAATTAATCCCTAAAATGTGCTACCGATCACATCATGAATTCTATGCATAGCGCTTATAGCTTACGGGAACCATCGTCTCGCCCGTCAGAGTCCGAAGCCTTGCGGCTTAGACGGTTTCTCTCCCCACGCTACCTTGCTGGACGAGGCGCGGCAAATAAAGGTAAATGAGACGCCACAGGCCCCTGTAAAGCATAGAGATTATCTCGCCGTTTTGCCGCCTCGGGCGTCCGGGGACCGGAGTGCGCCGGGTCGGACGCATTGAGCGCTTTCAACCAACGCCCGGAGGCGCTACCATAGCGCCTCTTTTTTTTCCGGGTAACGATATGCGTGTACTACTGGCGCCGATGGAAGGCGTGCTCGATTCGCTGGTGCGCGAGCTGCTGACCGAGGTTAACGATTACGATCTGTGCATCACCGAATTTCTGCGCGTGGTGGACCAACTGCTGCCGGTCAAATCGTTCTACAGGCTGTGCCCGGAACTGCATCATCAAAGCCGCACTCCGTCCGGTACCCGCGTGCGCGTCCAGCTGCTGGGACAATATCCCGAGTGGCTGGCGGAAAACGCCGCCCGCGCGGTGGCGCTGGGGTCGTGGGGCGTTGATTTAAACTGCGGCTGTCCGTCGAAGCTGGTGAACGGCAGCGGCGGTGGGGCGACGCTACTGAAAGATCCAGAGCTGATCTATCGCGGCGCGAAAGCCATGCGCGAAGCGGTCCCTGCGGATTTACCGGTGACCGTCAAGGTGCGTCTCGGCTGGGACAGCGGTGAACGGCGCTTTGAAATCGCCGACGCGGTGCAGCAGGCGGGGGCCAGCGAACTGGTGGTTCACGGCCGTACCAAAGAAGATGGCTACAAAGCCGAACGCATCAACTGGCAGGCGATCGGCGAGATCCGCCAGCGCCTGACTATCCCGGTGGTCGCCAACGGTGAAATCTGGGACTGGCAAAGCGCCCAGGATTGTATGGCTGTCACCGGCTGCGATTCGGTGATGATTGGCCGCGGGGCGCTCAATGTGCCGAACCTCAGCCGGGTGATCAAATACAACGAACCGCGCATGCCGTGGCCGCAGGTGGTCCAGCTGTTGCAAAAATATACCCGCCTGGAAAAGCAGGGTGATACCGGTCTGTATCATGTGGCGAGAATTAAGCAGTGGTTAGGCTATTTACGCAAGGAATATACCGAGGCGCTGACCCTGTTTAATGAAATTCGCGCCCTGCAAACGTCTGCTGAAATAGCGGCGGCGATCGGCCGCTATTAACCGCCATACTGTTATTCGCTTCACATATTATTACTTGCATGCCTATTGATGATAGGCATGGGTTGAATAAATTGATAATGTGCGGTCAATCAATTCAGGATTGCTACTGAACTCAGGCAAAACCTAAGCACTTTCGTCATTCGTGGCGCAAAGTGCTTAGGTTTTTTTTTGGTAAAAATTCAGGGTGGATAAAATGATGATGTAAAACAATGAGATGTGAATAACGATTTCTCTGGCATTGTCGCGGTTTTATTACCGACGGACGCTTTTTGCCATTCATTTTTAAAAAAAGAAAACGGGTAAATAAATAGCCTGGGGATCCCCTTTGTTTTTATTCAGTCACGGTGGATATCACAATGCATAACAAAAAAATAAATCAGCTTTTGATCGGCGCTATGCTGGCGACCATGGCGCCTGCCGTGAGCGCCGCGGACATCCCGGCGTGGAACGGCAGCGCGCTGGGGTTTGAAGCCGGGCAGCAAGGGCTGCTGGGCGATATGCTAGGCATTCGTCCGATCCTTGAAGAGAACGGCTTTCATTATAATCTCGGCTATCTTAACGAGATGGCCTACAACGCCGGCGGCGGTTATGACCATGATAAACACCTGGCCTATATTGACCAGGTGTCATTGACCTTTACCCAGGATCTGGAGCGCTGGACCGGCATACCGGACGCGCGGCTTGAGGGCAATATCGTCAACCGCAACCATGATGATAACCTCACCACGAAACGGCTGCAGGATCCGCGGGTGAGTTTCAACGATCTATCGCAGGAGAGCTGGGGCGGCGGGTCGATTACCCGCCTTGGCTGGCTCACCTTTGCCCGCAGCTTTGACGACCGCCGCCTGACCTGGCGCATCGGCATGATGAACAAGGTGCAAACCTTCGACCAGATCATTCCCTGCGATTTTCAGCTGCTGACCCAGTGCGGTGGGAAATCGGCCAACTCGCTGACCTGGAATAACTGGAACATTCACACCTGGGGCACCACCCTGGAGTACAAGCTGACGCCGACGGTCACCCTGAAAGGCGGGGTGATGGAGCAAAACCCGCAGGCTACCGCGCGCAGCCACGCGTGGAGCTGGTCGACGAAGGGCAGCAAAGGCATTTTACTGCCAATGGAGATCGAAACCCGTCCGCTGATTAATGGCCTGCCGGGAGCCTATAACCTTGGCGTTGTCTGGACTAACGCGCCGCAGAGCGACCTCTACAGCGGTAAATCCGGCGGCGCCGGGGCGACCGATCCGCAAGGTTACGCCGAGCACGACAGCACCTGGTTTATGTACGCCGGCCTGAACCAGCAGATCACCCGCCACGCCGACGACCCGCTGCGGGGAATGAGCGTCTCACTGAGCGGCAGCCTCAGCGACCAGCGCAGCAACTATATCCACTCCGCCGTCGCCGCCTCAATGCGCTACCGCGGTCTGTTTGACGCCCGGCCGGAGGACTGGATTGGCTTCGGCCTGACGTGGATCGACATGAGCAGCCACTACGCACGTAATCAGCGCTATATGAATCAGATAAGCGGCGCCACCGACTATAACGATCCGGCTTACCAGCCGGTGGCCGGTCATTCGCTGAACGGTGAGCTCTATTATCGCTTCCGCCCGGTCTCCTGGCTGGAGCTGCAGCCGGGCCTGCAGTACTGGCACCGTCCGGGCGGCGTCGCGCAGACCCAGGACGCGTGGGTAGTGGAGTGGAAAACCGTCGTGACCTTCTGATAGTCGCGATCTTAATCACGTTTTTTCACTTGTCAGGTTGAGCGCGCAGCAGAAGTTGTTACAGTGCGGGTGTTGGATTGCAACTGCTGCGGCAGGCAAAACCTGATCACCTGGCGTTTCGTCGGGGGTCAGGTTTTTTTGTTTCTGGGGTCTATATGCAAATCGCCAAAGTACTCAATAACAATGTGGTGGTGGTTCTCGACGAGCACCGGCGCGAACAGGTGGTGATGGGGCGAGGGCTGGCCTTTCAGAAACGCCCGGGCGACGTGCTGGACGACAGTAAAATTGAAAAAGTTTTCGCCTTACAAAGCGATGAGCTGGTCGGCCGCTTAGGCGAGCTGCTCAGTCAAATACCGTTAGAAGTGATGACCACCTGCGATCGCATTATCGACCTGGCACGCGGACGGCTGGGCAAGTTACAGGAAAGTTTGTACATCACGTTAACGGATCACTGTCATTTTGCTATCGAGCGGCAGAAAAAGGGCATCGCACTGCGTAACGTGCTGCTGTGGGAGATTAAGCGGCTGTATCCGAAGGAGTTCGCGCTGGGCCAGGAGGCAAGGGCCATCATTGCCAAAAGGCTAGGCGTGGCGCTGGCGGAGGATGAAGCCGGATTTATCGCCCTGCATCTGGTGACGGCGCAGCTCAACAGCGAAATGCCGGAGGTCATGCACGTGACCCGGGTGATGCAGGAGATCCTGCAGCTGGTGAAGTATCAGCTGCAGCTGAACTACGACGAGGAGTCACTGAGCTATCAGCGTTTCGTCACCCACCTGAAGTTTTTCGCTCAGCGGATGCTGACCCGCACGGTGGTGGAAGATGACGACGTCTCGCTGCACAGCGCGGTGAAAGACAACTACGCCAAAGCGTGGAACTGTGCGGAAACGGTGGCGACGCATCTGCAAAAGCAGTATCAGCGTGCGCTGACCACCGAAGAAATTATGTTTCTTGCCATTCATATTGAACGGGTAAGAAAAGAGGGACGCTAAGTCTCCCGACAAACTGGATTGTTACTGCATGATGCAGGCAAAACCTGAGCGCGACGCCTACCGGCGTGGTTCTCGGGTTTTTTTTATTTTTACTACTCAGTCGCCGGTTGTCTGCGGGCAGCGGCAGTAAGGAAAAGAGCATGGAATATAAAGCACTCGCGCAGGATATTCTCAACCGCGTCGGCGGCAAAGAGAACATTGTGAGTCTGGTTCACTGTGCGACACGTCTGCGTTTTAAACTGAAGGATAACGGCAAAGCCGATGCCGAAGGGCTGAAGGCCAATCCGGGCGTGATTATGGTGGTGGAGAGCGGCGGCCAGTTTCAGGTGGTGATTGGCAACCACGTTCACGACGTCTGGCTGGCGGTGCGCCAGGAGGCGGGGTTAAGCGATGACAGCGAACCGGTTGCCGAGGAAAAAGCGGCCAAAGGATCGGTGTTAAGCCAGCTTATCGACATCATCTCCGGCATTTTTACACCGTTTATCGGCGTGATGGCGGCAACCGGTCTGCTGAAAGGCCTGCTGGCGCTGGCGGTGACCTGCGGCTGGCTTACGCCGGAGCAGGGGACTTATAAAATCTGGTTTGCTGCCAGCGACGCGCTGTTCTTTTTCTTCCCGCTGTTTCTTGGCTATACCGCCGGGAAGAAGTTTGGCGGCAACCCGTTTATCTCGATGGTGATTGGCGGGGCGTTAACCCACCCGCTGATGATTCAGGCCTTTGAGGCCAGCCAGGCGCCGGGCGCGGCGGTGGAGTACTTTCTCGGCATTCCGGTGACCTTTATCAACTACAGCTCGTCAGTGATCCCGATTATTCTCGCCTCATGGGTCTCCTGCTGGCTGGAGCGCAAGAGCAACGCGCTGTTGCCGTCATCGATGAAAAACTTCTTCAGCCCGGCCATCTGCCTGGCGGTGGTGGTCCCGCTCACCTTCCTGGTGATTGGCCCGGTCGCCACCTGGCTGAGCCATCTGCTGGCCAACGGCTACCAGTTCATTTATGCGTTTGCGCCATGGCTGGCGGGCGCGGTACTGGGCGCCATGTGGCAGGTGTGCGTTATTTTCGGCCTGCACTGGGGGCTGGTGCCATTGATGATCAATAACATGACGGTGCTTGGTCACGACTCCATGCTGCCTATTATCCTCCCGGCAGTGATTGCCCAGGTGGGCGCCGTGCTCGGTATTTTCCTCGCCACCCGCGATGCGCGCCAGCGGGTGCTGGCCGGTTCCGCCTTCTCCGCCGGGCTGTTCGGCATCACCGAGCCGGCTATCTATGGCCTGACTCTGCCGCTGCGCCGTCCGTTTATCTTCGGCTGTGTCGCCGGGGCGATTGGCGGGGCGATCACTGCCTTTAGCAACAGTTATGCCTACTCGTTTGGCCTGCCAAACATCTTTTTCCCGGCGCAAATGATCCCGCCCGGCGGGATTGACGCCAGCGTCTGGGGCGGGCTTATCGGCACCGGCGTGGCTTTCGTGCTCGCCTGCGTGCTGACCTTCTTCGCCGGCCTGCCGCGCGCCAGCGCCGCGCCGGGCGCCGTGGCGGTAGCGCCGGTCTCGGCAAATGACATCCTTGCGCTGATGAGCGGCAGCGTCATCGCCCTCGATCAGGTGCCGGACAGCACCTTCGCCAGCGGCCTGCTGGGGAGAGGAGTCGCCATTATCCCGGCTGTGGGCAAAGTCATTGCCCCATTCCCGGGCGAAGTGGCTTCCCTGTTTCAGACTAAACACGCCATCGGCCTGCAGAGCGACAGCGGCATCGAGCTGCTGATCCACGTTGGCATCGACACGGTCAAACTCGACGGCGTGCCGTTTACCGCGCATGTGAAAGAGGGCGACAGGGTACAGGCCGGCGATCTGCTGATTGAGTTCGATCGTCAGGCGATTCTGGACGCCGGCTACGACCTGGTGACCCCGATCATTATCAGCAACAGCGACGACTACCGGGAGATTGATACGGTGGCGTCCAGCACCGTCGAAGCCGGTCAGCCGCTGTTGTCAGTCAGCCATTAATCACAGGAGAAAAAGATGAAAACATTCCCGACGGATTTTTTATGGGGCGGCGCGACCGCGGCCAATCAGGTGGAAGGTGCTTATCTGGAAGATGGCAAAGGCTTATCCACCTCCGATGTGCAGCCGCACGGCGTGTTCGGCGAAGTGGTCGAGCGCGTACCCGGCGACAGCGGCATAAAAGATGTGGCGATCGATTTTTACCATCGCTATCCGGAAGATATTGCCCTGTTTGCCGAGATGGGCTTTAACTGCCTGCGAGTCTCCATCGCCTGGACCCGCATCTACCCCAACGGCGACGACGCCGAGCCGAACGAAGCCGGCCTCGCGTTCTACGACAAGCTGTTCGACGAGATGGCGAAGCACAGCATCACCCCGCTGGTGACGCTGTCGCATTATGAAATGCCATGGGCGCTGGTAAAAAACTACGGCGGCTGGGGCAGCCGGGAGGTGATTAGCTTCTTTGAGCGCTACGCCCGGACGGTGTTCAGCCGCTATAAAAATAAGGTCAAACTGTGGCTGACCTTTAACGAAATCAATATGTCGCTACATGCCCCGATGACCGGCGTCGGCCTGCCGGCCGGCAGCAGCAAAGGCGAGGTGTATCAGGCCATTCATCACCAGCTGGTGGCCAGCGCTCTGGCGGTCAAAGCCTGTCATGAGCTGGTGCCCGAGGGCAAAATCGGCAATATGCTGCTCGGCGGGCTGATGTATCCCCTGAGCTGCAAACCGGAAGATGTGTTTGAGACGCTGCAGGAGAACCGCAGCTGGCAGTTCTTCGGCGACGTGCAGGCGCGCGGGGCGTACCCGGGCTATATGCAGCGCTTTTTCCGCGACAACGGCATCACGCTCGACATCACCGAGGCCGATCGCGAAACGCTGAAAACCACCGTCGATTTTATCTCCTTCAGCTACTACATGACCGGGTGCGTCACCGCCGATGAGGCGCTGAACCAGCAGGCGCGCGGCAATATACTTAGCATGGTGCCGAACCCGCACTTGGCGAGCTCGGAGTGGGGCTGGCAGATAGACCCCCTCGGCCTGCGTACGCTGCTGAACGTGCTGTGGGATCGCTATCAGAAGCCGCTGTTTATCGTGGAAAACGGTCTGGGCGCCAAAGATAAGGTGGAAGCCGACGGCAGCATTAATGATGACTACCGCATCAGCTACCTGAACGACCACCTGGTGCAGGCGCGGGAAGCCATTGACGATGGCGTTGAGCTGATGGGCTTTACCAGCTGGGGGCCGATTGACCTGGTGAGCGCCTCGAAGGCGGAGCTGTCGAAGCGCTACGGCTTTATCTATGTTGACCGCCATGATGACGGCACCGGCACCCTGGCACGCAGTAAGAAGAAGAGCTTTGACTGGTATAAAGAGGTGATTGCCAGCCGCGGCGCCAGCCTGAAAGCGTAATGCTTCCCCGCCCGGCCATCGCCGGGCGAGGGATCAGCCCGGTTTACGCGCGCGCAGTAAAAAGATCATCGGACGCTCTTTCTCTTCATCCAGGGCGGGCTGTTGAGCAATCTGTTCGGCGCTCGGACCCCACTCATCCAGCTGCTCCAGCACAAAACCAGCGGCGATAAGCGCGTTTACCCAGCTTGAGAGTTTGCGGTGCTGTTTAATGACGCCCTCGGCAAACCAGTTGCTTACGCGCTCGCCCTCCTGCTGATAGTGGCTGACCGGCCAGCTTTTTTGCCCCTGCTCATTTACCTGCCATCCCTGCTGCAGCGGCGCGGTATAGATGGGATGTTCCGCGGAAAAGACCAGGATGCCGCCAGGGACCAGCGCCTGCTGCAGGGCGGTGAAGAGCGGGGCGATGTCTGGTAAGTAATGGAGCGCCAGTGAGCTGTAGACCAGATCGCAGCTGTTGGCGGGCAACGTCAGGGTTTGCAGATCGGCGCAGCGGTAGTCAATCTCATCCCCGCGGGTCATCTCTCGCGCCTGCGCCAGCATACGTCGGGAGATATCAAAACCAATTATCTGGCTGGCTCCCTGCTGCAGCGCCCAGCGGCAAAACCAGCCGTAGCCACAACCGAGATCCACCACCCGCAAACCGGTTACTGGCGGCAGCATTGCCTGCAGCGATGGCCACTCTGGTGCACCCTCCAGTCCCTTCACCGAGCGATCGAGGGTCGCATAGCCGGCAAAGAACTGCGGGTCGTCATAAATATTCTGACTCATATTCATCCCTTGAATTGATAAGGTTGTTTATTTTTAGCTAACTAATAATTTAGTCACACGCTTTACTAAACGCGTTTAATTCAATTAATTTATGATAACCAACCTGATTACGTTATCTGACCTGTTAAATGAAATTGATATTAAAAAATAGCGTGCTGGCGGCGTTGCCCCTGGCCATCGCGCTGGCTGGCTGCGCGCCTTCTCATGAGGTCGCTAATCCGCCGCAGCAGCAAATTCCGGCTTCCCACGTTTCCATGGATCTTCCCGCCGCCGTCCAAAATGGCTGGCCACACACCGACTGGTGGAAAGACTACCACGATGCCCAACTGGATAATCTGATTCAGCGCGCACTCGCCTACGCGCCGGACATGCAGATTGCCGAACAGCGCATCAGGCTTGCTGAAGCGCAGGCGCGAATGTCGCAGGCGAATCTTGGCCCGGAGATGGATTTCTCCGCCGATATCGAACGGCAGAAAATGTCCGCTGAAGGCCTGATGGGGCCGTTCGCCACCGATACCGACGGCAATACCGGCCCGTGGTACACCAATGGCACCTTCGGCCTGACTGCCGGCTGGGATCTCGATCTGTGGGGCAAAAACCGCGCGCTGGTGAAAGCGCGCATCGGCGAGCTGAAAGCCCAGGTGGCCGAGCAGGCCCAGACCCGCGAGCTGCTCTCCGGCAGCGTGGCGCGCCTGTACTGGCAGTGGCAGACGGAAGCGGCGATCAAAGCGGTGCTGCAGCAGGTGAAAAACGAGCAAAATAATATCGTGACGGTCGACAAGGCCCTGTATCAGCGCGGGATCACCAACTCCGCCGAAGGGGCGGAGAACGATATTAACGTCAGCAAAACCGACCAGCAGCTGGCGGACGTGGCGGGCACGATGAAAGAGATTGAAGCGCGGCTGATGGCCCTGACCAACAGCCAGAGCCAGTCGCTGAACCTCAAACCCGCCAGCCTGCCGACGGTCAGCGCGCAGCTGCCGGATACCCTCGGCTATGAGCTGCTGGCGCGCCGCCCGGATCTGCAGGTCGCTCACTGGTATATCGAGGCGTCGCTGAGCGAAGTGGACGCGGCGAAGGCGGCGTTTTATCCGGACATCAACCTGATGGCGTTCCTGCAGCAGGATGCCCTGCACTTAAGCGATCTTTTCCGCCATTCGGCGCAGCAGATGGGCGTCACCGCCGGACTGACGTTGCCGATCTTCGACAGCGGTCGTCTCAATGCTAATCTGGATATCGCCAGCGCGCAGAACAGCCTGTCCATCGCCCAATACAACAAAGCGGTGGTGGACGCCGTCAACCAGGTGGCGAAAACCGCCAGCCAGGTTGAGACGCTGATGGCCAAAAGCCAACAGCAGCAGCAGGTTGAAAAAGACGCCCAGCGGGTGGTGGATCTGGCGCAGGCCCGAATGGCGGCGGGGATCCTGCCCGGCTCCAGGGTGAGCCTGGCGAAACTCCCGGCGCTGCAGGAGCGTATCACCGCCTTGCGCCTGCACGGCCAGTGGATTGACGCCAGCATTCAGCTGACCTCGGCCCTTGGCGGCGGCTACCATCAGACGGTGAAGTAACCGCCAACCACGGTGCGCCCGCGGGCGCGCCGCTCAGTCTTTCTTCTTACTCTCGCGCCGCCTGAGCCACCAGTGGGCGGCCACGACCACCAGCACCGCGAGGATCAGCCAGATCCAATGCTTAAGATGGGCGTCCAGATGGTGCAGCCACGGGCCGACCACCTCGCCGCCAAGATAGCCTATGGTAGTAAACAGCAGGGCCCACACCAGCGCTCCGACAATATTCAGCGGCAGGAAAATGCGCGGCGGCAGGCGGCTGGCGCCGATCAGCAGGGGGCCGATCACCCGGAAGCCGTACATAAAGCGGGTGCCGATGACAAACAGCCACGGCCGGTGCTGGATCATGCGCTGCGCTTTCCGGATCCGCGCCTTCTGGCTGGCGAAACGGCGCAGAATGCGCCCGCCGAAGCGGCGACCAAGCAGATAGAGCAGCTGATCGCCAATCATCCCGCCGAGGGCGACGGCGATCACCACCAGGGGAAACTTCAGTAGCCCCTGATGCGCTGCGACGCCGCCCAGCAGGGTAATGGTCTCACCTTCCGCCATGCTGCCGACGATCAGCGCCGCGTAGCCATACTGGGAAATCAGGTGATTGATATCCATAAACAGCTTTTCTCCTTACCTCATCACCTCTTAATCATACACCCTGCTGACCAAAACGCGGCGAAGCAGATTTTTTGCGCTGTACACAAAATAATCTGCAGGGTGAATTATACTTGAATCAGTGCAGTACGAAGCCGTGACAAGGGGGACGCTATGAACCATGTCTGGGGGCTCTTCGCTCATCCCAACCGGGAGATGAGCGTGATTAAGAGCGAGAATGAAACCATTTCTCATCACTATACGCACCATGTGCTGCTGATGGCGGCGGTTCCGGTGGTTTGCGCCTTTATCGGCACCACGCAGTTGGGCTGGAACTTCGGCGACGGCACTATTATTAAACTGTCGATGTTGACCGGGCTGGCGCTGGCGGTGCTGTTTTATGCCGTGATGCTCGCCGGGGTGGCGATCATGGGGCGGGTCATCTGGTGGATGGCCAGGCAGTATCCACAGCAGCCTTCCCTGAAACGCTGCATGGTATTTGCCGGCTATGTGGCCACACCGCTGTTCCTGAGCGGGATTGTGGCGCTCTATCCGCTGGTCTGGCTATGCGCGCTGATCGGTACCATTGCCCTGTTCTATACTGGCTATCTGCTCTATCTCGGGATCCCGACCTTCCTGAGCATTAACCGGGAAGAGGGGCTCAGTTTCGCCAGCTCAACCCTGGCCATCGGGGTGCTGGTGCTGGAAGTCCTGCTGGCGATCACCGTGGTGCTGTGGGGGTATGGCTACCGACTCTTCTGATCGGACGTAGCGGGTCAATATGCATTGCCGGCAAATATGTATTTTATGTCGGCAATGCAGCATTTCTTCACGATTCTTATTAGGCACAGGGCCTTACAGCGCGGTATGATGGCGTTTGCCAGCGAAGTTGCCCACTTAACCTCGCGGCGTACGTTGCATAACGTGCAAAAATACTTTTCAGAATGCCCATGATGCCGAAATTTCGAGTCTCTTTGCTCAGCCTGACCTTGCTGATGGCTGTGCCTTTTGCGCCCCAGGCGTTAGCAAAAACCTCCGCGGCGGTGACCGCCTCGCAGCCGGACATCGCTTCCGGCAGCGCCATGATCGTCGATCTGGCCACCAAAAAAATCATCTACGCCAGCCAGCCGGATCTGGTGCGCCCGATGGCGTCGATCACCAAGGTGATGACCGCCATGGTGGTGCTCGATGCCCATCTGCCGCTGGATGAGATGCTGACGGTGGATATCAGCCATACCCCGGAAATGAAGGGGATTTACTCGCGCGTGCGTCTCAACAGCCAAATCAGCCGCCGCGATATGCTGCTGCTGGCGCTGATGTCTTCCGAGAACCGTGCGGCCGCCAGCCTGGCGCATCACTATCCTGGCGGCTACGACGCCTTTATTCGCGCGATGAACGCCAAAGCGCAGGCGCTGGGTATGACCCATACCCGCTACGTGGAGCCCACCGGACTGTCAGTGCATAACGTCTCCACCGCCCGCGATCTGACCAAACTGCTGATCGCCAGCGAGCAGTACCCGCTGATCGGCCAGCTGAGCACCACCAAAGAAGAGACCGCCACCTTTGCCCATCCGGCCTACAGCCTGCCGTTCCGCAACACTAACCATCTGGTGTATCGCGACAACTGGAACATCCAGCTGACCAAAACCGGCTTCACCAACGCCGCCGGCCACTGCCTGATTATGCGCACGGTGATCAACCAACGCCCGGTGGCGCTGGTGGTGATGGATGCCTTCGGCAAATATACCCACTTTGCCGACGCCAGCCGTTTGCGCACGTGGATCGAGACCGGGAAGGTGATGCCGGTGCCGGCTTCGGCGCTGAGCTATAAGAAGCAGCGCGAAGCGCAGATGGCGGAGGCGATGCTGAAAGGCGGCGCCCAGACCGCGCAGAACGATTAACCTGCACATCCCCCGGATGGCGGCTGACGCCTTATCCGGCTTGGGTGATTTGGCGCCGGGTTCGCCCCCTTCGTAGGCCCGGCAAGCGCAGCGCCGCCGGGCAATCAGGCCGATTGCCGGTGTTTGTGCCGGATGGCGGCTGACGTCTTATCCGGCCTGGGTGATTTGGCGCTGGGTTCGCCCCCTTCGCAGGCCCGGCAAGCGCAGCGCCGCCGGGCAATCAGGCCGAGTGCCGGTGGTTGTGGCGGATGGCGGCTGACGCCTTAGCCGGCCTGGGGAACCGCGCTGAACGGTAGCCCGGCTGAGGCGTTTACGCCGCGAGCCGGGGATTTGACGCCGAATATTACTCCGGGAGCGTCCAGTCGCCGTCACCCAGCGCGCGCTGCATAATCAACGTATCCCGCCAGTCGCCCATCTTATAGCCGACGCTGCGCAGCTGACCCGCCACGGTAAAACCGAACTTTTTATGGATCGCCAGCGAGCCGGCATTGTTATGGCCATCGCCGATGATCGCCAGCATCTGCCGCCACGGGCCTTTCTCGCATTCGGCGATCAGCCGCGACAGCAGCGCGCTGCCGATGCCGCGCCCGCCCATTCCGGATTCCACGTAGATCGATTCCTCGAGGGTATAGCGATAGGCCGGGCGCGGGCGATAGAAAGTGGCGTAGCAGTAGCCGACGATAGCCCCGCGCCACAGCGCGACCAGCCAGGGCAGCCCGTTATCGCGCACGGTCTGGATCCGTTTACGCATTTCGTCAACGGTGGGGGGGATCTCTTCGAAGGAGGCGCGGCCATTAAGCACGTGCCAGACATACAGCGCGGCGATGGCGTGCGCATCGTCGGGCAGCGCTTCACGAATTTCTAAATCACTGTCGAGTAACGGGGCCTCTGCGGGCATGGCGGCGCTCCTGAATCTGCCGGAGAGACATTCTCCGGCGTGCAGCGTAATACAGAAGCGCCAGGCTGAATAGCCCTGCCGCCGATTATTGCGGATCCGCCGGGGAGACCGGCGCCGGGGCCGCTTCACCCCAATATTTCTGCTTACTGGTTTTACCAATCCCCGGGTTCATGCTGTTGGTCGGATCGTTCTGGCGATAGAACTGCTGCAGGCTCTCCGGCGCTTCATACAGATGACCCACGTTATGCTCCGCCGGGTACTGGGCGCCGCGCGCTTTCAGCAACTCCAGCATCTGCTCCTTCAGCGCATGGGCATCGACCCCTTTCTTGACGATGTAATCCTGATGGAACACATGACACATAAAGTGGCCATAGTAGAGCTTGTGCACCAGCTGGCTGTCGATCTCCGGCGGCAGATGTTCGAACCACTCGGTATCGTTGCGGCGCAGGGCGATATCCAGCGCCAGAATATCTTCGACTTCGTCGGCATGCACCGCCTGATAGCGGATCGCCGCGCCGGCGGCGGCAAAGCGGTGGAGGAATGCCTTGCTGCCTTCTTCTGGCGTACAGGCGAAGAAATCTCCCTCGGCCTGCTGGAAGTATTCCGTCAGCCAGCGCTGTGCTTCTTCGATGCCGTCGCCGGCCATCTTCAGCAGCAGATGGTGTTCATATTTGTCGCGCCAGGTTTTCATCCGCTCCGGTAAATGCGCCGGGAAGACGTGGCCGAGCTTCTGCATAAAGCGGTCGGTAAAGTGCGGTTTAAACAGCGACACTTTCTCCAGCATCGCGTCGGTGCGCCCCTTCATGGTGAAGAAGAACGGCATTTTGTCGGTGCCGAGCTTGTCGATCATCAGGAAGGTGTCTTTGCCATACTTCTCGGCGATATCGTAAATATCGCGGTGCATATATTCCCCGGCCACCGGCAGATGCTGGAACTCGGCGAGGATATGGCGGCGGATCTCGGTCAATACCTGCGGCTGGTTGGTGCCAATGTAAAACACCTGCTGGCGCTTTTCCGCCGGGAAGGTATCGAGACGCACGGCGAAAACCGCCAGCTTGCCGGCGCAGCCGGAGGATTCGAACAGGCGGTCCGGGTCAGCGTTGTAGCGTGCCGGGGTGTCGGCATCGACATCGCGCACGCGGGTAACATAGTCGTGATCGTGGGCGTGGCGGCCATCGTGCAGCACATCGCTATCACTGATCCGCTCGTCGTCGAGTCGGCTGAGGATCTGCTCCGGCGTACTGCCGAGATCGATGCCCAGATGGTTGACCAGCTTCAGCTTGCCGTCGGCGTCAATCTGTGCGAACAGCGACATCTCGGTGTAGGCCGGCCCGCGCTGCACCAGGGAACCGCCGGAGTTGTTGCAGATCCCGCCGATCACCGACGCGCCGATGCACGATGAGCCGATCACTGAGTGCGGCTCGCGCCCCAGCGGTTTCAGCGCTTTTTCCAGTGAGTAGAGCGTGGTGCCGGGCCAGGCCAGCACCTGCTCGCCTTTGTCCAGCAGATGCAGTTTATCCAGGCGCAGGGTGCTGATAATCACGATCTCGCGATCGTAATCATTGCCGTTGGGGGTGGAGCCTTCGGTCAGGCCGGTGTTGGCCGCCTGCATCAGAATGATTTTATCGGCGTCGACGCAGGCGTTGAGCACGCGCCAGAGTTCCAAAAGGGTGCCGGGAAAGACAACCGCCAGCGCCTCGCCCTGACCGGAGCGGAAGCCTTTGCGGTAGCGCTGGGTTTTTGCCGGGTCGGTCAGCAGATGCGAAGGGCCAACCAGGCGCGCGAGGTCAGCCAGAAACGTTTTATTGGTGTTAGTGGGTGCAGATGACATGTTCCACTCCTTGTGGTGGTGCGCGAAATATCGAGGATAAGCATAGCGCTTTGTATGACAATTTGATGCATGAATGTTTCGCAAAAATCAGAGAAGAACCTTAGCATTCTGCGGGCGCGTTGTTTATATATATGGCAAACTGCGGTTTTTATTATGTTTTACCGAGTCCCCGTCTGAGAAAAAGCGAGATAACAATGAAATGGCTCTGCACTGTAGGCGTCGCCGTGAGTCTGGCGCTGCAACCCGCGCTGGCGGATGAACTGTTTGGTAACCACCCCCTGACCCCGCAGGCGCGGGATGCTTTTGTCACCGACCTGCTGAAAAAAATGACCGTAGACGAGAAAATCGGCCAGCTGCGTCTGATAAGCGTCGGCCCGGATAACCCCAAAGAGGCGATCCGTGAAATGATCAAAAACGGTCAGGTGGGGGCGATTTTTAATACCGTTACCCGGCCGGATATCCGCGTTATGCAGGATCAGGTGATGCAGCTCAGCCGCCTGAAAATCCCGCTGTTCTTTGCCTACGATGTGCTGCACGGCCAGCGTACCGTGTTCCCGATAAGCCTCGGCCTGGCCTCGTCGTTTAACCTTGACGCGGTGAAGACCGTGGGCCGGGTGTCAGCTTATGAAGCTGCCGATGACGGGCTGAATATGACCTGGGCGCCGATGGTCGACGTCTCCCGCGACCCGCGCTGGGGACGCGCTTCCGAAGGGTTCGGGGAAGACACCTATCTGACCACGATGATGGGTCAGGCGATGGTGGAGTCGATGCAGGGCAAAAGCCCGGCGGACCGCTATTCGGTGATGACCAGCGTCAAGCACTTCGCCGCCTACGGCGCGGTGGAGGGCGGGAAAGAGTACAACACGGTCGACATGAGCCCGCAGCGCCTGTTCAACGACTATATGCCGCCGTATAAAGCCGGGCTGGATGCCGGCAGCGGCGCGGTGATGGTGGCCCTGAACTCGCTGAACGGCACCCCGGCGACCGCCGATTCCTGGCTGCTGAAAGATGTCCTGCGCGACCAGTGGGGCTTTAAAGGCATTACGGTCTCCGACCACGGCGCCATTAAAGAGCTGATCAAGCACGGCGTGGCCTCCGACCCGGAAGACGCGGTGCGCGTGGCGCTCAAGTCCGGCATCAACATGAGCATGAGCGACGAGTATTACAGCAAGTACCTGCCGGGGCTGGTGAAGTCCGGCAAGGTGACCATGGCCGAGCTGGATGACGCCACCCGTCACGTGCTTAACGTCAAATATGATATGGGGCTGTTCAACGATCCGTACAGCCACCTGGGGCCAAAAGATTCTGACCCGCAGGACACCAACGCAGAAAGCCGTCTGCATCGTAAAGAGGCGCGGGAAGTCGCCCACGAGAGCCTGGTGCTGCTGAAAAACCGGCTTGATACGCTGCCGCTGAAAAAATCCGGCACTATCGCGGTGGTGGGCGCGCTGGCGGACAGCAAACGCGACATGATGGGCAGCTGGTCGGCAGCGGGCGTGGCCGACCAGTCGGTGACCGTCCTGACCGGCATCAAAGAAGCGCTGGGCGATAACGGCAAAGTGATTTACGCCAAAGGGGCGAACGTTACCGACGACAAAGGCATTGTCGATTTCCTCAACCTGTATGAGAACGCGGTGCAGGTTGACCCGCGCTCGCCGCAGGAAATGATCGACGAAGCCGTCGCGGCGGCGAAGCAATCCGACGTGGTGGTTGCCGTAGTGGGCGAGGCGCAGGGCATGGCCCATGAGGCCTCCAGCCGGACCGACATCACCCTGCCGCAGAGCCAGCGCAACCTGATTGCCGCCCTCAAGGCCACCGGCAAACCGCTGGTGCTGGTGCTGATGAACGGCCGTCCGCTGGCGCTGGTGAAAGAGGATCAGCAAGCCGATGCGCTGCTGGAGACCTGGTTTGCCGGCACCGAAGGCGGGCATGCCATCGCCGACGTGCTGTTTGGCGACTATAACCCGTCGGGCAAGCTGCCGATGTCCTTCCCGCGCTCGGTGGGGCAGATCCCAACCTACTACAGCCACCTGAATACCGGTCGTCCGTATAATCCTGAGAAGCCGAACAAGTACACCTCGCGCTACTTCGATGAAGCCAACGGCCCGCTGTACCCGTTTGGCTACGGCCTGAGCTATACCACCTTTAGCGTCTCCGATGTCACCATGTCGTCGGCCACCCTGCCGCGCGACGGCAGCGTGACCGCCAGCGTGCAGGTGACCAACACCGGCAAACGCGAAGGGGCGACGGTCATTCAGCTGTATCTGCAGGACGTCACCGCCTCCATGAGCCGGCCGGTGAAAATGCTGCGCGGCTTTAAAAAGGTCAACCTCAAGCCGGGCGAAACGCAAACCGTCAGCTTCCCGATCGACGTCGACGCGCTGAAGTTCTGGAACCAGCAGATGAAATACGTCGCTGAGCCGGGCAAATTCAATGTCTTTATCGGCGTGGACTCCGCCCGCGTGAAGCAGAGCGAGTTTGAGCTGTTGTAAGGCATAGCCCTTAAGCCCAACGTCACACTTAAAAGGCCGATTAATCGGCCTTTTCTTTTTCGTATCGCTGGCAAATGGACTACGCTTTTCTCTTAAGCTTCTGTAAGCGAAGCGCAAAAGAACTGAGGGATGCGGGATGAAGATGGCGACGAAATGGTCCGGCGCGCTGGCGCTGGCCGCCCTGATAAGTATGCCGCTGCAGGCGGCGGAGCCGGTGAAGGTCGGCTCGAAAATTGATACCGAAGGGGCGCTGCTCGGTAATATGATCCAGCAGGTGCTGGAAAGCCACGGCGTCAAAACGATTAACAAAATCCAGCTCGGCACCACGCCGGTGGTGCGCGGGGCGATTGTCGCCGGCGAGCTGGATATCTACCCGGAATATACCGGCAATGGCGCTTTTTTCTTTAAAGATGAAAACGACCCGGCATGGAAAAATGCCCAGCAGGGCTATGAGAAGGTGAAGCGCCTGGATCAGGAGAAACATCAGCTGGTATGGCTTACCCCGGCGCCGGCCAACAACACCTGGACCATCGCCGTGCGTCAGGAGCTGGCGGAGAAAAATCACCTGACTTCGCTGGCCGACCTCAGCCGCTATCTGCAGCAGGGCGGCGAATTTAAGCTGGCGGCCTCGGCGGAGTTTATTGAACGCCCGGACGCGCTGCCGGCGTTTGAAAAAGCGTATGACTTCAAACTTAACCAGAACCAGCTGCTGTCGCTGGCCGGGGGCGATACGGCGGTGACCATCAAAGCGGCGGCGCAGCAGACCTCCGGCGTCAACGCGGCGATGGCCTACGGCACCGACGGCCCGGTGGCGGCCCTGGGATTACAGACGCTGAGCGACCCGCAGGGCGTGCAGCCGATTTACGCCCCAACGCCGGTGGTGCGCGAGACGGTGCTGAAAGCCTACCCGCAGATCGCCGACTGGCTG
Source organism: Klebsiella sp. Q2 (assembly GCF_009900705.1). Lineage (NCBI taxonomy): Bacteria > Pseudomonadati > Pseudomonadota > Gammaproteobacteria > Enterobacterales > Enterobacteriaceae > Klebsiella > Klebsiella sp. Q2. The sequence goes on along the minus strand of NZ_JAAABE010000004.1, from coordinate 372,354 downwards.
AAGCCGGTCTTCGCCAGCCTCGATGAAAAGACCCTGCAGCAGCTGAACGCCCGCATCGCGGTGGAAGGCCAGGATGCGAAGCGCGTGGCGGCAGATTATCTGCAGCAGAAAGGCCTGCTGAAGTAAGCCACCGGTGACCATTCGCTGTACTCACCGCGTCGGCCTGCTGCTGACAGGCCTGCTGCTGGTTACGCTGGCGCTGCCGTTTATCACTTACGCGCCGAATCGCTTACTCTCCGGGGAAGGGCGCGGGCTGTGGCAGGTGATGCCCTGGCTCGCCGGCGTTCAGCTGGCGGCAGCCCTCGCCGGGATCCTGCTCTGCTGGCTGCCGGGCAGGGTCGCGCCGCTTCTCCATCTGCTGCTGGCCGAACTGCTCTTCCCGCTGCTTATCTGGGGCAGCGGCCAGGCGGCGCTTGAGCTCTCCCGGCACGGCTCGCCGCTGGCGCGCACCTCGCCCGGCAGCGGCCTGTGGCTGTCGCTGGCGCTCTGCCTGCTGCTGGCCAGCGAGGCCATTCGTCATCTTACCGCCCGGCCGCTGTGGCGCTGGCTGCTCAATGCGCAAGTCTGGCTTCTGCCCATCATCCTGCTCGCCGCCGGGGCGCTCGATCAGCTCTCGCTGCTGAAAGAGTATGCCAACCGCCAGGAGGTGTTTGACGACGCTCTGCGCCAGCATCTGCTTCTGCTGTTTGGCACCCTGCTGCCGGGCCTGCTGATCGGCCTGCCGCTGGGGGTATGGCTCTGGCGGCGTCCGCGCTGGCAGGCGCCGGCCTTCACTGTGCTCAATGTGATCCAGACTATCCCGTCGGTGGCGCTGTTCGGCCTGCTGATTGCCCCGCTTGCCGGTGTGGCGCGCTATTTTCCGGCGCTGGGCGAGCTGGGCGTCTCCGGGACCGGCGTGGCGCCGGCCCTGATTGCCCTGACGTTGTATGCGCTGCTGCCGCTGGTGCGTGGGGTGGTGACCGGCCTGCAGCAGGTGCCGCAGGATGCGCTGGAGAGCGCGACGGCGATGGGCATGAGCGCCGGGCAGCGCTTTCGCCAGGTGCAGCTCCCGCTGGCGATGCCGGTGCTGCTGCGCAGCCTGCGGGTGGTCAGCGTGCAAACCGTCGGCATGGCGGTGGTGGCGGCGCTGATCGGCGCCGGTGGCTTTGGCGCGCTGGTATTTCAGGGGCTGCTGAGCAGCGCGCTGGATCTGGTGCTGCTGGGCGTGATACCGACCATTGCCCTGGCGGTGGTGGTGGATGCTCTGTTCGCCCTGTGGGGCGCCTGGCTAAAAGGAGAGGCCAATGATTGAGTTTCAAGGGGTCAGCAAAGCGTTTGCCGGCCACCCGGCGGTGAAGGACCTGACCCTGGAGCTGCGCGAAGGCGCCTTTTCGGTGCTGGTGGGAACCTCCGGCTCGGGCAAGTCGACGACGCTGAAAATGATCAACCGCCTGCTGGAGCCGGACCGGGGCATGATTCGCTTTGCCGGCGAAGACATCCGCCAGCAGCCGCTCCTGACCCTGCGGCGACGGATGGGCTATGCCATCCAGTCTATCGGCCTGTTTCCCCACTGGACGGTGGCGCAGAATATCGCCACCGTGCCGCAGCTGCAAAAATGGCCGCGGGCGAGGATCGCCGACCGGGTCGACGAGCTGATGGCGCTGTTGGGGCTGGAGGCGACGCTGCGCGACCGCTACCCCCATCAGCTTTCCGGCGGCCAACAGCAGCGGGTCGGGGTGGCGCGGGCGCTGGCGGCAGACCCGGAGGTGCTGCTGATGGATGAACCCTTCGGCGCTCTCGACCCGGTGACCCGCGAGGCGCTGCAGCAGGAGATGCTGCGCATTCACCGCCTGCTGGGGCGGACGATTGTCCTGGTGACCCATGATATTGACGAAGCGCTGCGTCTGGCGGACCACCTGGTGCTGATGGACGGTGGCGAGGTGGTCCAGCAGGGGGCGCCGCTGGCGATGCTCCTGCGGCCAGAGAATAGCTTTGTGCAGACCTTTTTTGGCCGCAGCGAGCTGGGCGTGCGCCTGCTGTCGCTGCGTGAGGTGCGGGACTATCTGCGCCCCGACGAGCGGCTGGCGGGCGAGGGGCTGATCGTCACCATGACCCTGCGGGAAGCGCTATCGCAGTTTGTCGCCCGGCGCTGCGAGGCGCTGCCGGTGGTGGATGCCGAGGGGCAGCCCTGCGGCACGCTGCATTTTGCCGATCTGCTGCGCCAGGAGGCGAGTCATGAAGGCGCTTCGTGAGCCGTTGTGGTGGCTTATCGCGCTGTTCATCGGCCTGCTGATGGGGCTACCCTACAGCGCGCCGCTGTTCAGCCGGCTGTTTCCGGAGCTGCCGCGGCCGGTTTACCAGCAGGAGAGCTTCTGGGCGCTCACTCTCGATCACGGCTGGCTGGTAGTGGTATCCAGCCTCGTGGCAACCGCCGTCGGGCTGGGGGCAGGGGTGGCGGTTACCCGGCCCGCGGGCAGCGCGTTTCGTCCGCTGGTGGAGACCATCGCCGCTATCGGGCAGACCTTTCCGCCGGTGGCGGTGCTGGCGATGGCGGTACCGGTGCTGGGCTTTGGCTGGCTGCCGGCGCTGATCGCCCTCGCGCTGTATGGCATACTGCCGGTGCTGCAGGGGACGCTGGCCGGGCTGGGATCGATACCGTCGGGCGTGTCAGATGTGGCAGAAGGGATGGGAATGACCGGCTGGCAGCGTCTGTATAAGGTGGAGCTGCCGCTGGCGGCCCCGGTGATCCTGGCGGGGATCCGCACCTCGGTCATCGTCAATATTGGTACCGCGACGATAGCCTCGACGGTGGGGGCCAATACGCTTGGGACGCCGATCATCATCGGCCTGAGCGGGTTTAATACCGCCTATATTGTGCAGGGGGCGCTACTGGTGGCGCTGGCGGCGATCATTGTCGACCGCGCGTTTGAGCGTCTGACCCGCTGGATCAGCCGACACCGCCACGCACAATAAAGGAATAGCCGGCCAGCATTACGCCGCTGATCCCGCCGATGGCCATAAGTAAGAAGAGAGTGACGACCGCGATTTTCGCTGGCTTCATAATAGGCTCCTGATGTTAACAGGGGGATTATACGGTGAAGCGCAGGTGTTAATGAAACATTAATTGCGGTTTAGCGCGCCGCGCCGGGCTTTTTGCCGCTTTGGCTGAGCAACGCGCCGCAAAAAAGTGTGATCCTGCCCGTCATTTTTCATTTTTATGCAGGGCTTCAAAGAAAGTTTTCGCCAGTCAGGGTATGGTACGCGCTTTCTGAAATGTGTGGTTTGCGGGTATGTACGAGTTTGATCTGGTGTTGCTGCTGCTTCAGCAGATGTGCGTATTTTTGGTCATCGCGTGGTTGATGAGCAAAACCCGACTGTTTATCCCCCTGATGCAAGTCACCGTTCGCCTGCCGCACAAGCTGCTGTGCTACGTCACCTTCTCCATTTTTTGCATTATGGGGACCTATTTTGGTCTGCATATCGAAGACTCTATCGCCAATACCCGCGCCATCGGCGCCGTGATGGGCGGCCTGCTCGGCGGCCCGGTGGTCGGCGGGCTGGTGGGGTTGACCGGCGGCCTGCACCGCTACTCGCTGGGGGGGATGACCGCCTTAAGCTGTATGGTCTCCACCATCGTCGAGGGGCTACTGGGTGGTCTGGTGCACAGCGTGCTGGTCAAACGCGGCCGGCCGGACAAAGTCTTTAGCCCGCTCACCGCCGGGGCGATCACCTTCGTGGCCGAGCTGGTGCAGATGATGATCATTCTGCTGATTGCCCGCCCGTTCCAGGACGCCCTGCATCTGGTGCAGAGCATTGCCGCGCCGATGATGGTGACCAATACCGTCGGTGCGGCGCTGTTTATGCGCATTCTGCTGGACAAGCGGGCGATGTTCGAGAAGTACACCTCCGCTTTTTCCGCCACGGCGCTGAAGGTGGCGGCGTCCACCGAGGGGATCCTGCGTCAGGGGTTCAACGAAGAGAACAGCATGAAGGTGGCCCAGGTACTTATCCAGGAGCTGGATATCGGCGCGGTGGCGATCACCGATCGCGACAAGCTGCTGGCGTTTACCGGCATCGGCGACGACCACCATCTGCCGGGCAAACCTATCTCCTCGTCGTATACGCAACGGGCGATTGAGACCGGGGAGGTGGTGTATGCCGACGGCAACGAGGTGCCCTACCGCTGCTCGATTCATCCGCACTGTAAGCTGGGATCGACGCTGGTGATCCCCTTACGCGGTGAGAACCAGCGGGTGATCGGCACCATCAAACTGTATGAGGCGAAAAACCGTCTGTTCAGTTCGATCAACCGCACCCTCGGAGAGGGTATTGCTCAGCTGCTGTCGGCGCAGATCCTCGCCGGGCAGTACGAGCGGCAGAAGGCGCTGCTGACGCAATCCGAAATCAAGCTCCTGCATGCCCAGGTTAACCCGCACTTCCTGTTTAACGCGCTCAACACCCTGAAGGCGGTGATCCGTCGCGACAGCGAGCAGGCCGGCCAGCTAGTGCAGTATCTGTCGACCTTCTTTCGCAAGAACCTGAAGCGGCCGACGGAAATCGTCACCCTCGCCGATGAGATAGAGCATGTTAACGCCTATCTGCAGATTGAGAAGGCCCGCTTTCAGGCTAACCTGCAGATCCAGATGGCGGTGCCGGAAGGGCTGGCGCATCACCAGCTGCCGGCCTTTACCCTGCAGCCGATCGTGGAGAACGCCATTAAGCATGGCACATCGCAGCATCTAGGCGTCGGCGAAATTACCATTCGCGCCAGCCAGGACGATCGCTGGCTGCAGCTGGATATCGAAGATAACGCCGGGCTGTACCAGGCCAACCCTCAGGCCAGCGGGCTGGGGATGAATCTGGTGGACAGGCGGCTGCGGGCGCGTTTTGGCGCCGACTGCGGCATCAGCGTCACCTGCGAGCCGGAGCGCTTTACCCGTGTCACCCTACGTCTGCCCCTGGAGGAGAATGCATGCTGAGAGTATTGATCGTCGATGATGAGCCGCTGGCGCGGGAAAACCTGCGTATATTGCTGGAGACACAGCGCGATATCGAGATCGTCGGCGAGTGCGGCAACGCGGTGGAGGCGATTGGCGCGGTACATAAGCTGCGTCCCGACGTGTTGTTTCTCGACATCCAGATGCCGCGCATCAGCGGTCTGGAGATGGTCGGGATGCTCGACCCGGAGCACCGCCCCTATATTGTGTTTCTCACCGCCTTTGATGAATACGCGGTGAAAGCCTTTGAGGAGCACGCTTTTGATTATCTGCTTAAGCCGATTGAAGCTGCCCGGCTGGAGAAAACCCTCGCCCGCCTGCGCCAGGAGCGTAATCTGCAGGATGTGTCGCTGCTGGATGATGCTCAGCAGACGCTGAAATACATACCCTGTACCGGTCACAGCCGTATCTGGCTGCTGCAGATGGAGGATGTAGCCTTCGTCAGCAGCCGGATGAGCGGCATCTACGTGACCGACCGCGAGGGCAAGGAAGGGTTTACCGAGCTGACCCTGCGCACCCTTGAGAGCCGCACGCCGCTGCTGCGCTGCCATCGCCAGTATCTGGTGAATATGGCGCACCTGAAGGAGATTCGCCTGGAGGAGAATGGTCAGGCGGAGCTGCTAATGCGCGCCGGGCAAACGGTGCCAGTGAGCCGACGCTATTTAAAAAGCCTGAAAGAGGCGATTGGCCTGTAAAGCTGCTACACTGCGCCCCATTGCATCATCGACAGTAAAAGGCACTCATGCTCAGTAATGATATTCTTCGTAGCCTGCGCTACACCCTGAAAGTCAATAATAACGATATGGTGCGCATTCTTGCGCTATCCGCTATGGAATCCACCTCCGCCAGCTTCGACACCTGGACCACGAAAGAGGATGAAGAGGGCTTTGTCCGCTGCCCGGACATTATTCTGTCGGGTTTCCTCAACGGCCTGATCTATGATAAGCGCGGCAAAGACGATTCGGCGCCGGAGTTAGCGCTGGAGCGTCGGGTGAATAACAACACGGTGCTGAAAAAGCTGCGGATCGCCTTCGCGCTGAAAACGGACGATATTGTGGCGATCATGAGCGAGCAGAAATACCGCGTGTCGGTGCCGGAAGTGACCGCCATGATGCGATCGCCTGACCACAAAAACTACCGCGAGTGCGGCGACCAGTTTCTGCGCAATTTCCTGCGCGGGCTGACCCAGCGGGTGCATCACCCGAAACCGTGATTTTTGCCGGGTGGCGGTTTCGCCTTACCCGGTCTACATAACCCGTAGGCCCGTGCAAGCGCAGCGCCGCCGGGCAAAAAAAAGCCGGAGATACTCTCCGGCTTTTTTGTTATTTCACCTGCTGACCCGGCCTGGCGCCGTCGTCAGGGCTTAACAGGAAGATATCCTTCCCGCCAGGGCCGGCGGCCATCACCATCCCTTCCGAGATACCGAAGCGCATTTTGCGCGGCGCCAGGTTGGCGACCATCACCGTCAGGCGGCCAATCAGCGGCTGCGGATCCGGATAAGCGGAGCGGATGCCGGAGAAGACGTTACGTTTCTCGCCGCCCAGATCCAGCGTCAGGCGCAGCAGCTTGTCGGAGCCTTCAACAAATTCCGCGTTCTCAATCAGCGCCACGCGCAGATCGACTTTGGCGAAATCATCAAAGGTGATGGTGTCCTGAATCGGATCGTCCGCCAGCGGGCCGGTCACTGGCGCAGCTGCGGCTTTCACCTCTTCTTTTGACGCTTCAACCAGGGCTTCGACCTGTTTCATCTCAATGCGGTTGTACAGCGCCTTAAACGGATTGACCTTGTGCGCCAGCAGCGGCTGCTGAATGGCGTCCCAGCTCAGCTCGCTGTTGAGGAACGCTTCCGCACGCGCGGCCAGCTGCGGCAGGACCGGTTTCAGCCAGGTCATCAGCACGCGGAACATGTTCAGACCCATGGTGCAGATGGCCTGCAGGTCGGCGTCGCGGCCTTCCTGTTTCGCCACCACCCACGGCGCCTGCTCATCGACATAGCGGTTGGCCACGTCGGCGAGCGCCATGATTTCGCGGATGGCCTTACCGAACTCGCGGCTGTCCCACGCTTCGCCGATGCTTTCCGCCGCGTCGGTGAAGGTTTTGTACAGCGCCGGGTCGGCCAGCTCAGCGGCCAGCACGCCGTCAAAACGCTTGCTGATAAAGCCGGCGTTGCGCGAGGCGAGGTTAACCACCTTGTTGACGATGTCGGCATTCACGCGCTGGATAAAGTCTTCCAGGTTAAGGTCGATATCATCGATGCGCGAAGAGAGCTTGGCGGTGTAGTAGTAGCGCAGGCTGTCGGCATCAAAGTGTTTCAGCCAGGTGCTGGCCTTGATAAAGGTGCCGCGCGACTTGGACATCTTCGCGCCGTTGACCGTCACGTAGCCGTGCACGAACAGGTTGGTCGGCTTACGGAACTGGCTGCCTTCCAGCATCGCCGGCCAGAACAGGCTGTGGAAGTAGACGATGTCCTTGCCGATAAAGTGATACAGCTCGGCCGTGGAGTCTTTCTTCCAGTATTCGTCGAAGCTGGTGGTGTCGCCGCGCTTGTCGCACAGGTTCTTGAAGGAGCCCATGTAGCCGATCGGCGCGTCCAGCCAGACGTAGAAGTATTTGCCCGGCGCGTTCGGAATTTCGAAGCCGAAGTACGGCGCATCGCGGGAGATGTCCCACTGCTGCAGGCCGGACTCAAACCACTCCTGCATTTTGTTCGCCACTTGCTCCTGCAGCGCGCCGCTGCGGGTCCACGCCTGCAGCATTTCGCTGAATGACGGCAGGTCGAAGAAGAAATGTTCGGAGTCACGCATCACCGGCGTGGCGCCGGAGACCACCGATTTCGGGTCGATAAGCTCGGTAGGGCTGTAGGTCGCGCCGCACACTTCGCAGTTATCGCCGTACTGGTCTGGAGATTTACACTTCGGACAGGTGCCTTTCACAAAACGGTCCGGCAGGAACATGCCTTTTTCCGGATCGTAGAGCTGAGAGATGGTACGGTTTTTGATAAAGCCGTTCTCTTTCAGACGAGTGTAGATCAGCTCCGACAGCTCGCGGTTCTCATCGCTGTGCGTCGAGTGATAGTTGTCGTAGCTGATGTCGAAGCCGGCAAAATCGGTCTGATGCTCCTGGCTCATCTCGCCAATCATCTGCTCCGGAGTGATACCGAGCTGTTGCGCCTTGAGCATAATCGGCGTGCCGTGGGCGTCGTCGGCGCAGATGAAGTTGACTTCATGGCCGCGCATTCGCTGGTAACGGACCCAGACATCAGCCTGGATGTGCTCCAGCATGTGGCCGAGGTGGATGGAGCCGTTGGCGTACGGCAGGGCGCACGTTACCAGAATTTTCTTCGCGACTTGAGTCATAGTGAGCATTACATCTTCTGTTGTAAAAAGGGCTTCCGATATTACCAAAAGGGCTGTGGGTGCGCCATAAATGGCTGCCCATATATGGATAATCCTTACCTGTGATAAACTCTGTGATTACTGAAAGCATCTCAAAACAACAAAGGAGTCGGGATGAATTCGCAATCCCAGGCCAAATCCCCCGAGCGCCTACGTGCGATGGTCGCCGGGACGCTGGCCAATTTCCAGCACCCAACCCTGAAGCATAACCTCACCACCCTCAAGGCGCTGCACCATGTCGCCTGGCTGGATGATACCATTCATATTGAGCTGCAGATGCCGTTCGTCTGGAGCAGCGCCTTCGAAGCGCTGAAAGAGCAGTGCAGCGCCGAGCTGCTGCGCATCACTGGCGCGAAGGCTATCGACTGGAAGCTGACCCACAGCATCGCCACCCTCAAGCGCGTGAAAAACCAGCCCGGGATCAACGGCGTGAAGAACATTATCGCCATCAGCTCCGGGAAAGGCGGCGTCGGTAAATCCTCCACGGCGGTAAACCTGGCGCTGGCACTCGCCGCGGAAGGGGCGAAGGTGGGCATTCTGGATGCCGATATCTACGGCCCGTCGATTCCCACCATGCTTGGCGCGGAAGACAGCCGCCCGACCTCGCCGGACGGCACCCATATGGCGCCGATCATGAAGTACGGGCTGGCCACCAATTCCATCGGCTACCTGGTGACTGACGACAACGCCATGGTCTGGCGCGGCCCGATGGCCAGCAAGGCGCTGATGCAGATGCTGCAGGAGACCCTGTGGCCGGATCTGGATTACCTGGTGCTGGATATGCCGCCGGGCACTGGCGACATTCAGCTGACGCTGGCGCAGAACATTCCGGTCACCGGCGCGGTGGTGGTCACCACGCCGCAGGACATCGCGCTGATCGACGCCAAAAAGGGCATCGTGATGTTCGAGAAAGTGGAAGTGCCAGTGCTGGGGATCGTGGAAAACATGAGCATGCATATCTGCAGCAACTGCGGGCACCACGAGCCGATCTTCGGCACCGGCGGCGCGCAAAAACTGGCCGAGAAATACCACACCCAGCTGCTGGGCCAGCTGCCGCTGCATATTACGCTGCGGGAAGATCTGGATAACGGCACGCCGACGGTGGTGGCGCGTCCGGAAAGCGAATTTACCGACATTTACCGCCAGCTGGCGGGCCGGGTGGCGGCCCAGATGTACTGGCAGGGAGAAGTGATCCCGGGTGAGATTGCCTTCCGCGCCGTTTAAGGCCGCGGCGAGCGCATCAGCCAGTATCTGCCCTCGGGCGAGGCGCCCTGTGCTTCGATGGTCCAGCCGTGACGCTGGTAGAAGCGCAGGGCGTTTTTATTTTCCATCAGGCACTTCAGCGTCCCGCTGGCGGTAAAGGTCCGTTCGACCTGCGCCAGCAGCGCGCTGCCGATATGTTTGCCCTGCCAGTCCGGGTCGACGAACAGATGGTGAAGGAAATTATCGGCGGTCCATACGGCGGCAAAGCCCACCGGCAGGCCGTCGCATTCCGCGACCCACAGCTGTTCATCCGCGGTGGCGGCATCGAAATCTTCCAGCCGCCACGTCGTGGAGGGAAGCCAGGTCCACGACACACTGCGCGCCCGCAGGAAGAGCTGGCGCAGCGCCGGAGAGTCCGCTGGTTCGCCGGGGCGGATGCGGATATTAAGCGGATCAGCGATGATAGAAGATCTCGCCATCGTACACCTTGAGGATTTTGCCTTCGGTGTCGGTGATCAGCACGTAGTTACCGCCCATATAGGTCCAGTGGCTGCCGGCGTCCGGCGCGGGAAGATTACGCTGCTGCCAGCCTTTGATGTTGTATTCCGGGGTAAGGTACATCGCCGGAACGGTGTCGCCAATGTGAAACTGGGTGAAGTCGGCGGTGAACTCTTTCAGCGCATACTGTTCGATCCCCGCGGCAGAAGCCGTCCAGCTGGCGCCAGCGGTGGCAAGGAGTACGCCCAGAAGCATCATTTTTGTTTTACGCATAATTTCCTCAATATTACCTGGACTCAAAATAGCAGCCTCGTATCATTCCTGATGCGTTGCTGAAATGGCAAGCACTGGATTTTTAAAAAGTGTAAGCAAAACACGGCGCAAGTCCGGCGCCGCTTGCGTTGCAGCGACGGTGATGCGTATTTTGGGAGCAATCTGAAGCAGGGGAGAATCGGCATGTTCAGGTTGGAAGATCTGACCTTATTTGTCCGCGCCGCGGCACTGGGCAGTTTTAGCGACGCCGCGCGCGAGGCGGGGCAGCAGCCGGCGCAGGTGAGCGCGGCGATTAAACGTCTGGAGACGATCCTCAATATTCGCCTGTTCGCCCGCTCGACCCGCAGCCTGCGCCTGACGCCGGAGGGGGAGACCTGGCTGCCGTATGCCACCCAGATGCTCGATACCCTCGAGGCCGGCCTGCAGAAGATCCAGACCCCAGATGATGAAATTCGCGGCATGCTGCAGATTGCCGTGCCGTCAGACCTCGGGCGTAACCTGCTCCTGACCTTGTTCCGCGACTTTCGGCAACGCCATCCGGCGCTGCGCCTGCGGCTGCTCTTTTCCGACCAGCTGACCGACGTGTTTAAAGATCCGGTGGACGTCGCGTTTCGCTATGGCAATAACGATGACGCCTCGTTTATTTCGCTGCCGGTGGCGCCGGAAAATCGTCGGGTGCTGGTGGCCTCCCCAGAGTGGATCGCCCGCCACGGCGAGCCGCAGACCCTTCAGGAGCTCGGCCAGCACAATGCGTTGATCTACATTTTGCGCGGCCGCCCGTTCGACCGCTGGTCACTGAGCCTCGACGGAGAAGTTCAGCAGCAGAAGGTCTCCGGCACGGTGATGAGCGACGACGCGGAGGTGATCCGGCGGCTGGCGGTGGCCGGGGAGGGCATTGCCTATAAATCGATGCTCGACGTCAGCGACGATCTGCGGGCGGGCCGCCTGCGGCGCCTGCTACCGCGTTACCAGGGGGATATGGTGCCGTTGAACCTGATTTGTCCGCACCGCAAGCAGCTCTCTGCCGCGGTGCGTTTGTTATATGAAGAGGTGAAAGCACATTGTGAAGGGCTTAATGTCTGACTAAGGTCGCGAAGTAGTAGACCAGCGGGACGGCCAGCACCCACAGGCCAATCGGGATTTCCCGCCACTTGCCGGCGATGGCCTTGATCACAATGTAAAACAGCAGCCCGCCGGCGATACCGGTGCCGAAGCTGTTGGCGATGAGGGTGATCATCACCATCATCAGCACCGGCAGGCCGTCGGTGAAGTTGCCGAGATCCACTTTGCGCAGGCCGCTGAACATGTTCAGGCCGATCAGGATCAGCGCCGGGGCGGTGGCCTCCTTCGGGATCATCAGCGCCACCGGCGTGAACAGCAGCATCAGCAGGAACATCACCGCTGCCGACAGCGCGGTGAGGCCGGTTTTGCCGCCGGCTTCCGCTGCCGCAGATGACTCGATTAGCGCCGTTGCCGCCGGAATCCCCACCCACGGGCCGAGCGCCGCAGCAATCGAATCGACCATAAACGGGCGATTAATCTGCGGCATGTTGCCTTCTTCATCCAGCAGACCTGCCTCGCCGCCCACCGCCAGCGTCGTCCCCATGGTGGAGAAAAACTCAGAAGCGAAAAAGACGAACAGGAACGGCAGGAAGGCGATGTTTAACGCCCCCAGCAGGTCGACCTGTCCCAGCACCGGCGCCAGCGAGTGGGGGACATCGATAAAATGCGTCGGCAGTTTGGTCACGCCGAACGGGATCCCCACCAGGGTAGCGCACAGAATGGCCCACAAAATGGCGCCCGGCACCTTACGCGCCTGCAGGGCTATCGCCAGGAACAGGCCGCACAGCGCCACCAGCGCGCTGGGGGCGAGAAAGTCGCCGAGCATCAGGGCGTTGGTTTTCGCATTGGCGAGCACCAGCCCGGCGTTGCGAAAGCCGAGAACGGCGACAAACAGGCCGATGGAGGCCGTCAGCCCCAGCTTGATCGACTGTGGCACCGAGCGGGTGACCACTTCGCGCAGGCCAAAGCGGGTCAGCAGGAAGAAGAGAACCCCTGACCAGCAGGCGATCCCGAGGCCTGTCTGCCAGCCAATCCCCTCGCTACCTGCCAGCGTGACCCCTACCAGCACCGAGCCGCCAATGCCCGGGCCGACGATAAACGGCAGGTTGGCGTAAAACGCCATCAGCAGCGAACCGACGACGAAGACCAGAATGGTGCCGGTGGTGGCGGCGCCTTTGTCCATCCCGCCGATCGCCAGCAGTCCCGGGATGACCACCAGTAAATAGGCGGCGGCGAGGAAACCGGTGATCCCGGCCAGGCATTCAGTGCGTAGCGTGCCGCCGCGCGAGCGCAGCGCAAAGCGGCGCTCCAGCCAGTTATCGCGGGCGGAAGAGTGAAGTGTGTTATCGGCCATGCTCAGGCTCCCTGAGGATTATTGTTGTGAGGCGTTGGCGCCGGGGTCTCCCGGCAGGCTATCAACGGGTCGACTATCTGGCGGCTGCCGCCGTCGGTGAGACCCAAATCGGTTAAATGCGGCCCGGCGTTACAGGCAAGACAGGTGCCTTCAATAGCCTTGAAGACCCGGTACGGCGGCTCCCAGTCAGCGACTCTGCTGCTCAGATCGCGCAGCTCGCGGAACTGACGCGCCAGCTCGACGGCCGGCAGATCCGACAGCATGCCGGCAATCGGCATCGCCACATGGGCGAGGATCTCGCCCTGTTGCGCCAGCGCCATCCCGCCGCCGGAGGCGATAAGCTGGTTGGCCGCCAGCGCCATATCCTCAGCATCGCGCCCGAGCACCACCAGATTGTGTGAGTCGTGGGAGTAGCTGGTGGCGATGGCGCCGCGCAGCTCGCCCCAGCCTTCAAGCAGGGCGATTTGCGGCGTCGCCTGATGGCGGCCGTGGCGGTGCTTGACCCAGATCAGGGTGAAGCCGGCGGGCAGCTGGACCTGGCCGTCGCGGATCTGCACCTCGACCTCACCCCACTGGGTGAAGCGCGCGCCGCGGATATGGCGCAGGCGGGCGACGCCGTGGCGAATGCCCTTGATGCGCAGGATAAAGTCATCGGCGGCGAGGGGGGCTATCTGTAAGGTATCGCGCGGCGGCGTTACGCCCGGCGCCGGGGCGATCGGCTTCAGCAGGCGGCCGGCCTGGGCCAGCCGTTCCCCGCCAACATAGACTTCGCGGGCCGCCAGTTTTTCCAGGGAGTCAAACACCACCAGATCGGCGCGCCGCCCGGCGGCAATCAGCCCGAGATCGTGGCGCTGCAGACGAATAGCGGCGTTGAGGGTGGCGAAACGCAGCGCGTCGACCGCCGGTAAACCGTGCTCGATCAGCAGGTTGAGCAGGGCGATGATCCCGCCTTTCTCCAGCAGCATATCCGGCGGCACGTCATCGGTGCAGACGGTGATCTGCGAGGAGAGGTGCGGCAGCGTTTTCAACGCCGCGACGATATCCGGCAGCAGATAGGGGTGCGAGCCGCGGATCTCGATCGTCAGACCGGCGCGCAGTTTTTCCAGCGCGTCGTCCGCCGAGGTCAGTTCATGATCGGAGGTGACGCCGGCGGCGAGGTAGGCCTGCAGGTCGGCGCCGCTCAGGCCGCGGGCGTGGCCTTCAATCAGTTTGCCGCTGTTGAGACCGGCCTGGACAATCTCCTGCATCCGCTCGCTGCCGTGCAGCACGCCGTGCATATCCATCACTTCTGCCACGCCGCGCACTTCCGGCCAGCCGAGCATGGTCTCCATTTCCGCGCCGGCGAAATCGGCGCCGGACATTTCGAGGCCGGGGGTGGAGGGCACGCTCGACGGCGCGGCGACCATCACCTGCAGCGGCAGGTGGCGGCTGGCGTCTACCGCGTAGCGCACGCCCTCGACGCCGAGCACATTGGCCAGCTCATGCGGATCCCAGAACACCGCGGTGGTGCCCTGGGTGAGGACGATTTCGGCGTAGCGCTCAGGTGGCAGATGCGAGCTTTCGAGGTGCACGTGGGTGTCCATCAGGCCGGGCGACAGGTAGCTACCGGCCAGGGAATGCACTTCATGGGCGTCGGCGCGGCTGCCGCGGGGGTGGACGCTGGCGATCATCTCGCCGACGATACCGATGTCAGCGGGACGAATTTCGCCCGTGGCCATATCGACGATCTGCGCATCGACCAGCAGCAGATCAAACGGGGATTCGCCGCGCGCGGCCTGCACGGCGCGACGGCGGACTTGAGCATTGCTGGACATAACCACTCCGGCACAAGGATAATGCGGATACTCTAGGGGCACAGCAAACGTTTGCCCAGATGAATAAATTTATCACCCGATAAGCTCGGGTTATTGTGCAGGACCACCGTAGCGAACCCGATAATGAAAGAACCCTGGCAGCGGCTGCCCGCGCTCTCACTTAAACAGCTTCAGTATTTCGTCACCCTGGCCCAGCTGCGCCATTTTACCGATACCGCCAGTCGGCTGGCGATTAGCCAGCCGGCGCTGAGCAGCGCCCTGCGGCAGATTGAAACGGTGCTCGGCGGCAAGCTGGTCAACCGCACCGCTTCGGCGGTCACCCTGACTGAGCTGGGGGCGGCGATTTTACCCCACGCCCAGCGGATCCTCAGCGTGGCGCAGGCGGCCTTTTTCGATATGCAGCAGATCGTCGAGGCGGGCGGCGACGGGACGGTGCGCATCGGCCTGGTGCCGTCGGTCAGTTCGCTGCTGTTTCCTCTGCTGCCGCAGACCCTGGCCCAGGCCTTTCCCCGCCTGCGCATTGAATTTCACGATCAGACCAACGATGCGCTTATCCTGGCGCTGCAGCGTGGCGAGATTGATTTCGGCATCGGGGCGATCGACAGCTCACTGCCCGCGGAATTGCTGGTCTATCCGCTGCGCGACGATCCCTTCGTGGCGGTGCTGCACCGCGACGATCCGCTGGCCGTGCAGGCGCATCTGCCGTGGAAACAGCTGGTGGGGCGGGACATTGCCGTGTTCTCGAAGGGCAATATCCAGCGGCTGGTGGCGGCATTAGTGGAGAGCCATCGCCTGACGCTGACCACCCGCTACCAGGTGGACTATATCGAAACCCTGTATGGCCTGGTACGCTCGCGCTTAGCGGTGGCGATTCTGCCGGAGCTGTACACCACCCATCTGCAGGACCCGGCGCTCAAGGTCGCCCAGCTGCAGCAGCCGGCGTTGACCCGCACGGTGGCCCTGATGCGCGGGCCGCAGGCGCTGCCGCCGCTTATCGAAGACTGTTTTTCCCTGCTGCAGGCCGCCTTGCGCTAGGGCAGGTGCTTGATCAGCACGTCTATGGTTAAGTGGTTGATGTACTCCAGCGAGTGTGAGGAGAGGACGCCCAGCAGCCGGTTATGGTGCCCGGCAATAATTAAATCGATCTGCCGCTGTCGAATGCAGGCTTCGACATCTTCAAACCGGCGAGTGGTCACCAGCGAGAGAGTATCCACCGGCAGGGAGACGGTGCAGGCCAGCTCGTTGAGCAGGGCTTTGGCCTGGATCACCTCCTGCGAGACCTGATCGTCGCGCAGGCTGTCGGAAACATAGTTCAGCGCCCGGTAGTCGGTGCTGATGTGGGCGATGGTGATGCGCATGCCGTTCTCTTCTGCCATTCTGGCGGCATGCTCGAGCAGCGGGACGCCGTCCTGACTGCTGTTGATCAGTACCAGCGCATGGTGATAAACGGCCATGGCGTATATCCTCAGTAGGCTAATTAGCTCATGATGTCATCATTTTCCGCCCGCCAGCAGCGGAATGCAATCTTGCCCGGTCGCTTGATGAGCATGATGGCCGCGATGGTGTCGTATGCAGGGCTAAAGGCTTGTTGTATGAACCGGTGAGTTGCGGTAAATTCCACAACGCTTAACAATTTCACTATTTTGACTCGGGGTGCCCTTCTTCGTTGAAGGCTGAGAAATACCCGTACCACCTGATCTGGATAATGCCAGCGTAGGGAAGTCAGAGACCGCAGGGTCATTGCTTCTACCTCGTCTGGCGGGAGCAAACCATGCCTGAGCTGCTGAATCCCGCGCCTGTCGCGCACCTGCGCCATCTGCTGCGCGCCCATTCCCCCCTTGTGCACTGCATGACCAATGACGTGGTGCAGACCTTTACCGCCAATGTTCTGCTGGCCGTCGGCGCCTCGCCGGCGATGGTGATCGATCCCCGCGAAGCGGCGCAGTTCGCCGCCATCGCCGATGCGCTGTTAATCAACGTCGGCACCCTGACCGCAGACCGCGCCGTGGCCATGCGCGCCGCAGTGGAGCAGGCCCGCCAGGCCGGCAAGCCCTGGACGCTGGATCCGGTGGCGGTCGGCGCCCTGACCGTGCGCACGGCCTTTTGTCACGAGCTGTTGGCCCTGCAGCCGGCGGCCATTCGCGGCAATGCCTCTGAAATTCTGGCGCTGGCCGGGATGAGCGGTGGCGGGCGCGGGGTGGATACCACCGATACGGCCGCCGCAGCGCTGCCGGCGGCCCAGGCGCTGGCTCGTCAGCTGAGTACCGTAGTGGCGGTCACCGGCGAGGTGGACTACGTCACCGACGGCGAGCGGGTGCTCAGCGTGGCGGGCGGCAGTGCGCTGATGACCCGGGTGGTGGGCACCGGCTGCGCGCTGTCGGCGGTGGTGGCGGCGAGCGCGGCGCTGCCGGGCGACCGGCTGGAAAACGTGGCCGCCGCCTGCGGGCTAATGAAGCAGGCCGGGGAAATCGCCGCCCGTCAGGGAGGCCCAGGCAGCTTTATTCCGGCGTTTCTCGACGCGCTGTATCAGGAGGTGCAGGGATGAAACGCATCAACGCCCTGACCATCGCCGGCACCGATCCCAGCGGCGGGGCCGGTATCCAGGCCGATCTGAAAACCTTCTCCGCGCTGGGAGCCTATGGCTGCTCGGCGATCACCGCCCTGGTGGCGCAGAATACCCGCGGCGTGCAGTCGGTCTATCGTATTGAACCGGACTTTGTGGCGGCGCAGCTCGATTCGGTATTCAGCGATGTGCGCATCGATACCACCAAAATCGGCATGCTGGCGGAGACCGATATTGTGGAAGCCGTGGCCGAGCGGCTGGCGCGCTACCGGGTGGCCAATGTGGTGCTGGATACCGTCATGCTGGCGAAAAGCGGCGATCCGCTGCTGTCGGCCTCGGCGGTGGAGACCCTGCGTCAACGATTGTTGCCGCAGG
This sequence comes from Klebsiella sp. Q2, assembly GCF_009900705.1. Classification (NCBI taxonomy): domain Bacteria; kingdom Pseudomonadati; phylum Pseudomonadota; class Gammaproteobacteria; order Enterobacterales; family Enterobacteriaceae; genus Klebsiella; species Klebsiella sp. Q2. Next base: position 354,841 of record NZ_JAAABE010000004.1, on the reverse strand, counting down.
TGTCGCTGATCACTCCAAACCTGCCGGAAGCGGCCGCTCTGCTTGACGCCCCCCATGCGCGCAACGAGCGCGAAATGCTGGAGCAGGGGCGGGCGTTGCTGGCGCTGGGCTGCGGCGCAGTATTAATGAAAGGCGGCCATCTCGACGATGCCGAAAGCCCGGACTGGCTCTTCACCCGCGAAGGGGAACAGCGATTTACCGCGCCGCGAGTGCAGACCAAAAACACCCACGGCACCGGCTGCACACTCTCCGCCGCGCTGGCGGCGCTGCGCCCGCGTCACGCCGACTGGGCGGCCACCGTTACCGAGGCCAAGGCCTGGCTGTCGGCGGCCCTGGCCCAGGCCGACTCCCTGGAGGTGGGCCACGGCATCGGACCGGTACACCATTTCCACGCCTGGTGGTAAATGGCAGCGTAACGGGACAGCAGAATCTCCTGAAAAAATGCCCTCCCGGCTGGAAAATAGGCTAAGTCGGTACCAGGCTTAACCTGCCCAAAATAATTGGGTTGGGATAATGCATGCCGGCTCCGGCCGGCCTTACGGGAGATTGCTATGACTGATATTACACAGTTGCTGGGCAAAGATGCCGAGAGCCTTTTGCAGCACCGTTGTATAACCATTCCGGCCGACCAGCTGTATCTGCCTGGCGCAGATTATGTTGATCGGGTGATGGTGGATAACAACCGGCCACCGGCGGTGCTACGCAATATGCAAACCCTGTACAACACCGGACGTCTGGGGGGGACCGGCTACCTTTCCATTCTGCCGGTCGACCAGGGCGTGGAGCACTCGGCGGGGGCTTCCTTCGCCGCCAACCCGCTGTACTTCGATCCGAAAAATATCGTCGAGCTGGCGATCGAAGCCGGCTGTAACTGCGTGGCGTCGACATACGGCGTGCTGGCCTCGGTGTCGCGCCGTTACGCGCATCGCATTCCTTTCCTGGTGAAGCTCAACCATAACGAAACGCTGAGCTACCCCACCGAGTACGACCAGACCCTCTACGCCAGCGTTGAGCAGGCGTTCAATATGGGGGCGGTGGCCGTGGGCGCGACGATCTATTTCGGCTCGGAACAATCGCGTCGTCAGATAGAAGAGATTTCCGCTGCCTTTGAGCGGGCGCATGAGCTGGGCCTGGTCACCGTGCTGTGGGCCTATCTGCGCAATTCGGCTTTCAAGAAAGACGGTGTCGACTATCATGTTTCCGCTGACCTGACCGGTCAGGCCAACCACCTGGCGGCCACCATCGGCGCCGATATCGTTAAGCAGAAAATGGCGGAGAATAACGGCGGCTACAAAGCGGTTAACTTCGGCTATACCGACGACCGGGTGTACAGCAAACTGACCAGCGATAACCCTATCGATCTGGTGCGCTACCAGCTGGCCAACTGCTATATGGGCCGCGCCGGGCTGATTAACTCCGGCGGCGCGGCGGGCGGGGAGACCGACCTTGCCGACGCGGTGCGCACGGCGGTGATCAATAAACGCGCCGGCGGCATGGGGCTGATCCTTGGCCGTAAAGCGTTTAAGAAATCGATGGCCGACGGCGTGAAGCTGATCAATGCCGTGCAGGATGTCTACCTCGACGGCAAAGTCACCATCGCCTAAGGCGAAAATCCGGGCGTTACCGCCCGGATTGCTCGTTGTTCCTACCTGATGTCGGGTTTATTAAGACTCCGCCGCGTTGGCGGTAAACGGTTTTGCACTCTGAGCACTGGCAAAGCCAGGCTGTTCAACGCGGATTAACGGGCACAGGAAGAAGGCCAGAATATATAAGGCGGTATAGGCAATCACCACCCCGATGGTGCTGAAATAGGGCAGCAGCACCACGGCGATCGCCGGCGCCAGAAAGTTCGACAGCCCGGCTGACAGGTTATAGACCGAAATCGCCGCGCCTTTATGGTTCGGCTCCAGCGCCGGGAACACCGCCGCCATCGGCACGAATGCGGCGACGAAAATACCCAGGGCAATAGCCGGCACCAGCGCCATCGCAAAGCTGTGGCCAAAGTGCTGAGGGATGTAGTAAAACGCCAGGCTGGAGAACGCCATCCCGATGCAGCCGAACCAGCGAATCACCTTCATCCAGCCCATTTTCTCCGCCACGATCCCCCAGAAAACGTTCGAAAAGATAGTGGTGAAGAAGAAGGCCGCCCACACCTGGAGCCACTCCGAGGTGGTAAAGCCCAGCTCATCAACGAACATCATCGGCATAATCACCGCAAAACCAAACAGCGACAGGGTGTTAATAATGCGCACAATGCTCGAGAACAGGATGCTGCGGTTGGTATAGAGCAGCGTCGCGGCGCGCCCCAGTTCGGCGAGTTTTTCGCGAGTGGTCAGGTTCTGCATATGGCGCGGCGTTTCGGTATGACGCATCGACACCAGCGCAATGATGCCGCCGGTGGCGCAAAAGACCAGCGCCAGCCACAGGGTGCCCATTTCGCCAATGTGGGGAATGGTGAAACTCGGAATATAGCTGCCGAACACGCCGATGCCCACGGAGTAGACCGCCCAGAACCAGCCCAGCGCAGAGCTGGAACTGTCGCTGCGAACGTTGTGGATAATGGCGACGATAAATGAGTAGAGGAACAGCGGGTAGGCCAGGCCGCGGATGCCATAAAACAGCAGGATCAGCGCATAGTTGGCGCGACCGAGGCCGAAGACGAGGAACAGTACATGGAATACGCACCACAGCACGAAGCCGATCATCATGGCCTTGCGTGGGGTGATGATCTCCGCCACCACGCCGGAGACCCACGCCGACAGGGCGGCGGCCAGACCGTATAGCGTAAAGGCAAAGGAAGCCTGCGCCGGGGTGAATCCGAGTGCTTTGATGTAGTGCGACAGAAAAGCCAGCTCAAAGCCGTCGCCGGTCATAAACACGGCGATGGCGACATATCCCCAGATGAGGTTGAGCGGTAGACCGTACCACTGTTTGTTATTAACGGACATGTTGACCTCGATTTCAGAGTGCAGATGAGTGTCTCCGCTGCACAGCAGCGGAGCATTATTGTTATTAAAAAAGAGGGTTGTTATTCGCGAATCAGCCTGCCGGCCTGTTGTAGCGCCTTATAGGCCTCATACCTGCGCTGATGTAGCGAGCTAAACGCAGTCTCGCTGTGATAGGTGGCATCCACCTGAGTAAATTGCTTCATGGCCTCCGGCAGCGAAGCCGCGATTCCGCCCGCGACGGCGCCGAGGATGGCGGAGCCTAACAGCACCGGCTCGCTGCAGGCGGTGCTCACGACGCTAACGCCGCAGGCGTCGGCCAGCAGCTGCCGCACCAGCGGATGCTGTCCGGCCCCGCCGCTGATGACGATATTTTCACTCTCAATTCCGCAGGCGCGCTGGGCGTCGAGGATCTGTCGCAGGCCATAGCCAATCCCGCATAACCCGGCAACGTACAGCGCGGTCAGGTTATCCAGGTCCCGCTCCATCCCCAGCCCGGCAATCAGCGCTTTCGCGTGGGGGTCGGCAAGCGGCGCGCGGTTACCGAGAAACTCGGGCACCACGTGTAGACCGGCGGCCAGCGTGACCGCCTCAGAAGGCGAGGCAGCCTGCGCCAGTACGCGATCTGCCAGCCAGACCGGCAGAGGGACGCCCGCGGCTTGCGCCTGCTCGCGAGCCGCCGCCGCCGCCGGATGGAAGCTCAGCAGCTGGTCGATAGCTGCGCCGGCGGCGCTTTGTCCGCCTTCAATCAGCCAGTAGCCCGGGACCATCGCCGAATAGTAGGGGCCCCAGACGCCGGGGACGAACACCGCTTCCTCAGTGGTGGTCATGGTGCAGGAAGAAGTGCCGAAGACGTAGGCCATATTGTTGACCGCGCCGTTAAGCACCCCAACGGTGCCAATGCCGCCCGCGTGGGCGTCAATCATCCCCACCGCCACCGGCGTGCCGATCGGCAGGCCCATCTCTTCTGCCGCCGTGGCGCAAAGACCGTCGCCGCAGGGGGTTCCAGGGTCGACAATCCGCTGGCCGATGCGGACAAAATCTTCATCCGCCAGCTCGTCGAGGCCAATCTGGCGGAAGTAGCCGGCATCCCAGCGTTGTTCATGCGCCAGGTAGGTCCATTTACAGGTCACCGTGCAGACCGAGCGGGCGTCATCGCCGGTTGAGCGCCAGGTAAGGTAATCGGCGAGGTCGAAGAAGTGGCGCGCCTGCTGATAGATGTGCGGGCGATTCTCCTTCAGCCACAGAATTTTCGGCGTTTCCATCTCCGGCGAGATTTTGCCGCCAACGTACTGCAGCACCGGGTGGCCCGTCGCGTTGATCTTTTCCGCCTGCGCGGTGGCGCGATGATCCATCCAGACAATAATATTGCGGTCCGGATCGTCCGAAGGCCCGACCGCCAGCGGCGCGTCGTTATCGCCAATCACCACCAGCGAGCAGGTGGCATCGAAGCCTAGCCCGGCGATCGACGACGGCGGGACGCCGGCGCTGGCCACCGCGGTTTTAATGCAGTAGCACACCGCCTGCCAGATTTCACGGCTCGACTGCTCAACCCTATTCCCGGCGCTGCGAAACAGGGTAATGTCCTGAGTCGCGTGGGCAAGAAGCTCGCCCCGCAGATTGAAGACTCCGGCGCGCACGCTGCCCGAACCGACATCCACACCAATCATGTTTTGCGTATCGTTTTGCATCACATCCTCTCACAGGCTGGTTACGGGTCAGAGATCCACGCTGTTCGGCAGGATCACAATGTCGCGTACGGTGACGTTTTTCGAACGCGTCACCATAAACAGCACTGACTCCGCCACTTCAATCGGCTGCATCAGACTGCCGTTGGCCAGCGCTTCATCCATTTTGGCTTTTGGCCAGTCGTCCAGCAGCGCGGTCACCACCGGGCCCGGTAGTACGGCGCCGACGCGCACGCCATACTGCGCCACCTGACGACGAGTGGTGTGGACAAACGCCTGCACAGCGAATTTCGACGCGGTATAGACAGGCTCCCAGATCACCGGCACCACGCCCGCGATGGAGCTGGTGAAAATAATATCCCCGGATTGTTGCGCGATCAGATGCGGCAGGACGCTGCGCACGCAGCGGAAGGCGGCGTTGATGTTGAGGTGCAGCACGCGGTCCCAGACGTCCGGGTCGCCCTCGGCCACCGGCCCGCCGATATAGGCGCCGGCGTTGGCGTGGAAGATATCGAGACGCCCGGTAAGCTGCAAAATGCCCTGCAGAAGATTATCGACCTGGTCCGCCTGCATCAGATCCACCTGCAGAGCGAAGGCGTTTTCGCCAAGTTCGGCGACCAGTTTGTTGAGCTTTTCGCCTTCGCGGTCGATTAGCACTACTTTTGCGCCATCCCCCAGCAGGGTCTTCGCGCACTCGAGGCCGATACCGGACGCCGCGCCAGTGATCGCGGCGACTTTACCGCTGAGGGAAGTATTCATAGAGGAGACAGAGTGGTTCATTTTATAATCCTTTGCCGTGTCTGGTTAAAACTATCGAACCCGAGGGCATCGCGTTCGAGGTTATGGACAAAAACCTGGTAACATATTGAATATCAGCATCATTATTCAGGCTTGCTGGCATGTTAAGGCAGTATGCGCGCGTACTTCCTGGCGTGAAATGGATGCTCAATCGATGAAGCTATGTTGCGCTCGCTTCATCGATTGAGCAAGTGGGGAAATTAACAGCGACATGATTTTGTGACGCAAGTTGGAAAAATGAAGAAGATAACGATTTACGACCTGGCGGAGCTTTCCGGCGTTTCGGCGAGCGCGGTGAGCGCTATCCTCAACGGTAACTGGAAAAAACGCCGCATCAGCGCAAAGCTTGCCGAAAAGGTGACCCGGATTGCTGAGGAGCAGGGCTATGCGATTAACCGCCAGGCCAGCATGCTGCGCAGTAAAAAATCACACGTCATTGGCATGATTATCCCCAAATACGATAACCGCTACTTCGGTTCCGTCGCCGAACGCTTTGAGGAGATGGCCCGCGAGCGTGGCCTGCTGCCGATTATCACCTGTACGCGCCGAAGCCCGGAGCTGGAGCTCGAAGCGGTAAAAGCGATGCTCTCCTGGCAGGTTGACTGGGTGATCGCGACCGGGGCGACCAATCCGGATAAAATTTCCGCGCTCTGCCAGCAGGCGGGCGTGCCTACGGTCAATCTCGACCTGCCGGGGTCTCTCTCTCCGTCGGTGATTTCGGATAACTACGGCGGTGCGAAAGCGCTGACCCACAAGATCCTCGCTAACAGCGCCCGCCGTCGGGGATCGCTGGCGCCGCTGACCTTCATCGGCGGGCGCAGCAGCGACCATAACACCAGCGAGCGTTTACGCGGTTTCCACGATGCGCATCACGAGCAGGGGCTGAGCGTGCCGCAGGCGAATATTCTGGCTCCCGGCTATTCGAAAGGTCACGTTGAGGAATGCCTGCAGGAGCGGTTTGGCAGCGCGAAGACGCTATTGCAGGGGATATTTGTTAACTCGACGATATCCCTTGAAGGGGTTGTGCGCTGGCTGTCGCAGGTGGGGCTGACCGGCAGCGAGCAGCCGCCGATGGGCTGCTTCGACTGGGATCCGTTTGTCTATCTGCTGGGGCACGATATCGACATGGTGCAGCAGGACGTGCCGGCGATGCTGGACGCTGTTTTTTCGATTATTGACGCCGGCGAAGCCAGCCAGCAGCGGATTGAAATTCCGCCGCGACTGATGAGCAGCAGCTGAGTCGCTGTTTGCCGTTAGCGCGTCAGCAGCCAGCGAGCGGTATGTTCATCGGTCACCAGGCCGTTGATCCAGCCGCCTTTAAGGGCGGCCAGGATCGCCGGTCGTTTGTATTCTCCACAGGCCGCGGCAATCCGCGGGCAGTGGTTCTGGCGGATATCATAGCTGGTGATCATGCGGTTGATCTCGCTGTCGACCACCTCGCCTTCTGCATCAATAAACCGCCCGAGGATCTCCCCGATGCCGCCGCGGGCGGTCAGCTCATCCATCTGCGCCTGATTGATAAATCCGTCTTTAAAGATCGGGCTTTGCGTGCCCAGCGGACCAATACCGACAAAAATCACGTCCGCCTCCCGGGCGACGCCAGAGACGCTGCGGAATAAGCGATTGGTGCACCACATCTCATACTCATCCGCGGTCTGGGCGTAGCGCGGCGCCGGCCACTGATAGTACTTGGCTTTTATTTTGCTCGTCAGCAGCAGGGGCACGTCATCGTAATAGTTGCACTGCCCGTCGGCGTCCATGGCGCTGATCAGCGCCACGCAGCGGGTATTCAGGCTGTCGAAATCGATGCGCTGCAGCGCTTTTTTCAGGGTCAGGCCCGAGCCCAGACCGATGATTTTCTCTTTATCATCCTGCAGGTAGCGAGCCATCAGCTGATAGCAGCCAAACGATACGCTGTCGAGGGTGCTTTCTTCGCTAAAGGCGGGGACCACATTGCACTCAAGAAGCCGATACTTTTCCTGCAACAACTGCGCATAATCGAGGCAGTTCGCCACTGGATGGTGCAGATTAATCGACACAATCCCTTCTTCTTTCGCGGCGGCGATCAGCCGTTGCACCACCGGTCTGGAGGTGCCCAGCTGGCTGGCAATCTCGCTCTGATTCTGGCCGGCGATGTAGTACATCCATGCGGCACGCACCTTCTGATCCAACCGGATATCGTCTTCTTTACTCATGGTTTCCCGCCCTAAGTTGCTGGCCTGGGCACGCAATTGGCCCGGCGAATACCCGCATTCTCGCCGTGGTTGGCATAACTGGCAAGCTTTTGCTCTCGACTGGTCATTTGTAATTTAATTGGGTAATTGTTCTTTTGTGATCTGTGGCTCTTATTTTGGTCAAATGATCAATTACAGTGGCGCCATCAACTCAAGGAGAGCAGAACATGAACAATCAATTCACATGGCTTCACATTGGTCTGGGTTCTTTTCATCGCGCGCATCAGGCGTGGTATCTGCATCGTCTGATGGCTTCCGGGGATAAGCGCTGGCGCATCGCGGCCGGCAATATCCGCAACGACGCCGAGCAGGTGGTGCAGGCGCTGGCGGCGCAGGGAGGACGTTACGTGCTGGAGACCGTCAGCCCGGAAGGGGAGCGCGAATATGAAGAAATCACCTCTATTCAGAAACTGCTGCCGTGGCAGGCAGGGCTGCAGCCGCTGATTAACGAAGGGGCCAATCCGCAAACAAAAGTTATCGCCTTTACCGTGACGGAAGGGGGGTACTACCTGAACACCCGCCATCAGCTGGAAACCAGTAACCCCGATCTGCAGGCCGACCTGAAAGGCGAATGCAAAACCATTTACGGCACCCTCGCACGAATTCTGGAAAAGCGCATGGCGGACAACGCCGGGCCGCTGACCCTGCTCAACTGCGACAACGTGCGGCATAACGGTGAGCGCTTCCACGACGGGATGGTGGAGTTCCTGCAGCTTACCGGCAAACAGGCGGTGATTGACTGGATGGCCGCGAATACCACCTGTCCGAATACCATGGTGGACCGCATCACCCCGCGTCCGGCGGCCGATCTGCCGGCCCGTATCAAAGCGCAAACCGGCATTGACGATAAGGCGCCGGTAATGGGCGAGACCTTTATCCAGTGGGTGGTGGAGAACAACTTCCGCGATGCCCGCCCAAATCTGGAAGCGGTCGGCGTGGAGATGGTCGAGTCGGTTATCCCCTATGAAGAGGCGAAAATCCGCATCCTGAACGCGTCCCACAGCTGCATTGCCTGGGCGGGGACCTTAATCGGCCAGCAGTATATTCACGAAAGCACGCTCACCGATGCTATCTACGCCATTGCCGACCGCTACGTCACGGAGGATGTCATTCCTTGCCTCGGCGATAACGGCATTGATCTGCCGACCTACCGCGATGTGGTGCTCAAGCGCTTTACCAACCCGCATATCCAGGACACCAACCAGCGCGTTGCCGCCGATGGCTTCTCAAAGATTCCGGCGATGATCGCGCCAACCTTGCAGGAGTGCTATCAGCGCGGCGTCCGTCCGGAAGCGACCGCCATGCTGCCGGCGCTGTTCTTCGTCTTTATGGAGCAGTGGCATAAGGGAACCCTGCCGTATCAGTACCAGGACGGCATCCTGGATGAGCAGGCGGTGCATGAGATGTATGAGGCTCAGGATCCGGTGGCTGTCTTCGCCCGTGATAAAGCCCTGTTTGGCGACCTGGCCGACAACGCGGATTTCCTGGCGCTGATGCGCGAGAAAGTCGCCGCTGTTTACACGCTGATTAAATAAGAGGTGGCTATGTATCTGGGTATCGATCTTGGCACATCGGAAGTCAAAGCGCTGGTCATTGATGAGAACAATCAGGTTATCGCCAGCCATAGCGCGCCGCTGAGCATTCAGCGGCCTCATCCGCACTGGTCAGAACAATCGCCGGAGTTATGGTGGGAGGCGACGGAGTACCTGATGGCCACCCTACGGGAAAAATGCGCTCAGCACTGGTCGGCCGTCAAGGCGATTGGCCTCTCCGGACAGATGCACGGCGCGGTGCTGCTGGATGAAAAGGGGGAGACGATCCGTCCGGCCATTCTGTGGAACGACACCCGCTGCGCCGCAGAGTGCGCCGAGCTGGAGGAGATGGCGCCGGAGCTGCATCAGGTGGCGGGCAACCTGGCGATGCCGGGCTTTACCGCGCCGAAGCTGCTGTGGGTGCGTCGTCACGAGCCGCAAAACTTTCAGCGCACCGCCACGGTGCTGCTGCCGAAAGATTATCTGCGCTACCGGATGACCGGGAAGAAAGTCTCCGATATGTCGGACGCCGCCGGAACGCTGTGGCTGGACGTGGCGAAGCGCGACTGGTCCGACTCGCTGCTGGATAAATGCGGCCTGTCGCGCAGCCAGATGCCGATGCTGGTGGAAGGCTGTGAGGTTTCCGCCACCCTTGACCCGCAGGTGGCTGCGCGCTGGGGGCTGAACGCCTCGGTGGTGGTGGCCGGGGGCGGCGGCGATAACGCAGTCAGCGCCATTGGCGTCGGCGCGGTCTCGCCGGGGGACGCGTTTATTTCGCTCGGTACCTCCGGGGTGCTGTTTGTGGTGACCGACGCCTATCGTCCGGCGCCGCAGTCGGCGGTCCATGCGTTTTGTCACGTTCTGCCGAACCTGTGGCATCAGATGAGCGTGATGCTTAGCGCCGCCAGCTGTTTGCAGTGGTTCTGCCGCCTCACCGGTACCACGGAAGTGGCGCTGCTGGCGGAGATTGCCGAGCTAAGCGAGGAGGATAAAGCCAACGCGCCGTTCTTCCTGCCTTATCTCTCCGGGGAAAGAACCCCGCATAACGATCCTGACGCCCGCGGCATCTTCTGGGGCATGACCCACTCCAGCCTGCGTGCCCAGCTCGGCTACGCGGTGCTGGAAGGGGTGAGCTTTGGCATCAATGACGGTCTGCAGGCATTGAAAGAGAGCGGGACGCCGATCGCGCAGTGCTCGCTGGTGGGCGGGGGCGCCCGCAGTCCGTTCTGGGCCCAGCTGCTGGCCGATATTCTCGCTATGCCGGTGGTGACCCACAAAGGCGGAGAGACCGGCGGCGCACTGGGCGCGGCGCGGCTGGCCTGCCTGGCGACGGGCAAACCCATTGACGCGGTGTGTGAAAAACCGGAAGTCTGGCAGACCTGGCGTGCGGATCCTGTTCGCCACCACACCCTGATGCAACGCTACGCGCAGTTTAAGGCCCTGTATTTAAACGATCTGCACTATCGGCAGCACTGATTTTACCACCACAGCCGCTTCGTTGAACGTCGCGGAGCGGCCACCCTGTACCCTGAAAACGAGGTCATTATGTCTATCAATAATAAACAGTGGCTCGGTTTACCCCTGAACCTGCTCTGGGGATACATCGCCATTGCCGTATTTATGACCGGCGACGGTTTCGAATTAGCTTTTCTCTCGCACTATATCAAAGCGCTCGGCTTCTCTCCGGCGGAGGCCTCCTTTGCCTTTACCCTCTACGGCCTGGCCGCCGCGCTGTCGGCGTGGATTTCCGGCGTGGTGGCGGAAATTATCACCCCGCTGAAAACGATGATGATTGGCTTCGTACTGTGGTGCGTGTTCCACGTGCTGTTCCTCGTTTTCGGCCTCGGTCACGCCAACTATGCGCTGATCCTGCTTTTCTACGGCATCCGCGGCTTCGCCTATCCGCTGTTCCTCTACTCGTTTATCGTGGCGATTGTCCATAACGTCAAAAGCGACAACGCCAGCTCGGCCATCGGTTGGTTCTGGGCGGTCTATTCCATCGGCATCGGGGTCTTCGGCAGCTATATTCCGAGTTTCACCATTCCGCATATTGGCGAAATGGGCACCCTGTGGCTGGCGCTGGCCTTCTGCCTTACCGGGGGGGTGATTGCTCTGGCTTCCCTGCGCCATATTCAAACGCCGCAGCATATGCAGAATCTCACCACCCGTGAGAAGTTTGCCGAGCTGGGACGCGCCGCGACGCTGCTCTATACCAACCGCAATATTCTGCTGTCGAGCATGGTCAGGATCATCAATACCCTCTCGCTGTTCGGGTTTGCGGTGATTATGCCGATGATGTTCGTTGATGAGCTGGGCTTTACCACTTCAGAATGGCTTCAGGTGTGGGCGGTCTTCTTCTTCACCACCATTTTCTCTAACGTGCTGTGGGGCATTTTGGGTGAAAAACTGGGCTGGATGAAGGTGGTGCGCTGGTTCGGCTGCATCGGGATGGCGCTTTCCAGCCTGGCGTTTTACTACATCCCTCAGCACTTTGGCCACAGCTTTGCGATGGCGCTGATCCCGGCCATCGCCCTGGGGATCTTTGTCGCCGCCTTTGTGCCGCTGGCCGCCGTGTTCCCTGCGCTGGAGCCGAAGCACAAAGGCGCGGCGATTTCGGTGTATAACCTGTCGGCGGGGATGTCTAACTTTCTCGCTCCGGCGATCGCCGTGGTGCTGCTGCCGTTCTTCAGCACCATTGGGGTAGTCATCGCCTATACCGCATTGTACGTGGTGGCCTTTTTCCTCTGTGCGTTTATCCGCGTGGAGCAGCCGGGATTTTCCCACAAGGAAGCGACTGCCCGTGAGCAGGTTGAATTCTCTTAAGGTGATGCGGCTGGCATGGGCTCCATGCCAGCCTTAATGAGGTGAACGAATGAGTATGCAGGCGGTTATTTTTGACATGGATGGCGTGATTATTGATTCCGAGGCGCTGTGGCGCCAGGCGCAGATTGACGCCCTCGCGCAGTGGGGAGCAACGGCGAGCGTGGCTGAGTGTGAAACCCTGACCAAGGGCAAACGCCTCGACGAAATCGCCGACACCTGGTGCCGCTATTTTCAGCTTAACCTTGCCCCATCGCTGCTGGAAGAGGCCATATTGCAGCGCATCACCGGCCTGATTGCCGCCGATGGCGAGCCGATGCGTGGGGTGCAGGAGGCGTTAGGCTATTTTCGCGCAGCTGGCAATAAAATTGCGCTCGCCACGTCATCATCCCGCCAGGTTATCGCCGCCGTGCTGAACAAGCTCTCGCTCTGGCACTTTTTTGACGCGATCTCCAGCGCAGATGATGAACCACGCGGCAAACCGCACCCGGCGGTGTACCTCACGACGCTGCGGAAGCTCAATCTCAACGCCAGCCAGTGTCTGGTGATTGAGGATAGCTTTACCGGCTTTTGCGCGGCCCAGTCGGCGGGGATTGCCACGATAGTGATTGCAGAAGATAGCCAGCACGCGCGTTTTCAGGCCGCCGCTGGCCGCTATCAAACCTTACCTGAACTGCTGGAAGCGCTTAGCGCGGAGCCAGCGGCGGCGGTTTAAGTCAGCCATTTGTGGGCGCAGACATTCCCGGGATGTAGCTGGTCGGTTAATCTCTTCTCTGCGCTCACGCCCTTTTTTCTCCTGGTCGATCTGCCTCACATTTCGCTCATCTTTTGTGAAAACAGTCACGTCTTGTTGTGCCAATGCCCAAATTTATGGCCTTGCTTAGCGGTGTTTGTCCGAGGCACTACTACGAAGTTGTGCTTAGATTATATATTGAAACGTATTTTCAATAATGTGAAACCGCTTTGCCGATTTGATTATGTCGATCGGATTTGGCCGTGATAAGGACCGAGCATGAAAATTGAATCTGTGAATGTCACCGTTTTCCAATATCCCACTCGTCGGGTTTCCGACAGCGCCGGGCACTCCCATCCGGGGGGTGAAAGCATGGCCAAAATGGCGATGCTGACCATCACCGCTGATGATGGGGCGCAGGGCTTTTCGTTTGCGCCTCCGGAAGTCGTGCGCCCGTTCGTGGTGAATACTTTTTTTCGCAAAGTGCTGGTGGGACAGGACCCGTTTAACCGTGAGCGTATCTGGCAGGATCTTAACCACTGGCAGCGCGGCAGCGCACATCAGCTAACGGAGCGCGCGCTGTCGTTTGTTGAACAGGCGCTGTGGGACCTGATCGGCCGCAGCCTTAAGATGCCGGTTTATAAGCTGCTCGGCGGCTATCGCGACACTGTCCCGGCTTACGGTAGCACCATGTGCGGCGACGATCTGCCGGGCGGCCTGTCGACCCCGGAAGAGTATGCCGCTTTTGCTGAGAAGCTGGTCGCCCGCGGCTACAAGGCCATCAAGCTGCACACCTGGATGCCGCCAATCTCTTTTGCGCCCAATCCCAAAATGGACATTAAAGCCTGCGCGGCGGTGCGCGAAGCCGTAGGGCCGGATATTGACCTGATGATTGATGGCTATCACTGGTACAGCCGCGCCGAGGCGCTGTGGATCGGCAAAGAGCTGGAAAAACTCAATTTCGCCTGGTTTGAAGAGCCGATGGAGGAGGATTCGATGTCCTCCTATGCGTGGCTGGCGGAAAACCTGTCGATTCCCATCGTCGGGCCGGAGAGCTTCGGCGGCAAGCACCACATGCGCGCCGAATGGGTGAAAGCCGGGGCCTGCGACATTCTGCGCGCCGGCGCTAACGGCGTGGGGGGGATTACACCGACCATGAAGGTGGCGGCGCTGGCGGAATCTTTCGGCATGGATTGCGAAGTCCACGGCAACGGAGCGGCAAGCCTGGCGGTGGTGGGCGCGATCCGCAACTGCCGCTGGTACGAGCGCGGCCTGCTGCATCCGTTCCTCGACTACGATGAACCGGCGGCCTATCTCAACAGCATTGTCGACCCGATGGATGACCAGGGATTTGTGCATTTGTCACAACGTCCGGGTCTCGGTGAAGACATTAATTTTGCGTATATCGAAGCCAATACCGTTAGCCACGACTGATTTAAAAAAATAAATACCCGATGGCGCTGCGCTTATCGAGCCTGCGGCCCGGTAGACCGGATAAGCCGAAAATGCCGCCATCCGGCAACATGTACCCTACAGTACAGGCAAACAGAGATATGAAAAAAACCTCCTTACTGGGAGCGTGTATTCTCGCGCTCGCCATGTCGATGGGGAGCGGGGAGGCGGTGGCGAAAACGCCGCCCGACCAGCTGATCATCGGCATGAATATGAATAACCTGCTCACCCTTGACCCGGCGGCGATGACCGGTAACGAAGTGGTGGGGATCGTGGTCAACCTCTACGACTCGCTGGTGGAGCTTGACCCTGAGCAGCTCACCACCGTCAGGCCCGCGCTGGCGAAATCCTGGGATATCAGCCCCGACGGCAAAACCCTGACCTTTCATCTGCGCGATGACGTTAAGTTTCACTCCGGCAACCCGCTGACCGCCGCCGACGTCGTGTGGTCAATGCGGCGCATCCTGCACCTCAACCTGGCCCAGGCCTCAGTATGGAAATCCTATGGCTTCAGTAAGAAAAATATCGACAGCCAGGTCAGCGCGCCGGACCGCTTCACGGTGCAAATCGTATTACCCAAAGATAACGATCCGCAGCTGGTGATTTACTCGCTGGCGGCGCTGGGCAACCTCGGAGTGCTGGACAGTAAAACGGTGCAAAGCCACCAGCAGGATAACGACTGGGGTAACCGCTGGCTAACCACCCATGAAGCCGGTTCCGGGCCGTTTATCCTCGAAACCTGGCAGGCGAAAGATGTGCTGCGCATGAAGCGCAACCCTGGCTACTGGCGCGGCGAGGCGAAAATGAGCCGCGTGGTACTGCGTCATTTCCAGGAGTCGCAAACTCTGCGCCTGATGATCGAAAAAGGCGACCTTGATATTGCCAACAATATGGCGGTTTCCGATATCAACGCCCTGCGCAGCGATCCGCAGCTGACCGTCGATGCGGTGCAGCGCGGCACCATGTACTACGTGGCGATGAGCATGAAAGAGGCGCACTTCGCCAATCCGAAAGTGCGCGAGGCGGTGCGCTATCTGATTGATTACCAGGGTATCAATAAAGCGCTGATGCCGGGCTACGGCGTGCTGCACCAGCGGCCTATCAAAGCGGGAATGCCGTCCACGCTACCCGATCCCGGCTACAGGCTGGATGTGGCGCGGGCGAAAAAGCTGCTGGCGGAAGCGGGATATCCCAACGGCTTTGATACCACGCTGCGGGTACTCTCCGATCAGCCATTTCTTAACATCGCTATCGCCGTGCAGTCGACGCTGATGCAGGCGGGGATTAACGCCAAAATCATCACCGGCACTGGTAACCAGATCTACGGCGCAATGCGCGAGCGTAAATTTGACCTGCTGGTAGGTCGCGGCGGCAGCGGGATGGAGCCGCATCCGCACTCCAGCCTGCGCGCGCTGGTCTATAACCCGGATAACAGCGATAAGGCGCGCCTGACCAACTTCCAGGGCTGGCGTACCGGTTTTTACGACCCGCAACTGAATACGATGATTGACCAGGCCCTGCTGGAACGCGATCCGCAAAAACAGGTGGCTGACTACCAGGCCATCCAGACACGCTACGACCAGCTGGTTCCGGCTTTAATTCCGCTTTCGCAGATGGTTGATTCGGTCGTCGTGCGCAACGAGGTACGGGAGTATCAGCCGCACCCCTCCGCCACCACTTTTCTGCGTGACGTCTATAAAGTCCGCGAAGGAGAGAAAGGATGAGTACCGCAATCCTTGCGCCCGGCTCACGCGGCCGGCGCTTATCAAAACGGCTACTGCAGGTGGTGATTACACTGTTCGGCCTGCTGCTGCTGACCTTTACCATTGGCCGCGTCATGCCCATCGACCCGGTGCTGGCGATTGTCGGCCCGGATGCTGACCAGAGTACCTATCAGCAGGTTTACCAGCGGCTGGGGTTTGATAAATCGCTGACCACCCAGTTTGGCATCTATTTCGTCAACCTGTTGCACGGCGATCTGGGCAACGCGCTGCTGACCGGGAAACCGGTGGTGGACGATATTATCCGCGTCTTCCCGGCCACCATGGAGCTGGCAACGATGGCGATTATTGTCGGCGCGGGTCTTGGTATTCCGCTGGGCGTGTTGGCGGCGGCGCGGCGCAATAGCGTCTCCGATTATGTGGTACGCATTATCAGCCTGGCGGGCTACTCGATGCCGATCTTTTGGGTCGGGATGATGGGGCTGCTGGTGTTCTATGCCTGGCTTGGCTGGGTAGGCGGCGCCGGGAGGGTAGAGCTCGGGCTGGATGGTGTGGTGCCGCGCTGCACCGGGCTGATGACCGTTGATGCGCTGCTGGCCGGCAACGGCCAGGTGTTCTGGAACGCCATTAATCATCTGATTCTTCCCGCCTCGCTGCTGGGTTTTCACTCGCTGGCTTATATCAGCCGTATGACCCGCAGCTTTATGCTGGCCCAGCTGTCGCAGGAGTTCATTATTACCGCCCGGGTGAAAGGGCTGACCGAGCGCCAGGTTATCTGGAACCATGCGTTTCGTAACATCCTCGTGCAACTGCTGACGGTGGTGGCGCTGGCCTACGGCGCGCTGCTGGAAGGCGCGGTGCTGATTGAAACCGTCTTCTCATGGCCGGGGTTTGGCTCCTACCTTACCGGAAGCTTGCTGCTGGGCGATATGAATGCGGTGATGGGCTGCGTGCTGCTGGTGGGGGTGATCTTCGTGATGCTCAACCTGCTCTCCGACATGCTGTATCAATTCTTTGACCCGAGGACAAAATCATGACCGTTTCTCTGGATTCGCCGCTTTCGGGTGGTGCGGGCGAAGGCCGTCAGCGGCTGCAACGCGCGGCGGCGCGGGCCGTCGGGTTTATCGGCAAAATGGCGCGCAATCCGCTCACGGCCATCGGCGGAGGAATTATCTTTATGCTGCTGGTGGTGGCGATTTTCGCGCCGCTGATTGCGCCTTATAACCCGCTGGTACAGGACCTGAATAGTGCGCTGGTCGCGCCGAATGCGCAGCACTGGTTCGGCACCGATGAGTTTGGCCGAGATATCTTTAGTCGCCTGGTGTACGGCTCCCGCATCACGCTCTATATCGTGCTGCTGGTCTCAGTGACCGTCGGTCCGCTCGGACTGCTGCTGGGCGTCAGTGCCGGCTATTTCGGCGGTAAAGTCGATATGGTGCTGATGCGCGTCACCGATATTTTCATCTCCTTCCCGAGTCTGGTCCTGGCGCTGGCGTTTGTCGCCGCTTTAGGACCAGGGCTGGAGCACGTGGTTATCGCCATCACGCTGACCGCCTGGCCGCCGATTGCCCGTCTGGCGCGCGCCGAAACGCTCTCTCTGCGCCAGGCTGATTTTATCTCCGCCGTGCGTCTGCAGGGCGCTTCATCGGCCCGCGTCCTCTGGCGCCATATCGTGCCGCTGTGTCTGCCCTCGGTCATTATCCGTATCACCATGAATATGGCCGGGATCATTCTGACCGCGGCCGGCCTAGGCTTTCTCGGCCTCGGCGCGCAGCCGCCAGAGCCGGAGTGGGGAGCGATGATCTCCAGCGGGCGCACTTATATGATGGAGTGCTGGTGGGTCGTAACCATTCCGGGGCTGGCGATTTTGATCAATAGCTTAGCGTTCAACTTCTTAGGAGATGGCCTACGTGACATCCTCGATCCCCGTAGTGAATAATGCACCGCTGCTCGACGTGCGCGATTTGTGCGTCGACTTTGTTAACGGTAGCGCGGTGACCCACGCCGTGCGCGGCGTCTCCTTCCAGCTGGGGCATGAGAAGCTGGCTATTGTCGGCGAGTCCGGTTCGGGTAAGTCCACCGTTGGGCGCGCGCTGCTGCAGCTGCATCCGAAAAAGGCCCGCGTCAGCGCCAGCCGGATGCAGTTTGCCGACCTCGATCTGCAGCATCTTAGCGAAGCGCAGATGCGCGGCGTACGCGGCAAACGTATCTCTATGATTATGCAGGACCCGAAATATTCGCTTAATCCGGTGGTCTGCGTGGGTAAGCAAATCGCCGAGGCCTGGCTTACTCATCATCCCGGGCGCAAAGATGAGGCGAAAGCCAGGGCGCTGGAGATGCTGGAGGTGGTGCGTATTCGCCAGCCGGAGCGCGTTTATCAGCTTTATCCGCATGAAATATCCGGCGGACAGGGGCAGCGCATCATGATCGCCATGATGCTGATTACCGACCCGGAGCTGATCATTGCCGATGAGCCCACCTCCGCGCTGGACGTGTCGGTGCGCCTGCAGGTGCTGGGCCTGCTGGATGACCTGGTTCAGTCGCGCGGGCTGGGGCTGATTTTTATCAGCCACGATATCAACCTGGTGCGCAGCTTCTGCGACCGGGTGCTGGTGATGTACGCCGGACGGGTAGTGGAGTCCATCGCCGCTAAAGATCTCGATCACGCCCGTCACCCCTACACTCAGGGATTGATTAACTCGCTGCCGGATATGCAGCATCGTCGCCCGATACTGCCGGTGCTGCAGCGTCAGGCCAGCTGGTTAACGGATTAAGGAGCGGATAATGATTGAAGTTCAACATCTCAACCTCGCGTTTGGCGAGGGGGAGAAGCGTAACCAGGTGCTGTATGACGTCAGTTTCCACGTTAAGCCCGGCGAGATCTACGGTCTGGTAGGAGAGTCCGGTTCCGGTAAAACGACGGTGCTCAAGTGCCTGGCGGGGCTGTTTACCCACTGGCAGGGGGAACTGACCATCGATGCTCAGCCCTTAGGGCATGAAATTAGCCGCGAGCGCTGCCGTCAGGTGCAGATGGTATTTCAGGACCCTTACGGATCACTGCATCCCCGTCACACCATTGGCGATATCCTCGAAGAGCCGCTGCAGATCCATCGTATCAACGACCGCGACCGGCGGATCAATGTGCTGCTGGATAAAGTTGGCCTCAACCGCGCCTTTCGCGAGCGCTATCCGCATCAGCTCTCCGGCGGGCAGCGGCAGCGCGTGGCGATAGCCAGAGCGCTGATTCTTGAGCCTCAGGTGCTGCTGCTGGATGAGCCGACGTCGGCGCTGGATGTGTCGGTGCAGGCTGAGATCCTTAACCTGCTGGCAGAATTGCAGCGGGAGGCTAAGCTCACTTACCTGATGGTCACCCACGATCTTGGGGTTATTGCCCACTTATGCCAGAAAGTGGCGGTGATGCAGTACGGGAAGATCCTCGAAACCCTGACGGTCGATGCGCTGGTCAGCTGCCAGGCGCAGACGGCCTATACGCAGATGCTGGTTAACGCCAGTCGGCAATATACGCGCGAAATGGCGCGTGAGGTGGCGGAATACTAAGCTTTATGGCGCATTGTCTCACGGCAGATGCGCCCATTTTAATAGGTAACTATATGATGTTATAGGTTTTTTGTGGTTGTAGGTATCGTCTATTAATGTAAGCGCGTTGTTTGGATCAATATCCTGCCTAGGTTTTTCCTGCAGCCGCAGGTGCCGTTTTACCTTAACATTCAGAGGCTCAATCAACGAACCCGGCTGCTGTATACCAGCCGGGCACCGTCTTTGCTTTGCGAAGCCTGATCAGCGTAGCAGCGGGCAGTCGGGCGGCAGCCGGCAGCGCAGGGCCGCCGGTAACAGCTCCATACGGAAGGTTTTTCCGCTGAGCGGCTCGCCGTCGAGGTTAAACGTCATCTCATGGGGGGCGGTGATCTCAAACCAGGAGGAGACGCCGTCGACAATATTCGGCGAGTTTTCCGGATTCGCCAGGGTGCTGAAGAGGGCAGGGATCAGCTCTTCGCCGGTGAAAATGCGCAGATGCAGCAGACCATCGTTAATCAACGCCTCCGGACATAGCTGCTGGCCGCCGCCCGCCTGGCGGCCGTTGCCGATGCCGATGACCAGCGCATCGCCCTGCCAGTGAAAGTTCTCCCCGCGGATCTCGCAGCGGTCCGGCTTCAGGGTATCCATGCGCATCAGGCCGTGGATTAAATAAGATACACCGCCGAGCGCGGCTTTGAGCTTTTCCGGCGTTTCGGTGGTGATCCGGGTGCCGAACCCGCCGGTCGCCATATTAATAAAGCCGGTCTTATCATTAACCCGGGCGATATCTATCGGCACATCGCGACCGACGATCGCCAGCTTGAGGGCGCTGGCCAGATCCTGTGGAATACCGACGCTGGTGGCGAAGTCGTTGGCCGTGCCCAGCGGTAAAATCCCCAGCGCCATGTTGCTGCCGCGCTCCACCAGCGCGGTCGCCACTTCATTAATCGTGCCGTCGCCGCCGCCGGCGATCACCGTTTCAACGTTCAGCTGCAGGGCTTCATCGATAAACCGCGCGGCATCGCCCTTTTCCCAGGTCACGCGGACGTGAATATCAATCCCTTCATCGCGTAACAGGTTAACCGCTTCGCGTAGCTGCGGTTCATTGGCACCTTTGCCGTTAAGGATCAGTAAGCTGGCAGGAAACGTAGACATCATCAAGGGAACCTTTATTGCTCAATGTTGCATAAAGTGTACCGCATGACGCAAGCGAAGGCCGGAAGAGAGGCAAAAAAATAAGCCCGCGTAAGGGAGATTACGCAGGCTAAGGAGGTGGTTCCTGGTACAACTAGCATTTATGGGTTATGTTTTTCAGCGAAATGGATGATACCTGTTTCGATCGAAACGGTATGTGATCCGATTCTAATATCCTTACATCGTGAAAAAATAACGCAAATTAACTAGTTACCGTGCGGGTTTCTGGTTGTCTGACCAGTAAAGTTGCGCATCAGCAGCGCATACTGCAGGGGCAGGTCGTCCGGCACAGGCAACCATACGGTATAGCCGTCGCCCGGGGCCACCGGCATGGCTTCGCCTTTGCCATTTACCATATGCTCGAGGGTGAAGTTGACGTTACCCTGCGGAGTCATCAGTTCAAGGCTGTCGCCAACGCTGAACTTATTTTTGACCGCCACTGCCGCCAGCGGGCCGTTCCGCTCCCCGGTGAATTCGCCGACAAACTGCTGGCGTTCGGAGAGGGAGTAGCCATATTCGTAGTTCTGGTAATCGTCATGGGTATGGCGGCGCAGGAAGCCTTCGGTGTACCCGCGATGGGCCAGCCCCTCAAGGGTTTCCAGCAGGCTGGTATCGAACGGTTTGCCGGCGGCGGCATCATCGATCGCCTTGCGGTAAACCTGGGCGGTGCGCGCGCAGTAGTAGAAGGATTTGGTGCGGCCTTCGATCTTCAGCGAGTGAACGCCCATCTGGGTCAGACGCTCAACGTGGGCGATAGCCCGCAGATCTTTCGAGTTCATGATGTAGGTGCCGTGCTCATCTTCGAAGGCGGTCATGTACTCGCCCGGACGTTTGGCTTCCTCGATCATAAAGACTTTATCGGTCGGCGCGCCAATGCCGAGGGTTGGCTCCACGGTCTGCACCGGAATCGGCTCATATTTGTGAACGATGTTGCCGACGTCGTCCTCTTTACCTTCCGCCACGTTGTATTCCCAGCGGCAGGCGTTGGTGCAGGTTCCCTGATTCGGGTCGCGCTTGTTGATATACCCGGAGAGCAGGCAGCGGCCGGAGTAGGCCATGCACAGCGCGCCGTGGACGAAAATCTCAATTTCCATCTCCGGCACCTGGCGGCGGATCTCTTCGATTTCATCCAGCGACAGTTCACGCGACAGGATCACGCGGGTGAGGCCCATCTGCTGCCAGAATTTGACCGTCGCCCAGTTGACGGCGTTGGCCTGCACCGAAAGATGGATCGGCATATCCGGAAAGTTTTCCCGCACCAGCATGATTAAACCCGGATCGGACATGATCAGCGCGTCCGGACCCATCTCCACCACCGGCTTCAGATCGCGAATAAACGTTTTCAGCTTGGCGTTATGCGGGGCGATGTTGACCACCACATAGAATTTTTTACCCAACGCGTGGGCTTCATTGATGCCGAGCTGCAGATTTTCGTGATTGAATTCGTTGTTACGCACGCGCAGCGAGTAGCGCGGCTGGCCGGCATAAACGGCATCAGCGCCATAGGCGAAAGCGTAACGCATATTCTTCAGCGTTCCCGCCGGGGAAAGGAGTTCTGGTTTAAACATGGTGTTCTCGTTCTGATGACAGGTCAGATTCGCCGCACCGGGTGCGGCGAGTTGGGGAGTGTCCCCACATTAAGGGCGGGCATTGTAGCGCCGCGGCGAAGGGGAGTAAATATCAGATGGGTATCTTTCAGTATGGCTAATTTGTTTGCCATTTTGAACCTGGGCAGTGCTCACACTGACAGCGCTCATAACGCCTGGTGGGATAGACTCTATGGAGTTTCCCGGGTTGCGGCGTAAACGCCTTACCCGGGCTACGGATTGCAGAGGGCGGTGGACTTGTAGCCCGGCTAAGCGCAGCGCGAGCCGGGAAAAGGCTCACTACGCCAGTCGACAGGCGTCGGCTTCCCAGCGGTAGCCAACCCCGTACACGGCGCGGATAAACGACTGTTCGGCGTCCAGCGCCTCCAGCTTGCGCCGCAGGTTTTTGATGTGGCTGTCAATGGTGCGGTCGGTCACTACCCGATAGTCGTCATACAGATGGTTGAGCAACTGTTCGCGGGAGAAGACCTTCCCCGGCTCCTGGGAGAGGGTTTTCAGCAGCCGGAACTCGGCGGGGGTGAGGTCCAGCAGCTTGTCGCGCCACGAGGCCTGAAAACGGCCCTCGTCGACAATCAGCGGACTCTGCGCGTCCAGCGCCTGCAGGTCGCGCTGCGGCTTGCAGCGGCGGAGAATGGTTTTCACCCGGGCGACCACTTCCCGCGGGCTATAGGGCTTGCAAATATAGTCGTCGGCGCCAATCTCCAGCCCCAGCAGGCGGTCGATCTCTTCGATTTTCGCCGTCACCATCACCACCGGAACGTCGGAGAAGCGGCGAATTTCGCGGCACAGCGTCAGGCCGTCGGTACCGGGCAGCATCAGATCCAGCAGGATCAGGTGCGGCGGAGTCTGGCGAACGTAGGGCAGGACCTTGTCGCCATGGTTAATCAGCGTAGGCGCATAGCCGGCGGCCTGCAGATAATCAATCAGCAGCTGGCCGAGCTTGGGTTCATCTTCCACGATAAGAATGCGCGGGGTGTTTTCATCTACAGGCAATTCAGTCATACGTCTCTCGGTAAATCATGTTCCAGAGGTAACTCAACTTTAATGCTAACCCCGCCAAAAGGCGAATGGTCGGCACGCAGGGTGCCGCCGTGGGCCGCTACGATATTGAGGCAAATCGCCAGCCCAAGGCCGGAGCCACCGCTGGCGCGGTTGCGCGATCCTTCTGCCCGGTAAAAGCGCTCGCACAGGCGGGCCAGCTGCTCATCGCTGACCCCGGGGGCGCTGTCGGCGAAGTCGATCACCAGCATCCGTCCGCTGCGGCGGGCGGTGATGTGCAGGCTGCCGCCGCTGTCGGTATAGCGCAGGCTGTTTTCCAGCAGATTGTTGAAGAGCTGCATCAGGCGGTCGCGGTCGCCGAAGATCATCGCCTGCTCCGGGAGCGACACCTGGATGCTCAGCTGCCGGCCGGCGAAGCGCTCGCGAAAAGCGCCTGCGGCTACCTCCAGCAGGGTGATGATATCCAGCGAGGTTTTCTGGTAGGCCAGCGCTCCCTCATCGGACATCGACAGCTGATGGAGATCGTCTACCAGCTTGGTGAGGGTGGCCACTTCAGCCTGCAGAGAGGGAATGGATTCAGGGGTAAAACGCCGGACCCCGTCCTGAATCGCCTCCAGCTCGCCGCGCAGCACCGCCAGCGGGGTACGCAGTTCATGGGAGATATCGGCCATCAGGTCGCGACGCATCTGCTGGTTGCGCTCCAGGGTGCTGGCGAGCTGGTTAAAATCCTGCGCCAGGCGGCCGAGCTCATCGCCGCCGGTCACCGTCACGCGGGTGGAAAAGTCGCCCGCCGCCAGCTTATGGGTGCCTTCCACCAGCCGTTTCACCGGCGCCAGCAGGCCGCGGGCCAGCGGGAAGGTGGCCAGCGCGGCAAGCAGGGTGGCGAGGGCGACAATCAGCCAGCTGGTGCGCTTCTGCTGCCGGTCGAAGTTAATGTCGGTATTGCGGGTTAGGCGCTCCACCGGCGAGGCGATCACTCTGCCTACCTCCACGCCGTTGACCATAATGCTGCGCTGGCTGCCGTCCTCCGGCACGCGCTCGCGGGGGCCCACCAGCACCCGGCCAGACTGATCAACCACCCAGAACATGGTGCGCCAGCCGTGGGGCGGCATTTCCGGCCTCGGGCGCGGGCCGTCAGGGGGACCATCCGGCGGCGGCCCATCGGGACCGGCGTCCGTCGCGTCCATCGCCCCCGGCTTCATGGCGTGCCCCGGCGGCGAGCGGTCGTCATTATCCCGTTCGAAGGTGCGCAGCAGCTGGAAGATAAAGCGGTCATTGTTGCGCAGAAACGCCCAACTGCCGTGCTGGGCATACTGCTCGCTCAGCGCGTCGCTAAGCATGGTTAACCGCTGCTCATTGCCGCGCTTGATGTAATCGATAAACCCGCGTTCGAAACTGATGCGCACCGCCCAGTGCATGCTGATCAGCAGCACGATGCAGGTGGCGAAAATAGCGAGGAACAGCTTGCCGGTAATGCCCGGGCGCCAAAATTTCACGATCCACTCCTGTTGCGTCGACGGATGACGGTATTGCTGCCGACGTCATCCGGTACCCGGGAAAAGATGAGCGCCGGCAGGGCGATGATCGCCGCCATGCTCAGATAGGTATAGAGAAAGACCTGATGGGTGCCGGCGGCGTCGAGGCTCAGATGCTGCTGGCCGTACAGCCCCAGCAGCAGCCCGGCGATGGTCACGCCAATACTCATCGACAGCTGCATCACCATCGACAGCAGGCTGTTGCCGCTGCTGGCCAGATCGTCCGGGAGATCTTTCAGGGTCAGGGTATTCATCGACGAGAAGCGGCTGGCGTTGATCATCCCCTGCAGAAACAGGATCAGCGGCAGCGCGTAATACCAGCCCGCCAGGGCACAAAACATAAACAGCAGGCTGACCGCCGCCAGCCCCAGAGTGCTGGCGACCAGCACCCGACGGTAGCCGAAGCGGTTGACCACCTGGACCACGATCCGCTTCATCCCCATGCTGCCGAGCACCATCGGGATCATCATCAGCCCGGCGTGGAAGGGGCTAAAACCGAGGCCGATCTGCAGAAACACCGGGGTCATAAACGGCAGCATGCCGCTGCCGATGCGCCCGGCGAAGCTGCCGCCGAGGCCAAGGGAGAAGGTGCGGTTGCGAAACAGGTTAAGGCTGAACAGCGCCCGGGCGTTACCGCGGGCGTGCCACAGGTAGAGCAGCAGGGCGGCGAGGCCGACGGCCACCAGTCCCGCCAGCCAGGCGGGGGAAATGCCGAGCCCTTTCTGGCCATCCAGCGCCAGTGTCAGGGTCGCCATCCCGGCCGCCAGCAGCACAAAGCCGGCGAGATCGAAGCGTCGGGTCTGCATGGTGTAGTTGGGCATCAGGCAGAGGGTGGCGATGGCGCCGACGATCCCCACCGGGATGTTAATGAGGAAGATCCAGTGCCAGGAGGCGTACTCCACCAGTACCCCGCCCAGCGCCGGGCCGAGCAGCGGGCCGATCTGGCCCGGCAGGGTAACGAAGGTCATCGCCGCCATGTACTGATCGCGCGGGACGATCTTCATCACCGTCAGGCGACCGACCGGCACCATCATCGCGCCGCCGATACCCTGCAGCACCCGCGCCATCACCAGCTGGTCAAGGGTGCTGGCCTGGGCGCAAAACAGCGATCCAGCGGTAAACAGCACGATGGCGGTAAAGAAAATATTGCGCACCCCGACCCGGTCGGCCAGCCAGCCGCTGGCCGGCAGCATCACCGCCACCGTCAGGACATAGGAGACGATGATCATATGCATATGCAGCGGACTCTCCCCGAGGCTTTTGGCCATCGAGGGGAGGGCGGTGTTGACGATGGTGGTGTCCAGCGACTGCATAAAGAAGCCGAACGCCACTATCCATAGCTGCCAGCGCACGCTGGCCGGGAGGTCTGTCATCTTATTCGCTTACCGGTTGAGTGGAATGACGCGAAAAACGCAGCCGCAAACGGTCAAAGAAAAGATAGACCACCGGCGTGGTGTAGAGCGTTAACAGCTGGCTCATCACCAGACCGCCGACGATAGTGATCCCCAGCGGCTGGCGCAGTTCGGAGCCGTCGCCGCCGGAGAGCACCAGCGGCAGGGCGCCGAACAGCGCGGCGAGGGTGGTCATCATAATCGGCCGGAAACGCAGCAGGCAGGCCTGGAAAATCGCCTCTTCCGGCGTCAGGTTGCCGGTGCGCTGCGCCTCAAGGGCAAAATCAACCATCATGATGGCGTTTTTCTTCACGATGCCAATTAATAACATGATCCCGATAAGGGCGATTAGGCTGAACGGGGCATCGAATATCTCCAGCGCCAGCAGCGCGCCCACCCCGGCGGAGGGCAGCGTCGAAAGGATGGTCAACGGATGTACATAGCTCTCGTAGAGCATCCCCAGCACGATATAGACCGTGGCGATGGCCGCGAGGATCAGGATCACCTGCGCGTTCATGGTCTGCTGGAACACCTGAGCGGTACCGGCAAAGGAGCCACGTACGGTGGACGGCACCCCGAGCTGGGTCATCGCGCGGTTAATCGCCTCGCTGGCTTCCGACAGCGAGCGGCCGGTGGGCAGGTTAAAGGAGATAGTGGACGCCGCCGACAGCCCCTGGTGGTTCACCGACAGCGGGGCGTTGGCCGGCTGCCATTTGGCGAAGTAGGCCAGCGGGATCGGCTTGCCCTCGCTGTTGATGACAAACATCTTATCCAGGGCGCTGACGTCCTGGGTGTAGGCCGGATCCACCTCCATCACCACCTTGTACTGGTTAAGCGGCTGGTAGATGGTGGAGATCTGCCGCTGGCCGAAGGCGTTGTTCAGCAGGTTGTTAGCGTCCTGAACGCTGATGCCGAGGCGCGACATGGTATCCCGGTCATAGACCAGGTCCATTTCGGCGCCATTGTCCTGCTGATCCGAGTTGACGTCCGCCAGCTCAGGCAGCGCCGCCAGCGCTTTGCGGATCTTCGGCTCCCACTCGCGCAGCGCCGACAGGTCATCGGACAGCAGGGTGTACTGATAGCTGGCGTTCGACTGCCGGCCACCGACGCGGATATCCTGCACCGCCATCAGGAACAGGTTAGCCCCGGGCTCGTTGGCCAGCTTTTTGCGCAGCCGGTCGATCACCTGCTGCGCCGTCTCGTGGCGCTGGTCGCGCGGCTTGAGGGTGATAAACATCATCCCGCTGTTGACCCGCGAGCCGCCGGTAAATCCGGTGACGTTATCCACCGCCGGATCTTCGCGAATGATTTTCATAAAGTCCTGCAGCTTGCCGCGCATCGCCTGGAAGGAGATGCTCTGGTCGGCCTGAATGCCGCCCATCAGCACGCCGGTGTCCTGCTCCGGGAAGAAGGTTTTCGGGATCGAGATATAGAGCCAGACGCTGAGGGCGATGGTGCCCAGCACCACCAGGCCGGTCAGGCGGCTGTGCTTCAGCACCCATTTTAACGATTTACCATAGCCGCCCTGTACGGCCACCAGCAGGCGGCCAAAGCCGCGGTTGCGCGTCGGCTGGTGGGGTTTGCCGCTTTTCAGCAGCCAGCCGCACATCATCGGCGTCAGGGTGAGGGAGACCGCCAGCGAGATGCCGATCGCCACCGACAGGGTAACGGCGAACTCGCGCAGCAGGCGGCCGGGCAGGCCGCCCATCAGCAGCAGCGGCAGAAACACCGCCACCAGCGACAAGCTCATCGACAGGACGGTAAAGCCGACCTCGCGGCTTCCCTGCAGCGCCGCCTGCAGCGGTTTCATCCCCGCCTCCAGATGGCGGGAGATATTCTCCAGCACCACGATGGCGTCATCCACCACGAAGCCGGTGGCGATAGTCAGGGCCATCAGCGACAGGTTATTGAGGCTGAAACCGCATAAGTACATCGCGGCGAAGGTGCCGATTAAGGAAACCGGGACGGCGACGGCGGGGATCAGCGTGGCGCGCCCGGAGCGCAGGAACAGGAACACCACCAGGATCACCAGCGCCACCGAGATCACCAGCGTCTGCTCCACCTCCTCCAGCGAGGCGCGGATGGTCGGCGAGCGGTCCTGGGCGATCTGCAGGTCGATGGCCGCCGGGATGGTCTGCTGTAGCTCCGGCAGGCGGGCGCGGATGCTGTCCACCGTCTGAATGATATTGGCTTCCGGCAGTTTGCGGATCATCAGCAGGATCGCCGGCTTGGCGTTGGTCATCCCGGCGTTGCGCACGTCCTGCACCGAATCTGAGACGGTGGCAACATCCCCCAGCCGCACCGCGGCGCCATTCTGGTAGTGGACGATCAGCGGCTGATAGTCGGCGGCGGTCTTCAGCTCATCGTTGGTATGCACCTGCCAGCGGTGGGCGCTGTCCTCCAGCGCCCCCTGCGGCTTGCGCACGTTGGCGTCGCTGATGGCGGTGCGCACCGCGTCCAGCGACACGCCCTGGTTGAACAGCGCCTGCGGGTTGAGGTCGACGCGCACCGCCGGCAGGGAGCTGCCGCCGACGTCGACATCGCCGACGCCGTCAATCTGCGCGATGGTCTGCGCCAGCTGGGTGGAGGCGAAATCATACAGCTCACCCTGGGAGTAGGTGTCCGAGGTCAGCGTCAGGATCATGATCGGCGCATCCGACGGGTTGGCTTTGCGGTAGGTCGGCCGGCTGGGCATCCCGCTCGGCAGCAGGCTTTGCGCGGCGTTGATCGCTGCCTGGACATCGCGCGCCGCGCCGTTGATATCGCGGTCGAAGTTAAACTCGAGAATGATGCGGGTGCTGCCGAGTGAACTGGAGGAGGTCATCTCATTGACCCCGGCAATCCGCCCCAGGGAGCGCTCCAGCGGGGTGGCCACCGACGAGGCCATGGTCTCCGGCGAGGCACCCGGCAGCGAGGCGCTGACCATGATCACCGGGAAATCGACCTGCGGCAGCGGGGCCACCGGCAGCAGCCGGAAGCCGAGAATGCCGCACAGGGTGATGGCCAGCGAGATGAGGATCGTCGCCACCGGGCGGTAAATGAAGAGGGCGAAAAACTTCACTTACGCCTCCTCTTCCTGACGCGGGAAGCGGCGCTTCAGGTGCAGCGACAGGCGGTCGAACAGCAGATAGATCACCGGGGTGGTGAACAGGGTCAGCACCTGGCTGAGCATCAGGCCGCCAACCATGCCGATCCCCAACGGACGCCGCAGCTCCGCGCCGACGCCGGTGCTCAGCATCAGCGGCAGGGCGCCGAGCAGGGCGGCGAGGGTGGTCATCAGGATCGGTCGGAAGCGCAGCAGGCAGGCCTGGTAGATCGCCTCCCGCGGCGGCATGCCCTGCTCGCGCTCGGCGGCCAGCGCGAAGTCGATCATCATGATGGCGTTCTTCTTCACGATGCCGATCAGCAGAATGATGCCGATAATGGCGATCACGTCCAGCTCGCTGCCCGCCAGCCACAGCGCCAGCAGCGCCCCGACCCCCGCGGTGGGCAGGGTGGAGAGAATGGTGATCGGATGGATAAAGCTCTCATACAGCACCCCCAGGACGATATACATCGCCACTACCGCGGCCACGACCAGCCAGACGGTGCTGCCCAGCGCCGACTGGAAGGCCAGCGAGCTGCCCTGGAACTGAGTGCGAATATCGCTCGGGAAATCCAGCGACTGTTCGGCGGTGAGGATAGCCTCTACCGCTTCGCCCAGCGAGTAGTTGTCCGGAACGTTAAACGAGATGGTGGTCACCGGGAACTGATCGAGGTGGTTCACCGACAGCGGGGTAAAGCGCTGCTCCACCGTGGCGATGGCGGTCAGCGGCACGATGCCGCCGTCGCTGCTGGTCAGGCGGATATTATCCAGCGCCGCCAGGCCCGGCGTCGCTTCGGTATCCTGCTCTAGCACCACGCGATACTGATTCGCCTGGGTGTAAATGGTGGAGATCAGCCGCTGGCCGAAGGCGTTGTACAGCGCGTTATCGACATCGGCCATCGAGATGCCGAGGCGGCTGGCGCTGTCCCTGTCCACCTTGATATAGGCGGCCAGGCCTTTGTCCTGCCAGTCGCTGCTGACGTCGGCCAGCTGCGGCTGGGCCTGCAGGCGACTGAGCAGCGGCGGCACCCAGGTGCTCAGCGCCTCGAGGGAGTTCGCCTGCAGAGTGAACTGGTACTGGGTGCGGCTCACCGTGGTGTCGATGGTCAGATCCTGGGTCGGCTGCAGATAGAGCGCCACGCCCGGGACACCGGCCACCGCCTGCTGCAGACGGCTAATCACCGTCTGGACGCGGTCGTCGCGTTCATCCAGCGGCTTGAGGTTGATCTGCAGGCGGGCGCTGTTCAGCGCCGGGTTGGTGCCGTCGACGCCGACGAACGAGGTCAGGCTCTCCACCGCCGGATCCTTGAGAATAATGTCGGAAACCTGCTGCTGGCGCTGGGCCATGCTGGCGAAGGAGACCGACTGCGGCGCCTGGAGGGTGCCCTGGATAATGCCGTTATCCTGGATCGGGAAAAAGCCTTTCGGGATAAAGACCCACAGCAGAATCGACAGCGCCAGGGTGCTCAGGGCGACGCCGAGCGTCAGCCAAGGATGGTTCAGCACCCGGCTCAGCCAGCGGCCATAGACGGCGATCACCCGGTCGAAGAAGCGCTCGCTGGCCCGCGAGAAGCGGTTCTGCTTACGCAGCGATTCGTGGCTTAACATGCGGGCGCACATCATCGGCGTCAGGGTCAGGGAGACCACCGCCGAGATCAGGATGGCGACGGCGAGGGTAACGGCGAATTCGCGGAACAGGCGGCCGACGATATCGCCCATAAACAGCAGCGGGATCAGCACCGCGATCAGCGAGAAGGTGAGGGAGATGATGGTGAAGCCGATTTCTCCCGCGCCTTTCAGCGCAGCGGCCAGCGGCTTCTCGCCTTTCTCGATATAGCGCGAGATGTTCTCGATCACCACGATAGCATCATCCACCACAAAGCCGGTGGCGATGGTCAGGGCCATCAGCGTCAGGTTGTTGATCGAGAAGTCGAGGAATACCATCACCGCGAAGGTGCCCACCAGCGACAGCGGCACCGCGACGCCGGGAATAATGGTCGCCGGCACGTTGCGCAGGAACAGGTAGATGATCATCACCACCAGGGCGATGGCCAGCATCAGCTCAAACTGGGTGTCGCGCACCGAGGCGCGAATGTTGGTGGTCCGGTCGGAGAGAACCTGCACCTTCACCGATTTCGGCAGGCTCTCGGTGAGCTGCGGCAGCATCTGGCGAATGCTGTCGGCGGTGTCGATGATGTTGGCCCCCGGCTGGCGCTGGACGTTCATCACGATCGCCCGCTGCTGGTTGGCCCACGCCCCGAGCCAGCTGTTTTCGGCCCCTTGTTCGACGCTGGCGACATCGCCGAGCCGGATCGGCGCCCCGTTCTGATAAGCGATAATCAGGCGGCGGTAATCCTCAGCGGACTGCATCTGATCGTTAGCGGAAAGCGTTACCGCGCGGGCCGGGCCGTCGAGGCTGCCTTTCGCCGAGTTAACGTTGGCGCTGGTGATGGCGGTGCGCACGGTTTCGCTGGTCAGGCCGAGGGCGGCGATGGCCTGGGCGTTAAGCTTCACCCGCACCGCCGGGCGCTGGCCGCCGGCGAGGGTCACCAGACCGACGCCGGAAACCTGAGAGATCTTCTGCGCCACCCGCGTCTCCACCATATCCTCTACCTGGGTCATCGGGATCGCGGAGGAGGTAACGGCGAGGGTCATGATCGGCGGATCCGCCGGGTTCACCTTGCTGTAGACCGGCGGGTTGGGCAGATCGTTCGGCAGCAGGTTGGTGGCGGCGTTAATGGCCGCCTGCACTTCCTGCTCGGCAACGTCCAGCGGCAGGGTCAGCTGGAACTGGAGCGTGACGACCGAGGCGCCGCCGGAACTTTGCGATGACATTTGCTTGAGGCCGGACATCTGGCCGAACTGGCGCTCCAGCGGGGCGGTGATGGCGGAGGTCACCACGTCCGGGCTGGCGCCCGGATAGAGGGTGACCACCTGGATGGTCGGGTAATCGACCTCCGGCAGGGCGGAGACCGGCAGAAAGCGGTAGCCGATGATCCCGGCCAGCAGGATCGCCACCATCAGCAGCGTGGTGGCCACCGGACGCATAATAAACAGCCGGGACGGGCCGCCGGTGCGGCCTGGGGGTAACACCTGCATCAGGAACGCGCTCCGTGTTTACCGCTCTGGCGCGGGGCGGGCTGCGCCTGCTCGCTGCCGCTGGCGGTGACAACTTCCACTTTCGCCCCTTCGGTCAGGCGGTCAATCCCGTCGGTGACCACGCGATCCCCGGCGGAAAGCCCGGCGCTGATGACCACTTTCTGGCTGTCCTGGATCCCCGGGGTGACGCTATGTTTGCTGACCTTATTCTCATCGTTCAGCACCCATACAAAATGCCCTTCGTTACCCATCTGCAGAGCGGCGGCAGGGATGACTACCGCGTTCTGCTGGGTGTCCACCAGCAGGCGGGCGTTAACGAACTGGTTGGGGAACAGGGCGTCGTCCAGATTGCTGAAGCGCGCCTTCAGCTTGATGGTCCCGGTGGTCGCATCGATCTGGTTGTCGAGGCTCAGCAGCTCCCCGACGCTGATTTTCTGCTTATTTGTGCGGTCCCAGGCTTCGACGCTGAGCGCTTTACCCGCTTTCTGCGCCTGCACCACCGTGGCGATGCTGTTTTCCGGCAGGGTAAAGACCACGTCGATCGGATGCGTCTGGGTGAGAACCACAATCCCGGTGGTATCCCCGCTGGAAATTTGGTTGCCGATATCCACCTGCTTTAACCCAACGCGGCCGTCGATCGGCGCGGTGATGCGCGTCCAGTCCAGCTGCAGCTGGGCGCTGGCGACGGCTGCTTCATCGGCTTTTACGGTGCCAGCGGATTCCACCACCAGCGACTGCTGGGTGTCGAGCTCCTGGCGGGAGACGAGATTGGTTTTCACCAGCTGCTGGTAACGGGCGAGATCGCGGCGGGCATTCGCCAGAGTGGCGTTATCTTTCGCCAGCTGACCCTGCGCCTGGGCGAGGGCGACTTTAAACTGGCTGGGATCGATCTGCGCCAGCAGATCGCCGGCTTTGACCTGCTGACCCTCCTGGAAGTGAAGGCTAAGCAGCTGGCCGTCGACCCGGCTGCGCACGGTGACGGTATTGGCTGCCGTCACGGTACCCAGTCCGGTGAGATAGCGCGGGACCGCTTGTTCGGTCGCGGTGGCGGCCTGCACCGGCGCCAGCGCGCCGCCAAAGCGGCCATGGCGCGCGCCGCCCGGCCCCTGCGGACCCTGCCCGGCGGCGGGCGTCCCGCTGCCGCTCGTTCCACGATCGTGCCAGAACCAGTAGGCGGCCCCGGCGATAATCACTACCGCCAGCGCGGCGCCCCAACGACGTATGTTACTGCCTTTCATTAGTTTACGGTCTCATCCTGAAGCGTTTCGCTGAATGATACTAGTTTAGTGAGGGAAGGGGCCGTAAAAATGGAGGAATTATGAAAAGAAGATTGAGAAATGTCTGGATAACGGCCGCGACGCCGGGCGTTCTCGCCGATGATTTCCGGGGTGATATCAACTTTTAGTTTAAAAAAGCAAAAAATAGTTGTATCCGCGGGGGCTTTAATTAGATTTATGCGGTGAATAAATCAGTGCATTCTCATAATAATAAAATATGCACTTAAAAATCAACGTGTTAAATAATCAGGGGTCATTGCTGTGGCAAACGCAAACAAACTCACGCTCTTCATCGTCGTTTTTATGCTGATGGGGATCCTCTCCGGCGCGGCTATCCATGCCTACGCGACGCCGACTACTATCTCCGCCTGGGCAGACAACATCACGCTGCTGACCGATCTGTTTCTGCGCTTAATCAAAATGGTTATCGCGCCCTTGGTGTTCAGCACCCTGACGGTCGGGATCATGCGTCTCGGCGAGACGGCGACCATCGGCCGGGTGGGCGGTAAGGCGATGGTGTGGTTTATCACTTCATCGGTATTATCCATTCTCGTCGGGCTGGTGATCGTCACCTTCCAGCACCCGGGCGCCGGGCTGAACCTGACGGTACCGAAAGAGGCGGTGGATACCGGCCTGGCGGTCAGCGGCATGACCCTGAAAGGGTTCCTGTCGCATACCATCCCTACCAGCATCACCGAGGCGATGGCCAACAACGAGATCCTGCAGATCGTGGTGTTCTCGATGTTCTTTGGCATCGCCGGCGCGTCGCTGGGCGAGAAGTTTAATGCTCCGCTGGTGGCGGCCCTTAACGTGGTGTCGCACATTATGCTGAAGGTGACCGGCTATGTGATGTACGTTGCGCCGCTGGCCATCTTCGCCGCCATCTCGTCGGTGATTGCCTCGCAGGGGTTGGGGATTTTACTCAACTACGCTTCGTTCATCGGCGGTTATTACCTGGCGGTGCTGCTGACCAGCGCGGTGCTGATTGCCGTCGGCTATATGGTGCTGAAGAAAGAGGTCTTCCGTCTGCTGAACATGCTGAAAGATCCGGTGCTGGTAGCCTTTACCACCAGCAGCTCGGAGGCGGCCTATCCGAAGACCCTCGAACGGCTGGTGAAGTTTGGCTGTTCGCGCAATATCGTCTCGTTCGTTCTGCCGATTGGCTACTCGTTTAATCTCGTCGGCTCGATGGTCTACTGCTCCTTCGCCGCGATGTTTATCGCCCAGGCCTATAACGTCCCGCTGAGCTTTAGCGAGATTACGGTCATGATGTTGACCCTGATGCTGGCCTCGAAAGGCATCGCCGGGGTACCGCGCTCGGCGCTGGTGGTGCTGGCGGCCACTATCCCCAGCTTCCATATCCCGGTTGCCGGGATCCTGCTGCTGATGGGCATCGACCATTTCCTCGATATGGGGCGCTCCGCCATCAACGTACTGGGTAACGGCATCGCCACCGCTATGCTGTCGAAAAACGAAGGTCTGATGACCGACGAGGAAGCGCAGCCGGACTGGCAAGTGGAGAAAGTGGAAGCCTGATCCTGCCGCGCCCTCGCGCAGAGGGCGCCATTCCACACCGAAAAAAAGACCCCTGACAGGCACGTCAGGGGCAATGTGACGAAGTATCAGTTTTCCTCGTAAATAGTCTTTTTTCTTATATAAAGGCGCGCGGTAACGTCTTTATACCGAGGAAGCGTCAGAGTTTAACGTTATGTCTGGCAGCGCTGGCGCTTTTTTAGCATCCTGTGGCTATTTTCGGATTTACGACAATATCGCCAGGCGAATATCTTATTCTCTTCTGCTCGCTATTTACCTACCAGCGCTCTCGTAACAGATTCATAAACTGGAAAAAGTCATGGTTATTATTCAGACTGTATTTTTCCATAATCTTATTTTTATGATAGGCGGCGGTACGGGGACTGACGCGCTGCAGGGCGGCGATTTTACTCATATCCATCCCTTCGAGAATACCGTGCACCACGGCGGTCTGCGAGCGCGACAGCACGCGGTGCGGGCAGCTGGCGCAGCTGAGTTCCCGACCCGCGGCGTCGGTGGCTGACGGGCTCATACAATGCTGGAGCTCGCTTTTAATGATTGTCAGCAGTTGCGGAATACTGGCGGTTTTTAGCGAAACAAAAATAACCCCTTTCAGGCAGTTAATCATGAAATCATCTTCCGGCAACTGGTCGTAGCTGTGGAGGATAATCAGCGAACTGCCTTTTTTCCTGTTTTTAATCAGCGTATTGCACAGGTAGATTTCGCCGGGGATCACTTCGCAAATGATGATGTCTTCCCCTGACAGGTCATTATTACGCCAGGAAAAACGCGCCCGTATTTCGCCCTGCGTGAGGTCATTGACCATAGCCATCAGCGATTCACGGACAAAGGTATTGCGGGTGTTGATGGTGACATTAATGTTTCTCATGGCGTTATTTCCTTACGCAAAAACATAACGCCATGCTGTGACACATCCTCCGGGCGTATGCGGTGTGTTGACTGTATTAAAGTACCTACAATATGTTTTTATTATTCTACAGTGAATTATTTACGACGCATTGAACGCTTATCGTTAAAGGTAAATTTCTGCCGTCTCCTGTCTTTCAGATAGGAAATAAAACTGTATACAGAGATGCTGAAGAAAAAAATGCATAGCAATAAAACTAACCACGTTTGCATGGCCATTGTTTATACCTTGTTTGTGTTGCATGGTGTCAGAATTTGCCGCGAACGGCTAATACGTTTTGTTATATGCTTTTCTGTCCGATGAAAATCATACGACATCATCCTGATGTAGTAGCACTATAAGAAAGTTCTTAAGGTTATCGTCAGTCTCATTCCTCTCATTTCTCTCAGAAAATGAGAAAAATTAACACTTGCGAGTCATTCATATCCCGCGCGGCCGCCGACATGCCCCGTCGTTCAGGAGATAAAGGCCAGCCCCTTACCAAAGATTGCGCGTACGGGCAGGTGGATCCCCTGCTGGCGAGCCTTGTGGCGCAGGCGGCTAACCACCACGTCGATACGGTGCAGGTCAGGCTCGTTTTCATGGGCAAACAGGCAAGCATGAAGATCCAGTTTGCTACACACTTCGTTGCGATTGCGCATTAAGAGTTCCACCAGGCGATATTCCTGCTGGGTTAATTCCAGCGTCCGGGCGTCTGGGGAGATCAGTTTATCCTCATGCAGACGCCACAGTCCGGTGGCGGGAGCGGGAGCGGGGGCGGCGCTGGCCATCTCTGGCTGCTGGGGGGCCGGCCGATCCTGTTGCAGGCGGGCGCCGAGGGCGGTCAGGGTCTCCGCGAGATGGGCAAAGTTAACCGGCTTGATCAGATAGGCATCGGCCCCGAGGCTCAGCGCCTGCAGTTTATCCTGCTGTTGGCCGCGGGCGCTGACCACCACCAGACCGTAGTGCCCCAGCTCGTGCAGGTAGCTCAGCACGCTGAAGCCATCCTCGCCGGGCAGACCGATATCAATCAGCACGATGTCCACCGGATGGCTGTGCAGTTGCCGCCAGAAGGCCTCAGCGCTCCGCGTCCCCCATACCTCGAAGCCGCGATAGCCCAACCAGGCCAGCAGTTCATCCAGCAGATCGGGGTTATCTTCAATTATCGCCAGCCGTAAAGCCATGCGTCGTTCTCCTCTTAAGCAACCGTGGGGAGGGTGAGAATAAAGGTGCAGCCGTCCGGGCCATGCTCGGCCAGCCACAGTTTGCCATCATGAGCCTGCACGATCTGACGCGCAACATACAGTCCGAGACCGGTGCCGCCCGGCACCGGCGACGTATGTTCCCCGCGGCGATAGCGCTCAAAGATCAGTTCCGCCTGTCCGGCGGGGAGCCCAGGGCCGTAGTCGCGAATGCGCAGCTCTGTTTGCCCGGCATCAGCGTGAATATCGATGGTGATTTCGCCCGGCGGCGAATACTTGACCGCGTTATCCAGCAGGTTAGCGATGGCGATGCACAGCAGACCGGCATCGGCCTGCAGCTGGGGGCTTTCCACCGCGCCGTGATGGCGGATGTTCAGGTAGTGATCATGGGAGATGGCTACCACCGAGGCGGCCATGTTGATCACCGCCAGCAGGGCGGTCTGCTGGCGGTCAACGTGTAGATCGTGGGAGGCGAGGCGCGCGTCGGCGAGGCAGTTATCGGTGAGCTGTACCAGACGGGTGGCGGCGCGGCCGATGCGATCGAAGCGCGCCTCCTGGCTGGCGGAGGCCGCCGAGAGGCGGAGATTCTCCAGCGCAGCCTGGATCACCGCCAGCGGGGTGCGGAATTCGTGCGCCACCATGCCCATAAACTGCCGCTGGTGGAAGCTGGCCTCGCGCTCAATCTGCAGCTCGCGCGCCAGGCGCTGCTTCTGCTCCAGCTGGCGGTTTTCAGCCCGCACCCGCAGGATGGCAATGATCAGCACCGTAATGATGTGGACGATCAGCGCATACTGCCAGAGGGAATAGATCGCCATATGAAACGGGATAATACCGTGGATCGACAGCTGCACCAGCACCGCGGCGGCGACATAGAACGGCGGCAGGAGCCCCAGCAGGAGAGTGTTGCGGTCGATAGCTTTTTTGCGCCACAGCCACCAGGAGGTGAACAGCAGCACCGGAGTGATAATGATAAAGATCACTCCTTCAATCTGCATCGCGAGGCCGTAAAAACCCAGCGGAATACTGACCTGCAGCAGCAGGTTAAGCACCACGGCGGCGATCAGCAGCCGGTAAAGCCGCGGCATATTTTTCTTTAAATCGAATATCTCACTGTGTAGCCAGAGGGCGGTGGCATAGCTGAACAGCGAGAGGCTGCTGATCATAAAATCCTGGAAGGGCAGCGCGGCGTGGCCGAAGAACCACTCCGGGAAGCCGTGCAGGGCAGCCACCAGCGGATAATTGAGCGAGAAGAAGCAGATGCCCCATAGCAGACGCCGGCGCAGGGCCAGGGCCAGCCACAGCGCCACGCCGCTGGCGACCGCCGCGAGACCAAAATAGAAGCTCCAGAAGGCGGTGTCGGCGGCGGCCCGTTGCACATAGGCCTGCGGCGAAGAGAGCGAGGCCAGCAGGATCAGAGTGCTGGTGCTCTGCAGACGAAAGACTATCTCATAGCCGGCGGCGGTCGGCGGCGGAGGGAGGATCAGCACGCTTTCCCGATAGTGAAGATCGCTCTCGCGGGCCGGGTCGCGGTCGCCAAAGGTACGCGCTGTCCACGGCGCGTCGCTGCCCAGTGGCCGGTAATAGAGAGTCAGGTGGTCGACGAAAGAGGGACCAATCTGCAGCCAGCGCGACTCGCCGGCAAACCAATCACCCGGCAGCTCGCTGCGCAGCCACAGGGTTTTGCGTGAATAGCCGAAGGAGGGGATTTGCCGGGTGGTGGCGAGCCGGTCCGCGGGCAGGGCAGTAAAACCATCGATGGTCATCCGACCGCTGTCGTCCGCGTACCACTGGACCGGAATATCAATGCCCACCTGGCGCGTCGCCGCCTGCGCCTGTGGGGCGGCCAGCAGCAAGAGCAATCCGCAGCTGACCAGCCAGCCTGCCAGGAACTGCGGCCGGCAACGCCGGACCGCCGCGAAGATCGCAGACACCCTTTTCAATCACGCCCCCTTGCGGCATGCAAAGATTACTGACCGCAGACGACTGGCTACGGTATGGATAATACGCCCCCGGAAGCGGAGGAAAGTGGACAGGCCTGTCCGGAAGAACAGGCCATTTTGCGTGGGAGACCAGGAATATTCCAGCGTAATCTGCAGCGCCACGATCAGGACAGACCTGCTGCGCGGCAGCGCCGGGGGGGACTAGCGGAAAACCACCTGCGCCCAGCGGGCCAGCCCGGCGGTTACCGAGCCAAAATCATCGCCACCGGCCAGCGGAATACCGGGCAGCCGGGCCGCCAGCGCCTTTTTGATCAGCGGCGAGCGGGCGCTACCGCCGGTAAGATAGATCACATCCGGGGTGGTCTGGCTGCTGTCGAGGGCGAGCTGCACCTGCTCCATAATGCGGGCCAGAGGCTGATCCAGCGCCGCTTCCAGACCCTGCTGAGCGATATCGGTAGCCAGCTCGTCCTGAATAAACGGCAGCGCGGTCTCAACGCGGGCGGCGCTGGAGAGGGCGATTTTGCTCTCTTCGGCGCTGCGCACCAGGCGATAGCTCAGACGCTGACGCCAGACCTTCAGCAGCAGGGCCACCTTATCGGCATCCCGGGCGCTGCGCAGCAGGTCGTTCAGCAGTCGGCCATTGGCGGTACTGTAGAAATCGCTCTGCGCCGGGACGTCGTTGATCGCCACCGCATTCCACCACGGGAGGATCGGCAGCGCGGTGCCTTTCTCCGTTTCACCGCCCATGCCGAGAAGGGGCATCAGGCATTTAAAGGCCAGGGCAATGTCGAGGTCGTTACCGCCGATGCGGCAGCCGCTGTGGCCGAGCAGGCTCTGCTGGCGGTCGGCGCGCTCCCGCCACTGCGGGCCCATCAGCAGCAGGGAACAGTCGGTGGTGCCGCCGCCGATATCGACGACCAGCACCCGCTTCTCTTCATTGAGGGTAGCTTCGAAATCCAGGCCGGCGGCCACCGGTTCAAACTGGAAGACCACGTCGCGAAAACCGGCGCGGAGGGCTGCCCGCTCAAGGATCCCCTGCGCCTGGGCGTTGGCGTCGTCGCCGCCGAGGCCCTGGAAGTTAATCGGTCGGCCAATCACCGCCTGGTCAATCTGCTCGGGCAGCTGGCTTTCCGCCTGCAGTTTGATGTGCAGCATCATGGCGCAGACCAGGTCTTCAAACAGGGCCACCTGCTGCGGCTTGAGGCCGCTGGCGCCGAGGAAGGACTTTGGCGATTTAACGAAGTAGACCTCTTGCGGATCTTCAACATATTGATGCAGTGAGGCGAGGCCGAACTGCACGCTGTTGCGCAGCACCTCGATGTCTTCGTCGCGGTTGGCGGCAATCGCCCGGCGCAGCAGCGCCTGGTTTTCGTCGCTGTGGGTGGGCACATCGTGATGGCGATAGAGCCACTCGCTGACCGCTTCGCGCGTCGGCGCGCAGAGCATCGAGGGCAGCAGGGCGCTGCCGTTTTCCAGCGTCAACAGCTGGGGCTTGTTTTCCCGCATCACGGCCACCGAACAGTTGGCGGTGCCGTAGTCAAAACCAATAAACATCGTCTGCAAAATCCCCATGCCGGTGAAGAAGGGGGGCGACTTTAGCGGATCGCCGTCATGCCGACAACCGGAATTTAAAAGCAAGGCGCTGACGGTGAAGGGCGACTATCATTGAAACGCTATATAAAGGAGAGCTTATGGTGTTGTTACCCTGGACCCCGCCTTACGACTGGGCGTGGATGGTTGGTTTTCTGCAGGCGCGTGCGGTCGCTGGCGTTGAGCGTTTTCATGACGGCGGCTACAGCCGCAGCTTTCGCGTAGCAGGCCACGGCGGGCTGATTCATCTGGCGCCGGACGAGGAGGCGCAGGGCCTGCGGGTGACGCTCTCCCCGGGGCTGCAGCCGGTGGCTGAGATCTGCTATGCGCGAATTGGCCAGCTGTTCGATCTGGCCTGCGACCCGCAGCAGGTCGCTCGCACGCTGGGCGACCTGGCACAGGCGCGACCGGGGCTGCGCCTGCCCGGGGCGCTGGACGCTTTCGAACAGGCGGTGCGCGCGGTGCTCGGCCAGCTGGTGAGCGTGGCGATGGCCGCCCGGCTCACCGCCAAAGTGGCGGCCGGCTGGGGCGAACCGCTGGCGGACGCCCCCGGCTATGTCTTATTTCCGACGCCGGAGGCGCTCTCCCGGGCCGATCCGCAGGGGCTGAAGGCGCTGGGGATGCCGCTTCGCCGCGCGGAGGCGCTGATCCACCTCGCCCGGGCGGCGCTCAGCGGCGAGCTGCCACTGACGGCGCCGGCGGATATCGACGCCGGGCTGCGTCAGCTGCAGACTCTGCCCGGGATTGGCCGCTGGACGGCAAACTACTTTGCCCTGCGCGGCTGGCAGGCGAAGGATATCTTTTTGCCGGACGACTACCTGATTAAACAGCGCTTTCCGGGAATGACGCCAGCCGCCATCGCCCGCTATGCCCGCCGCTGGCAGCCGATGCGATCTTATGCGCTGTTGCATATCTGGTATACCGATGACTGGGCGCCGGCGGCGGAATAGCCGTCCGGGGCGCATACCACTGGTATCGGGACGCTGAAATCCCTATAATTGCCGCGTTTGGCGGTCCGCCGCCACCCTCCATCTCTATCCAGGTTAATCAGGTCGCAAAAATTTATGACTGATATGTCCCATCAGTGCGTCATTGTAGGTATCGCCGGCGCATCGGCTTCTGGCAAAAGTCTTATTGCCAGTACTCTCTATCGCGAATTGCGTGAACAAGTTGGCGACGAACATATTGGCGTCATTCCGGAAGACAGCTATTACAAAGATCAAAGTCATCTGTCGATGGAAGAGCGCGTCAAAACCAACTATGACCACCCGAGCTCAATGGACCACAGTCTGTTGTTCCAGCACCTGCAGATGCTGAAAAGCGGCCAGCCGATTGAACTGCCGGTCTACAGCTACGTCGAGCATACCCGCACGCCGAACACCATTCACGTCGAGCCGAAGAAGGTGATTATTCTTGAAGGGATCCTGCTGCTGACCGACGCGCGTCTGCGTAACGAGCTCAACTTCTCTATTTTCGTCGACACCCCGCTCGATATTTGCCTGATGCGCCGCATTAAGCGCGACGTAAACGAGCGCGGCCGCTCCATGGACTCGGTGATGGCCCAGTATCAGAAAACCGTGCGCCCGATGTTCCTGCAGTTTATTGAGCCGTCGAAGCAGTATGCCGACATCATCGTGCCGCGCGGCGGCAAAAACCGCATCGCGATTGATATTCTGAAGGCCAAAATCAGTCAGTTCTTTGAATAACCTGGCCGAATTGTGTAACGTGCAAAGAGTAGCCCTGTTGCCCTCTCCGCCGCGAAGCGTGCGGGAAGCAGCCTTATAAGGAGAAAGCCCATGCGTCTGTGTGACCGAGATATCGAAGCCTGGTTGGATGAAGGGCGACTGGCCATCAATCCGCGCCCGCCCGTTGAGCGTATTAATGGCGCGACGGTTGATGTACGGCTGGGTAATAAATTCCGCACCTTCCGCGGCCACACGGCGCCGTTTATCGATTTAAGCGGCCCGAAGGCCGAGGTCAGCGCCGCGCTGGACCGCGTGATGAGCGAAGAGATCGTACTGCCGGAAGGGGAGGCCTTTTTCCTGCATCCAGGCGAACTGGCGCTGGCGGTGACCTACGAGTCGGTCACCCTGCCTGCCGACCTGGTGGGCTGGCTGGACGGACGCTCCTCGCTGGCGCGCCTGGGGCTGATGGTGCACGTGACTGCGCACCGCATCGACCCGGGCTGGTCCGGCTGCATCGTGCTTGAGTTCTACAACTCCGGCAAACTGCCGCTGGCGCTGCGCCCGGGGATGCCCATCGGCGCGCTGAGCTTTGAACCCTTATCGGGCCCGGCGGCGCGGCCATATAATCGCCGTGAAGACGCCAAATATCGCGACCAACAGGGCGCGGTGGCGAGCCGAATCGACAAGGATTGATAACGTCAACGGGGTGTTGCTGAGGGTGCCATGAGACGAATACTGACAACGCTGATGATCCTGCTGGCGGTCATTGTCGCCGGGCTTACCTCGTTGGTATTGCTGGTCAATCCCAACGATTTTCGCGCCTATATGGTGCATCAGGTGGCAGAGCGCAGCGGTTATCAGCTTGAACTCGATGGCCCGTTGCGCTGGCACGTCTGGCCGCAGCTCAGCATTCTCAGCGGACGCATGACGCTGACCGCCCGAGGCGCCGAGGAGCCGGTGATCCGCGCCGACAACATGCGCCTCGACGTGGCGCTGCTGCCGTTGCTGTCGCACCAGCTGCAGGTGAAGCAGGTGATGCTCAAGGGGGCGGTGATCCAGCTGACCCCGAAAACCGAAGCGGTTCGCGACAGCGCCGCGCCGGTGGTGCCGCATGACAACACCCTGCCGCTGGCTCCGGAGGACCGCGGATGGTCCTACGACGTGCGCCAGCTGCAGGTGGCCGACAGCGTGCTCTTCTTCCAGCA
Organism: Klebsiella sp. Q2; assembly: GCF_009900705.1. Lineage (NCBI taxonomy): Bacteria > Pseudomonadati > Pseudomonadota > Gammaproteobacteria > Enterobacterales > Enterobacteriaceae > Klebsiella > Klebsiella sp. Q2. The sequence continues at coordinate 311,132 of NZ_JAAABE010000004.1, read as the reverse complement.
TGAGAACGGCGAGCAGGTGACCGTGCGCGACATCCGCCTGCAGATGGAGCAGGATGAGAACCACCGGGCCACCGTCGACTTCTCCGGCCGGATCAACCGCGACCAGCGCGACCTGGCGCTGAGCTTCTCCGCCACCGTGCAGGGTGGCGACTATCCGCACTCGTTAAAAGCCGACTTTAGCCAGCTCAGCTGGCAGCTGCGCGGCGCCGAGCTGCCCCCCGACGGCATCAATGGTCAGGGGAGCCTGCAGGCCAGCTGGCAGGAGGATGGCAAAACCCTGCGCTTTGATAATCTGAACCTGATGGCCAGCGGCAGCACCCTCACCGGCAACGGCAGCGTGGTGCTGGGAGACCGCCCGGACTGGTCATTGGATCTGCACGCCACCACCCTGAATCTTGACAGTCTGCTGGCATCCTCTTCGCCGGCGACCGACAGCAGCGCCAGCCCGCAGGGCCAGAGCCAGACGCGACCGCTGCGTCCGGTGATCGCCGACAGCGATGAGCGCGAAGATTACCAGAGCCTGCGCGGCTTTAACGGCCGGATGGCCCTGAGCGCCGACCAGCTGCAGTGGCGCGGCCTGAACTTCACCCAGGTGCAGAGCGAAATCAGCAATCAGCAGGGGCTGCTGACGGTCAGCAAAATGCAGAGCAACCTCGACGGCGGCCAGCTCTCCCTCCCCGGGACCCTTGATGCCCGCGGCGACACGCCGCAGGCGACGTTCCAGCCGGCGCTGCAGAACGTGGAGATTGGTTCGCTGATCAAAGCCTTCAACTATTCATTAAGCCTGACCGGCAAGCTGTCACTGACCGGCGAGTTTTCCGGAACGCGCATTGACGCGGATGATTTCCGCCGTCACTGGCAGGGCCAGGCGCAGCTCCAGATGACCGATACCCGAACCGAAGGACTTAACTTCCAGCAGCTGGTGCAACAGGCCGTTGAGCGCAGCACCAACGTGCGGGCGCAGGAAAACTATGACAATGCCACCCGCCTGGATGCCGTGAGCAGCCAGCTCACGCTGGATAACGGGCTGGTGACGCTGAACCGCCTGCAGGGGCAGTCCGATGTGATGGCGATGACCGGCGAAGGTCAGCTCGATCTGCAGAAAGAGAACTGCGATATGCGCTTTAACGTGCGCGTGCTCGGCGGCTGGAAAGGCGAGGGCAAACTTATCGACCGCCTGAAACAGACCGCTATCCCGCTGCGCATCTATGGCGACTGGCAGTCGCTGAGCTACAGCCTGCAGGTCGACCAGATCCTGCGCAAACAGCTGCAGGATGAAGCGAAGCAGCGCCTCAACGACTGGGTCGAACGTAATAAAGGCAGCAAAGAGAGCAAAGACGCCAAAAAACTGCTCGATAAGCTGTAATCGTCCAGACCAGCAGCCCGGGACTTCCGGGCTGTGTCATTGCCGTCAAAGTGTGTTGTCATATTGATGCCGGGCGGCGGATACGCCTGATCTGGCCAGGGCTGTGCGATAGGGGTAATCCCTCGGTCTGTGTCGCCCTCCCGTAGGCCTGATAAGCGAAGCGCCATCAGGCAGTGTGGCGGCTGTAGAGCATCAATTCCCTGTGATGTGAGCATGTCGTCAAAGTGTGATGTCACGTTAATGCCGGGCGGCGGCTACGCCTGACTCCGCCTGGGTTGTGCAGCAGGGGGTAATTCCCCGGTTTGTGTCGCCATTCTGTAGGCCTGATAAGCGAAGCGCCATCAGGCAATAAACAGGGTACCTGGCTATCAATTTTACGGCCCGGGATACCCCGGGCCGTTATTTATCCCTTAGGATTACACCTCATAATCCAGCTCTTCCTGCTTTACCGGCGGGACGATCTGCACCTTTTGCACCCGATGGCTGTCGACCTGCAGCGTGCGCAGGGTATAACCGTCAATCTCAATGGTTTCCCCCACCTGCGGCACATGCTGCAGATACTCCATCAGCAGACCGGCAACGGTGTGGTACTCACGTTTATCATCCAGCGGCAGCGGAACATACTGCACCAGATCCTCCAGCGGCATATGGCCGTTAACCGTCCACGAACCGTCCGGATGGTGCTGAATATCGTGCCGGGCGTCGATCTCCTCCACCTCGTTGGGCAGATTGCCGGCAATGGTCTCCATCACGTCGCTCAGGGTCACAATCCCCTCGACGGAGCCAAACTCATCCACCACAAAGGCAAAATGGGTGCGGGCCTGACGAAACTGCTCAAGGGCTGAGAGGAGCGGTAACCCTTCCGGAAAGACCAGCGGCTGGCGCACCAGCGCCTGCAGATCCAGCGGCTCCTGGCGCAGGGACTGCTGGAGCAGGTCGATAACATGCACCACCCCCAGCAGGTCTTCATTATCCTTTCCGCCGGTGACCACCAGGCGGGTGTGCTGATTTTTTTTCACCAGGCTGCGGATCTCTTCCTCCGGCGCGCTGAGGTCGATGCGCTCGATATCATGGCGGGAGGTCATAATACTGCTGACGCTGCGCTGATTAAGGTTCAGCACCCGCTCAATCATCAACCTTTCCTGCGGATTAAACAAAGGATGATGGTCCTGATCGGCCACCAGCGACGCCGTGTCAGCATCCAGTTCAGCTTTTTCCTTCTGACCGCTCAGCAGGTTCATTACCGCCTCGGTAGTGCGCTGACGCAGCGTCATATTGGCGGAGAGAAAGCGACGGCGGTTAAACAGCGCCAGCTGGTTAAGGGCTTCAATCATCACCGAGAAGCCAATTGCCGCATATAAATAGCCTTTCGGAATAATAAAGCTGAAGCCTTCAGCAATCAGGCTGAAGCCGATCATCAGCAGGAAGCTCAGACAGAGGATCACGATGGTCGGGTGGCTGTTAACGAAGCGCGTCAGCGCCTTGCTGGCCATCAGCATCAGGCTGATAGCGATGATCACGGCGGCCATCATCACCGCCAGGTGGTCGACCATGCCGACCGCGGTGATCACCGAGTCGAGCGAGAAGATGGCATCAAGCACCACGATCTGCGCCACCACTGCCCAGAATTTGGCCCCTCTGCGCTGGGTGGGATTATCGCTGTCTTTTCCCTCCAGCCGCTCATTAAGCTCGACGGTCGCTTTAAACAGCAGGAACAAGCCGCCGAACAGCATAATTAAATCGCGGGCGCTGAAGCTGAAGTCGTGAAAAACAATCAGCGGTTTGGTCAGGGTGACGAGCCAGGAGATAGAGGCCAGCAGCAGGAGACGCATCACCATCGCCAGCATCAGGCCAGTGATCCGCGCGCGGTCGCGCTGGGCGGGCGGGAGCTTCTCAGCGAGGATAGCGATAAAGACCAGGTTATCGATACCTAACACCAGTTCGATAACGACCAGCGTGACGAGACCTGCCCAGATTGACGGATCGGCAATCCATTCCATATGTATTAAAACCTGTACGACTGCGGTATGTGTTACCACGATCATGGATAAGATGAGTATAAAATGCAATAACGACGCGGATAGCGCCCTGCCATGGGTGGATATATTTCCAGCAGATTAAGCGAACCGATAAGAATTATGTTCCGGTAAAGAACAGTGAAAAAATAACACCATGGCGGTTGCCCTGGAATAAGCGGGCCAATATCAGAACGTCTGCCGCTGCGCTTCCGCCAGGGGCGCAAAAGCGGCGCTGTGACACCGCTCGTCGCAGCGAGAGGTGATGCTTACGCTATGGGGGAAGAGCGTAATCCCTCGCAAAATCGGCATAATTCAGCTCATAAAGGGGGCGCAGAATAGGGCGGCTCCTGGTTTTATTCCGCCGATTATGGCTTGTATAGCGACCTGTCCAGCGGTAAATGCTGAAATATATTGCCTGGATAAATTTATTATCTATACCTATTCTTTGCGGGCATAGGTGCGGCACGGCAGCCCTGGCGTGCTGGCGCGCCCTGTGGACGGGGATCTCGGCCACATTGCACGGCGCAGAGAAACGCACCGCTGAATAACCTGATCGAGAATAAGATTATTCTCACTTCTAACTGTTGGTAAAAGGGAGTTATGTGTATTCTTTTACGTGACAGTGAATTTAAGAATTTGGCGGGCAGATGCCCGGGCAGTATCCGTGTATTATCAGTTTCAATGGATTTGTGACATGTACAATTTTGCAAAACCGCGTGTTTTGCAACCAAACAGGTGAAGATGAATATGGCGAATTTGAAAGCGGTTATTCCGGTCGCAGGACTAGGCATGCATATGCTGCCGGCCACAAAGGCAATTCCAAAGGAGATGCTGCCGATCGTTGATAAGCCAATGATTCAGTACATTGTTGACGAAATCGTCGCCGCCGGGATCAAAGAGATTGTTCTGGTGACGCACTCCTCGAAGAACGCGGTGGAAAACCACTTTGATACCTCCTACGAGCTGGAAGCCCTGCTTGAGCAACGCGTGAAGCGCCAGCTGTTAGCGGAAGTCCAGGCCATTTGTCCGCCTGGCGTAACTATCATGAACGTGCGCCAGGCGCAGCCGCTGGGTCTGGGCCACTCCATTCTCTGCGCCCGTCCGGTCGTCGGGGATAACCCGTTTGTGGTGGTGCTGCCGGATATCATCCTCGACGGCGGCACCGCTGACCCGCTGCGCTATAACCTCGCCGCTATGGTCGCCCGCTTTAACGAGACCGGCCGCAGCCAGGTGCTGGCGAAACGCATGCCGGGGGATCTCTCAGAATACTCCGTGATCCAGACCAAAGAGCCGATGGTGGCGGAAGGGCAGGTCGCACGTATCGTCGAGTTTATTGAAAAACCGGACGAACCGCAGACTCTGGACTCCGACCTGATGGCGGTGGGCCGCTACGTGCTGTCGGCAGATATCTGGGCCGAACTGGAGCGCACCGAGCCGGGCGCCTGGGGGCGTATCCAACTGACCGACGCCATTGCCGAGCTGGCGAAGAAGCAGTCCGTCGACGCGATGCTGATGACCGGCGAAAGCTATGACTGCGGTAAGAAAATGGGCTATATGCAGGCCTTCGTCACTTACGGAATGCGTAACCTGAAAGAAGGCACCAAATTCCGCGAAAGCATTAAAAAACTGCTGGCCTGAACGCCAGCCTGAGACCGGGCGGCAGGTTCTGAACATCGGTCCTGCCGCTCATAACGTTATGCAGAATTTATTCATAACGTGAATGTTATAACGATTGTAAAGAAAAGTATGGCTTCGGAGACTTCTGGTAGTTTGTCTCGGGCCTCTGTGGTGCAATGGTCGGAGTAGCGGCAATAATGCTTTATGAATAGTCACTTAGTGCGACAATTCCTAAAGTGCAGGGAAAGCGGTCAACGTCAGCCAAAAATAAAACTTGACTGCGATCATGTTTCCGCTTTAAACATCTCACTTGCATGCATAAAAATGTGAAATGAATTGGCATGCGAGCTGGTACAGACATTATGGATAATCCCTGAGCACGGCAGTGGACATCATCGAAGGATCACAGGTATATGAACTGGCAACTCATCTCATTTTTTGGCGATAGCACCGTTTTGCTGCCCAGCGCAGCGGCGCTGTTTATTGTCCTGATGCTGCGTAAAACGTCGCGGTTGCTGGCGTGGCAGTGGAGTTTGCTGTTCGGCATCACCGGCGCCATCGTCTGCGCCTCCAAACTGGCCTTTATGGGCTGGGGACTGGGTATTCGCGAGCTGGATTACACCGGCTTCAGCGGCCACTCAGCGCTCTCCGCAGCCTTCTGGCCTATCTTCTTATGGCTGCTTAGCGCCCGTTTCTCCGCGGGTGTGCAAAGAGCAGCGGTCGCCACAGGCTATGTTTTAGCCGCAGTGGTGGGGTATTCACGGCTGGTCATCCATGCGCATTCCGTCTCGGAAGTGATCGCTGGCCTGCTGCTGGGTGCTGCTGGCAGCGCTTTGTTCCTGCTGCTGCAAAAACGTACCACTCATTCGGAAAGCGTGAGTATTTCATGGGGCGGCGTCGCGTGCCTGATGATGGTCCCGCTTATCCTGTTGCATAGCGGCAATAAAGCGCCGACTCAGTCCCTGCTGGGACAAATCGCCATCGCAGTAGGACCGTTGGACAAACCCTATACCCGAAACGATCTGCACAAGCAGGCCTGGTAATTGTCATTTGTTTTACAGGGGAAATTAAGTTTTCGCTGGTTAATTAGTCAAATAAGAAAATAATCTACTATATGCCGGGCAATTGATAATTCATATTTATGAAATAATGAAGTGCTACTACATTGCTATTGCCTGTTTACATGGATATAGGGGTGATCAGACGTTACTTAAATGCATACAAAAAGCACCTGATACAGATTTAATGTATATCGAGATATTGGAAACTATTAGAAATTGTAGTTGACTATGACGACATTATCTGATTTTTGAATGACGCGGGTGTCATGAAAAATATATGTTTTTTCAGAGGGTTAGCTGTGTATGCGTCGGCGCAGCGATGTCGTATAGGTGTTCGATTGTTGAGAGCAGTAAATAATCTTTATTGGCGAACCGCTAATTTTCGCCAATAAAACAGAGGATAGGATTAATTGGCAGATATTCGGCAGTAAGACTCCCAATTGTGACCGAAATCCCGTAGACTTAACGCCGCAAAAATAAAGGCCTGACCAATTATTCATCCACAGGCCGATAAAATAGTCGTTCAGGTAGTCAGTGCGCTGGTAGCTGTTAAGCCAGGGGCGGTAGCGTCGCTGAAGCCGCTTGCTGCTGTACAATAGTTCCTGTTCAACGGCTGTAAAAATCGACCTAGTCAGGATGAATACCCTCATCGGATATCCATCCATCTTCCACGGATAGCCTCAGAAGTTGGTCAGGAGCGCTGCTGATATCACCTGGATATTATTTTTCCCATCTCATCGATAGCCTATAGGGTAAAATTCGCCTACATTGTGAGCTGGGCGGATGTTATAAAGATGACAAGCAGCTTAGGGTAACTGTACTTGCCTCGTCGGTGTTGCACAGTGAAGTCAGCTGGTGCCGCGAGCGCTTTCTATCTTGCTATTCCCCTCATTCTCATTGAGATACGACAGCGGGGCTGAAAATGGATCTTGTACAATGATAAAAATTGCGCGCATTGCCGTGACGCTGGGTTTGCTTTCCTCACTGGGAGCCCAGGCTTACGCGGCCGGGTTAGTAGTAAATGATAACGATCTGCGAAACGACCTTGCCTGGCTTTCCGATCGCGGGGTCATCCATCTGAGCCTGTCGACCTGGCCGCTGAGTCAGGAAGAGATCGCCCGGGCGCTAAAAAAGGCCAAACCGTCCTATTCTTCTGAGCAAGTGGTTCTGGCTCGTATCAGCCAGCGACTGTCTGCTTTAAAAGCCGATTTCCGGGTCACCGGCTACACCTCGACCGACCAGCCGGGCACCCCGCAAGGGTTTGGCCAGACGCAGCCAGCAGATAACTCGTTAGGCCTGGCGTTTAACAATAGCGGCGAGTGGTGGGATGTCCACCTGCAGGGCAATGTCGAAGGGGGAGAGCGGATCAGCAACGGATCGCGGTTCAACGCCAACGGCGCCTATGGCGCGGTGAAATTCTGGAACCAGTGGCTCTCCTTTGGCCAGGTACCGCAGTGGTGGGGGCCGGGCTATGAAGGCAGCCTGATCCGTGGGGATGCCATGCGGCCGATGACCGGCTTCCTGATGCAGCGGGCAGAGCAGGCGGCGCCGGAAACATGGTGGCTGCGCTGGGTGGGCCCATGGCAGTACCAGATCTCCGCAAGCCAGATGAATCAATATACCGCGGTGCCCCATGCCAAAATAATCGGCGGACGTTTCACCTTTTCACCTTTCCAGTCTTTAGAGTTAGGCGCATCGCGTATTATGCAGTGGGGTGGGGAAGGGCGGCCGCAATCATTTAGTAGCTTCTGGGATGGCTTCACTGGGCATGATAATACCGGTACCGATAACGAGCCGGGCAACCAGCTGGCCGGGTTTGATTTTAAATTCAAACTGGAGCCGACTCTGGGCTGGCCGGTAAGCTTTTATGGGCAGATGATCGGCGAGGATGAGTCTGGTTACTTACCATCAGCCAATATGTTCCTCGGTGGGGTCGAAGGGCATCATGGCTGGGGTAAAAATGCGGTGAACTGGTATTTCGAAGCGCATGACACACGTACTAATATGAGTCGAACGGGCTATACCTATACACATCATATTTATAAAGATGGTTACTATCAGCAGGGCTATCCGCTAGGCGATGCTATGGGGGGAGACGGTCAGCTATTCGCCGGTAAGGTTGAGCTGATAACAGAGGATAACCAGCGTTGGAGTACGCGTTTGGTTTATGCCAAAGTAAATCCCAAAGATCAATCAATTAATAAAGCATTCCCGAATGCTGACACATTGAAAGGTATACAACTTGGCTGGAGTGGGGATGTCTATAAAACAGTCCGCCTTAACACCTCGCTGTGGTATACCAACGCATCTCATAGCGATAGCGATGATGTTGGCGCAAGTGCTGGGATAGAAATCCCTTTTAGTTTATAGGCTGAATGCGGCAGATTGGTAAAGAGATTTGGGTAACGTTGCAGGAAGCAAATCGTATACATCTCTATATCTACCCACACAAGGATGTGCTGGATAATCAATAGCTGTTCAGGAAATGGCAAATTTTGGTTTACTGATGATGTGACATTATGAAGAAAAAAATTGTTAGATTTTCCGCGTTAGCTTTAGTTTTAGGATTTTTATCGGGTTGTACGATTATTCCTGGGCAAGGATTAAATGGCTTACGAAAGAATACGATTGAACTCCCTGATAGTGATTACGATCTGGATAAACTTGTGAATGTATATCCTATGACTCCAAGTTTGGTAGATCAGTTACGTCCGGAAACGCTGATGGCGAGACCAAATCCGCAACTAGATACTTTGCTTAAAAATTACGAGTATCGTATTGGGGTTGGGGATGTACTAATGGTGACAGTGTGGGATCATCCAGAATTGACCACACCTGCTGGTCAATATCGGAGTGCAAGTGATACGGGAAACTGGGTCAATTCTGACGGAACTATTTTCTACCCTTATATTGGAAAGGTCCAAGTTGCAGGTAAGACACTGAGCCAGGTGCGACAGGAGATTGCGGGTCGCTTGACTACTTACATCGAAAGTCCTCAAGTTGATGTGAGTATAGCCGCATTTCGCTCCCAGAAGGTATATGTTACTGGAGAAGTAACCAACTCAGGAAAGCAAGCGATAACAAATATTCCATTGACGGTCATGGATGCTATTAATGCCGCTGGTGGGTTATCTGCTGATGCAGACTGGCGCAATGTAGTGCTTACGCATGATGGCAAAGATACCAAAATTTCTCTTTATGCCTTAATGCAAAAGGGGGACTTAACGCAGAATCATCTGCTATATCCGGGTGATATTCTATTTGTGCCCCGTAATGATGATCTTAAAGTTTTCGTAATGGGTGAGGTTGGTAAACAGAGCACTATGAAGATGGATCGTAGTGGTATGACCCTTACTGAAGCGATAGGTAATGCTGAAGGTATGTCACAAGCATTTAGTGATGCCACTGGTGTATTTGTTATTCGCCAGCTGAAAGGAGATAAGCAAGGGAAAATTGCTAATATCTACCAACTCAATGCACAAGATGCTTCAGCAATGGTGTTGGGAACTGAGTTCCAGTTGCAGCCTTATGATATTGTATACGTGACTACAGCTCCTTTGGTTCGTTGGAATCGGGTTATTTCACAGTTGGTTCCGACGATTACTGGTGTGCATGATATGACAGAAACAATGCGTTATATAAAGAGATGGCCCAACTAATGTTTGATTCAATTCTAATAGTATGTACTGGAAATATTTGCCGATCACCTATTGGTGAACGTTTTCTACGCCGCGAGTTGCCTAATAAAAAAATAGATTCAGCTGGTACATCTGCATTAGTCGATCATGATGCTGATGAAAGTGCAATCAAAGTTTCGGTTAAACATGGATTATCCTTAGATGGGCATAAGGGGCGGCAATTCACAGCCTCTCTAGGGCGCCAGTATGATTTAATACTAGTCATGGAAAAATATCATATTGAACAAATTGGCCGTATTGCACCCGAAGCCCGAGGGAAAACTATGTTGTTTGGTCAATGGCTGAATTGTAGAGAAATTCCAGATCCGTATCGTAAGAGTGAAGAAGCATTTAACTCTGTATATCAATTGATTGAGCAAGCCGGCTTGCGCTGGGTTGAGAAATTAGGCGCATAAATATCAGGAAAAATTGCATGTCATCAGTTAAGCATAAATCTGTTGAGAAAGAGACAGATGAAATAGATTTAGGACGGATAGTTGGGGAAATAATTGATAATCGAAAATTAATTATTTCGATAGTGTCATTATTTACATTGCTAGCCATAGTATATACGTTATTTGCTACTCCAGTATATCAGGCAGATGCCCTAGTGCAGGTTGAGGAAAAACAAGCAAACGCTATATTGAGTAATTTGAGTCAAATGCTTCCGGATAGTCAACCTCAATCTGCTCCAGAAATTGCTTTGTTACAATCGAGAATGATCTTAGGCAAAACCGTAGATGATCTAAATCTACAAGCTGAAGTCAGACAAAAATATTTTCCTGTCTTTGGCAGTGGCTGGGCTAGACTGATGGGGGACAAACCAGGCGAAATATATGTTTCAAGATTATATATTTCGATGGCTAATGAAGACATCCCTGAATTAACATTGAAAGTAATAGATCACACTAATTATACGATATCTGGAGATGGATTCGAGTTATCAGGTAAAACAGGTGTTTTATTAGATAGTAAAGGATTATCAATAAAGATAGATAAAATAGATGCAAACCCAGGAACGGAATTCACAATTACGTACCTAACTCGTTTGCAAGCTATTACGGAATTACAAAAAATACTCACAGTCACGGATCAAGGTAAAGACACTGGAATCTTAAGCATATCGCTTACTGGTGAAAATAAAAAACTTATTGAAAATATCGTTGATAGTATAATTGGAAATTATTTAGCGCAGAATATTTCTCGCCAGGCTGCCCAGGATTCTAAAAGTCTAGAATTTTTAAGTTTACAATTACCAAAGGTCCGTAGTGAGTTAGATTTGGCTGAGGATAAGCTTAATGCCTATCGTCGTCAAAATGATTCTGTCGATCTTTCTTTAGAAGCAAAGTCTGTTTTAGATCAGATAGTTAATGCAGATAATCAATTAAATGAATTAACTTTTCGTGAGTCAGAAATTTCTCAACTTTATACTAAGGAGCATCCTACATATAAGGCATTAATGGAGAAAAGAAAAACGCTACAAGATGAAAAACTAAAACTTAATAAAAAAGTTTCGTCAATGCCAGAAACACAACAGGAAATTTTGCGTCTGAGTCGTGACGTAGAATCCGGGCGTGCTGTATATATGCAATTGTTAAACCGACAACAAGAGCTTAATATTGCAAAATCTAGTGCAATTGGCAATGTTCGAATTATTGATGAAGCCGTTACGCAACCAAAACCGGTTAAACCGAAAAAGATATTGGTGGTTTTAGCAGGGCTTATTCTTGGCGGAATCATTTCACTTGGATTAGTAATGATTCGGATGTTCTTGCGTAGAGGTATTGAAACTCCCGAGCAATTAGAGGATTTAGGTATTAATGTATACGCAAGTATTCCTATTTCAGATGACTTTGCAAAGAGAGTGGCCCAGGAACAAAAATGGAAAAGAAGGAAAATTAGTGAAGTAAACGGACTATTAGCAATTGACAATCCAGCGGACCTTGCAATTGAGGCAATACGAGGGCTACGTACGAGCTTGCATTTTGCAATGATGGAAGCAAGGAATAACGTGCTAATGATTTCGGGAGCTAGTCCAAATGCTGGTAAAACATTTGTGAGTTCAAACCTTGCTGCCGTTATATCTCAAAGCGGAAAAAGAGTTTTATTTATTGATGTTGATATGCGTAAAGGTTATACGCATAAGTTATTTAATGTAAGTAATGATAATGGGCTGTCTGATATACTTTCGGGTAAAGTTGATGCTCAAAAGGCTGTAAGAAAGATTCCGACGGTTGAATTTGATTTTATTCCTCGGGGAATGGTACCGCCTAATCCAGCTGAACTACTGATGCATCGACGCTTCGGGGATTTGGTTTCGTGGGCAAGTGCTAATTATGATATGGTTATTCTAGATACACCACCAATTCTGGCTGTTACAGATGCTGCAATAATAGGTAACTATGCTGGGACTACTTTGCTAATTGCACGCTTCGAGACTAATACTGCAAAAGAAATAGAGGTAAGTGTTAAGCGATTAGAACAGAGTGGTGTAATAGTGAAAGGATGTATTTTGAATGGTGTTGTCAAGAAAGCCAGTAGTTATTATGGATACGGATATAACTATTATGGCTACAAGTATACTGATGGTAAATAGATGATGATCTTGGCACTGAAGGAATATTCTTCAGTGCCAAGAAAATACTATAACGTGTTTTTGTGAGAAAAAGAGAGTGCGTCCTTCAATACACATAAATTTCATATTTCAAATATATTAAAAATACATAAATCGACAATTATTACTGTTGAAAAGCTAAATTTAATAAAATGCAACTTGTAATTAGAGTAGAGTTTGAAGTTATATAGCGATATACGTTGTAATATTTATCATCATTGATATCTACTTTATATTCAATTCTATGACCTAATGGATTAAATAATGAATATTCTTCCTGAAAGGTATCAAATCTCTGGTAATGCTTCAATTATATCTATGTTACAGAGATTGTTTGATATTTTAGTTGTTTCTTCTTCCCTATATATAGTCTATCTAATTAACAATATACAATATGATTTAGCATTTGGAGTGTTAATATTATTCGCTCTTGTTGTTTTTCAAATGATAGGTGGGATTACTGATTTTTATCGTTCATGGAGGGGAAATAAACTCTCACTTGAATTGTTAATGATAATAAAAAACTGGACTTTGAGCTTAATAATCCTTTTTTTAATTTCTAATATATATCCTATACCTAATGCTGAGCATTTTGTATTTTATCAATGGTATGTAATTGTATGTGTTGGTTTTATATTTTTTAGGTGCTTCATTAGATATGGAATTGGTATACTAAGAAATCTTGGTTATAACCGTCGCACTGTAGCTATGGTAGGTGCTATGCCAAGTGGTGTTGCATTATTCAAAAGTTTTCAGGAACAGACGTGGCTTGGGTTTGTAGTCAAAGGTATTTACGATGACGAGTGTACAGATAATTTACAAGGAATACCATATGCTGGCGATTTAAATAAACTTGTGGAGGATGCAAAATCTGGAAAGATCGATAGAGTTTATATCGCTCTTGCTATCGAAGATGAAGATAAAATAAAGCATGTTCTTAAAGAATTGACTGACACAACATGCTCAGTTCTATTAATTCCTGATCTATTTACATTCAATATATTACAATCTCGAACAGAGGAAATTAATGGTGTCCCTGTTGTACCTTTATTTGATACCCCACTTAATGGTATCAATATGGTTTTCAAGAGATTAGAAGATATAGTGGTTTCAACAATTATTCTGATCTTGATTTCTCCTGTTTTGATACTTATTTCTTGTGTTGTGAAGTTTACCTCTCCTGGTCCCGTCTTTTTCCGACAGATACGATATGGAATGGATGGAAAACCAATCAAAGTTTGGAAGTTCCGCTCAATGACGGTTATGGAAAATGATGGTAACGTTAAACAAGCGACAAAAAATGATGTCAGGATTACTAAGGTAGGTAGGGTCTTGCGTAAGACCTCTTTAGATGAGTTACCGCAATTTTTTAATGTTCTCTTTGGGCAGATGTCTGTAGTTGGACCAAGACCACATGCAGTTTCTCATAATGAGCAATATAGAGCACTTATTCAAGGATATATGCTCAGGCATAAAGTTAAGCCAGGGATTACGGGGTTGGCGCAGGTTAATGGTTGGCGCGGCGAAACTGATACACTTGAAAAAATGGAAAAAAGAATTGAATATGATTTACTTTATATCCGTAACTGGAGTATATGGTTAGATTTGAAGATTATTTTCCTTACGATTTTTAAAGGATTTATAAACAAATCAGCATACTAAGCCTTATCATACAAAAGAGCAGGAGATAATCAAATATTTGAAATCTCCTGTTCGCTACTTGTAATAATTATAGATACTATAAATTAGTTACACTATAACATGCAAGATATCCGCCCTCACAGGTGTTTTTTATATATCAAAATACGCATTTTTATTATTTTTACCTTATCAGCGTTCAGATATATATACAAAGTAGACTCAGTAATCTTAATTATCTATAATAGAAAATATCGTATAATGGATAAAAGGAATTTGACAAATTTAATTTTCACGAGATAAAAAATGCTCCCATATATTATTGCACTTTTACTTGTCTATTCATGGGTTGTTGCTGAATATAAGATATTAAATAGAAAAGCTGTCTTGTTTCCATTGCTTATATTGGTGGTATTAGCCACAATGAGACATTATGAGATTGGGACCGATGCGAATGTTTATACTCGTTATTTCCGTTTCCCATTCAATAATTATTCATTTCAATTTGATCCAGAAGTAGAGACTGGATATCAATATTTGGTATATTTAGTACGTGAGATTTATAGTAGTGATTATTCCCTATATTTTTTCGCGATGGCCCTAGTTTCTATTTTTCCAGTTATATATACTTTAAAATCACGATCAGTAGATTATCCCCTCTCAATATATATTTATATAACATTTGGTTTGTATATGGCGATGTATAACCAAATTCGCCAATGTATTGCAATGGGAATCTGTTTTTTGGCTACAAAGTATTTAGTTAATAAGAATTTTATTAAATATTTTGTTGTAATATTAATCGCATCACAGTTTCATGTGACAGCATATCTGATGTTAATATTTTATTTCGTCTGTCATAATAAACTGCGGATAGAATATAAAATAATACCTATAGTCTTAAGTAGCGCCATAGCTGCGCCACTTATGATAGCACATATGGCTTTAAATAACTCAAGATATGAGCATTACACAGAAGAAGCGACAAAAGGCAAAAATGGCTTGTTAACCGTTATGCTATATGTAGTGATTGCGTTATTCTTTTACATAATAGGAAAGCGGTTAAGGAAAGAGAATTTAGAATATAGAATTTATGAGTGCATGTATCTATGTGGAGTTGCCCTGTTACTCCCAGTTGCTATGCTAGGAACAGATCCTGCAGGTCCTCAACGAATTATTCAATATTTTTTATACTATGTCATGTTGATGTTTCCTATAGTATTCAAAAAAATAAATAACAAGTTTATTTACGTTACATTCATTATTGTATCTTTTATATATTTTGTACTGATGATTGCAAGCAATATTGCTGGTGTTTATCCATATCAATTCAACCCAGTTTTTGATTTTTTTTGACAATAGATAATTATTGAGGTCATATAAATGAAAGTACTACATGTAGCAGAAACCTTTAAAGGAGGTGTTGCTACCGTTATTAATAGCTTGGCCACATACCAAATAAATAATAAAGAAATTGATGGTGTAGAAGTCATTGTTCCTAATGAGCATATTTCGGAAATAACGTCAGTATTGAAGTGTAATGTGACAACATTTGATAGAAAAAAGAGAGGGCTAATATCATTAATAAATCTTGGAATTGTTTTATATAAAAAGATAAAAGTATATAAACCTGATATAGTTCATCTTCATAGCACCTTTGCTGGATTTATTGGACGTATATTAATACTTTTTCTATTTAAAAATAAAAAGATTAAAGTCGTATATTGTCCTCATGCTTTTCCATTTTTAATGGATTCACATAAACTAAAGAAAACATTATATATTAAATGTGAAAAAATATTAGCAAGGTATACTAGCAAAATTATATGCGTTGGTGAAAGTGAATATAACGATGCTTCTTTAGCAGGTATTCCTAAAGATAAGATGGTGGTGATTAATAATGGTGTGAGTATTCCGGAAGTTACAAATCAGGTTAATTGTAATAATTGTGAAGAATATATTTTGTTATATGTTGGTCGTTTCGATTACCAGAAAGGTACTGATGTTTTCATAGATGCACTGAAAATTATAGATAAAACAGCACTCGATTATAAAATTAAAGTTATAATGATTGGCGAACCCGTCAATGATAGTGTTGATTATAAAAATCAGAAATTTAAAAATATTAATTTAATATTTACAGGTTGGATTAATCAAGAATTATTATTTGAGTATTACCTAAAGGCTAACTGTTTAGTTATTCCTTCGCGATGGGAAGGGCTAGCAATGGTCCCACTTGAGGCAATAAGTTATAAATTACCTGTTATCGCAAGTAATATAAGTGCCTTTCAAACAATAAACAGTCTAAGTGGCCTTTCATTCTCTAATGAAGATCCTGCTTCACTAGCAAAATTATTATCTAGTTTAAATGATTTTGATTTGAACAAAATAAAAGATACCTTGTATGACAAGGTCTCAACCGAATATACACAAGAATTAATGAATGAAAAAACTATCGTAGCATATAAAAATTTAATTCCATAAGAGATATTGAAATGAAAGATAATCCATTAGTCACGATCTATATTCCAACATTTAATCGTATTGAGTTATTGAAACGCGCACTTAATTCAGTTGTTAATCAGACGTATGAGAATTTGGAAATCATTGTTGTTGATGATAATTCGAGCGACGGTACACAAGAGTTCCTTAAGAATTTTAGTAAAAAGGATCCACGAGTTAGCTATATTTTAAAGACAGATAATTCTGGCGCTTGTGTGAGTCGAAACTTAGCAATAGATAAAGCAAATGGATTGTTTATAACTGGATTAGATGATGATGATTACTTCTCACTAAACAGGATCGAGCAATTGATGGATAAATCACATCTTCTGAACAAGTATGTGTTTTTATATACATACTACCTGACTGTTGTCGCTGGAGGTAAGTATAAAAAGGTCAGATATCTAAATTCAATTTTGCCAACAACAATAACAGGTAAAGAGTTATTACATAAAAATATTATTGGTAACCAATGTTTTACATACACAAAAAGATTGAGAGATGCCGGGAAGTTTTCTCCTGACATGCCGGCATGGCAAGATATGGAGCTTTTCTATAGATTGCTTACATATTCCGAACTAAATGAAGCATATCTGATTAATATGCCTTTATATTTCCAAGATACCTCACATGATAAAAATAGAATAACGCTAAGCAATAAGCAAAAAATTTATAATGCATTTGAAGTTTTCTGCCAAAGAAACAATATACAAAATAGAGAGCGAGAAATACTTAAAGCGCAGTTAATTAGTTATGGCATTAAAATAGAATATTCTTCACTATTCAAACGTTTCATAGGAAATACGAATATTTATTCATGTTTGGTAGATATGTTTCTACTTATAAAAAACATGGGTAATGAAAAAATAGTATGATAGGCATATTAGATGAGGAAAGGTATTCTTATGCGAAAATTTCTATTAATAGTGTTTTTTTTATTTTTCTCATCCGTTTCGAATGCAGATGATAACACAAAAATCCTTGGAGTGTGCTTTCATCCCGAAAAGTTAAACATAGATAACTCTAAAATATTCGAGTTGCTAAAAAAATATCATTTCGTTTCATATCGTACAGATTATAGATGGCAGTATGTTGAAAGGAAGAAAGGAATATATAAGGTACCTAATGACAGTTTAGATAAATTAATTAAAGAATCAAATAACAATAATATTACACCTTTACTAATATTAGGATATAAAAATCCACTATATAGTCATGATAAACCGATCGACGCAGCGACCAGAAGTGCGTTTGTGAACTATGTCGATTGGGTTGTGAATAGATACAAAAATTACAATGTTACATATGAGATTTATAATGAATGGTGGTCGAAAGATATTAAGGGTTATAATTTAGACGGAATAATGATGTCTGCAAATAATTATGTTGAATTGATTAAAGAAACGAGCGAAAAAATTCATTCTATTTCTCCGAATGCTAAAATAATAGCTGGCAGTTTGAATCCTCTAGATCGTCGTCATGTATATTGGCTTGAAGTGATGATGCAAAACGGTTTAATGAACTACGTTGATGGCATATCTATACACCCCTATTCTGTAAATGATCCTGATATTGATTTCAAGAAAATAGATAACTTTCAAGAAGAAATAACTAAAAGATTTAACAATGGAAAAACAGTAGGCATTTATATCACTGAAATGGGATATTCGAACTCTCGAAAAGGGAAAATCAATGCATTAGAACAAGAGCAATATATTGCTAAATATATTCGTCTTGTTAACTCAAGGCCTTATATTAAAGGGATATGGTGGTATCAATTGATCAATGAAAAAAATACAACGGAATATGAATCCAATTTAGGTTTGCTCAATTCTGATTTATCAGAAAAAAGTATTATGAAAGGCTTCATCTCGAGATAGTTGTTTTCATTATTGTTTTTAAATTCCTGATTTTGATTGTTATCATGTGACTTCTCACTTACACAGTATCTCTTAGTAATTGCTTACGTGGTTTATAAAAATTACTTTGTCTTATAAAAATTAACGATAATTGTATGGTTGTTACTTTTATTAAGAAGCATCTCTTACTCATTAATGCAGAACAAAGTAGCCTTATTGTACTATTAAGCTCAACATAATGAGTCGAGTTGATGGCCGTTTTATTTTCTCACAAGGTCAATCATAAAAATAAATTTACCCTATGCTCTTAACCATCTTTGAGCTAAAATTATCACTGTTTTTAAGCTGCGAACGTGTCGCAGTGACCACACCTGACAGGAGTATGTAATGTCCAAGCAACAGATCGGGGTTGTCGGTATGGCCGTGATGGGGCGTAACCTTGCGCTGAACATCGAAAGCCGTGGTTATACCGTCTCCGTTTTCAACCGCTCCCGTGAAAAGACCGAAGAAGTGATTGCCGAAAACCCAGGCAAAAAACTGGTTCCTTACTACACAGTAAAAGAGTTTGTTGAATCCCTTGAAACACCACGTCGTATCCTGTTGATGGTAAAGGCCGGGGCTGGCACCGATAGCGCCATCGATTCCCTGAAGCCTTACCTTGATAAAGGCGACATCATTATTGATGGCGGCAACACCTTCTTCCAGGACACGATCCGTCGTAACCGTGAGCTGTCTGCCGAAGGTTTTAACTTTATCGGTACCGGTGTTTCCGGTGGTGAAGAGGGGGCTCTGAAAGGGCCTTCCATCATGCCTGGTGGGCAGAAAGAAGCCTATGAACTTGTTGCTCCGATTCTGAAGCAAATTGCTGCGGTTGCTGAAGACGGTGAGCCATGCGTGACCTATATCGGTGCTGACGGTGCTGGCCATTATGTGAAGATGGTTCATAACGGCATCGAGTATGGTGACATGCAGCTGATTGCTGAAGCTTATGCGCTGTTGAAAGGCGGTCTGGCACTCTCCAACGAAGAGCTGGCGCAAACCTTCACCGAATGGAACGAAGGTGAACTGAGCAGTTACCTGATCGACATTACCAAAGATATCTTCACCAAGAAGGATGAAGAAGGTAAATACCTCGTTGATGTCATTCTTGATGAAGCTGCAAACAAAGGTACCGGTAAGTGGACCAGCCAGAGCTCACTGGATCTCGGCGAACCTCTGTCTCTGATCACCGAGTCCGTATTTGCTCGTTACATCTCTTCGCTTAAAGACCAGCGTGTAGCTGCTTCGAAAGTGCTGAGTGGACCCCAGGCTCAGCCAGCTGGCGATAAAGCGGAATTTGTTGAGAAAGTGCGTCGCGCATTGTATCTCGGTAAAATCGTTTCCTATGCTCAGGGCTTCTCCCAGCTGCGTGCTGCTTCTGATGAGTACAACTGGGATCTGAACTACGGTGAGATCGCCAAGATTTTCCGCGCTGGCTGCATCATTCGTGCGCAGTTCCTGCAGAAGATCACTGATGCTTATGCGCAAAACGCTGGCATTGCTAACCTCCTGCTGGCGCCGTACTTCAAGCAGATCGCTGATGACTATCAGCAGGCGCTGCGTGATGTGGTAGCTTATGCCGTGCAGAATGGTATTCCGGTACCGACGTTCTCTGCCGCAATTGCCTACTACGACAGCTACCGTTCCGCAGTTCTGCCAGCTAACCTGATTCAGGCTCAGCGTGATTACTTTGGTGCGCACACCTATAAGCGTACTGATAAAGAAGGTGTATTCCACACTGAGTGGTCTAACTAATTTTAGATGCCCAAGTAAAGTCTTAATTCACATATTTATACTTTAAACCACCTCTATGGAGGTGGTTGTTACATATCAAATATTTTGTCAATTATCCTTAAGAGCATCTCTGTATATTATTTTTGTGTGTCTAATAAATTAATTAAATAATTTTAATGAGTTAAATTTTCGTGTGTTTAAATTGGATGTCAGGTGATTTTATAATTATATAGAACATAAAGGTAATCATGAGTAAAGTACAAATCAGTTTATTATACTTAAAATAAAGCTATTAATACTACTGAATTTCATTCGTAAATATAAAGTTCAGTTAATAATCTAATAAAGAAATATTGTATTGAAAATAATTTGAGGGCTTATGAAATTATTATTAGTAGGTAATCATACTTGTGGAAACCGTGGAGATGCTGCAATTCTCAGAGGTCTTTTAGATACTCTGAGGAAGTTAGAGGCAAATCTTGAAATTGATATTCTTAGCCGATACTCAAAAAGTTCAGAATATCTTCTGGGGGAGACAATTATTCAAGATCCTCTTTTTGATAAAACTTCTAAGAAGAAAGCAGGGGCATTATCAATCATTTTCAATAAAATTAAAAACAAGTGTTTGCCGCTTGTTATGATCAGCCATATAGAAAAGAAAGGGGTATTAAAGGCATTCCCATTACCACAATATATTAGAGAATTCACTGAACAACTCAAAGAATATGATGCTGTAATTCAAGTCGGTGGTTCTTTTTTTGTCGACTTATATGGCGTATCTCAATTTGAACATGTTTTATGCTCCCTGCTTGCTAATAAAAAAATTTATCTCATTGGGCATAGTGTTGGCCCTTTTGAAGGAAAAAACTTCAATCGTGTAGCAAAATACTCATTCTCTCATGTTGAGTTGGTTCAGTTACGAGAAAGAGTAAGCTACGATATTATGGTTAAATATGGATTTAACATGAAAAATGTGTCGTCAAGTGTCGATACTGCTTTTTTAGTTGATCCTAATTCTGATGAGTCAAATAATTATATGATTCATCATTGGAATAATTTAATTTCTGAAAAGAAAACAATAGCTATAACTGTAAGAAAATTAGCGCCGTTTGATCAAAGACTTGGTGTCACTCAGGGTCAGTATGAAGAGGCTTTTGCGAAAATAATTGATCATTTTATTGATTTGGGATATCAAATAATTGCGTTCTCTACCTGCACAGGTATTGAGAGTTATAATAATGATGATAGAATTGTTGCTCTTTCAATTAAAAAACTGGTAAAAAATAAAGAAAACTATCATGTTGTCATGGATGAATTAAATGATCTTCAACTCGGCACTTTATTCCATAAATGTATGCTGACAATCGGAACAAGATTACATTCTGCAATAATATCAATGAACTTCGGTACGCCAGCTATTGCTTTTAACTATGAACATAAATCACGAGGGGTAATGAATGAACTTGACATGGATTTTCTGTCATCGGATATAAATGAATTAATAACAGGTAGTGTTGTAGATAAAATAAACCATGTATTAGCAAATAATGAGGATGTAAAAAGCACCCTAATGCAGAGAATTAATACAACAAGAACTAGGGGATATAATAACATCAAAGAAATTGTTGAAGGCTTGAAATAAAATGAATATTACTTTTTTTTGTGCCACATTCCCCGTTGCTTCGGAAACTTTCATTCAGAATCAAATTATCTCATTCATAAAAATGGGACATAATGTTCGAATATTGGCGCTTTACCCTGGAGATATGAGCTGTTTGCATGAAGATTTTCTAAACTATAATCTAAAGGAAAAAGTTGATTACGTATTTCCTTCAAACTTTACTACACAAGGGCGATTGACTGTACTCACAAAAAGATTTTCTCATGCACTAAAGTGTCTGACGTCGGGAAAAGTAAATGCATTTAATATAGTTAAATATGGGCATTTGTCTCATAGTTTATATTTGCCTTCAATTATTGGGAGTATAAAGTCAGTATATAGAGCTGATTATTTTGTTGCGCATTTTGGGACATGTGGCACAATAGCTAACTCTTTAAGAGAGTTAGGCGTGCTGGATGGTAAAATAGTTACTATTTTCCATGGTTTTGATATTTCAATAAAAGACGTACTTGCTAGATATAAAAAACAGTATGTTAATTTATTTGCTGAAGGCGATTTATTTTTTCCTATAAGTCATTTGTGGAAAGAAAAAATGATTTCATTGGGTTGTGAATCTTCAAAAATTGAAGTTATTAGAATGGGTATTCATGTTGACGAATTTGTATATAAGGGAAGAGATATTAAGGATGTATTAAATATAGTCTCTGTGTGTCGGCTAATTGAAAAGAAAGGTATCGAATATTCTATTCGCGCTTGCTCAATACTAAAAGAAAATAATATTCCATTCAAATATACCATTGTAGGTTATGGTCCTCTAGAGTCAAGTTTAAGGTCATTAATCGATGAATTAGGGCTGGCAGATGTGGTAAGGATAACAGGATTTCAATCTCAATCAAACGTTAAAGCTATTCTTGATAAAAGTAATGTTTTTGTATTGCCCTCAATAACATCTCAAAATGGCGATATGGAAGGGATACCTGTTGCACTGATGGAGGCTATGGCTTGTGGTTTACCTGTAGTATCTACATATCACAGCGGTATTCCAGAATTAATTGAAAATAATAGTAGTGGATATTTATGTGATGAAAAAAGCATAAAACAAATTTCTGAAAAATTAATGTTTATTTATAATAATCCCGCGTCTGTTCTTAGCGCTACAGTTAATGCCCGCAAAAAAATTGAAGAGTCATTTAATATAGACATTGAATACAAAAAAATGACCTATCTTATGGAGTACCATCTGTGAGTGGGATAAAGGGGCAGGCAGTATGGTTATTAGGAAGCAATTTTATTTCTGCACTTCTACAAATAATACAAATAAGTATTCTTGCACGAGTGTTAGAATTACATGAACTAGGGGTCTTGGCTATAATAAATACCGTACTTGCTATTGCTATGATTTTGCAAGATATGGGAATGAGTAGTTATATTGTTTACAAACAGGATATGACCAGAGAGCAACAAAGTACGATATATTGGATTAACTTTTTATTGAGTCTTTTTACTGGGATTATTGTATTCGCATCATCGTTGCCGATCACCGAATTCTATAAGATGCCACAGTTAGAATCATTGATTATGTTAGCCAGTATTAATTTTGTTTTCCTTGGTTCCTTGTCGCAATACCAAGCCCATTATATAAAAGCTAAAAAAATGATTTTACTATCTCAAATTGAAATTGGGGCTAAGTTTATATCATTCTTTTTCGTTGTATGGGCTATTTATAAAACAGATCTTAGAACTTCTGCTGTAGTTTTGGGACTAATTTTGAATGCAGTTTTAAGATTATGTTTCATGTCATTGTTTGGAAATAGAGAATGGAGGCCTCTTTTCAAATTTGAAAAAGAAATTGTACATGATGTTTTTAAATATGGTGTATATCAATTAGGGTCACAAGTTATTAATCAATTGCGTACGCAATTAGATGTAATTATTGTTGGGAAAGTTCTTGGTGGAGAATCTCTTGGCTTGTATTCTTTGGCAAAAGATATGATTCTTCAACCGCTGAAATTAGTTTCACCTGTAATTAATAGATTAGCATTACCAAGATTTGCAGAACATCAACGAGAGTTGCATGAATTAAAAACAATATTCCTTAAAGGCACATTTGTTATTGCAGCATTTAGTTCCTGTATTTACATATTTATTTACTTATTTTCCCCTGTAATTATAACATTGCTTTATGGTAGTGAAAGAATGCCTATTATGGACATCTTGCCATTTATGCTGATCTTTGGAGCACTAAGACCTATGGGAGGATTGACAGGTGCTATTGCACAAGCAAATGGAAAAACAAATGTTGAATTCATATGGAACATAGTTGCAGGCATAGCTGTGTTATGTATTAGTTTTACCATAATTCTGTTCCCGACATTGTGGTATGTTTCATTAACACTTTCCATAGCACAAATATTAGTGTCATTTTTAGTTTTTCCTTTCTTTATCAAATCTATTGTAAGTGTGAGTTTTGTTTCTTATATTCGACAATGGATTCCTGTAATTTTTATGTTTATCATAATCACGTCATTAATATATGTGTTCAAAATTAATGTTTATCCTTTCTGGTGAAGAATTATATTGTAAATTTAAAATATAGATACATTTATATAGGTTTTTACTAAACGTTTTTTAACAAAGCAGAGAAGTATAATTATTTCTTCCATTATATGCTATGATATATCATGGCATAAATATTAATTTTTATATTTGTAGCCAAAGAGGTTGATTTGAAAAAGACAGTAAATGGTTACTTTGACATGGATTATACCTCAAGGTAATAACATTAACCGTGTTGATTCATAACGTGGCTATTAGCCGTTATCCAGTTAACTGATAAAAGTGTAATCGAATGAAAATTACTATTTCCGGTACAGGTTATGTTGGTTTATCTAATGGTATCCTTATTGCACAGCATCATGAAGTTGTTGCATTAGATATCATACAAGCCAAAGTGGATATGCTTAATCAGAAACAATCTCCTATTGTTGATAAGGAGATACAGGAGTATTTGAGCGAGAAATCCCTAAACTTTCGTGCAACGACGGATAAATATGATGCATATCGTGGAGCTGATTATGTCATTATTGCAACTCCAACAGATTATGATCCGAAAACTAATTATTTCAATACTTCAACAGTTGAAACTGTAATTCGCGACGTTTCTGAGATTAATCCTGAAGCTGTTATGATTATCAAATCGACAATTCCCGTTGGATTTACAAAAAGCATAAAAGAGCGATTGGGAATTGATAATGTTATCTTCTCTCCAGAATTTCTCAGAGAAGGACGAGCCTTATACGATAATCTTTATCCTTCTCGGATTGTGATTGGTGAACGCTCTGAACGCGCTCAGCGTTTCGCTAATTTATTAATAGAAGGTGCCATTAAGGAAGATATACCTGTTTTGTTTACAGATTCAACTGAAGCCGAAGCGATAAAACTATTTGCAAATACTTACCTTGCTTTGCGAGTGTCTTATTTTAACGAGCTTGACAGTTATGCTGAAAGCCAAGGGCTAAACAGTAAACAAATAATTGAAGGTGTATGCCTTGACCCGCGTATTGGTGATCACTATAACAATCCTTCTTTTGGCTATGGAGGTTATTGTTTGCCAAAAGATACTAAGCAACTCCTTGCTAACTACGCGTCAGTGCCAAATAACATTATTTCTGCAATAGTCGATGCCAATCGTACTCGTAAAGATTTTATTGCTGATTCAATTCTAAGTCGCAACCCCAAAGTGGTAGGTGTATATAGACTCATAATGAAGAGTGGTTCAGATAATTTTCGGGCTTCCTCTATTCAAGGGATTATGAAGCGTATTAAGGCCAAAGGTATCCCAGTCATTATTTATGAACCGGTTATGCAAGAAGATGAGTTCTTTAATTCTCGCGTAGTCCGTGACTTGAATGCTTTCAAGCAAGAAGCTGATGTTATCATTTCTAATCGAATGGCAGATGAGCTTGATGATGTGAAGGATAAGGTTTATACTCGCGATCTTTTTGGTAACGATTAATTTCTGCTTTAAGCCGGCTTCGTTTGTTGCCGGCTTTTATAAATGATATATATCATATTTTTTCATTAACTTGTGATCTATAGTTCTATATTTTTGGAAATAACAATCGTGTGATTTATAATTTTCGCGTATAGTTATGCTTATGATAATTAATTATTTGAAAAGATCGGCGCTCATTAAATATTTGCATGTGTTCACTTTATTAATTTTATTTAATGGATTGTAACCGTGATATGTTTTAAATTTCGTGGTGATGTTCTATGGAGTTTGTTTTAGTGTATTAATGTGTCGTCTCGTATTCAAAAAATATAATAATATTGTGCCAAAATTTAATATTTTATTTTGTTTATTCTAAATGGAACTAATGTTTACATGGGGTGGGGATGTTCCTATTTAGTTAAATAAATGTATGCTTGGCTAGTTTACTTATTTGTTAAGCAGAATGAAATATCAAACAGATTTAAAAGACTAATTTTCGGTTTATTTCTTAATTTTCTTTAGGATCAAAAAAGAGTACTGATAAATTTATGTTTTTGAGGAGGGGGTTTGTATCAATCAACTAATGATATTGATAAATACATATTTATAATTTACTTAACTGCTAAATTAACATAGCATGACTTTATCATAAATCTCATATTCAGAGCTATTAATGAAAATTTCTGGACAAATCAATTCAATACAAATACTACGGGGAATTGCTGCATTGGTAGTTCTCTTTAGTCATGCAAATCACAAGACCGTACAGTTGGGAATACAAGATACAAATATATTTTCCTGGGGTGGAATTGGTGTAGATATTTTCTTTATTATATCAGGCTTTATAATGATGCTTGTAACTACTAAGGATAGCTCCAAGTTACAGTTTATTAGTAATAGGATTATTAGAATAATACCGGCCTACTGGACAGTTTCCTTTTTGGCATTGGGCGTATATTTGATCGCCCCTTCTTTGGTTAACTCTTCTGGAGGACAGACAGGGATTATTCAATCCTTCACTTTGATAAAAATTCCTTTTGATATAAAATTCTTGGTACAGAACGGATGGACTTTAACATTTGAGTTCTTCTTTTATCTTACATTTATCTTCTTTATAAACAGAAGTAACGTGCAAAAGGTATTTCTCACTTTTATATTATTCCTTTTTATTGATATTATCTTTCTTTCGACTGGAGAAGTAGTTCGGTCATTTCTAAATGATCCCATAAAGTATGAGTTTATTTTTGGAGCAGCGCTATTCCTTATTTACTCTGGTTCTTTGAAGGAAAAAGTCGTCGGGCTTTTACTTATTATATCAGCTTCTTTTGCTGCTAAATTATTCTCAGTATCAATTGCAGTGAGAACAATTGAGTTTGGTCTTCCAGCATTGTTTTTTGTTGGTGGACTTCTTAGCATTGAACGATTATTAGTGAAATATATAGATAAAATTAAGTATCCTCTTTTTCTTGGTGAGATATCATATAGTCTGTATTTAATTCACCCTTTTGTTATCCAGACCATTGCTATCCTAACTAAAAAAATAAAATTTTTACAATATAGCCCTTTATTTTATTTTTTAGTTGTTCTTTTCTCGATAATAGCATCTAATATTTTTTATCATTTAATTGAAAAAAAACTAACTATGAAGATAAAGGAATCTTTATTATCAAAATCTAGGTTTAAATCTAGAGCAGAATGAATAGTAGGCCTTTTTTCAGTTACTCTCGAGAAAAGGCCATATATGTTTTAAATTTTACGCGCGTTAATCTATCGTTCCTCTCTATTATTTTTAAAAATTAATATTCCTTGATTTTCATTCTGGAGTTGTTAATTATAATTAAATTCATTTATTTTAATGTAATTATCAGATAAGATATGCTTTTTCCACAACATTCACCCCCTGGCACTTCTGAGTCGACCTCTGAACTTTTATTTCATAGCCTCCTAAAATTGCACCTTATATCGGCTCAGGTATGCCGCGAACTCCTCCAGAAGCTGATTTTGATCCTCTAGTTGCCGCAGACGTCGCTGTTCTTTACGCACAGATAAGCACATCACTTTTTTCAATAATAAATAGTGGCATCACGAATCACGATCTTTCTGCAGACTTCTCTGCCGCTGATACGGGTTCAGCCTACTTCCGTACAAATGCAATCAGTTCATTGATATTATGGTTCTTTTACATTAATGGGTGGTCTCATTTGTTAAATGAAAGAAAGGTTAAGAATTTCAGTTTGGCTTGGAACTTTTTTGTCGGAAATATCAATTGTTAGAGCTAATATCCCGAGCATAAGGGAACATTTGACAGATTTATAGGTTTAAGAGATGTATGTTAAAAAACGTGACTTAGCTATGATTATATCTGCTAAATTTAGCCTGATGAAAAGTCATATAACATTGATGATTGTTTGAAGTAAACTGTTAGGCCCTTGCAATGCGTAATTGGCTATGTCTCATTGTCATTATGGCCGTTACCAGAAATTAAGATTTGTTAATTTTCTTCACTTACAAGGAGATGCATTTTGAAACGCGATTAACCGTAAAGTACGCGTAGTTTTCTTGATTTGTGATGAACCTAACGATCCTGCTCAAAACCCGTTGCGGGTTGAAAACAGGTCCGATAAGTTAAACTTACCTTGTGAAGAGCTACCGTCACTGTGATGTAGATGCCGGAGATAAGCGCCGGGAGGTAAAACAAAGCCTGCAACGCAGGCTTTTGTTATTTATGCCCTGGGGAAATACGAGGGACAGGGCGCGAGTAGCTTTATTTTTTTTCTTGCCTTAAGGCCATGCCAAAACGCAGAATGAACGGTCATTCTGTCATATCATTTTTTTATCTCTTAATATTATCTTAATCTAATTGCAATATGGAGCGGGCCTTACCACTTGCGTTTATTAAACGTCAGTTTCGTTTTCTTTCTGTCTTTCAGATATGAAATTAAAAAGAAAACAGACACAGCAAGTAGTATGGCAGCCACCACTAAGAAAAACAGGTTTTCCATAATATCTACCACAGCTTTAGTTGGTTGAATCATTAGCAAGTTAAGCAATATATCAGCGTGGAAGGTGCTGTATTGCGATCTCTAACATATCCTCTTCTTAAGAAAATTCCTACAGAAAGTAATGTCTTTTATTTATCAGGAGAAAATGCTGAAGGAGCCATTAAAAATAGTATTGAAAAGAGTGACAGCAGGGGACCAGGCTTATAGTTGTTGTCTTTTTCGCTGGCCGGCAGATGAAACTGGTTTCAGCACCGTCGTTAAAACCAGTAAAAATTATTCTTTAGCACAAAAAATTATAGCCTGTGCCAGGCTCGGGTAAAGAAATGAATGATAAATGAAGGCAATACGGGATGTTTATCCATTGCCGCAATCAGCTGATCGCGGCAGGGCAGAGATAGGTTAGATCTGATAGTAATCCTTATACCACTCGACGAAGTTCTTCACGCCTTCCTTCACTGACGTCTGTGGCTTGAAGCCCACCAGGTCATACAGCGGTTGGGTGTCTGCGCTGGTGTCCAGCACATCGCCCGGCTGAATCGGCATCATATTCTTCTTCGCTTCCATCCCCAGCGCCTCTTCCAGAGCGGTGATGTAGTCCATCAGTTCCACCGGCGAGCTGTTGCCAATATTATAGACCCGATACGGCGCGGAACTTGTCGCCGGGGAACCGCTCTCAACGGTCCAGTCGGCATTGGCCTGCGGGATCACATCCTGGACGCGCACTACCGCCTCGACGATGTCGTCGATGTAGGTGAAGTCGCGCTTCATTTTGCCGTAGTTGTAGACGTCAATACTTTTCCCTTCCAGCATCGCTTTCGTGAACTTGAACAGCGCCATATCCGGGCGTCCCCACGGACCATAGACCGTAAAGAAGCGCAGGCCGGTAGTCGGGATGCCGTACAGATGGGAATAGGTATGCGCCATCAGCTCATTGGCTTTCTTGGTGGCGGCGTACAGGGAGACCGGATGATCGACGGAATCCTCCGTGGAGAACGGCATTTTGCGGTTAAGGCCGTAAACCGAACTGGAGGAGGCGTACACCAGGTGTTTCACTTTGGTATGACGGCAGCCTTCCAGAATGTTCAGATACCCCATCAGGTTAGCGTCCGCGTAGGCATAGGGGTTTTCCAGCGAATAGCGCACGCCCGCCTGGGCCGCCAGGTGGATCACGCGGTCAAATTGTTCTGCAGCGAACAGCTTCGCCATTCCCTCACGGTCGGCAAGATCCAGCTGCTGGAAACGAAATGCCGGAGATGCCAGACGATCCAGGCGAGCCTGCTTTAGGCTGACGTCATAATAGTCATTCATGTTGTCGATCCCGACAACATCATGCCCTTCATTCATTAGGCGTTGCGCGATATGAAAGCCGATAAAACCTGCGGCACCAGTGACCAAAAACTTCATATTTTTCCTCCGGGGTGTGGATATCCCGTTCTACATAAGTGCCGATTTTACACTGGCTTGCGGTTGGGATCACTTGCTTTACAGTTGCAGAGTGTGCGTTGACATGAAGCTGGCCGGGAAAATCAAATGCTTTAATGCAAATGATTTGCATTTGAAATCGAGTCAAACCATCACTATGGTTACACGGAAAAAAAACAGTTTGCAGGAATCAGCCCATACAAGTTCGATATCTTGAAAAAACATGACATGTATTTCCGAATGAAGAGGTATTGTTGTTCGTGAAATTCGAATTAATTAGTGTTGTTGTCACCAGAGATAACTTGTAATCAAAGGATGTATAGCAAGCTATTGAATGTTTTAACATTGTATCAAAAGTGTTCCATTCATACCTTGAATTAATTCACACCGCTTTTTGATTTTTATTCTGTATAACCAGCGCTATAATGCGGCGCTACCTTGTTGGGTACTAAGCGATGTTGAGTGTGCTGCACTTCGTAATGGTGATAGTGCGGCTTTGCCATGATATCAACGACCGAAGTGATGCTGAGAGGGATGATAGCCCGGCACTGAGCGCATCTCTCTGCTTCAGAGAGATTCCTTTAGCTGTTTGGGAAAGTCCTGATAGCGAAAGGGCATAGAAGCAAGCAAAGTGACCGCTGTTTGGCCGACTTGCCGTTTCCAGCACAATGAGAGCGTGGTTCATGTTCCGCTAACTTTAGCTGATGACATATACAAATTACTGCAGGCACTACGCATTTTGGTTGCGAAAGCCAATGGCGGTAGCGTGCCTGCGGTTGTTTGCTACTTCAGAAAATTGTATGTAATTCATTGAAAAACGAGAGAGAGTATGAAGATTCTTGTCACCGGGGGCGCAGGCTTTATCGGTTCTGCCGTGGTTCGTCATATCATTGAAAATACCCTGGACGAAGTCCGTGTGATGGACTGCCTGACCTACGCCGGCAACCTCGAATCCCTGGCGCCGGTGGCCGGGAGTGAACGCTACTCGTTTTCCCAGACCGATATCACCGATGCCGCTGCCGTGGCGGCCCAGTTCAGCGAGTTCCGTCCGGATATCGTGATGCACCTCGCTGCAGAAAGTCATGTGGACCGTTCCATTGATGGCCCGGCCGCCTTCATCCAGACCAACGTGATCGGCACCTTCACTCTGCTGGAGGCAGCCCGCCACTACTGGTCCGGGCTTGGAGAGGAACAGAAGCAGGCCTTCCGCTTCCATCATATCTCCACCGATGAAGTGTACGGCGACCTGCACGGCACCGATGACCTGTTCACCGAAGAGACTTCGTACGCCCCGAGCAGCCCGTACTCCGCCTCCAAAGCGGGCAGCGACCATCTGGTTCGCGCCCGGAACCGCACCTACGGCCTGCCAGTGGTGGTGACAAACTGCTCCAACAACTACGGTCCGTATCACTTCCCGGAAAAACTGATCCCGCTGACTATCCTTAATGCCCTGGCGGGTAAACCTCTGCCGGTATATGGCAACGGGGAGCAGATCCGTGACTGGCTGTATGTTGAGGACCATGCCCGTGCGCTGTACAAAGTGGCGACCGAAGGCAAGAGCGGCGAGACCTACAACATCGGCGGTCATAACGAGCGTAAAAATATCGATGTGGTGCGCACCATCTGCACCATTCTCGACAAGGTGGTGGCGCAGAAGCCGGGAAACATCACCCACTTTGCTGACCTGATCACTTTTGTTACCGACCGTCCGGGACATGACCTGCGTTATGCCATTGATGCCACGAAAATCCAGCGCGATCTGGGCTGGGTGCCGCAGGAAACGTTCGAGAGCGGAATTGAGAAAACTGTGCACTGGTACCTGAACAACCAGACCTGGTGGCAGCGTGTGCTGGACGGCTCCTATGCCGGCGAGCGTCTTGGCCTGAATAAATAAAAAAGGAACTGAAGATGAAGGGCATTGTTCTGGCCGGCGGCTCCGGCACGCGTTTATACCCCATCACCCAGGGCGTCTCCAAGCAGCTGCTGCCTATCTACGACAAGCCGATGATTTTCTACCCGGTGTCTGTCCTGATGCTGGCGGGCATTCGCGATATCCTTATCATCTCCACGCCTGAAGACATGCCTTCCTTCCAGCGCCTGCTGGGTGACGGGGCGCAGTTCGGGGTGAACTTCAGCTACGCCATTCAGCCGTCGCCGGACGGTCTGGCGCAGGCTTTTATCATTGGCGAGAAGTTTATCGGCAACGATGCCTGCGCCCTGGTGCTGGGGGATAATATCTACTTTGGCCAGAGCTTCGGTAAAAAGCTGGAAGCAGCGGCGGCGAAGACCTCCGGTGCCACGGTGTTTGGTTACCAGGTGCTGGATCCGGAGCGCTTTGGCGTGGTGGAGTTTGACGAGCACTTTAAAGCGCTGTCAATTGAAGAGAAACCATTAAAGCCGAAATCAAATTGGGCCGTAACTGGTCTCTATTTCTACGACAATAACGTGGTGGAGATGGCGAAGGACGTTAAGCCTTCAGCACGCGGGGAACTCGAGATTACCACTCTCAACCAGATGTATCTGGAGCGCGGTGACCTGCATGTTGAACTCCTGGGGCGCGGCTTTGCCTGGCTGGATACAGGCACTCATGACAGCCTGATGGACGCATCACAGTTCATTCACACCATTGAGAAGCGTCAGGGGATGAAGGTCGCGTGCCTGGAAGAGATCGGTTACCGCAACAAATGGTTGTCGGCGGAAGGGGTGGCGGCTCAGGCCGAACGCCTGAAGAAAACCGAGTACGGTGCTTATCTCAAGCGCCTGCTGAACGAGCGTTAATGCCTTCTTCGTCAACGACAGGATACAGAGAATGAAGATTTTACTGATTGGCAAGAATGGCCAGGTGGGCTGGGAGCTGCAGCGTTCCCTGTCCACCCTCGGCGACGTGGTCGCGGTGGATTATTTTGATAAAGAGCTTTGCGGTGACCTGACGAACCTGGCAGGCATCGCGCAGACCGTGCGTACCGTCCGCCCGGATGTGGTGGTGAATGCCGCCGCGCACACGGCCGTGGACAAGGCAGAAAGCGAGCGGGAGCTCTCCGACCTGCTGAACGACAAAGGGGTGGCGGTGCTGGCGGCAGAGTCGGCGAAGCTGGGGGCCCTGATGGTGCACTATTCCACAGACTATGTGTTCGACGGTGCCGGCAGCCATTATCGCCGGGAAGATGAAGCGACTGGCCCGCTGAACGTCTACGGTGAAACCAAACGCGCCGGTGAGCTGGCGCTGGAGCAGGGCAACCCGCGTCATCTGATTTTCCGTACCAGCTGGGTGTATGCCACCCGCGGCGCCAACTTTGCCAAAACCATGCTCCGCCTGGCGGGTGAGAAAGAGACGCTCTCCATCATTGACGACCAGCACGGGGCGCCCACCGGCGCAGAGCTGCTGGCAGACTGCACGGCGACGGCAATCCGTGAAACGCTGCGTAATCCGGCGCTGGCCGGCACCTATCATCTGGTGGCCAGCGGCGAGACCAGCTGGTGCGACTACGCCCGCTATGTGTTTGAGGTGGCGAGGGCGCACGGTGCCGAGCTGGCGGTTCAGGAAGTGAAGGGCATTCCGACGACGGCCTATCCGACGCCGGCGAAGCGTCCGCTCAACTCACGCCTGTCGAATGAAAAATTTCAGCAGGCATTCGGGGTGACTCTCCCGGACTGGCGTCAGGGTGTGGCTCGCGTGGTAACAGAAGTCCTGGGCAAATAAACGGTTAGCAAAAGATGAACATTATTAAAACAGAGATTCCTGAGGTGCTGATTTTTGAACCGCGCGTGTTTGGTGATGCGCGGGGCTTCTTCTTTGAGAGCTTCAGCAGCAAGGTGTTTAATGAGGCGGTGGGCCGTCAGGTGGAATTCGTCCAGGACAACCATTCCCAGTCCCAGAAAGGCGTACTGCGCGGGCTGCACTATCAGCTGGCTCCGCACGCCCAGGGCAAACTGGTCCGCTGTGTGGAAGGCGAGGTGTTTGACGTGGCAGTGGATATCCGTCGTTCATCGTCCACCTTTGGCAAATGGGTGGGCGCGGTGCTCAGCGCAGAGAATAAACGTCAGCTGTGGATCCCGGAAGGGTTCGCCCACGGGTTTATGGCGCTGAGCGACACGGTGCAGTTTGTCTATAAGGCGACGAACTACTACGCGCCGCAGTCAGAACGGAGCATCATCTGGAACGATCCGGAGATAGGGATTGACTGGCCGGCGCTGAGCGACTGCGTGCTGTCGCTGTCGGAGAAAGACCTGCGGGCACATACTCTGGCCACTGCGGAAGTCTACGCTTAAGTATAAATATTCTTGTTCGATAATGGATATCACAAGTTACTATCAATAATAATAATAAATAATTTTTATCCTAAAGGTAATCGATTAATGAATTATAAAGCAATGAAGCCTAAAGTTATCGCTTCTATTGTATTATTTAATCATTCCTATGATGATATTAAAGATACGTTCCTCTCATTATGCCATGAAGAGAGCGTTGAAAAAATAATCTTCGTTGATAATGGTGGTTGTCAGTGGGCGGCATCATTGAATGAACCTAAGGTGAGCTACATCAAGTCTCCTTACAACTGTGGTTTTGGTGCTGGACATAATCTTGCAATAAAAGCAAGTGCAGACTTTGACGGTTATTTCTTGATATGTAATCCGGATATTAGCTTTGATAAGCAGTCACTTGATAAATTAGTTTCGTTTGCGTGGGAAAATGAGTATAGTTTTGTTTCCCCGCAAATAATATATAGAAATGGTGAGAGACAATATAGTTGCCGTCTACTACCTACTCCCGGTAATCTGTTTTTAAGACGTTTCTTTCCAGTTACAGCGATAAAGTACGATGTTAAATATGAACTGAAAGATGCAGCCTATGATGAGATATTTTCCCCACCAACGGTATCTGGCTGTTTCATGTTATTAAGTAATGTATTATTACAAAAACTTAACGGTTTTGATGAACGATACTTTATGTATCTGGAAGATGTAGATTTATGTCGCCGAGCATTACAGCTAACCAAAATATACTATTATCCTGGAACAACTATTGTCCATGCCTTTAATAAAGGTTCGTATAAAAGCAAATTATTACTTTGGTACCATATTCGCTCCGCAGTCTCCTATTTTAATAAATGGGGATGGTTTCTTGATCGTAAAAGACATGCGTATAATAAGCAAGCCATATATGAAATTCCCAAAAAAATAATTTAATATTATTTGCCATAAAATACGAGTTTAAAATGAAAAACCCTCATCAAAAACTTTCATCATCACCATTAGCAGTGGTGCGCAGTATTGCCACTCACTGGAGTATTATTCTGCAGATGGCTAAACGTGATGTTGTTGGAAGATATAAAGGTTCTGTGATGGGCCTGCTTTGGTCTTTTCTGAACCCTTTATTTATGTTAACAGTATATACTTTTGTCTTCTCCGTGGTATTCAAAGCCAGATGGTCAACTGGTGGGGACGAAAGTAGGACACAGTTTGCTATAATTTTATTTGTCGGAATGATAGTTCATGGTTTTTTAAGTGAAGTGGTAAATAAAGCACCGCTGATTATTTTGGGAAATACAAACTATGTGAAGAAAGTTATATTTCCTTTGGAAACGCTGCCTGTTATCTCTTTATTTGCGGCATTATTTCATACTTGTATCAGCCTTTGTGTGTTACTGATGGCGTTTTTCATTTTTAATGGATATTTACATTGGACCATAGTATTTTTACCTGTGGTCTTTTTCCCTTTAATTATTTTTTGCCTTGGCATTTCGTGGATCTTAGCATCACTTGGCGTATTCCTAAGAGATGTAAGTCAAACTACGGTAATCATTACTACAGTATTAATGTTTTTATCACCGGTATTCTTCCCTATAAGCGCCTTGCCTGAAAAGTATCATATCTGGATCATGCTCAATCCATTAACCTTTATTATTGAACAAGCCCGAACGGTCCTTATTTGGGGTGGTATGCCTAATTTTATCGGTCTGTTTTTATATTCTTTGGGTGCCTTAGTCATAGCCTGGATGGGTTTTGCCTTCTTCCAGAAAACCAGGAAGGGATTTGCTGATGTCCTCTAATGAAATTGCCATTCAAGTTACAAACCTGAGTAAATGTTATCAGATATATGCGCGTCCAACTGATCGTCTAAAACAGTTTTTTGTGCCGAAACTTCAACAGGTGGTCCGCAGAGAGCGAAACTGCTATTTTCGTGAGTTTTGGGCCCTCGATGACGTTTCCTTCAGTATCAAAAAAGGGGAAACGGTAGGTATTATTGGACGAAATGGTGCCGGGAAGTCGACTTTGCTGCAGATTATCTGCGGCACACTAACCCCCTCCGCTGGAGATGTACGTGTTAATGGGCGTATTGCTGCATTACTTGAATTAGGTGCTGGGTTCAACCCGGAGTTTACCGGTCGTGAGAACGTTTATTTAAATGGTTCGGTATTAGGTTTAACCAAAGAGCAGATTGCGGCTAAGTTTGCTGAAATTGAAGAATTTGCAGATATCGGCCAGTTCATTGATCAACCCGTAAAAACATACTCTAGCGGTATGTATGTCCGTTTAGCCTTTGCCGTTCAAGCATGTGTTGAACCGGAAATTTTGATTGTTGATGAGGCGTTAGCTGTTGGCGATATTGGCTTCCAGTATAAATGCTATAAACGGATGGAAGCATTACGTGCGAAAGGTGTAACCATCATTATGGTAACTCATTCAACAGGCAGCATCCTTGAGTATGCTGATCGCTGCCTGGTGATGGAACACGGAAAACTAATCGGTGATACCAATGATGTTCTCGCTGCAGTTCTGGCCTATGAGAAAGGGATGATCCTGGCCAACGATAAACCAGAGCCTACAAAACTTGCAGAGAACCGCTCTTCTGAAACTTGCAGTTTGGAAGACCTCAAAAGCATTCAGTTACATACTGCTAATGAAGAAATTGGGGAAAAACGTTTTGGTACTGCGCGTGCTATTATTAAAAATCTTACCATCTACAAATCAGATGGTACGCCTTTGACAGAGAAACCACTCATCAAATCAGGTGAAGAAGTTACATTTGATTTCACCATATTAGCTACCGAAGAGATTAAGGATGTTGCTCTTGGCCTTTCCATATCCAAAGCTCAGGGAGGGGATATTTGGGGAGATAGTAATATTGGCGCAGGTTCGCCAATTACACTTCGTCCAGGTAGTCAGCGTATCGTTTATAAAGCAACGCTGCCTATAAATTCGGGCGACTACCTAATACACTGCGGCCTCGCTATGGTTGGCAACGGTGCTCGAGAGGAACTTGATCAACGTCGACCGATGATGAAAATAAAGTTTTGGTCGGCCAGAGAGCTAGGCGGGGTCATTCATGCTCCGTTAAAAATCATTACAAATGGAGAGTAAAACATGTTTGCTGTTTTTCTTCCTCCTTATCCGTTCAGAGGGGTGAAGGCCCCTTATTTATGGCTTTTTTTAAAGTATTTGCATTGTTCTAACGAAAAGATACTTTTTATCACAAGTCCTGATTATGTTGAAGTAATAAACGATGAAACACAACATTCCCGTTGGGAGTTTGATGCTGCCTCGATGGCATCTTTAGGATATTCTATTCCTGATGAACAAAGCCTTGCCAGACATGAATATCTGTATCTTGATCATGCTTTGTATGAAACCATGTTGGCTCAACATCATCATGACCCCATAAAATCATTTACCACATTTTTAACCGAATCTATTTCCGAGCTTGAAAATGAGTTATTTTCTTTACTTACAAAGGAAATAATTCAACGTGTTGATGCTTTTGTCTCTATCTGCAACTGTCCATCGCTTGAAAAAGTCGCAAGAGCTTTAAATAAAGAGGTTATACACCTTGAGATCGGGCCATTGCGAGCACCGATGTATCGCAATACAGCATATCTGGATTTCACCGGCGTTAATGGTAATACCGAGGCTCGGGCACGCTATGAATCTTGCCAGACGGAAATTGATATTACGTGCTCAATGAATGATTTGCATCGTTATTTTCTTGAAGCAATCTCATTACCTTCGTCAAGTGAAAACCAAGTTGCTGGGATTGTGTTACAGGTAGAAGACGATTCCAATATCATTGCTTACAGCCATGATTTTACGAATATATCTCTAATTTCTTATGTTCGTCAACAGCATTCTCTCGAGAATATATTAGTTCGGGCGCATCCCGGGAGTTTATTTCGTTTACGAGATGACATATTTAGCATTGATGCATCGGCAAACAGCCTCGAATTTATTCAAAAATGTCATTCTATTTATACTATTAACTCAAGCGTTGGCTTAGAGGCGCTTTTATGCGAGAAAAAGACTAATATTCTCGGTGATTGTTCCTATGCTTTTGTCGCTGAGGAGGCCTCAGGTCCCACCAGAGTAAATGCCATGGCATTTTATCTGTTTGCTTATCTGGTGCCCTTTGAACTTATATTTAATCTGGAATATTTGCGATTCAGGTTGGACCATCCAGCAGAACTGGATATCGTACGTAAACACCTGCAATTTTATTCTAAAATGCCGGATGAGCGTGAAGAAAACAGCCATACGCTGTCAACATTAATAAACGAAGCGATTTCCAAAGATATCACCATGAGAACCATTTTAGAAAACTCATTAGCCCAGAATAACAAACAACTTGAAGATTTGAAAACGCAGCTTGCTGCCGAGGTTACTGAGCGAGAAAAATTAGCTGCAGCGATTACCAAACTCCAGCAAACGGCAGACTTGGCAGCAAAAGACAGGGATATATTAGTTTCCGCCCTGGCAGTCAAACAAGATGAAGTAGATCGTATGCGCAGAAGTCTGTCGTGGAAGTTAACCATGCCAGTTCGTATGTCTGGAAGGATTTCCCGAGGTGAATTTAGCACTATAAAAGCAATGATGAGGGAATACACGAATTCCGGTAATAATGTTTTTTCTCGCTATATTTTATCGGGTGGACTTCTTTCAAAATCGAAATATAAAACGGCTATTCGTCTTCTATTGTCAGGAAACTGGTCAGGGATGGTTGATGGTTTTAAACGTGTTTTAAGCCGAGCTGCTATCGACTCTTCACCAGCTACGCCATTTGTCGATACTGGAACGGTAAGAATTCTTGCTACTCAGCATACCCTATTCGTTGCACATTTGATTGAAAAGAATCTGCTTGATTGCGGAATTAAGGGCCATGTCAGTACTGCTTATTCCATTGAGCAGGATATGGGGCAGATGCACATTGTAGTTTGTCCGCAAATGTTCAAACAACTGCCCCGTAACTACATTGCTTTCCAGATGGAGCAGTCGGTCAACTCAAGATGGTTTACCGATGAGTATTTTTCTCGTCTTAATAATGCAGTTGCTATTTTTGATTATTCTTTGAAAAATATTGAATATTTACTGGATAAAGGCATTCCGTATCAGAAATTGTTTTATATGCCGATTTCCAGCTTTCCAGATTACCCAGCCCATTTAGCAGATAACGGTTATGTACTGGATGATCAGAAAGGTGATATACACGCAGATGTTCTATTCTATGGCGATCCAAACTGTGAGCGCCGCAAGGCCTATCTTCAGGAATTGAAGAAGCATTTTAATGTCACTGTCGCTTCGGAAGTTTTCGGTGATAAACTCACCAGAATGGTTAAGAATGCGAAAGTCGTCGTCAACATTCATTACTATGAAAATGCGTTGCTTGAAACCACACGTCTATATGAAACGATTTCGCTTGGGACGCCTGTAGTGAGTGAAAGCAGTTCAGATATTGTAGAGCATGAATACCTACAGGATGTGATCGATTTTTGCCCCATCGGTGATATTCCGGCAATGGTCGAGAAAATTCAGAATTTGTTATCTGATAAAGAATATTACAACGAAAGAAAAGAAAAAATTAAGCACTTTACTAATGTAGATAATAAAAATAATTATTATCTGCGACGTTATCTGCTGTCGATTGATAAACTCAATTTTTCACAATACAAAAGTATTTTCTCATTTGAGCAATTTCAAACTGGAGATGTCCCACGCCTTTGTTTATCATTGTCTGAAACACCCGTCCGCCGGAAAGCTTTTTTCGCTAGTCCATCCCATGGATTCCAATTTTTCGAGGGGATCCGTTATCGCATTGGTTGGATTGGTTGTGGCATGAGCTATAAATATATGCTTTCAGGCATGCTGGCCAGTAAGGCGGAAATGGGGATTATCTGTGAAGATGATGTTATTTTCCCGGTTGATTATGATAATAAATTAAATAAAATTATTAACCATCTACAGAGTACTGAGGCTAAATGGCATATTTTTGCTGGCATAATTGCACATCTGCATGAGGACACGAAGGTACTGGATGTTAAGGTAATGGATGGTATTGAGTATATCTACATTGACAAAATGACTAGTATGGTTATGAATATTTATTCTCGCCGTGGTATGGATCTTATTAGCCAGTGGGATGAGAAAAATATTGATGCCGAAACCAATACTATTGACCGCTATGTTGAATCAGCTCAAGATCTGGTCGTCGTGACTACATTACCTTTCCTTGTAGGATACGCAGAAGAGCAACAGTCAACATTATGGGGCTTTGAGAACTCTCAATATACATCGTTAATAAAAGCCAGTGAAAAACTGTTAGCTGAAAAGGTTGCAGAATTTAAAAAGAATCGCTAAAAAATTCGACCTAAAAATATAAAGGCCGGTTGCTGAACTTTTCAGCTTCCGGCCTTTTTTCTTTCATCCTGCAGATTATTTATGCCGACTCTTAAGGTTGGCAATAATATCTTGTAATGAAAGCCCCTGGTCCTGCAGCAGCACCAGCAGGTGATACATCAGGTCCGACGCCTCATTCTTCAGCTCGAAGCGGTCGTTCACCGTGGCGGCCAGCGCGGTCTCTACGCCTTCTTCTCCCACTTTCTGCGCGATGCGCTTGGTGCCGCTGGCATACAGCTTCGCCGTGTAGGAGCTCTCCGGGTCGGCGTGCTTACGCTCGGCCAGCAGCTGCTCAAGCTGATACAGGAACAGCCACTGGTGCCCGGCGTCGCCGAAGCAGCTGGTGGTGCCTTTGTGGCAGGTCGGCCCGATCGGGTTCACCAGCACCAGCAGCGTATCGTTGTCGCAGTCCGGTGTGATGCTCACCACGTTGAGGACATTGCCCGAGGTTTCACCCTTGGTCCACAGCCGCTGTTTGGTGCGTGAGTAAAAGGTGACCTTGCCGGTGGCTTCGGTTTTCTCCAGCGCGTTCTTATTCATGTAGCCCAGCATCAGCACTTCGCCGGATACGGCGTGCTGCACGATGGCCGGCATCATGCCGTCCGTTTTTTCCCAGTCCAGCTGTTCAGTC
This sequence comes from Klebsiella sp. Q2, assembly GCF_009900705.1. Classification (NCBI taxonomy): domain Bacteria; kingdom Pseudomonadati; phylum Pseudomonadota; class Gammaproteobacteria; order Enterobacterales; family Enterobacteriaceae; genus Klebsiella; species Klebsiella sp. Q2. Next base: position 269,675 of record NZ_JAAABE010000004.1, on the reverse strand, counting down.
AACATACCCTTATCTCCACGCCCTGTGCCGCCAGGTACGCTTTCAGTTCGCCAATATTAATAATCTGTTTGTGGAATACCGAGGCCGCCAGCGCGCCGTCAACGTCGGCGTCGCGGAAGGCTTCGAGGAAGTGTTCCATGGTGCCTGCGCCGCCGGAGGCGATCAGCGGCACATGGCACACCGCGCGGACCTTCGCCAGCTGCTGCAGGTCGTAGCCGTTGCGCACCCCGTCCTGGTTCATCATATTGAGGACGATCTCGCCCGCGCCACGCTTCTGTACTTCCTCCACCCAGTCTAGGGTTTCCCACTGCGTCACCCGGGTGCGGCTCTCGTTGCCGGTGTACTGATTAACGTGATACTTGCCGGTCTGTGCATCAAACCAGGTATCGATCCCCACCACGATGCACTGCACGCCAAAGCGGTCGGCAAGGCGGGTGATCAGCGTCGGGTCGGCGAGAGCAGGGGAGTTAATCGAGATCTTATCGGCGCCGAAGGAGAGGATCTGCGCCGCGTCTTCCAGCGACTTGATCCCGCCCGCCACGCAGAAAGGAATATCGATTACTTCCGCCACCCGCGACACCCAGCTCTTGTCGACCACCCGGCCGTCGCTGGAGGCGGTGATATCATAGAACACCAGCTCGTCGGCGCCTTCGTCGGCATAGCGCTTGGCCAGCGGGACGATATCGCCGATGATCTCGTGATTACGGAACTGCACGCCTTTCACTACCTGGCCGTCGCGGACGTCGAGGCAGGGGATTATCCGTTTTGCCAGCATTGAATGGCCTCCGTTACGTTGAATTTGCCTTCCAGCAGCGCGCGACCGACAATCACGCCGCGCACCCCGGTGCCGCGCAGGGCGGCAATATCATTGAGATCGCCGATGCCGCCGGACGACTGAAACGCCACCTTCGGGTAGCGGGCGCAGACTTCCTCGTACAGCGAGACGTTGGAGCCCGCCAGCGTGCCGTCGCGGGAGATATCGGTGCACAGTACATGCTGCAGGCCGACCGGCAGATAGCTCTCCACCAGCTCCTCCAGGGTCACGCCGGAGTTTTCCTGCCAGCCGCTGACCGCCACCTGCTTATTGCCGTCGGCGTCGATACGCACGTCGAGGGCCAGCACCAGCCGCTCAGGGCCAAAGCGTTTAAACCAGCCTTTCACTTCCTCCGGGGATTTCACCGCAGTGGAGCCGACCACCACGCGGGCGACGCCGGCTTCAAGCAGAGCCGCGACATCCGCCTCGGTCCGCACGCCGCCGCCGACCTGCACCGGGACGTCAACGCCGGCGACCAGCGATTTCAGCAGCGGGATCTGGCGCTTCGCCGGATCCTTCGCCCCGGTCAGGTCGACCAGGTGCAGGACTTCCGCTCCCTGAGCGGCATAGGACTGCAGGCGCGGCAGCGGATCGCTGCCATAGTCGCGCTGCTGGCCATAATCGCCCTGGTGGAGACGAACGACGGTGCCGTCGATTAAATCTAAAGCAGGAATAATCATCACATCTCCAGAAAGTTTTTCAGCAGCTGCGCCCCGGCGCTCCCGGAGCGCTCCGGGTGGAACTGCACGCCAAAGAAGTTATCTTTCTGCACCGCGGCGGTGAACGCCTCGCCGTAATTGCACTGGGCAATGGTGTACGGGTTGACCGGCATGGCGTAGCTGTGCACGAAGTAGAAGTAAGCCCCTTCTTCGATGCCGCGGAACAGACGATCGCCTGCTTTGGCATACACCCGGTTCCAGCCCATGTGCGGCAGCGGCAGGCCGTGGTCGGTCATCTTCGGCACCTCTTCCTCGATAATGCCCAGCAGATCAACGCCGTTGTTCTCTTCACTGCGCTTGCCGAGCAGCTGCATACCCAGGCAAATCCCCAGCACCGGCTGGGTACAGGCTTTGATCAGGTCGATAAGCTCGCGGTCGCGCAGCTGGTCCATCGCCGCCTGGGCGGTGCCGACGCCGGGAAGAAACAGTTTATCGGCACGCAATACCACCTCCGGGTCGCGGCTGACCACCGGCTCATAGCCGTGGCGGCCAATCGCCGATTTCACCGAATTGAGGTTGGCGCACCCGGTATCAAGGATCACCACATTCATTACAGCACCCCTTTGGAAGACGGCAGGGCATCGCCCTGGACGCGGATCGCCTGGCGCAGCGTACGGCCAAAGGCTTTGAACAGGCTCTCCACGCGGTGGTGATCGTTCTTGCCCTTGGTTTTCAGGTGCAGCGTCACCGCCATGGTGTAAGAGAGCGAGCGGAAGAAGTGTTCCACCATCTCGGTGCTCAGATCGCCGACGCGCTGATAGGTGAAGTCCGCCTTATACTCCAGGTGCGGACGGCCGGAGATATCCAGCGCGCAGCGGGCGAGACACTCGTCCATCGGCAGCACGAAGCCGAAACGGTTGATGCCGCGCTTGTCGCCAAGCGCCAGCTTCAGGGCTTCGCCGAGGGCCAGGCCGGTATCTTCCACCGTGTGGTGATCGTCGATGTACAGATCGCCGCCGACGTTGACCTCCATGCGGAAGCCGCCATGGGTGGCGATTTGGTCGAGCATATGGTCAAAAAAGCCGACGCCGGTGTGGATCTTGCTGCCGCCTTCGCGGTCCAGCCACACTTTCACATCCACCTGGGTCTCTTTGGTGATGCGCTCGACGTGGGCATAGCGGTCGCGGCGGGTCAGCTGTTCGCAGATGGTCGGCCAGTTCAGCGTCTCGCGGTCATAGCGCAGACCGATAATCCCCATGTTATCCGCCAGCTCAAGGTCGGTGGCCCGGTCGCCAATCACATAGCTGTGGGCTTTATCCAGCACGCCCTTTTCCAGCCACGGCAGCACCAGCTGGGTTTTCGGCTTGCGGCAGGCGCAGTTGTCGCCCGGGAAGTGCGGACAAATCAGCACTTCTTCAAAGTTAACGCCCTGCGAGGCGAAGATCTGCATCATCAGATTGTGCGGGCCATCAAACGCCTCCTGCGGCAGGCTGTCGGTGCCCAGACCATCCTGGTTGGTGATCATCACCAGCTTATAGCCTTCCTGCTGCAGCTTCAGCAGCGCCGGGATCACCTGCGGCTCAAACGCCAGCTTGTCGAAACGGTCCACCTGGAAATCCACCGGCGGTTCGGAAATCAGGGTGCCGTCACGGTCAATAAAGAGATACTTCTGGGTCATACATTCTCCGCAGTCAAGGCGTCAATCACACGCTGGCTCTCGGCACGGGTACCGATAGTGATACGCAAACAGCCGCTCAATGAAGGTTGTTTATTCTGGTCACGTAAGATAATGCCCTGATCCCACAAAGATTTAAACACTGCGCTGGAGGCGGTTATCCGCGCCAGGACGTAGTTGGTTTCGGAATCGAAGACCTGTTCCACGCAGGCGATGCCGCGCAGCTGTTCCACCAGGTAGCGGCGCTCGTCGAGGATCTGCGCCACGCGCTGACGCATCGCGGCGATCCCTTCCGCGCTCAGGGCCTGGGCGGCGATATCGGCCACCGGCGTGGAGAGCGGGTACGGGGCGATCACTTTCAGCAGCACGTTAATCACCTCGGCGTTGGCGAGGGTGAAGCCGCAGCGCAGGCCGGCGAGGGCGAAGGCTTTAGACAGCGTGCGCAGCACCACCAGGTGCGGATAGTCGCTGAGCCAGCCGGCGAGCGTCGCCTGCGGGCAGAATTCAATATAGGCTTCGTCGGCCACCACGATAGCTTTGCCGCGGGTCATCTCCAGCAGGTCGCGCATCGACTGCGGGTCGATAATCTGCCCGGTCGGGTTGTTCGGGCTGCAGACGAAGACCACCTTCACCCCGTCCAGCTGCGCCTCGATGCCCGGCAGGTCGAGCTGCCAGTCGGCCAGCGTCGGCACGGTGCGGCACTCGACGCCGATGGTCTCGGCGCTGACGCTGTACATGCCGTAGGTGGGCGGGCAGTAGAGCACGGCGTCTTCGCCTGGCTCGCAGAAGGCGCGGATCAGCAGCTCAATGCCTTCGTCGGCGCCGCGGCTGACCAGCACCTGCTCCGGTTTAACCTCGGCGTAGCGGGCGTAGCTCTCAATCACCGCCTTCGGCTGCGGCTCCGGATAGCGGTTCAGCGTCTGCTCGGTCAGCTGGAAGGCCACGGCGGTGGGGAATTCGTTAGCGTTCAGCCAGACGTCGCCTTTCCCGCCCAGGCGGCGAGCGGATTGATACGGGGTCAGCGCGCGAACGTTGGCGCGGGCTAAATCTTCAATGCTCATGCTTGCTCCTTCAGGGCGGCAACGCGCAGCGTTACGGCGTTTTTGTGGGCGTCAAGGCGCTCGGCGGCGGCCAGAATCTCAATCGTCGAGGCGAGGGCGGCAAAGCCGTCGCGCGACAGCTCCTGCACGGTCATCCGTTTCTGGAAGTCGGCCAGGCCGAGGCTCGAACAGGTGGCGGTATAGCCATAGGTCGGCAGGACGTGGTTGGTGCCCGAGGCATAGTCGCCCGCGGATTCCGGCGACCAGTCGCCAAGGAAAACCGAGCCGGCGCTGGTGATGCTGTCCACCAGCTCACGGGCCTGGCGGGTCTGAATGATCAGGTGCTCCGGACCGTACTGGTTGGAGATGGCCACGCACTGCGCCAGGTCGCGGGCCACGATGATCCGGCTGGCGGAGAGCGCCACGCGGGCGGTTTCGGCGCGCGGCAGGGCGGCCAGCTGGCGCTCCACGGCCTCGGCGACGCGGTTGCCCATCCCGGCGTCCGGGGTCAGGAGGATCACCTGCGAGTCCGGGCCGTGTTCCGCCTGCGACAGCAGGTCGGAGGCGACAAAGTCCGGATTGGCGCCGCTGTCGGCGATCACCAGCACTTCCGACGGGCCGGCCGGCATGTCGATGGCCGCGCCGTCCAGACGCTGGCTGACCTGGCGTTTGGCCTCCGTGACGTAAGCGTTACCCGGGCCAAAGATTTTATCCACCTTCGGCACCGACTCGGTACCGAGGGCGAGGGCGGCGATGGCCTGCGCGCCGCCGACGTTAAAGATGGTTTTCACGCCGCACAGCTGCGCGGCGTAGAGGATCTCATCGGCGATAGGCGGCGGCGAGCAGAGCACCACCTGCTGACAGCCGGCGATGCGCGCCGGCGTCGCCAGCATCAGCACCGTGGAGAACAGCGGCGCCGAGCCGCCGGGAATGTACAGCCCGACGGAGGCGATAGGGCGGGTGACCTGCTGGCAGCGCACCCCCGGCAGCGTTTCGACATCCACCGCCTGCAGCTTTTGCGCGTTGTGGAAGGTCTCGATGTTTTGCACCGCCACCGCCATCGCCTGCTTCAGCTCGTCGCTGAGGCGCTCGCCGGCGGCGGCGATCTCCGCCTCGCTCACCTGCAGCGCGGCGACGGTGGTTTTATCAAACTTCGCGCTGTATTCGCGCAGCGCCGCGTCGCCGTTGGCTTTGACGTTATCGAGGATCTCCGCCACCGTTTTACTGATGCTGTCGGAGGCGGAAATCGCCGGGCGCGTTAAGAGTTGTCGCTGTTGGTCAGCGCTACAGCCGTTCCAGTCGATGATTGTGTTGAAGCTCATGATTGTTTTCCCCTGTGTGTCCCGTGACCGGCTGGCCGATTACTCCATCATCTTCTCAATCGGCAGCACCAGAATGGAGCTGGCGCCCAGCGCCTTCAGTTTTTCCATGGTCTCCCAGAACAGGGTTTCGCTGCTGACCATGTGCATCGCCACGCGCTGCTTGTCGCCTGCCAGCGGCAGAATGGTCGGACGCTCGGCGCCCGGCAGCAGGGCAACCACTTCCTCCAGGCGTTCGGTCGGGGCGTGCATCATGATGTATTTCGACTCGCGGGCCTGGATCACGCCCTGAATACGGGTCAGCAGGCGGTCAATCAGCTGCTGTTTGGCGTCGGCCATTTCGCCGTCGCGCTGGATCAGGCAGGCTTTGGAGCGGTAGATCACTTCCACTTCGCGCAGGCCGTTGGCTTCCAGGGTGGCGCCGGTGGAGACGAGGTCGCAAATGGCGTCGGCGAGGCCGGCGCGCGGCGCCACTTCCACGGAGCCGTTCAGCAGACAGGATTTAAAGGAGATACCTTTTTGATCGAGGTAGCGCTTCAGCAGGTGCGGGTAAGAGGTGGCGATACGTTTGCCGTCCAGCGCCGCCGGGCCGTTCCAGGCTTCATCCACCGGGGTCGCCAGCGACAGGCGGCAGCCGCCGAAGTCCAGACGACGCAGGGTGAAGTAGCGTGGGTCTTCGCCCTGGGCGCGGCGGCTGAGCAGCTCTTCTTCCAGCACGTTTTCGCCGATAATCCCGAGGTCGACAACACCGTCCATCACCAGGCCCGGGATATCGTCATCACGCACGCGCAGAATGTCGATTGGCATATTTTCCGCCAGCGCAATCAGACGCTGGGTGTGCAAATTGACTTTAATGCCGCAGCGGCTGAGTAATTCGCGTGAATCTTCGCTTAAACGGCCTGATTTCTGAATAGCTATGCGTAAACGGGTGTTGTCTAACATTGTTCTTTTCCTCTGAATACCTGTCTGAATCTGTCCGAATTTGGTCCAAAAAAAAGCCCCCGGAAGTGAATCTTCCGGGGGCTCTCTGCGCGTTCATGCACCACTGGAAGATCCAAATGTCTTCCAGCACACATCGCCTGAAAGACTAGTCAGGATGATGGTGATGATGGTGGTGTTTAAATTGAACGCGGTTCATAAAATTCTCTGTGAATGACTATGCATTTGATGTCCTTTAACCTAAACCACTTCCGCCGCAGAAAGCAAGGGCTTTTTTCTATCATTAATTCATTTCACATTGAGCGAAGAAATTGTCAGTTGCCGCTGGCTGGCGTAGCCTGTAATCAGCACAGCGAAAGAGTCAGGAGCCTGGGATGAAAAAGGTCGCGATAGTCGGTTTGGGATGGCTGGGGATGCCGCTGGCGCTGTCGTTGACGGCGCGAGGCTGGCAGGTCACCGGCAGTAAAACCACGCAGGATGGCGTGGAGGCGGCACGGATGTGCGGGATCGACAGCTATCCGCTGCGCCTGGAGCCGCAGCTGGTCTGTGATACCGAGGACCTCGACGCGCTGATGAACGTCGATGCGCTGGTGATCACGCTGCCGGCCCGGCGGACCGGCGCGGGGGAAGGGTTTTATCTGCAGGCGGTGCAGGAGATCGTCGATACCGCGCTGGCGTACCATATTCCGCGGATCGTCTTCACCAGCTCCACCTCGGTGTATGGCAACGTCAACGGCACGGTGAAAGAGAACTCCCCGCGACTGCCGGAAACCGCCAGCGGGCAGGTGCTCAAGGAGCTGGAGGACTGGCTGCACAACCTGCCGGGGACGTCGGTGGATATTCTGCGCCTGGCCGGGCTGGTGGGGCCTTCCCGTCATCCGGGACGTTTTTTTGCCGGCAAGTCGGCGCCGGATGGCCAGCACGTGGTCAATCTGGTGCATTTGCAGGATGTGGTGGCCGCTATCGAACTGCTGTTGCAGGCCCCGAAGGGCGGGCACATCTATAATCTATGTGCGCCCCGCCATCCGGCGCGCGGCCTCTTTTATCCGCAGATGGCCCGCGAGCTGGGGCTGCCGCCGCCGGTGTTCAGTGACAGCCCGGACGGCGGCCAGGGCAAGATTGTGGATGGCAATCGAATCTGCAATGAGCTGGGGTTTGAGTACCAGTACCCCGATCCGCTGGTGATGCCGATGGAGTGATGCGCCAGCGGTGATTCGCATACCGTAAGGGGGTAGCGATGAAACCACTGCTGGATGTCCTCGTGATCCTCGACGCACTGGAAAAAGAGGGGAGCTTTGCCGCGGCGTCGGCAAGGCTCTTTAAAACGCCCTCGGCGCTGAGCTACACCATTCACCGGCTGGAAAGCGATCTCAATATTCAGCTGCTCGACCGCAGCGGTCACCGCGCGCGCTTTACCCCCACCGGACAGATGCTGCTGGAGAAAGGACGGGAAGTGCTGCATATCGCCCGCGAACTGGAGATCCGGGCGGTTAAGTTGCAGCAGGGGTGGGAGCATACCCTCCGCCTGGCGGTGGACAGCACCTTTCCCGTGGCGCAACTCTCGCCGCTGATCGCCGCATTTTATCAACAGCAGCCGCTGACCCGGCTGCACTTCACGCTGAACCCCTCGCTGCTGGACTGGCGGCCCTTGACGGAAGGGCAGGCCGATCTCCTGCTGGGGGCGCTCGGCGAGCCGCCGCCGCTGAGCGGCTATGATTATCTTCCCCTTGGCGAGCTGGAGCTGCTGCTGGTGGTCTCCCCGCAGCATCCTCTGGCGGAGCGCCGCGCCCCGTTGAGCTGGCGAACCCTGCGCCGTTACCGCGCGGTGGCCACCGGCGAGGGTGGGGCGCTGCTCGCCGATCAGGAGACCCTGACGGTGTGTGACGCCGCGGGGCAGCTGGCGCTGCTGCGCATGGGACTGGGGTGGGGCTGCCTGCCGCGTTACCAGGTGCAGGGGCTGCTGGAGAGCGGCGAACTGGTCAGCTTGACCGTGCGCGGGCAGTCGCCTCGTCAGCACGCGTGGATCGGCTGGAATGACGCTACCTGCGGTTTGGCTGGCAAATGGTGGCGGGAAACGCTATTAGCAAATAGTGCTATTTTTACAATTTATCATATGGAAACCGTATAGATATTAGCACGTTAAAAAATATGCTTACGCAATGAACTTCATAACATCTTGTCAACGCCGTTGAATTTGTTGCAAAATATGCGGCCTGAAAACCAGAGACTAGCCGACGCTTTTTTTTAAAGTGTCGGTTATTTTTTTGGTCGAAAGACACATCATTCAATACCAAGAGGCCGGGCTTCGTACCGGATAGATATTTACTAAAAACCGACAGTCGTTGTCGCTGAGGAATAGAAAGAAATGGGGCAATTTTTTGCTTACGCGCTGGCGTTCACCGTAAAAGGGGATAACTATGTCGCATAACGCTACTCCAAATACCTCTCGCGTGGAATTACGTAAAACGCTTACGTTAGTTCCGGTTGTAATGATGGGCCTGGCCTATATGCAGCCGATGACGCTGTTCGATACGTTTGGTATCGTCTCTGGTATGACCGACGGTCACGTGCCGACGGCCTACGCCTTTGCGTTAATCGCTATCCTGTTTACTGCCCTGAGCTATGGCAAGCTGGTACGTCGTTACCCGTCCGCCGGCTCGGCGTATACCTATGCGCAGAAATCCATCAGCCCGACCGTTGGCTTTATGGTGGGTTGGTCCTCGCTGCTCGACTACCTGTTCGCGCCGATGATCAACATTCTGCTGGCGAAAATCTATTTTGAAGCGCTGGTGCCTTCGATTCCGTCGTGGGTGTTTGTTATCGCGCTCGTCGCCTTTATGACCGCCTTTAACCTGCGCAGCATTAAATCCGTGGCCAACTTCAACACCGTGATCGTGGTGCTGCAGGTGGTGCTGATTGCCGTTATCCTCGGCATGGTGATTTATGGCGTGTTTGGCGGCGAAGGCGCCGGTACGCTGGCCAGCAGCCGTCCGTTCTGGTCCGGTGACGCGCACGTGATCCCGATGATTACCGGGGCGACGATCCTGTGCTTCTCGTTTACCGGCTTCGACGGCATCAGCAACCTGTCTGAAGAGACCAAAGATGCAGAGCGCGTCATTCCGCGCGCGATCTTCCTGACCGCGCTGATCGGCGGCCTGATCTTCATCTTTGCCACCTACTTCCTGCAGCTGTACTTCCCGGATATCTCGCGCTTTAAAGATCCGGATGCGTCACAGCCGGAAATTATGCTCTACGTGGCAGGTAAAGCCTTCCAGGTGGGCGCGCTGATCTTCTCCACCATCACCGTACTGGCTTCCGGTATGGCGGCGCACGCTGGCGTGGCGCGTCTGATGTACGTGATGGGTCGTGACGGCGTGTTCCCGAAAAGCTTCTTCGGCTACGTGCACCCGACCTGGCGCACTCCGGCGATGAACATCATCCTGGTCGGCGCGATTGCGCTGCTGGCGATTAACTTCGACCTGGTGATGGCGACGGCGCTGATTAACTTTGGTGCGCTGGTGGCGTTTACCTTTGTTAACCTGTCGGTAATTTCGCAGTTCTGGATCCGTGAGAAACGCAACAAGACGCTGAAAGACCACTTCCAGTATCTGTTCCTGCCGATGTGCGGCGCCCTGACCGTCGGCGCGCTGTGGGTCAACCTGGAAGAGAGCTCGATGATTCTGGGCCTGATCTGGGCCGGTATCGGTCTGGTCTATCTGGCCTGCGTGACCAAAAGCTTCCGCAACCCGGTGCCGCAGTACGAAGACGTGGCGTAAGGCGTAGCGTGATGTGATTGAGAAAAGCCGGAGGGAAACCTCCGGCTTTTTTTCGTTTGGCCCGGTGCTATATCTTTTGCCCGGCGGCGCTGCGCTTGCCGGGCCTGGGGTATATAAGCTGACGGGAGGCCTCCGTAGGCCGGGTCAGGCGCAGTGGCTACCCGGCGTAAATACTTATCCCTCCCGCACCATCACGTTAAGCAGCGTATCCAGCAGGCCGGGAAAACGGGCGTCCAGATCTTCCCTGCGCAGCGAAATCATATTCTCCCGTCCCTGAGGCCGCTGCCAGATCACACCGCTGTCGCGCAGGACGCGCCAGTGGTGGGTCATGGTGGACTTGGCCACCTCTTCCTGACGCAGCGCGTTACAGCTCTGCTCGCTGCCGTCCGCCAGCGTGCGGATGATCTCCAGTCGCAGCGGGTTGCCGAGCGCGGAAAGGACATTTTCCAGGCGAATTTGTTCTCGTTCGGGGTGATTGACGATCATAATAATCCTGTGTCGGCGGTGGCGCGGCGCATGGCGGTCGCAGCCCGTATCGGCGGCTGGCGGCTACTATACCCAAACTCCAGGTCTGATACCACGCGCGCCGCCGCAACCTGACCAATCATAATAATAGTCAAAATAGTTCGAATATACTCGTACTATTGTACTATCATAGGCGGCAGTGAAATGAACTGTGGATCATTCCGACCGCAGACTGACAGTCAAAACGACTAAGGACGCATCATGCCCCGACCCATCCCCCTCGAACGTTATCGCAACATCGGTATCTCCGCGCATATCGATGCCGGTAAAACCACCACTACCGAGCGCATCCTGTTTTACACCGGGATGAGCCATAAGCTGGGTGAAGTACACGATGGCGCGGCAACCACCGACTGGATGGCCCAGGAGCAAGAGCGCGGGATCACCATTACCTCGGCGGCGGTGAGCTGCTTCTGGCCGGGTATGGACCGCAGCTTCGAGCCGCACCGGATCAATATCATCGACACCCCGGGGCACGTGGATTTCACCATTGAGGTGGAACGTTCCATGCGCGTGCTCGACGGCGCGGTGATGGTGTATGACTCCGTCGGCGGAGTGCAGCCCCAGTCGGAGACTGTCTGGCGCCAGGCGAATAAATACCATGTCCCGCGGCTGGCCTTCGTCAACAAGATGGACCGCCCCGGGGCGGATTTCTTCCGCGTGGTGCAGATGATGATCGACCGCCTGAAGGCCAACCCGGTGCCGATTGTCATCCCCATTGGCGCCGAAGAGCATTTTACCGGCGTCGTCGACCTGGTGAAAATGCGTGCCATCCTGTGGGATGACGCCACTCAGGGCATGACCTTCAGCTACGGGCCGGTCCCTGACGATCTGCTGGCGACTGCCCGCGAGTGGCGGGAGAAAATGGTCTCGGCGGCGGCGGAGGCCAGCGACGCGCTGATGGATAAATACCTCGAAACCGGCGAGCTGGACGAGGCGGAGATCGTCGCCGGTCTGCGCCAGCGCACGGTGAAGGGTGAAATCCAGGCGGTGCTCTGCGGGAGCGCCTTTAAAAACAAAGGCGTGCAGCGCATGCTCGACGCGGTGGTGGAGCTGATGCCGTCGCCGCTGGATATTCCGGCGATACAGGGCGTGGATGAGAAAGGCCAGCCGGCGGAACGCCATCCGAGCGACGATGAGCCGCTGTCGGCGCTGGCGTTCAAACTGATGACCGACCCCTACGTCGGCCAGCTGACCTTTATCCGCGTCTATTCCGGGACGCTGAAGAAAGGCGATGCGGTGTGGAACCCGGTGAAGGGCAAGAAAGAGCGCATCGGACGTATCGTGCTGATGCAGGCCAACGATCGCCACGAAGTTGACGAACTGCACACCGGGGATATCGCGGCCTGCGTTGGGCTGAAGGATGTCACTACCGGCGATACCCTATGCGACCCGGATGCGATTATTACCCTTGAGCGGATGGAGTTTCCGGAGCCGGTGATTTCGCTGGCGATTGAGCCGAAGACCAAAGCGGACCAGGAGAAAATGGGCATCGCGCTGCAGCGGCTGGCGGCGGAAGATCCGTCGTTCCGTCTGCATACCGATGAAGAGTCCGGCCAGACGATTATCTCCGGTATGGGCGAGCTGCATCTGGAGATCATTGTCGACCGGATGAAGCGCGAGTTTGGCGTCGAGGCCAACATTGGTCGTCCGCAGGTCACCTACCGCGAAACCCTGCGCAAGAAAGTGACGGACGTGGAAGGCAAATTTGTGCGCCAGTCCGGCGGTAAAGGACAGTACGGGCACGTCGTGCTGACCCTGGAGCCGCTGGAGCCGGGCAGCGGTTTCGTCTTCGAGGACGCCACCAAAGGCGGGGTAGTGCCGCGCGAGTACATCCCTTCCGTGGAGAAAGGGCTGCGCGAAGCGATGGGCACCGGCGTGCTGGCGGGCTATCCGGTGGTTGACGTGAAAGCGACCCTGACCTTCGGGTCGTACCACGACGTGGACTCCTCGGAAATGGCGTTCCGCATGGCGGCGATCTTCGGCTTCCGGGAAGGGGCGCGCAAAGCGGACCCGGTGATCCTTGAGCCGGTGATGCACGTGGAGGTGGAGACGCCGGAAGAGTACGCCGGGAATATCATGGGCGATCTCTCTTCCCGTCGCGGGATGGTGCAGGGGATGGAAGAGCGCTTCGGCAGCCAGATCATCCGCGCCGATGTGCCGCTGGCGGAGATGTTTGGTTATTCCACCACGCTGCGCTCGATGTCTCAGGGACGAGCAACCTACAGCATGGAGTTCCACCACTACGCGGAAGCGCCGCGCAACGTAGCGGATGAAATCATCGCCAGCCGTGCGAAAAGTTAAGCCAGTCATCCCGGGTAGCGGCTAGCGCCTTACCCGGGCTACTCTGGTACCAGCGTCCAGGCCCGGTAAGGCGAAGCCGCCACCGGGCAAAAAGGTAAGCACGAACTGGGGAGGCAATGCCCGGCGGCGCTGCGCTTGCGTGGGCCTTCGGTCAGGCGTCCTCCCCGGTCATCGTTTGTAGCCCGGGTAAGGCGTTAGCCGCAACCCGGGCATATCTGCCAATCAGACGATATCCTGAGCGTACTGCCACAACGCCTTCAGCTGCGCCAGCTTCTCTTTATCATCCGCATACTGCTGATACAGCATCTGCAGCTCATCGGCATAGGCCTGCAAAAACTCAGGCGTAAATACCTGACGACGGTGTTCTAACCAGCGCTGCTGCTCATGTTCATCGAGCGTGCCGGGGAAGTTGCGCGCCCGGTAGTTAAACAGCAGGCGTTCGATGCGCTTGTCGGCGAAAGTGATATCCAGCGCCGGCAGATTGCGCGGTTCGGTTTCCAGCACGATTTTCATCGCCGCGCGGTCGGCATCGCTAAAGAACCCATTGTAAAGCTGGGCGTCGACGTTTTCGGACGGCACGAACGGCTCGGCTTCGGCATACACCGCCACCACTTTCTCCCGCACCTGCGGATTCGCCCGCAGCAGCTGGGCATTCTCCAGACAGCGTTGAATGGAGATCCCCAGCCGGTCGGCATCCTGCGGGCGCAGGGTATTGGCCTGGGCCAGCACCGGACATTTGTTCAAATGCACCAGCTTAATCGGCGCCGCCGGAAGATCGCCAAGCTCGGCGCGCGGGGTGTAAAGCCGCTCGCGCAGGGCGTCGGCATCCAGTTCCAGCAGCGGCGCCATATCCCCCGCCAGATCGACCATGATCACCGCATTGCGGTTTTCCGGATGCCAGGCCAGGGGCGCCACCAGGCTGGTGTTGCCGCGCGCGGCGCCGAACATGCCGGAGACATGCACCAGCGGCTTCATTTGCGGCACGTCGATGAGCGTCGCCAGCTTGCGCTTATTGCGGTGGCTGTAGAGATAGTCAAACAGCCGCGGCTGCCGGGTTTTCACCAGCTTCGCCATGGCGATGGTGGCGTAAACGTCGGCCATCGCGTCATGGGCGTTCTGGTGTTCAATACCGTTGGCGACGGTCAGATGTTCAAGCCGGAAGCTCGGCAGACCCTCGTCATTCTCCGGCCAGACGATCCCTTCCGGACGCAGGGCATAGCAGGCGCGCATCACGTCGAGCAGATCCCAGCGTGAGTTATCGTGCTGCCAGCTCCAGGCATAAGGGTCATAGAAGTTGCGATAGAAGATATTCCGCGTCACTTCGTCGTCAAAGCGCACGTTGTTATAGCCGACGATGCAGGTCTGCGGCACCGTGAACAGATCGTGGATGCGGCGGGCAAACGCGGCCTCGTTATCCCCTTTGGCCAGCGCTTCCTGCGGGGTGATCCCGGTGATCATCACCGCCTGCGGCTGCGGCAGATAATCGTCAGCGGGCTTGCAGTAAAACACCTCGGGCTCGCCCAGCACGTTTAACTCCGCGTCGGTGCGGATGGCGGCGAACTGCGCCGGCCGGTCAAGGGAAGGGCTGGTGCCGAAGGTTTCATAATCGTGGAAGAGGAAGGTGGGATGTTGTTCGCCGTCAGCCATATCGAAATGTAATCACTTTGAAATTCAATCTGAAATTTGATTTTCTCCTATTAACATTGATGACGCAACAAGAGTTTTTAATGGGGTAAAAATGCATAAAGAGTGGAGATATTAATGGTTGATATGATATCTCCACTTACTCTCAGTATCTTAATGTTATTTAAGCGGTTGTGTTTATTTTGATTTTTTTTGGTTTTATAAGTCTGCGACCTAATGCGATTCCTTGTTTTTCTATATATTTAAATAAATTTAAGGCAATAGCATAAGTGATTGGTAAAATTATCGCTGTGGCAGCAATCATACGGACCAATGGTGGAAGTTGGACAAAAGCATCATGTTGAACAAGCCAACCAATCACAGGAATAACAATCATCAGATGCAACAGATACACTGAATATGATACATCCCCTAGGAATTGGCTGAAACGGATGGCAAGTATTTTTTTCGCTAATGATACGATGTTTCTCAATGGCGATTTATCGCTATGCGGCATCAATAGAATCGACATGCCAGAGATAATCATGAGTTCAATTATCATCTTGATCGGCGAAGTAAAATACCCCGTCAAGAATGCCGCAAGTGGTGAAAGTAAAGCGACCATAACATAAACCTTACTTTTCTCTGCCACAGCTTTATATAGCAACATGCCTGATACAAACAAAGGTAATTTAAATAAAATCATTGAAGGCATAGGGAATGCAGCGAAGTAAGCTGGGAACATAAATGCTGCAGCAACACATAAAACTATTGATGCAATAGCCATCCTTACGAATCCTACAACCATGACTAGCATCATGATAAACGGGAAGATCGCATAGTATTGCATTTCAAGGCCAATACTCCAGTCAGGAAGTACGGTTCGGAATGAATAATAGGGTAGGAAACCAAAAGTGAATGAGATGTGCGTTAAGATATTTGACAACGTAGAGTCAGTATATCGCGCGGTTTCCGTTTGGGTTTCAGGCCATGCCATGGCGATAAAATCGCGATAATGGCCAAAGGTTTCACCGAAAATAAATGCAACTATCAATAAGACGTAATAAAGCGGCGCGATTCGGAAAAAACGTCTTGTCCAGAAGGATGCAACGGTCTTAACTGAAATCCATGGCTCTACGTCCTGTCTTTCAATGTAATTTTTGGCCATCAAAAACCCTGACAGCAAGATGAACAGATCGACGCCAAAACCCGGTTGGCTTAGGATAGGAATGTTGCATCGCGTTAAAATACAAATGTGGCCAACGAGGACCCACAGGGAAGCATAGCCTCGTAACCCATCAAGCTCAGGGGACCAGTTTTTATTGTGGTTCATCGTTTCAACCAATGAATGCTTATGTGAATGAGGTGTTAATAAGTAATATATGAACGCCTTAAATGTCTACATAGGAATTACTTATTCACAGATTTTAAGAATAAACTCAAGACAATTATATGTAATTATATTGCTTAGTCATTATTTGTTATTTTTTAATGCCCCCTCTAATATTATGATAAATAATGTTTTTTAATATGTCAATATTAATATTTCATTAAATGATCAGGTATTATTCTTTTTAGTTATTATGGGGGTGACTAAAATACTAATGTCATATTTTCTTGCAATTAAACCCTGATATGAAACGCGAAGTTCCGTAAAAAGGACGGCGGATCTGTAAATCTAGAGGATATGCCGTTGAAAGGCCGTTTGTTTATTGCTGTATCTTTGCTCGCTTCGAGCGTTTCCTGCGCATTTGCCGTCGACTTACCTGCTACGGTCGCGCCGCCTTCCATTCAGGCTGGCTCCTGGGTGCTGATGGATTACACCACCGGTCAGGTGCTGACCGCGGGTAACGAACATCAGCAGCGTAATCCTGCCAGCCTGACCAAACTGATGACCGGCTACGTGGTCGATCGTGCCATCGACAGCCATCGTATCACCTTTGACGATATCGTCACCGTAGGTAAAGACGCCTGGGCGAAGGGCAACCCGGTGTTCGACGGGTCATCCCTGATGTTCTTAAAGCCAGGGGATCGCGTCAGCGTCCGCGACCTCAGCCGCGGGCTGATTGTCGACTCCGGCAACGACGCCTGCGTCGCGCTGGCCGACTATGTCGCCGGTGGTCAGCCGCAGTTTGTCGCCCTGATGAATCAGTATGTCGAAAAACTGCATCTGCAGGACACCCATTTCGAAACCGTCCACGGCCTCGATGCCCCGGGCCAGCACAGTTCGGCCTATGACCTGGCGGTGCTGTCGCGGGCGATTATCCATGGCGAGCCTGACGTCTACCACATGTACAGCCAGAAAAGCCTGACGTGGAACGGCATTACCCAGCAAAACCGTAACGGTCTGCTGTGGGATAAAACCATGAACGTCGATGGCCTGAAAACCGGCCACACATCGGGCGCCGGGTTCAACCTGATCGCCTCGGCGGTGGATGGCCAGCGCCGGCTGATCGCCGTGGTGATGGGGGCCGACAGCCCGAAAGGCCGCGAGCAGCAGGCCGCGAAACTGCTGCACTGGGGTCAGCAGAACTTCGACACCGTGCAAGTGCTGCAGAAAGGGCAGAAGGTCGGCACTGAGCGCATCTGGTACGGCGATAAAGAGCAGATTAAGCTCGGCACCGATCAAGATTTCTGGTTAGCGCTGCCGAAGGCGGAAGTATCGCGGATTAAGGCGAAATACGTGCTGGATAAAAAGGATCTGGAGGCGCCGATCGCCGCCAACCAGCGGGTCGGCGAGATTTCGCTGTATGACGGCGACAAGGTCGTGGGCCACTATCCGCTGGTCACCCTCGAAAGCATTAATAAAGGCGGGGTATTCTCGCGAATGAGCGATTACCTGCACCACGAGCTGTAACCATGATAACCGCCTCTTTGCAGGCGGTTTTTTTTCGCCTGCCGCCCGGCAGACGCGGCGACAAAATCGCCGTTTTTTTCATCAGCCGCAATGGCGACTCTGTGAATTCGCGCACATACTGAGGGGGGATCTCCTGCTAGATTAACTGTACATTTATACAGTAATATGTTCACGAAGGAGGCAAGATGAACTACAGCGTCACCACCCTCGGCAAGAAAACCATTGCCGGTTTCCATCTGGTCGGGCCCTGGGATCAAACCGTCAAGCAGGGGTTTGAGCAACTGATGATGTGGGTTGAGAACCATCAGGTGCCCGCCCGCGAGTGGCTTGCCGTCTACTACGATAACCCGGAGGACGTGCCAGCGGAAAAACTACGCTGCGCCACCGTGGTCGCCGTTGACGAGGATTACGTCATTCCCGCCAACAGCGAAGGGGTGATACTGGCGGCGATTGCCGGCGGGGATTACGCCTGCGCCCGCGCGCGAGTGGTGGATTACGATTTTGCTACCCCGTGGATGCAGTTTTTCGACAGTCTGCTGCAGAGCACAACGCATCGCGTGGCCCCCAGGCCCTGTTTTGAGATCTATCTCAACGATGGCAACCACGACGGCTACTGGGATATCGACATGTATGTCCCCGTTGAGCGCGTCGCGTCGTAGCGGTTTACCCCTGTTCCGGACAAGGATTTTTACATTCCCGGCATGCTCCGGGCGAAAAAGCAGTTACAATTGGCCTTTTCGTTTTGCCGGAGAGGGTTGTGCGCGCTGATAAATCACTCAAGCCATTTGAGATCCGCTTGTATCGCCATTATCGGGTGGTGCATGGTGTGCGGATTGCGCTGGCCTTTGTGCTCACCTTTTTGCTGGTGCGGCTGCTGAACGTGCCCGAGGGGACCTGGCCTCTTATTACCCTGGTGGTGGTGATGGGGCCGATCTCCTTCTGGGGCAACGTCGTGCCGCGGGCGTTTCAGCGCATCGGCGGCACGATCCTCGGCTCGGCGCTGGGGCTGGTGGCGCTGAAGCTTGAGCTTATCTCCCTGCCGCTGATGGTCCTCTGGTGCGCGGCGGCAATGTTCCTCTGCGGCTGGCTGGCGCTGGGCAAGAAACCCTATCAGGCGCTGCTGATCGGCATTACCCTGTCGGTGGTGGTCGGGGCGCCGCCCGGCGATATGCATACCGCGCTGTGGCGAAGCGGCGACGTGATCTTCGGCTCGCTGCTGGCAATGTTGTTTACCGGTATCTGGCCGCAGCGGGCGTTTATCCACTGGCGTATCCAGATGGCCAGCTACGTCACCAACTTCAACCGCCTCTACCAGGCCGGCTTCTCGCCAAATCTGGTGGATCGGCCGCGGCTGGAAAAACATCTTCAGCAGGCGCTCAACGACGTCGTCAAAATGCGCGGGCTGATCACTCCCGCCAGCAAAGAGACGCATATCCAGAAGGCGATCTTCGAGGCTATCCAGACCGTCAGCCGCAACCTCGTGTGCATGCTGGAGCTGCAGATCAACGCCTGGTGGGCAACCCGTCCGGGTCACTTCGTGATGCTCAATGCGCACACCCTGCGCGAGACGCAGCAGATGACCCAGCAGACGCTGTTGGCCATCGCCCACGCGCTGTACGAAGGAAACCCTCAGCCTGTGCGCGCCAACAATGAAAAGCTGAATGAGATTGTCCTCGAACTGCGCCAGCTGATGAAAGAGCAGGGGGACGACAGCCTGGCGGAAACCCCGATCCATGGCTATGTTTGGCTCTCTATTGAACTGGCACGCCAGCTGGAGCTGCTGTCGCATCTGATCTGCCGCGCATTGCGCAAATAAGCACCAGATGCGCCGGGTAACTGCATGGGTTGTTTCGATTCAGCAGCGTTTAGGGTTATGATAAACGCAAAGGAAAAAACATTGTCATCAGCGACTGCTAGCAGTTATGTTAGCCCTATAACGCAGTCGCTTTACGAATCCGAATCTCAATTATTAGGGGTGTAAAAATGGAAACAACTAAGCCTTCTTTCCAGGACGTACTGGAGTTTGTTCGTCTGTACCGTCGTAAGAACAAACTGCAGCGTGAAATTCAGGACGTTGAGAAAAAGATCCGTGATAACCAGAAGCGCGTTCTGCTGCTGGACAACCTCAGCGACTACATCAAGCCGGGCATGAGCGTGGAAGCCATCCAGGGCATCATCGCCAGCATGAAGAGCGATTACGAAGACCGCGTTGATGACTACATCATCAAGAATGCCGAGCTGTCCAAAGAGCGTCGCGACATCTCCAAAAAACTGAAAGTGATGGGCGAAGCCAAAGTCGAAGGCTAATGCCTGCTGTCCGGCGGCGGTCAGCGTCGCCGGGCTGTTCTGCACTACC
Source organism: Klebsiella sp. Q2 (assembly GCF_009900705.1). Classification (NCBI taxonomy): domain Bacteria; kingdom Pseudomonadati; phylum Pseudomonadota; class Gammaproteobacteria; order Enterobacterales; family Enterobacteriaceae; genus Klebsiella; species Klebsiella sp. Q2. The sequence continues at coordinate 249,788 of NZ_JAAABE010000004.1, read as the reverse complement.
AGCTCCTGTCTCTTTTTCTGCGAAAACTTTGTCCCGGCAACTGCCTCTCCTCACCGACTCTTTGCTATACTGCCCCGCGAAAACGTATTGATATCGGAAAGGTTTCTCTCATCCTGGCCGGGCATCTGACGCAGCGGCGTCAGGGCGATATCTCAACACCTCTCACCTCTCCGACGATCGATTCGCCAGAAGACAAACTCAGGTGCTGACCGGGCGCGACAGAACTCTTCCGCTGCTTTCGCCGACAGGAGTCAACCCCACGTGATTAAGTCATTCTTTGCTGCACTCTCGTTTATCAGCCGTCTGCCGGTCCCGGCGCGGTTATCCCAGGGCCTGGAGATCGAACAGTACCAGCGCAGTATCGTTACCTTCCCGCTGGTCGGTTTACTGCTCGGCGCCATCGCCGGCGCGGTGGTGTACCTCCTGCAGCCATGGTGCGGCGTCCCGCTGGCGGCGCTGTTCGGCGCGCTGGCGCTGGCGCTGCTCACCGGCGGATTTCACCTTGACGGGCTGGCCGATACCTGCGACGGCATCTTCTCCGCCCGCACCCGCGATCGGATGCTGGAGATCATGCGCGACAGCCGGCTGGGTACCCACGGCGGGCTGGCGCTGATTTTTGTGCTGGTGGCCAAGGTGCTGGTGGTCGGCGAACTGCTGCTGCGCGATGTCAACCCCATCGCAGCGCTGGCGGCGGCCTGCGCCGTCGGTCGCGGGATGGCGGTACTGCTGATGTATCGCCATCGCTATGCGCGGGAAAAAGGGTTGGGCAATCTGTTTATTGGCAAGATTAGCCTGCAGCAGACGCTAACGACGTTGGCGATAGCGATCGCGCTGGCCACCGCCCTGCTGGGGCTGCAGGGGCTGCGCGCCGCGCTGATCGCCCTGGTGCTGATCGGGGGCCTGGGGTGGGCGCTGAAGCGCACCCTCGGCGGGCAGACCGGGGATACCCTCGGAGCGGCGATCGAGCTGGGCGAAGTATTCTTTTTACTGGCGCTACTGTAAGGCCTGGCATCCACGGTGAGGAACAGAATGGACACACTTTCGGCGTTACTGGCTGCCATTCCGCAGCCCGATGTGGCGGGCATGGCGCGCGCGCAGCAGCATATTGACGGCCTGTTAAAGCCGCCCGGCAGCCTTGGCCGTCTGGAGAGCCTGGCGGTGCAGCTGGCCGGTCTGCCGGGGCTGCAGGGGCAGCTGGCGCTGAGCGATAAAGCCATCGTGGTCATGTGCGCCGACCATGGCGTCTGGCATGAAGGCGTGACCCCTTCGCCGCAGGCGGTGACGGCCATTCATGCCGGCAATATGGTACGGGGCAACACCGGGGTCTGCGTGCTGGCGGCGCAGGCCGGGGTGAGAGTGGAGGTGGTGGATGTCGGCATCGACGCCGAGCCGCTTCCGGGCCTGATCAACCTCAAGGTGGCCCGCGGCAGCGGGAATATCGCCCGGGCGGCGGCGATGAGCCGTCAGCAGGCGGAGACGGTGCTGCTGGCCAGCATGCGTTTCACCCGCCAGCTTGCCGCCGACGGAGTGAAAGTCTTTGGCGTGGGAGAGCTGGGGATGGCCAATACCACCCCGGCGGCAGCGACGATCAGCGTCCTGACCGGCAGCGACCCCGACGCGGTGGTGGGCTGCGGGGCCAATTTGCCGTTGGCGCAGCGGGGCCATAAGGTGGCGGTGGTGCGCCAGGCGATCGCTTATAACCAGCCGAACCCGGCGGACGGGCTGGACGTGCTGGCGAAGGTGGGCGGTTTTGATCTGGTGGGCATGACCGGGGTGATCCTCGGGGCGGCTTCCAGCGGCTTGCCGGTGGTGCTGGATGGCTTCCTCTCCTACGCTTCGGCTCTGGCGGCCTGCCGCATGGCCCCGGCGGCGCACCCGTATCTTATCCCTTCGCACCTGTCGGCGGAGAAAGGGGCGCGGATCGCCCTCGACGCGCTGGGTCTGCGCCCGTATCTCGATATGGACATGCGCCTGGGGGAGGGCAGCGGCGCCGCGCTGGCCATGCACCTGCTGGATGCCGCCAGTGCAATGTACCATCAGATGGGGACCCTGGCGCAGAGCAACATTGTGCTGCCCGATAGCGCGCCAGCGTCCTGATGATAAAGCGCATCGTTTCGACGATGCGCCGGGTTTACAGCGCCTGCTGCCAGACCGCCTGCGGTAGCAGGTAAACCTGCGCCGGGGCGCGCATACCGTCGCTGACAATATGGCCGATACCGCTGGCCATCACCGCCAGGGTGACGTCAAAGGCGTTCAGGCTGTCGCCGAAGCCGGCGGTCAGGTTGAGCATCGAGCCATTGGCCATCAGGTAGACGGTTTTGTCAGCCATGCGGTAGGCGTTGATATACGGCATCACCTCTTCCTGAGGATACTGGCGCAGGTATTCGCCATCGATCTCTTCCGCCACGTGGCCGACGTTAAGGATAAACACTCCCGCTTTCGCCCGGTCCAGCGCCTGGCGATTAACCACGTTTTTACCGCCTGTCGCCGTGGCGACCACGTCCGCCGAGGCGATAGCCTCCTGGAGATCGACCACGTGCCAGCCGTCATAGGCCGCCTGCAGTCGACGGGCAGGATCGATCTCCGCCACCATCACCTGGCCGCCAAAAGCTTTTGCCGCCGCCGCGACGCCCTGGCCAACCAGGCCGTAGCCGATGACCAGCACTTTTTTCTCATGCAGGGTGAGATGAGTGGTCTGGAAGAAGGTATGCCAGGCGGTGAGTCCGACCATATGGCGGTTATGCAGCCCCTCTTTGACCGGCAGATCGTCCCAGTTAAAGATCGGATAGCCGGGCTGAATATCCCCCAGCCGATTGACGCCGGAGCCGGTGGCTTCCAGACCCGCCACGATGTTGCCGAACTCGCCGCGCTGGTGGAGGAGGGTGGTGATATCGGCTCCCATTTCGCACAGGTGAGTCGGCTGCCAGGCGATCGCTTTTTCCCATGACTGTTGCCAGTCGGCATCGCTCATATTGCGCCAGGCGCAGGCCTCGGCGCCACGCTCCACCAGCCAGGCCACCACGTCGTCCTGCACGGTGGTGGGGTTACAGGTGGTTAAAAAGACCTGAGCGCCCTTGTCGAGGATCCCCTGCACCAGCGGGATCATTTTCATGTCGAGGTGCATACAGCAGGCCAGGCGGACGCCGCTGAGGTCGGGCAGGGCGGCGACCTGGCGCAGGGTACGCGGCATATTCTGGCTGGCCCATGCCACTTCTTTCGCTAAAGAGATTTTATTATTCACTGGGTTATGACCTTCAGTTCGCAAAGGGGTATCCCCCTGACAGAAAAGGGATTCTATCAGTCCGGGCGAGAATTCACAGCCCTGTGCCGCCTGGAAATCGCCGCCCGTGCAATCCCCTGCGAAATACAGGGTTGTTAATGAAAGGTTAAAAAAAGAAAATAAAATATAAGTTATTCCTATGATCTGAGCGATAAAGCGATGTTGAGTGTCATTCCCGCGGGCCTGTTTTCACGGCTGCGGATTTTCCTTGGGCGGTTGAAGCCGCATGCGCTGCCGGTGGCTCGACGGCATATTGTGCTGGGATCCATCGGCGCCGGCACCGGCCTGGCGGTGACCAGCATGTTCAGCCACTGGCTGCTGGGCGAAGTTAACCTGTGGTTTATTGCCCCCATGGGCGCCTCGGCGGTACTCCTGTTTGGCGTGCCGAGCAGTCCGCTGGCGCAGCCGTGGTCGATTGTCGGCGGCAATGTGCTGTCGGCGCTGATCGGCGTCACGGTGGGTATGCTGGTGCCCGACCCGGCGCTGGCCTGCGGGCTGGCGGCGGCGCTGGCCATCGCCGGAATGTATTTTCTGCGCTGCCTGCATCCTCCCGGCGGCGCGGTGGCCCTGACGGCGATCCTCGGCGGCGCCGGGGTGCACAGCGAAGGCTATCACTTTGTGCTGACGCCGGTGCTGCTCAACTCCCTGATGCTGGCGCTGCTGGCCATCGTGTTTAACAATCTGGTTGGCCGCCGCTACCCCCATCCGCTGGCGGCAGAGGAGGTCAAATCCCGGACGGTGCCGCTGGGCATTTCGGTTACCCGGGAAGATATTCACGCCGCGCTGCTGGAAGGACAGTTCCTCGATATTGACGAAGACGATGTCCAGGAACTGCTGGAAAATATCGAACAGCAGGCGCGCCAGCGCATCGCGGCGGCTGGCCGCCGCTGACAGCGCTCTCCCGGCCGCGGGTTAGAGATCGCCGGTAAGATACTGGGCGACCCCGCGGCCAAAGCTCCAGTCGCCTTTCTGGTTGCTGATAATCGACACCATCAGATCATCGCCGCTCAGGCCGCAGTGTTCCGCCAGCTCCTGCTGCAATATGGCGAAGAAGCGCTGCTTCTGCGCGTCGCTGCGCGGGCTGGTATAGACCCGCACCACCACCAGATCCCGCGTGCGGGTCAGTCCGAGACCGGTATCTTCAATCACCATATGATGGGCCTTGTTTTCGTGAACAATCTGGTAGCGGTCGCGTTCCGGTACCTCGAAGGCGCGCAGCACGGCGCGATGAGCGGCATCCAGCAGGGTTCTGATCTCCTGTTCCGTACGGCCTTCAATCAGGTCAAATGTCAGTAATGGCATGCAGGTGTTCCTTATCGTTAGGCAATAATCGCGGTCTGATAAAGATGCTAGCCGATGCCGTCGCGGGCAAAAACCGCTATAGTTGAATACATTGTTTTTACTGGTGAACAATCAACATGAGCGAGAGTCGTCCGGAGAGTTACTGGGCCCATCTCTACTGGCTAACGGTGCTGGAAGAGCAGAAAAGCTATACCCGGGCCGCGGAAAAGCTGGGGATCAGCAAGTCGGCCATCAGCCAGAAAATCAGCGAGCTGGAGCGGGTGACCGGTAAAACGCTGGTCCATCGCACCACCCGCAGCGTCAGCCTCAGCGACGACGGGCTGCGGCTGGTGGCGGAGCTCAATGAGCCGTTTGGCCAGCTGCGGGATATTTTCACCGGCGCTTGCGATGAGGGCGGGCCGCTGCGGGGGACGCTGCGCCTGACCGCGCCGGTGGCTTTTTCCCGTCAACAGCTGGTGCCGGCGATCGCGCCCTTTTTGCATCAGCATCCCCAGCTGCATCTGCAGCTGGAGGTGACCGACCGGCTGGTCTCTCTCGGCAGCGAAGGGTTCGACCTCGCCATCCGCCACTGTCGGCGCGAGGCGCTCCCGGACACCCACGTCGCCTGGCCGCTGTGTCACACCGCGACGCTGATCGTCGCGTCCGCCGACTATATCCGCCGCCATGGCCGCCCCGAGACGCCTGACGATCTGCGTCATCACCAGTGCCTGACCTACCCCCGTGGGCCCCAGCGCCCGCAGTGGACGTTTGCCTCCCGCCAGACGCCCGATGAACGGGTGACCATCAACGTGCAGGGGCCGTTCGCCACCAACAACAGCGAGTCGCTGCGCGATGCGGTGCTGGCGGGGTTGGGGGTGGCGCTGCTGCCGGATTTTAGCGCCCGGGAGGCCATCGGCCGCGGGCAGGTGCAGGAGCTGCTGCCGGCGTGGCAGCCGGTGGAAGTGTTCGCCGATCGGCTATACGTCATCCGGCCCTATACTCCGCGGGTGTCGCGCGCGGTGGAGACCTTCAGCCGCTACCTGAAAGCAACCTTCAGCGAGCCGCGTCCAGCTCCCGCGCCAGCGCTTCGCTGAATCGGGGGAGCAGATGGCGCTCGCCGGGAAGCAACTGCGCCAGGGTGACGGTTTTGTCGGCGCGGTAGACCCGCCCGCTGCCGAGCTGCGCTTCGAAGGCGTTCGCCGCCTGATGCGCCGCGCTCAGGTCGGCGTCAATAAGGATCACCGCATGGGCCAGCACCACATGGCCGCCGCTCGCCGTCAGCGGCCGCCAGTACTGGGCGGTACCGACAATCTTACGCGCCGCCTCTCCCTCCCCGCAGGCGAGGTTATACCGGCCATCGCAAAAGGAACCGCTCACCGCCCGGGGGTGGCTGGCAACGCCGAAGCGCGCGAGGGTGCGCTGAAGCACAGCGCACAGCGAGTGATAGATGGGTTCGGCGGCTTCGCCGAGCGGCTGCTGCACCGGCCAGGCGAGGCTGAGGTTGATAATCCCCGGCCCCTGGGGCACCAGACCGCCCCCGGAGCGGCGGAGCCATACCGGCCAGCCCCGCGCGGCAAAATGCGCGCTGACCGCCGGCAGGTCCGCAAACTGACGATAGCTCCCCGGCACCACGAATCCCTGCGGCGCCTGCCAGAGCTGGGCGACGGCCTCGCCGGCGCAGGCTTTGGCAAACAGCGGCTGTTCTGCCAGGGTGGGGTCCTCGCAAAACTGCAGCGCCAGCGAGGCGGGGGTAAAGCGGCGTGGCCAGCAGTCGGCCAGAGGCAATAAAGACATGCATTCTCCTTACCGGAGGGCGCGGGTCGCGCCCTCCGAAGCTGGTCAGTCGACGGTATGTTTTTTCATCAGCAGCGCGGTGAGTGCTGACAGCAGGCATCCCGCGGTCAGATAGAGGGCCACGCTGTGCCAGGCTCCCCCGGAGAAGGTGACCAGCGCCGCGGCGATAAACGGCGTAAAGCCGCCGCCGACTACGCTCGCTACCTGGTAGCCGACGCCGGCGCCGCTATAGCGATAGCTGGCGCCGAACAGCTCGGTAAACATCGGCTGCTGGACGCAGACCACCATATCATGGGCTATATTGGCCAGCATCAGGGCGAAGAACAGGATCCAGAAAACGGACTGACTCTCCAGCGCCATAAAGAACGGGAAACCGCTCAGCGTGCCGATTAGCGCCCCGGTAATGTAGATCCGCCGACGGCCAAAGCGGTCCGCCAGCCAGGCGAAGCAGGGGATAGTCAGACAGCTGAGGCCGCCCACCAGCAGGCCGATGTTGAGGAACAGCTCGCGCGGCAGGCCGAGGTTTTGCGTTGAGTAATTGAGGGCGAAGGCGGTAACGATATACATGGTCAGCAGTTCGCACAACCGCAGGGCAATAATCAGTAAAAACGCCCCGGGATGGCGAAGCAGGGCTTCCACCACCGGCAGCCGCTTTTTCACCTGCGGCGCGTTGGTCTGGCGCTGTTGGGCCTCAAACTCCTGCGATTCGGCCATACCGTTACGGATCCACAGCGCAATCAGGACCAGCGCCACGCTGAACAGGAAGGGTAAGCGCCAGCCCCAGCTGAGAAACTGCTCGTCGGTGGTCAGGCTGCTGATCAGCGATACCAGCCCGGTGGAGAGCAGCAGGCCGACGCCGTAGCCCACCTGCACGCCGCTGCTGTAAAAGGCTTTTTTTCCCTTCGGCGCGTTCTCCACCGAGAGCAGCGCCGCGCCGCCCCATTCGCCGCCGACGGCAAAGCCCTGAACCGCCCGCAGGAATACCAGCAGCACCGGCGCCCACCAGCCGATCTGGCTGAACGACGGGAGCAGGCCGATGCAGGCGGTGGCGATACCCATCATCCAGACGGTCATCATCAGCATCCGCTTGCGCCCGAGACGGTCGCCGAAGTGGCCAAAGATAATCCCGCCCAGCGGGCGGAAAAGAAACCCGACGCCGAAGGTGGCAAATGCGGCAAGGGTGCCCATCGCCGGGCTGATTTGCGGGAAAAATTCGCGGTTGAACACCAGCGCGGCGGTAATGCCATAGAGAAGAAAATCGTACCAGTCGACCACGGCGCCGGCAAAGCTGCCCCATGCCGCCCGCCGGGCCCGATGCAGCGAATCCGGCGCCTCGTCGGGCAGCACGCTTATTGTTGAATCCATATCCTGTCCTGTCAGTCACATATTCGTTGTTATTGGAATGAGACGCTTTTAGCATTGCGTCTGCTCTGAGACTACCGCGCGGCGGCCGTGGAGGAAAGTAGTTTGCCTGCTAAGCGGAGAACTGGTGCAAAAATAAGCGGCCGGAAAGGCGGGCGAAATCACACCCTTTACTCAACATTCTGGCAATTTGCCAGCCAGCTTATACTTTTAATTAAATCAACGGATAACAAAGAGGAGCACCTTTTAAGAATTGACGTAAATGGTTTACACTTAACATGTCTCCTTCTCTGGAATGGTGAGTTAAATGCGTCTACTTCTTGCAGTTTTATTTTGTTCTGTCATGTTGCCTTCTGCTTATGCTGAAAAACTGCCTGCGCCGACAGGAAAACCTGTACTGACCATTTCCGGGAAAATCGGAAATACGAACGTCGGTGACAAGGCGGTTTTTGATCTCGCGATGCTGGAAAAACTGGGTATGAAGACGGTGGAAACCACCACCCCCTGGTACACCGGGAAGGTCCGTTTTGATGGCATTCCCCTTAATAAACTCATGGATTTAGTCGGCGCTAAAGGCCAATCCGTCCGCGTGCTGGCGCTCAACGACTACACCACCCTTATCCCGATGGACGATTTTTATAAATTCCCGGTCATTATGGCGTTAAAAATGAACGGCGAATATATGCGCGTTCGGGATAAAGGCCCGTTATTTATCGTCTACCCTTACGACAGCAGTGCTGAATTACAGAACCAGATCTATTATTCCCGATCGGCCTGGCAAGTTTCTAAGATTATTATAGAGTAAGGGTTGGATCTTGAATCGAATACTCACGGCTATTATTTTGTCGTTGTTTATTGTTACTGGATATATTACTTATCTGGTGCATGAGCGACAAAGTGAGTTGCAAAAATTTACCCGCTATACGGACTCGTGGTCAATGTCGCAGATGGTATCGGAATATATGCGACTGGAGTCTCGTCTGGCGGGCATGGCGATTGGGGCCGAAGGGGCGGACCACGATGAGGTGCGCCTGCGCCTCGAGATCATGATGAGCCAGATCGAACTTCTGCAGCAGGGCGATCTGGGTCGCTTTATTAATAAAAGCGAACAGCGGAAGGCGGTGGTCGCCACGCTGATCCGCAATCTCCATTTGCTTGATAAACAAGTTGACACCATGACGCCGGCGCAGGTTAAAGCGATCCTGCCGGTGTTAAGCGAGCTGGATGGTCCTCTGACCTCAATGGCGGCCGCCACGCTGACGCAAGATATTAATATCGTTAATATCACCCATGATAAAATTCAGCATCTCTATTATATCTACTCGGTGATCTCCATTTTGCTGATCGCCATGTGTATTACCCTCGGGCTGCTGATGCTGCGGCAGAATAATAACCTGCGGCGCGCCCACGTTCATATGAAAACCCTGGCCAACGATCTGCAGGCCTCGAAAGAGAAGCTGCAGGTGCAGAACCGTCGTCTGCAGTACGATGCCTACCATGATTCGCTGACCGGTATGCCAAACCGTCTCTCTTTCTGGCAGCGTCTGCAGGAGATCGTCAATCAGGTGCGTCCCTATAACGGATGCGCCGTGGTGATGCTTTTTGACCTCGACAGCTTTAAGGATGTAAACGATACCCTCGGCCATGACGCCGGCGATAAGCTGCTGCAGGATCTGGCCAGCCGCCTCTCTTTTTTCCGTAAAACCTCTGAGACGCTGTATCGCCTCGGCGGCGATGAGTTCGCGATGCTCTCTTACGATCTCACCGAAGAGATGGCCCTCGAGCGGGCCAATGTTATCCGGGAGAAGATCAGCCAGCCCTATCAGATCTACGATGCGCAGATTAATATCGACGCCTGCATCGGGATCGTGATCTCTGATGGCGAAAGCCGGACCGATTATCTGTACAAGTGCGCCGACCTCGCGCTGTATGAGGCGAAAAAAGAGGGCAGCGGCCATGTACAAATCTTCCGGCCGGGGATGCTGCAGCGTCTGCAGGAGAATAAATCGTTTGAAGATGATCTGCTGCAGGCCCTGTCCCATGACGAATTCAAAGTCTACTACCAGCCGATCGCCGATACCGTCACGCGCGAAATCTACGGCTACGAAGCGCTGGTTCGCTGGTTCCATCCGGTGCGCGGCGCCGTGCCGCCGACGGTGTTTATCCCGGTGGCAGAGAAAATCGGCCTTATCAATGCCCTCGGCGAGTGGGTGCTGAAAACCGCCTGTGCCGAAGCGGCCAGCTGGGCGACGCCGCTCAAGGTCTCGGTCAACGTTTCGCCGATTCAGCTGATGAACACCTCGCTGACCGACACCATTATCAGCGTATTGCAGCAGACTGGCCTCGACCCGCGACGGTTGGATCTGGAGATCACCGAGTCGGACGTGTTCAATGAGAACACCCGTTCGCTGGAAATTCTCAGCCAGCTGCGCGAGCAGGGCATTCAAATCTCCATCGATGACTTCGGTACCGGCTATTCTTCGTTGTCACGTTTAAGCTACTTCCCGTTCGACAAAATCAAAATCGACCGCTCGTTTGTTATTAATATTCCGGAGCAAAAAGACGATCTGGATATCGTGCGCCTGATTATCAGCATGGGAAAGAGCCTGCATATGCGTATTGTGGCTGAAGGCGTGGAGACCGAAGAGCAGTTGGCCTCACTACAGGCGCTGGGCTGCGACCTGGTGCAGGGCTATTTAATCGGCAAACCGAGTCCGCTGCGCTAATTTAAATGTAAACGGCTTAACATAATTATTGCGGGGCGATTTCAGGACACTGTAATCGCCTTTTTTATTTTATCAAAGCGTTAATCCCTGAGGAGTATAAAAAGGAGTAGAGGTAAAATTCACCAGCAAAATAATATCCTTCCCCTTTGAAAGAGGTATATGATATGCATCATATCGATTATTTCTGACCGTATCCTGTGCGACGGTAAAGTGAGGCGCAATCATGCAGCGAATTATTATTCCCACCCATTACGTTCATACCCGCAGCACGCCGCTGTGGACAAAGGAGACCGCGCCGGCTTCTATCTGGCGCCGCCATCTGGACGCTGGCACCCGCCAGGGAGTCTATCCCCGGCTGTCGGTGATGCAGGGGGCGATCCGCTATCTCGGCTATGCCGATGAGAGCAGCCCCGAGCCGGTTGAAACCCTGACCATTGAAGCCGGCCAGTTTGGCGTTTTTCCGCCGGAAAAATGGCACTGCATTGAGGCCCTATCGGAGGACACGGTATTTAATGTCGACTTCTATGTTGATCCGAATATTCTTATCGAGGGCTAAAAGCATGAACAGTGAAAATAAAGGTTATACCTTAGCGGTAGAGAATGGCCGCCTTCAGCGGAAACAAGAAAAAATATTCCTCAAACCGATGGCATTGTATATTCCGCAGCAGGCGGTGGAGGCCGTTAATGGGCTGCTGAGCGATCTGCCGGACGACAATTTAGAGGGGGAGTTTGTGCTAACGGTCACCAATAACAATAACGGCGTCTCGGTCGATAAAAGCTTTTCCTCGCTGGCGGCGCTGCGCGACCCGCTCACCGCGGCCGATGCGGTGAAGGAGCTGATCAATATCGTCCGCGGCTATGAGTCCGACGAAGAGACCAACGTTTGCGGCTGGTAAGGCCGCTATCCCGCTGCCGGCTGGCCGCTGTCGCCCGAGGCCATCTGCCCCACCAGCCACTCCCGCAGCGCGATAATATCCCCCCGCTGCGCTGCCGCCTCGGTGGTGACCAGGTAGTAGCTGGCGCCCGGTAACGCGCTGCTGAATGGCGCGGATAACACTCCGCGCTGCAGCAGATCCCGCGCCAGCAGTTCGCTGGCGATCACCGCCCCCTGGCCAGCCACCGCCGCCTGCAGGGCATGGGTTTCATCGCTAAATGTTAACCCCGCGTCAATATTCAGCGTCGGCGGTCCATAGCGGCGACGCCAGTTCTCCCAGCTCGGCGAATCCGCCGGTACGTGCCGGTTGGCGACGTGAAACAGTGTTACTTCCGCCAGATCGTCAGGCCGACTGAGGGCCAGCGTCGGGCTGGCGACCACGATAAAGCGATCCTCATGCAGCAGCGTACAGCACAGATCCGGCTCGGGCGTTTCGCGATAGCGAATCGCGGCGTCCACCGTGCCCAGATGCAGATCCACCCGTTCGACGCTGGTGTGCAGACGCAGGTCGATAGCAGGAAAGCGGGCGGTGAAGTCCGCCAGCCGTGGCACCAGCCAGTGGGTGAGAAAATTGGAGGTGGTGGTGACGGTTAAGGATGGCGGCTGGCGGGCCTGGGCAATCTGCACAACGGCCTGCTCCAGGGCGCTGAAGGCGCGCTGGGTGGCGGCGTAGAGGATCTCGCCGTCGGCGGTCAGGCTGACGCCCTGCGCGCTGCGCTCGCAGACCCGGCACTCCAGGACTGATTCCAGCAGTTTAATCTGATGGCTGACCGCCGTCGCGCTGACGCCGAGCGCCCCGGCGGCCAGTTTAAAACTACGCTGGCGGGCGACGGCGTGAAATGCGCGCAGGGCGCCCAGCGGCGGCAGGCGGGGTGTTCTCATGGCTGAGTTTTTCTCATCTATGGCTGAAAACTATGCGTTTGTGTGTCCCTGTATAGTGGCGATAGGCTACGGGCATGTAAAGACGATGACATGAGTTATTTTCATGTCGTTTACAGTGTCAGGAGCTGAATATGCACGTTTTACACCACCATGCCGCCGCGGACGCGGCGGGAACCATCGACCCGCGCGGCCGCGCCATCGCTCTCAGCGTGCTCTTCGCCGCCGGGGCCTTGCTGTTAATCATGGCTCCCGTTATCGGGGCGAGCGGCACGCTGGGTCTGCTGGCGCTCCTGAGCGCGGCCTTCGGCGCCGGATGGGGATTCGCGCGCGCGCAGCCCAGGCTCTATCGGGCGCCCCTGGCGGCAACGCGCTGGGCTTTCCTGCTGTCGGCGGCCGGCTGGCTGCTGGCGCTGGTGGCGTGGTATGGCGGCCAGGCCTGGCCGGCGCTGCTCCCCGGCGTGACGTTCGGCAGCGCGGGGGCGGCTGTCGCCTGGCGCGTTGCCGCGGGACGGGCGGCACTGTCGGGTAGCCGCATCAGCGGCGCCACGGCGCTGAGCGTGGCTGTCGCCATCGCGGCGACGCTGCTGACCTGGCACACCGCCGGGGCAGGACGCGGCGGCGTGTGCTTTGCCTTCGCCGTGCTGCTGGACTGGGCGCTGCTCGGCGCGCTGATTGTGCGGATCCGCCAGCAGGAGAGTGCGGCGTAGCCGCTGGCGCTTGCTGGGCTTGAGCGAGCCGATCAAGCGAGACGGGATAAGTCGTCCGGCGGGGTGATAAATTTCTTCTACACTGTTACTGGCATCACATTCCTGCGCGGCTGGCATCTCAGCCGGCCGCCGTCGGCATTCAGCCCAGGCACGGGCCTGCAGGCTGGTTATCCTGAGAGAGGAGTCTGTAACATGGCATTTGTCACCACCCAAGACGGCGTCAATATTTACTTCAAAGACTGGGGTCCAAAGGAAGCTCAGCCGATTGTTTTCCATCACGGCTGGCCGTTAAGCGCCGACGACTGGGATAACCAGATGTTGTTTTTCCTTGCCGAAGGTTTTCGGGTCATCGCTATCGACCGCCGGGGCCATGGCCGCTCCGATCAGGTCAGCGAGGGGCATGATATGGACCATTATGCGGCAGACGTCTCGGCGGTAGTGGAGCATCTGGATCTGCACAATGCGGTCCATGTTGGACACTCTACCGGCGGTGGCCAGGTCGCCCTCTACGTGGCCCGCTACGGTCAGCCGCAGGGGCGGGTGGCGAAGGCGGTGCTCATCAGCGCCGTCCCGCCCCTGATGGTTAAGACCGAACAGAATCCTGGCGGCACGCCGATCGAGGTGTTTGACGGTTTCCGCAAAGCGCTGGCGGCTAACCGCGCCCAGTTCTATCTCGACGTCGCCTCTGGCCCGTTCTATGGCTTCAATCGTGACGGGGCGGAGGTGTCGCAGGGGACGATCCAGAACTGGTGGCGACAGGGGATGATCGGTAGCGCCAAAGCCCATTATGAAGGCATCAAGGCGTTTTCAGAAACCGACCAGACCGAAGATCTTAAGTCGATTACGCTGCCGGTGCTGGTTATGCAGGGGGATGACGATCAGGTCGTTCCCTATAAAAATGCCGCTATCCTGCAGGACCAGCTGCTGCCCAACAGCCAGCTGATCATTTATCCTGGCTTCCCGCACGGGATGCACACTTCTCACGCCGATACCATCAACGCCGACCTGCTGGCGTTTATCCGCGCCTGATCTTCCCTTTCGCCGGGCGGAAAGCCGTCAATGGCCTTCCGCCAGCGCCCTGGCCGCCAGTCGCCGGGGCGCGCCGGTTGACGAGCAGGGGAAATCTGCTTAACTCATGGGATACCTGACGACTATTTTTCCCCTGGCAGGATAAAACACCGGGTTTCCAGCGGGAATCCCGGTGGAATTCTGCGCAAGAGACAAGAGAGAGACAATGAAATTAGCCGGACTTCATCCCGACGAGCAGCGTCGCCTGCAATCGCTTCGCTCTTCCGGGCTGTTGAATAGCGGAAAAGAAGAACGCTTTGATCGCCTGACCAGGCTTGCCCGTTCGCTGTATAACCTGCCGGTGGCCTCCATCAGCCTGGTAGGGGAAGATCTGCTGCACATCAAATCCTGTGCCGGTCTGGATGTGGACACGGTGCCGAGAGATATTTCATTTTGCGCCCATACCATTTTGCAAACCGACCCGCTTATCGTTAACGACATGCAGCAGGACGAGCGTTTTCACGACAATCCGCTGGTGATTCAGGCGCCGTTTATCCGCTTTTACGCCGGGTACCCGGTTCAGCTGCCGGATGGCGCGACGGTGGGGTCTTTTTGTCTGATGGACCATCAGCCGCGTTCGTTCTCCGCGCATGAAATACAGATCTTAAGCGATCTGGCGGCGATCGTGGAGGATGAGTTCAAGGTGCTGGATGCGGCAACCTCCGATGAGCTGACGGGACTGTTTAACCGCCGGGGATTCCTCACCCTCGCCGAGTATGCCCTGCTGACGGCCCAGCGCCGCCATGAGCCGGTGAGCCTGGCGTTTGTCGACCTCGATCGCTTTAAGCACATCAACGATACCTGGGGGCATGAAGAGGGCGATCGCGCGCTGATCGCCATCGCCGATTTGATGAAAAGCGCCTTCCGTGAATCCGATATCCTCGCCAGGCAGGGAGGCGATGAGTTTATTATTCTGTTCGCCAATACCAGCCGCCACGATGCCGCGGCGGCAATGGAGACGCTCAGCCACAACGTAGCGCGTTTCAATCAACAGGCGGCTCACCCCTGGCAGCTGGCGTTCTCCTGGGGCTGCGTCGAGTACGATCCCGCCAGCCATCCCAGTCTCAACGCGCTGGTGGCCACCGCCGACCGCCTGATGTATCAGGCGAAGCAGAAACAGGGGCGCGAACGCCGTTAATCCTTTGCCGCGGCGGCATTGAGCAGGTACTGCTGCGCCTGCTGCCGCTTCTGCGCATAGTCACCGAGTAGCGCCTGCTGCGATTTCCCAGCGTTGTCGTAAAACAGGCCGCCTTCGTCGGCGATAAAGCGATAATGCTGTTCCAGCTGGCCTATCACCCAGTCGATACGTTGCAGGGTGAGCAAGGTGCAGGACTGGCCATGCAGGTCGTCTTCAATATCCAGCACATGGGAGCGGAAGGCTTCCAGGGCAAACAAGCGGCGCAGTGCGGCAGGGTCAGCCAGCGCCGTCTCCCAGCGCGTCGTTATCTGCTGAAAATGAGCCTGTACCTGCGGGGCTGCCCGCCGGGCGCGAAGCCATACCAGCTTGCGCCGGTAGCTTTCGACGGCCAGCCGCTTCATCTCGCGATACTGCGCCAGCTGCTGTTCGGCATCGGGCACCCGGGTCATCAGCCAGCTAAAAAAGAAACGGGTCTCAAAGCGCTCGACAAAGTGAAACAGGGGATCGGCCAGACCGTTGCTGTTGAATTCTCTCAGCGGGTCGAAGGGATACATATAGCCAAAATCGAACAGCCACAGCTGCTCCTCCCGGTCCACCAACAGGTTCCCGCTACAGAGATCCCACTCCATCAGTCCCTGCTCCTCGCAGGCTTCCAGCGTGGTGAACAGCTGGGCGATCAGCGGCGGGGTCAGCTGGTGAATCGGCTCGCCATCGATCCAGGGGGAGAGCAGGATGCCGAGGCGATAATCGGCATACAGCGTTGGGACGATGTGGGTGAAGCGCGGTGCGGTATTTTGGTCATCCTTCAGCCGTTGCAACGCCTGTCGGCGCTGTACCTCATTCAAAAACGACAGCTGGCCGTTAAGATTGGCAACGCCGGCGACGGCACGTCGTTTCTTTAAATTATACTCTTTACCGGCGATGCGCAGCCGGTAAACCTCGCCGGTCAGACCCGAACCGTATACCTGCACCACATAGGGGGAATCCGGACCCAGCGCGGCGAGGCTCTCCGGCGGCAGTGGACAGTGGTTGACGTCGCCGACGATAAGCGGCTGACCGCTGCGGTCAAACGCCTGCTGCTGCTGTTGTCTGAGGTTCATGGCGCCTCCTTATAAGACATAGGACAGAGTGATTCATTCACGCTATCTCACCCGCAAGCGTCAGCAAAATCATCCTACCGCCGGGCGCTTTTTCAGGCTGAGCGGCGGCGTGTTCATGGAGGATACCTGGGGCGTAGGGTGGCGGTAGCGAAAGGCAAGCGTCTGAAACGCATACCTGTCGCCGTTGTCAATGAGGTGCTTGCCGGGCTGAATGCGATTCTGCGTTAAGGCCAGAGACGCAGAAAAGCAAAAAGCCTGCTCGAAAGCAGGCTTCTTAAATGTGGCTCCTCTGACTGGACTCGAACCAGTGACATACGGATTAACAGTCCGCCGTTCTACCGACTGAACTACAGAGGAATCGTGTGGAGTCGTATCTTAGCGGCGAAAAATCTTTTGTCAAACATCAATTCGTCCGTTCAGGTGCAACTGCCGCTTCCATCAACAATTTGTTGTCATTTCCGACAATTATTACGGAAAAATACTTTGCAGGATATCCATTTCTCGATCATCATTTGAAATGTTGTTTCAACATCTCTCACTAAGGTCTCTCTTGAACGTCACCTCCGCCGTACGCCAGGCAGTCGAACGGACATCCTGGTTTAAAAAACGTCAGCGTTATCGTGTGCTGTACTGGCGCGAAATCAGCCCCCTCGCTGTGCCCATTCTGCTGGAAAATGCCTGCGTATTGTTGATGGGGGTGTTGAGCACCTTCCTTGTCAGCTGGCTGGGAAAAGAGGCCATGGCCGGGGTGGGTCTGGCCGATAGCTTTAACATGGTGATCATGTCGTTCTTTGCCGCCATCGATCTGGGTACCACGGTGGTGGTGGCCTTTAGCCTTGGCAAGCGAGATCGGCGGCGGGCGAGAGCGGCCGCGCGC
Organism: Klebsiella sp. Q2; assembly: GCF_009900705.1. NCBI lineage: Bacteria > Pseudomonadati > Pseudomonadota > Gammaproteobacteria > Enterobacterales > Enterobacteriaceae > Klebsiella > Klebsiella sp. Q2. The sequence goes on along the minus strand of NZ_JAAABE010000004.1, from coordinate 232,639 downwards.
CAGTCGCTGGCCATTATGACCCTGTTTTCCATTGTGCTGGCGGGGGTGATCCACGCCTTTGGTCAGGAAATTATTAATTTTGTCGCCGGCGATGCCACCCCGCAGGTCAAGGACCTGGCGCTGACCTATCTCGAGCTGACGGTGCTGAGCTATCCGGCGGCGGCGATTGCGCTGATCGGCAGCGGGGCGCTGCGCGGGGCCGGTACCACTAAAATCCCGCTGTTGATCAACGGCGGGATGAACATCCTCAATATCCTAATCAGCAGCGTGCTCATCTATGGCCTCTTCTCCTGGCCGGGGCTGGGCTTTGTCGGCGCCGGTCTCGGGCTGACCATTGCCCGCTATATTGGCGCCATCGCCACTATCTGGGTGCTGATGGTGGGCCTCAATCCCGCGCTGCGGCTGTCGCTGAAAGGCTACTTCAAACCCTTTAACTTCGCCATTATCTGGGAAGTGATGGGGATCGGCATCCCGGCCAGTATCGAATCGGTTCTGTTCAATGGCGGTAAGCTGCTGACCCAGATGTTCGTCGCCGGGATGGGCACCAACGTTATCGCCGGCAACTTCATTGCTTTTTCGGTGGCGTCGCTGATTAACCTGCCGGGCAACGCCCTCGGCTCCGCCTCGACGATCATCACCGGCAAGCGGCTGGGGAAAGGGCAGATTGGTCAGGCGGAATTCCAGGCCTGGCATGTGTTCTGGCTGTCGACCATTATTTTGACGCTGATTGCCTGGGGCAGTGCCCCGTTCGCGGGCTTTATCGCCTCTTTCTATACCCATGAAGAGGATGTAAAAGAGGTGGTGAAGCAGCTGCTGTGGCTCAACGCCCTGTTTATGCCGATCTGGTCGCTGTCGTGGACTTTACCCTGCGCCTTCAAAGGCGCCCGTGACGTACGCTATACCATGTGGGTGTCGATGCTCGGTATGTGGGGCTGCCGGGTGGTGGCGGGCTATACGCTGGGCATCGTGCTGGGGATGGGGGTGATCGGCGTCTGGTTAGGGATGGTGCTCGACTGGGCCGTGCGCGGCGTGCTGTTTTACTTCCGCATGGTGAGCGGTCGCTGGCTGTGGAAGTACCCGCGGGTTAAGGCCTCAACGCCGGAAACCTGATCCGTTTGCCGGATAAACGCCATTTTTTGCGCAAAGTGAGGAATAATTCGGCAAACGATTCATTTTATTAAAAACAGGCTTTACAGCGTACGGCGTCATCGTTAATATTCGCCCCGTTCACACGATTCCTCTGTAGTTCAGTCGGTAGAACGGCGGACTGTTAATCCGTATGTCACTGGTTCGAGTCCAGTCAGAGGAGCCAAATTTAAAAAAGCCTGCTTTCGAGCAGGCTTTTTGCTTTTCTGTCTGCCTGTTTCCTTGCGGACGAAAAATCTGGAGTCACCGCCGGGACGTTTGTTTCGCTCACCCGAGCGCTGACGCTCCCCAGCGGGGAACGCCAGTGTTTTCCTCTCTATTCCCACGTCACCGATTAGCGGAACGGCGGTTCGTTGAAGGTGCGTAGCTTACGCGAGTGCATGTGATCCCCCTCGGCGCGCAGCAGATCGATGGCCCGGATGCCGATCTGCAGATGCTCAGAGATGGCCCCCTCATAGAAGCGGTTGGCCTGACCGGGGAGCTTGATCTCACCGTGCAGCGGTTTGTCCGAGACGCAGAGCAGCGTGCCGTAGGGGACGCGAAAGCGATAGCCCTGGGCGGCGATGGTCGCGCTCTCCATATCGATAGCCACCGCCCGGCTGAGATTAAAGCGCAGCGCCGAAGCGGAATAGCGCAGCTCCCAGTTACGGTCGTCGGTGGTGACCACCGTCCCGGTACGCAGCCGCTGCTTCACTTCCTCGCCCGGCATCCCGCTCACCTGCTTGGTGGCGTCGTACAGGGCGCGCTGCACTTCGGCAATGCTGGGGATGGGAATATCCGGCGGCAGCACCGCATCCAGTACATGGTCGTCGCGCAGATAGGCGTGGGCCAGCACATAGTCGCCGATGGCCTGGCTTTCGCGCAGGCCGCCGCAGTGGCCGATCATCAGCCAGACATCCGGGCGCAGCACCGCCAGGTGGTCGCAGATGGTTTTGGCGTTGGCCGGGCCGACGCCAATATTAATCAGCGTGATCCCTTTGCCGTCGTGGGTGATCAAATGCCAGGCCGGCATCTGGTGCTTCTTCCACGCCAGATCGGAAATGGCCTGCTCCGGCGCTTCGGTTTCGGCGGTGATCCAGATCCCGCCGGCGCAGGAGAGAGCGATATAGGGGCTGTCGGGATCGAGGATCTGGCTGCAGCCCCAGCTGACGAACTCATCCACGTAGCGGGTATAGTTGGTGAACAGCACGTAGGGCTGGAAGTGTTCCGCCGGCGTGCCGGTATAGTGCCGCAGACGCGCCAGCGAAAAATCGACGCGGCGGGCGTCAAAGTGCGACAGCGGATAGAACTCGGTAGGATGGAACAGGCCGTCTGCGGTCTCATCGCCAATCTGCGACAGCTCGGTGGTAGGGAAATAGCGCGTCAGACCGGCGCTCATCGAGCGGTCGAGTGTCAGGGTGGAACCATCTATCACGTAAGGATAGGGGATCTCATGCTGCGACAGCTCGACGCTGATATGCGCGCCATAGTCCTGATACAGCAGGGTCAGCTGTTCCAGCAAATAGTGGCGGAACAGTTTCGGATTGGTGATGGTGGTGGTATAGCACCCTGCATGGGTGAAACGTCCCCAGGCGCGCGTTTTGAGGGCTTTATGATCGGCGCCGTCCCAGGAGACCGAGAGCTGCGGATAGACAAAAAGACCTTCCGCGCGGGCTTCGGTATCGGGGAGCGTATTATGGTCGATATAGTCGCCGATGGCTTTGCGTAATGCCGTGACCGAGGCTTCATAGCGCGCTTCCAGCTCGGCAAGCGCTTGTTCCGGGGTCAGACTGGCGGCCTTGTTATTCATGATTCGCTCCTTGTTTCAGGTCTGCTGACATTCCCGATAGTATGTCACAGCGTGAAAAGGGCGAAGGGGAATTTATCTGTCAGATGCGAAGAGACCCAGATCATCTCTGGCAAAGGGGTCGGACCCGATTTATTTGCCGGCGTTTGCCCAGCGCTCACTGCTATAATGGGTTGCTTTGAGGATCTTCAACGTCTGTGTCGGGTTATTATTCAGACAATAACGCGCATCGGCCAGCGGAGTAAGTTTATCGCCTTCCTGCAGGTGAAGGCGACAGGCTTCAATTTCAGCAATCATCGCTAATGTACCGCTCTGAAGCACGACGCAGCAGGGGCTGGTCATTGAATTTTTTCTCACTTTTTTTACCCACCACTCCATCTATATCTTCCTGTCCTGATCACATTCCTGCCGATAATTCATGTTTCATGAAGGCCTGACAATAAGATTATCCCCTTGGTTTATACAGTGTTTAAAAATAGGCGACCTAACGTTGATCTCAGCGGTAGGCTTTTTTTCGCTGAACATGAATGATCTGCCGGGTTTAATTTGCCGGAGCCGATGGCTATGCTGAGAAGCAGACAGTGAAAATAGCCTGTCAGGAATAGGGCAGCTGAGTTCGGCTATGCGAAAAATAATAGAGAGAGCGTCATGAAGCATGTTTTACGCCACTGGCGAACGTCAGGCGCCGTTATTGGCTCACTGTTAAAAAAAGGGATCGTTGCGGTGCTGGCGCTGCTGGTGGTGTTTCTCGCCGGACGGATCTATGAGTCCCAGCGCGGCCCCGCGCTGCATTCCTGGCATACCTGGCATGGCAACGAGATGACGGCCAAAGAGATCGACCAGGCGACCTTTGCCCAGTATCTGGCGCGGGAGAAAACGATTTTCGCCGATCTTCAGCGCGAGGTGACAGAGGCCTTGCCGGAAGAAGATAAAACCCCTGTCAACCGCTTTTATCGCCATAGCCGGGTCTGGCCGGGGCAGTTTACGCAGGACTGGAACCGCTCTTTTGTACTATTGCCGCAGGGCAAACCGCGCGGCAGCGTGGTGCTGCTCCATGGCCTGACCGATTCGCCCTACAGCGTGCGCTATCTGGCGCAACTCTGGCGGCAGCGGGGCTATGTGGCGGTGGCGCCGCGTTTGCCGGGCCATGGCACCGCGCCGGGGGCGTTAACCGCCGTTGACTGGGAGACCTGGCTGGCGGCAACGCGTCTGGCGGTGCGCGAAGCGACGCGCCTGGCCGGGGCGGACGTGCCGCTGCATCTGGTCGGCTACTCTAACGGCGGCGCGCTGGCGCTCAAGTATGCCCTCGATAGCCTGGAGGACAGCCATTTACGCCAGCCGCAGCAGATTATCCTGCTGTCGCCGATGATCGGCGTGACGGCGTTTGCCCGTTTTGCCGGTCTCGCCGGGCTGCCGTCCATCTTCCCGGCGTTTGCCCGTGCGGCCTGGCTAAACGTGGCGCCTGAATTTAACCCGTTCAAGTACAACTCTTTTCCGGTAAAAGCGGCGAGACAGTCCTGGCTGTTAAGCCAGGCGCTGCAGCAGCAGATTATTCGCGCGTCCCGTCAGGGGGAGCTGAAAGCGCTGCCGCCAGTCCTCACCTTTCAGTCGGTGATGGATTCCACCGTCAGCACCCGGGCGGTGGTGGAGTCCCTGTATCGCTACCTGCCGGACAACGGCAGTGAGCTGGTGGTGTTCGACATAAACCAGGCGGCGGATCTCCGGGTCCTGTTCCGTCCCGCGCTCTATGCGGCGGTGAATACGCTGCTACCGCCGGCGCCGAGGGCCTATACCACCACGGTGGTGACCAACGCGACGGCGCATACGCTGCAGACCGTCGCCCGCACTACGCTGGCGCAGGAACGGGAAGAGCATCGTTATCCTCTACACCTTGCCTGGCCGGCGGATATGTACTCCCTGTCGCATGTGGCGGTGCCGTTTCCCCTGAGCGACTCGCTGTATGGCCGCGAGCCGGACGAGAAGAACCGCTACGGCATTAGCCTGGGCACCATTTCACTGCGTGGAGAAACCGGAACGCTGAGCGTGGGGCTGGAGACGTTAATGCGCGTCACCTCTAATCCTTTCTTTCCGTGGATGCTGGCGCGCGTCGATGAGCATATCGCCTGCGGCGAACAGGCGGCGGTAGTGGCCTGCCTGAAGGCGCAGGCCAGCGCGCAGGCGTTAAAAGAGGCTCAGGTGCAGGACGGTGCGCAGCAGAATGCCGACGATCGCCGCGGGAACCACGAAGCGAAACAGGCGGACAAACCGTGAGCTGATGCCGAGGAAAATACCGATTCCGGGCAGATCGAAGGTCTGGATCAGCAGGCCTGCCGAGGCGTTGACCTGGCTGACGGTGACTTTGCCCTGCTGGATCAGCTCGGAAATGACGCCAAAGTAAGCGGTGCCTCCGGCGACGCACTTCACCAGCGCCGGCAGCACAAAGTTCTGCGGAATGTGCAGCCAGCCGAGCACCGGTTTCAGCAGCTGCTGCAGCAGGTCGATGGCGCCAGCGCCCTGCAGCAGTCCGACGATGGTTAACGACAGGATCAGCATCGGCACCGCGCCGAGCGCCAGGCGGATGGCGTCGGAGCCGGCGCTATTGATCACCGCCAGAATGCCCTGACTGTTCTGCTCGGCGTTGGGCAGCGCTTCCGCGCGAGGATTCTCGGCGACCGATAAGCGCCGTCCGGTGACGTGCCAGGCGACTGCCGCCGCGCACAGGCCGCCGACCACTGAGATAACGATCGAGGCCAGCCAGTGGAGGCCGAAAGGGGTGAGGGGATAGAAGACGTTGCCTTGCCCCATGGCGAAGACCATGGCCAGCGTGGCGGCCATTTGCCGGTCAGAAACGCCGCGTTTGTCCATAATCGACAGCGTGGCCAGCGGGGCGGCGAAGCTGACAAAGTTAATCTGGATCAGGGCGAAGGCGCTCATCCCGGTTAAGCCGAAGGGCTTCAGCAATGGCGCAACCCAGCGCACAATCACATCGAGGATGCCGCGGACCTCCAGATATTTCATGATAATCAGCATGATCACCATGATCGGCAACAGCGTATACAGCGCGACGTCAACGGACGATTTGCCCGCCGCCATAATGATGCTTATGACATCCATTTACGTTCTTTACCACTCGCAAAGCCATTCGTTCGCGTCATCATAATCCCGTGGGGAAGGAAATGATATGTCAGGATCGCCCCGGGGACCGGCGCCATGGGGCGCCGGGAGGAGAGAATTACTGGCCGATGTTGACCAGCGTGCGGCCATGAATATTGTTGCTGAGGAAATCTGCGGCATACGCTGGCGCCTGCTCCAGCGTGATTTCGGTGGCTGCCTGCTGGTAGTAGCCCTCCGGCAGCAGCTGGGCCAGACGCTGCCAGACCGCGTCGCGTTCTGCGGTGGGCACCATCACCGAATCCACCCCCTGCAGACGCACATTGCGCAGAATAAACGGCATTACGGTGGTCGGCAGATCGAAGCCCCCGGCCAGACCGCAGGCGGCGACGCAGCCGCGATAGTGCGTTTGCGCCAGCACTTTAGCCAGCATCGTGCCGCCAACGGTATCCACCGCGCCCGCCCACAGCTGTTTCTCCAGCGGGCGGGTCTCTGCGAAGTCGCTGCGCGGCAGGATGGCGTCGGCGCCGAGCTGGCGAAGGTAATCGTGCGTCGACTCGCGGCCCGATACTGCTGTCACCCGGTAGCCGAGCGCTTTCAGCAGTACCACGGCGGTGCTGCCGACCCCGCCGCTGGCGCCGGTGACCAGGATATCACCGCTTTCCGGGGTGATGCCCGCACTGACGAGGGCATCGACGCACAGCATTGCGGTAAAGCCGGCGGTGCCGATGATCATCGCCTGGCGCGCGCTGAGTGCCTCCGGCAGGGCAACCAGCCAGTCGCCTTTGACACAGGCCTCGGTGGCCAGACCGCCCCAGTGGTTTTCGCCCACGCCCCAGCCGGTGAGGATCACGGCCTGGCCGGGAACAAAGCGCGGATCGCGGCTTTCACTTACCCTGCCGGCAAAATCAATCCCCGGCACCATCGGGAACTGGCGGATGATTTTGCCTTTGCCGGTGATCGCCAGGGCATCTTTATAGTTGAGACTCGACCAGTCGATGGCGACCCGCACGTCGCCTTCGGCAAGGGCGGGCAGGTCAATCGCTTTGACGGCGACCACGGTGCGGTTGTCAATCTGGTCCAGAACTAATGCTTTCATGACTGAGTATTCCTCGTCTGAAGGGAGTTATCGGCGCTATCGCCGTCCTGTGCAGGTGTTATTGTCATCATATTGTGCGCAAAGAAATCCCAGTACTGGTTAAGGGGAGCGGCGGACTGGACCAGCCTGGCGCGCATCACCGCGCCTTCCCAGCCGATCCAGAACACCTGGGCCAGCGCCTCCGGTGAGGTGTCGCTGGCAATCGCCCCGGCAGCCTGCGCCTCGTGCAGGCAGCGGGCCACGCGCGCCTCCCATGCCGCCAGGATGGCCTGCAACCGCTGGGTAAATGCCTCGGGCAACAGCGGAGCTTCCTGCAGCAGGTTGCCTACCAGACAGCCGCGACGAAACTGGTATTTCTCCATTCCCTGACCGGCATCTCGCACGAAGGCCGCCATCCGTTCCAGCGGCGGCACGGCGTCGTCCAGCAGGAATTTATCTAATTTATGCGCAAAGTAGTCGCCATAGGCGGCAAGCACGGCGAGGCCAAAGGCCTCCTTGCTTTTGAAACAGTGGTAAAACGACCCCTTTGGCACGGCGATATTCTTGATTACCGCATCAATCCCCGCCGCGAGATAGCCCGTTTCGGTCAGCACCTCCAGGCCCGAGCGAATCAGCGCCTGGCGGGTGTCGACAAACTGCCGATTGGCCTTTGGCGGTCGGCCGCGGCGGGGCTTCAGGTTGGCGGAGATAGCGGGATTCATCATTTAGACCGTGTGGTTTAATTGTTTGTCAGGGTACCCCCAATCCTGGTATGGGGCAAGCAATGTATGGCAGCGAAGGGCGGGATTTCGAGGCATTCGGCTTATGAAGGCGACGCGGATTATCCATAATGGCTAATGCATAGATATCGGCCGTTACGACAGAGAATATCAATCCGCTGAGGCTATTCCGCTGACCATATATCTCTCTGGTCGCCACGGAATGATAAGGATGAATGGTAGAGATTATATTGCCGGGCTGACGATGATTTGCAGACCATAGCGGATTGACAATGCCGGCATGATAAAACACATTGTCCCCCCTGAACGGGCGCCGGTTGCCACCTCAGTTTAAATAAACACGCCGCCAGACAGGAAAGCCTGTCCTTTATTATCGGCGTCTGGATAAATAACCCGCCGCTGAAACCACACCTGCGAAAAAGGAATAACAGCCTGATGTACAGAATGAATATTGCCGTCAAAGGAGGGGAGGAATGTCTCTAATCGCTATTGTGCTGGTCTTTATCATGGCCATCGTGGTGACGGTGTTCATTTCCCATCTTCTGCCCGTTAAAGTGCCGCTGCCGTTGATCCAGATTGCGGCGGGCGCCGCGCTGGCCGCCGGTGGTTTTCAGGTCGATTTCGATCCGCACATCTTTTTGCTGTTGTTTATCCCGCCGCTGCTTTTCCTCGATGGCTGGCGGATCCCGAAAGACGCGTTTTTCCGCGATATGAAGCCGATTCTGTCGCTGGCGATAGGCCTGGTGATGGTGACTATCCTCGGTATTGGCCTGTTTATTCACTGGCTTATTCCGGCGATTACCGTGGCGGCGGGGTTCGCCCTGGCGGCGATTCTGTCACCTACCGATCCGGTGGCGGTATCGGCAATGACCGCCAGCTCGCCGCTGCCTTCCCGGATGGCGCATATCCTCGAAGGGGAGTCGCTGTTAAACGATGCTTCGGGTCTCGTCGCTTTTAATTTTGCCATCGCCGCGGTGCTGACCGGCAGCTTCTCACCGGGAGAGGCGGTGATGAAGTTTTTCCTGATGGCGTTCGGGGGCATCCTCAGTGGGCTCGTGGTGGTGTGGGTCACCGGCAAATGTAATAACTTTCTGGTGCGGCGCACCCGCGAGGAGCCGGCCATCCAGATCCTGATCAGCCTGCTTATCCCCTTCGCCGCCTACCTGCTGGCCGAGGCGTTCCATGTCTCCGGCATTCTTGCCGCCGTCGCCGCCGGCATTGCGATGCACTATGAGCAGCTGTCGGGGCCACGGCTTCCCGCGACGCGCATGAAAAGCAGCGCGGTGTGGTCCATGCTGCAGACTACCCTCAATGGGATGATCTTCCTGATGCTGGGCGAGCAGTTGCCCCGCATGCTCAGGACGTTGCCGGCGGTAGCCAGCCAGGCCGGCGTCCCTTCGCCCTGGTATCTGCTGCTGTACGCCGTGGCCATCACTCTCGCGCTCGGTCTGATGCGTTTCGCCTGGGTATGGCTGTCGATGACGCTGACCATTTTTCGCCGTAAACGCCGGGGCAAGGCCATCACCGTCCGTCCGCGATTCAGCATCCTCGCCGTCATGGCGCTGGCGGGGGTTAAAGGCTCCGTGACGCTCGCCGGTATTCTGACGCTGCCGGCGGTGCTGGCGGATGGTTCACCATTCCCGGGCCGCGAACTGCTGATCTTTCTCTCAATGGCGGTGATCCTGATGTCGCTGGTGGTGGCGGCTATCGGTCTGCCGTTCATGACCCGCTATCTTGCCGATGATTTACCCCATGACACCGGCAAGGACGATATTGGCGCCGTCATGACCGAAGTGGCCATCAACCGGCTAAATGCGCTACTCGACGAGCCGGTGGAGGATCCCACTGAGCAGGCCCTGCGGGCGGATGCCGGTAATATGCTGCTGGAAACCTACCAGCGTCGGCTTCACTATAACGACAATGACGAAGGGCAGGACGTCGGGCTGGAGCTGGCGAAGCGCGCCAGGCTGGAGAAATATATGCAAAGAGAGGTCATTATCGCCCAGCGTCAGGAGCTGTTCCGGCTGCGTCGCGCCCACAACATTAGCGATATCACCTTTTATGAGGTGCTGCGGGAGATAGACCTGAAGGAAGAGAGTTTGCGCTAGGGGCGCCATTGCTGGAGGGGGATCCTTCGCCCTCCGGCCGCGCAGCTGGCGCGGAAAAGCAAAAAGCCTGCTCGAAAGCAGGCTTTTTTAAATTTGGCTCCTCTGACTGGACTCGAACCAGTGACATACGGATTAACAGTCCGCCGTTCTACCGACTGAACTACAGAGGAATCGTGTGAACGGGGCGCATATTAACGATGCCACCCGGCCTTGTCAAAGCCTGATTCAAAGAATTGCGTTCGACTGCTGACAATTTCAGCAACCCTCACTCGTGCGCTGTTTTTTTCAGCAGATTGCACCGTTGTAGTGCGAATGTACCCCTAATGGGGCATACCACAATCTGCTTACCGGGCAAATAAAAACCGGATTGCTATCACTATCCCTTATAACACCGCCTGTGGCGGGCAGCGGCAGCGGAAATGAAAAGCTGGCAAGCAAATTGCAAAACCAGTTTCATCATACTTCCAGCGTTGACGCTGGCGTTCCTTACAGGAGGCAAAATGAACTTAAGACGACTGAAATATTTTGTGAAAATCGTCGATATCGGCAGTCTGACCCAGGCCGCTGAAGTCTTGCACATCGCCCAACCGGCCCTCAGCCAGCAGGTCGCGACCCTGGAAGGTGAAATGGACCAGCAGCTGCTGATACGCACTAAGCGAGGGGTCACGCCAACGGAAGCCGGTAAAATCCTGTATACCCATGCGCGGACCATCCTGCGCCAGTGTGAGCAGGCGCAGCTGGCGGTCAATAACGTCGGTCAGACGCTGCGTGGCCAGGTCTCGATCGGCCTGGCGCCGGGCACGGCGGCCTCCGCCATTACTATGCCGTTGCTGCAGACGGTGCGTAATGAACTGCCCGAGGTGATGGTCTATCTGCAGGAGAGCAGCGGCACGGCGCTGAATGACAAGCTGCTGGCGGGCCAGCTGGATATGGCGGTGCTGTATGAGCGTTCGCCGGTGGCCGGCATCGTCAGCCAGCCGCTGCTGAAAGAAGATCTCTACCTGGTCGGTACCCGCGATTGCCCGGGGCAGAGCGTGGACCTCACGGCGGTGGCGGAGATGAACCTGTTTCTGCCGCGCGACTACAGCGCTGTACGGGCGCGGGTCACCGAAGCGTTCACCCTGCGTCGGCTGTCGGCGAAAATTATCGGCGAGATTGAATCCATTACCACCCTGACCGCGGCCATCGCCAGCGGCATGGGGGCGACGGTCCTGCCGGAATCCGCTGCCCGCTCCCTGTGCGGCGCGGCGAACGGCTGGATGGCGCGGATTAGCACGCCGTCAATGAGCCTGTCGCTGTCGCTTAACATGTCGGCGCGCGGCGGTTTGTCGCCGCAGGCGCAGGCGGTGAAGGAGATCCTGCTGTCTCTGGTGAGCCGTCCATCGCTGGAGAACCGCGAACTGCAACTGGTGAGTTAGGCTATATTCTCTTAAGGAATAAGTTGCTGGTTTTTATTATTTGTTACCCGGGACAACAGACTTTAACAATAGCAGATACGTTAAGTCCATTGGCCCGGAGGAAAGGGTGAACTTCCAGCAACTGAAAATTATCCGTGAGGCGGCCCGTCAGGATTACAACCTGACGGAAGTCGCGAATATGCTCTATACCTCGCAGTCAGGCGTCAGCCGCCATATCCGGGAACTGGAAGAGGAGCTGGGGATTGAGATCTTTATCCGTCGCGGCAAACGCCTGTTAGGCATGACCGAGCCGGGTAAAGCGCTGTTATCCATTGCCGAGCGGATCCTCAATGAAGCCAGCAACGTCCGGCGGCTGGCGGATCTCTTCACTAACGATGCCTCCGGCGTCTTAACCATCGCCACCACCCATACTCAGGCGCGCTACAGCCTGCCCCCGGTGATTAAAGCTTTCCGCGAGCTGTTCTCCGACGTTCGCGTCGAGCTGGTGCAGGGCACCCCGCAGGAAATCGAAGCGCTGTTGCATAACGGCGGGGCGGATATCGGCATCGCCAGCGAGCGTCTGAGCAACGACCCGACGCTGGCGGCTTTCCCCTGGTTCCGTTGGCATCACAGCCTGCTGGTACCCAAAGACCATCCCCTGACCCAGGTGTCTCCTCTGACGCTGGAGGCGATTGCCCGCTGGCCGTTAATCACCTATCGCCAGGGGATCACCGGCCGTTCGCGGATCGATGAGGCCTTCAACCGCAAAGGGCTGATGCCGGATATTGTGCTGAGCGCCCAGGATTCCGATGTCATCAAGACCTACGTCGAGCTGGGGCTGGGCGTCGGGCTGGTCGCTGAGCAGTCCGGGGATGCCCGCGAAGCGGACACCTTTACGCGCCTCGATACCCGCCATCTGTTTGATGCCAATACCGTGTGGCTGGGACTGAAGCGGGGCCAGCTGCAGCGTAATTACGTCTGGCGCTTTATCGAATTGTGCAATGCCGGACTGTCGCTGGATGAGATCAAACGCCAGGCGATGGAGCCGGAAGAGGCCGCTATCGACTATCAGATTTAAGGAAATGCTGGCCAGCGGATCGGGGAGAGGAAATACCGCTATAATTCACACACGAGAGTCGCGACTGAGGAAGGGAAAATGACGATGCGGCGTGTGAAATTACTTTGTTCGGCGCTGATGCTTCTCGCCAGCCACAGCGCGCTGGCCGTTAGCTATCCGCTGCCGCCGGAGGGGAGCCGTCTGGTGGGCAGCGCATTTACCATTGCCGTGCCGGAGAACAACACTCAACCACTGGAAAGTTTTGCCGCCCAGTACGGCCAGGGGTTGAGCAATATGCTGGAGGCTAACCCCGGCGTCGATGTCTATTTGCCGCACTCCGGTTCGACGCTGACCATTCCGCAACAGCTGATCCTGCCTGACACCGTGCGGGAGGGGATCGTCATCAACGTCGCCGAGATGCGTCTCTATTATTACCCACCGCTGGGCAATAGCGTGGAAGTCCTGCCAATCGGCATTGGTCAGGCGGGACGCGAAACGCCGCGTAACTGGGTGACGGCGGTAGAGCGCAAGCAGGAGGGACCCACCTGGGTACCGACCGCCAATACCCGCCGCGAGTATGCGAAAGAGGGCAAAACGCTGCCGGCTATGGTGCCGCCCGGGCCCGATAATCCGATGGGGCTGTATGCGATCTATATCGGCAGGCTGTACGCCATCCACGGCACCAATGCCAACTTTGGTATCGGGCTGCGCGTCAGCCAGGGATGCATCCGCCTGCGTAATGACGACATTAAATTCCTGTTTGATAACGTGCCGGTTGGGACGCGCGTCCAGCTCATCGATCAGCCGGTGAAGTACAGCGTGGAGCCGGACGGCAGTCACTGGCTGGAGGTGCACGAGCCGCTGTCGCGCAACCGCGCGGAGTTTGAATCCGACAGAAAAGTCCCCTTGCCGATGACCTCGGCGCTGCGCGAGTTTACTCAGGGGCCGGGAGTGAGTCCTTCGCAGGCCGAGCAAACCCTGCAGCGCCGCTCCGGCATGCCGGTGAATATCAGCGCCACAGCGGCGCAGGGAAGTTTGTAGCGGTGGAAAAAGTTAAGCCTTGATGCGGGATGGCGGCCCGGCGGGGCCCGAAAAGCAAAAAGCCTGCTTAAAAGCAGGCTTTTTAAATTTGGCTCCTCTGACTGGACTCGAACCAGTGACATACGGATTAACAGTCCGCCGTTCTACCGACTGAACTACAGAGGAATCGTGTGAACGAGGCGCATACTACTGGCCCGGCATTTTTGTGTCAACACTAAAATTAACTTGCTGATTCAAATGGCTAAATTTAGCTCAACACGTTGTTTTAGTGAACAGTGCGCCGATCGTCTTCGTCCTGCAGGCCATTCTCCCGTCTGCGCGCCAGCGGATCCTGGCGGTAAAAATGGCAAAAACGCTGCCACAGGGCCGGGAAGCGGGGCGCGAACAGTTCAGGCGCGCTGAAAAAATATTCCGATAGGACGGCAAAGCACTCAGCGGGATCGGTGGCGGCATAGGCGTCAATGCTGGCTGCGCTTTCCCCCACCAGATCTATCTCATCCTGAATGTTGTTCATCGCCGCGTGGAGATCGTGCTCCCAACCGGCGACTTCGCGCAGTGGGATCAGCGGCACCCCGCTGGCCCGATCGCCATTCCGCGTATCGAGCTTATGCGCTACCTCATGCACCACAAGGTTAAAACCTGACGCATCAAAGGAGTCCTGAATATCCAGCCAGTTCAGCACCACGGGACCCTGCTGCCAGCTTTGCCCCGATTGCACCACCCGCTGGTTGTGGACCAGGCCAATATCATCCTCCCATTCATCATCCACGACAAACGGGGCAGGATAGATCAGCACTTCATGAAAACCGTCCAGCCACTCTATCCCCAGCTCAAGTACCGGCAGGCAAAAGAGCATAGCTATCCGCGCCTGATGCAGCGGAGTCAGCTCCAGTCCCTGAAGCGCTACCAGACGTTTTTGCTGTAGGAAACGGCCAGCCATCTGCGTCAGCTTATGCTGCTCAGCGGGCGAAAGGTGGGCTAAAACCGGAATGGCAAGCGCTTGCTCCCAGGGCATCTCTGCGTTGCCGGACTCATCATCTGCTTTCCAGGGCCATTTAAACATCATATTGCTCGCAAAGTCGTCACTTGAACACGATTACCGAAACGGGAGCTATTAAAATGCCAAAGATCCTGGCATTATAGCAACCACAACAGCGGAGAGATGCCGGAGCGGCTGAACGGACCGGTCTCGAAAACCGGAGTAGGGGCAACTCTACCGGGGGTTCAAATCCCCCTCTCTCCGCCACTCTTCTTTCTCTGACCATTCCCCTTCAATAATACCGTTAGCTTCAGGTATAACGCCTGCGCTGGGGTATCGCCATCATCATCGTCCTGGTTTCAGCGTAAAGACGCGGTACTGTGCCTTGTCCTTGTGTGGTCTTACCGCCGCAATTTGCCCGAACGAGCTTAAACGCATCATAAAGAGGGAAGGTACGCCTGGAAAGCGGCAATGTCGAAAAGAGTGATCTCAACGGAGCGGGAACAAGAAAAAGCCCGCTGAGCGCGGGCTTAGATGGGGATCAGAACTGGTAAACCAGACCGAGGGCCACGATATCATCGGTCGAGATACCGTTGTTGCTGTAGAAGCGATCGTCTTCGTCCAGCAGATTGATTTTATAATCCACATAGGTGGACATATTTTTATTGAAGTAGTAGGTCATGCCGATGTCGACATACTTGACCAGATCCTTGTCGCCGAAGCGAGAAGAGGAGTAGAGATCTTTACCCTTTGATTGCAGATAGGCCACAGACGGACGCAGCGGTAAATTATACTCATCGAACTGGTACTGGGCGACGACTTCAAAGTTCTGCGTCTTGTTGGCAATAGCGCCGTTGCCGTAGAAGGTCATGTTGCGGGTTTCCGCATACATGGCGGCCAGATAGATGTTGTTGGCGTCATATTTGGCGCCGACGGTCCAGGCGTCGGCTTTATCACCGTTGGCATAAATATGGCTGCTACGTGCTGCCGCCAGCTGGTTATGGGTACGGTCGGAAGATGAGTAGGCGGCCCCGAAGCTGATGCCCATATCGAGATCGTAGTAGCTGGAGATACCAAACCCGTCGCCATTTTCCCGCGCCAGTTTACGAGCACCACCGTTGTTAGTGCCTTCGCCAGAACCGGCGTTTTCATTATTACCCTGATACTGCAGGGCGAAATGCAGGCCGTCGACGAGGCCGAAGAAATCGCTGTTACGGTAGGTGGCCACCCCGTTGGTGCGGCCGGTCATGTAGACGTCGGTCTGGGTGTAGGTATCGCCGCCGAATTCTGGCAGCATATCAGTCCAGGATTCGATGTCGTACACCACGCCGTAATTACGGCCATAGTCCAGTGAGCCATAGTCAGCAAACTTCAGACCGGCGAAGGCCAGACGGGTCCAGGAATTCGCTCCTTCATTTTCGCTGGTATTGGCCTTGATATTGTATTCCCACTGACCGTAGCCGGTTAACTCGGGAGCGATCTGCGTTTCGCCTTTGATGCCAAAGCGTGCATAGGTCTGATCGCCGTCCTCTGAAGTGTCGTCTGAGAAATAGTGCAGGCCGGCGACTTTCCCGTAAAGGTCCAGTTTGTTGCCGTTGTTGTTATAGATTTCCGCGGCATTAACGGCATTGGCCATTAATAATGCCGGAACCATGAGAGCCAGTACTTTTCTTTTCATTATATATTCCCTTTTAATAATAATTTCTGTGAATTATGACAATCCCTCCGGAATGACTATCAGATACTAACGACCAGGTTCATTTTTATTTAAAATAAAATATGTAAATAAATAATGTAAGATATTGCAAAATATTTCCAAATGGTTCGTTATATTAAATTTAAATGAATCTTCTTTTATTATTATTTTATTATATAGCAATGGGTTATGTTGTTTTGTTGCGGGCTCGGTTAACCAAATGAAATTATTTGTATAAATTTACGGCGAGAGGGTTATTCAGCATTTAAATATAATTTATGAGTCAAACTCGCCGGGGAAGATAAGTACAATACGCGGCATGGTTGATGTCGTTAATGTTTAATCCTGTGGGTAAGTAATAAAGAACAAACCCTTGGGTATTTCCATTGGCAGCATAAGTGATAAGTAGGTGCAGAAGACAAGGATGAAACTGCTGCCTGTGGCGCAGGTTGGCGGTATAATGTGATGCGTATCACGTTTTGGGTGACAGTAGTATGATTTGTCACGGAGAAGAATGAGATGGAAGAGCAGGCAAAACGCAGCCCGGGCGGCAAACTCGCGGTCTGGGCGTTGTATGCCTTTTGCGGATATTGTGTCTGGGTCATTGTGCGTTACTGGTGGGTGGTAGGGAAAATTCACAGCGTTCCCGGCGCCAGCGCGGAGGGCGACTTTGGCACAATGGCAGGGAAATGGCTTGGCGCCCTGTTGGGGATGCTGGTGCTCGCCGGCATTGGCGCGATCCTAGGTGCTGTCGTCTGGTATACACGGCCCGCCAGAAGCAGGCGGGATCATCGGTCGTAAAGTTGCTATGCTCGAGGCTGACCTTCAGATAAGGAACGCCTATGAACCTGGTAGACTGGCAGCAACGATTTGAGCACTGGATACTGACGCACCACGCCCAGGAGGATGCGGCGCACGATCTGTCCCATTTTCGTCGCGTCTGGGCCACCGCCAACCGGCTGGCCGCCGGGGAGGTGGAAGTCGACAGGCTGGTGCTTCTCACGGCCTGCTATTTTCATGACATTGTCAGTCTGCCTAAAAATCATCCGGAGCGAAGCCGCTCTTCGATGATGGCTGCCGAGAAAACCCTTGCGATTTTGCAGTCGTCGTTTACCGATTTTCCCGCAGACCGCTATGCGGCGGTCAGCCATGCTATTGAGGCGCACAGCTTTAGCGCGGCGATCCCGCCGCGCACGCTGGAGGCGAAAATCGTCCAGGACGCCGACCGTCTCGAGTCGCTTGGGGCGATTGGCCTGGCGCGGGTCTTCGCCGTCGCCGGCGCCCTGAACACCATTCTGTTTGATGCCGACGATCCTTTCGCCGACCGGCGAGCGCTGGATGACAGAAAATATGCCCTCGACCATTTCCAGTGCAAACTCCTGCGCCTGCCGGAAACCATGCAGACCGCCGCAGGAAGGGCTATGGCGCAGCATAATGCGCGCTTCCTCGTTGAGTTTATGGCCAAGATCAGCGCGGAGCTGAAGGGGGAGCCTATGGCGCTGGATGAGGCGGTTTTACGCCGCTTTGCACCACAGCCGTCAACCGACCAGTGATTTATGGTACTCTCTGCAAAAATCGTCCGCGCTGGTTGAGGATATGCCACAAAAGTTAATCAAGGAAAACAGGTCGTTGTCATTGACGGAGCAGGCCGGTGAAGAGGCTCAGGCGCTGCTGCGTCAGCTGATGACGATCTACGATGTGAAAACGCTGGTCGCCGAGCTGGTTAGCGTCGGGGAGCAGCACTGGAGCGCGGCGATCCTCAAGCGCGTGGCGGCCCTCGGCCGCGCGGCGGGGCGTTTGCGTCCGCAGGAGGTCGCTCATCTGGCGACGCTGCTGCCGGCGCCGCCGGCCCATCATCCGCACTATGGGTTCCGCTTTGTCGATCTGTTTGCCGGTATCGGCGGGATCCGCAGCGGTTTTGAAGCCATCGGCGGGCAGTGCGTCTTTACCAGCGAGTGGAATAAGCATGCGGTGCGCACCTATAAGGCCAACTGGTATTGCGATCCGCAGCAACACCGTTTCAATGAAGATATCCGCGATATCACCCTCAGCCATCGCCCCGACGTTAGCGATGACGAGGCGGCGCAGCATATCCGCGAGACTATCCCGCAGCATGATGTGCTGCTGGCCGGCTTTCCCTGC
This sequence comes from Klebsiella sp. Q2, assembly GCF_009900705.1. Classification (NCBI taxonomy): domain Bacteria; kingdom Pseudomonadati; phylum Pseudomonadota; class Gammaproteobacteria; order Enterobacterales; family Enterobacteriaceae; genus Klebsiella; species Klebsiella sp. Q2. The sequence goes on along the minus strand of NZ_JAAABE010000004.1, from coordinate 214,358 downwards.
CAGCCTTTCTCACTCGCCGGCGTATCGAAAAAAAATGCCATGGGTCGCGCCCACGGCTTTGCCTGCGAAACCCAGGGGACGCTGTTTTTTGATGTGGTGAGAATTATCGCCGCCCGTCAGCCGGCGATCTTTGTGCTGGAGAATGTTAAAAATCTCAAAAGTCACGATCAGGGACGCACCTTCCGCATCATCATGCAGACGCTGGATGAGCTGGGGTATGAGGTCGCTGACGCCGGGCATAGCGGGCCGGACGATCCGAAAGTGATCGACGGGCGCCATTTCTTACCACAGCACCGGGAGCGCATCGTGCTGGTAGGCTTCCGTCGCGATCTGCACCTGCACGAAGGGTTTACGCTGCGCGATATCGCGGCGCTTTATCCGGCGGTTCGGCCAACATTTGGCGAGCTGCTGGAGCCGACGGTGGATGCCAAATTTATCCTCACGCCGGTACTGTGGAAATATCTTTATCGCTATGCGCGCAAGCATCAGGCGCGGGGCAATGGCTTTGGTTATGGCCTGGTGGACCCCGCGAATCCCCACAGCGTGGCCCGGACGCTCTCCGCCCGCTACTATAAAGATGGCGCCGAAATTCTCGTCGATCGCGGCTGGGACCGGCCGCTGGGCGAGACGCATTTTGACGATCCGCAGAATCAACAGCGGCGTCCTCGTCGGCTGACGCCGCGGGAGTGCGCCCGATTGATGGGCTTCGAATCGCCTCAGGGGGCGCGTTTCCGCATCCCGGTGTCGGATACCCAGGCCTATCGTCAGTTCGGCAACTCGGTAGTGGTTCCGGTCTTCGCCGCGGTGGCGAAGCTCCTGGCCCCGCGCATCGCTCAGGCGGTGGCGCGTCGCGAAGCGGATGATAACGATGGCGGATGTTCACGATAAAGCCACACGCAGTAAAAATATGCGGGCTATCGCCACGCGCGATACGGCGATCGAAAAGCGGATAGCGGCGCTGTTGACTCAGGCGGGATTCACCTTTATTGCTCAGGATCGCGAGCTGCCGGGGCGCCCCGATTTCGCTTTACCCGACTACCGTTGCGTCATCTTTACCCACGGCTGTTTCTGGCACCACCATGACTGTTACCTGTTTAAGGTGCCGGCCACCCGGACGGCGTTCTGGCTGGACAAGATCGCCGGCAACGTAGCGCGCGATGCCCGTGACCGGCAAAAGCTGGCCGCGCAGGGCTGGCGGGTGCTTATCGTCTGGGAGTGCGCCCTGCGCGGTCGCCTGAAGCTGAATGACGAGGCGCTCACCGAGCGTCTGGAAGAGTGGATCTGCGGCGCCGGACACGACGCGCAGATCGACACCCAGGGGATCCGCGAACTGGCGCTTATTTCGACGCCTTACAAGGAGTAACTTCGCTGCGAACCGGGAAGAGATATTTGCCCAGCGTCACCAGCACGACGGCGAAAATAATCACCGCCAGCGCCAGCCACTCGATCAGTGACAGGCTTTCGCCACCGAATCCGGTGCCAAGGAGAACCGCTACCACCGGGTTGACATAGGCGTAGCTGGTGGCCACCGCCGGGGTGACATTGCGGATCAAAAACATGTAGGCGTTGATGGCAATCAGCGAGCCAAAGATAGCCAGATAGGCTACGGCGGCGATCCCGGACCACGACGGAACGCGGGTTAAGGTTTCACCGCTCAGCCATGAGGCGGCCAGCAGGACGATCCCGGCGGCGAGCATCTCGATTGCCCCCGCCATCATGCCGGTCGGCAGCACGATCCGCGAGCCGTAAACCGAGCCGAAGGCCCAGCTCAGAGAGCCAATCAGAATCAGCAGTGCGCCCCAGGGGTTGCCGTTCAGGTTGCCCCCGCTGTTAAGCATCACAATACCCGCGAGGCCAATGGCAATCCCCAGCCACTCCAGCTTCCGAGTGGCGATGCCGAAAAAGCGGCTGAAGCACAGGGTGAACAGCGGAACGGTGGCGACCATCACCGCGGCGATCCCGGAGGGAACGTGCTGATGTTCGGCCAGGGTGACAAAGCCGTTGCCGACGGCCAGCAGCAAAACCCCGATCAGCGCGGCATTAAGCAACGGCCTGCGGGCCGGCAGTTTATGGCCGGTGGCCAACAGCCATCCCAGCAGCAGCACGCCGGCAGAGAGAAAGCGAATTCCGGCCATCATCAGCGGCGGCCAGCTGGCGACGCCGACGGCGATGGCGAAATAGGTAGAGCCCCAAATGATATACAGCGCAAACAGCGCCCCGATAAGCGGTAACAGCTGACGGGTAGACATACTTCCTCACGACGGTGCAGAGATAGAAAGGGGACATATAGTAAACGTGAAAACTATCCTGCTGGCGAGCGCTTAATTTGCGCCAGGTTGTTAAATTTATATTGACTAATTGTACCTTGGGCAGCGGCCGTTTTTTAACGCATACTCGAGGGAGACATTGATGAAAAGAGAAGGAAAATCATTTTGGCAGGAAGTAGTCTTTTAACATTACTTGATGATATCGCCACGCTGCTGGACGATATCTCCATGATGGGCAAGCTGGCGGCGAAAAAAACGGCGGGGGTGCTGGGCGACGATCTTTCCCTGAATGCCCAACAGGTGACCGGCGTGCGGGCAAATCGTGAGCTGCCCGTGGTCTGGGGCGTGGCGAAAGGGTCGTTCGTCAATAAAATAATCCTCGTGCCGCTGGCCCTGCTGATCAGCGCCTTTATTCCCTGGGCGATCACGCCGCTGCTGATGGTGGGTGGCGCGTTTCTCTGTTTTGAAGGGGTGGAGAAGGTGCTCCACAGTCTGGAAGCGCGTAAGCACAAGGAGGACCCAGCGCAACGGCAGCAGCGTCTTCAGGCGTTGGCGGATCGTGACCCGCTGGCCTTTGAGCGTGACAAAGTAAAAGGCGCGATTCGCACCGACTTTATTTTGTCCGCGGAAATTGTCGCCATCACCCTCGGCATTGTCGCGGAAGCGCCGCTGCTGAATCAGATCCTCATTCTCTCAGGGATCGCGATTCTGGTCACCGTCGGGGTCTATGGCCTGGTGGGGGTGATCGTCAAGCTGGATGACATGGGTTACTGGCTGGCGGAGAAACGCAGTACGCTGGCGCAGTGGCTGGGCAAAGGGTTATTGGCCGTGGCTCCCTGGCTGATGAAACTGCTCTCTGTCGTCGGGACGCTGGCCATGTTCCTCGTTGGCGGCGGGATTGTGGTCCACGGTATTGCGCCGCTGCACCATGCCATTGAGCACTGGAGCGCGGGCCTGGGCGGCATGTTGGCCGCCTTGCTGCCGATGGTGGTCAATCTGGTGCTGGGTTTTATCATCGGTGCGGTGGTACTGGCCGGCGTCAAGGCGGTGAGCCGCCTGCGTGGCGCTGTGAAGTAGTCAGGTGCGGCGCAGCGTATTGGCGCCGCGTGGTCTACGCTAAAAAGCGCGTCCGGTATCGACAGAAACCGCGTGCGCTGACGACGTCAGGTTTGCGCAACGTACTACGAGAGAAAGATGGATAAGCCACTGCGGTTGAAGTTGAAAAAGCGCTACTTCCTGACTCGCCCGGCACATGTGGTTAACGTTTGTTTTATCGTGGTGCTATTTTTCTCCACGCTGCTGATCTGGCGTGAAATCAACGTCCTGGAAGAGGCCTACGTGGCGAACCAGCGCAATAATCTGGCTAACGTCGCGCATGAAATGGATGGGCTGCTGCAGTTTAACATCGACAGGATGATGTTTTTTCGCCACGGTATGCAGTCCGCACTTGAACGCCCCCTCGACGTCGATGTGTTGCACGAGGCCAGCCAGCGCTATCTGAACCAGCGCCATCAGGAGATTTGGCGGGTGGCGCTCCCGAACCGCCGGACGCTGCCGGTGTTTGGCGTCTCGGAGAGCGTCGTCAGGGAGAACCCGCTGCTCTTGCCGGACGATCCGCTGGTGGTCAATGAACTGATGGCGACGCTGGAGCTGGGTTATCTGTTAAATCTGACGCAGCATGACCGCGATTTTGCCGAGCGGATGCAATATATCTCCCGCAGCGGCTTTTTCACCTCGACCCTGCCGCTGCGCGATGAATCGCAGGTGAAGACGCACTATTCGCGCGCTATCAGCGCCCTCTGGTTTACCCGGCAGACCCAGCGGAACAATCCGTACCGCGGCGTTATCTGGCAAACCTTTCCTGACGATGACCCGCAGCTGGAAGAGCAGGTGGTTACCGCCTCGATACCGCTGGATTTTGCCGGTTACTGGCGCGGCGTGCTGGCGATGGATTTCTCAGTCAGCGAAATAAAAGCATTTTTAATCAGCGCGATGAAGGGCGGGCAGGAGGGGGAATACCAGCTTTATGACAGCCATCTTAGCCTGCTGGCCTCCTCTGCGCCGGGGAATGTCCTGACGCTGCTGTCGCCGCGCGAGCAGGAGCTGCTCAGCCGCGCGTTTGCCCATGATAACCAGGGCGGCCTGCGTCTGCTGACGCGCTATATCAGTTGGGCCAAACTACGGAATTTTGACGGCGTGCTGCTGCGGATCCACACCCTGCGGGAAGGCGTACGCGGCAACTTTGGCACCATCACCATCGCCCTGACCCTGATGTGGATCCTCTTCACCTTGATGCTGCTGCTCTCCTGGCTGGTGATCCGCCGTATGGTCCGCAATATGAGCGTCCTCCAGACCTCTCTGGAGTGGCAGGCCTGGCACGATGCCTTAACCCGCCTGCTCAATCGCGGGGCGCTGTTTGAAAAGGCGATGGCGCTCGCCAGCGCCTGCCAGCGCAGCGGACTACCGCTGGCGGTGATCCAGCTCGATCTGGATCACTTTAAGAGCATTAACGATCGCTATGGTCATCAGGCGGGTGACAGGGTGCTGTCGATGGTGGCCAGTACCCTTGCCGGCACTGTGCGGGAAGGCGATTTGCTGGGCCGCGTGGGGGGAGAGGAGTTTTGTGTCGTGCTGCCGAATACCACGCTGCAGGAAGCGGCGGCGATAGCGGAGCGGCTACGCCTGCGTATTCATGGCCGGGAGGTCTTTTTGCATAATAACGTGACGCTGCGGGTCAGCGCGTCGTTAGGGGTAAGCGCCAGCGAAGAGCAGGGAGAGTATCACTTTGAAGCGCTGCAGTCGGTCGCCGATGGTCGACTGTATCTGGCCAAGCAGAATGGCCGCAACCAGGTCTGTTATCGCAGCGAAGCGTGAGTAAAACGTTTCGCTCGCGCCAGCGGATTTGAGATTTATCTTAAAGTAATGTCTGGCGATCGTACTATCAGATGAAACCGGTTTGCGGCTAAGCCTTCTCGCATCAGCCTTGCAGCCCTTTATGCTGCGAAGCGCCGACTTTCTCAATATTTTGCGTCATGAATATCTCTTGTCATGCAAAATAATTGAGGATAATGTTTCAACGCATCGGATTTCCCGGTGTAACGAATTTTCAAGTGCTTCTTGCATTAGCAAGTTTGATCCCGACTCCTGCGAGTCGGGATTTTTTTCGCCCATCACTAGCGGTTGGCTTCACTGGCGCTGAAATCATGAATATCGAGTTCAAATGCCTCCGCCAGTTCGCGCCAGGTATGCGCCCCGCGGCCATCGATACTGGCGCGCTGAGGGTCATCGAGGATGCGGTGGACTTCGCTTTCGCTGATCTCATTAATCGCCGCCAGTAGAGCATCAACGTTCACATCAACGTCGTTCCCGGTCTGGTCTGTCAATCGGTTCTTCATCATTACCCCCCTCGCTGAGCGTCGCTCAAGCCTTTTTAAGTATAGTCGGTCTAAAAAAACGCCAGTCACCGGCCGCGACGCTGCGAGCGGCGTGGTTTTGTTCTACACTGGCTGAAAATAGAGAGGAGATGGATTATGCAGGTGAACGATCGTGTCACGGTGAAGACCGACGGTGGCCCACGTCGATCGGGCGTAGTGCTGGCAATTGAGTCGTTTAGCGAAGGGACGATGTATCTGGTTTCGCTGGAAGACTATCCCCTGGGGATCTGGTTTTTCAATGAAATAGGGCACCCGGATGGGATCTTCGTGGAAAAAGAAATCTCGTAAAACCGAACTGGCGGGACCACCGCCAGTTTGTTTTAGCGTAGATTCACCTGAATACCACTGGTAATGTTTTCGGTCAGCCGAACGATGTGGTAAATCACCTGCTTATTATGCGTCTGTATTTTCTTTTTAATATTACCTTTGTGCGATGATACCGTTTTCGCTTTGATGTTCATTTGCGTTGAAATTTGCGAAGTACCATGCCCGGCCATCCACATTTGCAGCATATTTGATTCTGTTTTGCTTAGCGACAACGTCGGTAAATTCAACTGCCCCAGGCTCGTGTTCTTGTATTTAAGATAATTAACCAGAATGACATCAAGGTCTTTTGGGGTGATCGATTTTGAACTGATTAGCAGATTCTTACGTACCCGCAGATAGCGGTCAAAATGGATGTTCGCCAGCGACATAAAAATCACAAACAGCGTCGCCGGATTTTGCGTGATGATCTGGCGAATAATGTTATTACTTTCATCATCATGCACAAAGCAATCTTCATTCAGAAACACCACCGCCGGGCAACATGACGCACAGTGCCTGTGCAGATCCTCAGCGCAGTTGACCTCAACGATTTCCTGTTTTTTAATTCCCCGACTGGTCAGATATCCCGTAAGTCCTAACCGGGTATAACTGCACAAATCCATAATCATCGTTGACATGACCCATCCTCAATCAACACGTAACGATATACACTTCGCACTGGCTGTGCGAAGCAGTCCTTGCGGGCGGTAATAATAGTAGGTTTAAGAAAGAACCCATTAGTTCCATTAAACTATTCCGCATCTCTGCATATAATTTGCCAGGAAAACTCTTAAAGTAAAGTCGAGAACCGGTAGTGTGAGCGAATTAAAAACAAAAAGTGCCCGTGGCTGCTATGGTTAGGCGCCAAAGATTCTTTTACTTTCAGAATTTCCTTATTTCATATGAAGGTCGCGATGCCTGGCCGTGTTTTACCCGGCTTCTCCGCCCGCAGCGGGGGTGGAAGGCTTAACGCTTTAATGCCACAATACTTTTTTATCAGCTTGTGGGATGAATGATGAAACAGTTAGTTTTTGCTGGCATGGTGGTGGCGCTGGCCGGATGCGTGCAGGTTGATCGTTACGAAGACGTTGTTAAAGCCCCCGCGCCGGCAGGCCTGGAAGGCTACTGGCAGACGAAAGGGCCGCAGAGTGAGATGATGAGTCCGGACGCCATCGCCAGCCTGATCGTCACCAAAGATGGGGACACCTTCGACTGCCGCCAGTGGCAGCGCGTGATCGCCCAGCCGGGGAAACTGATGAACCGCGATAGCGATATCTACAACGTGACCGCTTCCCTGGATATCTACCCGATCGAGCGCGAGGGCAACACCCTTTCCTACGATCGTATGACGTTGACCCGCGTTGAACGTCTCACCCCGGAGTGCGAGAAAGCGTGGGCTAAAGCGCGTGCCACCGCTCCAGTCAGCGCGCCGACCACCGCGCACTAAGATTCCGGCGGGCCACCGCTGGCCCGTCCGGCGTCAGATGACTACAGCACCGCCTCCAGCACCCACACGCTGACGCTTCCTCCGTTACAGGTAAAGGTGGCGCAGCCTTCGCCGTCGGTTTCGACAATCTCTTCCCGATTGCCCAGGAAATCCCGCCAGCGTTTGTTGCCATAATTCTCGCCCAGCGTCAGGGTCTTTTCTCCCTCATCACCATTGGACATCACCACCACGCAGCCGGGATCCTCGTCCGTGCCGCTGCGGCTGAAGGCAATGCAGTTGGGGTGATCGAACCAGAGAGTCTGCACGCCGTGGGCAAAACGCTGACGGGCGTCGATCAGCTCGTGGAGTTGTTCGATAACGGGCATTTCTATGGCGTAGGTTTGTCCGTCGCCGCCGGTATCCTCATAGGAGGCGCCGAAGAGATCGGCATAGAAGACCGAGGGTACGCCATTTTCACGCAACAGGATCAGCGCATAGGCCAGCGGTTTAAACCATGGCTCAACAGGCGCCTCGAGCGCCTGCAGCGGCTGGGTATCATGGTTGGTGACCAGGGTGACGGCATGGAAGGGGTCGGCTTCCACCAGCGTCCCGCTGAAAATCTGGCTCATGTCGTAATCGCGCCCCTGGCGGGACGCTTCATGAAATTTCATCTGCAGCGGGGCGTCGAACAGCATCGTCTTGCCCTCGACCAGATCGATATACTGCTGGAGCTTTTCCACTTCATGGGACCAGTATTCCGCAACAATAAACAGCGGCTGCGGGGCTACCTCCTGAACATGCTCGATCCACGCTTTGTAAAACCATGCGGGGATATGCTTCACAGCGTCAAGACGAAAACCGTCGCAACCGGTTTGCTCCATCACCCAGCGCGCCCAGTATTTGATCTCTTCGGTGACGGCGTGATTACGAAAATCGATATTGGCGCCCATCAGGTAGTCGAAGTTGCCAAGCTCGTCATCGACCTGTTCATTCCAGCCTTCGCCGGTGTAGTCGTTGACGATTTTAAATACACCGTCTTCCGTCGGATTCTCGATGTGGTCAATGCCGCTAAAGCACTTGTAGTCCCAGACAAACTGCGAATACTGTCCGGCGCGCACCGGGAAGGTATAGCGAGTCCATGCCTCGCACTCGATGATCGTCTCGTCAATTTGCGTGCGATCCTGCTCATCAACGCGCTGCACGCGCAGGGCCTCTTTTTCATCGGCGCCCATTTTATGGTTCACCACCACGTCCAGCAGCACGGCGATGTCGTGCTCCTTCAGGGCGTTGATCGCCGCCAGCAGCTGGGTCTTATCGCCATATTTGGTGGCGACAGAGCCCTTTTGATCAAACTCGCCGAGGTCGAAGAGATCGTAGGTGTCATAGCCGACGGAATAGCCGCCCGAGGCGCCTTTGTAGGCGGGGGGCAACCAGACCATATTGATGCCGATTTCGTTAAGACTGGGGGCCAGCGCTTCGACTTCACGCCACAGTTCGCCGCCGGCGGGGTAGTACCAGTGAAAACATTGCAACAAGGTGGGGTTTTTCATCTTCCATGCTCCAGACGTCAACAGGCTGACCTTTGCAGTATGGGAGATATCCCGCAAAACGGGTGAGGAAAGCCCTGAATTTCGCTATACCCTAAAGCGGATCATATATAATAAATTTGCATAAGATGTAGCGTAACGATGTTGGTGTCGGGCCGTTAAGCGCTTTACACTACAGGAAAATCCTAACCTTCGGGGTATCTATGAAATTAGCACTTCTGGGTCGTCAGGCGCTGATGGGCGCGATGGCCGTTGTTTTGATGGCTGGCGTTAGCGTGAAAACTTTTGCGGCGGAAAACCTGCTCAATCAGATTAAAGAGCGCGGCACCCTGCGCGTGGGCCTCGAAGGCACCTATCCTCCTTTTAGCTTCCAGGGCGATGACGGTAAGCTGACCGGCTTTGAAGTGGAGTTCGCCAACGAGCTGGCGAAACATCTGGGCGTGAAGGCTGACCTCAAACCGACCAAGTGGGACGGTATGCTGGCCTCGCTGGATTCCAAGCGCATTGACGTGGTGATTAACCAGGTCACTATCTCTGATGAACGTAAGAAAAAATACGATTTCTCCACCCCGTACACGATCTCCGGTGTGCAGGCGCTGGTGAAGAAAGGCAACGAAGGCGCGATTAAAACCGCGGCGGATCTGAAAGGCAAGAAAGTGGGCGTCGGGCTGGGCACTAACTATGAAGAGTGGCTGCGTCAGAACGTCCAGGGCGTGGATGTCCGCACCTATGATGACGATCCGACCAAATACCAGGATCTGCGCGTAGGCCGTATTGACGCGATTCTGGTTGACCGTCTGGCGGCGCTGGATCTGGTGAAGAAAACTAACAACACGCTGGCGGTAACCGGCGAAGCGTTCTCCCGTCAGGAAGCTGGCGTTGCACTGCGCAAAGGCAACGATGACCTGCTGAAAGCGGTAGATGGCGCGATCGCGGATATGCAGAAAGATGGCAGCCTGAAGGCCCTGTCAGAGAAATGGTTTGGCGCTGACGTGACAAAATAAAGGCCAGCGGTGAAAAAAGGCGCTCCTGGAAGCGCCTTTTTTTATTTAGCGCGTAACTGTGTGCATAATGAAGCATAACTGAGTCAGGAGGGGCCATGTCACTGCAAAATTTAACCCGCTTTCCGCGTCTGGAATTGATCGGCGCGCCGACGCCGCTGGAGTATCTGCCGCGTCTGTCCGATCACCTCGGGCGCGAAATTTTTATCAAACGTGATGATACGACGCCGCTGGCGATGGGGGGAAACAAACTGCGCAAGCTGGAGTTTCTCGCCGCCGATGCGCTGCGCGAAGGGGCGGATACTTTAATTACCGCCGGCGCGATCCAGTCTAACCATGTGCGCCAGACGGCGGCGGTCGCCGCCAAACTGGGCCTGCACTGCGTGGCGCTGCTGGAAAATCCCATCGGCACCCGTGCGGAGAATTATCTGAGCAATGGCAACCGCCTGCTGCTGGATCTGTTTAATACCCAGGTTGAGATGTGCGATGCCCTGACCGATCCCGCTGCGCAGCTCGACGAGCTGGCGACCCGTATCGAAGCGCAGGGGTACCGCCCGTACGTCATTCCGGTCGGCGGTTCAAACGCCCTTGGGGCGCTAGGCTATGTGGAAAGCGCGCTGGAAATCGCCCAGCAGTGCGAAGACGCGGTGGAGATTTCGTCGGTGGTGGTGGCCTCCGGGAGCGCCGGCACCCATGCCGGACTGGCGGTCGGCCTTGAACAGCTGATGCCGCAGGCGGAACTGATTGGGGTGACGGTGTCGCGCGCGGTTGCCGACCAGCTGCCGAAAGTGGTAGCGCTGCAGCAGGCCGTGGCCAACAGCCTTGAGCTGCAGGCGAAAGCCGACATCATCCTGTGGGACGATTACTTTGCCCCAGGCTACGGGACGCCAAATGAGGAAGGAATGGCCGCCGTGAAGCTGCTGGCGCAACTGGAAGGTATTTTGCTCGACCCGGTTTATACCGGCAAAGCGATGGCCGGACTTATCGATGGCATTACGCAGAAACGCTTTAAGGATGAAGGGCCGATTTTGTTCGTCCATACCGGCGGAGCGCCGGCGCTGTTTGCCTATCATCCTCACCTCTAATACAGAAACCACAGCATGCAAGAAAGTATTCAACTGGTCATCGATTCTGCGCCTTTTCTGCTGAAAGGCGCCGTCTTTACGCTGCAGCTGAGCATTGGCGGGATGTTTTTCGGCCTGGTGCTGGGCTTTATCCTGGCGCTGATGCGCATGTCGACCCTCTGGCCGGTAAAATGGCTGGCGCGCATGTATATCTCCATTTTTCGCGGGACACCGCTTATCGCCCAGCTGTTCATGATCTACTACGGCTTGCCGCAGTTTGGCATTGAGCTTGACCCGATCCCGGCGGCGATGATCGGCTTATCGCTGAACACGGCGGCCTACGCGGCGGAAACCCTGCGCGCGGCCATCGCCTCGATTGACAAAGGGCAATGGGAAGCGGCGGCCAGTATCGGTATGACCCCCTGGCAGACGATGCGTCGGGCTATTTTACCCCAGGCGGCGCGGGTCGCTTTGCCGCCGCTCTCTAACAGTTTTATCAGCCTGGTAAAAGATACCTCGCTGGCGGCGACGATCCAGGTGCCGGAGCTGTTCCGTCAGGCGCAGCTTATCACCTCGCGTACGCTGGAGGTCTTCACCATGTATCTGGCCGCCTCTCTGATCTACTGGGTGATGGCGACGGTACTCTCCTCGCTGCAGAACTATTTTGAAAACCAGCTGAACCGCCAGGAGCGTGATCCGAAATGAGTGCGATTGAAGTAAAAAGCCTGGTGAAAAAATTCCATGGCCAGACGGTGCTCCACGGTATCGACCTCGAGGTGCAGGAAGGCGAAGTGGTGGCAATCATCGGCCCCAGCGGCTCGGGTAAAACCACCCTGCTGCGCAGCATTAATCTGCTGGAGCAACCGGAGAGCGGCACTATCCGCGTCGGCGATGTGACGATCGACGCTGGTCGCAGCCTCGGGCCGCAAAAAGGGCTTATCCGTCGGCTGCGCCAGCACGTTGGCTTTGTCTTCCAGAACTTCAACCTGTTTCCCCACCGGACGGTGCTGGAGAACATCATTGAAGGGCCAGTCATCGTAAAAGGTGAAGACAAGCAGGAGTCGATGGCGCGGGCGCGCGATCTGCTGGCGAAAGTGGGCCTCAGCGGCAAAGAGAACAGCTATCCGCGCCGCCTCTCTGGCGGGCAGCAGCAGCGGGTCGCCATTGCCCGCGCGCTGGCCATGCGTCCGGACGTGATCCTGTTTGATGAACCGACCTCGGCTCTCGATCCCGAGCTGGTAGGGGAGGTGCTCAATACCATCCGCCAGCTGGCGCAGGAGAAACGTACCATGGTTATCGTGACCCATGAAATGAGCTTCGCTCGCGACGTTGCCGATCGGGCGATTTTTATGGATCAGGGACGCATCGTTGAACAAGGCGAGGCCAAAGCGCTGTTCGCCTCGCCTCAGCAGCCGCGAACCCGCCAGTTCCTCGAAAAATTCCTGATGCAATAGAGCAGGCGCAGGCGCGGCGGCTCGCCTTCGTGTGAGCCGCCGCAATGAGCCCAATTCCACGCTGGGGCAACACCCCATCGTCACGTCTTTGTGCTATTTACTCCCCTGGCCGTATACACCGCTTCCCATCCCCCCTTGTAGGGTGTAGAAAATGAAGGGAGGGGCCTTAGTTTCAGCGCAGCGAACTGGGAAAAGGCAAGTCTTCAGGCTAATAAATGCGACAGCTACGATATTTTATACATATAAATAAGATTTATGTGTTAGTTTTCTGTATTTATAATAATGATTATCAATCAGGAGTTATTTGCACAGCTATGAGGGACAATGATTTTTTCAGCTGGCGGCGGGATATGCTGCATCAATTTCAGTCCATGGCCGCCGCTCAGGAGGTTTATAATCTCCTGCAACGAGAAACAGAAACGCTGGAATATGATTTCTATACGCTTTGTGTGCGTCACCCGGTGCCTTTCACTCGCCCCCGCGTCACGTTTCAGTCGACCTATCCCCGCGCATGGATGTCTCATTACCAGGCAGAGAATTATTTCGCCATAGATCCCGTATTACGCCCGGAGAATTTTATGCGTGGCCATCTGCCGTGGGAAGATGGGCTGTTTCGCGATGCGCAGGCGTTATGGGACGGCGCGCGCGACCATGGTCTGCAAAAAGGGGTGACACAGTGCCTGACGTTGCCGAATCATGCTCAGGGTTTTCTCTCCGTCTCCGCGAACAACCGTTTGCCGAACGCTTATGCTGAAGATGAGCTGGAGCTGCGCTTGCGAACGCTGACGGAGCTGAGCCTGCTGACGCTCTTGCGTCTTGAAGATGAGATGGTGATGCCGCCGGAGATGAAATTCAGCCGGCGCGAACTGGAGATCCTCAAATGGACCGCGGAAGGAAAGACCTCTGCGGAGGTGGCGATGATTCTCTCGATTTCGGAAAATACGGTCAATTTCCATCAGAAGAATATGCAACGGAAATTTAACGCGCCGAATAAAACGCAAATTGCCTGTTACGCTGTGGCGACAGGGTTAATCTGAAGGCGCCTGCCGTTCTGCGTGCCAGACGTGATACCGGCTGTCAGTCATACTTTCAGCCGGTACAGGATTACTGCCGATAAGCTTGTTTAATTTGCTTAACGGTGCTGGAGAATACGGCGGCCTGAGCCTCATCTTCCATCTGCGCGATCTGCTTTTCCATTTTAATAATCACGCGACCCGCATCTGCCTGGCCCATCGCCTGCAGCATCAGCGTCATCATCGCTTTCAGGCAGGAGACTTCCTGCGCCAGTTCCTGATTATTTTCTGCAGTGGAAAAATCTGGTGTGCTCATCGATATCCTCGTTTACTCGCTGCGCTATTGCGCTCTACTCAATGTGAAGGCCGCGCAGTATACCACAAGCGACAGAAAAAAAAGGAGTGCTTAATTTCTGTTCTCTCATCTGAGCTGTGAATGGTTTTATGCTTCAGATAAGACGTAATAGCCATCGTCAGGCCAATAATTGCCACTATCTATTTAGTACGTTAATAATTGTTACATATTTAGCTTCGTATTTATGCGCTACGTAATCTGTTGTGTTTTTTGTGCCTTCTGTATGGGGATTGTTAAAAAATAAGACTCGTGCAACCGACTGTTCGCAATGACTTTCCACTGAGTGTGCACAGACATTGCCATAAATGAGAGCCAAATCGAGGCGAGGGCATTTTTTTGCCTTTTAAAATAGCAATAAAACCCGGTAATATGTGGGAGATAAAGTATCAGTAGCGTTATCCCTCATTCTGGAGATTATTCCTTTGATCAACGTTCTTCTTGTTGATGACCACGAACTGGTGCGCGCAGGGATACGACGCATTCTGGAAGATATAAAAGGGATTAAAGTCGCTGGCGAAGCCTGCTGCGGCGAAGACGCCGTCAAGTGGTGCCGGGCTAATTCCGCCGATGTCGTCCTGATGGACATGAACATGCCCGGGATCGGGGGTCTGGAAGCGACGCGCAAAATTGCGCGCTCGGTAGCGGGCACGAAAGTGATCATGTTGACCGTGCATACTGAGAATCCCTTACCTGCCAAGGTCATGCAGGCGGGGGCGGCAGGTTATCTCAGTAAGGGCGCCGCGCCACAGGAAGTGGTGAATGCGATTCGCTGCGTCGCGTCAGGGCAACGTTATATTGCCTCTGATATTGCTCAGCAAATGGCGTTAAGTCAGATTGAACCGGAAAAAACAGAATCGCCGTTTGCCAGTTTGTCTGAACGCGAATTGCAGATTATGCTGATGATCACCAAAGGTCAGAAGGTGAATGAGATCTCAGAGCAGCTGAATCTGAGTCCTAAAACGGTTAACAGCTATCGCTATCGGATGTTCAGCAAATTGAACATTCATGGCGATGTCGAGCTGACCCACCTGGCAATTCGCCATGGCCTGTGTAATGCGGAGTCGTTAGCAAGCCAGTGAGTGATGTTTTTGACGCAAAAGCTTTCCTGAAAACGGTAACTAGCCAGCCCGGTGTGTATCGGATGTATGATGCTGGCGGAACCGTCATCTATGTTGGCAAAGCCAAAGATTTGAAAAAGCGGCTCAGCAGCTACTTCCGCAGCAACCTCGCGTCGCGTAAAACGGAAGCGCTGGTGGCGCTGATCGCGCAAATCGACGTGACCGTCACCCATACCGAGACGGAAGCGCTGCTGCTTGAGCACAACTATATCAAGCTGTACCAGCCGCGGTACAACGTGCTGTTGCGCGACGATAAGTCGTATCCTTTTATTTTCCTCAGTGGCGATACCCATCCGCGTCTGGCGATGCATCGTGGCGCCAAACATGCGAAGGGCGAGTATTTTGGTCCTTTTCCCAACGGCTATGCCGTGCGCGAGACCCTGGCGCTGCTGCAGAAGATCTTTCCCATCCGTCAGTGTGAAAACAGCGTCTACCGCAATCGCTCCCGTCCCTGTCTACAGTATCAGATTGGCCGCTGCCTCGGGCCGTGCGTGGCGGGGCTGGTCAGTGAAGACGAGTATGCACAGCAGGTGGAGTATGTGCGGCTGTTTCTTGCCGGCAAAGATGACCAGGTGCTGACTCAGCTCATCGCGCGGATGGAGAAGGCGAGCCAGAACCTTGAGTTTGAAGAGGCGGCGCGCATTCGCGACCAGATTCAGGCCGTCCGCCGCGTGACTGAGAAACAGTTTGTCTCTAACACCGGCGACGATCTTGACGTGATCGGGGTTGCCTTCGATGCCGGCATGGCTTGCGTCCATGTACTGTTTATCCGCCAGGGTAAAGTACTGGGCAGCCGCAGCTACTTCCCGAAAGTGCCTGGCGGCACCGAGCTGGGCGAGGTCGTCGAGACCTTTGTCGGCCAGTTCTATCTGCAGGGCAGCCAGATGCGCACGCTGCCGGGGGAAATTTTGCTCGACTTTAACCTCGGAGATAAGACGCTGCTGGCCGAGTCGCTGTCAGAACTGGCGGGGCGTCGAATCCATGTGCAGACCAGGCCGCGCGGCGACCGGGCGCGTTATCTTAAGCTGGCGCGCACCAATGCCGCGACGGCGTTAACCACCAAATTGTCTCAGCAATCGACCATTCATCAGCGTCTGCAGGCGCTGGCCTCCGTGCTGGAGCTGCCGGCGGTGAAGCGGATGGAGTGCTTTGATATCAGCCACACCATGGGCGAACAGACCGTCGCCTCCTGCGTGGTATTTGACAGCAATGGTCCGCTGCGCGCGGAGTACCGGCGATATAATATCGCCGGCATCACCCCGGGCGATGACTACGCGGCGATGAATCAGGTCCTGCGCCGTCGCTATGGCAAAGCGATTGATGACAACAAGATTCCTGATGTGATCCTGATAGACGGCGGCAAGGGGCAGCTGGCGCAGGCGAAAGCGGTGTTTGCGGAGCTGGACGTCCCCTGGGATAAACATCATCCGCTGCTGCTGGGCGTGGCGAAAGGTAGCGATCGTAAAGCCGGCCTGGAAACGTTATTCTTTGAGCCGGAAGGCGAGGGGTTTAGCCTGCCGCCGGATTCGCCGGCTCTGCACGTGATCCAGCATATCCGCGATGAATCGCATGATCATGCAATCTCCGGCCATCGCAAAAAACGGGCGAAAGTGAAGAACACCAGCTCACTTGAGACTATCGAGGGGGTGGGGCCGAAGCGTCGCCAGATGCTGCTGAAGTACATGGGTGGACTGCAGGGGCTGCAGCAGGCCAGCGTCGAAGAAATTGCCAAAGTACCGGGCATCTCTCACGCTCTGGCAGAAAAGATCTTCTACTCGTTGAAACATTAGGGGCTCTGTAGCAACATAGGGCTAATTTTTACTTACAACAGATAGTTACCCGTCACTATGCAATTTAATATCCCTACGTTGCTTACTCTGTTCCGCGTCATCCTGATCCCGTTCTTTGTGCTGGCGTTTTATCTGCCCTTTAGCTGGGCGCCGTTTGCCTGTGCGCTGATTTTCTTTGTTGCCGCTGTGACCGACTGGTTTGATGGTTTCCTCGCCCGTCGCTGGAACCAGAGTACCCGGTTCGGCGCCTTCCTCGATCCGGTGGCCGATAAAGTCATGGTGGCTATCGCCATGGTGCTGGTCGCTGAGCACTATCACACCTGGTGGGTTACGCTGCCGGCGGCGACGATGATTGCCCGGGAAATTATTATCTCCGCGCTGCGCGAGTGGATGGCGGAGCTTGGAAAACGCAGCAGCGTGGCGGTCTCGTGGATTGGCAAAGTAAAAACCACCGCGCAGATGACCGCCCTGGTGTGGATGCTGTGGCGTCCTTATCCGTGGGTGGAATGGGCAGGGATCGCGCTTTTCCTCGTGGCGGCGGTGCTGACGCTGTGGTCGATGCTGCAATATTTGAACGCGGCGCGCGGCGATTTGCTTGATCAGTGATCGTTTCGCCGTTATTTTCAGCAAACGATGCAAAGTTGCAAAAAATACCGTTGACTCACCGCGAGAGATAAGTAGAATGCAACGCATCGAACGGCGGCACAGTCTTCCAGACGATAACAAAATCAAGTGATTAGCAAATAACTTGATGATGCGGGAATAGCTCAGTTGGTAGAGCACGACCTTGCCAAGGTCGGGGTCGCGAGTTCGAGTCTCGTTTCCCGCTCCAAATTAATAGCATCGGCATAGGCGGGTGCTTCAGTATCAAAGGCGCGTTAGCAAAGCGGTTATGTAGCGGATTGCAAATCCGTCTAGTCCGGTTCGACTCCGGAACGCGCCTCCACTTTATATCCCGAGCCCGGATGGTGGAATCGGTAGACACAAGGGATTTAAAATCCCTCGGCGTTCGCGCTGTGTGGGTTCAAGTCCCACTCCGGGTACCATTGGGATAAAAGCAGAATAATCAAAGCAATAAGCAGTGTCGTGAAACCACCTACGGGTGGTTTTTTTGTTTTTAAATCCCTCTTCATCACGACATGTCATCCTGTTTCTCTTGTCCATCTTGCGCTACACCCGAATTATTGTCACTGGTTAAGCCTGCGCCTGATGATACGGTATGGCGTTCTGACTCCGGGCAAGGAGAGGCTTGAAGTCAAGGTCTGTGGTTGGCACAGACTTCTGGCATAGAAGCTTACCGTAGTGAAGCAGGTCCGGGTCGCGGTGGATAATCGGCTTAACGGGTGGGGGATAAGGCGTTCGGGACGATCTCGCTCCCCCAGGCCAGCAGGGAGGAAGCGAGTGGGTACAAGACGAGACAGCGGACCGGCGTTGAAACCGTCTCTATAGTTCGAGGTTGAAAGAAAGTACTGTCGATATAAATACCATCTCATCCGTAAGCGAGGGGAATTTGCCGGTAAATATTTCTTCAGACTCCGGGGTAAAACGATATAGCGAATAATTGTCCCCAGGAGCGATGCTCTCCAGTTGAATATGAGAGGGTTTCCGCAGTGAAAAAGCTAACAGATAGAAGTTCGTCGTATGCTGAGCAAGTTCGGCGACTAATGCCGGGGGCACCTTTACAAGATTGATCTCTTCTCTGCAGCAAATGACAAAAAGCTTGCCATCCGCGCTTTTTAATATGTTCCTGAACCTCTTTACTGCCCGGACGTAATACGCCTAAACGGTTCGAGGGATCGCGATGGGTGAAAATCGTCCCACAGGCAATCGATGACCATCGCGGGGCAGGAAAAAATCCAGTCAAAAGGCAGAGAGGTGTTTTCAGATTGAATTTTTTCAGTGTCCGCGATGTTAAACAATGGCTTCCTGGCGACACAATGTGCTTTACAGCCAACCGCTCTTGAGTCTCCGTCCCTGATACACATTGTGGCGGGAGACACATATTCTCGAATGCCATTCTGGATGTTGTTAATCCCTTGAACTCGTCACTGTTTATCAGCGATGCGTTAAGAAGTTGTGTTGATTCTGCAAGCGGCTTGTCAGAAGTTGCGTGAGGATCTCCAGGTCGACCCAGTAATATTTTATACGTTGACTTTATTAATCATATTTTTAGATATTTTTCCTGGTTGTCATCTACCATTTTTTATCCATTTGAAGCCGTAGTGGTACCTTATTTAATTGCTGCTTATATATAACAACATCAATCATGCGGTCTTATGGCAAATTGATTCAAGATTGGCAATGCAGCAAAAAATAGCGACTGCAGGGAACGGCGTCGTTGAATATCCTCGGCAGAATCGGGTGGCTATCGATGCCTGGGCTGACAGCGGCAATATCGCGAATAGGAACGCCACGTAGTGGGGAACCACTCCATTGTCACCGGCAATCGCTCATTTGTCCCAGGACAAAACGATCTCTCCCTGCTACTATCGTCCGGACACTTCTCCCAGCCTGCCGGAGGCATCATGTTCACAGGGCTTTGCGCATTTCCGTTGACGCCGCTGCATCAGCAAAATATCGATGAAAAAGCGTTTATTCGTATTCTTGCTCGTCTTACCGATGCCGGAGTCGACTCCCTGGGCATCTTAGGCTCAACCGGCAGCTACGCTTATCTCAGTCGTGAGCAGCGCAAGCGGGTCGTGCAGGTGGCGAAGGCGCATGCCGGGTCGACCCCGATGATGGTCGGCGTCGGCGCCATCGCCACCAGCGAGGTGCTGCGGCTGGTGGAAGATGCCCAGCAGGCCGGGGCGGATGCATTGCTCCTGCCGATGATGTCCTATCAGCCGCTGTTTGCGGAGGAGATCTATGCTTTTTATGAGGAGGTCTGCCGGCATGCCTCGGTGCCGGTTTGCCTGTATGACAATCCCCGTACCACCCATGTGACGTTATCGGATGAGCTGCAGGGGCGCATTGCCGCCTTACCGGCCATCGCCTCGATTAAAATTCCCGGTCTGCCCGCGCCACAGGCCAGCGAACGGGTGGCGGCGCTGCGTCGTCATCTGCCTTGCGGCGTCACGCTTGGCGTGAGCGGTGACGTCCGGGCGACAGCGGGCTTGCAGGCCGGCTGTGAGGTCTGGTACTCGGTCTGCGGCGGACTCTTTCCCCGGATCTCACTGGCGCTGGTAAAAGCCATCCGTCACGGCGACGCGGAACAGGTGGCGGCGCTGAATAAGCAACTGGCGCCCCTCTGGCGGTGCTTTGACCGCTACGGCGGCAGCCTGCGGGTGGTCGCCGCCGCTGCGGCCATCCTGGGATTGTGCGACCCTGACTCGCTTCCCCGCCCCTTGCTGCCGTTAGGGGAGGAGGCCTGTCGCGACGTGGCGGCGGCGCTACAAGGGCTGGCCTGATTGTGTCGGGTCAGCGCAGGCGCAATGGGCGCTGCCGGGTGGCTTTCTGCCGGCATTTCGGCTACTGTAGGCCCGATTTTTACCATGCGAGCCTGTGAATGAATACCGGACCCTTAAACGAAAACGAACTGGAATGGCTGGACGAGACGCTGGCGAAATACGCCACCGAGGGCGCTATTCTGGATGTCTCTGAACTGGATGGCCTGCTGACGGCGATCCTCTCGGCGCCCACCGCTATTGAACCCGCCCAGTGGCTGTTGGCGATCTGGGGTGGCGCAGATAACGTGCCACGCTGGGCCAACGACCGCGAGCGCGATCGCTTTGTCAATCTGACGCTGCAGCATATGAGCGATATCGCCGAACGACTTGAGTCTTATCCCGATCAGTTCGAACCGCTGTTCGGCACCCGCGAAGCGGAAGGTCAGGAGCTGACCATCGTTGAAGAGTGGTGTTTTGGCTATCTGCGCGGCGTGGCGCTGAGCGACTGGTCGACGCTGCCCGCTGAACTTCAGCCTGAGCTGGAGGCGATTGCGCTCCACGGTAGCGAAGAACAGTTTTCCGCGCTGGATAATCTGACGGCGGATGAATTTATCGCCAGTATCGAGCGTATCACCCCGGCGGCGCTGGCGCTTTACCAGTACTGGATGGCGAATCCGCAGCCGGAGGTGGTCCCGCAGCCGGTAAGAAATGAGACGAAAGTCGGACGTAACGATCCCTGCCCGTGCGGCAGCGGTAAAAAGTATAAGCAGTGTTGCTTAGCGAAATGAAAAAGGGGCCGGCTGGCCCCTTCTTTTATCCCACCGCCGGTAACAGCCCGGCGACGATGCAGAACTGGATCGCCACGATGCCGATCCCGCACAGCAGGACCAGCCACAGCGCCGGGGCGCCGCCGGCCACCCGCCAGGCGGCCTGCGGATGCAGTCGGCGACTCTTCATGACCAGCATGGCCGGTAACATCAGGGCCAGAACGGCCAACGCCACCCCGGCGTAGCCCAGGGCCATGACGAAGCCGCGGGGATAGAACAGGGCGAACGCCAGCGGCGGCAAAAAGGTGATCATCCCGCTCTGCAGACGCCCGCTGACGTTGTTTTTGCGCTGAAACATATCGGCCAGATAATCAAACAGCCCGAGCGAGACGCCGAGGAAGGAGGTCGCCAGCGCAAGGTCGGCAAACAGGTGTACTGCCAGCTCCACGTGCGGTGACGCTACCACTTCGCGGATCGCCTCCAGCAGACCGTTCAGACCGGCATGTTGCGCCAGCAGGGCGGTAAAGGCTGGGGCGTCGATACTGCCCAGCGTCGCCAGCTGCCAGAAAATATAGGCCACCAGCGGAATAAAACTGCCGATAATAAACACCCGACGCAGTTTACGGATATCGCCCCCCAGATAGCTGACGATGCTCGGCACGCTGCCGTGAAAGCCGAAGGAGGTAAAGATCACCGGAATGGCCGACAGCGCCAGGCCTTGCTCAACCGGCAGCGTGAGGAGATTCACCTGATGAATGTGCGGCATCAGCAGGGCCAGCATAATCACCAGGAAGACGATTTTGGCGCTAAACAGGAAGCGATTGAACAGGTCGACCAGCGCGGTGCCAATGCACACCACCGCCCCGCCGAGCAGGGTGAAGATCAGTACGCCTGCGGCCGGCGGCAGCTGCCAGTCCAGCCACTGGTTTAGGCTGGAAGCGAGTAATTCGCCGGCGCCACTAATGTAGGCCGCCGTGAGGGCGTATAACAGAAACAGCATGCACAACCCGGTGATCCACTGTCCGTAACGGCCCAGATAGCGCGCCGCCAGAGAACCGAGCCCCATATCGGCAGGGACATGCTGGTAGACTTCCAGCAGCAAAAGGGCGGTATAGCACATCAATGCCCACAGGGTGAAAAGTAAACCCAGCGTGACGGTAAACCCGACGCCTGCGGCGGCCAATGGCATTGCCAACATTCCTGCACCGATTGTGGTGCCGGCTACGATTAAAATACTGCCCAGAGTGCGGTTCTTCACGCTTTTCGCTATCCCTACAGCAAATCACAATAATTTATGCCGCGCAGAGTAGGGGATATTGCGTCTTTCGTCAAATCAGGGTTACAAGCAGTGTAATCAAAACTTTACGAATTCGAAAGGGCGAAAGCCTGCGCTGGCGCAAGGCGCGGGCCGCCGGTCTGGCCTAAGCTGACGTTTTTTTCCGGAGGGGTTATGTCTTCTATACATGGTCATGAAGTGCTGCAGATGATGCTGGCGTCGGGGGAGTGCTGGACGGCAGCTTCGCTGGAGGCGGCCATACACCGTCGCTTTGGCGCAGAGGCGCGCTTTCACACCTGTTCGGCGGAAAATCTGAGCGCTGCGGAGCTGGTGGCGTTTTTAGAGCAAAAAGGTAAATTTATTGCCAGAGCGACAGGGTTTACCACCGCAGAAAATAAGATTTGCCAGCATTAAAAATGCCGCGACGGAGAAGCGTCGCGGCGCGAGCAATTAATTCTGCGTATCGAGAGTGGCCAGCTCTTTGTCGATAAAGTACAGACCTTCACCGCTTTTCCCGGCGAGGGTCAGTTTGTCAATTACCGATTTAAATAATTTCTCTTCTTCATGCTGTTCGGCGACATACCACTGCAGGAAATTAAAGGTCGGGTAATCCTGACTGGTCATAGCCGCGTGCACCAGTTCATTAATTTTTTGCGTGATCAGCTGCTCGTGCTCATAGGTCTGGCGGAACAGTTCATCCAGTGACGCATACTCGGCAAACGGGGAGGCGATGGCGTTGATGCGCGGCAGGCTGCCGGTGTCGGTCAGGTAGTCGAACAGGCGCTGCATATGGGTCATCTCTTCCTGGGCATGGCGGCGCAGGAAGGCCGCAGCCCCTTCAAAACTATGGTAACTGCACCAGGCGCTCATCTGCTGATAAAGAAGAGAAGAATAAAGTTCAAGATTCATCTGTTCATTCAGTTTGTCGATCATTTCCGTTTTCAGCATCGTCGCGCTCCTGGAATTAAAAAATAGATGTTATCGGCTGCCACTATAATTTGTTATTTAATTATTTGCAAAAAGTAAATTTAAAAATATTTTATTTAAAATGCTAATGGGAATAACACGCATTGGCAATTTAATAATAAATGAGAATAGTTTTAATTTATTATTATTTTTTTGCGGAAGCGAAACGACGCCCTCTGCGGGTTGCCTGGTGGGGAGCGCCAGGCGGAGTCGTCCTGATGAGGGGCGACACGGTAACCTGAGCGGCAGAGGCGGTGAAAGTGTGAAGCGCTGCGTAATTTTTAAAACAACTTTTCATAAAATTTGAAAGTTTGTTTTCCAGGTAGTAGAGTGCAGTCAACGCCAATGACATTCTGCGGGCAGGCCCGCACAGCATTCAGGAGAGTAAACCATGAAGATTGCACTGATGATGGAGAACAGCCAGGCGAACAAAAACGCCATCATCCTCAAGGAGCTTAACGCGGTTGCCGACGAAAAAGGATTTCCGGTCTTTAACGTCGGTATGAGCGATGAGAACGATCATCATCTGACCTATATTCACCTCGGGATCATGGCCAGCATCCTGCTGAATTCGAAGGCGGTTGACTTCGTGGTCACCGGCTGCGGTACCGGCCAGGGAGCGCTGATGTCGCTGAACATCCATCCTGGCGTGGTCTGCGGCTACTGTATCGACCCGGCGGACGCGTTCCTGTTTGCCCAGATCAACAACGGTAACGCGCTGTCGCTGCCGTTTGCCAAAGGTTTCGGGTGGGGCGCCGAGCTGAATGTGCGCTTTATCTTTGAAAAAGCCTTTACCGGTCGTAACGGGGAAGGCTATCCGCCGGAGCGCAAAGAACCGCAGGTGCGTAATGCCGGGATCCTCAACCAGGTCAAAGCGGCGGTAGTCAAAGAAAATTATCTCGACACCCTGCGCGCCATCGATCCGGAGCTGGTGAAAACTGCGGTCTCTGGCCCTCGCTTCCAGCAATGCTTCTTCGAAAACTGCCAGGATAAAGCGATCGAAGCGTTCGTCCGTCAGATCGTCGGGTAATCGTTATCAGGGCCAGCGCCGCTGGCCCTTCCATCATTCAGGTTTTCTTCGCCGACACGCTGCTGCCTGCCGTTTTAGCCAGATGCAGGCTGTCGATCATCCCCACCAGACAGATCACCGCGATAAACACAAACGCCAGGCGAAAGCTGATCCCCGGCACGGCGGAAAGGTGCAGCCAGTCGCCGACCTGTTCCCCCAGGCGAATGCCGATCGCCCCAAGCGTGATCCCCAGCCCCACCGCCAGCTGCGACGCGGTACTGAACAGGGTATTGGCATCGCTCATCTGCGCGGCGGGGACATCGGCAAAGGCCAGCGTGCTCACGCCCGTGAACTGAACAGAGCGAAACACCCCGCCGAGATAAAGGATCAGCATGATCGCCCAGACCGGGGTTTGCGGCGTGAGCAGCGCGCATGCCAGCAGCGAACAGACGTTCAGCGCGCCGTTGACCAACAGCAGGCGACGAAAGCCCAGCCAGCGGATCAGCGGCGTGGTGGCGGGTTTAATGGTTAAATTGCCGACAAATACCGCCAGCACCAGCAGGCCGGAGTGAAAGGGATCCATACCGAACCCCACCTGGAACAGCAGGGGGAGCAGAAAGGGCACCGCGCTGATGGAGGCCCGGAACAGCGAGCCGCCGTACATCGTCACCCGGAACGTCGGCACCTGCAGGGCGTCGAGACGAACCATAGGTGCCGCCGCCCGGCGGAAATGACGAATGGAATATAACAGACAACTGAAGCCCAGCGCCGCGAGGGCCAGCGTGGGCCAGATCTCCGGCTGGCGAGCGCCGAGCCGTTCCATCGCGGTGACCAGGCTAACCATCGCCACCGCGGTCGTGATAAATCCTGTCATATCGAAGGCGCGCCGCTCCGTTTCGCGGATATCAGGAATGATGCGCAGCGACAGGATAATCGCCGCAACGCCCAGCGGGACATTGATAAAGAAGATCCAGTGCCAGCTGGCGTAGCGGGTAATAAAGCCTCCCAAAGGCGGGCCGATAATGGGGGCCACCAGCGCAGGCCAGGTGAGGGTGGCGATGGCTTTAATCAGCAGGTGTTTCGGCGTGGTGCGCAGTACCGCCAGACGGCCGACGGGGACCATCAGCGCGCCGCCGATCCCCTGCAGGATACGCATGGCGACAAAGGTATGCACGTCGCTGGAGAGGCCGCAAAAGATCGAGGCAAGGGTAAAAATGGCCAGAGCGAGGGTGAAGATAGCCCGGGCGCCGAAGCGATCGGCGATCCAGCCGCTGGCCGGGATCAGCACCGCGAGGGTTATCAGATAGGCGCTGATGCCGATATTAAGCTCGACGGCGGTGACGCCAAAATCTCTCGCCATGTCGGGCAGGGCGGTAGCGATCACCGTCCCGTCGAGAAACTCCATAAAAAAGGCGCCAGCCACCAGCAGCGCCGGGGCTGAAAAGGCACGTTCGTTACCGGAAGAGATCGCGGTGTTCATGTTGTCGCTGCCATCAAGGGGATCCTCGGCAAAGCGGCAGCAGAGGCGCCGCCAGCCACTCGGGTGGTGAAAAAAACCTGCCGCGGCAGGTTTTATTATCGTTATCGATTTAGGGTACTATTACGCTCCTGAAAAAAGGAGTAATTAATGTCTCAACATCTTACCGAACACGACGAGCTGGTTTCTGATGTGGTTGCCTGCCAGCTGGTTATCAAGCAGATCCTCGACGTGATTGACGTCATCGCGCCGGTGGAAGTGCGTGAAAAAATGACCAGTCAGCTGAAAGCCATCGACTTCGCCAGTCACCCGGCTTCTGCCGACCCGGTGACGCTTCGCGCGGTGCAAAAAGCGATTGCCCTGATTGAGCTGAAGTTTACCCCGCAGGAAGAAACGCATTAATAACCGGCCCCGCGGATTCCCGCCGGGGCCTTTTTCTTTAATGAGAAACCACGGTCTGCACTGGCGCAGGCTCAGCGGTTTTAAACAATTTGCTGTTGCCCCAGCACTCTTCGTAGCGATGGCCAACCAGATCCTCTACGATTGCCCGCACCTCCGGCGCAATATCACTGATTTTACCGCCTGCTTTAATCCGCGCGACTTCCTGCAGAACCACCAGATGAGCTTTACGGTCCAGTTTCATCTGCTTACTGAAGACGATGGCGGCCAGGGCTAAGGCGACGACACCGACGCAGAATACCACCGCGATGGCGGTCACGGCGCTTTCCGGTTGGCTGTGCGCTTTTGACTGGAAACCGTAAAAGCTCAGGATGGCTCCCATCGAAAACACCACAATCGAGCGCAGAATTTTCCCTGAGAAGGTCATGGCGCCGGCATAGATGCCTTCCCGGCGGCGTCCGGTGTAGATTTCGTCGACATCGGCGAGGAAGGTGTAAACGGTCCAGGGAATATAGTAAACCCCGCCGGTCCCCAGGCCGAACAGCACGGTAATACCGAACATCAGCACTGTCGCCAGGCCTGACGGCAGATGGAAGAACCACAGCGAGGTATACAGCAGGACTGCGAAAATCACGATCCCCAGCGCGAGGATATAGGGTTTGCTAAAGCCCTTTTTCACACACAGGCCGATAAACAGCGCGGTGGAGATCAGCTGCAGAATCGAGTTCAGGCTGTTCAGCCCGGCCACCATTGCCGGATCGTGCTGCAGAACGAATATCACGAAATAGGTGAAGATGGAGGCAAACAGCCATTCCGCGCCAAACCCGCACAGGTACATACCGAGATGTTTGCGGAACACGCGCAGATAAAAGGTGGAACGCATGTCTTTCGCCAGCGACAGCAGGGTGCTCAGCAGCCCCTTTTTCGCGCTGGTATCCACGGCTTCCGCACGCTCGCGCTCCCAGCTGCACAGCCACAGGCAGGTAATCGCGACGATCAGGATCGCGCCATAGGTCAGCCCGGTGAGGAAGAAAGGGGTGGCGGAATCTTTGCCGTACAGCAGAATGAACTGTCCGGGAATAAACGCGGCGAGGAAGTTGGCCAGCTTGCCGAAGATGGCTTTATAGCCGGTGAGCTTTGAGCGTAGCGAGAAATCATCGGTCATCTCTGTCGCCAGCGTCTCATAGGGCACCATGATGGAGGTATAGATGATCTCAAACACCACATAGGTACACAGGTAGTACCAGAAACTCAGGCCCTCTACCCATAGCAGCGGGTAGAACAGCATCAGAGGAATGCCGATCAGCAAAAAGAAGCGCCGACGGCCAAAGCGCTTGCCTAACCGCGTTTTGCCAAAATTATCCGTCAGATAGCCCATCAGCGGGTTGCTGATGGCGTCGATGATGCTGGCGACGGAGAAGATAAATGAGGCCTCGATCAGCGTCAGGCCGCAAAAGGTCGTATAAAAATAGAGTAGCCATGCTCCGCTTATCGCCAGTGCGCCACTCCCTAACAGATTACCGCCGCCGTAGGCTAACTGATGGCGTAACAAGATCGGTCTTCCCTGCAGCCCTTCAGAGGCTGAAGCCGTGTATCTAGCCATAAAAAACAAACCTCGTGTTTTATATTTTTGAAACAGTGTTTTTATATTTCTTTATGACTCAACAAAAAGTGACCGCGCTCACTAATCCCCCCTAAGGGGTAACGGTGACGAGGGAATGGGATCGAGTTAAAACTTTTTTATTCGTTTGAGGAATAAATAGCAGGGGAGAATAGCAAGAACGGATTAATAAACAGGGCGGGGCAGCGCGAACGCGCTCCCCCTGACCGGGCGAGAAAGGCCCGGCGCGTCTGATTAGTGGGGGTTCTGTGACGCTCCGACGAGGGTCATCAGACGGCGATCGGTCTGTTCCATACCTATCCCGGCTTTGTCGGCATTGCGAATTTCCTCGAGCACGCTTTGCAGCAGCAGCCCATCCTGCTGCTGCTCTTCCGCCAGGCGGGTCAGAAAACGCCAGGTGTTGTCATCGCTCTGCGCTTTGGCTTCCTCGGCGAGACCGCTCAGCATACTGCTCCGCTGGCGGTAATCGACCAGGGTTTGGGTAAAGAGATCTTCCAGCGAGGTACATTCGGGATTACAGGCGCGGTCGGGATTGACTATCGGCCAGCTGCCGGCTTTTTTCAGATAGTCAAATACGCGCATGGTGAGGGTGATGCTGCATTGCGCGCGGTTGCGCAGAAATGTCGCGGCGCCGTCGAAGCGATGCCGGGCACACCACTCGCTTAAGTTCAGGTAAACGTTAGAGGCGTGGAACTCAAGGTTCATCTGGGTGTTTAGCTTTTGTGCCATTCCTGGAACTGCCATAAAAATATCCTTATTAACCGGGAAGGGGTTACTGGTGCGCGTCAACGGTTCCTGGAGCAAACAACAGGATAAAAGAGTGACGCGCTGCACTGTTGCAGAATAATAAAACTCTACACATTCCGTATGAGTCGGGTAATTTTTCCACTTGCCGACAATTTAAGAATACTCGCTGAATGCGATTAAGAAAACTCTCAAGATGGATAATTTACGTTTTGTTACACCATTATTCCTGCATGACGACATGCAGTGGGATTGCGGCTCAGGCTGGGGCGTGGGTGCGGTGTGTCAGGTATAAGTTATAGATATTTGACTACGAGATTCATCGTATAACTCAAAGCTATAAGTTATTTCAGAGGGCAATGTTTCGTTGTGATGATAATTATTTTTATTTTTTGTTGCAGGCTTTTCTATGCAGCGGGAATATCTTTTATCAATTCGGAATAAATTACGCAAAAGATCCGTTTTATCGCGATATAAAACGGCCGACGCTGGACTGGCGGCGCGCGTCTGTTGCACAACAGCGCCGGCGGGCAGTCGACCGCCGCTGCGACCCCCTTAGCCGCTGGTTATAACAGTGCCGTAACCCTCTGTTAAACACCCACTGACATCACAAGGATAAGCCTGCTGGTGGTATAGATGATCCTGCTATTCACTGGTTAAATTGTATGACAATTATGTCTTTTTTTATGTCTTTTTTTGCTAAATCTATGTACGCAATTACTGTAATTCCGCGATGTGATAATGCTCTCGTATGGAGAAATAATTTCCGGGTATTACTACTCTAACAACGGCAGTAGGGGATGCGATTTTTCTAATGCCTTGTTTTGATGCTGATAAAAAAGTTAATTCCGATTTTTCCCTACATGAAAGCGAATTAAAGCTGGAGTTTACCATGCACAAATTTACTAAAGCGCTGGCGGCCATTGGTCTCGCAGCGGTTATGTCACAATCAGCTATGGCGGAAAACCTTAAATTAGGTTTTCTGGTGAAACAGCCGGAAGAGCCATGGTTCCAGACCGAGTGGAAATTTGCTGATAAAGCAGGAAAAGATTTAGGCTTTGACGTCATTAAAATAGCGGTACCGGATGGTGAGAAAACCCTGAACGCCATCGATAGCCTGGCGGCCAGCGGCGCGAAGGGCTTTGTCATCTGTACCCCCGATCCTAAGCTCGGCTCGGCGATAGTCGCTAAAGCACGCGGCTATGACATGAAGGTGATTACCGTCGATGACCAGTTCGTCAACGCCAAAGGTAAACCGATGGAGAGCGTGCCGCTGGTGATGATGGCGGCCAGCGAAATTGGCGCCCGCCAGGGACAGGAGCTGTATAAAGAAATGCAGAAACGCGGCTGGGATGTCAAAGACACTGCGGTGATGGCCATCACCGCCGATGAGCTGGACACCGCCCGTCGTCGCACCACCGGCTCCATCGATGCCCTGAAGGCGGCCGGCTTCCCGGAAGCGCAAATCTACCGCGTTCCGACAAAATCTAACGATATCCCGGGGGCGTTTGACGCCGGTAACTCAATGCTGGTCCAGCACCCGCAGGTGAAACACTGGCTGATCGTTGGGATGAACGATAACACTGTGCTTGGCGGCGTGCGTGCCACAGAAGGGCAGGGCTTTAAAGCGCCGGATGTGATTGGTATTGGCATCAACGGCGTGGATGCTGTCAACGAACTGTCGAAGGCGCAGCCGACCGGCTTCTATGGCTCCCTGCTGCCAAGCCCGGACATCCATGGCTATAAAACCAGTGAAATGCTCTACAACTGGGTCACCAAGGGCGTTGAGCCGCCGAAGTTCACTGCGGTGACCGATGTGGTGCTGATTACCCGCGATAACTTCAAAGAAGAGCTGGCGAAAAAAGGGCTGTAACAGCCCGGTTGAACTGGCCCCCGCCGCGGCGGGGGCTGAGTGCAGAAGAGCGGAGTCGTTATGCAACAGTCTACCCCTTATCTCTCATTTCGCGGCATCACCATGACGTTCCCTGGCGTAAAGGCCTTGTCCGATATCAGTTTTGACTGCTACCCAGGACAGATCCACGCGCTGATGGGCGAAAATGGCGCAGGCAAATCGACGCTGTTGAAAATTCTCAGCGGTAACTACATCCCCACCGCTGGCCACCTGCAGATCGGCGGCCAGCAGATGGCGTTCACTAATACGATGGCGGCGCTCAACGCCGGCGTGGCGATTATCTATCAGGAGCTGCATCTGATCCCGGAGATGACCGTCGCCGAAAATATCTATCTTGGCCAGCTGCCGCACAAAGGCGGCATCGTCAACCGCTCGCTGCTCAACTATGAGGCCCGTCTGCAGCTGGAGCATCTGGGGCTGGATATCGACCCGGAGACGCCGCTGAAGTATCTCTCCATTGGCCAGTGGCAGATGGTGGAGATTGCCAAAGCGCTGGCGCGTAATGCCAAGATTATCGCCTTCGATGAACCGACCAGCTCGCTCTCCGCCCGGGAGATCGATAACCTGTTTCGCGTTATCCGCGAGCTACGGGAGGAGGGGCGGGTCATCATCTATGTCTCACACCGGATGGAAGAAATTTTTGCCCTCAGCGATGCCATCACCGTCTTTAAGGATGGTCGCTACGTCTGCACCTTTGACGATATGTCGAGCGTCAGCCACGACGCGCTGGTCCAGGCGATGGTCGGGCGCAATCTGGGTGATATTTACGGCTGGAAACCTCGTCCCTATGGCGAAGAGCGGCTGCGTCTGGAGGAGGTCAAAGCCCCGGGCGTGCGCACGCCGGTCAGCCTCTCGGTGCGCAGTGGCGAAATCGTCGGCCTGTTCGGGCTGGTGGGCGCCGGGCGCAGCGAACTGATGAAAGGTCTGTTCGGCGGGACGCGGATCACCGGCGGTCAGGTGTATATCGATGGCCAGCCCGTCGACATCCGCAAACCGGCCCAGGCCATCCAGGCCGGGATGATGCTGTGTCCGGAAGATCGTAAAGCGGAGGGGATTATTCCGGTTCACTCCGTGCGCGACAATATCAATATCAGCGCCCGGCGCAAGCATATCCACGCCGGCTGCCTGATCAACAACGCCTGGGAGGCGGACAACGCCGATCAGCATATCCAGTCGCTGAACATTAAAACGCCGGGCCCGGAACAGCTGATCATGAACCTGTCTGGCGGCAACCAGCAGAAAGCGATCCTTGGCCGCTGGCTGTCGGAAGAGATGAAGGTGATCCTGCTCGATGAGCCCACCCGCGGCATCGATGTCGGCGCCAAACATGAAATTTACAACGTGATATATGGCCTCGCCGCCGCCGGTGTCGCCGTGGTATTTGCCTCCAGCGACCTGCCGGAAGTGCTGGGCGTCGCCGACCGCATCGTGGTGATGCGTGAAGGGCAAGTCGCCGGCGAACTGCTGCATGAAGAAGCCAATGAACAGCAGGCGTTAAGCCTTGCGATGCCAAAAGTGAGTCAGGCTGTCGCCTGAGTAAGGAGTAAATGATGTCATCAGTGACTACGTCCGGCGCTACCCGCTCTGCCTTTAGCTTTTCCCGTATCTGGGATCAGTTTGGCATGCTGGTGGTGTTTGCGGTGCTGTTTATCGGCTGCGTAATTTTTGTGCCTAACTTTGCCTCATTCGTCAATATGAAGGGGCTGGGGCTGGCGATCTCGATGTCCGGGATGGTGGCCTGCGGCATGCTCTTCTGCCTGGCCTCCGGCGATTTCGACCTGTCGGTGGCGTCGGTTATCGCCTGTGCCGGGGTCACTACCGCGGTGGTGATTAACCTGAGCGAAAGCCTGTGGCTGGGGATTGCCGCCGGTCTGCTGCTGGGGGCGGTCAGTGGCCTGGTCAACGGCTTCGTCATTGCCCGTCTGAAGATAAACGCCCTGATCACCACGCTGGCCACTATGCAGATTGTCCGCGGCCTGGCCTACATTATCTCCGACGGTAAAGCGGTGGGGATCGAAGATGAGCGCTTCTTCACCCTCGGTTACGCCAACTGGTTTGGTCTGCCGGCGCCGATCTGGCTGACGGTCGCCTGCCTGGTGGTTTTCGGATTATTACTAAACAAAACCACCTTTGGTCGTAATACGCTGGCTATAGGCGGCAATGAAGAAGCGGCGCGTCTGGCCGGCGTTCCGGTGGTGCGCACCAAGATTATTATCTTTGTGCTCTCCGGTCTGGTGTCGGCCGCGGCGGGGATAATCCTGGCGTCGCGAATGACCAGCGGCCAGCCGATGACTTCGATTGGCTATGAGCTGATTGTTATTTCGGCCTGTGTGCTGGGCGGGGTGTCGCTGAAGGGCGGGATCGGCAAGATCTCCTACGTGGTGGCCGGGATCCTGATCCTCGGGACCGTGGAGAATGCGATGAACCTGCTTAACATCTCGCCGTTCTCGCAATACGTCGTGCGCGGGGTCATCCTGCTGGCGGCGGTGATCTTTGACCGCTACAAACAAAAAGCCAAACGTGCGGCCTGATTTCAGGCATAACTTTTAAGTCTACAGAGTAATTGCCGCCAGCGCCCGTTTCGCTGGCGGTATCTATCAAAAATGGCGAGGTTGGTCACACTGTCTATACTTACATGGCTAACATATAATTAACAACCAGCTTCGGCTGGCCATGATAAGGAGGAAACAGGGTGGATAACCAGATATCTGTACCGCCTGCGCTAACCGGAAACTACGCTTTTTTCTTTGACCTCGACGGTACTCTTGCCGATATCCAGCCGCACCCCGATCAGGTGGTGATACCCGACAACACGCTGCAGGCGCTCAACGCGCTGGCCCGGCAGCAGGGCGGGGCGGTGGCATTGATTTCAGGGCGCTCAATGGCTGAACTTGACGCGCTGACCCATCCCTGGCGGCTACCGCTGGCCGGCGTTCACGGGGCCGAGCGCCGTGATATCAATGGCAAAACCTATATTGTCTCTCTGCCGTCGGCCCTGCGCGATGAAATCGCGGCTGAGCTGACCTCGGCGCTGCAGGCGCTCCCCGGGTGCGAGCTGGAGAGTAAAGAGATGGCCTTCGCGCTGCACTACCGTCAGGCCCCGCAGCAGCAGACCGCGGTGCTGGAGCTGGCGCAGCGCATTGTTCAGCGCTACCCGCTGCTGGCGCTGCAGCTTGGCAAGTGCGTGGTGGAGATTAAACCCCGCGGTGTCAACAAAGGGGAGGCGATCACTGCCTTCATGCAGGAGGCGCCGTTTGCCGGTCGCGAACCGGTTTTTGTCGGCGATGATTTGACCGACGAGGCGGGATTCAGCGTGGTGAATCAACTGCAGGGAATGTCGATAAAAGTTGGCGCCGGGGAAACTCAGGCGCACTGGCGGTTGGCGGATGCCGCCGCCGTAAGGACGTGGTTGCAACATCTGGCGTATGACGCGCAAACCGAAAGGAGGGATGACCATGAGTCGTTTAGTCGTAGTCTCTAACCGTATCGCCTTACCGGACGATAAAAAATCGAGCGCTGGCGGTCTGGCCGTCGGCATTCTGGGGGCACTGAAAGCGGCAGGGGGTCTGTGGTTTGGCTGGAGCGGCGAAATTGGCGATGACCAGCAGCCGCTGAAGCAGGTCTCCCGCGGAAATATTTCATGGGCATCGTTCAACCTTAACGAACGTGACCATGATGAATACTACAACCAGTTCTCTAACGCCGTGCTGTGGCCGGCCTTCCACTATCGTCTTGATCTGGTCAGCTTCCAGCGCGAAGCCTGGGAGGGATATCAGCGAGTTAACGCCATGCTGGCGGACAAGCTTCTACCGCTGATCGAGCCAGATGATACGTTGTGGATCCATGATTACCATCTGCTGCCCTTCGCCAGCGAACTGCGCAAGCGCGGGGTCAACAACCGCATCGGCTTCTTCTTGCATATTCCTTTCCCGACGCCGGAGATTTTTAACGCGCTACCGCCGCACGCTGAGCTGCTGGAGCAACTGTGCGACTACGATCTGTTGGGCTTCCAGACTGAAAGCGACAGAACCGCCTTTCTCGACAGCATTGCCATGCAGACCCGACTCTCCGACCTCGGAGACAAACGCTATCAGGCGTGGGGTAAAGCGTTTAGCACCGAGGTTTATCCGATAGGGATCGATCCGGACGAGATTACGCGCAACGCCAAAGGTCCGCTGCCGCCGAAGCTGGTCCAGCTGAAAAACGAGCTCAAAAACGTGAAGAATATCTTCTCGGTGGAGCGCCTTGACTACTCGAAAGGGTTGCCGGAGCGGTTTCTCGCCTATGAGACGCTGCTCGAGAAGTATCCTCAGCATCACGGCAAGATCCGTTATACCCAGATCGCGCCGACGTCCCGCGGCGATGTGCAGGCCTATCAGGATATCCGCCACCAGCTGGAAACCGCAGCCGGACGCATCAATGGCCAGTTCGGCCAGCTTGGCTGGACTCCGCTTTACTATCTGAACCAGCATTTTGACCGTAAGCTGCTGATGAAGGTCTTCCGCTACTCTGACGTTGGGCTGGTGACGCCGCTGCGCGATGGCATGAACCTGGTGGCGAAGGAATACGTGGCGGCGCAAGATCCGGATAACCCTGGCGTACTGGTCCTGTCGCAGTTTGCCGGCGCGGCGCAGGAGCTGAACAGCGCCCTGATCGTCAATCCCTACGATCGCGACGAGGTTGCCGCCGCGCTGGATCGCGCCCTAAGCATGCCGCTGGCGGAACGTATTGCCCGTCATTCCGCGATGCTGGAAGTGATCAGAGAAAATGATATTCATAACTGGCAGGCGCGCTTTGTCGACGATCTGCAGCATATTTCGCCGCGCAGCGAGGAGAGCCGCCTGCGGGGGAAGATAGCCACGTTCCCTAAACTGGCCTAGTTCAGGAAAAGGGCTAACCGGCGTTAGCCCTTTTCAAGGGAAACCAGCAGGACATCGACGCCGCAGCTGCCGACGATATTTTTCGCCGAGCAGGTGGCGCGCGAAAAAAGGGAATGATTATGATTGCCGCAGATCACCAGATCGACCTGGTGTGACCGGCAGAAGTCCTTAATATGATGGCCCAGTTCGCCGCAGGCGATGGTCATTTTTTCTATCGGGTAGTCCGCGTGACGCGCCAGCTCGTTGAGAAAATCACGCGTCTCTTCCTGCATCACCTCGCGCAGATTTTCCATCATCGGCGCGGCGAACTGGTTATACAGCTCCGGATCCGTGGCGAGGGTGATAAAGCTCACTTTCGCGTTCACGGGGCGGGCAATTGACACCGCTTTTTTAATTAATACCTGACTCTCCGGCGTTGGCGCGACGGCAACCAGCAGATGTGAATAAGGCATCTGGCCTCCTTGAGATACGCGGAATAACCCTTTCTTTCCTTCTTTACTCCTGTTTACCCTGCTACGCAAGGGCCGCTCCCGTGATTTGCGACGCTCTTCGCCAGTCCGTGTTTCCCCGACAAGATCACATAAATGAACCTAATTTTTTATTTAAAAGAAATGCTGTTTTATAAATGAGTGAAGTTGAGACATCGTCTCTTTGTCATTTTGCCATCGGCGGTTCTTCCGTGGCAAAAACACAAAGGTAACGTCGTTTCACTGCTTTTAGTGTAGCCAGGTACCCACTCCCTTCCGGTGGCAAATCCGGAAAGATTGTCGGCGTTCTCTTAAAAAAAGACACAGGATCACGGCGATGAAAACACGAAAGATTGGACTGGCTAACTACCTGGCCTACGGCGCGGGCGATTTCCTCGGCGCCGGCACCACGGCGCTAACCGCCGCATGGCTGCTCTACTTTTACACCACCTTCTGCGGACTCTCCCCGATAGAAGCCACGCTTATATTCGCTTCCGCCCGCGTACTGGATGCGGTGGTGAGCCCGCTGATGGGCTTTCTCACCGATAACTTCGGCACCACCTGGCTCGGCAAGCGCTTCGGCCGCAGAAAATTCTTTATTCTGCTCGGCATCCCCTGCGTATTCAGCTACTCGGCGATGTGGGTCGGCGAGATGGGATTCTGGTACTACCTGGTCACCTATCTGCTGTTTGATATGGTCTACACCATGATTCTGGTGCCCTACGAGACGCTGGTGCCGGAGATGACCGATGACTTTAAACAGAAAACCAAATTCTCCGGCGCGCGCATCTCAATGGCGCAAATGTCGGCGATTTTAGCCTCCTTTCTGCCGGGGATCCTCCTTACCTGGCTCGGCAAAGACAATGCCAGCTCGTTCTTTTATGCCAGTCTGGTGTTCTCGGTCCTGTGCGCGGTGATGCTGACCTTCGTCTGGTGTTTCACCTGGGAGCGGCCGCGTGAGGCCTGGTCAGAGGCGGCGCTGCGGGCGGAAGCGGAAAAACAGAACCTCACTCTCGCCCAGAGCCTCAATCGCCTGGTGATTGAGCTGAGCTCTACGCTGCGGATAAAAATTTTCCGCCAGCACCTCGGCATGTATCTGGGGGGCTATATCGCCCAGGACGTCTTCAATGCCGTGTTTACCTATTACGTGGTCTTTGTTCTGATGCAGGAAGCTTCTGTCGCCTCGAATCTGCTGGGGACGATGGCGATTTTCCAGTTTATTGCCGTGATCGCCATGATCCCGCTGTGCATTCGCTTTGGCCCCGCGCCGTCGTACCGCATGGTGGTGGTCCTCTTTGGCCTGAGTTCGCTCTCCTATGCGCTGCTCTATTACGCCGGACTGAGCGACGTCTATTCATTATTGTTGCTCATCTCTGCTGTCGCCGGACTGGGACGCGGCGGGATTAACTACGTGCCGTGGAATACCTACACCTATATTGCCGACGTCGATGAAGCGATCACCGGCCAGCGCCGGGAGGGGATTTTTGCCGGCATCATGACCCTGACCCGCAAAGCCTCGCAGGCGGGGGCGGTGATGCTGGTGGGCATCATTATGCAACTGTCGGGATTTGTCTCCGGGCAAAAAATACAGCCTGAAGGGGTCAGCCATACCATTCTGCTGATCCTCAGCGTCGGTACATTGGTGGTGTTAGCCTGCGGTTTCCTCGTTTCACTGCGCTTCAAACTCAATCTGCACACCCACAGCGTCCTGCGCAGCGAAACCCTCAGAATGCGCGAAAGCGGTCACGCCCGGCCGGAGCTGACCAGTGCGGAACACCGCGCGGTGGTCGAGATGCTGGCGGGGATGCCCTACGACTGCCTGTGGGGGAATAACAATATTGGCTATCTGAATCGTCATAAACCTGCTGCCCCGGCGCTCACCCAGGGCGGCGCTTTGAATTCGACATATACCCGAGGTTAACAACATGAAAGTTTGGCCGGTCAAACATAGCCCATTACTCTGTCAGCCTGAGCGTTTTATCGCCCGCAGCGAACTGCAGGCGCTGATCCGCAACGTGACGCAAAACCTGGTGAATATTAAGGATGAGAGCGGGCAATTTTTACTGCGCCTGGATGACGGGCGCGTTATTGATACCAAAGGCTGGGCCGGCTGGGAGTGGACCCACGGCGTAGGGCTGTACGGCATCTATCAGTATTATCAGCAAACCGGCGATATCGAGATGCGCGATATCATCGACCGCTGGTTTGCCGACCGCTTCGCCGAGGGGGCAACGACCAAAAACGTCAACACCATGGCGCCGTTCCTGACCCTGGCTTATCGCTTTGAAGAGACCGGATGTAAGGCGTATCTGCCGTGGCTGGAGAGCTGGGCGGAGTGGGCGATGTATGAGATGCCGCGTACCGAGCAGGGCGGTATGCAGCACATCACCCTGGCGGAAGAGAACCACCAGCAAATGTGGGATGACACGCTGATGATGACCGTGTTGCCGTTAGCCAAAATAGGCAAGCTGCTTCACCGTCCGCATTATGTGGAGGAGGCGACCTATCAGTTCCTGCTTCATGTGCAAAACCTGATGGACCGGGAAACCGGACTGTGGTTTCACGGCTGGAGCTATGACGGTCGGCATAACTTTGCCCGGGCGCGCTGGGCACGGGGCAACAGCTGGCTAACCATGGTGATCCCGGATTTTCTTGAGTTAGTGGATCTTCCAGAAGGGAATGCGGTACGGCGCTATCTGACCGAGGTGCTGAACGCGCAAATTGCCGCTTTAGCGAAATGCCAGGATGACAGCGGCCTGTGGCATACCCTGCTGGACGACCCGCACTCTTATCCTGAGGCTTCGGCGACCGCCGGCTTTGCCTACGGCATACTTAAAGCGGTGCGCAAGCGATATGTCGGGCAGCACTATGCCGGGGTGGCAGAAAAAGCGATTCGCGGAATTGTGCAGAATATATCGCCGCAGGGGGAGCTGCTGCAGACTTCCTTTGGCACCGGCATGGGGTCAGACCTCGATTTCTATCGCCAGATCCCACTCACCTCGATGCCCTACGGCCAGGCGATGGCGATCCTCTGTCTGACCGAGTATCTGCGCAAGTATTTTTGAGCAAGAGAGCCCGCTGGCGCGGCGCCTGAAAAAACTAACCCGGCTTTCGCCGGGTTGGTTTTACATACGCTCGACGGTTTCGATACCGAGGGTATCAAGACCCAGCTTGAGGGTTTTCGCCGTCAGCAGCGCCAGCTTCAGGCGGCTGTTGCGGGTCGCTTCGCTCTCTGCGCTGAGGATCGGGCAGTGCTCGTAGAAACCGGAGAACAGGCCCGCCAGATCGTAGAGGTAGGCGCACATCACGTGCGGCGTCCCTTCGCGAGCGACCACGGAGAGGGTCTCTTCAAACTGCAGCAGGCGCGCGGCCAGCTGGGCTTCGCGATCTTCTGCAATCACCACCGGTGCGTCGGTGAGGGCGTTTTCGTCAATGCCGGCTTTGCGGAACACGGAGAGCACGCGGGTATAGGCATACTGCATATACGGCGCGGTGTTGCCTTCGAACGCCAGCATATTATCCCAGTCGAAAACGTAGTCGGTGGTGCGGTTTTTCGACAGGTCGGCATATTTCACCGCGCCGATACCCACCACTTTCGCCAGATTTTCCAGCTCATCAGCGGACATCTCCGGGTTCTTCTCGGCCACCAGGCGACGCGCGCGCTCCAGCGCTTCGTCCAGCAGATCCGCCAGCTTCACGGTGCCGCCGGCGCGGGTTTTAAACGGCTTGCCGTCTTTACCCAGCATCATGCCGAACATATGGTGCTCCAGCGGCACGGAGTCCGGCACATAGCCTGCCTTGCGCACGATGGTCCACGCCTGCATCAGGTGCTGGTGCTGACGGGAGTCGATGTAGTAGAGCACGCGGTCGGCGTGCAGCGTTTCATAGCGATACTTCGCACAGGCGATATCGGTGGTGGTATAGAGGTAGCCGCCATCCTTTTTCTGGATGATGACGCCCATCGGTTCGCCTTCCTTGTTTTTATACTCATCAAGGAACACCACGGTGGCGCCTTCGCTCTCAACGGCCAGCCCTTTGGCTTTCAGATCGGCGACGATCCCCGGCAGCATCGGGTTATACAGGCTTTCGCCCATCACGTCATCGCGGGTCAGCGTCACATTCAGGCGATCGTAGGTGATCTGGTTCTGCGACATGGTGATGTCGACCAGCTTACGCCACATCTGCAGGAAGTACTCATCGCCGCCCTGCAGCTTAACCACGTAGCTGCGTGCGCGCTCGGCGAAGGCTTCGTCTTCGTCGTAGTGTTTTTTCGCTTCGCGATAGAAACCTTCGAGGTCGGCCAGGGCCATCTCACCGGCGTTTTCCTGCTGCTGTTTTTCAAGATACGCGATCAGCATGCCGAACTGGGTGCCCCAGTCGCCGACGTGGTTGGCGCGGATCACCTTATGGCCAAGAAACTCCAGGGTACGGACCGAGGCATCGCCAATGATGGTCGAACGCAGATGGCCGACGTGCATCTCTTTCGCCACGTTCGGCGCCGAGTAGTCGACGACGATGGTCTGTACCTGCGGCGTGGCGACGCCCAGGCGTTCGGACTGCAGCGCGCGGTTGACGTTGTCCGCCAGGAACGCGGGGTCAAGGAAAATATTGATAAAGCCCGGCCCGGCGATTTCAACCTTGCTGGCAATGCCGTTGAGGTCAAGATGAGACAGTACCTGCTCTGCAAGTTGTCGCGGCGCCATGCCCAGTTTTTTGGCGACAGCCATCACGCCGTTGGCCTGATAGTCACCGAACTGAACTTTTGCTGACTGGCGGACCTGAGGTTCGCAATCGGCAGGCGCGCCTGCCGCGATCAGGGCCTGGCTGACTTTTTCTGAGAGAAGAGCCTGAATATTCACCGGAATACCTTACGTGTAATGCGCCAGCCCCCGAGGGAGGCGGCGCCGGAATGTGGACAAATTAGGGCGGGAGTATACTGCATTTGTCCCCGTCCGTCAGCATCGCGCGCGGCCCGGCGGCGTGGGCAATCCATCGCCGGTCAGTCACGCATCGGCAGGGTGGCGGTTGGTCCGCGGCCGGAAACACGGTAGATTAGCCTTTTTATTATTGACGAACCTAATTGACGAGCAAACCCATGGCGAACTGGCAGCAGATTGAACAACTGGCCGATATTACGGCGGATCTCCCGCGATTTTCCGATGCGCTGCAGCGCTTCGCTGCGCGACTGGGACTGGAGATCGGCGGACTCGACGCCGACCATATCTCCCTGCGCTGTCATCAGAACGCTACCGCGGAGCGCTGGCGCAGTGGTCTGGCGCAGTGCGGCACTCTGCTGTCGGAGAATATAATCAACGGCCGGCCTATCTGCCTGTTTAAACTGGCGGAGCCGGTCTGCGTAGCGCACTGGCGCTTCCATATCGTTGAGCTGCCGTGGCCGGGTGAAAAGCGCTATCCCCATGAAGGCTGGGAGCATATCGAAATTGTCCTGCCCGGCGATCCGGCTACCTTAAATGCCCGCGCTCTGGCGCTGCTGGCCGATGACGGACTCAGCCAGCCGGGGATCGTCGTCAAAACCAGCTCGCCGAAAGGGGAACACGAGCGCCTGCCTAATCCCACCCTGGCGGTCACCGACGGCAGCGTGACGGTCAAATTTCATCCGTGGTCTATTGAACAAATCGTCGCCAGCGAGCAAGCCGATACGTAACAGTGTGAAGCTGCGCGGCGTCTGCCGCGTGAAATCATGACATGCTAAGAAAGTTGTCTGAATCAGGGAGTGAGGAATGGCGGTACTGGAAGTTTGTTGTTACAGCATGGCGTGCGCCAGGGAAGCTGAGCGCTGCGGCGCCGATCGTATTGAACTCTGTGCCGCGCCGCAGGAAGGGGGATTAACCCCCTCTTACGGGGTGCTGGTCTCGGTCCGCGAGGCGATTACTATCCCGGTGCATCCGATTATCCGCCCGCGTGGCGGCGACTTCAGCTATACCGAAGAGGAGTTCGCCGCGATGCTTAGCGACATCCGCATGGTGCGGGAGCTCGGCTTTCCCGGGCTGGTGACCGGCGTACTGAATGTCGATGGTCAGGTCGATATCCCGCGGATGAAAAAAATAATGGCTGCGGCCGGGCCGCTGGCGGTGACCTTTCATCGCGCGTTCGATCTGTGCGCCGACCCGCGTCAGGCCTGGAAGACGCTGGGTGAGCTGGGGGTTAAACGTATCCTGACTTCCGGTCAGCAATCCTCGGCGGAGAAAGGTATTTCATTAATTACGGAACTTATTGCCGCAGGGGATACTCCAATCATTATGGCCGGTGCGGGAGTGCGCGCCGCGAACCTGCCGCTGTTTCTGCAGGCGGGGGTGAAAGAGGTTCATAGCTCTGCAGGCCAGTGGTTGCCATCGGAAATGCGCTTTCGTCATCCAGGCGTTTCGATGTCAGCCGATCCCGATGCGGACGAATACAGACGCTACGCCGTGAATGGCGCAGCGGTGGCGGAGATGAAAAAGATAATTTCCGCTAACAGAAGTTAAACGGTTTTTGCTGCACATCATGTCGCCCAATATGATGATTGCCCGTACCAGGCCCCTGCCCATTAAACAGGGGCCTTTTTTTATCTCGCTTTTTTTGCCAGCGACTGCTGGGTTTCCGGTTTAGTGGCAATGATCACAGCCCGTAATGGCGCCGGATAGCCTTCCACGGTTTTGCGCTGATCCCGCGGGTCGAGGAAATCGGCCAGCGATTCGCTGGTCATCCATTCTGTGCGCCGCTGCTCCTCCGTCGAGGTGACGCAGGCGTCGACGATGCGCACATCGATAAATCCGCACTTCTCCAGCCACATTTTCAGGGCCGCCGCCGAGGGGATAAAATAGACGTTGCGCATCTGCGCATAACGGTCGCCCGGAACCAGCACCGTATTTTCATCCCCTTCGACCACCAGCGTCTCCAGCACCAGCTCGCCTCCCGGCGCCAGCTGATCTTTCAGCTGCCACAGATGATCCAGCGGCGAGCGGCGGTGGTAGAGCACGCCCATCGAGAACACGGTGTCGAAGGCCTCCAGCGCCGGGAGCTGCTCGATGCCCAGAGGCAGGAGATGCGCCCGCTGGTCGTTGCCAAGCAGCTTACGCACCGCTTCAAACTGGCACAGGAACAGCTGGGTGGGATCGATGCCGACCGCCAGATGCGCGCCCGCGCCGATCATCCGCCACATGTGATAGCCGCTGCCGCAGCCCACGTCGAGGATGGTCCGTCCGCTAAGATCGGACAGATGCGGCAGGACGCGCTCCCATTTCCAGTCGGAGCGCCATTCGGTATCGATGTTGATGCCGTACAGCGAATAAGGGCCTTTGCGCCATGGCATCAGGTTTTTAAGCAGGTTTTCTATCCGCAGCCGATGGCCTTCGCTGAGCGGCGTTTCGCTTTCGGCGGTGACGCTGTGCAGGAGGTCCAGACGCCAGGGCGTTAATTCCGGAAGAAACTCAACGGCGCGCTCCCATTCGCGAAACTTGCCGTGCAGGGCCTCGCGCTGCCAGGCGGCTACCTGGGCAGGCAGCGTCTCCAGCCAGTGAGACAGCGGGCTTTTGGCGATCAGCTGATAGAAGTTACTGAAGT
The DNA here is from genome assembly GCF_009900705.1 of Klebsiella sp. Q2. Lineage (NCBI taxonomy): Bacteria > Pseudomonadati > Pseudomonadota > Gammaproteobacteria > Enterobacterales > Enterobacteriaceae > Klebsiella > Klebsiella sp. Q2. The sequence goes on along the minus strand of NZ_JAAABE010000004.1, from coordinate 171,116 downwards.
CGATCATGCCTGCTCCCCGGATTTTACTGCCACCAGTGAGCCAAAGTTAAAGCACTGGAACCACAGTTCGGCATGTTCGAACCCAGCCTGACGCAGGCGTTTTTTATGGGTTTCCACAGAGTCGGTCAGCATTACATTTTCCAGCATGCTGCGTTTTTGACTGATCTCCAGCTCGCTGTAGCCGTTCGCGCGCTTAAAGTCATGATGCATATTGAACAGCAGCTCGCCGACGTGGGCGTCTTCGAAGCTAAATTTCTCCGAGAGCACCAGCGCGCCGCCGGGATTCAGCCCCTGATAGACTTTATTGAGGATCGCCTGGCGATCGCCCGGCTCAAGGAACTGAATGGTAAAGTTCAGGATCACCAGCGAGGCGTTTTCAATGGCCACATCGCGGATATCCCCTTCAATCACCTCGACCGGCGTCGGTGCTTTATAGGCGTCAATATGGCGACGGCAGCGCTCCACCATCGCCGGGGAGTTATCGATGGCGATAATGCGGCAGCCCGGGTGGCTAATATTGCGGCGCACGGAAAGAGTGGCGGCGCCCAGCGAACAGCCAAGATCGTAAACCTGGGTGTGGGGCTGAACGAAGCGCTCAGCCAGCATGCCGATCATCGAGATGATATTGGAGTAGCCAGGCACAGAACGCTGGATCATATCGGGGAAGACTTCAGCAACCCGTTCATCAAAGGTCCAGTCGCCGAGGCTGGCAATCGGCGCGGAAAAAAGCGTATCGCGGTGAGACATAACGTTAAACCCGAAAAAACGAAAACGGCGTATTGTGCGCTAACGGAGGGAGAAAACCAACTCCCAGGGCATATACCAGAGATTGGCCAGCACCATCAGCAACAACGCGCACCAGGTGGCGCTCATGCCGGAGCGGCGCCAGTGGTAGACACGGTGATGAAAACCCCAGGAGTGCATCAGTCGTCCGAGGATCAATAAAATGCCGCAAACGTGCACCATCCAGGTCTGGGCGCCGTTCATCTCCATAAATAACAGCAAAATGAGGCCAATCGGCACATATTCGACGGCATTGCCGTGAACGCGGATGGCGACCTGCAGCTCGCTGAAGCCGCCGTCGCCATAGCCTACATGGTATTGGGTGCGCAAACGCACCACGTCAAATGAGAACTTCACTAACAATAACGCACCTAAAACGGCATACAGCGCGCTGACCATACGAAAACTCCCTTTAACTCTGGCAGATGGCTCCGGATATGATAGCAGGATATCAGAAAAGAGAAGATTGCTGCGGAATCGACGGCGCATTTCCTAGCGCCGGCAGGGCAGCGCGCAGATCGCCCCACAGGGTATCCACCAGCGCCGGCGCGTAAGCAATGTCGGGGGTATGGAGGAACAGCCACGGCGTCCCCGACTGATGCCATTTCGGCAGCGTCTGCAGCCAGACGCGAAACAGTTCCCGATTATGGACCATATCGTCGCCGCCAATAAAGCGCACCATTGGCTGCCGGGCGGTCATCACTGCATGCACCGGCACCTTCGGTTTCTTTTGTTGCGCGTCGATCATCGCCGGACTGGTGGCCGCGGCGCTGTGGACCGGGCGGCTGTCGAGGATCACGCGGTTGACGTTGCGCTGGTGCAGCCCGCGGTTGAGCTGCTGTTCCGCTTCCCCTTTGGCGAAGAACTCGGGGTGACGAACTTCGACGCCGTAGGTGAAATCCTTCGGCAGCCCATCGAGAAAGTGCCATAGCGCGGGGAGATCGCGAGGGCCGAAGGTCGCCGGCAGCTGCAGCCAGTACTGGCCGATGCGCGAGGCCAGCGGCGCCAGGCGGGTGAAGAATTCACTACTTAACTCGTCGCAATGGCGCAGGGCGGCCTGGTGCGAGATAGTCGCCGGGAATTTAAAGCAGAAGCGGAAGTCATCGTGGGTCTGCTCGTACCAGCGGGCGACAATCTCCGGCTTGGGCAGCGCATACAGGGTGGTGTTGCCCTCGACGCAGTTGAAGTGGCGGGCGTACTCTTCAAGGCTGGTGATGCCAAGGCGCACCCATTTCGGGTGCGACCACTGGGGAAGCCCAATATAAATCATAACGCGGCGAGGATCTCCTCGGTGCTGCGCACGCGGCCGATGCGCGGGAAAATATGCGTCATGCTGCCCTGATGCTGTTCGGTGGAGGCGGCGCTGCAGGCATCTTCAGCGATGACCAGGTTAAAGCCCAGCTCCCAGGCGTTGCGGGCGGTGGATTCGACGCCGATGTTGGTGGAGATGCCGCAGAGAATAATGGTGTCGATACCGCGGCGGCGCAGCTGAAGCTCAAGGTCGGTGCCATAGAACGCGCCCCACTGGCGTTTGGTCACTTCGATATCGCGCTCTTGTTTACCTAGCGCGGCCGGATAGGCCCACCAGTTCTCAGGCAGCGTATGCGCCCCGGCCTGAGCGTCGACAGGCTGTTTCAGCGCTTCGGCGAAATCGGCCGACCAGCCGACGCGGACCATGATCACCGGCGAACCCTGTTGCCGGCATTTGTCTGCCAGGCGAGCGGCGCACGCCACCACCTCGTCAGCCCGATGTGGGCCGCCGGCGAAAGGCAGAATGCCTTCCTGCAGATCGATCACCACCAGCGCCGTGTTTTTCGCATTGAGTTCTAACATGGTATCCCCGTATCTTCATCTGTTGTCAGGCGGCTACAATACCTTTGCGGCTTCAGCAAAAGGGTAACAAATTTTGTTAATTTATGTGAGTGTGGACGTTAAGCGCGCAGCAAAGCAGCGTACATCGTGCGTCGGACTTATCGAACGACAGAATTTCCAGTATAATAGCCGCCTTTTTTCATTCAGTTGTGACATCAGCTAAAGCTGCGACCTCGTCGCCTGCAGGGCAGACGACAATCCGCCGACGGCTAAGTTAAGGGATATCTCATGCGTACAGAATATTGCGGACAGCTTCGACAGTCCCACGTTGGGCAGCAGGTGACTCTGTGTGGTTGGGTCAACCGCCGTCGCGATCTCGGTAGCCTCATTTTTATCGATATGCGCGACCGCGAAGGCATCGTTCAGGTGTTTTTCGATCCGGATCGTGCGGATGCGTTGAAGTTAGCCTCTGAACTGCGTAATGAGTTCTGCATTCAGGTCACTGGCACCGTTCGCGCGCGTGAAGAGAAAAACATCAACGCGGACATGGCCACCGGCGCTATCGAAGTGCTGGCTTCCGATCTGACGATCATTAACCGCTCAGAATCGCTGCCGCTGGACTCCAATCACGTCAACACCGAAGAAGCGCGTCTGAAATACCGCTACCTCGACCTGCGTCGTCCGGAAATGGCGCAGCGTCTGAAGACCCGCGCGAAAATCACCAGCTTTGTGCGCCGCTTTATGGATGACCATGGCTTCCTCGACATCGAAACCCCGATGCTGACCAAAGCCACCCCGGAAGGCGCCCGCGATTACCTCGTGCCCTCCCGCGTGCATAAAGGCAAATTCTACGCGCTGCCGCAGTCGCCGCAGCTGTTTAAACAGCTGCTGATGATGTCCGGCTTCGACCGCTACTATCAGATCGTCAAATGCTTCCGCGATGAAGACCTGCGTGCCGACCGTCAGCCTGAATTTACCCAGATCGACGTGGAAACCTCCTTTATGACCGCGCCGCAGGTGCGTGAGATCATGGAAGCGATGGTGCGTCAGCTGTGGCTGGAGATTAAAGGCGTCGACCTGGGCGATTTCCCGATCATGACCTTCGCCGAAGCCGAACGTCGCTACGGTTCCGATAAACCGGATCTGCGTAACCCGATGGAGCTGGTGGACGTCGCCGACCTGCTGAAATCGGTGGAGTTCGCGGTCTTTGCCGGCCCGGCCAACGATCCGAAAGGGCGTGTGGCGGCGCTGCGCGTTCCGGGCGGGGCTTCTCTGACCCGCAAGCTGATTGACGAATACGGCAACTTTGTGAAGATCTACGGCGCGAAGGGGCTGGCCTATATTAAAGTGACCGAGCGTGCCAAAGGCATGGACGGGATCAACAGCCCGGTGGCCAAATTCCTCACCGCTGAAATCGTGGAAGCGATCCTTGACCGCACCGGCGCGCAGGACGGAGACATGATCTTCTTCGGCGCCGATAATAAGAAAGTGGTGGCCGACGCGCTGGGCGCGCTGCGTCTGAAGCTGGGTAAAGACCTGAGCCTGACTGACGAGAGCAAATGGGCGCCGCTGTGGGTGATCGACTTCCCGATGTTCGAAGACGACGGCGAAGGCGGCCTGACGGCGATGCACCATCCGTTCACCTCGCCGAAAGATATGACGGCGGACGAGCTGAAAGCCGCGCCGGAAGAGGCCGTGGCCAACGCCTACGATATGGTGATTAACGGTTATGAAGTCGGCGGCGGTTCGGTGCGTATCCACCGCGGCGACATGCAGCAGACGGTATTTGGTATTCTGGGCATTAACGAGCAAGAGCAGCGTGAAAAATTCGGCTTCCTGCTCGATGCGCTGAAATACGGTACCCCGCCGCATGCGGGCCTGGCGTTCGGTCTTGACCGTCTGACCATGCTGCTGACCGGTACCGATAACATCCGCGACGTTATCGCTTTCCCGAAAACCACTGCGGCCGCCTGCCTGATGACCGAAGCGCCAAGCTTCGCCAATCCGGCGGCGCTCGGTGAACTGGGTATTCAGGTTGTGGAGAAAGAGGCAAAAGCGTCTCTGGAGAACAAGTAATATGTCATTTAAGCTGCCCGTTTCGGTGCTGGTGGTGATTTACGCCGAAGATACGAAACGGGTGCTGATGTTGCAGCGGCGCGACGATCCCGCGTTCTGGCAGTCGGTCACCGGCAGCCTGGAAGCAGGAGAGACCGCGCTGCAGGCTGCCGCGCGTGAAGTAAAGGAAGAGGTCGCCATTGACGTTGCCTGCGAGCAACTGACCTTAATCGACTGTCAGCGCACGGTGGAGTTTGAGATCTTTTCTCATTTGCGTCATCGCTATGCGCCGGGAGTGGAGCGAAATACGGAATTCTGGTTCTGTCTTGCGCTGCCTCATGAGCGGGAAATTACCTTTACCGAACATCTGGCCTACCGCTGGGTCAGCGCGACGGAAGCCGCTGCGCTGACCAAGTCGTGGAGCAACCGGCAGGCGATTGAAGAATTTGTAATTAACGCCGCCTGAAAGGGCGCGCTTTTTGGAGAGTTTTTTATGGCAGGTCATAGTAAATGGGCCAACACCAAACACCGCAAAGCGGCACAGGATGCCAAGCGCGGTAAAATCTTTACGAAAATCATTCGCGAACTGGTTACCGCAGCGCGTCTGGGCGGCGGCGATCCGGCGTCCAACCCGCGTCTGCGTGCGGCGGTGGATAAAGCGCTGTCTAACAACATGACCCGCGACACTCTGAACCGCGCCATCGCGCGCGGCGTCGGCGGCGATGAAGACGCGAACATGGAAACCATCATTTACGAAGGCTATGGCCCTGGCGGCACCGCGGTGATGGTGGAATGTCTGTCCGACAACCGTAACCGTACCGTTGCGGAAGTGCGTCATGCCTTCACTAAAACCGGTGGTAACCTCGGCACCGACGGTTCTGTCTCCTACCTGTTCAGCAAAAAAGGCGTCATCTCCTTCGAGAAAGGCGATGAAGACACTATCATGGAAGCGGCGCTGGAAGCTGGCGCTGAAGACGTGGTGACCTATGACGACGGCGCGATCGACGTCTACACCGCATGGGAAGAGATGGGCGCCGTGCGCGACGCCCTGGAAGCCGCTGGCCTGAAAGCCGACGCTGCTGAAGTCTCGATGATCCCGTCCACCAAAGCGGATATGGATGCCGAGACGGCGCCGAAGCTGCTGCGTCTGATCGATATGCTCGAAGACTGCGACGACGTGCAGGAAGTGTACCATAACGGCGAGATCTCCGACGAGGTCGCAGCCACCCTGTGATGCAGCCGCATCCACGGTTCACCGGAGGCGCGTGATGGCTATTATTCTCGGCATTGACCCGGGGTCGCGCGTTACCGGTTATGGCGTGATCCGTCAGGTCGGCCGGCAGCTGAGCTACCTTGGCAGCGGCTGTATCCGCACCAAAGTGGACGATCTGCCGTCGCGGCTGAAGCTGATCTACGCCGGGGTGACGGAGATCATCACCCAGTTCCAGCCCGACTTTTTCGCCATTGAGCAGGTCTTTATGGCCAAGAATGCCGACTCGGCGTTAAAGCTCGGGCAGGCGCGCGGGGTGGCGATCGTGGCGGCAACCAATCAGTCGCTACCGGTGTTTGAATACGCCGCCCGCCAGGTTAAGCAGACGGTTGTCGGCATTGGCAGCGCTGAAAAGAGTCAGGTCCAGCATATGGTGCGCACCTTGCTCAAGCTGCCTGCCAATCCGCAGGCGGATGCGGCGGATGCGCTGGCGATCGCCATCACCCATTGCCATGTCAGTCAGAATGCCGCTCAGATCAGCGAGACCCGGCTCAATCTGGCGCGAGGGCGCTTACGATAATCGCAAATCAGGCTGGATATCTATCCAGCCTTTTTTTATGATACCGCCAGATACTTAGACCATAACGCAGGAGCCCCACGTGATAGGCAGACTCAGAGGCATCATTCTCGAAAAACAACCCCCGCTGGTGTTGCTGGAAACGGCGGGCGTCGGCTATGAAGTGCACATGCCAATGACCTGCTTTTATGAGCTGCCGGAGGCCGGGCAGGAGGCGATTGTCTTCACCCACTTTGTGGTGCGTGAAGATGCCCAGCTGCTGTATGGGTTTAACAATAAACAGGAGCGTACCCTGTTTAAAGAGTTGATTAAAACCAACGGCGTAGGGCCAAAGCTGGCGCTGGCGATCCTCTCCGGCATGTCGGCGCAGCAGTTCGTCAACGCCGTTGAGCGGGAAGAGGTCGCCTCGCTGGTGAAGCTGCCGGGGATTGGTAAAAAAACCGCTGAACGCCTGATCGTCGAGATGAAAGACCGCTTCAAAGGGCTGCACGGCGATCTGTTCACCCCGGCGGCCGATCTGGTGCTAACCTCGCCGGCAGGCCCGACGGCGGACGATGCCGAGCAGGAAGCGGTTGCCGCGCTGGTCGCGCTGGGCTATAAACCGCAGGAGGCCAGCCGGATGGTCAGCAAGATCGCGCGTCCGGACGCCAACAGTGAAACGCTAATCCGCGAAGCGCTGCGCGCCGCGTTGTGAGGTAAGGGATGATTGAAGCAGACCGGCTGGTATCGGCAGACAGCAGCGGCTTCGAAGAGGCCGCTGACCGCGCCATCCGCCCAAAATTGCTGGCAGAGTATGTCGGCCAGCCGCAGGTGCGTTCGCAGATGGAGATCTTTATCCAGGCGGCGAAGCTGCGCGGCGACGCCCTCGATCACCTGCTGATTTTTGGCCCGCCAGGGTTGGGGAAAACCACCCTGGCCAATATCGTCGCCAATGAAATGGGGGTGAATCTGCGTACCACCTCCGGCCCGGTGCTGGAGAAAGCGGGCGATCTCGCCGCGATGCTCACCAACCTCGAACCGCACGATGTGCTGTTTATCGATGAGATCCATCGCCTCTCGCCGGTGGTGGAAGAGGTGCTCTATCCGGCAATGGAAGACTACCAGCTGGATATCATGATTGGCGAAGGTCCGGCGGCGCGCTCGATTAAAATCGACCTGCCGCCGTTTACCCTGATCGGCGCCACCACCCGGGCCGGTTCGTTGACCTCGCCGCTGCGCGACCGCTTTGGCATCGTGCAGCGTCTGGAGTTCTATCAGGTCCCCGATCTGCAGCATATTGTCAGCCGCAGCGCCCGCCATATGGGGCTGGAGATGAGCGACGAGGGCGCGCTGGAAGTGGCCCGCCGTTCACGCGGCACGCCGCGTATTGCCAACCGTCTGCTGCGCCGGGTGCGTGACTTCGCGGAAGTGCGCCACGACGGCACTATCTCCGCCGACATTGCCGCCCAGGCGCTGGATATGCTCAACGTCGATGCGGAAGGGTTCGACTATATGGACCGCAAGCTGCTGCTGGCGGTGATAGATAAGTTCTTCGGCGGGCCGGTGGGGCTGGATAACCTCGCCGCCGCGATTGGCGAAGAGCGGGAAACCATTGAAGATGTGCTGGAGCCCTACTTAATTCAGCAGGGTTTTCTACAGCGTACGCCGCGGGGAAGAATGGCGACGGTGCGCGCCTGGAACCATTTCGGGATTACGCCGCCGGAAATGCCGTAGCGCGTTGTGGTTGAGCCGTTCATGGTGAAGCCCGGTCAGCAGCGCGACCGGGCTTTTTCACTTTTAGCTGGCGGCTTTTTTCGTCATGCTGAGAATAAACAGCACCGCAGCGCTCAGCACCACCGACGGCCCGGCCGGCGTGTCGTAGAAAGCCGAGAAGGTTAACCCGCCGGTGACGGCCAGCATGCCCACGCCCACCGCCACGGCGGCCATCTGCTCCGGCGTGCGGGCAAAACGGCGGGCGGTAGCGGCCGGGATAATCAGCAGAGAAGTGATGATCAGCGCCCCGACGAACTTCATCGCCACGCCGATAGTCAGGGCGGTGACCAGCATCAACAGCAGCTTGACCCGCTGCAGCTTCACGCCATCGACAAACGCCAGGTCCGGACTGATGGTCATCGCCAGCAGATTCCGCCACTGCCAGAGCAGAATGCCAATCACAATCACCACGCCAATAGCAATGGCGATCAGATCCTGCGGCGTGACCGCCAGCAGATCGCCGAACAGGTACGCCATCAAATCGACGCGGACGTTAGACATCAGACTGACCACCACCAGCCCAAGGGACAGCGCGCTGTGCGCCATGATGCCCAGCAGGGTATCAATCGCCAGATGCGGCCGTTTTTCCAGCCATACCAGCCCGCCGGCCAGCAGCAGGGTCACGGCGATCACCGCATAAAACGGATTGACGTTAAGCAGTAAACCGAAAGCGACGCCGAGTAGCGACGCATGCGCCAGCGTATCGCCGAAATAGGACATGCGGCGCCAGACCACAAAGGAGCCCAGCGGGCCGGCGGCGCAGGCCAGCATCATCCCGGCCAGCCAGCCAGGTAAGAGAAGTTCAATCATTAGCGGCTGTTTCCCCGACGCAATACAATTCGCCCCTGAAGATCGTGGCGGTGATTATGGTGATGGCGGTAGATCCCCAGCTGTTCCGCGCCGCGCGGGCCGAACATGGAGATAAACTCCGGATGCATCGAGACGACTTCCGGTGCGCCAGAGCAGCAGATATGCTGGTTCAGGCACAATACCTCGTCGGTTTTGGCCATCACCAGATGCAGGTCGTGGGAGACCATCAGCACCGCGCAGTCCAGCTCATGGCGCAGCTGGTCGATAAGATCGTAGAGCGCCACCTGGCCATTGACGTCGACGCCCTGGGTCGGTTCATCCAGCACCAGCAGCTGCGGACGATTGAGCAGGGCGCGGGCCAGCAGCACGCGCTGGGTTTCGCCGCCGGAAAGTTTCTGCATCGGCGCGTCGATCAGATGCCCGGCCTGCACGCGCTTCAGCGCCGGCAGGATGTCGTCTTTGCGGGTGCCTGGACGTAAACGCAGGAAGCGGCTGACGGTCAGCGGCAGCGTGGCGTCCAGATGCAGTTTCTGCGGTACATAGCCGATCCGCAGGCGTTCTTCGCGCTTGATAACACCCTGTGTCGGTGCTACCAGCCCGAGAACCACCCGCACGAGCGTCGATTTACCGGCGCCGTTGGGCCCCAGCAGGGTTAATATTTTGCCTGGCGTGAGAGCCAGCGAGATGTCAGACAGCACGCGGCGTTGGCCAAAGGGCACCGAGACATTTTCCAGCGTTACAAGGTTTGTCATAATCATTTAGGGGTTGCACAAGCTAGTGAATGTTATAATATCACATCACACTCACTCGTTTCGATGACTAGACGCATTATGTTACATAAAAATACGCTTCTTTGCGCTGGACTTAGCGCTGTTTTTTTGTTCGCACAGGTACCGCAGGCCAGCGCCGCCGTGGTGACTTCCATGAAACCGCTGGGCTTTATCGCAGCAGCCATCGCAGATGGGGTCACCGACACCCAGGTGCTGCTGCCCGATGGTGCCTCTGAGCATGATTATTCCCTGCGTCCTTCCGATGTAAAACGCTTACAGAACGCAGACTTAGTGGTGTGGATCGGTCCGGAAATGGAAGCCTTTATGGATAAGTCGACGCAAAGCATTGCGGCGAATAAAAAGGTGACCATCGCTGAGCTGGATGGGGTCAAACCGCTGCTGATCGCCGGCGCTGACGATGATGACGATCATCATGGTCATGACCATGGCGCAGCGGAAAAAAGTGACGGCGATCACCATCACGGTATCTACAATATGCATCTGTGGTTATCCCCAGAGATAGCGCGGCTTTCGGCGGTTGCAATCCACGATAAATTATTGGAACTTATGCCGCAGAGTCGAGCCAAACTCGACAGCAACCTGCAGCAGTTCGAGGCCGCACTGGCGGCGACCGACAAGCAGGTTAGCAATGAGCTGGCACCGCTGAAAGGAAAGGGTTATTTCGTTTTTCATGACGCCTACGGTTACTTTGAAAAACACTACGGTTTAACCTCGCTGGGGCATTTTACCGTCAATCCTGAAATACAGCCTGGTGCGCAGCGTTTACACGAAATCAGAACACAACTGGTTGAGCAGAAAGCCACTTGCGTTTTTGCTGAGCCACAGTTCAGGCCAGCGGTTATCGAAGCTGTTGCCCGGGGCACGTCTGTGCGCATGGGGACCCTGGATCCACTGGGTAGCGGAATTAAGCTGGGTAAAGCGAGTTACCCGCAATTCCTCACCCAACTGGCGAATCAGTATTCGAGCTGCCTGAAAGGAGATTAACGAGGAAGTGAATACGTGCAACAGATAGCCCGCGCTGTCACTCAGGCATTTAACAATCTGCCACGACCTCATCGCGTTATGCTGGGGTCGCTTAGCGTTCTTACCTTAGCGGTCGCCGTCTGGCGACCCTACATTTACCACCCGGAATCCGCCCCCATCGTCAGAACCATTGAGCTGGAAAAAAGCGAGATCCGCTCCCTGCTGCCGGAAGCCTCCGAGCCGATCGATCAGGCCCCGCAGGAAGAAGAAGCCATTCCTCAGGATGAACTCGACGAAAAAGCCGATAGCGATGCCGGCGGGCACGAATACGTGGTGTCGACCGGCGATACCCTTAGCAGCATCCTGAATCAGTACGGTATCGATATGGGTGATATCGCCCAGCTCTCCTCCGCCGATAAAGAGCTGCGTAATCTGAAGATTGGCCAGCAGCTCTCCTGGACCCTGACCGCCGACGGCGATCTGCAGAGTCTGACCTGGGAGATGTCCCGCCGCGAAACCCGCACCTATACCCGCGTGGATAACGGCTTTAAAATGAGCAGCGAGCTGCAGAAAGGCGACTGGGTCAACAGCGTGCTGAAGGGCACCGTCGGCGCCAGCTTTGTCTCCAGCGCGCGCGATGCCGGGCTGACCAGCACGGAAATCAGCGCGGTGATCAAGGCCATGCAGTGGCAGATGGATTTCCGTAAGCTGAAGAAAGGCGATGAGTTCTCGGTATTGATGTCCCGCGAAATGCTTGACGGCAAACGCGAGCAAAGCCAGCTGCTCGGCGTGCGTCTGCGCTCCGACGGGAAGGACTACTTTGCCATCCGTGCCGAAGACGGTAAATTCTACGACCGCAACGGGACAGGGCTGGCGAAAGGCTTTATGCGCTTCCCGACAGCGCGTCAGTTCCGCGTCTCCTCTAATTTTAACCCGCGTCGTCTGAATCCGGTCACCGGGCGCGTCGCGCCGCACCGTGGCGTCGATTTTGCGATGCCGCAGGGAACGCCGGTGCTGGCAGTGGGCGATGGCGAAGTGGTGGTGGCCAAGCGCAGCGGCGCCGCCGGGTATTACGTGGCGATCCGCCACGGCCGTACCTATACCACTCGCTACATGCACCTGCGTAAGCTGCTGGTGAAGCCGGGGCAGAAAGTGAAGCGCGGCGATCGTATTGCGCTATCGGGGAATACCGGACGCTCTACCGGGCCGCACCTGCACTACGAAGTGTGGATCAACCAGCAGGCGGTCAACCCGCTGACGGCGAAACTGCCGCGTACCGAAGGGCTGAGCGGTTCCGACCGTACCGATTATCTGGCGCAGGTCAAAGAGGTCGTTCCGCAGCTGCGGTTTGACTAACCACCGGTCAGTGGAAAGCCGGTGCCCCAGGGCGCCGGCTTTTTCTTTTGTAGGATACCCAACGTCTCGCTACACTATCCCATTATCTTGATTAAGCAGTCGATCTGCGGATTGGGCATGGAAACGAAAAAAAATAATATTGAGTTTATCCCTAAGTTTGAAAAATCTTTTTTACTGCCGCGCTACTGGGGCGCCTGGCTGGGTGTTTTTGCCTTCGCCGGTATTGCGCTGACGCCGCCATCCTTCCGCGATCCGCTCCTCGGCAAACTCGGTCGTCTGGTTGGGCGTCTGGCGAAAAGCTCGCGCCGCCGGGCGCAGATTAATTTGCTGTATTGCTTCCCGGAAAAAAGCGAGCACGAGCGGGAAGCGATCATCGACGCCATGTACGCCTCGGCGCCGCAGGCGATGGTGATGATGGCCGAGCTGGGCCTGCGCGATCCGCAGAAAATTCTCGCCCGCGTCGACTGGCAGGGTAAAGCGATCATCGACGAGCTGCAGCGCAATAACGAGAAGGTGATTTTCCTCGTCCCGCATGCATGGGGTGTGGATATCCCGGCGATGCTGATGGCCTCCGGCGGGCAGAAGATGGCGGCGATGTTCCACAACCAGGGCAACCCGGTCTTCGATTACGTGTGGAATACCGTGCGTCGTCGTTTTGGCGGACGGATGCATGCGCGCAACGACGGGATCAAACCGTTTATTCAGTCGGTGCGCCAGGGCTACTGGGGCTACTATTTGCCCGATCAGGATCACGGCGCCGAGCACAGCGAGTTTGTGGATTTCTTCGCTACCTATAAGGCCACCCTGCCGGCGATTGGCCGCTTAATGAAGGTATGCCGCGCCCGCGTCGTTCCGCTGTTCCCGGTCTACGATGGCAAGACGCATCGCCTGACGGTGCTGGTGCGCCCGCCGATGGACGATCTGCTGGACGCTGACGATACAACAATCGCCCGGCGGATGAACGAAGAGGTGGAGGTGTTTGTTACGCCGCACACCGAGCAGTACACCTGGATCCTGAAGCTGCTGAAGACGCGCAAGCCGGGTGAAATCGAGCCCTACAAACGCAAAGAGCTGTACCCTAAGAAGTAGACTGCAAGCGCGCCAGTGGGCATTCCAGGCTCACTGGCTATATTGCGTCAGCAACATCACGCTCTCGGCCACAAGCCGGTAGCGATACTCCGGGCGGCCGGTGATGCCGTAGTGATTGCTGGTGAAGAGCACGTTGATCTGCTCCAGCCAGATCAGGTATTTGCGGCACGATACTCGGGAGATCTGCAGCGCCGCCGCCAGCTCATTGGTTGAAAAATCCCGCGCCTGATGCGCGATTATCCACCGGCACACCAGGCGAAGCGTTTGCGGCGTCAGCCCTTTCGGCAAGCGGCGGGGACCGTCCTGTTGCAGAACCCCGCGGCGTAGCAGGGTGTCGATATCCGCCTGGGCGTAGCAGGATTTCGCTTGCTTCGCATCGCGTTTATTGCGCCAGGTCCGCAGCGCCTCCTCAAAGCGCGACAACTGAAACGGTTTAATCAGGTAATCAACCACGCCATAGCGCAGTGCCGTCTGGACGGTGAGCGCATCGGCGGCGGACGTCATCATGATGACGTCAATATTCCGCCCCTCAGCGCGAAGCGCCGGCAGCAGGTCCAGGCCACTCTCCTGGTGCATATAGACATCCAGCAGCAGCAGATCGACCTGCGCCAGATGGCTTAGCATCGCTTTGGCGTCGGCGATCGTCGCCGCTACTCCACAGCAGTGAAAATCAGCTACCCGGCTGATAAATAACTGGTTCAGTTCGGCCACCATGGGATCATCATCGACAATCAGCACATTGAACATGAGTGGTTCCCCCGAGTGGCGGGAAGCCTGCCGGCTTCCCGCGAGATGAGCGATCACAATGACGAACGTTTATACGCGGTGTAGCGCGCTCGCCAGAAGGTTTTATCGATATTCGCCGCCAGTTGCACCTCGTCAATCTGCGGCGCTACGCCGTCCTGCTGAGCCGCGCGGGCGACATCAGCGGCAATGGCCCGGGAAATCATTTCGATCTCTTCTACCGGCGGCAGCAACCCGCCGGTTTCGCGGGTCGCCAGAGGCGAGTGGGCGGCCAGCGTTTTACTGCAGGTGATAAGCATTGCTTCGGTGACGCGCTCGGCTTTACTGGCAAGGATCCCCAGCCCCAGACCGGGGAAAATATAGGCGTTATTGCACTGTGCGATGTCGTAGGTTTTGCCGTCATAGAAGACGGAGTCGAACGGGCTGCCGGTGGCGATAAGCGCGCTACCCCGAGTCCACTCCAGCAGATCCTTCGGCTGGGCCTCGGCCCGGGAGGTGGGGTTAGAGAGCGGCATAATAATCGGACGCGGGCAGTGCCGATGCATCTCTTTCACTATCTCTTCGCTAAACAGCCCCGGCTGGCCTGACACGCCGATCAGCACGGTAGGGTGGATGTTGCGTACGACATCCATCAGCGACAGCTGGGCCGCCTCGGTATCCCAGTGGGCGATACTGGCTCGGGGGGTGACCAGCTCGCGCTGAAAATCGAGCAGATTAGGCATCTCATCAGTCAGCAGACCAAAGCGGTCAACCATAAAGATGCGGCGGCGTGCTTCCGTCTCTGAGAGCCCATCATCCACCATCAGCGCAATGATTTTTTCCGCAATGCCGCATCCGGCCGAACCGCCGCCAAGGAAAACCACCCGCTGATCGCGGAGCGGCGTCCCGGCGGCGGCAGCGGCGGCGATCAGCGTCCCCGACGTCACGGCGGCGGTTCCCTGAATATCATCGTTAAAACAGCACAGCTGGTGTCGATAGCGGTTGAGCAGTCGCGTGGCATTTTTTTGGGCAAAATCTTCAAACTGGAGCAAGACATTCGGCCAGCGCTGTTGAACGGCATGGACAAACATGTCCATAAACTCCAGGTATTGCTCGTCGCTGATGCGCGGATGTCGCCAGCCCATATACAGCGGATCTTCCAGATGCTGCGGATTGTTGGTACCGACATCTAACATAATGGGCAGCGTTGATGCCGGATGAATACCCCCGCAGGCGGTATATAACGAGAGTTTGCCGATGGGGATCCCCATCCCGCCAATCCCCTGGTCGCCCAGCCCCAGAATACGCTCGCCATCGGTCACCACGATGACTTTGATATCGTTGCGGGAAAATCCCTGCAGCATCTCGTCAATATGGTGACGGTTGGGCCAGGAGATGAACAGGCCGCGTCCTCGGCGATATATTTCTGAAAAATGTTCGCATGCTTCACCCACCGTCGGGGTATAAATAATCGGCAGCGTCTCTTTCATATGGCTGCGCAGCAGGTTATAGAATAACGTCTCGTTGGTGTCCTGAATATTTCTGAGATAAATATGGCGCGAAATACTTTTTTTGAACTGGCAAAACTGGCCCCATGCGCGCTCGGTTTGTTCTTCAATGGTTTCCACATTGTGCGGTAACAGTCCCTGAAGATTAAACGCTGTGCGTTCGCTTTCCGTAAACGCGAGGCCTTTATTTAATAACGGGTTTTCCAGCAGGACGGCACCATTATAGGGGGTGTATAAGGTTTCTGTGGCTAACATGACATGACTCCTGAATATCAAATTAAAACATTGCCTGATGTCTAGGTATTTTATTTCCGTGATTACGAAATGAGATAAATCATGACGCCTTCGGTGACCACGCCGATGGCGGTGCCCAGCAAAATAGAAGATGAGGCGGGTTCAATATAGGTATCGCTGCGCAGGGCAAACATCCCTGCCGCGATAGCGGAAGGCGTCGCGCCGATGATAATAACCTGTTGCATCAGGGTATGACTGAGCCCAAAGGCTAGCCCGGCCAGCGCCATCATGGCCGGCTGGATCAGGTTTTTAATACTGATGTTGGTGCAGGTTTGAATATTGACCGTCGGACGTTCACCGTAAAACAGCAGCCCAAGGGCGAAGAGTGACAGACCGCCGGCGATTTTACCCACCATTTCAACGGGTACGCTGAGCAGATGCGGCAGCTGGATCCCGGCCAGGCTGAGCAGTACGCCGGAAATGGGGATCCAGACAATGGGGTTTCTCACGGCTTTCAGCAGGTTTTGCAGGATCAACTGCCCGGCGTGGAGCTGGGGATCCCCAGCGTCTCCGGGCTGGTCTCCCATGCGGATCAGGATGATGGTCAGAGGGATCATCAACACGCTGGTCACCAGGTTTCCGATAAGCACCCCGAGAAAGCCCTCCGGACCTATCAGCACCGCCAGCACGGGAGCGCCGAAGTAGGCCATATCGGGGAAGGCGCAAACCAGCGACTGAATCGCGCTAGTTTTAATATCATGACGAAAAACATAGCGCGAGATCAGTAGCGTAAGAAAATACGACCCCATCAGACCGATAACCAGCACCGCCATAAAGGTGAAGTTTTTTATTTTATCCGGGCTGGTATGTAATGCGCCGATAAAAAGATGAAAAGGAAGCGCAAAGCGGATAACTACCGTGGCGAGAACGGATGCGTCCTCACGGCGAGTATAGCCGAGTTTGCCGCTAAGCCATCCGAGCAGCATGATAAATACCAACGGGAAAAGAGATTGCAAGAGCAGTGAAGGCATAAAATGTCCTGACATATATTATCGGTTTGTTGTGCTGCCAATCTAACGATCCCCTAATATTTAAAAGGTGATAGCCATCACAGTCATCTGGATTTAAATAATTTCGCCTTGGCTACTTTAGTTACAAATAGGGAAAAGAGGATTAAATCATGGGGTTGCATTAACAGGAATAATTATTTTAGCGGGCGATAACTTTAGCTTCGTGATAATAAATTAAATTACTTAAAATAAACTTTATGGCTCAGTCACAAAGCCGACAGCGTTAATACGGTTGTCGTTTTTAGTTTTAAAGTCCTGTGTTACCGTTTCGGTGTATTTAGTTGATACGGCGTTTAGCGCTTTTGAATTCATAGTGCTGCGCAATTTTAATATTGCATCCTGACCCTACGTGACCTCTTTATTATTCAGGTAAAAATATGAAAAATAATTCACTCAACCAACCGATAGATAAAACATTGCCGAACGGGCAAGCGACTCGACTTTTCGCCAATATCGAAGTCGGCGCTGTGCCATTAACGCTGTTCATCGGTATCGCCGCGATAGTGGCGCTCTCCGCGGGCGCGGGGTTGTTGCCAAAAAACATGATTGGCGGACTGGCGGTCATCATGACCCTGGGGTTCGCGCTGGCGAAAATTGGCCGCATGGTGCCGGTGTTAAAAGATATTGGCGGTCCGGCGATTTTGTGTTTGATGATGCCCTCAGTGCTGGTCTACTTTGGCGTGTTTGAAGCGCATACGCTCGATACCGTGCATTTGCTGATGAAGGAGGCCAATCTCCTCTATTTCGTCATCGCCTGCCTGGTGGTCGGCAGTATCCTGGGAATGAACCGCACGATTCTGATCCAGGGGATGGTGCGCATGTTTGTCCCGCTGGTGGTTGGGACCGGCGCGGCAATCGCCACCGGCCTGCTGGTGGGCAGCTTATTCGGCTACAGTCTGTATCACACCTTCTTCTTTATCATTGTGCCGATTATCGGCGGCGGCATTGGCGAAGGGATCCTGCCGTTGTCGCTGGCTTATTCGGCGATCCTCGGGCAGACGCCTGATGTCTACGTGGCCCAGCTGGCGCCGGCGGCGGTGGTGGGTAACATCTTCGCCATTATCTGCGCCGGCTTTCTGGCCCGCATGGGCGCCCGTCGCCCGGCGCTGTCCGGCAACGGGCTACTGATCCGCAGCCATGAAGATAACAGCGTCTTTGCGCAGAATCAGAGTACGCAGCCGACCGATTTTCAGCTCATGGGCGCCGGGTTGCTGATGATTTGCGCCTTTTTCATTGTCGGCGGCCTGCTGGAGAAGGTGGTGCATATTCCGGGGCCGGTGCTGATGATTCTGGCGGCGGTATTCTGCAAATATACCAAAGTTATCCCGGCGGCGATGGAACTGGGGGCGCACAGCTGCTACAAGTTCGTCTCCGCCGCGCTGGTGTGGCCGCTGATGATCGGCCTGGGCATGCTGTATGTACCGCTGGAGAGCGTGGTATCGGTCTTCTCCGTTGGCTACGTCGTGGTGTGCGGCTCAATTGTCATTGCCATGGCGCTGAGCGGGTTCTTTATCGCTTCACGTCTAAATATGTATCCTGTGGAAGCCGCCATTGTCACCAGCTGCCACAGCGGGTTAGGCGGAACGGGGGATGTGGCCATTCTCTCGGCCTCAAACCGCATGGGATTGATGCCGTTTGCACAGATTGCGACGCGTATCGGCGGGGCGTCGACGGTGATCGCCGCGACGCTATTACTGAGCTGGATGGTGTAGCCTGCCGGAGGGCAAAAAAACCTGCCAGCCGTATCGCTGGCAGGTAGACACCGAGGCTTACTCGACGGTGAGGATACGCGTGGTGTTGGTGCTGCCGATGGTGCTCATCACGTCACCCTGGGTAACAACCACCAGATCGCCGGAGACCAGGTAGCCTTTGTCCCGCAGCAGATTGACGGCATCGTGCGCAGCGGCCACCCCGTCATTCTGGCTGTCGAAGAACACCGGCGTCACCCCGCGGTAGAGGGCGGTCAGGTTCAGGGTGCGCTCGTGGCGGGACAGAGCGAAAATTGGCAGACCGGAGCTGATGCGCGAGGTCATCAGCGCGGTGCGGCCTGATTCGGTCATGGTGATGATAGCCGTGATGCCTTTCAGGTGGTTGGCGGCATACATCGCCGACATGGCAATCGCTTCTTCCACGTTGTCGAACTGGACGTCCAGACGGTGTTTGGAGACGTTGAGGCTCGGGATTTTTTCGGCGCCCAGACACACGCGCGCCATCGCGGCCACGGTTTCTGACGGGTATTGACCGGCAGCGGTTTCCGCGGAGAGCATCACGGCATCGGTACCATCCAGCACGGCGTTGGCCACGTCCATGACTTCCGCACGGGTCGGCATCGGGTTGGTGATCATCGACTCCATCATCTGGGTGGCGGTAATGACGGAACGGTTCAGCTGACGCGCACGACGAATCAGCGCTTTCTGGATGCCCACCAGCTCCGGATCGCCGATTTCGACGCCAAGGTCACCGCGGGCAACCATCACCACATCGGAGGCGAGGATCACGTCGTCCATGGCGTCCTGATCGCAGACGGCTTCCGCACGCTCGACTTTGGCGACGATTTTCGCATCACAGCCGGCATCGCGCGCCAGGCGACGGGCGTAGTTCAGGTCTTCGCCGCAGCGCGGGAAGGAGACGGCGAGATAGTCGACGCCGATTTTAGCGGCGGTGACGATATCGGCCTTGTCTTTGTCGGTCAGCGCTTCGGCAGACAGGCCGCCGCCGAGCTTGTTGATCCCTTTGTTATTGGACAACGGGCCGCCAACGGTCACTTCAGTGAAGACTTTCATCCCCTGAACTTCGAGGACTTTCAGCTGCACACGACCATCGTCGAGCAGCAGGATATCGCCAGGCACGACGTCCGCCGGCAGGCCTTTATAGTCGATTCCGACTTTCTCTTTATCGCCTTCGCCCTTGCCGAGGTTGGCGTCCAGCAGGAATTTATCGCCGACGTTGAGGAAAATTTTGCCTTCTTTGAAGGTCGATACGCGAATTTTTGGTCCCTGGAGGTCGCCGAGGATGGCCACGTGACGGCCCAGTTTTGCCGCGATCTCACGCACTTTATCGGCACGGAGCTGATGATCTTCCGGGGTGCCGTGAGAGAAGTTCATACGCACTACGTTTGCGCCCGCGGCGATAACTTTTTCCAGGTTGTTATCGCGGTCAGTTGCCGGGCCTAAGGTAGTAACGATTTTGGTTCTGCGAAGCCTTCTGGACATGTAATACTCCGTTGACTGATACAACTTTGGTGTTGCGTGAACATGGATTCGGTAGCGCCAGCCTGCAACGTCGCACAGCCGGATCGTTATCGAAGGTGTAATGGGGTACTGCTTGTTATCAACTTTTATTGATTATCACTGGGTACGAACGGTTCTTTATCAAAACGCGATTCCTTCAGCGCTTCCTTGACCCTCTTCAAGTTATCTCTGAATTTTGCCCCCCGGCGCAGGGTAAAGCCTGTCGCCAGCACGTCAATGACGGTCAACTGGGCCAGACGCGAGACCATCGGCATATAGATGTCGGTATCTTCCGGCACATCCAGGGTAATGGCCAGCGTGGCTTCCCGGGCCAGCGGCGAGCCGGGGGAGGTGAGAGCGATCACCATGGCATCGTTTTCACGCGCCAGCTGCGCCAGCTCTACCAGGCTCTTGGTTCTTCCGGTATGTGAGATAATCACCACCACATCATCGTCATCGCAATTCATACAACTCATGCGTTGCAGGACAATGTCGTCGGAATAGATGACCGGCACGTTAAAGCGGAAAAATTTGTTCATCGCGTCATGAGCGACCGCCGCCGAGGAGCCGAGGCCGAAAAAGGCGATTTTTTTTGCCTGAGTCAGCAGATCCACCGCACGATTCACCGCCGACATGTCGAGAGAATGGTGGACCTGATCTAAACTCGCCATGGCCGATTCAAATATTTTTCCCGTGTATGACTCAACGCTGTCGTCTTCATCAACATTGCGGTTAACATAGAGCGTGCCGTGCGCAAGGCTCTGGGCGAGATGCAGTTTGAAGTCAGGAAAGCCGCGGGTTTCGAGACTACGGCAGAAGCGATTGACGGTCGGTTCGCTCACTCCGGCCTCAAGGGCGAGGGCGGCGATGCTCGAATGAATGGCCTGCGCGGGGGTGGCAAGGATCACTTCCGCCACTTTGCGTTCAGATTTGCTAAGGTGTTCCAGTCGGGACTGGATTTTTTCCAGCATGTTCATTAGTAACAGGGCGCTCATCAATGGAAACGATTTCATTAATGGGTGAAATCATCGGGCGTTTTAGCAAGAATATACCCCTCCGCAAGCGCAAGCGGTGAGGAATGACGGGAAAAAATGTTGTTTTTTTTCATTACATGATCAGAGTCGTATTTTACTGACCTGAAACAGGTACAAACAACGAACAATATCAGCCAAATGCCTAAATCATCGCCGAATGTTTTCACCCTGTGCGGTTTTCCCGCTGCAAACGGAGGGGAAGGCTTTCGGGAAACAGGTAAACACAGTACAGTGCAGTGTAAGAAAATTACAAATATAGCCTGGCAAAAGCACCAGACTATCAACTGAGGAGAATGACATGGCGGTAACGCAAACGGCCCAGGCATGCGACCTGGTCATTTTCGGCGCGAAGGGCGACCTGGCGCGGCGTAAATTGTTGCCTTCCCTGTATCAGCTTGAAAAGGCGGGCCAGATCCACGCCGACACCCGGATCATTGGCGTCGGCCGTGCCGACTGGGATAAAGCGGCTTACACCAAAGTGGTGCGCGAAGCGCTGGAAACCTTCATGAAGGAAAAAATTGATGAAGGTTTGTGGGATTCCCTGAGCGGCCGCCTGGAGTTCTGTAATCTTGACGTCAATGACACCAGCGGCTTCACCCGCCTGGGTGACATGCTGGACCAAAACAATCGCGTCACCATCAACTATTTCGCCATGCCGCCGAGCACCTTTGGCGCCATCTGTAAAGGTCTGGGCGAAGCGAAGCTCAATGCCAAGCCTGCGCGCGTGGTTATGGAAAAACCGCTGGGCACCTCGCTGGAAACCTCGCGGGAAATCAACGATCAGGTCGGCGAGTTTTTTGAAGAGTGCCAGGTCTACCGTATCGATCACTACCTCGGAAAAGAGACAGTCCTCAACCTGCTGGCGCTGCGCTTTGCCAACTCTCTGTTCGTCAATAACTGGGACTGCCGTACCATCGATCATGTGGAAATCACCGTCGCGGAAGAGGTAGGCATTGAAGGGCGCTGGGGGTACTTCGACCAGGCCGGACAGATGCGCGACATGATCCAGAACCACCTGCTGCAGATCCTGTGCATGATTGCCATGTCGCCGCCGTCCGATCTCAGCGCCGACAGCATCCGTGATGAAAAGGTCAAGGTGCTGAAATCCCTGCGCCGTATTGACCGCTCCAATGTGCGCGAGAAAACCGTTCGCGGCCAGTACACCGCCGGCTTTGCCCAGGGCAAAAAAGTGCCAGGCTACCTCGAAGAAGAGGGGGCGAACAAAACCAGCAACACCGAAACCTTCGTGGCGATCCGCGTTGATATCGATAACTGGCGCTGGGCTGGCGTACCGTTCTATCTGCGTACCGGCAAACGTCTGCCAACCAAATGTTCCGAAGTGGTGGTTTACTTCAAAACGCCGGAGCTGAACCTGTTTAAAGAAACCTGGCAGGAGCTGCCGCAGAACAAGCTGACCATTCGTCTGCAGCCGGACGAAGGGGTGGATATCCAGGTCCTGAACAAAGTGCCGGGCCTCGACCATAAGCACAACCTGCAGATCACCAAGCTGGATCTGAGCTACTCCGAAACCTTCAACCAGACGCATCTGGCCGATGCCTATGAACGTCTGCTGCTCGAGACCATGCGCGGTATCCAGGCGCTGTTCGTCCGCCGCGATGAAGTGGAAGAGGCATGGAAGTGGGTGGACTCCATCACCGAAGCCTGGGCGGCCGACCGCGATGCGCCGAAACCGTATCAGGCCGGGACCTGGGGACCGGTGGCCTCGGTGGCCATGATCACCCGCGATGGACGCTCGTGGAACGAGTTTGAGTAAGCTCGCGATCTTATCCGTCAGGGTTATTTTACCGGTAACATGATCTGACGCAGAAAGTCGCACGCTTTTTAATCTTTTAAGCCCCGTGAGGATTCACCCACGGGGCTTTTTTTATTACACTGCCTTCAGACATTTTGCCCCTGAGCGCTGGTGTTGGTGGCTTCGGACACCAAAACACGTCATCTCGCAGCGGCCGGACAGATAAAATTTTGAGGAGCCTTTATGAATTCGACAATGTTACGGGTAACAAATCGCATTATCGAACGGTCGCGTGATACCCGCGCGGCTTACCTCGCAAGGATTAACCAGGCCAAAACCGACACCGTGCATCGTGCGCAACTGGCCTGCGGCAATCTGGCTCACGGTTTCGCGGCCTGTCAGGCCGACGACAAAGCCTCTCTGAAAAGCATGTTGCGCAACAACATCGCCATCATCACCTCCTACAACGATATGTTGTCCGCGCACCAGCCCTATGAACACTACCCGGATATCATTCGCAAAGCGCTGCACAGCGCCAATGCGGTCGGTCAGGTGGCCGGCGGCGTGCCGGCGATGTGCGATGGCGTGACCCAGGGACAGGACGGCATGGAGCTCTCTCTCCTGAGTCGCGAAGTGATCGCCATGTCCGCGGCCATCGGCCTGTCGCATAACATGTTCGATGGCGCTCTGTACCTCGGCGTGTGTGATAAAATTGTGCCCGGACTAACCATGGCCGCGCTCTCATTCGGCCACCTGCCGTCGGTCTTTATTCCCTCCGGTCCGATGGCCAGCGGCCTGCCTAATAAAGAAAAGGTTCGTATTCGCCAGCTGTACGCGGAGGGCAAAGTTGACCGCATGGCGCTGCTGGAGTCCGAAGCCGCTTCTTACCACGCGCCGGGAACCTGTACGTTCTACGGTACGGCGAACACCAACCAGATGGTGGTGGAGTTTATGGGCATGCAGTTGCCGGGCTCGTCCTTTGTCCATCCGGATGCTCCGCTGCGGGAAGCGCTGACCGCCGCCGCCGCGCGCCAGGTCACCCGCATGACCGGCAATGGCAACGAGTGGATGCCGTTGGGCAAAATGTTTGACGAAAAAGTGGTGGTCAACGGCATTGTGGCGCTGCTGGCGACCGGCGGCTCCACCAACCACACTATGCACCTGGTGGCGATGGCCCGCGCGGCGGGCATTATCATTAACTGGGATGATTTCTCCGACCTGTCAGACGTGGTACCGCTGCTGGCGCGCCTCTACCCCAACGGTCCGGCGGATATCAACCATTTCCAGGCAGCGGGCGGCGTTCCGGTTCTGGTGCGCGAGCTGCTGAAAGGCGGCCTGCTACATGAGGACGTTCACACCGTCGCTGGCTTCGGTCTGTCGCGCTACACCCTCGAGCCGTGGCTCAACAACGGCGAGCTGGACTGGCGGGAAGGGGCGACGGCGCCGCTTGACGATCAGGTCATCGCGACATTCGAGAAACCGTTCTCCCGTCACGGCGGCACCAAGGTGCTGAGCGGTAACCTGGGACGCGCGGTCATGAAAACCTCGGCAGTCCCGGCTGAGAACCAGGTGATCGAAGCGCCGGCGGTGGTGTTCGAGAGCCAGCACGACGTGTTGCCGGCCTTCGAAGCGGGTCTGCTGGACAAAGACTGCGTGGTGGTGGTCCGTCATCAGGGGCCAAAAGCGAACGGGATGCCAGAATTACATAAACTTATGCCGCCACTTGGTGTATTATTGGACCGCCGTTTCAAAATAGCGCTGGTGACCGATGGCCGACTCTCTGGCGCCTCCGGTAAAGTCCCGTCAGCCATCCACGTCACGCCTGAAGCCTATGACGGCGGGTTGCTGGCGAAAGTGCGCGATGGCGACCTTATTCGCGTGAACGGGCAGACGGGGGAACTGACGCTGCTGGTGGACGATGCCGAACTGGCGGCGCGTCAGCCGCATATCCCTGACCTCAGCGCGTCGCGCGTAGGAACCGGTCGGGAGATGTTTGGGGCGCTGCGTGAGAAGCTCTCTGGCGCGGAGCAGGGCGCAACCTGCATCACTTTTTAAGACGATTTAATTTGTAGATCTGGCGAGAGAAAATCCTGATGAAAAACTGGAAAACAACAGCAGAAGCAATCCTCACCTCCGGTCCGGTTGTCCCGGTTATCGTAGTGAAAAAGCTGGAACACGCGGTACCGATGGCGAAAGCGCTGGTCGCGGGCGGCGTGCGCGTCCTGGAAGTGACTCTGCGCACCGAGTGCGCCCTGGAGGCGATCCGCGCAATTGCTAAAGAAGTGCCGGATGCGATTGTCGGCGCGGGCACGGTTACCAACGTCGAGCAGCTGAAAGCGGTAACGGAAGCCGGCGCGCAGTTCGCTATCAGCCCGGGGCTGACCGAATCTCTGCTGAAAGCGGCGACCGAAGACGGCACTATTCCGCTGATCCCAGGGATCAGCACCGTCTCCGAGCTGATGCTGGGCATGCAGTACGGTCTGAAAGAGTTTAAATTCTTCCCGGCAGAAGCCAACGGCGGCGTGAAAGCGCTGCAGGCGATTGCGGGTCCGTTCGGTCACATTCGTTTCTGCCCGACCGGCGGTATCTCCCCGGCTAACTACCGTGATTACCTGGCGCTGAACAGCGTGCTGTGCATCGGGGGCTCTTGGCTGGTGCCGGCCGACGCCCTGGAAGCTGGCGACTACGATCGCATCACCACCCTGGCGCGTGAAGCGGTGGAAGGCGCGAAGTAAACCGCGCCTCAAGGTCAACAACCCGGTCAGCGGCAACGCGACCGGGTTTTTTTTGTCTTTACCCTTCGACGATAACCGCCGCGGCGGCGGTTTTAGCCCGCGCCACAGCCTCTTCCACCGAATCGGCGACGGCGAGAGTCACCCCCAGACGACGGGTGCCGTCAATCTCCGGCTTGCCGAACAGACGCAGCTGCAGGCCAGCTCCGACGGCCGACTGCAGCTGGCCGAAGCTGACGTTCTGACTGGTCAGCTGCGGAAGGATCACCGCGGAAGCGGCTGGGCCATACTGGCGGATGGCGCCGATAGGCAGCCCAAGAAAGGCGCGAACGTGCAGGGCGAATTCCGAGAGATCCTGCGAGATAAGCGTTACCATTCCGGTGTCGTGCGGGCGCGGGGAGACTTCGCTGAAGATCACCTCATCGCCGCAAACGAACAGCTCCACCCCGAACAGGCCATAACCTCCCAGCGCGAGCACCACCTTGCGGGCGATATTCTGCGCGCGTTCAAGGGCCAGGTCACTCATCTGCTGCGGCTGCCAGGATTCACGATAATCGCCATCTTCCTGACGATGACCGACCGGGGCGCAGAAATGCACGCCATCGACGGCGCTGACGGTGAGCAGGGTGATTTCAAAGTCGAAATTTACCACCCCCTCGACGATCACCCGCCCGGCGCCGGCGCGGCCGCCCTGCTGGGCGTAGCGCCAGGCTTCGCTGAGCTGGTCAGCCGAGCGGATAAAGCTCTGACCTTTACCGGAGGAGCTCATCACCGGCTTGACGATGCATGGCAAACCGATCTCGGTAACCGCCGCGCGGAAGGCTTCTTCACTGTCGGCGAAACGGTAGCTGGAGGTGGGGAGCTGCAGCTCTTCGGCCGCCAGACGGCGTATGCCTTCGCGGTTCATGGTGAGCTTCGCTGCCCGCGCCGTGGGAACCACTTTCTGCCCGGCCTGCTCCAGTTCGACCAGGGTATCGGTGGCGATAGCTTCGATCTCCGGCACGATGTAATCGGGTTTTTCCTGTTCGATCAGCGCGCGCAGGCTCTCGCCGTGCAGCATATTGATGACGTGGGCGCGGTGGGCGACCTGCATCGCCGGGGCATCGGGGTAGCGGTCGACGGCGATAGTTTCAATGCCCAGACGCTGACATTCGATGGCGACTTCTTTACCCAGCTCGCCGGAGCCTAACAGCATAACTTTGGTGGCTGCCGGGCGCAGCGCAGTGCCTAATACAGTCATAACTCTCTTCCGCAGTAAAAAAAGATGCGGTCGATTATAAACGAAAACGTTTGCGTCTGTCTTTATGCGCGTGAGTTGAGTCCGGAAGGGAAATTTGCTATACTGTATAAAAACACAGTACTAAGAGGCTGCAGCATGGCGGTTGAAATTAAATATGTAGTGATCCGCGAAGGTGAGGAAAAAATGTCTTTTGCCAGCAAAAAAGAGGCCGACGCTTACGACAAAATGCTCGATCTGGCAGAGGTGCTGAATGACTGGCTGGTAGCATCGCCGCTGGAAATGGACGATGCCCAGCGCGATACCATGGCGATGTGGCTGGCGGAGCGTAAAGAGGCGCTGCAGCATATTCTGCGCGCCGGCAGACTGCCGGAGCAGGATGCGACTGCGCACGATGCGCCCGCGCCGTCAACGGACGCTGAGGCTTCCCCGGCGGAAGAGGCCGCCGCGCCAGCTGCCAAAACGCGGAAAGCCAAAGCGGCCTGATGGCTGGCGGTCAGCCGCTGATGGGCTGATGGGCTGATGGGCTGATGGGCTGATGGGCTGATGGGCTGGTCGGTTGGTCGGCTGGACCCGGAGCCCCCGCCGCGCGCACCTTTGCGCATCTTTAGCCATGTCTAACATTTCCTGACATCGCGTCGTTTAGGCTGATAACAGTGTTTGTCACCTGAGAGGAAAACCATGGCTAACTGGCTAAATCAACTGCAGTCGTTGCTCGGACAGCAGGGCGCGTCGCCGTCCGGCGAGTCGTCAAAAGGGAGCGCCCTGCTGCCCGGCGCCATCGGCGGGCTGGCGGGGCTGCTGGTGGCCAGCAAATCATCACGCAAGCTGCTGGCGAAATATGGCACCAGCGCGCTGCTGGCTGGCGGTGGGGCGGTGGCGGGTACCGTATTGTGGAACAAGTATCAGCAGAAAATGCGCGCTCAGAACACGCCCGCTCCGACACCCGAGACGGCTGCGGCGCCGACGGAGGTCGATCCGCGCAGCGTGCGGTTGATCACCGCCCTGGTGTTTGCCGCCAAAAGCGATGGTCATATCGACGATCACGAGCGGGCGAGGATTGAAGCCCAGCTTCGGGAGGCCAATATTGACGTGCAGGCCCGGGTGCTGATTGACCAGGCGCTGGCTCAGCCGCTGGATCCGCAGCGTCTCGCCGAGGGCATCGTTGACCCGCAGGAGGCGCTGGAGATCTTCTACGTCAGCTGCGCGGTGATTGATATCGACCACTTTATGGAGCGCAGCTATCTCAACGCCCTGGGTGAGGCTCTGGCGTTGCCAAAAGATGTCCGGGCCGACATCGAACAGGACATCCAGTCACAAAAACAGGCGCTAAGCGTTTAAATTATCACGTTTCGCTTGCATCGCCCGCGTCTTTTGCCACCCTTATAGACACGTCATCATTCAGGCGCCACCCTGCGGCCTGAATGCTCTTGTGTCACGAAAAAGCAGCAGAAGAATAACATGCCACCTAAAGCCAAACGGATCCCTCACGCCATGACCTTGCATGGCGATACACGCATCGATAACTATTACTGGCTGCGCGACGATGAACGCGCGCGGCCTGATGTGCTGGAATATCTGCACGCGGAAAACGCCTACGGCAAGCAAGTGATGGATTCGCAGCTCAGCCTGCAGGAGCGTCTGCTGAAAGAGATTATCGACCGCATTCCGCAGCGTGAAGTCTCTGCCCCCTATAGTAAAAACGGCTTTCGCTACCGGCAGGTGTATGAGCCGGGCTGCGAATACGCTATCTACCAGCGACAGTCGGTGCTGAAAGAAGAGTGGGACGAGTGGGAGATCCTGCTTGATGCCAACCAGCGGGCGGCAAAGAGCGAGTTTTACACCCTGGGCGGGCTGGGCATTGCGCCCAACAACCAGTTGATGGCGGTGGCGGAAGATTATCTCTCCCGTCGCCAGTACGGTCTGCGTTTTTGCGACCTCAGCAACGGCGAGTGGTATCCGGAGACCCTGGAAAATGTCACCTCCGGCTTTGCCTGGAGCAACGATTCACGCTTTGTGTGGTACGTGCGTAAACATCCCACCACGCTGCTTCCTTATCAGGTCTGGCGCCACACCGTCGGGACGCCGGCGCAGAGCGACGTGCTGGTCTACGAGGAAAAAGATGAGACCTTCTACGTCAGCGTGCATAAAACCACATCCCAGCAGTTCGTGGTGATTTATCTCTCCAGCGCCACCACCAGCGAAGTACTGCTGCTCAACGCCGAACTGCCAGACGCTGAGCCGGTCTGCTTCCTGCCGCGGCGTAAAGATCATGAATATAGCCTCGATCACTATCAGCACGCCTTCTATCTGCGATCCAACCGGGACGGGAAGAATTTTGGTCTCTATCGTACCGTGCTACGCGATGAAGATCAGTGGACCACGCTGATCCCGCCGCGTCACGACGTGATGCTTGAAGGATTTACCCTGTTTACCGACTGGCTGGTCGTCGAGGAGCGTCAGCGCGGCCTGACCAGTCTGCGGCAGATTAACCGCAAGACCCGGGAGGTGGTGGGGATCGCCTTTGACGATCCGGCCTATGTCACCTGGCTTGCCTATAATCCGGAGCCCGAAACGTCGCGCCTGCGCTACGGCTACTCCTCGATGACCACGCCCGACACCCTGTTTGAACTGGATATGGATACCGGCGAACGACGGGTGATCAAGCAGCAGGAGGTAAAGGGGCTGGACACCCGCTGCTATCAGAGCGAGCACCTGTGGGTGACCGCCCGCGATGGCGTCGAAGTCCCGGTCTCGCTGGTCTACCATCGCGACCATTTTCGTAAAGGGAGCAATCCGCTGCTGGTCTATGGCTATGGCTCGTATGGCGACTGTATCGATGCCGATTTCAGCGCCAGTCGGCTGAGCCTGCTCAACCGCGGCTTTGTCTACGCCATCGCCCATGTCCGCGGCGGCGGCGAGCTGGGTCAGCAGTGGTATGAGGACGGTAAATTCCTGTGTAAGAAAAATACCTTTAACGACTATCTCGACGTCTGCGACGCGCTGCTGGCTCAGGGGTACGGCGACCCGCGGCTCTGCTATGGCATGGGCGGCAGCGCCGGCGGGATGCTGATGGGGGTGGCCGTTAACGAGCGTCCAGAGCTGTTCCACGGCGTGATAGCCCAGGTGCCGTTCGTCGACGTGGTAACCACCATGCTGGATGAGACCATTCCGCTGACGACCGGCGAATTTGAAGAGTGGGGGAATCCGCAGGATGAAACCTATTACCACTACATGAAAAGCTACAGCCCCTACGACGGCGTGAAGGCGCAGGCGTATCCGCATATGCTGGTGACCACCGGGCTGCACGATTCCCAGGTGCAATACTGGGAGCCGGCGAAGTGGGTGGCAAAACTGCGTGAACTGAAAACCGACGATAACCTGCTGCTGCTTTGCACCGATATGGACTCCGGGCATGGCGGAAAATCCGGGCGCTTTAAAAGCTATGAGGGGGTGGCGCTGGAGTACGCCTTTTTCATCGCCCTGGCGCAGGGGACACTGCCGGGGAAAGCGGCAGTGTAGGGGCTATTCCCCAAGGTAATGCTTGAGCGTGAGGCGCAGTTCTGGGTTCATGCGGTCGAGATTGTTGAATAACCAGCGCAGATAGCCTGGATCGTTTTCAGCAATCTCGGCGACGGCTTTACCGCGATATTTGCCGAAGGTAAAGGTGGTGAGCAGCGCCGGCCGACCTGTGATATCGGCCATTTCGTCAGGCGTCCAGCCGGAAACGTTGATGATATCCAGCAGCAGCGCAGCGGTGATATAGCAGTCATACAGCGCCCGGTGGTGATGCAGCCCCGGCGGCGTGGCCACGTTCAGCTTACGTGATTTATAGAGCCCCATATTACTGTATTTGATCCCCGGCCACAGCCGGCGGGCCAGCTTCATCGTACAGATCCACTCGCCATGCATCTCCGGTAGCACCCGACGATCGAAGCTGGCGTTATGCGCGACGTACCACGGGCTGCCATGATAGTGCGGAATAATCTCCTCAATCCACGGCTTATCGGCGACCATCTCTTCGGTAATCCGGTGGATAGCCATCGCCTGCGGGCTGATGGGGCGGTCAGGACGCACCAGATGACTCATGGGATTGGTGATTTGCCCGTCGACAATGTCGACCGAGGCGATTTCAACGATGCCCCCCTGCAGTCCGCAGGTTTCGGTATCAATGACGCGCAGCATGGCTCGCTCCAGAGCAAAACAATAAGCGTAAAGTAATTGGCCGGGCTTGCCAACCGACGGCGAGGAGGCAAGTAGGCATTATTTCTGTTTCGGCTCCCAGGGCAGGCGGGACAGTGAAACGGAGGCCAGCCGATGGGCGATCAGCCGTTCGCGGAACCAGTCGCGCAGATGGGCGGGCTGTTCACGCTCGACCAAATCAGCGACCACCGGCATATTATACCGCTCTTTAAAGGCGACGCCGGCGGCGGCGAGATCGACGTTAACTTTATCCATCTCATCTTGCGAAATTTTGGCCAGATTTCTTTCCATCATACACTCCACTCTGCTTGTAAACCCGGTCAGGGCCTGACGCCCGGCTCGACTCTGCCATTATACAGGGTTATTCTCTGTGCTACAGACATAACAAAAGGGAATGACGAATATGCGACTTTTTGCTGGACGCGCATTGCGCCTCTCCGTTGCGTTTGCCGGGCTATTAACCGCGGCGGGCGCGCTCGCCCACGCTCACCT
Source organism: Klebsiella sp. Q2 (assembly GCF_009900705.1). NCBI lineage: Bacteria > Pseudomonadati > Pseudomonadota > Gammaproteobacteria > Enterobacterales > Enterobacteriaceae > Klebsiella > Klebsiella sp. Q2. The sequence continues at coordinate 139,702 of NZ_JAAABE010000004.1, read as the reverse complement.
GCAGCAGCAGATCCCCGCCGCCGGAGCGCAGCTGGCGGCCTCCCCGCAGACGTTGACGCTCAGTTTCTCCGAAGGCATTGAACCCGCGTTCAGCGGCGTGACCGTCACCGGTCCACAGCAGCATGCGGTAGCCACCGGCAAACTGACCCGCAGCGCCGACAACCCCGCCCAGGTCACCGTGCCTGTAGCGGAAACCTTGCCGCCGGGAGAATACACTGTGGCTTGGCATGTGGTCTCAGTGGATGGCCATAAAACCAAAGGGCAATACACCTTTAGCGTGAAGTAAGCGATGCTGACCGGGCTCTACATTACTCTGCGCTTTGGGCACTTTATCACCCTGATGCTGGCTTTTGGCTGCGTGCTGTATGGCGCCTGGTGGGCGCCGGTGCCGCTGCGACGCGTACTGATGCTGCGCTTCTATCCGCTGCTGCGCCCGCTGCTGCTGATCGGCGCCCTCTCTACCCTGGCGCTGTATCTGCTGCAGGGGGGATTGATGGGCGACGGCTGGGCGGATGTCTGGCAACCCGCCGTCTGGCAGGCGGTGGCGGGCACCCGCTTCGGCGGGGTGTGGATTTGGCAGATCCTGCTGGCGTGGATCGCCCTCGCCGTAGTGTGGATCCGTCCCCGACATGGCGCTCGCCAGCTGGTGGCCCTGCTGGCGGCCCAGCTGCTGCTTTCCGCTGGGGTAGGGCATGCCGCCATGCATGATGGTTTACTCGGCGCCCTGCAGCGGACTAATCATGCTGTCCACCTCTTCTGCGTTGCCAGCTGGTTCGGCGGCCTGTTGCCCTTTATCTATTGCCTGCGCCTGGCGCAGGGGCGCTGGCGGCAGGCCGCGGTCTATACCATGGCGCGCTTTTCACGTTACGGGCATCTGGCCGTCGCCGGCACCCTTGCCAGCGGGGCGATCAATGCGCTGTTGATCCAGAGAGGGATGATTGGCGCATCGCCCTGGGGACGTCTGCTGTTGATCAAATGTGCGCTGGTGGCCGGGATGGTGGTAATTGCGTTAGTGAACAGGTATGTTCTGGTACCGCGCATGTCGGCAAGCGGTTCGCGGGCGGAAAGTCTGATCCTGCGAACCACGCAGGCTGAGATAGGGCTGGGCGCGCTGGCGCTGCTGGCCGTCAGTCTGTTTGCCACCTGGGAACCTTATTGAATTAACTGGCAAAATCATGAAAAAAATTGTTCTGACCATGTTGTTACTGGCAAGCTCCGGCGCTGCACTGGCGGCGCCGCAAATTATCACCGTGAGCCGCTTTGAGGTAGGGAAGGAGAGCTGGGCGTTCAACCGTGAAGAGGTGATGTTGACCTGTCGTCCGGGCAATGCCCTTTACGTTATCAACCCGAGCACTCTGGTCCAGTATCCGCTCAATGAGGTGGCTGAGCAGCAGGTCAAAGCCGGCAAAACCACCGCCCAGCCGATCTCAGTGATCCAGATCGACGATCCGCAGCATCCTGGGCAAAAAATGAGCCTCGCGCCGTTTATCGAGCGCGCGCAGAAGCTCTGCTAGATTTTCGCGCTATCTCGCTGTAATAGCATAAAAAAAACCGCCCTTGCCGGACAACGGCAGTGGCGGTTTTTTGGCTGGCAGCGCCCACTTTTCCAGGAATTATTCGGCCACATTGGCCGCAGACTGGAAAAGCTGACGCGTTAAACTATTCTTATAGTGCAAGGCGACTTAGCCTGCATTAATGCCAACTTTTAGCGCACGGCTCTCTCCCAAGAGCCATTTCCCTGGACCGAATACAGGAATCGTATTCGGTCTCTTTTTATCTTAATCTGTCTGCTTTCGCGATCACCAGCGACATCCTGTCAGTCAATTCAGTCAATCACCAGGCTGGCCTCTGGATGTCCCGTTATAGCACACCGTTTTTAGCATACACAATTCATTTACACACAAATTGCATCCTGCGGAAGAACGGTATGGGGAAGGCGGAACCGTAAGCGAGGGGAGAGGAAAAGAAAAAACCTGCACCTAAACAGGCCCGGCGTGCAGGTTAACTGGCGGGCCAACATCGGAAGGCTGCTAGTATACATATTTGTATGATAAATAGAATAAACAAAACCTTATTGATTTGGCAATTCATGCGATTAGCCGTCCGCGCCCCACGAAAGGGCGGGAAATAATATTGAGGGGCGTAGTTCCGAGCGTCCGGTATTATTCCGGAACGCTGAAGGTGGGAAATATCTGACTTTCCAGATAGCAGAGTAGAAGCCAAATTTCATCGCTGAAAATAAACCATATGCTGCCCAGCAGCACGACCGCGAGAATAATCAGCAGGAAAATTTCGGTTTTACTCATCATGCTAACGACTATCCAGTGGTCTGCGGGGACCATGATAGTAGCGAAATAAGAACATAATAAGCAAACGCCGCGTGACGGGGCGAGTTCACTGGTCGTGAAATTACTCGCCCGGCAGCGGCTGCGTCAATATTGCCACCTGCTCCGCCAGCTGATCCAGCAGCTGGAATCGACGCCGGTATTCGGCCCGTTTTTTACTGGCGATGCTCTCCAGCGGTTTTCTTTCCAGACGCAGCGGTAGCTGCCAGCGCCAGGGGCTTTCCGGCTTGCCGTCGATGGATTGCCAGAATTCGTCGTAGCTGGCGTGGAAATGGCGCCCCTTGCTCAGGCGATAGCGCAGGGCGCGAAACACATGGCCATTATCGCTAACGCCGTAAATCGCTGCGATATGGCTGCGAGCGGCCAGCAGCCAGATAAACTCCAGCAGCAGGCGCTTCGGGAACAGACCGTAGCAGGCGCGGGTCGCCTGCTTGATCACCTCATGAGAAACGTGGCGTCGCGGTCCCTGCAAGCCGCCGATGACCAGCTGCCAGGCTTCGCCATCCCAGGTCACGCTGAAGGTGGCGCTGGCCAGCAGGGTATGATCGCTGTCGCGCAGCCACAGGGTGGTTTCACCCTCACGCTCGGCCTTCCCGGCCGAAGAGGCCGAGAGGGAAAACTGGCGCTGATCCTTTCCATTGAGCGTCAGCAACGGGACCTCGCACACCGCGGTCATGGCATGCGCCAGCCGGGAACTGCGCAGGGTATCGACATAGCGATAATGGCTTATTACCGCCATCGCTCGCTGCCAGGCGTTGAGATCGCGCGTTAGATATTGACGGTGCACTTTCCCCGGCAGCGTCGCCTGCGCCGCCAGCAGCTGGTTAAAATCGTCACGAGCGCTCAGCGCCTCCAGCATCGCTTTGGTCGGGCTATAAAATAATGCCGTGCGCAGCAGAAATTTAAAGCGGTAATTTTTCTGCCGCCATATAGGTGCGGGTGTTAATCTACCCATCACCAGATCGGCAATGAGATGCGAGCGCGGCGTAAGCACGCTGGATGAATGCAGGCTATTGTCTGTCACGATAAACACCTCGTTGTTATTTCCTGCTATTTTAAAACGAGGCGCTGATAAGCTTAATCCTCTGGCCGACTATATTTGCCGTTTGTTTAAAATCGATTGAGGTGTAAATAAAAAACAGCGGCTATAAGCTGGAATTACCTATAATTACAGCAGAGAGGTAATTATATGTATCAGCGTATTAATGGCAGAGACTGGCGTAATATCTGGCTGATGGGCGATCTGCATGGCTGCTTTGCGCTGCTGATGGCTCGCCTGCGCCGACTGCGCTTTGATCCCTGGGCCGATCTGCTGATCTCGGTGGGCGATCTGATCGATCGCGGGCCGCAAAGCGCTGACTGTCTCGGCCTGTTGCGCAGCCGCTGGTTCCGGGCCGTGCGCGGGAATCATGAGCAGATGGCGCTCGAGGCGCTGGAGAGCGGAGATATGACGCTCTGGCAGATGAACGGCGGCGACTGGTACGCCCGGAGCAACGTGCGGCAGCGGGATGACGTCGATCGCCTGCTGGCGCGCTGTCAGCGGCTGCCGTTGATTATTGAAGTGGAGTGCGCAAAAGTGCGGCATGTGATCGCCCATGCCGATTATCCGGCGCCGGTCTATCGCTGGCAGCAGCCGGTGGATCCCCAGCGGGTCCTGTGGAGCCGCCATCGTCTGAGTGAACATCTGGCGGGGCGTCATGGCGCTATCGCCGGGGCTGACCATTTCTGGTTTGGCCATACGCCGCTTCGCGCGCGTTATGACTACGACAATCAACACTATATTGACACCGGCGCTGTGTTCGGCGGCACGCTGACGCTGGTGGCGCTGCAGTCGGCAGACTAAAAGTCACTGTATTCGCTGGCGGGTTGCCAGAAGCCGTCAATAAAATCTTCTATCGGGTAGCAGCCGCCGTGGCGGATCCGCTGATCTTCCATCGCCACCAGGCACTGCGTTTCCTCGCGGTAGACGTCCACCACAATGTCCTCGCAGCCGCCATCCAGATAGCAAATAAACAACACTAAGGCAAACATCCTGGCCTCATGTTCGGGGGGACATACTGTTTAGTGTAGGGGATGACGGCGGGACGGGGAAATAAATAACCCGTCTCAGGCGACGGGTTCATTGGCGTCAGGCAAGGCGCATGACCCAGGCATCGGACTGGCGGTCGTAATGTTTACGGTAGAGGACGGAATGTTCACCATTGAGAATCGCGGGAACGCTGGTGTCGGCATCCCAGGCGTCAAGCTGCATACATAAATCTGGATCGGATTTGCAGGGAATGCTTAACGTTCGCTCACCCTGATGTTCACCATGCAGTTCGGCATCGTCTATCTCAAACGCGCCGATGCGGACATTGGTTTTACTCATCGCTTCACCCCATTTTTTCAGCTGAGTTGTGGTACGACCAGTTGCGGCCGTCATTTTTCAGCGTAGTCAATGGGGGGAAAACCGCCAGTCAAAAAGTGCGTATTTTTTGCGCGGCGTCACACCTTGCCGGCAAAAAGTTTCCCATCGCGTACCAGCTCGCGCGGGTAACTGTTCTTCAGACGGGAGCCGACGCGCTTGGCCAGGCCCAGCGGCACGCCCTGGAAGGTGACAATGACTTCATCCTGCGCTGGCGGGGTTTGCGGATAGACGTCGCGTCCGCGATACCATTCCTCCGCTTCCTCCAGCGTCAGCTCGAAGGCGCGCTGCGGCGCGGCAAAGGCAATAACCGCCTCATGCTGCCAGCGGTAACCCTTATTGTGCAGTTCCGCCAGACGCACGCCAATGCGCGAAAACCGCACCTGACCAAACAGAGGCTCCATAGACTGCGGAAACAGCCACAGCTCTTTATCCCGTTGCCACAGCGTGTGGCTCGCGTCCCATTCCAGCCCGACAGCGCGGGCGGCGGCGGTCGCCGCGGCGGCCTCCCGGCCCTTCAGCGGCGCAAACGGGAACTTGCCGACCTTGTAGCCCGGCGCCGGGAGCGGATCGATAGCCGCCGTCTTGCGCAAGCGGGCGACAAAGAAGCCTTCACAATCGAAGATCTGCGGGAAGACATGCAGAAATCCCTCGGCGGTTAAGGCATCGGCCGCGCCGGGAAACAGCTCTCCCAGCGGCTGGATCGCCACCGCCTGCGGGTAGCGGGACAGCAGCCAGTGAATGACGGACTGATTTTCTTCGCGGTTCAGGGTGCAGGTCGAATAGACCAGCGTCCCGCCGGGGCGCAGGGCATGGAAAGCGCTGTCGATAAGCTCGCGCTGGGTGGCGGCGATGTCGAGGTTGCTCTCCGGCGACCAGTTTTTCAGCGCGTCCGCATCTTTGCGTACCACCCCTTCGCCGGAGCAGGGGGCATCAAGCAGAACGGCGTCGAAGGCTTCGGGCAATGCCGCGCCGAACACCCGGCCGTCGAAATGGGTCAGGGCGACGTTGCTGATGCCGCAGCGGCTGATGTTGGCATGCAGCACTTTCACCCGGCTGGCGGAGAACTCATTCGCCAGGATGCCGCCCGCATTGCTCATCCGGGCGGCGATCTGGGTGGTTTTCGACCCCGGAGCGGCAGCAACGTCCATGACTCGTTCAGGCTGCGGGTTATCGGCGAACAGGGCGGCGACCGGCAGCATTGAGCTTGCTTCCTGTATATAGAACAGACCGCTGAGATGTTCGGCGGTGCTGCCCAGCGGCAGCGCGTCGTCGTCGTCCCGCTCGATCCAGAATCCCTCCTCGCACCACGGGACCGGCGTCAGCTGCCAACCATAGGGGGCGACCAGAGAGAGAAAATCATCGACGCTGATTTTCAGCGTATTGACGCGAATACTTCGGCGTAGCGGGCGCTGACAGGCGGCGATAAATTCGTCGAAAGAGAGGTGCGCCGGCATCGCCGCGCGCATTTGAGCAAGAAACGCTTCAGGGAAATAGACAGTATTTTCGGCCACAGGCAGCGCACCACAGAAAAAAAGGGTGCGCAGTTTAGCACAAACGCCCCGGTGCAGGACACCGGGGCGTGAGGTTTGTGTCTGCCCGCGCCCGGCGTTTGCCGGGGCGGGAGAAGGGGAGGCGAGGATTACTGCGGCAGGGCGGTGCCCCACTCCCGCCACTCTTTCGGCTCGCTCTCCAGCAGCAGGAAGTGCTTGCCGTCCTGGGCTTTCGGCGCCAGCGGCGTACCCGGCGGCGTGGCAAAGGCGATCCCGCCGCGGATAAACTGATTGAAGGTCCCGGTTTTCACCACGCCGCCAACCAGGCCGAAGTCGAGGCTGTAACCCGAGGCCAGCCAGAACACCGAGTTATTGCGCACCAGGTACTGGTAGCGCTTGCTGATGCGCATCTTAACCATGACCCGGTCAGACATCGATCCCAGCGACAGACCGGTCACCGTCCCGACTTCCAGGCCGCGGAACAGCACCGGCGTACCGATGCCGAGCGATCCGGCCTCCGGCGCTTCCACCACGATATTCAGGCCGTCGATATAGCGCGAGTCGCTGATCGTCGTATCCTGGATCTCAAAGTCGCGGCGCGCCGGGCCGCGTCCGGGCTCAACGTTAATATAGGACTGGAACAGGGTGTCGAGATGCTCCACGCCCGCGGCGGAGATCTGCGGGGTGATCACCGAGAAGCGGGTCCCGGCGCGGGCAAACGTGCCGACGTATTCCGGATAAAGCACGGCTTTCGCCTGCACCTCGTTTTTGGCGGTGATCAGCTCCAGCGACTGGATCTGACCGATATCGATGCCGAGATAGCGAATCGGCATCCCGGCCGCCATCTTCCCGGCGTCGAACGCATGCAGGGTGATCTGGCCGCCCACGGCGCGCGCCGCCGTTTCAGAAGCGTAAAGGATACGTTTGTTATTCAGCCGCGCATTGGCGCTGCTGCCGTTGAGGTTATCGAAACTGATCGCCCCTTTTATGGCGCGGGCCAGCGGCGAGGCCTGAACGGTGAGTCCGTTGCCGTCAAGTTTAACCTTCGCACCCCCTTCCGCCCAGAAGACGCTGTTGTTGGTCAGCAGGTAGCGGTATTCCGGCTTGATATGCAGATCGATATCGAAAGCGTCTTTGCGCGGTTTCACGGCGATGATCTCGCCGACGGCGAATTTACGATACAGCACCACCGAGCCAGCCTGAACGTCAGGCAGCGTCTCAGCGGAGAGGCTCAGGGTGGTGGTCGGCACTTCGCTCAGGCTGTTTTCCTGCGCCTTTTCGAGGTTGGCGTACAGCGGATAGCTGCTCTGCATTTCGCCTTTTTCACCCGGGATCACCCGGATCCCGCCGTTCACCCATTCGCTGGCGCTGGCGCCCAGCACCTGCACGCCATCAAGTCCCACTTTGACGTCCAGACGACTGTTCACCACAAACTTGCTGTCGCCGCGAATCAGATCGCGGTATTCCGGGGCAATCGCCACCTGGAAGGTTACCCCTTTGGCCGTCAGCTTGCGCTCCAGCACCTGGCCGACTTTCACTCCGTGAAGCACCAGCGGCTGGCCGCCGTCGATCCCGTAGCTCTCCGGCGCCGAAAGGGTGACGGTGGCGACATTGGGCTCCTCCAGCAGCGCTTTATCCGCTGGCATGACGGAGAAGTGATTACGCGGCTCGCCTTCGCCGGGCACCAGTTCAAAGGTATTGCCGGTGAGCAGGGCGCTGACGCTGGGGTTATCGAGGGAGATCTTCGGCTTCTTCATCTGAATCAACGTTTTCTCCCGCAGCAGGGTCACCACGCTCGGATCGACGGTCATCTCGCCAGTGACTTTGCCGCCGGGGTTAAGATTCAGTTTGCTTAACTGGCCCACTTCCAGCCCCTGATACATCAGCGGCGTCGAGCCCGCTTTCAGGCCGTCGCCGTCAGGCAGGTCAAGGGTCACCACTACCCCGCGCTGGCTGTGCGCCAGGTCTTCATACAGATGATAGTCATCGTTTTGCGACGCGACCTGCGAATCGGCAGGGGAGTCAAAGGCGATGGCACCGTTCACCAGCGCGGAAAGGTTCTCCAGCTGCACTTTGGCCCCGCTCAGGCCGACATCGGCTTTGATCCCCGAGACGTTCCAGAAACGGCTGCCTTTTTTCACCAGGTTGGTGAACCGGCGCTCGATCAGCACATCAATGGTGACCCCCTGATTATTATCATTCAGCGTGAAGTCATACACCCGCCCGACCGGGATCTTACGGAAGTAGACCAGCGAGCCGCTGCTCAGAGAGCCAAGGTCGGGCGCCTGCAGGTGGATCATCAGCTCGCCGTTGTTGATACGGTATTTTGGCTGAGTGTCGAGGGCGACGAAGTGATCTTCGGGTTCGCCCTTGCCCGGCATCATGCCGATATAGTTCCCGCCCACCAGCGCATCAAGGCCCGACACGCCGGCCAGAGAGGCTTTCGGCGTGACCAGCCAGAACTGCGTATCTTTGCGCAGCGCCTCTTTCATATCGCGCTTGATGCTGGCGGAAACTTCAATCTTGCTCAGGTCTTTACTGAGACTAATATCCTGGACGGTACCGACTTCCACCCCCTGATAGCGGATAGGCGTCCGCCCCGGCACGATGCCGTTAGCAGACTGGAAATCGATAGTAATCGTCGATCCGCGGTCGTCAAAGCTGGTCCAGATGAGCCAGGCGGCAATCAGCAGCGCGATGACCGGCAACAGCCAGAATGGCGAGATACGACGTTTGGTTTTTATTCTGGCTTCAGTCTGCGAAGCGGGCGTTTCCTGACTCATGTGCGTCCCAAAGTAAGCGGCTGTCCAGCCATTCAACTGCAAGAATAGTTAAAATTACCGCGCCGCCAAAGTAAACCGCGGCCGGCCCCATCGTAAAGGCGAGGAGCTGATCGCGATTAATGAGCGACATGGTGAGTGAGATAACAAACAGATCCAGCATCGACCAGCGGCCAATCCAGGTTATCAGCCGCAGCAGCAGGATGCGGGTGCGCAGCCCCTGCTCGCACTTGAATTGTATGCTGAGCAGCAGGGTAAATAACACTATAACTTTGGTGAATGGCACCAAAATACTGGCGATAAATACCACGCCGGCAATGGCGATATTGCTGCTGGCGAGGGAGATGATCCCGGAAAGGATGGTGTCTTCCTGGCGCGCGCCGTTGACGTAGATGATAGAGATCGGCAGCAGGTTGGCCGGTAGGAGGAAAACCAGCGAGGCAATCAGCGCCGCCCAGCTGCGCTGCAGGCTCTGCGGCCGGCGATGGTGCAGCGGCGTGTGGCAGCGTCGGCAGCGGCCGCGGGCGTCGCGGTAGCCGGTGTAGTGGCAGCCGGTGCACACCTGCAGATTGTTATCGGCGCGGGTCGCCGGCCGTTCGGGATAGAAGCGCTCCCATAGCTCTTCGACGTTCATATGGATAAGCGTCAGGATACTCAGCAGCGTCAGGGAGATAAACGCCACCAGGCCGATGCCGGGCTGCAGAAAGGCGTAATCCTGCACCTTGATGGAGGCGACGCCGATGCCCACCAGATAGATATCCAGCATCACCCACTCCTTGAGCTTATCGAGCATTAGCAGCACCGGGCGCAGGTTCATCCCCAGCACGTTGCCCAGCCACAGATAGCTAATCGAGACCACCAGCAGTACCGGGGCGACCACCGCGCAAAACAGCACCATCGCGGCGGTAAGCGGGTCGCCCTGCGCGGTCATCTGCCAAATCCCCTGCAGGACGTTGGCGTCAATGCGAACCCCCAGCAGGTGAAGGCGCAGTAGGGGTTCGGACCAGGCAAAGGGCATTAACAGCAGCATGGCCAGGGCCATGCTGCCCAGACGGGTCAGCGACCAGTCGCGGCCATCGCGCACCTTCGCGTTACAGCGTGGACACCAGGCGCTTTGGTTGCGTTTGAGCACCGGTAAGCGGAACAGCATGTCACACTGCGTACAGCGCTGATAATGCGCATAGGGAAGCGGCGTGCTGACGGCATGCACGACCATCTTATTCGCAGGCTTAAGGGTGGGTGTTTTTATCGGCATTTATTACGTACAGGAATGAATGTATCTCACTATCTTAACCTATGAATGAATTCATCTTGAGCCCAAGCGCATTTAATGCTTATTTTAGTAGGCTGTACGTATCAGGCAGTAAGACAACCAAGTGAAGATATAATGAGCAAAACAGAATTTTACGCGGATTTGAACCGCGATTTCCAGGCATTAATGGCAGGTGAAACCAGTTTTCTGGCGATGATCGCTAATACCAGCGCGCTGCTGTTTGAACGACTGGGCGAGGTCAACTGGGCCGGTTTCTATCTTCTGGAAGGCGATACCCTGGTGCTGGGGCCGTTCCAGGGCAAACTGGCCTGCGTCCGGATCCCGGTTGGGCGCGGCGTATGCGGCGCGGCGGTGGCGCAAGCCCAGGTGCAGCGCGTCGAGGACGTCCACGCCTTTGACGGCCACATTGCCTGCGATGCCGCCAGTAATTCGGAAATTGTCTTCCCCCTGCGCGTGAACGACCAGATTATCGGCGTGCTGGATATCGACAGTCCGGCTTACGGCCGCTTCACTGCTGAAGATGAGCAGGGGTTGCGCACACTGGTCGAGCATCTGGAAAAACTTATCGCGGCCACTGATTATCAAAAAATCTTTACCCGTGTCGTGGGATAATCAACGGATAACGTAGCATTTAGCGAGGACGTCATTATAATGTCGCCTGTTCATGCCTGCGGCTTGTTGGCTACGTCCGTTGTAATCAGGAAATTTCATGGAAAATCAACCTAAGTTGAATAGCAGTAAAGAAGTTATCGCCTTTCTGGCCGAACGTTTCCCTCAGTGCTTCAGCGCTGAAGGCGAAGCGCGCCCCCTGAAAATCGGAATTTTTCAGGATCTCGTTGAGCGAGTGGGTGGTGAGATGAATCTCAGCAAAACCCAGCTTCGCGCTGCATTACGTCTTTACACCTCGAGCTGGCGCTATCTCTACGGCGTAAAAGCCGGCGCTATCCGCGTTGACCTGGACGGCAACCCGTGCGGCGAACTGGAAGAGCAGCACATTGCCCATGCGCGTCAGCAGCTGGAAGAAGCGAAAGCTCGCGTTCAGGCGCAGCGCGCTGCCCAGCAGGCGAAAAAACGCGAAGCCGCTGCCGCTGCAGGCCAGCCGGATGAAGGCGTTCGCCGCGAGCGTAAACCGCGTCCTCAGCAGCCGCGTCGTAAAGAGGGCGCTGAACAGCGTAAACCGCGTCCTGTTGCGGCCAAAGCTCCGCGTGAAGAGCGTCTTACTCCGGTATCGGATGTTTCCGTTCTGACCGTCGGCCAGGCGCTGAAGGTAAAAGCAGGCAATAACGCAATGGACGCCACCGTTCTGGAAATCACCAAAGATGGCGTTCGTGTACAGCTGACTTCTGGTATGTCAATGATTGTACGCGCAGAACACCTGGTGTTCTGAAACGGAGGCCGGGCCAGGCATGAACACATTTTTTAAAATCACCGCGCTTGCGGGCCTGCTGGCAATAGCAGGCCATGCTTTCGCTGTTGATGAAATAACCCGTGCAGATCAAATCCCCGTGCTGAAAGAAGAGCCGCAGCACGCGACGGTGAGCGAGCGCGTGACGTCGCGCTTTACCCGCTCTCACTACCGTCAGTTCGATCTCGACAACGCCTTCTCGGCAAAAATTTTTGACCGTTATCTGAACCTGCTGGACTACAGCCATAATGTGCTGCTGGCCAGCGATGTGGCGAAGTTCGCGGCGAAAAAAGACCAAATCGGCGACGAACTGCGCACCGGGAAACTGGATGTCTTCTACGACCTCTACAACCTGGCGCAGCAGCGCCGCTTCGAGCGCTATCAGTATGCTTTGAAGGTGCTGGAACGTCCGATGGACTTTACCGGCAACGACAATTTCAACCTTGACCGCTCCAAAGCGCCGTGGCCGAAAGACGAGGCCGAGCTGAACAAGCTGTGGGACGCCAAGGTTAAATTTGACCAGTTAAGCCTGAAGCTGGCGGGAAAAGACGATAAAGAGATCCGCGACACCTTAACCCGTCGCTACAAGTTCGCTATCCGTCGTCTGGCGCAAACCAACAGCGAGGATGTCTTCTCGCTGGCGATGACCGCCTTCGCCCGCGAAATCGACCCGCACACCAACTATCTGTCGCCGCGCAATACCGAGCAGTTCAACACCGAGATGAGTCTCTCACTCGAAGGGATCGGCGCTGTGCTGCAGATGGATGATGACTACACGGTGATTAATTCGCTGGTGGCCGGTGGTCCGGCTGCGAAGAGCAAAGCGATCAGCGTCGGCGACCGCATCGTTGGCGTCGGCCAGACCGGGAAGTCGATGGTCGATGTCATTGGCTGGCGTCTGGATGACGTCGTGGCGCTAATTAAAGGGCCGAAGGGCAGCAAGGTTCGCCTTGAGATCCTGCCGGCCGGCAAAGGGGCCAAGACGCGTATCGTCACCCTGACCCGCGAGCGCATCCGTCTGGAAGATCGCGCGGTGAAGATGTCGGTGAAAACCGTTGGTAAAGAAAAAGTCGGCGTGCTGGATATCCCGGGCTTTTACGTTGGCCTGACCGATGACGTGAAGGTGCAGCTGCAGAAGCTGGAAAAACAGAACGTCAGTAGCATCGTTATCGATCTGCGCAGCAACGGCGGCGGGGCGCTGACCGAAGCGGTATCGCTGTCGGGGCTGTTTATTCCGTCCGGCCCGGTGGTGCAGGTGCGGGATAACAATGGCAAGGTGCGCGAAGACAGCGATAACGATGGCGTAGTCTATTACAAAGGGCCGCTGGTGGTGCTGGTTGACCGCTTTAGCGCCTCGGCGTCTGAGATCTTTGCCGCCGCAATGCAGGATTATGGCCGCGCGCTGATCGTTGGCGAGCCGACCTTCGGCAAAGGTACCGTACAGCAGTATCGCTCGTTGAATCGTATCTACGATCAGATGCTGCGTCCGGACTGGCCGGCGTTAGGTTCCGTGCAGTACACTATCCAGAAGTTCTACCGCATTAACGGCGGCAGTACTCAGCGCAAAGGCGTTACGCCGGATATCATGATGCCAACCGGCAATGAAGATCGCGAAACCGGCGAGCAGTATGAAGACAACGCGCTGCCGTGGGATAGCATCAACGCGGCCACCTACGTGAAGTCCGGGGATCTGACCCCATTTGGACCGGAACTGCTCAAGCGCCACGACGAGCGTATTGCCCAGGATCCTGAGTTCCAGTACATCATGAAGGATATTGCCCGTTATAACGCGATGAAGGACAAACGTAACATCGTCTCTCTGAACTACGCTCAGCGTGAAAAAGAGAACGAAGAGGATGATGCGATTCGTCTGGCGCGGATTAACGATCGCCTGAAACGCGAAGGCAAACCGCCGCTGAAAAAACTGGACGATTTGCCGAAGGATTATCAGGAGCCGGATCCGTATCTTGATGAGACGGTCCATATCGCGGTAGACCTCGCCCATCTCGAAAAAGCGCGCCCGGCGGTGGAACCGCCGGCCAGCCAATAAGTCGCCAACGGGCACCCTGAGAGGTGCCCGTTTTTTTTTATGCCCTTTGTCATCGCCATTCAGCTCATCTAACAAAATGTCAACCTGCTCTGCCGCTGTCAGCAAGATGCTACAAAATGTAAAGTTGTGTTTTTATCGTGACTTAGCGGGGGCTGATGGTTGAAAATTGCAGCCTGACCCATACGATGTGGGTAATCGCATAGTGCGTTTTGTTAAATTGAGGTAAAAAGAAAATTATGATGCGAATCGCGCTTTTCCTGCTGACGAACCTGGCAGTGATGGTCGTGTTCGGGCTGGTGTTAAGCCTCACGGGGATCCAATCCAGCAGCATGACCGGTCTGTTGATTATGGCCCTGCTGTTCGGCTTCGGTGGTTCTATCGTTTCGCTGATGATGTCGAAATGGATGGCGCTGAAGTCTGTGGGTGGGGAAGTGATCGAGCAGCCGCGCAACGAAACGGAACGCTGGCTGATGAACACCGTTGCGCAGCAGGCGCAGCAGGCGGGCATTGCCATGCCGCAGGTGGCTATCTATCACGCCCCTGACATCAACGCCTTCGCTACCGGTGCGCGTCGCGACGCCTCGTTGGTCGCTGTCAGTACCGGGCTGTTGCAAAACATGAGCCGTGATGAAGCGGAAGCGGTCATCGCCCATGAAATCAGCCACATCGCCAATGGCGATATGGTCACCATGACTCTGATTCAGGGGGTGGTGAACACCTTCGTTATCTTTATCTCCCGCGTTATCGCGCAGATTGCGGCCGGCTTCCTCGGCGGCAACCGGGAAGATGAAGGCGAGAGCAGCAATGGCAACCCGCTGATCTACTTCGCCGTCGCCACGGTGCTGGAGCTGGTGTTCGGTATTCTGGCCAGCATTATCACCATGTGGTTCTCTCGTTATCGCGAATTCCATGCTGATGCCGGCTCGGCGCGTCTGGTGGGCCGCGAGAAGATGATTGCCGCCCTGCAGCGCCTGAAAACCAGCTATGAGCCGCAGGAAGCCAGCAGCATGATGGCGTTCTGCATCAACGGTAAAGCGAAGTCCATGAGCGAGCTGTTTATGACCCACCCGCCGCTGGACAAGCGTATTGAAGCGCTGCGTAGCGGAGAATATCTGAAATAGTCCGTCAATCTGACGCTGAAAATAAAAATCCGCAGCCCGAAGGCTGCGGATTTTTTTTGTCCTTAATCGTCAGGCTGCGCGCGGCTGAGTGACGCGCAGACCGCTAATCAGCGCAGCGACGGTCGCCAGGATGCCGGCCAGCAGCAGGGCGGTGTGGGTGCCGCTGTTGCCGAGCAGGTTGAATAAAAGGGCCACCAGCGCGGCGCCGGTGCTCTGGCCGAGCAGGCGAGCGGTACCCAGCATGCCGCTGGCGCCGCCGCTGCGATGGCTCGGGGCCGAGGCGACAATGGTGTGGTTGTTTGGCGACTGGAACAGCCCGAAGCCGGCGCCGCACAGCGCCATACGCCAGATAATATCCAGATCGCTGGGCGACGCCGGAAGCAGCGCCAGGCCGAACAGGCCGCAGGCCATAACCAGCAGCCCAATGGCCCCCAGCAACCCCGCATGGCATTTTTCAATTAAATAACCGGCCAGCGGCGCCATCACCATCGTTGCCAGCGGCCACGGCGTCAGCAGCAGGCCGGTCTCCACTTCGCTGCGCCCGATCATTGTTTGCAGGAAGAAGGGCAGAGAGACCATCGCCAGCATTTGCGCACAGAAAGAGCAGATGGAGGTGCAAATAGAGAGGGAGAAGAGCGGGATGCGAAGCAGATCGACCGGCAGCAGCGGGACGGGCATCGTGAGCTGACGGCGAACGAAGAAAAAGCCCACCACCAGCATAGCGGCGACCTCCGCCAGCACCAGCTGAGTGGACTGGCCCTGGGCGAAACCGCTCAGGGCGGTGATCAACAGCCCGAAGGTCAGCGCGTTCATGATGGCGCTCGGCAAATCGAAGCGGACGATTTTGCTGCGCGCGCTGTTGGGCGGCAGAAAGCGCATCGCCAGAAGTAAGGCGACGATGCCGAGAGGCAGGTTAATTAAAAACAGCCATTGCCATGAGGCGAGGGAGAGGATCGCAGCGGCGATCGTCGGGCCTGCTGCTGAAGAGACGGCGACGACAAAGGAGTTGATACCCATGCCACGACCGAGAAAGCGCTGCGGATAAATCAGGCGGATCAACGCGGTGTTTACGCTCATCAGCGCGGCGCCGCCCAGCCCCTGGGCGACGCGGGCGAAGGTTAGCATTTCGAGGCTGCGCGACAGGGCGCAGGCCAGCGAGGTAAAGATAAACACCACCAGGCCTATCTTATAGATACGACGATAGCCGACCATGTCGCCGAGGAAAGAGAGCGGTAGCAGGGCGATCACAATGGCGATTTGGTAGGCGTTAACAATCCAGATTGAAGCCGCCGGGGAGGCGTTAAGATCGCTGGCGATGGTCGGCAGCGCGACGTTGGCGATGGCCCCGTCGAGCACGGCCATGGTCAGCCCAAGCACAATGGTCAGAATGGCGCCATAGCGCTGCGGCAGCGGTACGCCATCGGAAGAGTTTTTATCCATGGTGAAAATGAGTCTTAAATGAAACGGTTTTTTGAATGATGAGTTTAGCATTGATTATTCCGCCGTATGTCGCAGATTTGTAACGAAGTGGCAGAAGAATGATTGCGGCGCAGAGGCGGCGAATTTATAATAAAAACCGGTTCTAAATTTTATAAAACAGTTACGACGAGGTGATAAATGGCAGGTGCAGATTTGGATAAACAGCCAGATTCTGTCTCTTCGGTATTGAAGGTTTTCGGCATCCTGCAGGCGCTGGGTGAAGAGCGTGAAATTGGCATTACCGAACTGTCCCAGCGCGTCATGATGTCGAAAAGCACCGTTTATCGCTTTTTACAGACCATGAAATCACTGGGCTATGTGGCGCAGGAGGGAGAGTCTGAGAAATACTCCCTCACGCTCAAACTGTTCGAGCTGGGGGCGCGCGCGCTGCAGAACGTCGACCTGGTGCGCAGCGCCGATATTCAGATGCGGGAACTCTCCCGACTGACGAAAGAGACTATCCATCTCGGCGCGCTGGATGAAGACAGTATTGTTTACATTCACAAGATTGATTCGATGTATAACCTGCGGATGTACTCTCGTATCGGCCGTCGCAATCCGTTGTACAGCACCGCGATTGGCAAAGTACTGCTGGCGTGGCGCGATCGCAGCGAAGTGGAGCAGATCCTTGACGGCGTGGAGTATAAACGCAGCACCGAGCGGACCATCACCAGTACCGCTGAGTTGCTGAAGGTGCTGGATGGCGTTCGCGAGCAGGGATACGGCGAAGATAATGAAGAGCAGGAAGAGGGGCTGCGCTGCATTGGGGTACCGGTATTCGACCGTTTCGGCGTAGTCATCGCCGGGTTGAGCATCTCTTTCCCGACCTTACGGTTCTCTGAAGAACGTTTGCATGAATATGTGGCGATGCTGCACCAGGCGGCGCGCAAGATTTCTGAACAGATGGGCTACAACGACTACCCCTTCTGACCGCGCTGAAGCATTCGGCGACCGCGGCGCTATCGTCGCGGTCGCCGGTTGGATCTTAGCCGTTATCCACGACGGTTGCGCTTTTACGCAGCAGCGGGCAGCTGCTGACGCCGATCACGCCGCTATCGGAATGCACATAAAGTGCGGTACTGACCCCACGGGCGGTGAGATATTGACACTTCAGGCCCAGGCCGCCGACGTTTTCTTCACTGTGGAATAATACCCCGTAGCCGCTTAATAATACGCCAATCCATAAGATAGCCACGACCACAATAGTACGAATGATTAATCGCATTAATGCCTCATTATTTGTATGATCCTTGCCGTGATTTTGACACGAACACGTTTTGAAACAAGTCGATGATTCCTAAACTTGCCTTTCGTATTACAGTTAGCCGCGGTTTAAGAAGGCCGTGTTATCCTGGCGACATAAAGTACTGATGCGGAGAGTGGAGTGAAAAAATTACGGTGGGTTTTACTGATAGTCATCATAGCAGGCTGCCTGTTGCTGTGGACTCAGATGCTTAACGTAATGTGCGACCAGGATGTTCAGTTTTTCAGCGGCATTTGCACTATCAATAAATTTATCCCGTGGTAAGACATTTTTCTGACGACTGATTTCCTTCTGCGCCGCGGGTGGTAGAATGAACGCCTTCTCTTTGAGGTGGTGAAATGAGTGAGTTACTAAATCCTGGGATCTTAAATCTGGCATCGCTGGCCGTGTCTGTGGCGCTGCTGCTTGTCGGTCTGTTGTTATGGTTCTTCGTCAACCGCGCCAGCTCGCGGGCGAATGAGCAGATAGAACTGCTGCAGGCTCTGCTGGATCAGCAAAAGCGGCAGAATGCGCTGCTACGTCGCTTGTGCGAAGCCAGTGCGCCGGAAAAAGAGGACGTGGTCGAGCCGACCGTCGCCGGTAAGGCGAAAGGGGAGGATGAGTTTATCCGCCTGGTGGCAGAGCGCTAAGTACCTCGACAGGTGTGCATCATATGATGCGCACCTGCATGATAGCGGTCGGTAATATCTTATTCTTATTCCATTATTCCTTTCTCAATGCACTATCCTCTTTTATACACGCTGTAAATAAAGTGATCCCCGCCGCGTTTATTGTCGGATAACGTGACGCTGTCATCTTTTTTTCATTATTAAGGTGCAGAATTAGCACTATTTTTAGCGAGACGACTGAAAGGATTTATTATCACTACACTGGCCTGGCTTTAGCGATTTTTCGTCTGGGGTTATAACGAATTTTGCGCATCAATATTCATCACGGCTCGTCAGTCGCCCGTATACTGGCAGTTCGTATACGGACATACCTGGACGAAGCGAAGTTGTTGAGCTATGGTAAAAAAGTTGCAGTTACAAGGCAGCGCTCCGGCGTTATTGATAAACGCCATAGCGCCTTGCCAGGGGCGGCAAAGACGCATAAATGTGCAGGCGATCAAAGGATTACCTTATAATTTGTGCGAACGATCGAGACACGTTTAAAAATGGCTTGCCATTATTTACGTAGTGTGTGATAACACCTTTCGGGTTAAACGAGGTACAGTTCTGTTTATGTGTGGCATTTTCAGTAAAGAAGTCCTGAGTAAACACGTTGTCGTTGAATACCGCTTCTCTGCCGAACCTTAAATTAGTGCCTCATGCAGTTATGTGTCAGTTTTATCTATGTAAACGCCAGCAGGCGAAGAAAACAGTCTAAGGAATTTTGCAAATGGCAAAGATTAAAGGTCAAGTTAAGTGGTTCAACGAGTCTAAAGGTTTTGGTTTCATTACTCCGGCTGATGGCAGCAAAGATGTGTTCGTACACTTCTCCGCTATCCAGGGTAACGGCTTCAAAACTCTGGCTGAAGGCCAGAACGTTGAGTTCGAAATTCAGGACGGCCAGAAAGGTCCGGCTGCAGTTAACGTAACTGCTATCTGATACAAGACCACTCTTCTTGTATAAAAGCCTCGCCTGTGCGGGGCTTTTGCGTTTTTATTGCAAAGCATGTCATTTCTCCCCCTCTCGTCGCGTCTTGTTGCAAATACTCAACTTTATTAGCATTGTGTAGCAGTCTGTTTTGCTAATTTTCTGTTAAATCAGTTGGTTGCAAAACAATGCCGGAGCTATGGTGCTAAACAAAAAAATGAAGTCCGCCGCCAGCTTTACCCCGATTCGCTTCGGGTTACTCTGTGTGGCCATACTCGGTTGTCTGGGACTGCTATTGGCCCGCGTGGGCTGGCTGCAGATTGTTTCCCCCGATAATCTGGTAAAACAAGAGGATATGCGTTCTCTGCGCGAAGAGCCCGTTGCGGTTGAGCGGGGGATGATCACCGACCGGGAAGGACGACCGCTGGCGGTGAGCGTTCCGGTTAGCGCGATCTGGATCGATCCGCAGACCACCATGGAGAAAGGCGGCGTCGGCTACGGGCCCCGATGGCAGGCGATGGCCGAAGCGCTGCATCTCAACCTCGGGGAACTGGCCCAGCGGGTACAGAGCCATCCTCACGCCCGCTTTCTCTATCTGGCGCGGCAGATCAATCCCGAGCAGGCGGAGTGGATTGATAAACTGCATCTGCCTGGCGTCTACCTGCGTGATGAATCGCGGCGTTTCTATCCGGCAGGCCACGTGGCTGCCAATCTGCTGGGCTTTACCAATGTCGATAATCAGGGCATCGAAGGGGTGGAGAAAAGCTTCAACGCCCAGTTGACCGGTAAACCCGGGCGACGTCTGGTGCGTAAAGATAAACATGGCAATGTGATTGAGAATATTACCGAAGTACCGCCGGTGCCGGCGCATAATCTGCAGTTGAGTATCGATGAGCGCCTGCAGACGGTAACGGAAGATGCCCTCGATAACGCTGTTCGCTGGAATAAAGCCGAGTCCGGGGCAGCGGTGCTGATCAAAATCGATACCGGCGAGATCCTGGCGATGGCCAGCTATCCCGACTTCAATCCAAACAATCGCGATGCCGCAACGCTGGATGATTTTCGCAACCGGGCCATCAGCGATACCTTCGAGCCGGGGTCGACCGTCAAACCGCTGGTGATCATGACCGCGCTGCAGCAGGGGATTGTCCAGCCGGACAGCGTGGTGGACACCCATCCGTTTGTCCTTGACGGCCACCGTATCCGCGATGTCGGCTATTATCCGGAGCTGAGCCTGACCGGGATCCTGCAGAAATCCAGCGATACCGGCGTGTCGCATCTCTCGCTGGCCATGCCGGTGCAGCATCTGATTGACACCTATACGGCTTTCGGTTTCGGCGAGCCGACGGGGCTGGGGTTGACCGGGGAAAGCGCTGGGCTGATGCCGCATCGTCGCTACTGGGGGCAACTGGATCGCGCCACCTTCGCTTTCGGCTATGGTTTGATGGTGACCCCGCTCCAGCTGGCGCATGTTTATGCCACCATCGGCGGCTTCGGCATTGAACGACCGTTGTCGATCACCCGCATCGACCCGCCAGTGATTGGCACGCGCGTAATGCCGGAGAATATTGTCCACAGCGTGGAGCATATGATGGAGAGCGTGGCGCTCCCGGGCGGAGGCGGCACCAAGGCGGCGGTGCGCGACTACCGGGTGGCGGTAAAAACGGGGACGGCGAAGAAGATCGGCCCGGACGGCAAATATATTGATAAATATGTGGCCTATACCGCCGGCGTGGCGCCCGCCAGCCGTCCGCAGTTCGCGCTGGTGGTAGTGATGAACGATCCGAGCAATGGCTCGTATTACGGCGGGGCCGTTTCCGCCCCGGTATTCAGCCAGATTATGGGCGACGTCCTGCGGCTGGAGAACGTCATGCCGGACGGTATGCCGCAAGGCGCGGAGAATCTGATCGTCATGCACGACAGCCACCCGCTGGCGCCGGCGCTGTAACAGTGGTCTGCAAGGGCGAATAGCGCTACACTTTCGCCCTTTCAGCGACACCGGAGCCGTCATGTCATACAGTTGCCCCCTTTGCCACGCGCCGCTCAGCCGTAGCGACAACCACTATTCCTGCCCGCAGCGGCACCAGTTCGATCTGGCGAAAGAGGGGTACGTCAATCTGCTACCGGTGCAGTTCAAACGGTCGCGCGATCCCGGCGACAGCGCTGAGATGATGCAGGCCCGTCGGGCGTTCCTTGACGCCGGGCATTATCAGCCGCTGCGGGATGCTATCGCTGAACGACTGCGGCACGCTGCCCCTCAGGCGTTACTGGATATCGGCTGTGGCGAAGGATATTACACCCACGCGTTTGCCGCCATCGCCAGCCGCAGCTGGGGGCTGGACGTGTCGAAGCCGGCAATTCGCGCGGCGGCAAAACGCTATCCGCAGGTGAATTTTTGCGTCGCCTCCAGCCAGCGTCTGCCGTTCTCCGATAACAGCTTCGATGCGGTAGTGCGCATTTACGCCCCCTGCAACGCCGGTGAGCTGGCGCGAGTGGTGCGGCCTGGCGGGTGGGTGATCACCGCCACGCCGGGACCCCGCCATTTGCTGGAGCTGAAAGGGCTGATTTACGATGAGATCCGCCTGCATGAGCTGAAGACGGAAGCGATGCCGGGGTTCCGCCTGGCTGCTCAGCAGCAGCTGGCTTATCCGATGACCCTGACGGGAAGTGAAGCGCAGGCTCTGCTGCAGATGACGCCGTTCGCGTGGCGGGCCAAGGCCGACGTGCATGACGCGCTGCGTCAGCAGGCAACCTTTGGCTGCCAGACCGATTTTATGATCCATTGCTGGCAGCGCGAGGAGTAAAGCTTAACCGGCGAAATGGCTCCAGAGGATTTCGCTGCCGATGCCAATCAGCACGATACCGCCGAGAATTTCGGCCCGTTTGCCCAGCAGCGGGCCGATAAAGCGACCTACCATGATCCCCAGCGTCGACATGATAAAGGTGGCGCAGCCGATCGCCAGCGCGGTGGTGACAATGCTGACCTGCAGGAAGGCCAGGCCGACGCCGACCGCCATGGCGTCAAGGCTGGTGGCGAAGGCGGTGGTGACCAGCAGCCAGAAGCCATGCCGGCGAGGCGCCTCGCACGCCTCGTCGCTGTCGCCGCGAAACCCCTCGATGATCATCCGCCCGCCGAGAAACACCAGCAGAATAAAGGCAATCCAGTGGTTCCATTCGAGAACAAACTGGCTGGCCAGCATGCCCAGTCCCCAGCCGACCAGCGGCGTCAGGGTTTCAATAGCGCCAAAAATCAGCCCGGTGCGCACTGCTTCTGAGAATTTGGGTTTGTGCAGGGTGGCGCCTTTGCCAATAGAGGCCGCGAAGGCGTCCATAGACATGCCGAAAGCGAGAAGAAGGGTTGCGGATAAATTCATGTGCCTGTCCTGACCGGGGATAATCCATATGACACATCGCTGCCCCCAGTAAATATACGCGGAGCCGCTCAATGGCTGAGCAATACGTACAGCAGTGATGTATCTATGGTCTCGCCTGATTGAATCACTTCAACCCGTACGTGCCACGTTTTGCAACGAGTATGTTGACACGTACATTTCCTGGCGGGCAGGAAATCGGCTACTCCCCAACGACGGGCGCAACCTTAACATATTTTTAGAATATAAAACAATAACAGAAGAGGGCTATTTTAATAACCAAATGATAACGATTTTCATTTGAATTTATAAGTAAATAAATAGTTAATGAAAAACAGAAGAACAGGTGGGGAAATATAGCCATGGCTATATAATCCCCCAGACGAAATCGGAAAAAACATAGCGCTGGCTATATTTATAACTCATTGATTTGAAACAAGAAGTTTGTATATCTTCTCCAGATCGTCGATATTTCGTACGCGAATCAGCAGCCGCCGTTGCTCTAATTGCATCACCAGCACGCCGTCTTCGGATAAATTCATCTCTTTAATTCGCTGATATTCTATCCACACGTTGGCGAAGAAAAAGCCGCGCGGTTTGAAAATGATTTTCGGCGTACGGATCCAGAATAAATAGAGTCCCATCAGCGCCAGCGCAGACAATAGCCAGGTGGTGATTGGGGTGCCGTGCTGGGTGATGTTGTTATAGATTAGAATGGCGATGAGGCCGACAAAGATCAGGCCGTCAACGCGGCTGCGGCGAAGCAGGGGAATGGCCAGCAGCACCGGGCCGTTGCGCCTCGGCATAATAAACTGGTCATACACCGCGTAGGCCAGTAGCGCAAGGATGAACAGGATGATCACCAGGTCCGTGAATGTCATTGCTTTGCGTTCCTCCTGATAAAAAAAAGCCGGGGGCTAGCCCCCGGCGTACAACCTGGAAATTACAGACCCAGCAGGCCGACAGCGTAGCCTGCGATACCGATGACGAAGAAGCCAACGATGATCCACAGCGGGTTAACTTTCTTACGCAGCAGCCACATACAGGCGAAGGTCAGCAGCAGCGGTACCAGGCCCGGCATCAGCTGGTCGAGGATCGTCTGCACCGTGGTGACATGAACCTGTCCGTCAGAGCCGGTGATTTTTGACACCACCATCGGAATGTTCACGTGCGTCCACTTGTTAACCAGCGCCCCCATGACAAACAGGCCGAGGATTGACGCCCCTTCAGTCAGTTTCTGCAGGAAGCCGCCGCCCATATCTTTCACGATGTCCACGCCTTTGCGGTAGCCGTAGGCGACGCCATAGTAGCGGGTCAGCAGTCGCACCGCGTTGAACAGGATAAAGAACAGCAGAGGGCCGAGCAGGCTTCCGCTCATCGCGATCCCGGCGCCTAAGGCCGCGAACACCGGACGCACAGTGCCCCAGAAGATTGGGTCGCCGACGCCGGCCAGCGGTCCCATCAGACCGACTTTGATGCCGTTGATAGCGCCATCGTCAATCTCTGCGCCATTGGCGCGCTGCTCTTCCATCGCCAGCGTTACGCCCAGTACCGGAGCGGCAACGTAAGGATGGGTATTGAAGAACTCAAGGTGGCGCTTAATCGCCTGCTTACGCGCATCGTTATTCTCCGGGTACAGACGACGAATCGCCGGAACCATAGAGAAGCAGAAGCCCAGCGCCTGCATACGTTCGAAGTTCCATGAACCCTGGAACAGGTTAGAACGAATGAACACGCCACGAATATCACTCTGAGTGAGTTTTTTCTCGGTGGTATTTTTAGTCATATCAACCATTTCGCTCACCTGTTAGTCCAGTTCGTTATCGAGATCGTTGTTACCAGCCGCCTGAGCCGGGGCACCGGCGACGCGGTTATATTTCGGGCTCAGCTGGATGTAGAGGATTGCCATGACCGCGCCAATCACGCCCAGGGCCACCAGGTTGAAGTTGGTGAAGGCGGCGGTGACGAAGCCGAGGTAGAAGAACGGCATCAGGTAGCCCGCGCGCATCATATTGATGACCATCGCGTAACCAACCACCACGATCATGCCGCCGGCAATGTTCAGGCCGCTGGTGACCACTTCAGGGATTGCGTTCAGCAGGCCCTGGACTTCGCTGGTACCGACGGAAATGGCCACGATGACGGCCGGGATAGCGATACGCATCGCCTGCAGGAACAGGGACGAGACGTGCAGCCACGACAGGGCGGTCAGGTTGCCATTCTCCGCCGCTTTATCCGCCGCGTGCTGGAAGGCTACGGTGATAGTACGCACGATGATGGTCAGCACCTGGCCTGCAGCCGCCAGCGGGATAGCCAGCGCGATGCCGGCGCCGATGCTCTGATGGCCGGCAATAACCAGAACGGTGGAAATAATGGACGCCAGCGCGGCATCAGGGGCAACCGCCGCACCGATGTTCATCCAGCCCAGGGCGATCATTTCCAGCGTACCGCCGATAATAATACCGGTTTTCATATCGCCGAGAACGGCGCCGATCAGCGTACAGGCGACCAGAGGACGGTGGAACTGAAATTCATCAAGCACCGACTCCATACCCGCAATACACGCGACGATGAACACCAGCACAATCTGAAGAAGGGTAATCTCCATTGTACTTCTCCTGTTGATTAAGTCTTAAAGTGAAAACTGGGGCGCGATCGTCCGGGTTATTTATCGACCTTGGCGATCAGATCCATCATTTTCAGTTTCGGGTCGGTGGACACTTTACGTGCCTCCAGCTCGATACCGCGTGCGTTCAGCTTGTTAAACGCCTCAATATCTTTGGCATCGACCGAAATCGCGTTGTTAACCTGGGTTTTGCCCTGGCGGAACGCCATACCGCCGATGTTGACGCTGGTGATTTTCACGCCGCCCTCGACGACGCGCTCAACGTCGGTCGGGTTAGTAAACAGCAGCATGACGCGCTGTCCGGCGTACATCGGGTTGTTGTAGACGCGGATCATTTTGGCGACGTCCACCACGTGGGCGGTGACGCCCGGCGGCGCAACCTGGGTCAACAGGGTTTTGCGCACGGTATCCGCGGCGACTTCGTCGCTGACGACGATGATGCGGGTGACGTTGGTCTCTTTGGTCCAACGGGTGGCGACCTGACCATGGATCAGGCGATCGTCGATACGCGCGAGGCCAATCACCATGTAGTCATTCGGGCCCATCGGTTTGGCCGGTGCGGCGGCTTTTGGCGCCGCGGCTGGAGCGGGCGCAGGGGCCGCTTTTTCCACCGGTTTGGCCTTCAGCGCTTTCACGCCTTCGCTGCCGGTCTCTACCGCTAAGGCGACCAGCTCATCAAAGGAAGGATCGTCATCGCGGGCCATGAAGGTTTCCACCAGCATCGGGATGTTGACGCCGGCGATAACTTCGTAGTGCTCTTTATCGACGACAATGCGGCTCGCAGCGTTGAACGGGCTGCCTCCCCATGTATCGACGAGAAACAGCACGCCTTTACTGGTATCCAGTTTTGCCAACTGGGCATTGTATTTCTCGATCAGCGTTTCGGCGTTTTCACCCGGAACGAAATCGATCCAGCCAACGTTTTCCTGCTCGCCCAACAGCATCTCTGCTGTTTTCAGCAGCTGTTCTGCAGCCCAACCATGTGTGCCTATTACAATAGCAATCGTCACTTGCTACCTCCTTTATTATCGTGAATGCATCATCTGCTTTGATACATCCTGAATCACTCTTGAGGACAAAATCGATTCAGTTAGGGTGTAAGATAGAAAATAGTTACTACCGCGAATTATTTTAGACAGTGAAAAAATAATTAATGTGATGAAGATCCGTTAATCAGGCATCGCCTGCTAATAATTTTGCAGCGCAAAAAATAGCCTTAGTTATTGCAAATTCAGGTAAATCTTTTCCAATTTCGCTCTATATTTTGCTATGTTTAACTTCCGTTTAATTACTCAGGAGTATAGGGCATAGCCCGCAGTATGGACCGTCATCGACGTCTTTTCACTTTCTGGCACCTGGTTGCCACCTCCACGCATCACGCTTATCTTTCAGCATCTATTGTCGCGTCCGTGCATGACATGGCGATGACTGACCTTGCCGCTAACCGGAGTCGCACATGGAATTGTTAATGGATCCCTCAATCTGGGCCGGCCTGTTGACGCTTATCGTTCTGGAAATTGTGCTTGGTATTGATAACCTGGTGTTTATTGCCATCCTGGCGGACAAACTGCCGCCGAAGCAGCGTGATAAAGCGCGACTGATCGGCCTGTCGCTGGCGCTGGTGATGCGCCTGGGGCTGCTGTCGGTGATCTCCTGGATGGTGACGCTGACGAAGCCGCTGATTACTATCGCCGATTTCTCCTTTTCCGGGCGTGACCTCATCATGTTGCTTGGCGGGATCTTCTTGCTGTTCAAGGCGACAACTGAGCTGCATGAACGGCTGGAAAACCGCCAGCACGATGCCGGTCACGGGAAAGGCTATGCCAGTTTCTGGGTGGTGGTACTGCAGATCGTAGTGCTGGATGCCGTCTTCTCACTGGACGCGGTGATCACCGCGGTCGGGATGGTGAACCATCTGCCGGTGATGATGGCAGCGGTCGTGATCGCGATGATCATGATGCTGCTGGCCTCCAAGCCGTTGACGCGCTTTGTCAACCAGCACCCGACGGTGGTGGTGCTCTGTCTGAGCTTCCTGTTGATGATCGGCCTGAGTCTAGTGGCGGAAGGGTTTGGCTTCCATATTCCGAAAGGGTACCTTTACGCGGCGATCGGTTTCTCGATCATCATTGAGTTCTTTAACCAGGTGGCGCGCCGCAACTTTGTACGTCACCAGTCGACGTTGCCGCTGCGCGCCCGTACCGCGGATGCGATCTTGCGTCTGATGGGCGGCCGTAATAAACAGGCCTCCGTCAACCATGACGCTGACAGCCCGGCGGCGGTGCCGGTACCGGAAGGCGCCTTTGCGGAAGAAGAGCGCTACATGATTAACGGCGTGCTGACCCTGGCTCAGCGCTCTCTGCGCAGCATCATGACGCCGCGCGGGGAAATCAGCTGGGTCGACGCCGAGCAGAGTGAAGATGAAATTCGCCGTCAGCTGCTTTCGTCGCCGCACAGTCTGTTCCCGGTCTGCCGCGGAGAACTGGATGAAATCATTGGTATCGTGCGGGCGAAGGAGATGCTGGTGGCTCTGGAGTCGGGCGAAAACGTCGCGGCGCTGGCCTCCGCCTCCCCGGCGATTGTGGTACCTGAAACGCTGGACCCGATCAATCTGCTCGGCGTCCTGCGCCGCGCCCGCGGCAGTTTCGTCATCGTGACCAATGAATTTGGCGTGGTGCAGGGATTAGTGACCCCGCTGGACGTTCTGGAAGCGATCGCCGGAGAATTCCCGGACGCCGATGAGACGCCGGAGATCGTTATCGATGGCGACGGCTGGCTTATTAAGGGGTCGACCGACCTGCATGCGTTGCAGCAGGCGCTGGGGCTGGATCCGCTGATCAATGACGATGAGGATATTGCTACGGTTGCCGGTCTGGTGATCTCCGCCAATGGCCATATCCCGCGCATTGGCGACGTGGT
Source organism: Klebsiella sp. Q2 (assembly GCF_009900705.1). NCBI lineage: Bacteria > Pseudomonadati > Pseudomonadota > Gammaproteobacteria > Enterobacterales > Enterobacteriaceae > Klebsiella > Klebsiella sp. Q2. The sequence continues at coordinate 111,600 of NZ_JAAABE010000004.1, read as the reverse complement.
GTCATTGCCGCCGTTGCATTTCACCGTGGTGGAAGCGAATGACTACCGGGTCGATCTGGTTCGCGCGGTGGTCACCCGTCCGCCGAGCGACGAAGAAGAGTAATCGTCCTGCGCGCCGGTCCCCACGGGGACCGGCGCGTTATTCTGTTGCCTCTCGACTGGCCAGCCACGCCGGGAATGCCTCCACCGGCATCGGCCGGGCATAATAAAACCCCTGCAGCACATCGACACCGTGGTCTCTGAGGTAGCTTTCCTGTTCCTGCGTCTCCACCCCTTCGGCAACGGTAATAATATTCAGCCGGTTGGCGAGGGCGATAATGATATCTGTCACCGTGGCATTGACGCTGTCTATCCCCACCGAGCTGGTAAACGAGCGGTCAATCTTCAGCACGTCCGGGCGCAGTGTTTCCAGCCACGACAGGGAGCTGTTGCCGGTGCCAAAGTCATCGATCGCCAGCTGGACGCCTTTCTGGTGCAGATCTTCGGCCATGTGCTGGTCGCCATCCTGCAGGACATCGCGTTCGGTCAGCTCGACCACCAGCTGCTGTACCGGGTTCATGCTGAACCAGTAATTATGCAGGTCATGCAGCAGTAAGCCGTTGGCAAAGTGGCGGGCCGCGACGTTAATCGCGATATGAAACTGGCGGTCGCGGGGAAAAGCATCCAGACGGCGGGCGGTTTCGGCAATCACGTAGCGGGTGAGGGGGATGATCAGATTGTCCCCTTCGGCGATGGGAATAAACACCTCCGGCGAAATCGCACCGCGGCGGGGGTTGTTCCAGCGCAGCAGGATCTCCACCCCGCAGCAGCGGCCGCTGCGCGCATCCTGCAGCGGCTGGCACCAGAGAGCAAACTCCCGGGCGGAAATACCGAGGCTTATCTCCCGCGAGAAGCTCATTCTGCCGGCGGTGGCCAGCCAGGCGATGCCGGTCATCAACAGGCTGAAGATCAGCGCCAGCGGTAGCTCGCCGGGCAGCTCCTCAAGCGCAATCGCCGAGGCGCCAGGGCCATTGATATTGACGATAAACGGAAACTCGGTAGAGCGCTGGCGATAAATCACCGTTCCCGGCGGGGTATGCGCTTTCTCGAGAAGCCCATGGCTGCTGCTAAAATAACGATCGCCAACCTGCAGGCTGACGTCGCTTATCAGGGATGATTTTTCGTTGAGAATTAAGGTCCCCAGCAGCTCGATATTGACAATCAGCATCACGCCGTCCACGCCTCTCTCCGAGGCTGGATACCACTGTATCAGCACCGGTGAGCCTTTGAGCAAGGAGCTGTCGTTCGAAAAGAGCAGCAGAGGCCGGGGTGCAGGAAGCGCAGGCTGCAGGCGATGTAAATCCGCCTGTCGCGGCCCAAAAATACTCGAACAGTAAACGATACCTGACGTCACGAGCGCGACGGAACGAACGGTCTGCAACGAGGCCGCGATTTTACGCAGCGACAAATGGATATCCGGGCAGGGGTGACCCACCAGAGGAAGCAGGGTGGGTCGCTGCGCGCTCAGCGGACGCAGGATATTATCCAGCGCCGCCACCCGTTGGCTGGCGGCCATGCGAATATAGCCTTCATTTTCGCCACGCTGCGAAATAAATCGGATGGCTAAGGTGGCGCCCAGGGTCACCAGGGCTACCAGCAGGCAGACAATAATGCGTTTGCGACGATAGGCCGTAATGACTTTTTGTGCAGTCTGCATGTGCGACACCCTGTCGACAGGACGAGTGGTTAAGCGTGGCTTATTTAATAGAGCAATTGTAGTGGCAGAATATCGTCAGGTATAGAAAAAAGAAATGCGCCACAGAGGGCGCATCAGGAAGGCAGGGGGCTTTCAGATCCCCTCGCTTCACGCCTGCGCACCGGGAGGGGGCAGGCGAAAGCCAACACTTTAGTCACACTGAACTTTAATCGCCAGTCCGCCGCGCGAAGTTTCGCGGTACTTGGCGTTCATGTCTTTGCCGGTTTCGTACATGGTCTCGATCACTTTATCGAGCGAGACGCGCGGTTCGCTGGTGCGGCGCATTGCCATCCGCGCGGCGTTGATCGCTTTCACGGAGGCGATGGCGTTACGTTCAATGCACGGCACCTGTACCTGGCCGGCGACCGGGTCGCAGGTCAGTCCGAGGTTGTGTTCCATGCCGATCTCCGCCGCCACGCAGACCTGTTCCGGGCTGGCGCCGAGCAGTTCGGCCAGACCCGCCGCCGCCATCGAGCAGGCGACGCCCACTTCGCCCTGACAGCCGACTTCGGCGCCGGAAATGGAGGCATTCATCTTGTACAGCGCGCCGATCGCACCGCAGGCCATAAAGTAGCGGATATAGATCTCCGGGCTGACGGATTCGATAAAGTGATCGTAATAAGCGAGTACCGCCGGAACGATGCCGCAGGCGCCGTTGGTCGGCGCGGTCACCACGCGACCGCCAGCGGCGTTCTCTTCATTGACCGCCAGCGCGAACATGTTGACCCAGTCAACGACGTTCATCGGATCGCTGGAGAGCTTATCGCTGGCCACCAGCAGACGACGCAGCGCCGACGCGCGACGCGGTACGCGCAGCGGGCCAGGCAGCACGCCTTCGGTGTTCATGCCGCGGTCGATACAGGCGCGCATGGTTTGCCAGACATTAGCGAAATAGTCCTCGATCTCTTTTTTGCTGTGCAGCGCCAGCTCGTTCTGCATCACCATCCCGGAGAGCGACAAGCCGGTCTCTTTGCAGTAGGCCAGCATTTCCTGCGCCGATTTAAACGGGTAGGGCACCTGCAGTTCGTTGGCGTTCTCTTTGCCGAAGTGCTCTTCATCGACGATAAAGCCGCCGCCAATCGAGTAATAGGTCTTGCAGTAGATCTCTTTCTCGCCGGCCCAGGCATGAATGGTCATGCCGTTTTCGTGCAGCGGCAGATTGTCGCTGCGAAAACGCATGCCGTCATCCGCCGGGAAGTCGACTTCGTGCTGACCGTTGGCCAGCAGCAGACGGCCGCGTGTCTCGATGTCACGGATAAATGCCGGTATCGCGTCTATATCGACCGTATCGGGCTGATTGCCCGCCAGTCCCATGATAATGGCGATGTCCGTATGGTGGCCTTTGCCGGTTAATGACAGCGAACCGTAGACGTCAACCGCCACGCGGGTCACTGCATTAAGCAATCCTTTTTCGACCAGGTCATCGACGAACTGTTTACCGGCCTTCATCGGGCCAACAGTGTGGGAAGATGAGGGACCAATCCCCACCTTGAACATGTCGAATAGACTAATCACGATAATACTCCTGACAGGGTTACCGCGGGTGCGGTAACGATGTAATAACTGCGCATAGTGTAAGAGGGAAGCGCCCTGTCAGTTCAACTATTCACATGAATTAAACTAATGGATAACCGCGATTTTACTAATAGTGAGAGCGCCCTCTCATAATCAGTATAGCTAAGGGCGCGCGCCTATCTGCAGCGCCAGCTCGCGAATGATCCCGGCGGTCATTCCCCAGACAAAATAATGCTGGTACCAGGAGAGCCAGACGCGGTGGTCGTTGCCCCGGCGGTGGATATCGAGCGGATGGTAGCGCCCGAGGCGCAGGGCTTCGGCGAGCGGCATTTCAAATACCGCGGAGACCTCGTCCTGGCTGGCGTGATAGTGCAGATCCGGTGGAATAATGCCCACCACCGGCGTCACCTGGAAGCCGGTGACACTGTCCACCGGCGGCAGAACGCCAATCACCTCAACCTTCTCTGGCGGGATCGCCACCTCTTCCTGGGCTTCGCGCAGAGCGGCGGCGATAAGCGTCGCATCGGTATTATCTACCGCCCCACCGGGAAAGGCGACCTGGCCGGCGTGCTTGCGCAGCAACGGCGAACGCTGGGTCAACAGCAGGCCAGGCTGCGGCCGGCGTACGATCGGTACCAGCACCGCCGCCTGCCGCTGGTTTAGCGCCTGTGGCGAAGGCTGTGGACGCAGCAGCTGAAAGCGGGACAGAAAGTCATCCAGATTGAGGGCGCGGTCCGCCATGGTCTAGTTCTCCAGTTGGTGCAGGATACGATTAACTTTATCAAAAGTTTCCTGATATTCTGCGGCTTCCTCACTATCCGCCACAATCCCGCCGCCGGCGGAACAGTACAGTTGCCCCTGCCAGGCCGTTAGGGTGCGAATGGTGATGCTGGTATCCATATTGCCGCAATAGCTCAGATAGCCGATGCTCCCGCACCAGGCGTTACGTCGCTGGGGTTCCAGTTCATCAATAATCTCCATCGCCCGGACCTTCGGCGCGCCGGTGATCGACCCTCCCGGGAAGGCGGCGCGCAGCAGATCGCTGGCGTGCAGCGTCGCCGGCAGGCGGGCGGTGATGGTACTGACCAGATGATGGACCGCCGGGAAGGGCTCCACCACGAACAGCTCGGGGACCCGCACGCTGCCCGGGACGGCGACGCGGCCGATGTCGTTGCGCATCAGGTCGACAATCATTAAATTCTCGGCGCGATCTTTCGGCGAGTTCGCCAGCTTCTCCGCCTGCTGCGCATCCGCCAGCGGCGAATCGAGCCGCGGCAGGGTGCCCTTAATCGGGCGCGTCTGGATTTCCCCCTGGCGGAGCTGAATAAATCGCTCCGGCGACAGGCTTAAAATCGCCCCTTCCGCAAGGCGGATGAAGGCGCTAAAGGGGGCGCGGTTGGCGGCGTTCAACTGGCGGAAAGCCTGCCATTCATTCCCGACGTAGCGTGCCTGAAAACGCTGGGCGAGATTGACCTGATAGCAGTCACCGCTGCGCAGATAGGCCTGCACCTGACGAAATTTCTCGCCGTATTGCTGGCGGCTCATATTTGACTGCCAGGCAGAGGTCAGGGTGAAGGTTTCACCTGGCGCCGACGTTTGCGCCTCCAGCCACTGCAGACGCTGCTGCGGGTCGTCATAGCTGAGCAGCGACACCTGCTGGCGCTGATGGTCGACGATCAGCGCCCAGTCATAAATCCCCACCGCCATATCCGGCAGCGCGATATCGGCCTGCGCCACAGTGGGAAGTCGCTCAAAACGGCGGCCCAGATCGTAACCGAACAGCCCCAGCGCGCCGCCAAGAAACGGCAAATCCTCATGGGGCTGCGGCGTGAACGGCTGACGATCCAGCTGCTGCTGGAGTAGTTGCAGCGGATCGTCCGCCGAGACAAAAGTGGTCTCGCCGTCATCGACCCAGGTCTGTTCACCGCGCGTCAGCAGCGTGGCGCGCGGGGCCGCCACCAGGATATCAAAACGGTTATGCGGATGGTCGGCAAAGCCGGAATGTAGCAGCATCGCCCAGGGCAGGGCGCTTAACGGCGTAAAATAGTGTTCGGCGGCATCCGGGCGCCAGGGCAGGGTAATAATCGCGGGGGACAACATCTTTCTCGATCCTGAACGTTACCGTCCCTCTGGCGTAGGCGGGGACGGCGTGAAATAATTACGCCCCACAATGTAGCAGGAGTACAAGATGTTTGCAGGTTTACCTTCGCTGAGCCACGAGCAACAGCAAAAAGCGGTCGAACGTATCCAGGAACTGATGGCCCAGGGGATGAGCAGCGGCCAGGCGATTGCCCTGGTGGCGGAAGAGCTACGCGCGACGCATACCGGCGAACGGATCGTCGCGCGCTTTGAAGATGAAGACGAAGACGAGTAATTACACCGCGGCGATAATTTTGATTTCAACCTTATACTGCGGGTTCATCAGCGTTGCTTCCACCGTGCAGCGCACCGGGGCGTGACCGGCTACCACCCAGGCGTCCCACGCTTTATTCATCGCCGCAAAGTCGCTTTTGTCGGCGAGGAAAATGGTGGCGTCAAGAATGCGCGACTTGTCGCTGCCCTGTTTTTCCAGCACCGCGTCAATCTGCGCCAGGGTGTTGGCGGTCTGCTCGAAGGCATCGGCATCAAGATTCGCCGGCACGCCGGTGTAGTAAAGGGTCTGATTGTGGATCACTACATCTGACCAGCGGGCTTCGGCATCAATACGCGTAATTGTCATTTCTCATTCCTCTCTGAGCATTCCATTTAGCTGCGGCAAGACTGCCATAATGTTCCGCTCGCGTCACTACCCGGACTGGCGAAACGCCGCCCTCCCTGACATAATCACTGTCCAAATAACCAGGGGGCAATGTGATCGACGATTTTGCAGCAGACGGCCAGCTAGCCAAAGCCATACCGGGATTTAAACCGCGCGAGCCGCAGCGCCAGATGGCGGTGGCGGTCAGCGAAGCGATTGAGGCCTCCCGGCCGCTGGTGGTGGAAGCGGGGACCGGAACCGGTAAAACCTACGCTTACCTGGCGCCAGCGCTGCGGGCGAAAAAAAAGGTGATTATCTCCACAGGGTCGAAAGCGCTGCAGGATCAGCTCTACAGCCGCGATCTGCCCACCGTCGCCAAAGCGCTCAAATTCACCGGCAAACTGGCGCTGCTCAAAGGGCGCTCCAACTACCTGTGCCTCGAACGCCTGGAACAGCAGGCGCTGGCGGGCGGCGATCTGCCGGTGCAAACCCTCAGCGACGTGATCCTCCTGCGCTCCTGGTCGAACCAAACTCAGGATGGCGATATCAGCACCTGCGCCAGCGTGGCGGAAGATTCCCAGGCCTGGCCGCTGGTCACCAGTACCAACGATAACTGCCTCGGCAGCGACTGCCCGCTGTATAAAGATTGCTTCGTGGTGAAGGCGCGTAAAAAAGCGATGGACGCCGACGTAGTGGTCGTCAACCATCACCTGTTCCTTGCCGATATGGTGGTCAAAGAGAGCGGCTTTGCCGAACTGATCCCCGAGGCGGAGGTGATGATCTTCGACGAAGCCCATCAGCTGCCGGATATCGCCAGCCAGTACTTTGGCCAGTCGCTCTCCAGCCGCCAGCTGCTGGATCTGGCGAAAGACATCACTATTGCCTATCGCACCGAACTGAAAGACACTCAACAGCTGCAAAAATGCGCCGACCGCCTGGCGCAAAGCGCCCAGGATTTCCGCCTGCAGCTGGGGGACCCTGGCTACCGCGGAAACCTGCGCGAACTGCTGGCGGACAGCCACATTCAGCGGGCGCTGCTGCTGCTCGATGATGCGCTTGAACTGTGTTACGACGTCGCCAAACTCTCGCTGGGGCGCTCGGCGCTGCTCGATGCCGCCTTTGAGCGCGCCACCCTTTATCGCGGGCGCCTGAAGCGGCTGAAAGAGATCAATCAGCCGGGCTACAGTTACTGGTATGAGTGCACCTCGCGCCACTTTACCCTTGCGCTGACGCCGTTGACCGTGGCCGAGAAGTTTAAAGAGGTGATGGCGCAGAAGTCGGGGAGCTGGATCTTTACCTCGGCGACACTGTCGGTAAACGACGATCTGCACCATTTCACCGCCCGGCTGGGGATCGACGAGGCGCAGACACTGTTGCTGCCGAGCCCCTTTGACTATCAGCATCAGGCGCTGCTCTGCGTGCCGCGTAACCTACCGCTGCCGAACCAGCCCGGCGCGGCGCGCCATCTGGCGGCGATGCTCAAGCCGCTGATCGAGGCTAACGACGGTCGCTGCTTTATGCTGTGCACTTCGCACGCCATGATGCGCGATCTGGCGGAGCAGTTCCGCGCCACCATGACTCTGCCGGTGCTGCTGCAGGGCGAGACCAGTAAAGGCCAGCTTCTGCAGCAGTTCGTCAGCGCCGGCAATGCCCTGCTGGTGGCCACCAGCAGCTTCTGGGAAGGGGTCGACGTGCGCGGCGACGCGCTGTCGCTGGTGATCATTGATAAGCTGCCGTTTACCTCGCCGGACGATCCGTTGCTGAAAGCGCGGATGGAAGATTGCCGGCTGCGCGGCGGCGATCCGTTCGATGAAGTGCAGCTCCCGGACGCGGTGATCACCCTTAAGCAGGGGGTGGGCCGCCTGATCCGCGATATCGACGATCGCGGGGTGCTGGTGATCTGCGACAACCGGCTGGTGATGCGCCCCTACGGCGCGGTCTTTCTGGCCAGTCTGCCGCCGGCGCCGCGAACCCGCGATATCCGCCGGGCGGTGCGCTTTCTCGCCGTGCCGCCGGCAAGGTAATCCGCCCTGAAATGTGTTAAGCTGCGCGCCATTTTGTTAATTAGCGGTTCCCACTAGACTTCGGGCGGTGTGGCGACGGGTTGTCCGTCTGCCGGAAAACAGGCTGCCTGAAGGCCTGAACTATGTAACGAGAGCGTGACCACCCATGCGAATTTTGGCTATCGATACCGCCACAGAAGCCTGCTCCGCAGCGCTGTGGAATGATGGCACCCTTAGTGCTCATTTCGAAATTTGTCCCCGCGAACATACCCAACGTATCCTGCCGCTGGTGCAGGAGGTCCTCGCCGAGAGCGGCACCACCCTGACCGAGCTGGACGCGCTGGCCTTTGGCCGCGGTCCTGGCAGCTTTACCGGCGTACGCATTGGCATCGGTATCGCTCAGGGGCTGGCGCTGGGCGCGGAGCTGCCGATGATCGGTGTTTCCACGCTGGCCACCATGGCGCAGGGCGCGTGGCGCAAAACCGGCGCCACCCGCGTGCTGGCGGCGATTGACGCCCGGATGGGGGAAGTCTACTGGGCCGAGTATCAGCGCGACGAGCAGGGCGTCTGGCACGGCGAAGAGACGGAAGCGGTGCTCAAACCGGACGCGGTGGCCGAACGGCTGGCACAGCTTTCTGGCGAATGGGCCACCGTCGGCACCGGCTGGCAGGCGTGGCCGGATCTGGCGAAAGAGAGCGGACTGACCTTAAGCAGCGGCGAAATTGAACTGCCGGCGGCAGAGGATATGCTGCCGTTAGCCTGTTATCTGCTGGCGGCAGGGAAAACCGTGGCCGTGGAGAAAGCGGAGCCGGTTTATTTGCGTAACGAGGTGGCGTGGAAGAAACTTCCGGGCCGCGAGTGAATCTCAGTAACAAGAAGACTGAGAAAAGGAGTCGCATCATGGCGGGTCAAAAACAGGGCGTTCGCTGGCTGCTGGCCGCGGCGGTTGCCGTTGCGCTGAGCGGCTGCGTATCGGTGCCGGATGCCATCAAAGGCACCAGCCCCACGCCGCAGCAGGATTTAGTGCGGGTGATGAACGCCCCGCAGCTGTACGTCGGTCAGGAAGCGCGCTTTGGCGGCAAGGTGGTCAACGTGCAGAACCAGCAGGGGAAAACCCGCTTAGAAATCGCTACCGTGCCGCTGGACAGCGGTGCGCGACCGGAACTGGGCGAACCCTCGCGCGGGCGGATCTATGCCGATGTTAACGGCTTCCTCGATCCGGTGGACTTCCGCGGTCAGCTGGTGACCGTGGTCGGGCCGATTGCCGGGGTGGTCGAAGGCAAAGTAGGCAGCACGCCCTACAAATTTATGCTGATGAACGCCACCGGCTACAAACGCTGGAACGTGGTGCAGCAGGTGGTGATGCCCCCGCAGCCGATCGACCCGTGGATGCTGGGTCCGCGCCCCTGGGGTTACGGCTATGGCGGATGGGGGTGGTACAACCCCGGCCCAGCTGAGGTCAGAAACGTTGTAACCGAATGATTTTGTTGTTTTTGTTAGTTCAAAGAAACAGCGGCCGGTCCGCTGTTTCTTTGTTTTCAGTCGAATAAGAAAAAAAATAGTGACGCGCTTCGCAACCTGCTCATTGCCTAATTAATAAACTGGTACGCTGAGTTAATATAATGTTAACAAAATGTATTTTCCAGGGGCTGTGATGACGACGAATAACTATTTCAGAGGTGATGCAGTGAAAAAGGTTTGGCTAAACCGTTATCCCGCAGATGTTCCGGCGGAGATAAATCCTGACCGCTATCAATCCCTGGTTGAACTGTTTGAACATGCCACCACCCGCTACGCCGACCAACCGGCGTTTATCAATATGGGTGAAGTGATGACCTATCGTAAGCTGGAAGAGCGCAGTCGCGCCTTCGCCGCTTACCTTCAGGAGGGCTTAGGACTACAGAAGGGCGACCGGGTGGCCCTGATGATGCCTAACCTGCTGCAGTATCCGGTGGCCCTGTTTGGCATCCTGCGCGCCGGGATGATCGTGGTTAACGTCAACCCCTTATATACCCCGCGTGAACTGGAGCATCAGCTCAACGACAGCGGCGCGGCGGCGATCGTCATCGTCTCCAACTTTGCCCATACCCTGGAAAAAGTGGTGGCGAAGACCCAGGTGAAACACGTGATCCTGACGCGCATGGGCGACCAGCTCTCCACCGCCAAAGGCACGCTGGTGAACTTTGTGGTTAAGTACATCAAGCGGCTGGTGCCGAAGTACCATCTACCGGATGCCATCTCGTTTCGCAGCGCGCTGCAGCACGGCTATCGCATGCAGTACGTGAAGCCGGAGATCGTTGCGGAAGATCTGGCGTTTCTACAGTACACCGGGGGCACCACCGGGGTGGCTAAAGGGGCGATGCTGACCCACCGCAACATGCTGGCCAACCTTGAGCAGGTCAATGCCACCTACGGCCCGCTGCTGCATCGCGGCAAAGAGTTTGTGGTCACCGCGCTGCCGCTGTATCACATTTTCGCCCTCACCATGAACTGCCTGCTGTTTATCGAGCTGGGCGGGCAGAATCTGCTGATCACCAACCCGCGCGATATCCCCGGGCTGGTGAAGGAGCTGGCGAAATATCCGTTTACCGCCATGACCGGGGTCAACACCCTGTTCAACGCCTTGCTGAACAACAAAGAGTTCCAGCAGCTTGATTTCTCCTCGCTGCACCTCTCCGCCGGCGGCGGTATGCCGGTGCAGCAGGCGGTGGCTGAGCGCTGGGTGAAACTGACCGGACAATATCTGCTGGAGGGCTACGGCCTGACCGAGTGTTCGCCGCTGGTCAGCGTCAACCCGCACGACATCGACTACCACAGCGGCAGCATTGGCCTGCCGGTGCCCTCCACTGAAGCCAAACTGGTGGACGACGACGATAACGAAGTGGCGCCGGGTCAGCCGGGCGAGCTCTGTATCAAGGGGCCGCAGGTGATGCTGGGCTACTGGCAGCGTCCTGACGCGACGGATGAGATTATTAAAGACGGCTGGTTGCACACCGGGGACATCGCGGTGATGGATGAAGAGGGATTCCTGCGCATCGTTGACCGGAAAAAAGATATGATCCTGGTGTCGGGTTTTAACGTCTATCCGAATGAAATCGAAGATGTGGTCATGCAGCACAGCGGCGTGCTTGAGGTGGCGGCCATCGGCGTGCCGTCCGGCAGCAGCGGCGAAGCGGTGAAGATCTTCGTGGTGAAGAAAGATGCCGCGTTAACCGAAGAAGCGCTGATTACGTTCTGCCGTCGCCATTTGACCGGTTACAAGGTACCGAAGCTGGTGGAATTCCGTGACGAACTGCCGAAATCCAACGTCGGGAAAATTTTGCGGCGAGAACTGCGTGACGAAGCGCGCGCTAAAGTGGACAATAAAGGCTAAGTAACGAATGAGTCGCCAGACGCCGGCTACGCCGGCGTTTTTTATGGGCGCAAGTTAAGAGAGTATGCTTTGAACTATCAGATGATCACCACCGACGATGGCCTGCGCGCTGTCTGCGAAGCGGCAAGCGCCGCCTCCGCCGTCGCTCTGGATACGGAATTTGTCCGTACCCGTACCTATTACCCGCAGCTGGGCCTGCTGCAGCTGTTCGACGGCCGCCAGGTCTCTCTGATCGATCCCTTAACGATTACCGACTGGGCGCCGATGCGCGAGCTGCTGCTCAACCCGGATGTGACCAAATACCTGCATGCCGGCAGCGAAGATTTAGAAGTCTTTCTCAACGCGTTCAACCTGATGCCGCAGCCGCTGATCGACACCCAGATCCTGGCAGCCTTCTGCGGTCGGCCGATGTCCTGGGGATTCGCCTCGATGGTGGAAGAGTATTCCGGGGTTGCGCTGGACAAAAGCGAATCCCGCACCGACTGGCTGGCGCGTCCGCTAACCGAGCGTCAGTGTGAATATGCCGCGGCCGACGTCTGGTACCTGTTGCCGATCGCCAGCCAATTAATGGCGGAGACCGATCGCGCGGGCTGGCTATCGGCGGCACTGGACGAATGCCGCCTGATGCAGCAGCGTCGCCAGGAGGTGGTCGACCCGGCCGAGGCCTGGCGCGATATCGGCAACGCCTGGCAGCTGCGTACCCGCCAGCTGGGCTGCCTGCAGCTGCTGGCGGAGTGGCGCCTGCGCAAAGCGCGGGAGCGCGACCTGGCGGTGAACTTTGTGGTGCGGGAAGAGCATCTGTGGAGCGTGGCACGCTATATGCCCACCAGCCTCGGCGAGCTCGACAGCCTCGGGTTGTCCGGTAGCGAAATTCGCTTCCATGGCAAAACGCTGATTAGCCTGGTCGAGAAAGCACAGGCGCTGCCGGAGTCGGCCCTGCCGGCGCCGCTGCAGAATCTGATCGACATGCCGGGCTACCGCAAAGCCTTTAAAGATATTAAAGCGCTGGTGCAGGAAGTGAGCGCTGAGAAGGGCGTAAGCGCGGAGCTGCTGGCGTCGCGTCGGCAGATCAACCAGCTGTTGAACTGGCACTGGCAGCTGAAAACGCAGGCCGCTGAGCCTGAGCTGATTTCCGGTTGGCGTGGTGAGCTGATGGCCGAACGGCTGAAGAGGCTGTTAAGCGACTATCCGCGCTAGCGGACGGTCTGGTTCAGGCCATAAAAAAACCGGCGGCGCGTGGCGTAGCCGGTTTTTTTTCGGGATGGAACAGCAGGTCAGGGTTTCGACTCTTCCGTTTCGGGTAGGGTCACGTTCAGCTCAAGAATGGAAATATCACCGTCCCGCTGCTCCAGTTGCACGCTGACCATCTCCGGGTCGATCTGCACGTATTTACAGATCACTTCCAGGATATCTTTGCGCAACTGCGGCAGGTAATGCGGCTCCGCGTCCCCGCGGCGGCGCTCGGCGACGATGATTTGCAGGCGTTCTTTCGCAATATTAGCCGTGTTCTTTTTTCGCGAGAGAAAAAAGTCGAGTAAAGCCATAATTTATCCTCCGAACAGGCGTTTGAGGAATCCTTTCTTCTCTTCTTCAATGAAGCGGAAAGGGCGTTCTTCTCCGAGCAGACGTTCAACGGTATCGGCATAGGCTTTGCCTGCGTCCGACGCGGCATCGAGGATCACAGGCTCACCCTGGTTGGATGCGCGCAGGACTGACTGGTCTTCCGGGATCACGCCCACCAGGTTGATGCGCAGAATCTCCAGCACGTCTTCCATGCTCAGCATATCGCCTTTATTGACGCGGCCTGGATTGTAGCGGGTCAGTAGCAGGTGCTCTTTGATCGGCTCTTCGCCATTTTCCGCGCGGCGGGATTTGGAGGCGAGAATGCCAAGGATACGGTCGGAGTCGCGAACGGAGGAGACTTCCGGGTTGGTAGTGATAATGGCTTCGTCAGCGAAATAGAGCGCCATCAGCGCACCGGTTTCAATGCCTGCCGGGGAGTCACAGACGATGAAATCGAACTCCATCTTCTTCAGTTCTTCGAGAACTTTGTCGACGCCTTCGCGGGTCAGGGCGTCTTTATCCCGGGTCTGGGACGCCGGAAGAATGTAGAGGTTTTCCGTGCGCTTATCTTTGATCAGCGCCTGGTTCAATGTGGCATCGCCCTGGATGACGTTGACGAAATCATAAACGACGCGACGTTCGCAGCCCATAATCAGGTCGAGGTTACGCAGGCCGATGTCGAAGTCGATAACGACGGTTTTCTTTCCCTTCTGGGCCAAACCTGTAGCGATGGCCGCGCTGGAGGTGGTCTTGCCAACGCCCCCTTTACCCGAAGTCACAACAATAATGCGTGCCATAGAAATTCCTTGTTAAAAAGGGATTAATTTAACGGTTGAATTGTCAAAGCGCTTTCGCCTAAACGCAGGCGTGCCGCTTTGCCATAAAATTCGGCCGGGATGTTATCGCTCAGCCAATATTCCCCGGCGATGGAGACCAGCTCCGCCGCAAGGTGGGTACAAAATATCTGGGCGTCTCTGTCGCCACCGGCGCCTGCCAATGCGCGTCCTCGCATCATGCCATATACATGGATATTGCCGTCAGCGATAAGTTCCGCACCGGCACTCACATGATTTGTAACAATAAGATCACAGTGTGGCGCATAAATGCGCTGACCGGAACGTACCGGCTGATCAATCAAACGCGTTTTTGTGATCTGACTAGCAACTGGCGGCGGCGGGGCGGGTTCGGACGGTGCCGGACGAGGGGCTTTTTCTTTCCCTTCGGTTAATAACGGGATCCCGGCGCGGTCGATTTCGGTTTTCAGGCGCGGGATTTTGCATCCGCTGACGCCCATAATGCGTAAACCGGTCGCGGCGATAGCCTCGTTGACGGCGCGCCATTCGACACTCTCCTCGACGCTGGCGATATTCACCACCACCGGAGCATGGCGTAAAAAGGCGGGAGCCTGGGCGATTTTGTCTTCTAACGCCTGACGAATAACCTCGGGATTTGCATCGTGCAAATGAACGACAGATAACGTGAAGCTACTGCCTTTAAGTTCGATTGGCGTATTTGACATCCTGGCCTTACTCAATTTGCTGTTTATCGACCGCCGAAGTGCGGTGATATTCCGAAGACTAAAAGGCATGTTATAGTCACTGATATATTGAGGCAAGTGACCACGGGTCTAATTCCGAGTAAAACTATGTTTTGTGTGATCTATCGAAGTACTAAACGTGAACAAACCTATTTATACGTCGAAAAAAAGGACGATTTCTCACGCGTTCCTGACGAGCTCATGCGCGGTTTCGGCACGCCGCAAATGGCGATGCTGCTGCCGCTGGATGGGCGCAAAAAACTGGTTAACGCCGACCTTGAAAAAGTGAAACAGGCGCTAAGCGAACAGGGCTATTACCTGCAACTTCCTCCGCCATCTGAAAATCTACTAAAGAAACACCTGGCGGAACAGGGGAAACAATCCGATTAACCCACGAGGGAAAATAATGTACCAACATCATAACTGGCAGGGAGCGCTCCTGGATTATCCGGTGAGCAAAGTGGTTTGCGTCGGCAGCAATTATGCAAAGCACATCAAGGAAATGGGCAGTGCGACGCCGGAAGAGCCGGTGCTGTTTATTAAACCTGAGAGCGCGCTGTGCGATCTCCGTCAGCCGTTGGTGCTTCCTGAGGGGCTGGGTTCGGTGCATCATGAAGTGGAGCTGGCGGTGCTGATCGGCGGTACGCTGCGTCAGGCGACGGAAGAGCATGTGCTGAAAGGGATTGCCGGCTATGGCGTCGCGCTGGATCTCACCCTGCGCGACCTGCAAGCTAAAATGAAAAAGGCCGGGCAGCCGTGGGAGAAGGCCAAAGGCTTCGATAACGCCTGTCCGATCTCCGGCTTTATTCCGGCGGCCGAGTTCCACGGCGACCCGCAGAATACGCCGTTAAGTCTGAAGATTAACGGCGAAGTGCGCCAGCAGGGCACTACCGCCGACATGATCCATAAGATTGTGCCACTGATCGCCTATATGTCGCGCTTCTTTACCCTCAAAGCCGGCGACGTGATCCTCACCGGCACCCCGGAAGGGGTGGGACCGCTGCACAGCGGCGACGAGCTGGAGGTCGGTTTCAACGGCCTGTCGCTCACCACCCGCGTACTGTAAGCGTGGTTTGCCGCCTTTTGGGGCGGCAAAACTTGCATCGTCGTGCCAGACTGGTTATAAGGTGCACCCTTAACTGGCAACGACGGACATTCCGATGAGCGAACAACCTTTCTGGCAACAAAAAACCCTGGATGACATGACCGACGCGGAGTGGGAATCGCTGTGCGACGGCTGCGGCCAGTGCTGCCTGCATAAGCTGATGGATGAAGATACCGATGAGATCTACTTCACCAACGTCGCCTGCCGTCAGCTCAATATCAAAACCTGCCAGTGCCGTAACTACGAGCGTCGCTTCGAATATGAGCCGGACTGCATCAAGCTCACTCGTGAAAATCTGCCGACCTTCGAATGGCTGCCGCCGACCTGCGCCTATCGCCTGCTGGCGGAAGGCAAACCTCTGCCGGCCTGGCACCCGCTGCTGACCGGCTCAAAAGCGGCGATGCACGGCGAACGCATCTCCGTCCGCCATATAGCGGTGCCCGAGTCCACCGTTGTCGACTGGCAGGACCATATCCTCAATCTGCCTGACAGGGCGCGGTAAGCCCGTCACGCTTTCTTCGCGTGAAACAGCCCGTTTTCACCGTCGGTTTCTTCCGCCACCCAGAAGTGAATATTGAAGCGGGCATCGTCGCTGAGTTCGACGCGGTGCCAGTACTGCGGCGGACTGGTGGCAAACTGCCCGGCATGAATCACGACTTTTTTCTCCGGCTCCGTCGCCTGTTCATTGGCAAAACCGTAATAGGTGACCGTACCTTCCATGACGCACAACTGACCGAAGACACCGGCCGCGGTGTTGTGGTGACTCAGCAGGGCGGCGGGGACGTTCTCTTTGGTAAAGAACGGGGTGGAGCGTTTAACTTTCCAGTCTGCGGGGATCAGTAAAGATGACATGTGAGCTCCTGTGGGGTTATAAAAGATGTATTTAATATGCACCTTTTGGTGTCTGTGGTCAACCACGGACAGGAAAGGATTCAGTGATGAACGGCAGGCACAAAAAAACGCCCCGTAGGGCGTTTCAGTGTGCGGTACTCGCTGCGGCTTAGCGGCCAAACAGATCGCGCTTTTTGGCTTTAAAAGGCTGAGCAACGATCACCAGGATAGCGACCACCAGATAAGCCGCGAAAATTCCCACCAGCCATTGCGGCATCTCCAGCGACAGGAACTGCCACTGGCGTACCGAACAGTCGCCGGACGCGACAAACACCTGCGGCAACCATTTATCCAGCGGCAGCCAGCTCGGGAAACGGGCGGCGAAATCGCAGGTCTGGAACGGCGATGGGTGCAGCTGAATCATCGTATGTTCCCACGCCAGCTGTAGCCCACGTACCGCGCTGTACAGCCAAATCAGCATGGCGACATAGCGCAGCGGCGTTTTAGGGGCGATAGCGCCCACCAGCCCCGCGCCCATGATGCCAAACAGGGCGCAGCGTTCATAAATGCACATCACGCACGGCTGCAGCAGCATCACGTGCTGGAACCACAGCGCGACGAGTTCGAGAATGAACGCGGTCAATGCCATCAGCAGCCAGGCGCCGCGTCCCCGCGAGCACTGGTTTAAATATTGCAACATAATCATTTCCCTGGAAGATGCTAAATCATGGCAGTGTAAACGAAAACCGTACCGACGCCAGCGGCCCGGCGGAAAATATTACGTAACTGGTTATTGAATCGCCCGGGCGAACCCGGGCGACGCGTGGATCACGGCAGGGTGGGGGTAACCAGCCAGCCGTGAGCCAGCAACCATTCGGTGACCGGCATCAGGGTGAACTCGACGCACAGCAGGCCGACCAGCGTCAGTACGAGGGTGTAGGGCAGGGCCATCCACACCATGCGGCCATAGGAGAGTCGGATAAGCGGCGCCAGCGCGGAAGTCAGCAGGAACAAGAATGCCGCCTGGCCGTTCGGGGTGGCCACTGACGGCAGGTTGGTGCCGGTGTTGATTGCCACCGCCAGCATCTCAAACTGCTTCAGGCTGATGGCGCCATGCTCGAGGGCGGTTTTCGCTTCGTTGATGTAGACCGTGCCGACAAAAACGTTATCCGAGATGGACGACAGCAGGCCGTTAAACAGATAAAACAGCGACAGCTGCGCGTGCGGAGAGGCCTGCAGAACAAACTCGATGACCGGCGTGAACAGCTGCTGGTCGATGATCACCGCCACTACGGCAAAGAACACCGTGAGCAGCGCGGTGAAGGGCAACGCCTCGGTGAACGCCTTGCCAATCGCGTGCTCATCGGTCACCCCGGTAAAGGTGGTGGCGAGGATGATCACCGACAGGCCAATCAGGCCGACCTCAGCCAGGTGAAAAGCGAGGGCGACGATCAACCAAACGCCAATGAGCGCCTGGGCAATCAGCCGTAGCCGCTCCTGACGACTGCGCTGGGCGCGGCTGCGATCGTCAAACTCCTGCAGCACCTTGCGCACCGTCGGCGGCAGCGGTTCGCCGTAGCCAAACAGGCGATACTTTTCCACCAGCAGACAGGTTAACAGACCGCAGACCATCACCGGCAGGGTGACGGGCGCCATGCGGAGAAAGAACTCGCCAAAATGCCAGCCCGCCGCTTTGGCGATAATCAGGTTTTGCGGTTCGCCGACCATGGTCATGACGCCGCCGAGCGCGGTCCCGACGCCGGCGTGCATCATCAGGCTGCGTAGAAAGCCGCGGAACTGCTCCAGCACCTCGCGGTAGTGTTGCTCGATATGGCTGTCGTCGAGCAGGTCGCTATCGTCCGGGCGTGCCGAGGCGACGCGGTGATAGATGCCGTAGAACCCGACGGCGACGCTTATCACCACCGCCACCACCGTCAGCGCATCGAGAAAGGCGGAGAGGAAGGCAGCGGCCAGGCAGAAGGCCAGCGACAGCAGCATCTTGCTGCGGATCCCTAACAGCAGGCGCGTAAAGACAAACAGCAGCAGCTGCTTCATAAAGTAGATGCCCGCCACCATAAACATCAGCAGAAGCAGCACTTCCAGGTTGCTGGCGATCTCTTCCCGCACGTGCGCTGGGCTGGTCATGCCGATCAGCAGCGCCTCGATAGCCAGCAGGCCACCCGGCAGCAGCGGATAGCACTTCAGCGCCATGGCGAGGGTAAAGATAAACTCAACCACCAGCAGCCAGCCGGCGACAAATGGCGCCACGGCGAACACCAGCGGATTGATAATTAAGAAAATGATTAATGCCAGCTTGTACCAGTCAGGCGACTGGCCAAGAAAATTGCGCCACAGCGCGCGGCCATAAGAAATTTCCACGACAGAATCCTTCCCCGTCAATTAGTGCATGATTTTGTGCGTAACTATTGGCAAGAGTACCAGTTGAGCAAAATGAGAAGCAACTTTCTTCGCAGCGCTGCGGCGGTTACGGGAGATAAGGAAAAGCGTAAAGTAAAAACGGAAAATGAAACGGCGATCCCTTTTTAATTCACTTGCGATGCTATCTGCGCTATAGCGGCTCTGGTATGATGAGTGCAATTGCAACAATGTGTAATGGAAATATTATTATGGTCATTAAGGCGCAGAGCCCTGCGGGTTTCGCGGAAGAGTATATCATTGAGAGCATCTGGAATAACCGCTTCCCACCTGGATCGATTCTCCCCGCTGAACGCGAGCTTTCTGAGCTGATCGGTGTCACCCGCACCACGCTGCGCGAAGTGTTGCAGCGTCTGGCGCGTGACGGCTGGTTGACCATTCAGCACGGCAAACCCACCAAAGTGAACAACTTCTGGGAGACCTCCGGGCTGAATATCCTTGAAACACTGGCGCGTCTCGATCACGACAGCGTCCCCCAGTTGATTGATAACCTGCTCTCCGTGCGCACCAATATTTCCACGATTTTTATTCGCACCGCGTTCCGTCAGCATCCGGATAAAGCGCTGGCGGTGCTGGACAGCGCCCGGGAAGTGGAAGATCACGCCGACGCCTTCGCCGATCTCGATTACAACATTTTCCGCGGTCTGGCTTTCGCCTCCGGCAACCCGATTTATGGCCTGATCCTCAACGGCATGAAGGGGCTATATACCCGCATCGGCCGCCACTACTTCTCCAGCCCGGAAGCGCGCAGCCTGGCGCTGGGCTTTTATCATCAGCTGGCGAAGGTGTGCGAAGGCGGCCTGCACGATCAGGTGTATGAGCTGGTTCGTCGCTACGGCCATGACAGCGGCGAGATCTGGCACCGGATGCAGAAATCGCTGCCCGGCGATTTAGCCATGAATGTGCGTTAAGCCGCTATTCGCGATCGATAAATAAAATAAGGGGGCCGATGGCCCCCTTCGTCGTTTTAACGTCCCGCAATGCTATAGCGCGTTTGGCCGCGCCGGGCAGCGGTCCAGCAGCTCAATGCTGCCGTCGGCATTCTGCTGCTCCAGCAGCACATCGAACCCCCACAGACGATGCACATGTTTCAGCACTTCGCGCCGCCCTTTGTCCAGCGGGACGCGGTTGTGCGGCACATAGCGCAACGTCAGCGAGCGGTCGCCGCGCAGGTCAACGTTCCACACCTGGATATTCGGCTCGAGATTGCTGAGGTTATATTGCGCCGAGAGCTTGTTGCGGATTTCGCGATAGCCCTCTTCGTTGTGGATCGCCGAGATCTCGAGATAATTGTTGTGATCGTCGTCGAGCACGGTAAAGAAGCGGAAATCGCGCATGATCTTCGGCGACAGGAACTGGCTGATAAAGCTCTCATCCTTGAAGTCGCGCATGGCGAAATGCAGCGTTTCCAGCCAGTCGGAACCAGCGATATCCGGGAACCAGTACTTGTCCTCTTCGGTAGGCGACTGGCAGATGCGCTTGATGTCCTGGAACATGGCGAACCCCAGCGCGTAGGGGTTAATCCCGCTGTACCACGGACTGTTGTACGGCGGCTGGAAGACCACGTTCGTGTGGCTGTGGAGAAACTCCAGCATAAAGCGCTCGGTCACTTTCCCTTCATCATAGAGATGGTTGAGGATGGTATAGTGCCAGAAGGTGGCCCACCCCTCGTTCATCACCTGGGTCTGTTTCTGCGGGTAGAAATACTGGCTGACTTTGCGCACGATGCGCAGGATCTCGCGCTGCCACGATTCCAGCAGCGGGGCGTTCTTCTCCATAAAGTACAGCAGGTTCTCCTGCGGTTCGGAAGGGTAGCGGCGGGCGGACTCAATCGCCTTCTCCTCTTCGCGCTTCGGCAGGGTACGCCACAGCATATTCACCTGGCTCTGCAGATACTCTTCCCGGTTTTTCTGCCGCGCCTTCTCCTCCTGCAGCGAGATTTTTTGCGGACGTTTATAGCGGTCGACGCCGTAGTTCATCAGCGCGTGGCAGGAGTCGAGCAGTTTCTCCACTTCGTCGACGCCATAGCGCTCTTCGCACTCGGTAATGTATTTGCGGGCGAAAATCAGGTAGTCGATGATTGAGCTGGCGTCGGTCCAGCTGCGAAACAGGTAATTGTTTTTGAAGAACGAGTTATGCCCGTAGCAGGCGTGCGCCATCACCAGCGCCTGCATGGTGATGGTATTTTCTTCCATCAGATAAGCGATGCAGGGATTGGAATTGATGACGATCTCATACGCCAGGCCCTGCTGGCCGTGCTTATAGGCCTGCTCGGTCTCAATGAATTTTTTGCCGAACGACCAGTGCGGATAGTTGATGGGCATGCCGACGCTGGAGTAGGCGTCCATCATCTGTTCGGAAGTAATGACTTCGATCTGGTGCGGGTAGGTGTCAAGACGATAGAGCTTAGCGACCCGGTCCACTTCGGCCAGGTAGGTCTCCAGTAACTCAAACGTCCAGTCGGGTCCATCGCTTAAACGGGTGGTGTCCCTGTTCATGGAGTCAATCGTAGCCATTAGCGCGCCCTCGTTGTTGTTGGTTTTCTCTGAACGGAAAACCTCTAAACAAGCATAGAACACCGCACAGCAAACTGTGTTGTCAGCCAATCGCTTTTCTTCGCGATTTCCCCATCTCAAAGCCGTTTTTTGCGCTTATTTGCAGAATTAAATGCTGGGTAAAAATAAAGCGCAGCATGAGATCGTAAATCTTACAGCTCAGGACTGGTGCGGTTTGCTGTGAGTTAAGTCACCATAAATAAAGCGTATGTTGAATAATATTTTCAACTGAGTTATCAATTTGTAATTAGATGATTGTTCTTTAACTGTTACGGAGTTGCTATGCGTGTCGTCATACTGGGAAGTGGGGTGGTTGGGGTAGCCAGCGCGTGGTATTTGAGTCAGGCGGGTCATGAGGTGACAGTCATCGACCGTCAGCCCGGTCCGGCAGAGGAGACCAGCGCGGCCAACGCCGGGCAGATATCTCCCGGCTATGCGGCGCCCTGGGCGGCGCCGGGAGTGCCGCTGAAGGCGATCAAATGGATGTTCCAGCGCCATGCGCCGCTGGCGATCGGCCTTGACGGCACGTCGTTCCAGCTGAAGTGGATGTGGCAGATGCTGCGCAACTGCGACACCCGCCACTATATGGAGAACAAAGGCCGGATGGTGCGCCTGGCGGAGTACAGCCGCGACTGCCTGAAGGCGCTGCGCGACACCACCGGCATTCAGTATGAAGGGCGTCAGGGCGGGACGCTGCAGCTGTTCCGTACCGCCAAACAGTATGAAAACGCCACCCGCGACATCGCGGTGCTGGAGGACGCCGGCGTGCCCTATCAGCTGCTGGAGGCGAAGCGGTTGGCGGAAGTGGAGCCCGCGCTGGCGGAGGTTAGCCACAAACTGACCGGCGGCCTGCGTCTGCCAAACGATGAAACCGGCGACTGCCAGCTGTTTACCACTCGTCTGGCGGCGATGGCGGAACAGGCCGGGGTCACCTTCCGCTACAACACCGCGGTGGACGCCCTGCTGCAGGAGGGCGATCGCATTGCCGGGGTGAAATGCGGCGATGAGATTATCAAGGGCGACGCCTATGTCATGGCTTTTGGCTCTTACTCGACGGCGATGCTCAAGGGGCTGGTGGATATTCCTGTCTACCCGCTGAAAGGCTATTCGTTAACCATCCCGATTGCCCAGGAAGACGGCGCGCCGGTTTCCACTATCCTTGATGAGACCTATAAAATCGCCATCACCCGTTTCGATCAGCGCATTCGCGTCGGCGGTATGGCCGAGATCGTCGGTTTTAATAAAGCGCTGCTGCAGCCGCGTCGCGAAACCCTGGAGATGGTGGTGCGCGATCTGTTCCCGCGCGGCGGCCACGTTGAGCAGGCCACCTTCTGGACCGGCCTGCGGCCGATGACGCCGGACGGCACGCCGGTGGTCGGGCGCACGGCGTTTAAAAACCTGTGGCTCAACACCGGCCACGGCACGCTTGGCTGGACCATGGCCTGCGGCTCCGGGCAGCTTATCAGCGATCTGATCTCCGGCCGCACGCCGGCGATCCCTTACGACGATCTGGCTGTCGCCCGCTATAGCCCCGGGTTTACCCCGGCGCGTCCGCAGCATCTGCATGGCGCACACAACTAAGGAGCTTGCATGACCCGTCCGGTAGTGGCCAGTATCGACTTGCTGGCCTTGCGGCAGAATTTACAGATAGTGCGTCGCGCGGCCCCCGGGTCGCGCCTGTGGGCGGTGGTCAAAGCAAATGCTTATGGCCATGGCGTGGCGCGGGTATGGAGTGCGTTAAGCGCGGCGGATGGTTTCGCCTTGCTCAACCTGGAAGAGGCGATCCTGCTGCGCGAGCAGGGCTGGAAAGGGCCGATCCTGTTGCTGGAGGGCTTCTTCCATGCCGATGAGCTGGCGGTGCTGGATCAATATCGCTTAACCACCAGCGTCCACAGCAACTGGCAGATTAAGGCGCTGCAGCAGGCGAAGCTGCGCGCGCCGCTGGATATCTATCTCAAGGTGAACAGCGGTATGAACCGGCTGGGCTTTATGCCGGAGCGGGTGCATACCGTCTGGCAGCAGCTGCGGGCGATAAGCAACGTCGGCGAGATGACGCTGATGTCGCACTTCGCGGAGGCGGAGAACCCGCAGGGGATTGTTGAGCCGATGCGCCGGATCGAACAGGCGGCGGAGGGGCTGGATTGCCCACGCTCGCTGGCCAACTCGGCGGCGACGCTCTGGCATCCGGAAGCGCATTTTGACTGGGTTCGTCCCGGCATCGTGCTGTATGGCGCATCGCCCTCCGGGCAGTGGCAGGATATCGCGAACACCGGCCTGAAGCCGGTGATGACCCTGCGCAGCGAAATCATCGCCGTGCAGAACCTGCGCCCCGGCGAAGCGATTGGCTATGGCGGCCTGTATCGCACCACCCAGGAGCAGCGGATCGGCATCGTCGCCTGCGGCTATGCCGACGGCTACCCGCGGGTGGCGCCGAGCGGCACGCCGGTGCTGGTGGACGGCGTACGCACCACCACCGTCGGGCGCGTGTCGATGGATATGTTGGCGGTCGATTTAACGCCCTGTCCGCAGGCCGGGATCGGCGCGCCGGTCGAACTGTGGGGCAAAGAGATTAAAATCGACGACGTGGCGGCCAGCTGCGGCACCGTCGGCTATGAGCTGATGTGCGCCCTGGCGCCGCGGGTGCCTGTTGTGACCCTGTAACCTGTTCCGGGGCGGATCACTCCGCCTCGTCTTCCGCGACCCGTACCCCTACCTTCAGCACGTGATCGTTCTCTTTTTCCGCGACTGTCCATACCATCCCGGCGAACTCCACCTGGTCGCCCACCACCGGCGCGGCGCCCAGCAGCTGCTGCACCACTTCCCCCAGCGACTGCTGATGTTCGCGGAACTCCTCTCCGCCGTCGAGGCCGTAGATTTGCGCCACATCGGCGAAGCGGGCCTCGGCATCAAGTATAAAGTCGCCGAAAAAACGCTGATCGAGCGCCACCGGCGGCGACTGGCTGAACATTTTGCCCAGCGCCGGCAGGTCGTGCTCGCGGCCAATGACGCACAGGATATCGCCTTCCCGCAGGCGGGTGCTGCCGGTGGGGTGCAGCAGGGCATTGTTGCGAAACAGGGCGGCAATCCGCGTCTCCGGCGGCATATGCAGGTCGCGCAGCGCCGCGCCGATGCACCATTTATCGGCGCCCAGCTGGTAGACAAACTGCTCCCACGGGTTTTCCGGGTGAATATCCAGCCCGACGCGGGAGATGGGCCAGCTGACGGGCGGCACCACCACTTTGGCTTTTTTCGCCGCCCACGATAGCGATGTGCCCTGGAGCAGAAGCGACACCAGCACCACGAAGAAGGCGACATTGAAGAACAGGCGGGCGTTGTCCAGGCCGGCCATCATCGGGAACACCGCGAGAATAATCGGCACCGCGCCGCGCAGGCCGACCCAGCTGATAAATACCCGTTCGCGGAGGTTGAACCCGCGGAACGGCAGCAGACCGGCAAATACCGACAGCGGACGGGCAATGAAAATCATCCACATCGACAGCAACAGCGCCGGGATAGCGATCGGCAGCAGGTCGGAGGGCGTCACCAGCAGGCCCAGCACCAGGAACATGGCGATTTGCGCCAGCCACGCCAGACCGTCGAAGTTCTGCAGGATACCGTGCCGGTTGCGGATAGGCCGGTTGCCCAGCAGAAAGCCGCAGAGATAGACGGCGAGGATACCGCTGCCGTCGAGGGTAGTGGTGACGGCGAAAATCATGATCCCGCCGCTCAGCGCCAGCAGCGGATAGAGCCCGGCGGGCAGCACGATGCGGTTGATCATCTGCAGCAGCAGGTAGCCGCCGCCGAGGCCGATGGCGATCCCGAGACCGAACTGTTGAATGATATGCACGGCGAACATCCAGCTGAGGCCGGTCTGGTGCTGCTGGATCATTTCGATCAGGGTGATGGTCAGGAAGACCGCCATCGGGTCGTTACTGCCTGACTCAATCTCCAGCGTCGAGCCGACGCGCTCGTTGAGCCCCTTGCCGCCGAGCAGCGAGAAGACCGCCGCGGCGTCGGTGGAGCCGACAATGGCGCCGATCAGCAGGCCTTCGATCATATCCAGTTTGAACAGCCAGGCCGCCATCATCCCGGTCAGCGCCGAGGTGATCAGCACCCCGACCGTCGCCAGCGACAGTGCTGGCCACAGCGCGACGCGAAAGGAGCTGGCCTGGGTGCGCATCCCGCCGTCCAGCAGGATCACCGCCAGCGCCAGGTTACTCACCATGTAGGCGAAGGGGTAGTTGTCGAAGGGGATGCCGCCGATGCCGTCAATGCCTGCCAGCATCCCGATGGCCAGAAAGATGACCAGAATCGGGATGCCAAGGCGCGAAGAAAAGGAGCTCAATAAGATACTGCAGGTTACTAAAACAGAACCCAGAATAAACAGACTAATGACCGCAGCGGCGTCCAATGTTCACGTACTCCCTGACTGGCGTGAAAAAATGGCTAAAAGTGACACTATTTTAACAATTCGCAGGGAATCCGCCTATGCGTCTGGGAAATTTATTCTGCCAGCACCGGGTGGCCGCTGATTGTCAGGGTGGTGGCTGATGGCTGGTTGACCAGCCGCGCGCGCGCGCCCAGCGGCAGGGTCACCGTGCGCTGCTCGTGGCCAAACTCCAGTCCGCTTATCAGCGGTACAGAGAGCTGCTGGCGCAGATAATCAAACACCTGCGGCAGGTCATATCCCACGTCATAGTCGTTCGGCGCGCCGCCGGTGAAGCTGCCGAAGATCACCGCCTTCTGCGCCGCCAGTACGCCGCTGTGCAACAGCTGAAGCAGCATGCGTTCGACGCGGAACGGGTGCTCATTGATATCCTCCACCACCAGGATGCCGTCGCGGATCGCCGGCAGCCACGGGGTACCGATAAGCGAAGTCAGCATCGCCAGATTCCCGCCCCACAGGGTGCCTTCCACCCGGCAGTTCGGCCCTTCGCCCGGCCATTCGAGGGTGAATTCAGGCTGGCGCAGCGCCTGCCAGAAATGCTGTTCGGTAAACGGATCGAGGGTCTCCGCGCCGAAGTTCCCTGCGAGCATCGGCCCGCTGAAGGTGACGACGTTGCCCATGGCCAGCAGGCCCGACTGGATGACGGTGAAATCGCTGTGGCCGCAAATCAGCAACGGGTCACGCTGCTGGCGGGCAATCAGCCCCTGCCAGTCGATATGCGGCAGCAGGCGGCTGGCGCCGTAGCCGCCGCGCACCGCGAGAACGATCCGGTTGCGGCCCGGCAACTGGGCAAGCTGGTTAATATCGGCCAGCCGTTCATGTTCAGTTCCGGCGAAACGCTGCTGCCGACGGGGAATGACCTGCTGGTGGGCCACCTCGTGCCCGGCCTGCTGCAGACGCTCGACGCCGCGGGCCGCCGCCTGCTGGTTGATGCAATAACCGGATGGCGCGACCAGATAAAACTGAGACATGATAATTCCTTGCTATGAATGAAAGGGTTATGATGCCGCCTGGAATGGCGATTGTCATCTCCAGGTGGCTAACTTCAATCCGCACCCGTCATCCATCAGGCTGTCGGCGGGCGGTGGACGTACCGCTGCCGTCGTTCTGCAGCATGATGGCGTTTGGGTAGATAAGGATAGATGTGTGAAATTGAGATGGTTGCTTATTTTAGTCGTTTTTCTGGCCGGTTGTAGTTCGAAACATGATTACACCAATCCACCGTGGAACCCCGAGGTCCCGGTGAAGCGGGCGATGCAGTGGATGCCGATCAGTGAAAAAGCCGGCGCCGCCTGGGGCGTGGATCCGCAGCTGATCACGGCGATCATTGCCATCGAGTCGGGCGGTAATCCTGCGGTAGTGAGTAAATCCGGCGCCGTCGGACTGATGCAGCTTAAGCCGTCGACCTCCGGACGCGATGTTTACCGGCGGATGGGCTGGCGCGGCGAGCCGTCGGTCAGTGAGCTGAAAAACCCGGAACGGAATATCTCGATGGGGGCCGCCTATCTGAGCATTCTGGAGAATGGTCCGCTGGCGGGGATCAAAGACCCGCAGGTGATGCGCTATGCGGTGGTGGTCTCCTATGCCAACGGCGCTGGCGCGCTGCTGCGCACCTTCTCGTCAAACCGGCAGGACGCCATCGAGGAGATTAACGACCTCGACGCCGATGAGTTCTTCGAGCATGTGGCGAAAAAACACCCGGCTCCGCAGGCGCCGCGCTATATCTGGAAGCTGCAGAAAGCGCTGGACGCCATGTAACCTTACCTTCGCCCCGCCGGCCTGGCGGGGTCCTAATCCTCTGTGCGCAGCGACGTGATAACGCTAATCGGCGCTATTAACGCTTTATATTCCCGGTAGCGCTCGGGAAGCGATTCCACGCCGTTTACCGCCACGCAGAGCATGGCCGTCGCGTCATCCTCCTGCGCGCCTTTATACGCTAACGTTTCTCGTAACGCATTGATGCAGGCATGGGCGTCATGATGCGAAATGCCGTTGATATCGAGACGAATGGTTTTGCTAATGGCCTCTATCCATAATCCGCCCCACAGAACGCAACCCGAGGGCATGAGCAGGCAACTGAAGATGCTGTAAGCGGTGAGGTCGAGCCAGATAAAGGTCTTACTGGCAACGATAACGCCGAGGGCGACCGAAGGGATGCTGATGGCCAGCATATTCCATCCGCGGCGCAGCGGACTTAAGGCTAAACCCGCACTTGCTATCTGTTCCTGCCAGAGGTTACGTCCGGCGATACTCAGGCAGCAGGGCAGATCTTCATGACACGGCTTTCGCACCGCAAAATGGTCAAATAGTATGCTTTCAATGACGTTCATTTCGTGGTTTGCATAGCGTCCGTTAGCCAAAACCTGCCCGGGCTCCGGGACCCACAGATGCTTATTACTGAGTAAGCTGAACATTGCCAGCTGAATCACCCGGGTCCCTTCTCCGGTCAGCCACGCCAGCAGCCAGGGGCTAACCTCCATCGCGTGCGGCTGGGGCTGAGCCGCTGGCCGCGACAGGATAATCATTATACCAATAGCAATATAGATACCCGGGACGATAAGTATAAAACCGCCGAGAAACAGCAGTGGATGCAGATGCATTATAAAATTCCACATACCATCCCCTCGTTAATCCAGCCTCTGCAGACAAAAGGGATACTTAATAAGGTTGATGATTTTTACATATTCAGCAAATCTTTCGGGAAGCAGGGCGGTTTTACCGATCGCCACGCAATAATCGGCGTTTTCATCGGTCAGGGTATCTGAGTCAGCAATAAGCGTCTCCTTCAGGGTATCAATATAGTGATGAAAGATATTAACGGCGATCCCTTCCCGGTCCAGCCGGGTGGCATTTAAGGTGATGCATAACAGCCACAGCCACCACAGGCCGGAAACCATCCCCATTGTCAGCCAGCTGAACACGCTGGAGTGAATTATCGCCTGATTATCAAAAAGCGTTTTCCAGGCGAGCGCGGCGATCAATAGCAGGGAGGGCGCGGCAATCAATATCATATTCCACGTTTGGTGCGTCGGGCTGAGCCGCAGCCCTTGGCAGTGAGGATCGGTCGCCCAGTGGTTCTTTTCGGCGACGTGCAGAGAAAGCGGCAGATCCTGGTCACTGGATTTTGGTGTAGCGAAATGGTCAAACAGTATTTTTTCCACACAGGTCATTTTGCATTCTGCGTACTGCTGATTGGCGCAGAGTTGAATATTGTCCGCAGAATGGATGAGAGTGACATAGTTTTTTCTTAACAGCCTGAACATGGCCAGCTGAATGACGCTGGTGGCGCTATTACGTAGCCAGGCTAAAAAAGAGGGTGAGATAGAATAGGGCGCCGGAACGGCTGTGGTATTTTCAGTAGGGCGGGTCTTCGCAATAATTATATTTACCAGAATATATATCACTGTGGTGGATAATATATGGTAACCCATAAATGATAACGGATGTAAATTGGTGAGATAGCTAATGACAGGGTTCACTTTTATTCCTTGTGAGCGTCCTAACCTGTTTTCGCCAGCATATTAAGTCCTCTCATCACAGGGGGGCAAGTGAAATAATGGCCTGGCATTTTTAAGTTAATATTAGCCATCAAAGCGTGACGTCACCTGTTAACGAAAGCCTCCGCCGTCACGGGCGGAGGCTTATCTTTACGCTGTCAGTTAAAAGTCGTAGCCCACGGTGGCCATGACGCTGCGCTCTGCTCCCCAGTAGCAGTTGCCGGTGCCGTAGCAGCCGGAAACGTATTCACGATTGCCGATATTGTTGGCGTTGACCTGCACATAAGCGCCTTTCAGCCCCGGCGACCAGACGCCGAGGTCAGCCCGCATCATGGCGTCCATCAGCGTGACCGACGGCAGCCGCGCGGTGTTGGCATCATCCGCCCACTGTTTACCAATGTAGCGGACGCCGGCGCCCAGCGAGATCCCCGCCGGAAACTGATAGCGCGCCCAGAAGGAGGCCATCTGATCCGGGGTCAGCTGCGGCGTGTTGTTGTCGGTACCGTCCTTAGTGTCCTGGAAGCGCAGACGATTCCAGGTATACGAGGCGAGGGTGCTCAGCTGCGGGGTGATCTGGTGGTGCGCTTCCAGCTCAACCCCCTGGGAATGGACCTTACCCGCCGGAATATAGGTGGCGGTGGCGATGTTGGGGTCGCGGGTGGCGACATCCTTTTGCATCAGATCGTAAATCGCGATGCTATAGAGGTCGCTGCTGCCCGGCGGCTGGAACTTCAGGCCGGCTTCGACCTGTTCGGCGGTGGTCGGTTTCAACGGTTTGCCGTCAGCGCCGGGCAGCATCGCCGGGGTAATCGCCTGGCTGTAGCTCAGGTAGGGCGAAAGACCGTTGTCCAGGGCGTACAACAGCGAGGCGCGGCCGCTGATATGGTCGTCTGAACGGCGGTTTGAGGTGCCCAGGGTATCGCTGACCTGCTGGGAAACGATACGGTCATAGCGGGCGGAAACATCCACATGCCAGCGGTCCCAGACCATCTCATCCTGCAGATACAGCCCGGTCTGGTAATAACGGCGATTATTATCATCGCTGTAGGTCACGGTATGCCCGGTCTGGGCGGTATAGCCGGTAAACGGGTTAAGGGGCGCCGCGCCGCCGGCGCCGGTCCACAGATCGTTGCGAAAGCGATGGTATTCAGCGCCGAGGATCAGGGTATGCGCCAGATCGCCAGTATTGAAATCGGCGCGCAGGCGGTTATCGGTTGACCAGCCGTCCAGCGAACCGCGCGAGCCGCTGTAGCCGCGAGCCAGCATGTCGCTGTCATCTATCCAGCCGACCTGGTAGACCTGATCGAGGGAGACGTTGGTGTGGGTGTAGCTTCCCGCGGAATAGACCGACCAGACATCGGTGAACTGGTGGTCAAACTCATAGCTGTAGATCTGCTGGCGGCGCTGATAGCCATCTCCCGGATCGCCCTCGTTGGTGCTGGTGGAGAGCTTACGGCCATTGTGCGCGTAGCGGGTGCCGTCCAGCGGCAAAGAGCCATGATAGCCACCGGAAGGATCTTTTTGCAGATAGGCGCGTAGCAGCAGCGAGGTATCGCTGTCCGGCTGCCACAGCAGGGAAGGTGAAATGGCGTAGCGCTCTTCGCGGGTATGGTCATACTGCGTGTCGCTGCTGCGGGTCATACCGATCAGCCGCCATGCCCACTGCTCATTGATGGCGTCGGTGTAATCGAAGGCCGCGCCTTTGGTATTTTGCGTCCCGCCAGTCAGGCGGACGTGGCCCTGCTGACTGAACTGCGGGCGCTTGGAGGTCAGGTTGACCACGCCGCCCGGCACGCTCTGCCCGTAGAGCGCGGAGGAGGGGCCGCGGATTACATCGACGCGTTCGATAAACCACGGGTCGATCTGCACCACGTTATGGCTGCCGCCGTCGCTCATCAGACGCATGCCGTCGAGGAACAGGTTATCGACGTCGCCGCCGTGGTAGCCGCGCAGGGAGATGGCGTCAAACCGGGTGGCGCCGCCGCCGAAGCTGGAGTAGACCCCCGGGGTATATTCCAGCGCCTGGCTGATGGTATTCGCGCCCTGATCCGCCATCTGCTGGCGGGTGACAACCGACACCGACTGGGCGGTGGTGATTAACGGCTGGTCGGTTTTTGTCGCCCCGAGCGAGGTGCTGGCGCTATAGCCCTCAGTCGGCGCGCTGGCGGATGCCGGCGGGCTGGCCGTTACCACCACCGTCTCTTCGGCCTGCGCGGTGAAGGGAAGTGCGATCGCGAGGGCGCACAGCAGCCCCGGGCGTTTGCGAGAAATAGCCACGTTCATAAGATCATCCTGAACCTGCGCGGTCTGGTACTCCTGTACGCCGCCGCGGGAAAAACGAATCTGTCATTATTCGTTAAAAAGTAATGCGAATTATTATTGTTTGTATTTATGCAATCAAGCGAAAAGGTGATCTGTTCAGCGCGAGGGGATGGAGAAGGGTTTCCCGCGAGCCGCAGAATGGGCCTGCGCGGGACGGTAGTGAGCAGGGAGACCGCTTCCCCCTACCGATTTTGGTAGGGGGCGGCAAAGCGTCAGGAGCCGGTCTTTTGCGGTTCCGCAGGGGCGGGGTCGTTAGCCGCGGGCGCCGCAACAGGTTTGTCCTGCGGTGAAGGCGTTGGCGCCGGACGGGTAGCAGGCAGCGCATCGCAGGGTTTCTCCTGCGGGCAGATCAGATCCAGCATCTTAAGGGTGACGCCGTTGGTCCAGCCAAAGCCGTCCTGCAGTGGATATTCCCCACCGCCGCCACCGGTGCCGGTTGAGCTTACGTCATACTTCTCCACCAGCTTTTGCTTGCTGTCATAGGTATGCTGCACGTTGGTCAGGAAGCGCCAGGTGACCTCCATGGCGATCTTCTGCTGACCATAGTTTTGCAGCCCCTCGACGGCCACCCACTGCAGCGGCGCCCAGCCGTTGGGGGCGTCCCACTGCTGGCCGCTGTTGACGGTGGTGGTGGTCAGCCCGCCGGGTTTGAGCAGCCGCGACTCGGCGGCGGCCGCCACTTTCGTCGCTCGCTCGCGCGACGCGGCATTGACGTACAGCGGGAACAGCGCCGCGGCGGTCAGCTGATTGCGCACCTTGTGGGTTTTCAGATCGTAATCGGTGTACCACCCCTCTTTTTCATTCCACAGGTATTTCTCGATAGCCTGCTGGCGGGCGTTGGCCAGCGCGTCGTACCGGGTAGCGCCGGCGCTGTCCCCCGCTGCTTTACTGGCGCGGGCGAGGGTTTTCTCCAGATGGAACATCAGGGCATTGAGATCGACCGGGATAATCGAGGTGGTGCGAATGGTGGCGAGCTGCTGCGGATTGTCCATCCAGCGGGAGCTGAAATCCCAGCCGGAAGCGGCGGCGGAGCGCAGGTCGCGATAGATCTCGGTGGCCGGACGATTCGGGTTGCTTTTGGCGGTTTTGACGTCGTCAAGCCAGGACTCGGGGCGTGGGGTGTCGTTATCGTCCCAGTAGCGGTTGAGCAGCGCGCCATCCGCCATCCGCACCGCCCGTTTGTCGGCGCTGCCGGGTGCCAGCGCGTCCGCCCCGGCCATCCAGTAGCGATACTCTTTCTCCAGCTGCGGCTGGTAGGTTTTCAGCACCTGGTCGCCATCGTGCGTCGCCAGCAGGCTTACCATAAAGGAGAAGAAGGGGGGCTGCGAACGGCTGAGGTAATAGGTGCGGTTACCGTTGGGGATAT
This sequence comes from Klebsiella sp. Q2, assembly GCF_009900705.1. Taxonomy (NCBI): domain Bacteria; kingdom Pseudomonadati; phylum Pseudomonadota; class Gammaproteobacteria; order Enterobacterales; family Enterobacteriaceae; genus Klebsiella; species Klebsiella sp. Q2. Next base: position 78,578 of record NZ_JAAABE010000004.1, on the reverse strand, counting down.
GGCCCCAGGTGTCAATTTCCGCAGCGAAGTTGGCGACCATATCTTCGACTTTATCCCAGTGACCGCTTTCGGCAAGACCCAGCATGGTGAAATAGCTGTCCCAGTAATAGACTTCGCGAAAGCGTCCTCCGGGGACCACGTAGGGCTTAGGCAGCGGCAGCAGCGAGTCCCACTTTTCCACCTCGACGGTGCTGCGGGTCAGGACCGGCCACAGGCCGTCGATATGCTGACGCAGGGTTTGCCCTTTGGGCGGCGCATAGGCGTCGTTCTCTTTCGGCAGCGTGAAGTTCAGCTCAACGAAGTGGCGCAGGTCGAAGCTGGCCTGGTTTTTTTGCATCCGGTAATCGGCAAGGATCATCAGCGGATCGCTGTTCGGAATGGCGTCAGCGAACGTTTTCTGATCAGAAAACAGTTTCGCGCTTTGCACATCATTAAACAGCGGACCGAGCAGGATATCGGGTGATTGCGGGATTGGACGGGTTTCTTCAGCCTCTGCGGTCAGCGTCGCCAGGGCGATAAACGCACACCCTAGCGCCAGACGAAGAGCATAAGGCAGGGTAGCGGGGCGACGGGAAAAGGGACTCGTCATGGATTGTTCTCCTTATCATTGCAGATTCATGTGCCACTGCATTTGGCCATCAGAAAACCATAGACGAATATCCGCCGCTGCGCGTGTCGAAGCTAACATTTTGCGCTAAAACAGAGAATTTACCGCTCACCGGTCGCTATCCAGGCGGCACAATTCTGCTCAGTCCAATATTATATCCTTAATTATATAAATGCTGGCTGGTGTTATTTTTGTTGTGAATGTTTCTGGGTAAATAATAAGCGCTATTCGATAGCGGCATCCGAAAAAAGAACGGATGTTTATCTGTAACAATAAGGTTCGTATTTATCGCATTTTAAAAATTGCGCAACGGATGAAGGCTGTGATCTGTCAGGCAAAAATACCGGGATTAATATGACTGAAGCCTGGCAGGATCACATAAATTAAAAAACATAAATAATTAATAAAAAAACATAATGGCGCCGCGCATAGCGGATAAGTAAAAAATGCAGACACTACAGAAACCGGTTTCATTTTGCATAAAGGAGTGGTGTATGTCTGCTGGCGAAAAAATTTCTGTCAGAGAGAAAATAGGTTATAGCCTGGGGGACGCAGCCAGTCACATCGTATTTGACTCGTCTGTGGCTATTCTGGCTTATTTTTATACCGATATTTATGGCCTGCCGCCCGCCGTAATGGGGACGATGTTTTTGCTGGTGCGTCTGCTGGATGCGATTACCGATCCGATTATGGGCGCGATTGCTGACGCCACCTCAACCCGCTGGGGCCGCTTTCGCCCCTGGCTGTTAGCGATCTGCGTGCCCTTTGCGGTGAGCTGCGTGCTGGTGTATTCCATTCCCTCCTTTTCCGACTCCGGAAAAATTGCCTACGCCGTGGCGGCTTATATATTTATGACGCTGATGTATACGGCGATTAATATTCCGTACTGCTCGCTGGGCGCGGCGCTGACCTCCGATCCGCGCGAAAGCCTCTCGCTGCAGTCCTGGCGTTTCGCTATCACCCCAATCGGCGGCGCGCTCGGTACTGCGTTTATTTTACCGCTGGCTGATTTTCTCTATCCCGGCGATCGCGCGACCGGTATTCAGGTCTCGATGGCCCTGTTTGGCGTTATCGGCTGCCTGATGTTTATCACCTGTTTCGCCACGACTAAAGAACGCGTGCAGCCGATTAAAGAACAGAACCTGAACATCGCGCGGGACGTGAAAATACTATTTCGTAACGATCAGTGGCGTATTCTTTCCGTTTACAATTTTATGATGCTGATCGCCGTGGTAATTCGCGGTGGCGCCGTCGTCTATTATGTTAACAGCGTCCTGCATAAAGGCGCCGACGTGATTACCATATTCATGCTCGGCGGTATGTTTGCCTCCATGCTGGGTTCGGTGCTGGCCAAGCCCTTTGGGACGCGCTTTTGTAAGGTCCGATTCTCTTTCTGGATTAATCTTCTCACCGCCGCGCTGGGCGTGGTCTGCTTTATCGTCCCGGTACAATATTGGATTGCGGTGCTCGGCGTGCATATTCTGATTTCTATCATTCAGGGCGGCAACGGCGCGTTGCAGTGGTCGATGATTACCGACGTGAATAACTATGGCGAATGGAAAACCCAGCGGCGTATTACCGGTATGAATGTCGCAGCAAATATCTTTGTCATCAAGCTGGGCGTCGCCGTCGGCGGGGCCATCCTCGGCTGGATATTGGCCTATTTCCATTACGCCGCTAACACCACGGTGCAGTCGGCTTCAGCGGTGCAGGGCGTGGTGCTGTTGTTTACTCTGGTCCCTTCCGTGTTTTATGTGCTTACCGCCGTCTCGATTAAATTCTACGGCTTAACGGAAAACAGAATGAACGGCATCGTTAATGATTTAAAACACGGCACTTTCGCCGAATCCTGATTATTCCACGCTGTATTAAGAGGGCTATGCAGGTAATTCCCTGGATAGCCCGGCTATACCCTGGATGAAACATATAACAATGTAATTAGGGATGTTAATAATGAAAGTAAACTATATGGCTCTGATTATGAGTGGTCTGTTCTCCTCTGGCCTTTGGGCCGCGACGAATAATCACCCGACGGATATTGAAAAACGTTTAGCGCAGCTGGAACAGCGCGTAATAAATGCTGAGCAACGAGCGGCCGATGCGGAAGCGAAAATCCAGACCTTAACCCGACAGCAGAGCGTGGTGGCGAAAAGCACGCCAACTGTCAAAGTGGAGTCCGCCGAGCCCGTGGCACCGGGCGCGGAGCCGACAACACTAACGCTGTCCGGCTATGGGGATATCAAATTTTATGGTGATGTCGAATTTAACATGGATGGCGCCAGCAGCAGCGGGAGCCTGACTTCGGTAAAAACCACGGCAAATAAAGACTGGGCGCCGGGCAATAATGAACGCTGGGATATTAATGGCCGCCTGCTGTTAGGTTTTGACGGCATGCGCAAAATGGATAATGGCCGTTTTGCTGGTTTTTCCGTCCAGCCGCTGGCCGACCTGAACGGCAAAATGAATCTTGATGATGCGGTATTCTTTTTTGGCCAGGAGAACGACTGGAAGGTGAAGGTTGGTCGTTTCGAAGCCTACGATATGTTCCCGTTGAATCAGGATACGTTCGTGGAATACTCCGGGAACACCGCCAACGATCTGTACAGCGACGGTTACGGCTATATTTACATGATGAAGGAAGGGCGCGGTCGGAGCAACAGCGGCGGCAACTTCCTGATGAGCAAAACCCTTGATAACTGGTATTTCGAACTGAATACCCTGCTGGAGAACGGCAGCACGCTATTCCAGGACCAGCAGTATCATGGCACCGCACTGGAAAATGAGAAAAATGTGGCCTATTTGCGCCCGGTTATCGCGTGGAACAGCGGGCGCTTCTCCACTGCCATCGCCATGGAAAGCAACGTGGTAAATAACGCCTATGGCTATCACGATGCGAAAGGACGCTGGGTCGACCAGTCCAGCCGTACCGGCTATGGCTATACGATGACGTGGAATGGGCAAAAAACCGATCCGCAGGACGGCGTGGTGACCAACCTTAACGTCGCTTATATGGATGCCGAAGATGAGACTGACTTTACCGCGGGCGTTAACTCCCTGTGGCACGGTTTTGAGCTGGGCTACATTTACGCGCATAACAAAATCGACAGCTTTAACACCGCTGATTTTATCGCTAACTGCGACGATAATTGCTGGATCGCCGATCCGGGCAACTATGATATCCACACAATCCATGCGTCGTACCTGTTTCCGAACGTAATGAATATGAAGAACTTCAACATCTATCTTGGGGCCTACGCATCATGGATTGAATCCAACCCAAACAACGGCGACGGCCAGGAAGACTCCCGCTATGGCGGCCGGCTGCGCTTCAAGTATTTCTTCTGAGCAACACAGAGCCTGCACAGCGCAGGCTCTGTGCTATTCAGCCGCCTGTCGCTACGCGGCGTGGCTCGCGAAGCCTCAGCGTCCCGTGAATCCACTTGCCCCAAACTGGTGCGTTTAACGCTAAAAACCGCCCACAAATAAGCAAAGTGTCTGGTTGTTTTTTTGATCAACTCAAAGCCATGGCCTCACAGCGTAACGCTGCGCCGACGCGCTGTGTGACCTGGCATAATTAATGCTTATCTCTTATCGGGATTACCACAAAGTGAGTACAACCGGAGGAGACGGCCATGATAAAAATAACGCTTCCTGACGGGCATTATTATGACGAGATGCTGACCTCCCAGGGTGAGCAGCGGCCGCACTATAATGCCTGGTGGCAATGGTTTCGCAACACCGATCAATTCTCTATCCGGCAGAAAAAAGCGCAAGCGGAACTGCTTTTTCACCGTATCGGCATCACCTTTAACGTGTACGGCGAGGATGAGGGAACCGAGCGGCTGATCCCGTTTGATAGCGTGCCGCGGATCATACCCGCCGGGGAGTGGCAGCGCATTGACCGCGGCATTCGCCAGCGGGTGAAAGCGCTGAACGCTTTCCTCTATGACATCTATCATGAACAGAATATCCTGCGTGCGGGGCTGATACCGGCCGAGCAGGTGCTGGCCAACGAGCAGTATCAACCGTGCATGCAGGGCATCAACCTGCCAAACAACACCTATGCCCATATCACCGGCGTCGATATGGTGCGCAATAACGACGGCCAGTACTACGTGCTGGAGGATAATCTGCGCACGCCGTCCGGCGTCTCCTACATGCTCGAAAACCGTAAGATGATGATGCGCCTCTATCCGGAGATGTTCGAGCAGCATCACATTGCGCCGGTGGAGCGCTACCCGAGCTACCTCCTGCAGACCCTGCGCGAAAGTTCGCTGGTGGATGATCCCTGTGTCGTGGTGATGACCCCGGGTCGCTTTAACAGCGCCTACTTCGAGCACAGCTTCCTGGCGCAGCAGATGGGGGTCGAGCTGGTGGAAAGCGCCGATCTGTTTATTAAAAACGGCGCGGTGTATATGCGCACCACCGAGGGGCCGCGGCGGGTGGATGTGATTTATCGCCGCATCGACGACGCCTGGCTCGACCCGCTGGCCTTCCGCGCCGATTCGATGCTCGGTGTCCCGGGGCTGCTGTCCGTCTATCGCGCCGGCGGCGTAGTGCTGGCCAACGCCATCGGCACCGGGGTGGCTGACGACAAATCGATCTATCCGTACGTCCCGGAGATGATCCGCTTTTACCTCGGCGAACAGCCGATCCTCAGCAATATCCCCACCTGGCAGTGTCGGAAAGCGGAGGACCTGCGCTACGTGCTGAGCAATCTGGAGCTGATGGTGGTCAAGGAGGTCCATGGCGCCGGGGGCTACGGCATGCTGGTCGGCCCGCGTTCCACCAAAGAGGAGCGGGAGGCCTTCCGCCAGCGCCTGCTGGCCAATCCGGCCAACTATATCGCCCAGGACACCCTTGCGCTGTCGACCTGCCCAACCTTCGTTGATGAAGGGCTGTCGCCACGGCATATCGATTTACGCCCCTATGTGCTTTCCGGACAGGAGATGCGGCTGGTGCCCGGCGGCCTGACCCGCGTGGCGCTGACCGAAGGGTCGCTGGTGGTCAACTCGTCGCAGGGCGGCGGAACCAAGGATACCTGGGTGATGGAGGATGACGCATCATGCTAAGTCGTACGGCGAGTGAACTGTTCTGGATGGCCCGCTACCTTGAGCGGGCGGAGAGCTACGCCCGGGTGCTGGACGTGACCTGGAAATTATCAATGATCCCCCGCCACAGCCAGCAGTCGCGGGATCTGGCGCTACCGCTGAATTTGTCAATGACCCACGAGCTGTTTCAGGCGCGCCATGCCCGCTTTACCATGAGCAATCTACTCAACTTTTTTGCCCTCGATGGCAACAACCCCTGCAGTATTTACAGCTGCGTGGAGATGGCGTGGAACAACGCGCACGCGGTGCGCGGCAGTCTGTCGGCCGAAGTGTGGGAGAGCATCAATGCCACCCGCATCGAACTGCGGACCCTCCGCCAGCAGGGGCTGGGCGAACTGGGGAGCGACGGCTTTTTCGAGTGGGTGAAAGAGCGGGTGCATCTGTTTCGCGGAGCGGTGATAGGCACGCTGCTGCGCAACGACGCCCTGAGTTTTATCGGTATCGGCACGCTGATCGAGCGCGCGTTCGCCACCACCCAGCTGCTGCTAATTAAGGATCAACAGCTGACCAACGATCCGGACCCGGTGCGCGAATACTACCGGCTGGATACCCTGCTCAATGCGGTCAGCGCCCGCGAAGCTTACAACAGCCTCTACCGCCAGCCGGTCAGTCGCGAAACGGTGATGGAGCTGCTGATCCTGCGTAACGATATTCCACGTTCGCTGCGCGCCAGCATTGCCGACCTGGTGGGCGAACTGGAGAAGATCGCCAACGATCGCTCTTATCAGCCGCTGCGCCTCGCCCATCAGCTCAACGTTGACCTGCGCTTCAGCACCCGTGACGACCTGGCGCAGGCGGACCTGCAGACCACGCTTAACGGACTGCTGGCGAGAATTAACGCCCTGTCCGACAGCATCAGACAAACCTATCTGGAGGCCTTATGAAACTGGTCATCGATCATCTCACCCGCTATGGCTACGATGAAGAAGTGAAGTTTTCCACCCAGTATCTGCGCCTGACCCCGCGCAGCACCGGACGGCAGACGATCACCGCCTGGACGCTGACCCTGCCGGACGGCGCGGCGGTGACCACTACCGACGGCTGGGGTAATGTGCTGCATGTGCTGACGCTGGATAACCCGCATAAAGAGATCACCATCCGCGCCAGCGGGATTGTCGATATCGCCGACGAGGGGGAAGAGACGTGTGATGAAGAGGCCGAGCTGCTGTCGCCGCTGGTTTTTCTGCGCAGTACGCCGCTGACCCGCGCCGATACGGCGATCCGTGAGTTCGCCCAGCGCCTCTATCGTCCCGATGCGGCGGAAGAGAGTTTGAATCAACTGATGGCGGATCTGCTGTTAAGAATGCCATACTCCCCCGGCGCGACCCAGGTCCAGGACTCCGCTGCCGACGCCTTCGCCCGGGCGAAGGGCGTGTGCCAGGATCATACCCATGTTTTTCTCGCCTGCTGCCGGGCGCTGGAGATCCCGGCGCGCTACGTCAGCGGCTATGTCTACAGCGATAACGCCCAGCATGTCGCGATGCATGCCTGGGCGGAAGTGTGGCTCGACGGCCGTTGGCTGTCGTTTGATATCACCAATAATACCCGTCGCCTGAATCAGCATCTGCGGCTGGCGACTGGGCTGGATTATCTCGACGCCTGCCCGGTACGGGGCACCCGGCTGGGCGGCGGCGGGGAGATTATGTTAACCAACGCTGAAGTGCGCGAACACAGCCAGCAGGCGCAGCAGCAATAATACGGGAATAACCGCAATGACCTACTGTGTGGCCATGTGCCTGGCGGATGGACTGGTGTTTGCTTCCGACTCCCGCACCAACGCGGGCGTCGACCATATTGCCACTTTTAAAAAGCTGCACGTTTTCCATCAGGAAGGGGAACGGGTGCTGGTGCTGCAATCCGCCGGCAACCTGGCCACCACCCAGAGCGTGATAAGCCTGCTCAGCGCGCGGATCCGTACCCAGCAGGAGCCGAACCTGATGCAGGTGACTTCCCTCTACGACGCCGCCATGCTGATCGGTAAAACGCTGCTGGAGGTGATCCAGCGCGACAGCAGCAACCAGCAAAACTGCAGTAATACTAACTTCAACTGCAACCTGTTGCTTGGCGGCCAGATCGCCGGCGAAACCCATCGTCTGTTCCATATTTATCCGGAGGGCAACTTTATTGAAGCCACCCGCGACACGCCTTATTTCCAGATTGGCGAAAGCAAGTACGGCAAGCCGATCATCGATCGGGTGCTGACCATCGATACGCCGCTGGAGCAGGCGATGTGCTGCGCCTTGATCTCCATTGACTCGACGCTGCGCAGTAATCTGTCCGTTGGCCTGCCGCTGGATACGCTGCTCTACCGCAGCGGCAGCCTGAGCAGCGCCGGGCAGCATCGCATCACCGACAGCGATCCCTACTTCAACCGCATCCGCAAGGCGTGGTCCGAGGGGCTGTTGCACACCTTCCAGACTCTGCCGGCCTGGACGCCAGCAGAGCGGGAAGAGGAGTAGTTTCTTTGATGCGCTACAACTAACCTCGACGCGAAGATGGATAAGGCAATGGAGCCCTTAAGTGTCCTCGACCTGGCGGTAAAGTTACAGCGGTGTCGAGGCTGCCAACAGCGAGTTTCAACAAGAATGGTGAATTAATTAACGACAGGTCGCACGGATCGTCGGCCGGGCAAGGTGCCGTCGCCGCCCGGCACAAAAGCGACTCTACTGTTTTTGTCCGGCGGGGCTGCGCCTGCACCGGCCTGGATGGACCGGGGGGGCATCCCGTAGGCCCGGCAAGCGCAGCGCCGCCGGGCAATGGATCTGTTTAAACGCCGCCAGCCTGTTGCGCCATGGACGGTATTTTTTGCCGTGCTCAATACAAACGCGCTTTTTGGCAAAGCTAAGTAAATTAAATACTTTGTTATTTAACGTGTTATCTCACATCTTCGGAGGGAATGAGGCAACACGGCAAGGTATCGGAAGTGACGGAAAAGAAGACGGCTGTCTATGTGGATGACCAACAGCGCATCCTGATCCGCCAGCTGGCGCGCAGCTGGCTGTGGCGCAGCGAGCTGCCGACCTGGCTGCTGTTGGTGACGGTTTACGGCGGCTGGTTTGCCTGCGTGGCGGGCTGGCGGACGCTGGGCCTGTTTCCGGCCACGCTGCTGCTGATCTGGTTTACCGCCTGGTATATGTCCTTACAGCATGAGCTGATCCATGGGCATCCCACCCGGCTGGCATGGTTTAACCAGCTGCTGGGGACGCTGCCGCTGGCGGTCTGGTATCCCTATGGCGTCTATCGCGACAGCCATCTTGCGCACCATCGCAACCATCTGCTGACGCACCCCGAGGATGATCCCGAATCGTACTACGTGACCGCGGAAAGCTGGCAGCGCTTCTCAGCCTGGCAGCGCCGCCTTATCCACCTGCGCAATACCTTCTGGGGGCGTCTGCTGCTGGCGCCGCTGATGGATATCGTTCACACCCTGCGCAGCGCGCTGCGGGCTTTCCGCGAGGGCGACCGCCGCGCCATCGCCATGTGGAGCCTGCATCTGTTGCTGCTGACGGGCCTGCTGGCCTGGATGGCGGCGCAGGGTTTTTCCCCGCTGTGGTTTGTGCTGGCGGTGAGTTACCCGGCGCTGGCCCTGACCAAAGTGCGCTCTTTTCTCGAACACCGGGCCGCGGATGACCCGCTGGCCCGCTCGGTGATCAACGAGGCCGGGCTCCCCTGGCGAGTGCTGTTCCTCAATCTCAACTACCATGCGGTGCATCATGACCTGCCAGGGGTTCCCTGGTACGCTTTACGTCAGCTGTATCTGCATCGCCAGACGGCCTATCTGCAGCGTAATCAGGGGTTCCTGGTGCGTGGGTACGGTGAGTGGCGACGCCATTTTAGCCGCCGGGCGGTGGCGGTGAACGCCCATCCGGGCTTTGGCGAGCAGGCGCAGGCGGGAGGAGAACATGGCTGAACGCATGACCTTTCCGATGTATGCCATCCACCGTCAACAGACCCAGGCTCTGTGGCAGGCGGTACAGTCGCTGCTGGCCGAACGCGGCGTGATGGTGGCGGGGGACCCGCCGGCGGATGACCCCGAGGATCTGCTGGCCCACTGGCGCCAGCCGAGGCTGTTGCTGAGTCAGACCTGTGGCTATCCGCTGGTGACCCAGCTGCCGGAGGTGCAGACGGTGGGCTGCTTCCACTACGCCGCGCCCGGTTGCGAAGGGCGCCGCTACCGCAGCCTGCTGGTGGTCCGCGAAGCGGATAGTCACCGGATGCTGGCTGACTTTTTTGGCCGCCGGGCCGTGTGCAATGCCGAGCACTCGCAGTCCGGCTACAACGTGCTGCGCAAAATGGTCGCGCCGCTCTCGCGGGAGGGGCGATTTTTTTCGGCTGTGGTGTTTAGCGGCAGCCATCGGCAATCGTTGCGCGAGCTGCAGCAGGAAAACGCCGATATCGCCGCCATCGACTGTGTGACCTACGCTCTGCTGCAGCGACATCAGCCGCAGGCCCTGGCAGGACTGGTGGCGATCGGCTGGAGCCCGGACGCGCCAGGGCTGCCGCTGATCACTGCCAGCGCCACCCCGGCTTCGACGCTGAACAGCCTGCGCGAGGCGCTCCAGCAGTTAGTGAGCGATGCGCGCTATCGTTCCCTGTGCGACGCCTTGCTGATCTGCGGCTATAGCGATATGTCGCGGGAGGCCTATGCTCCGCTGCTGGCGTGGCGGGATGAGGCCGCGGCGCAGGGAGTCAGCCAGCTATAGGTAAAATGTCCCGGCCAGCGATCTGCGCCGGGGCGGGTCATGGCAGACTACGGCGTCGGCGGTAACGCGGGGCGGGAAGGGGCGGTGAAGCGGTTTGCCACCGCCGGCAGACCGAGCTTTTCACGCAGGGTGCCGGGCGGATAGCGGTCACGCATGACGCCGTTACGCTGCAGAAGCGGCACCACCTGGTCAACAAAGCGGTCAAAGTCTCCCGGCAGCAGCGGGAACATCAGGTTGAACCCATCGGCGGCGCCCGCCTGCCAGGTCTCCGTTAAGGTGGCGGCAATCTCCTCGGCGCTGCCCAGCAGCAGCCAGCTATCAGAACTCTGTAATAACAACTTCCCCAACTCCAGCAGAGTGAGCCGCGGATCGTACTGGCGGATAAGCTTCAGCGCGGTACGGATGCCGTCAAAGCTCTCTTCATCAGGGAGCGGCGGCAGGGGCTGGTCCCTCGGCAGGGCGCTGAGATCCATTCGAAGATAAGAGGAGAGCAGATCGATAGCCATCTGGTCGCTCATCAGCTGTTCGTTAAGCTGCTGGCGGGCCGCCTTCTCCTCGTCGGAGTTCACCACCACCGGCAGGACCCCAGCGATGATTTTGAAATGGGCCGGATCGCGCCCGTGCTGGCGCAGCCGTTGATTCATCTCTTCGCGATAGGCCAGCCCCTCGGCGATCGAGTGAATAAACACGAAGTGCATATCGGACCAGGCGGCGGCCAGCGCTTTCCCTGCTTCCGAAGAGCCGGCCTGCACCAGCAGTGGATGGCCCTGCGGCGGGCGAGGGACGTTGAGCGGGCCGCGCACGCGAAAGTACTCGCCCTGATACTCGAGATGATGCACCTTGTCGGCATCGGCAAATAATCCGCGCGCTTTATCGAAGATCGCCGCGCCATCTTCCCAGGAATCCCACAGGCGAGTGACCACGTCGATGAATTCATTGGCCCGCTGGTAGCGCGTGCCGTGGCGGGGAAGCTGCTCCAGACCGAAGTTTGCTGCTTCTTCTTCCAGCCACGACGTGACCACATTCCAGCTTGCCCGGCCATTGCTGAGCAAATCCAGCGAGGCAAAGTAGCGAGCCAGGTTATAGGGTTCGTTATAGGAGGTGGACGCGGTGGCCATCAGGCCGATATGCTCCGTCACCGCGGCGAGGGCGGAGAGCAGCGTCAGGGGTTCAAGCCGGGCGTTGGCGTAGTGGGTCAGGCCGCTGGGCACCGTATCCCACACCGCGATATGGTCGGCGACAAAGATAGCGTCGAGGGTCGCCGCTTCGGCCTTGCGCGCCAGACTGGCGTAATAGTTGAGGGTAAATATGTCCGCTTCAGGCGCGTCAGGGTGACGCCAGGAGAAACGGTAATCCCCCTGTGGGTTATAAAAGAACAGGTTCAGGATCATGTGTCGGGTAGACATAGCGTGGACTCGCGGCTGAACGCCATCCGTGGCGGAGTGAAGGTCAGTGTTGGGATAGGTTGGCATTAACCCACTGGTCGGCGACGGCCGCTGGATCTTTATGCTGAAGATCTACCTGCTGGTTGAGGGCAATCAGCGTGGCATTGTCCAGTTTGCCGGAGACCTCATTGAGCACGGCGCCGATCTCCGGCGTCAGACTGGCTTTGCGCACCAGCGGCACCACGTTCTGACTCGGTTGCTCATGTTTATCATCTTCCAGAACCACCCATTTCTCCTTCGCCAGATTGCCCTGGGTGGAGACGACCGTCGCGACATCGATTTTGCCCGAATTGAGCGCCAGCCGGGTCAGCGGCCCGCCCATGTCCAGCGATTTCACCGCTTTGAACTCAAGACCATAGACGCGTTTCAGCCCCGGCAGGCCCAGGGCGCGTACCGCCAGCTCCGGCGGTCCGCCGATCACCAGCTGCGGGGCGACGGGCTTCAGGTCGGAGAGGGTGCGCAGATGGTATTTCTCCGCGGTCTCGGCACGTACCGCCCAGGCGGTGATCGAGGTGGCCGGGGCCGGGTTCAACAGAGTGAAATCGGCAGGCAGGACCTGAGCCAACTCAGCGCTGACGTCCTGCTGGCTGGTGGCCTCGGTTTTGCCGTTATAGAAATTGAGCAGGGCGCCAAGATATTCCGGAACGATATCGATCTCACCGCTCTGCAGCGCCGGAATAATAATTTCCCGGTTGCCGAGGTTGAGACGGGTGTTGGCCTCGATATGATTTTTCTTTAGCGCGCTGGCGTAGATGTTGGCGAGAATGGAACTTTCGGTAAAGTTGGCCCCGCCCACCGTGACGCTGGCGGCATAGGTGTAAACGCTCAGGCTGAACAGCCCGGCGGCCAGCAACGAGAGACGAAATCGACGGGCGGTGACGGCCTTGCCAAATAATTGCTTCATAATACCTCTTTTATTTTCAGGTTAATCAGCGCCAGGCGCTGGGGTCATGTCAGTGTCACGCTAATAAGGCGCGGCAATACGGCGATGAACCAGGCGGCCGGCGCAGCGGGCGAAAAGCAGTTCGCCGCCTATCGCCAGCAGGGAAACCACCAGCGAGCCGCCGATCACCTGCGGGATATCCCGTTGCCCGAGTCCGTCGATCAGAAATCGTCCCAACCCGCCCAGACCGGCATAGGCTGCGACCACCGCCGTGGCGATAAGCTGAACCAGCGCGGTGCGCACTCCGGCGAGGATCAGCGGCGCCGCCAGCGGGATCCGCACCTGCCACAGGCTTTGCCAGGGGGTCATGCCCAGCGCGATGGCCGCATCGCACAGCGGGCGGTCGGCGTGATAAATCCCCACCCAGGTGTTAGTGAGAATCGGCGGAATAGAAAGCGCGATAAGCGCCGCCAGCACCGGGATATCGTTAAAGCCAAAAACGATGATGCATAATAAAATCAGCCCTAACGAAGGGATGGCGCGGCCAAGATTAAACAGGTTGATCACCACGAAGGCGCCTTTGCGCCAGTAGCCCAGGGCGATACCAAGCGGCAGGGCAATGGCGCAGGCCACGGCCATGCTGACCAGCACGTAATAAAGGTGTTGGCCCAGGCGCAGCAGGATGCCCTCGTCGCCCAGCCAGTGCTCCGGCTGGGTCAACCAGTGAAAGGTGGCGAGAAGCAGTGTCATCATTTCGTCCACGGCGTTAGCCAGTCGCCGAGACGGGCGATCAGCCCGTCAAAGACCAGCGACAGCAGCAGGCTCAGGACCAGGCTGACGATAATCGGCGTCAGAAAGTCCTGATTAAAACCCGCCAGCAGCAGCTGTCCCAGCCCGCCCTGGCCGATCAGCGCGGTGACGGTGACCAGGCCGACCAGCGTTACCGAGGCAATGCGCAGCCCGGCAAACAAGGAGGGCAGCAGCAGCCACAGCTCGATATCGAAGAAGCGGAATCCCCGGGTGTAGCCGAGCGCCCGCGCCGACTCCAGCGCCGCCTGTGGCAGCTTTTCTATGCCGGCCAGCATGTTGCGCAACAGGATCAGCAACGAGTACAGCGTCAGGCCAATCAGCGAGGTAGTCAGCGACAGCCCGGTAAACGGCAGTAATAAAATAAAGAGCGCCAGCGAAGGAATGGTAAACAGCACGCCGCAAAGGGTGATGAGCGGCTGCGCCGTCGCGGGCCAGCGCAGGGTAATGGCTAACAGGCCGCCGGTGAGCAGGGAGCCGAAAAGTAGCGCCAGTAGGACCATCCGCGCATGCTGCCAGAGGAGATCGCCGATCATCGCGCGGTTATCGATAACCCAGCCCCAGTCAATCATGAGGTCTCACTCCCACCGCGCCGTCGAGCACTTGCTGCAGCAGGGCGTGAGACACCGCCCCCTGGTATTGTCCTTCGCCATCCACATGCACCAGCACGCCGGTCGCCACGTCGAGCAGCGCGCTATAGGCAAAACGCAGGCTGTGGCTGCTGGCGAGCGGGCGCTCCACCGGCAGGGTGAGACCCCGCTGCGGATCAAACCAGTGCAGCGGGCGTCGCTGGCGGTCAAGCACCAGGCGCAGCGGGCTCGCCAGCGGTGGATGGGCGCTGGCGAGCGGCGTTAGCGCTTCGTCGAGCAAGGGGACATCGTGACGCGGCAGCTGGCCGACCTGTATCATGCCCAGCCGCTTCAGATTGGGTTCCGGGCCAATAAAGCGGCGCACGAACTCGCTTGCCGGGTGGGCCAGAATACGGTCGGGGGTATCAAACTGCGCCAGCACGCCGCCTTCCTGGAAAATGGCGATTTTATCGCCGAGACGGATCGCTTCATTGATGTCGTGGGTCACCAGTACAATGGTTTTCTGCAGCCGCTGCTGCAACAGCAACAGCTCGTCCTGGAGGCGTTCACGGACCACCGGGTCGATGGCGGCGAAGGGCTCATCCATCAGTAAAATCGGCGGATCGGCGGCGATGGCGCGGGCGATGGCTACGCGTCCCTGCTGGCCGCCGGAGAGCTGATGCGGATAGCGGTGCAGCAGATGGCTGTCGAGCGACATCAGCGCCACCAGTTCGTCAATGCGCGCGCGGATCCGCGCTTTGCTCCAGCCCGCCAGCCGCGGTACGGTGGCGATATTTTGCGCCACGGTACGATGGGGAAAGAGCGCGGCGCTTTGCATCACGAAGCCGATCTGGCGGCGGACCTGGATAATATCAGCGTCAGCGAGGCGGACGCCCTGAATATAGACGTCGCCGCTGTCGGGAATATCCAGCTGATTAATCATGCGCAGGATAGTCGTTTTTCCGCAGCCGCTCGGGCCGACGAAGGTGCAGAATTCGCCATGATCAATATCCAGACTGAGGTCGCGAATGGCCGGCTGGGCGCTGCCTGGATAGGTTTTGCAAAGATGCGTTAATTTAATCATGGTGGAATTCAACACTCTGAATAATAAAGTCCTGACCCGGATAAAGTGGCGCCGGGATCCTGGCTCAAACTACAGAGCGCCTGCGGGGAGGGCAAATACGTTATTTGCATTTGCATAGTGAAAAGCTGGTTAATCAGTTGCGGTGGAAGAAAAGCCGGAAGGTTGTTTTATGGATTTGTGATCGGCAACACAAATGACTCTCAAGCGGCCACCGTAAAAAATAAATTACCAGGGTTGATTTTAATCAAAGTATGACCGCCTGCGATAGGGCGGAAAAAGCCGTACCGTCCGCCGCACAAGAAAAACTAAATTGTGAATATAATGTTTCTTTTATGTAAATAATGCCTGTGCCCTTTTCCCGCCCGCCGCAGATAAAATGTGATGCCAAACCGACTTGTCGTTAAATAAGGGCGTTGATTACGTCTGCTTTTTATTCTTTACAGCATTAATTTAATTTTCGGCTTTCTTCTCATCCTGACAATGTTGGTCAAATAGCGTGCAAAAGGCGTATTTTTTATCGCCATTTTGCCGTCGATGTTATTGCCATCAATTATTTTTATCCCCGCATTCGGTCACGGCAAAAGACGTGCAAATATCGTTTATGGTGCTTGTAATGTATTGATTTTAATTTATTTATTCTGACTTGTGACGCCTGCTCATCCGCCGCGGCGGAGCCTTTGTGAGAGCTCTCACATAACCCGGTGATCGCGATTTGTTACACTTTCCGCCGTCAACAAAGGAATGAAAGCGAGACGTGATGAATACTTTTTCTCTGCCTAAAACTCAGCATCTGGTGGTTTTCCAGGAAGTGATCCGCAGCGGGTCAATCGGGGCTGGAGCAAAAGCGTTAGGACTCACTCAGCCGGCGGTCAGTAAAATCATTGGCGACATGGAAAGCTATTTTGGCAGCGAGTTAATCGTTCGGCGAAATACCGGCGTCTCGCTCACCGAGGCCGGGCAGGTATTTCTTAACTGGTCAGAGACAATCACCCGTGAAATGAAAAATATGGTCAATGAAATGAATGCCCTGACCAACAGCACGGTAGTGGATGTCTCCTTTGGTTTCCCCTCGCTGGTGGGGTTTACCTTTATGTCGGAGATGGTGCATCAGTTTAAAATGACCTTCCCCAAGGCGCGGGTCTCAATGTATGAGGCGCAGCTCTCCGCCTTTTTGCCGGCAATCCGCGACGGCCGCCTCGACTTCGCCATCGGGACGCTGAGCGATGAGATGAAGCTGCAGGACCTGCACGTCGAGCCGCTGTTTGAGTCTGAGTTTGTGTTGGTGGCGAACCGGGCGCGGATCGGCAACGGCACCGTCCGCCTGGCCTCGCTCCAGCACGAGCAGTGGGTGCTGCCGGAGACCAATATGGGTTACTACAGCGAACTGCTGACCACCCTGCAGCGCAGCGGCATCCGCCGCGAAAATATCGTCAATACCGATTCGGTGGTGACGATCTATAACCTGGTGCTCAATGCCGATTTTCTGACGGTCATTCCCTGCGACATGACCACGCCGTTCGGCTCGAGCCAGTTTGTCACCATCCCCATTAAAGAGGCCTTGCCGGTGGCGCGCTATGCGGCGGTGTGGTCGAAAAATTACCGGCTGAAAACCGCGGCGGCGTCGCTGGTGGAGATGGCGAAACAGTATTCATCGGGGCAGGGCAACCGCCACTGGCAGCCAATAGAAATTGCCTGACTGATAGTTATTAAATAACCCAACACCCATCCTCGCTGTTATCAGCAGGATGACGCCCGGTTATTGACTTTATCTTAAGAAACAGAGGCCATCATGCATATTACCTACGATCTTCCGGTATCGATTAACGATATTCTCGAAGCGAAACAACGCCTGGCAGGAAAGATATATAAAACGGGTATGCCGCGCTCGAATTATTTTAGCGAACGCTGCAAGGGGGAAATATTTCTTAAATTCGAAAATATGCAGCGCACGGGCTCATTTAAAATTCGCGGCGCCTTTAATAAGCTCAGCGGGTTAACCGCGGCGGAAAAACGCAAAGGGGTGGTGGCCTGCTCAGCGGGCAACCACGCCCAGGGCGTCTCGCTCTCCTGCGCCATGCTCGGCATTGACGGGAAAGTGGTGATGCCGAAAGGGGCGCCGAAATCGAAAGTCGCCGCCACCTGCGATTATTCGGCGGAGGTGGTGCTGCATGGCGATAATTTTAACGATACCCTCGCCAAAGCCAGCGATATTGTTGAACTTGAAGGCCGTATTTTTATTCCCCCCTATGACGACCCGCAGGTTATTGCCGGGCAGGGCACCATCGGTCTCGAAATATTAGAAGATCTGTATGACGTGGATAATGTCATCGTGCCGATTGGCGGCGGTGGCTTAATTGCCGGCATCGCGATTGCGATTAAATCCATTAACCCGACGATCCGTATTATCGGCGTGCAGTCGGAGAATGTTCACGGTATGGCCGCCTCCTGGTACGCCGGAGAGATCACCAGCCATCGCCACGCCGGCACTTTAGCCGATGGCTGCGATGTCGCCCGCCCGGGGAAACTGACCTATGAAATCGCCCGCCAGCTGGTGGATGACATCGTCCTCGTCAGTGAGGACGACATTCGCCAGAGCATGGTCGCCTTAATTCAGCGCAATAAAGTGATCACCGAAGGGGCCGGGGCCTTGGCCTGCGCCGCGTTATTAAGCGGCAAATTAGACAGCTATATCCAGAACCGCAAAACGGTCAGCCTGATTTCCGGCGGCAATATCGATCTCTCGCGGGTCTCGCAAATTACGGGTTTTGTTGACGCTTAATTCAATACAGAAGTGAGGACAGGATATGAGTACGACTGAGAGCATTGCATCCAGCCAGACAAGCCTTTCGTCCTGGCGTAAATCTGACACCACCTGGACCCTGGGCCTGTTTGGCACCGCTATCGGCGCCGGGGTACTGTTTTTCCCCATCCGCGCCGGCTTCGGCGGGCTGATCCCGATCCTGGTGATGCTGGTGCTGGCCTATCCCATTGCCTTCTATTGCCATCGGGCGCTGGCGCGGCTGTGCCTGTCGGGGGCTAACCCCTCCGGCAATATCACCGAAACGGTGGAAGAGCATTTTGGCAAAACCGGCGGGGTGGTGATCACCTTTCTGTACTTCTTCGCCATCTGCCCGCTGCTGTGGATTTATGGCGTCACGATCACCAATACCTTCATGACCTTCTGGGAGAACCAGCTACAGATGCCGGCCCTCAACCGCGGGGTGGTGGCGCTGCTCCTGCTGCTGCTGATGGCGTTTGTCATCTGGTTTGGTAAAGACCTGATGGTCAAGGTGATGAGCTATCTGGTGTGGCCGTTTATCGCCAGCCTGGTGGTGATCTCCCTGTCTCTGATCCCTTACTGGAATAGCGCGGTGATTGACCAGGTGAACCTCAGCGATATCGCCTTAACCGGTCATGACGGCATTCTGGTGACAGTATGGCTGGGCATCTCCATTATGGTGTTCTCCTTCAACTTCTCGCCGATCGTCTCCTCGTTTGTGGTCTCCAAACGCGAAGAGTATGAAGCGCAGTTTGGCCGGGAGTACACCGAACAAAAATGTTCGCAGATTATCTCCCGGGCCAGCATGCTGATGGTGGCGGTGGTGATGTTCTTCGCCTTCAGCTGCCTGTTTACCCTCTCGCCGCAGAACATGGCGGACGCCAAGGCGCAGAATATCCCGGTGCTCTCCTATCTGGCGAATCACTTTGCCTCGATGTCGGGCACTAAATCCACCTTTGCCACCCTGCTGGAATATGGCGCGTCGATTATCGCCCTGGTGGCCATCTTCAAATCGTTCTTCGGCCACTATCTCGGCACCCTCGAGGGGCTGAACGGGCTGATCCTGCGCTTCGGCTATAAAGGGGATAAAACCCGCGTCTCCAGCGGCAAGCTCAATACCCTGAGCATGGTGTTCATCATGGGCTCGACCTGGGTGGTGGCGTATGCCAACCCCAATATCCTCGACCTGATTGAGGCCATGGGCGCGCCGATTATCGCCTCGCTGCTGTGTCTGCTGCCGATGTACGCCATTCGTAAAGCGCCTTCGCTGGCCAAATACCGTGGCCGTCTCGACAACCTCTTTGTGACCGCTATTGGTCTGCTGACCATCCTCAACATCGTTTACAAACTGTTCTAATCCGGCTCAGGCCACGCGGAGTACAACATGACTGAATTTCCGGTAGTTCTGGTGATCAACTGCGGCTCGTCGTCGATCAAATTTTCCGTGCTGGACGCCGCCAGCTGCGACTGCCTGCTCAACGGCGTGGCCGAGGGCATCAACGCAGACCAGGCGTCTCTCTCGCTTAACGGCGGCAAACCGGTGGCGCTGGCGCCGCGCGGCTACGAAGGCGCCCTCCAGGCGATTGCCGGGGCATTAGCCCAACGCGACCTCATCGGCAGCGTGGCCCTGATTGGCCACCGCGTCGCCCACGGCGGCGACCTCTTCACCGAGTCGGTCATTATCAGCGAGGAGGTTATCGACAATATTCGCCAGGTGTCGTCCCTGGCCCCCCTGCATAACTACGCCAGCCTCAGCGGCATCGCCTCGGCGCAGCGGCTGTTCCCGGAGGTGATGCAGGTGGCGGTCTTTGATACCAGCTTTCACCAGACCCTGGCCCCGGAAGCCTTTCTCTATGGTCTGCCGTGGGAGTATTACCAGAACCTCGGGGTGCGCCGCTATGGCTTCCACGGCACCTCGCACCGCTATGTCTCCCGGCGCGCCCTGGCGCTGCTCGGGTTGCCGGAGCAGGAGAGTGGTCTGGTGATCGCCCACCTGGGCAATGGCGCCTCGGTCTGCGCAGTGCGCAACGGCCGCAGCGTAGACACCTCGATGGGGATGACGCCGCTGGAGGGGCTGATGATGGGCACCCGCAGCGGCGATGTCGACTTCGGCGCCATGGCGTGGATTGCCGCGGAAACCCGGCAGACCCTCAGTGACCTGGAGCGGGTGGCCAACACCGCCTCCGGCCTGCTGGGGATCTCCGGCCTTTCCTCCGACCTGCGGGTGCTGGAGCAGGCCTGGCATGAGGGCCATGCCCGCGCCCGCCTGGCGATCAAAACCTTCGTCCATCGCATCGCCCGCCATATCGCCGGCCACGCCGCCGCGCTGCAGCGTCTCGACGGCATTATTTTTACCGGCGGGATTGGCGAAAACTCGGTGCTAATCCGCCGGCTGGTAAGCGAGCGGCTGGCGGTCTTTGGCCTTGAGATGGACGCCGCCCGCAACCAGCAGCCCAATTCGGACGGTGAGCGTCTGATCTCCGCCGACGGCAGCCGGGTGCGCTGTGCGGTTATCCCCACCAATGAAGAGCGCATGATTGCCCTCGATGCGATCCGCTTAGGCCGGATCCACACCGCGGCGGCGCTGGCCTGATTTTTTTATTCTGTAGAGAGACGATGTTCATGAAAGTAGATATCGACACCCACGACGCACAATACGCCGACGCCTGGCAGGGCTTTCGCGGTACGGCGTGGCAAACGCAGATTAACGTTCGCGACTTTATTCAGCATAACTACACCCCTTACGAGGGCGATGAGTCTTTCCTCGCCGACGCGACGCCGGCCACCACCGCCCTCTGGGAGCAAGTGATGGCCGGGATCCGCGTCGAGAACGCCACCCATGCGCCGGTGGATTTCGACACCAATGTCGCTACCTCCATCACCGCCCACGCGGCGGGCTATATCAACCAGCCGCTGGAAAAGATCGTCGGCCTGCAAACGGACCAGCCGCTGAAGCGCGCTCTGCATCCCTTTGGTGGCATCAATATGATCAAAAACGCCTTCGAGGCCTATGGTCGCGAAATGGATCCTGACTTTGAGTATCAGTTTACGGCGCTGCGCAAGACCCACAATCAGGGCGTTTTTGACGTCTATTCCCCGGATATGCTGCGCTGCCGTAAATCCGGGGTGCTGACCGGGCTGCCGGACGGCTACGGTCGCGGACGGATCATCGGCGATTACCGCCGCGTGGCGCTGTACGGCATTCGCTTTCTGGTCCGCGAACGTGAGCTGCAGTTTGCCGACCTGCAGCCAGCCCTGGAGCGCGGCGAGGCGCTGGAGGCCACCCTGCGCCTGCGCGAAGAGCTGGCCGAACAGCGGCGCGCGCTGCTGCAGATGGAGGAGATGGCGGCCCGCTACGGCTGCGATATTTCCCACCCGGCGCGCACTGCCCGTGAGGCGGTACAGTGGCTCTACTTCGCCTACCTGGCGGCAGTGAAGTCGCAGAACGGCGGCGCCATGTCGCTGGGGCGCACGGCCACCTTCCTCGACATCTATATTGAACGCGATCTGCGCGCCGGCTTACTGAATGAGGAGCAGGCCCAGGAGCTGATTGACCACTTCATCATGAAGATCCGCATGGTGCGTTTCCTGCGCACCCCGGAATTTGATTCGCTGTTCTCCGGGGATCCCATCTGGGCGACGGAAGTGCTGGGCGGCATGGGGCTGGATGGTCGCACCCTGGTCAGCAAAACCACCTTCCGCTATCTGCATACCCTGCACACCATGGGCCCGGCGCCGGAGCCCAACCTGACCGTGCTCTGGTCGCAGGCGCTGCCGGTGGCGTTTAAAAAATACGCCGCCCGGGTCTCTATCGCCACCTCGTCGCTGCAGTATGAGAACGACGATCTGATGCGCAGCGATTTCCACAGCGACGACTACGCCATCGCCTGCTGCGTCAGCCCGATGGTCATCGGCAAGCAGATGCAATTCTTCGGCGCCCGCGCCAATTTGGCCAAAACGTTGCTCTACGCAATTAACGGCGGGATGGATGAGAAACTGAAGATCCAGGTGGGGCCGAAAACCGCGCCGCTGCGCGATGAGGTGCTGGACTACGACACCGTGATGGCCAGCCTCGACCACTTTATGGACTGGCTGGCGGTGCAGTACATCAGCGCGCTGAACATCATCCACTGCATGCATGATAAATACAGCTACGAGGCGGCGCTGATGGCCCTCCACGACCGCGACGTTTACCGCACGATGGCCTGTGGCATCGCCGGCCTGTCGGTGGCGGCGGATTCGCTGTCGGCAATAAAGTACGCCCGGGTGAAGCCGGTACGCGACCATCACGGGCTGGCGGTGGACTTTGTCATTGAGGGGGATTATCCGCAGTATGGCAACAACGACGATCGCGTCGATGCCATCGCCTGCGACCTGGTGGAGCGCTTTATGCGCAAAATTCAGGCGCTGCCCACCTGGCGCCAGGCGGTGCCGACCCAGTCGATCCTGACCATCACCTCCAACGTGGTGTACGGGCAGAAAACCGGCAACACGCCGGACGGACGTCGGGCGGGGACGCCGTTCGCCCCGGGGGCCAATCCGATGCATGGCCGCGATCGCAAAGGGGCGGTGGCGTCGCTGACCTCGGTGGCGAAACTGCCGTTTACCTACGCCAAAGATGGCATCTCGTACACCTTCTCCATCGTGCCGGCGGCCCTCGGCAAAGCGCCGTCGGCGCAGGAAAATAACCTGGTGGGGCTGCTGGACGGCTACTTCCATCACGAGGAGACGGTGGAGGGGGGACAGCATCTCAACGTCAATGTGCTGAACCGGGAAAAGCTGCTCGATGCGATAGAACATCCGGAGCAGTATCCGAATCTGACGATCAGGGTCTCTGGCTATGCGGTCCGCTTTAACGCGCTGACCCGCGAGCAGCAGCAGGATGTGATCTCCCGAACGTTCACCAGCCAACTCTGAGCGGCCGCCGGGCCACAGGGGAGCCCTTAACGGGCTCTCCTGTTATCATCTTCACATTACCGCAACAAAATAATCACCACTGTTGATCATATTCGCATTTTTGCACCACGCTGGCGCGCAGCGAGCGCTAACTGCATCTATGTTTAGCTCACGGGCCGGTACGGATACCGCGTTGTCCGGCTCGCCACGTGATGGCAACCAATCTCCTGACCTGAAAGGGAATGCGCCCTTGCCGGATGCGGCACGGGTTGCCGTCGCGTGCGCACCGACCGGGGCGTCCGCTCTCCGGCGCGCCCTCTCTACCTGGCGGGATTTTTGCTTCTTCCACCCTGGCCGTCCTGGCGCTGCGCCTGCGTCGGCACCACACGGTAAGTGATATTTTCTGCGTCATTCCATGACGCCAGGCTCTAAATCGCTGAGGAATATCCGAATGTCTTTGAAACTGAAAACAATGACGCTTCATGTTGTGATAGCAGGTTGTATGAGCATGGCCTTTTACGCCCAGGCTGACGTGAAGATCGGCGTCGCCGGGCCCTTCACCGGCCCCAACGCTACCTACGGCGCCCAGTACTGGAAAGGGGCCTCGCAGGCGGTGGCTGATATCAATGCCGCCGGCGGCATCAAAGGCGAAAAAATTGTGCTGGTGCAGGGGGATGACGCGTGCGAACCGAAACAGGCGGTAGCGGTGGCTAACCGGCTGGTGGACGAAGCGAAAGTCTCCGCCGTGGTGGGGCACTTTTGCTCTTCCTCAACGATGCCAGCCTCCGAGGTGTATGACGAAGCCGGGATCCTGACCATTACCCCCGGCTCCACCAACCCACAGATCACCGAGCGCGGCATGAAGGATCTCTTCCGCATGTGTGGTCGCGACGATCAGCAGGGGGCGATTGCCGCCAACTATATGCTGGACGTGCTGAAGGCGAAGAAAATTGCCGTCATCCATGATAAAGACACCTATGGCCAGGGGCTGGCCGATGCCACCCGCGCAGCGCTTGCGAAGCGGGGCACCAAAGAAGTGTTGTACGAAGGCCTCTCCCGCGGTGAAAAAGACTTTAACGCCCTGGTGACCAAGATCGGCGCCCTCAAGCCGGACGTGGTCTACTTTGGCGGCTGCCACCCTGAGGCCGGCCCGCTGGTGCGCCAGATGCGCGAGCAGGGAGTGCAGGCTAAATTCTTCTCCGGCGACTGTATCGTCACCGAGGAGCTGGTGACGGCCGCCGGCGGGCCGCAGTTCACCAACGGCGTGCTGATGACCTTTGGTCAGGACCCGCGCACCCTCCCGGAAGGCAAAGCGGTGATCGAGAAGTTCCGCGCCAGCGGCTTTGAGCCAGAAGGCTATACCCTCTACGCCTACGCCTCCATTCAGGCTATTGCCGCGGCCTGGAACGCCGTCGGCACTGATAACGCCAAAGCCAGCGACTGGCTGAAGAACCACGACGTCGAGACGGTGATGGGCAAGAAAGCCTGGGATGGCAAAGGCGACCTCAAGGTGTCCGACTACGTGGTCTATCAGTGGGATGACAAGGGCAAATATCACCAGCTCTGATCGGCCACGACCTGAGGACGTTCTGTCCTTTTGACTTGCGAATCGTCACATGACGGCGGTCGACCGGGTACCCATCCCGGCGGCCGTCGGCCTGGCGGCTGGAGGGGCTATGACGGCGTTTTTTCTACAACAACTGATCAATGGGTTGACGCTGGGGGCGGTGTACGGCTTAATCGCCATCGGCTACACCATGGTGTATGGGATCATCGGCATGATCAACTTCGCCCACGGCGAGGTGTATATGGTCTCCGCCTACCTGTGCGCCATCGGCCTGGCGCTGCTCTCTTTCTTCGGGATCCACTCCTTTCCGCTGCTGATTTTCGCCACCCTGGTGTTCACCATCGTGGTCACCGGCGTGTACGGCTGGGCGATCGAGCGCATCGCCTACCGGCCGCTGCGCAACTCGACGCGCCTGGCGCCGCTGATCTCGGCTATCGGGATGTCGCTGATCCTGCAGAACTATGTCCAGATGAGCCAGGGGCCGAACCAGCAGGGGATCCCGACGCTGCTCAGCGGCGCGCTGCGGATGACGGTGGGCGATGGGGTGGTGCAGATCACCTGGACCAAGGTGTTTATTCTCGTCGCGGCGCTGGCGGGGATGCTGATCCTGACCTGGATTATTCAGTACACCCGGCTGGGGCGCATCTGCCGTGCCACCCAGCAGGACCGGCGCATGGCGGCGATCCTTGGCATCAATACCGACCGGGTGATCTCCCTGGTGTTTGTCATCGGCGCGGCGATGGCCGGCCTGGCCGGGGTGCTGGTGACCATGAACTACGGCACCTTCGACTTCTACATCGGATTTATTATCGGCATCAAAGCCTTCACCGCCGCGGTGTTGGGCGGGATTGGCTCGCTGCCGGGCGCGATGCTGGGCGGACTGCTGCTTGGGGTGGCCGAAGCCCAGTTCGCCGGGCTGGTGAATTCGGATTACAAAGATGTCTTTTCCTTTGCGCTGCTGGTGGCGATCCTGATTTTTCGCCCGCAGGGGCTGCTGGGTCGTCCGCTGGTGGCCAAGGTCTGAGGGGGCTCTATGGGTGAACTGACGCGCCAGCCTGCGCGGGAAATCAAAAGCGCGCTGATCGACAGCGTGCTGGCCGGTCTTTGCGCATTAATTGTCTTTGGCCCGATCGTCGGCGTGGTGCTCAAAGGGTATGGCTTTACCCTCGCGCCCGCGCGGGTGGCGATCCTGGTGGCGGTGGTGATGGCCGGCAGGCTGGCGCTCAGCCTGCTGCTGCAGAGCCACAGGGGAAAAGCCTTTATTGCCCGCTTTGAGGGGGCGGATGACGGGGTGTACGTCCGGCCGCCGGGCTACCGCTCGCGGCTGCGCTGGATAATGCCGATGCTGGTGGGCCTGGCCATTGTCTTTCCGTTTCTCGCCACAAAATATCTGCTGACCGTGGCCATCCTTGGGCTGATCTACGTTCTGCTTGGCCTGGGGTTAAATATTGTGGTGGGCCTCGCGGGGCTGCTCGATCTGGGCTATGTGGCGTTTTACGCCATCGGCGCCTACGGCCTGGCGCTGGGCTACCAGTACCTCGGGCTCGGCTTCTGGGCGATGCTGCCGCTGGGGGCGGTGATGGCGGCCCTCGCCGGGGCATTGCTTGGCTTTCCGGTGTTGCGCATGCATGGCGACTACCTGGCTATCGTCACCCTCGGCTTTGGCGAAATTATCCGCCTGGTGCTCAACAACTGGGTGAGCTTCACCGGCGGCCCTAACGGCGTACCGGTGCCGTCCCCTACGCTGTTTGGCCTCGAATTTACCCGCCGGGCTAAGGATGGCGGCATCCCCGTCCATGAGTTCTTCCACGTCAGTTACAACCCCAACCTGAAATTCATCTTTCTCTACGCCGTGCTGTGCCTGGTGGTGATGCTGGTGCTGCTGGTGAAGCATCGCCTGACGCGGATGCCCATCGGCCGCGCCTGGGAGGCGCTGCGCGAGGATGAGATCGCCTGTCGGGCGATGGGGCTCAACCACGTGCTGGTCAAGCTCTCGGCGTTTATGCTCGGCGCGTCGACCGCCGGCATCGCCGGGGTGTTCTTCGCCAGCTATCAGGGATTTGTTAACCCGACGTCGTTCACCTTTTTTGAGTCGGCGCTGATCCTGGCGATTGTGGTGCTGGGAGGAATGGGCTCCACCCTGGGGGTGGTGCTGGCGGCGTTTGTCCTGACGGTCACCCCGGAGCTGCTGCGCGGGTTTGACGAATATCGCGTGCTGCTGTTTGGCGTACTGATGGTGATGATGATGATCTGGCGGCCGCGCGGCCTGGTGCGCACCAGCCGCAGCGGGGTAGCGTGGCGAAAAGGAGTCGCGCCATGACCGACAGCATCTTACGCGTTGAGCATCTGATGATGCATTTCGGCGGCATCAAAGCGCTGAATGACGTCAATCTGGAGGTGGAGCGGGGGTCGATCACCGCCCTGATCGGCCCCAACGGCGCGGGCAAAACCACGGTATTTAACTGCCTGACCGGCTTTTATCGGGCGACGGGGGGGAGCATCGTGCTGCGGGCGCGGGAAAAGGTCACCGATGTCATTCAGGTGCTGGGGCAAAAGCTTCACCCGGACGATTTTCTCCACCCGGCGCAGCTGGGGCGGCGGATCTATTACAAGATGTTCGGCGGCACCCATCTGGTGAACCGCGCCGGCCTGGCGCGTACCTTCCAGAATATTCGCCTGTTCCGCGAGATGTCGGTGATTGAGAACCTGCTGGTGGCCCAGCATACCCAGGTTAACCGCCATCTGCTGGCCGGGATCCTCAATACTCGCGGCTATCGGCAGGCGGAGAGTCAGGCGCTGGATCGCGCTTTTTACTGGCTGGAGGTGGTGGATATGGTGGACTGTGCCAACCGTCTGGCGGGAACGCTTTCCTACGGACAGCAGCGGCGGCTGGAGATCGCCCGCGCCATGTGCACCCGCCCGGAGATGATCTGTCTGGATGAGCCGGCGGCCGGACTCAACCCGGTGGAAACCCAGGCGCTGAGCCGGATTATCCGCTTTCTGCGTCAGCAGCACGGCATCACGGTGCTATTGATCGAACATGATATGGGGATGGTGATGGAGATTTCGGATCATATCATCGTGCTCGACCACGGGGACGTCATCGCCCGCGGCGCGCCGCAGGCGATCCAGGCCAACGCCAGCGTGATTGCCGCCTATCTTGGCGCTGAGGAAGAGGAGACCCGCCGATGAGCCAGCCACTGCTTGCCTTTGATGAGGTGGATGTCTTCTACGGGCCGATCCACGCCCTGAAGCAGGTCTCCCTCACCGTCAACGAGGGGGAGACGGTGGCGCTGATTGGCGCCAACGGCGCCGGTAAATCAACGCTGCTGATGTCGGTCTTCGGCCAGCCGCGCATTGCCGGCGGGGAGATTTTCTATCGCGGGGAGGCGATCAGCCGGAAATCGACCCACTTTATCGCCAGCAACGGCATCGCCCAAGCCCCGGAAGGGCGGCGCATTTTTCCCGATATGACCGTCGAGGAGAATCTGCTGATGGGGACCATTGCCATCGGCAACCGCTATCAGGCCGAGGACAAGGCCCGGATGTACCAGCTGTTCCCCCGGCTGGAAGAGCGGCGGGGACAGCGGGCGATGACCCTCTCCGGCGGCGAGCAGCAGATGCTGGCCATCGCCAGGGCGCTGATGAGCCGGCCGCGCCTGCTGCTGCTGGATGAGCCGAGCCTGGGGCTGGCGCCGCTGGTGGTGAAGCAGATATTTCAGATCCTGCGCGAGCTGACGGCCCAGGGAATGACGCTGTTTCTGGTGGAGCAGAACGCCCGCCATGCCCTCAACCTGTCGGACCGCGCCTATGTGATGGTGAACGGTCAAATCCGCCTGAGCGGTAGCGGCCAGGCGCTGCTCAACGACCCGGAGGTGCGTAAGGCGTATCTGGGGATCAGCGGCTGAGAGAGTTAATCCTGCGCTTCGTTACGGGTTTTAATGTGCTGCCAGAAACGTTCGGCGGCCTGGTTAAGCCGCGAGCCGGAGCGGTAGAGCCAGGCGCCGATCGGCAGCGACAGGCTCTCATCGAGGATCGTCAGTCGGCCTTCGTCCAGCTCGCGCTGAATAGAGTACTGCGGCAGCCAGCCCACGCCGTCGCCATTGAGGATCATGCGCTTGAGCAGCTCGCTCATGGAAGAGACAAAGGTGAGGGAGAAGGTGATCTCCGGCGTGCGGTCGATCACCTGGTTCACCTGGCGCCCCATATAGCTGTCGTTGGCGTATTTCATCAGCGGCAGCACGCCGCGATGTAAATGAAACAGCGGCCGGCCATGTTCGTCGCAGGGGGAGACCAGGTGTAGGTAAGAATCAAAAATTTTATGATTAATAAACGGATAGTTCATTAATTCTTCATTATAGAAGGAGAGGATAAAATCGCTTTTACCCTC
Source organism: Klebsiella sp. Q2 (assembly GCF_009900705.1). Classification (NCBI taxonomy): domain Bacteria; kingdom Pseudomonadati; phylum Pseudomonadota; class Gammaproteobacteria; order Enterobacterales; family Enterobacteriaceae; genus Klebsiella; species Klebsiella sp. Q2. Next base: position 49,737 of record NZ_JAAABE010000004.1, on the reverse strand, counting down.
TTTCAGGTTAAATACGGCGTCGTTGACGTTAATCGATTCAACATGAAAAGTCTTATTTTTACGGTCGGTGTAACCGGCGATAATTTCCGGCAGCAATAACACCGACAGCGAAGGGGCGGCGTCGATTCTTATTTTTTGCGTGGTGTTATTTAAACCTTTAATACGGCTGATCTGAAAATCCATATCGTCGAGCATATTTCGCGCATAGCCGACAAAAATTTTCCCGCGGTTGGTCAACTGCAGGGGGTTGGCGCTGCGGTCGAAGATGCTGAATCCGAGGGAAGCCTCCAGCGACTGGATGCGTCGGCTGAACGAGGACTGGGAGATATTGCGGGCTTTGGCCGCCAGGGTAAAGCTGCGTGACTCCTCGAGAGCAATCACATCATACAGCCATTTAACTTCCAGATTTGCCAACACCGATCCAGTCCTCAAAAACGCAATAAAGGCTATGCAATTTTAGCATAGCGCATAGAAACTATGCAATTAACATAATTATCGACAGGTGTTAACATTTTTTGGAAAGTTGAGATTTATGAATGCGTATCGGCGACCCTACATGAGCACGATATGAAATCGCGACTCACGGTTATTTATTGCTTTATTTCATTGCCCCGGAATTATCTTATTCAATAGCGGGCGACGAAGACGAAAGCAATGAATAACCCAGGCCTCTTACCTTAAATAGTTTGTCAGGAGTTCCATGTCACAACAAATTGAATCAGTAAAAATGGCTCTGCAGGAGCTGGGGATTAATGCAAGCGGCGAATTGTTTTACAACCCTGATTACGATTTGCTTATTGCACATGAAACCTCCCCTGAGCTGACCGGCGCGGCCCGCGGCGTGATGACCGACTCTGGTGCTGTGGCAGTGGATACCGGTATCTTCACCGGCCGCTCGCCGCGCGATAAATATATCGTCAGAGACGAGCAGACGCGCGACACCGTATGGTGGGCTGACTCCGGCCTCGGCCGCAATGACAATAAGCCATTATCGCCAGACGTGTGGCGCAGCCTGAAAAGCCTGGTCGCAGGCCAGCTGAACGGCAAAAAACTGTACATCATCGACGCCTGGTGCGGCGCCAGCCCGGACACCCGCCTTGGCGTGCGCTTCGTTACCGAGGTGGCGTGGCAGGCCCACTTTGTCAAAAACATGTTTATCGTGCCGAGCGCCGACGAGCTGGCCAGCTTTACGCCAGACTTCGTGGTGCTCAACGGCGCCGGCTGCACCAATGCCAACTGGCAGGCGCAGGGCATGAACTCCGAGAACTTCGTCGCCTTTAACCTGAGCGAGCGTATTCAGCTCATCGGCGGCACCTGGTACGGCGGCGAAATGAAAAAAGGGATGTTCTCGGTCATGAACTACCTGCTGCCGCAGAAAGGCATCGCGTCGATGCACTGCTCGGCCAACCGTGGCGAAGCAGGGGACGTCGCGCTGTTCTTCGGCCTCTCCGGTACCGGCAAAACCACGCTGTCCACCGACCCGCATCGTCAGCTGATTGGCGATGACGAGCACGGCTGGGACGATGACGGGGTATTTAACTTCGAAGGCGGCTGCTACGCCAAGACCATTAATCTCGACCCGCAGGCGGAGCCGGAGATTTATGGCGCCATCCGCCGCAATGCGCTGCTGGAAAACGTGGTGGTGCGCGCCGACGGCAGCGTGGATTATGCCGACGGCAGCAAAACCGAGAATACCCGCGTCTCCTATCCGCTGTCGCATATCGACAATATCGTCAAGCCGGTGTCCCGCGCAGGCCATCCGTCGAAGGTCATTTTCCTTGCCGCTGACGCGTTTGGCGTCCTGCCGCCGGTCTCCCGTCTGACCACCGAGCAGATGCAGTACCATTTCCTGTCGGGCTTCACCTCGAAGCTGGCGGGCACCGAGCGTGGCATTACCCAGCCGACGCCGACCTTCTCCGCCTGCTACGGCGCGGCGTTCCTGCTGCTTCACCCGACCCAGTACGCCAGCGTCCTGGCGGCGAAGATGGCGGAATCCGGTGCGGAAGCCTGGCTGGTCAACACCGGCTGGAACGGCGAGGGCAAACGCCTGTCGCTGCGCGATACCCGCAGCATCATTAGCGCAATCCTCAACGGTACCACCGGCCCGCTGCGCGATGAGGCCATCCCGGTATTCAATCTTGCGATCCCGCAGAGCATTCCGGGAGTCGACAGCGCGGTGCTGGATCCGCGTAATGGCTGGAGCTCAGCGGATAAGTGGCAGGAGAAGGCGGAGAGTCTGGCTCAGCTGTTTATGGATAACTTTAAGCAGTACAGCGATACCGAAGCGGGCGCGCGTCTGGCGCTGGCCGGTCCGCAGCTGCAGAATAGCGCGGTCGAAGCCTGATCCGCGGCCGGCAGGTCGACGCCTGGCGCCGACCTGCTGGCGAGCCGCTTTACTCCGCAAAGGCCCGCAGCGCATCGCCCGTGAGGCGATAACGCACCCACTCATCCTGCGGCTGCGCGCCAATGCTCAGATAGAAATCAATCGCCGGCTGGTTCCAGTCGAGCACGCTCCACTCCAGACGCCCGCACTGACGCTGTACAGCATATTGCGCGATGGTTTTCAGTAGCGCTTTCCCGGCGCCGATCCCGCGATAGTCGGGGGTCACGTACAGATCTTCCATATAGATGCCATTGCGGCCAAGCCAGGTGGAGTAGCTGGTGAAGAACACGGCGTAGCCCACCGCTTTGCCCGCCACTTCGCAGATCAGCGCCTCAGTTTTGCTGCTGCTGGCAAACAGCGTCTCTCTGATCTCCTCTGCCGTCGTCACCACCTCTTCGGGGGCTTTCTCGTAGACCGCGAGTTCATAAATCATGTCGTAAATGGCGGTGGCGTCGTCCGGGGTGGCCTGGCGGATCGTGATGCTCATGGGTCGTCCTGTCTGAATGGTATCAAGGAAAGCAACATTGCTGACCCAGAGCATAAGCGGTATTGTGAAAAGAATTAAGTGCAATGAAATCAGCAAATGATGAATATTATGCATCCAGTCCTGCGCCGGATTGACCTCAACCTGCTGCCGGTGTTTGACGCGGTCTATCGCTCCCGCTCGGTGCGCCTGGCAGCGGAAGAGCTGGCGATGAGCACCTCGGCGCTGAGCCATGCGCTCTCCCGGCTGCGCAGCGCCCTCAACGACCCGCTGTTCTATCGCGAAGGCCACCGGATGTGTCCCAGCGTCTATGCCAGCCAGCTGGCGCCCTCTATCGCTTCGGCGCTGAAATTTCTCAATCAGGAGCTGACGCCGCCGGCGGCGTTTGTGCCGAGCGCCAGCACCGACTGCATGCAGATTGCGATCACCGATTTCACCGCATTCTGCGTCTTTCCGACGCTGATGCACCGCCTGCAGCGGGAGGCGCCCGGGCTGCGGTTTGAGCTTCGTTATCTGCCCCATAGCCCGGCGCTGACCGAGCTGCTGGCGGGCGAGGTCGACCTGGCTCTCGGGTTCAACACCCCTGACGAGCCAGCCCATCCCGATCTTGAGGAGATCAACTGGCTGCGGGACGAATATGTGGTCATCAGTCAGGCTGACCGCACGGCGCTGACCCTGGACGCCTATCTTGCGGCCCGTCATCTGGTGGTAACCCCGTGGAATGAGCGGCAGGGGGTGCTGGACTGCGAGCTGGAGCGGCAGGGCTATTCGCGGCAGGTGGCGGTGAAAACGCCCTCGATGCTGAGCGCCCCCTTTATTATTGAGCAGAGCGATCTGCTGATGGCGCTGCCCCGGCGGGCGGCGGAGACGATGGCCCGCGCCGCCCGGCTGACCATTTTCCCGCTGCCGTTTCCGGTTCCCCCGTTTGACGTCAAGATTTACGCCCATAAACGCAGTGGGAAACGCGAGGCCACCCGCTGGCTGATCTCCCTGCTGCAGACGCTGGGGAACGTCGCCGCGGCGCCGGCGCCCTGAGGCCACATCCAGGTTATTAACCTGTCGCCGCTGCGCATCGCGTTAACCGTCCCGGACCGGGCATGTCTTATACCGTCGGGGGCGCAACCGCGTACCCTAGCCTCGGTCACAAAACGGAAAACTCACATTTTCATCTCCACCACCGATGCTGAGGGTACAGAAAGTGTTAAATGATTGTATATAAAAGTAATGTTAATTAGCTAAATGTTATTTATGCGTAAATTGCATCAATGGATGCGTTTATTACGCTTATTTCATACCGGGTTCTGTTTCAGTCTTCAGCAACAGGCGCGCGACAACGCGTGGATAACAAACTGGAGACCTGCATGCATTCGACAACCTCACTGATGAGTACCCGTGATCGGCTCGGCGCCATTCTGCGCGTCACGTCCGGTAACTTTCTCGAACAGTTCGACTTTTTCCTGTTCGGGTTTTATGCCACCTACATCGCACATACCTTTTTTCCGGCCAGCAGTGAATTCGCCTCGCTGATGATGACCTTTGCGGTCTTTGGCGCCGGCTTTCTGATGCGGCCCATCGGCGCCATCGTGCTTGGCGCCTATATCGACAAGGTAGGGCGGCGCAAAGGGCTGATTGTGACCCTGACGATCATGGCCACCGGCACCTTCCTGATCGTGCTGATCCCCTCTTACCAGACCATTGGCCTGTGGGCGCCGTTGCTGGTGCTGATCGGCCGTCTGCTGCAGGGCTTCTCCGCCGGCGCTGAGCTGGGCGGGGTATCCGTCTATCTGGCCGAGATCGCCACCCCGGGCCGCAAAGGGTTTTACACCAGCTGGCAGTCGGGCAGCCAGCAGGTCGCCATCATGGTGGCGGCCGCGATGGGCTTTGCCCTCAACGCCGTACTGGAGCAGAGCGCCATCAGCGACTGGGGATGGCGTATTCCGTTCCTTTTTGGCTGCCTGATCGTGCCGTTCATTTTTGTGCTGCGCCGTAAGCTGGAGGAGACTCAGGAGTTTACTGCCCGCCGCCATCACCTGGCGATGCGCCAGGTGTTCGCCACCCTGCTGGCGAACTGGCAGGTGGTCATCGCGGGGATGATGATGGTGGCGATGACCACCACCGCGTTCTACCTGATCACTGTCTATGCGCCGACCTTTGGCAAAAAAGTGCTGATGCTCAGCGCCTCTGACAGCCTGCTGGTCACGCTGCTGGTGGCGATTTCCAACTTCTTCTGGCTGCCGGTGGGTGGGGCGCTGTCCGACCGCTTTGGCCGCCGACCGGTGCTGATTGCCATGACGCTGCTGGCGCTGGCTACTGCCTGGCCTGCGCTGACCATGCTGGCGAACGCGCCGAGCTTTTTGATGATGCTGAGCGTGCTGCTGTGGCTGTCGTTTATCTACGGCATGTACAACGGGGCGATGATCCCGGCGCTGACCGAAATTATGCCCGCCGAAGTGCGCGTGGCAGGCTTCTCGCTGGCCTATAGCCTGGCGACCGCGGTGTTTGGCGGCTTCACGCCGGTGATCTCCACGGCGCTGATCGAATATACCGGTGATAAAGCCTCCCCTGGCTACTGGATGAGCTTTGCCGCCGTCTGCGGTCTGCTGGCCACCTGCTACCTCTATCGCCGCAGCGCCGTCGCGCTGCAGACGGCACGTTAATCAGGGAGAGGATGATGCGTAAAACGACAGGAACCCTGCTGGCCACGCTGCTGCTGGCTGCCACCGGCGGCAGCGCGCTGTCCGCTGAGGTCACCGTGATGATCTCCGGCAGCTTCAAAGCGGCGCTGGAAAAGCTGGCCCCGGCGTGGGAAAAACAAACTGGCAACCATCTCGTGGTGATCCCCGGCCCGTCAATGGGGAAAACGCCGCAGGCGATCCCTAACCGCCTGGCGCGGGGCGAACACGCGGACGTGGTGATTATGGTCGGTGACGCGCTGACCAGCCTTGAGAAAGCGGGCCGAACGCAGCCGGATTCGCGCCGGGAGCTGGCCGACTCGCCAATCGGCGTGGTGGTGAAAGCGGGAGCGCCGCTGCCGGCCATCCGCAGCGCAGACCAGCTGCGGGCGGCGCTGCTGGCTGCCCCGTCGGTCGCGTACTCCGACAGCGCCAGCGGACGCTATGTCAGCTCGACGCTGTTCCACCGCCTGGGCATTGATGAGGCGATGCAGAGCAAAGCGCAGATGGTGGAGCGTATTCCGGTGGCCTCGGAAGTGGCGAGGGGAAGTTATGCGATCGGTTTTCAGCAGGTGAGCGAACTGCTGCCAGTGCCCGGAGTAACCTTCGTCGGCGAACTGCCGGATAACCTGCAGTACATCACCCGCTTTGCCGGGGCGGTGACCGTCAGCGCCGACCACCCGCAGGAAGGAAAGGCGCTGCTAACCTATCTGGCCTCACCGGCGGCGCAGGAGACCATCCACGCCACCGGTATGCGAAGCGTGGCCGCCGCTGCGCCGGTCAGCCAGAAGGATACTGTTCAATAATCAGCTTCTCCAGCTCTGCCGCTACGTAGGACTGAATACGGCCGCTGAGGCGGATCAGGCCTACCGTGCGGGTGACCACCGGGTCGGTGAGCGGCACGGCGCGGAGAACGGAATGCTCCCCAGCGGGCATTGACATCGCGGGCACGGCGGCAATGCCGATGCCCGCTTCCACCATCCCCAGCATCGTGGTGATATGACGAGAGTGATTAATTACCTTGTTGATATATAAGCTTATTGTTCTCAAATAACTATGCATTGGGGCATGGATGGGGCAAAGTCCGATAATTTCTGGTTCAACATAGCAATCTGATCGCTGTTACTGTCGGCCATCCAGGCGCCGTAGACATTGAAAACCATTTGGGCGCTTGTGTGCCCCATCTGGCTAGCAATGAAGCTGGGGTTGGCCCCGGCTGACAGTGACCAGCAGGCATAAGTGTGTCTGGACTGATATGCTTTGCGATGCCTTAAACCAGCTCGTTTCAGCGCCGCCTCCCATGAGTCACCAATTGAATCAACCTTGTAATGATAACCAACGTTACTGCTTTTTCTGACCAGCTGAGGATTGAACACAAATGTACAGTCATGAATAGCCGTTCGGCCATACTCCCGTAGTTGTACCTCAATCTGATACTGCTTTCCCAGTCTGGTCATTTCCGCCTGGTTCCTCAAAGCGTCAATGGCTGGTTTGATCAGATGCACGACCCTGTCGGTGCCGGCTTCGGTTTTTGGTGGAGTGAAATCACCGAGTTTCGTATAATTTCGGCGTATGGTCATCGTTCCAGCTTTCAGATCTATGTCTTCCCATGCAAGGGAGACCAACTCACCGTGGCGTAATCCTGTGTAAACCGCAACGGACCACAGGTTTTTCGTTTGCTGATGCGGGCAGGCATCTATGAAACGAATAAATTCGTCACGAGTGAGTGGATCAGGTTCTATCCTGGCCCTTTTAAGCGGCCTGATTCCGTTAAATGGGTTTTCCCGGATATAACCATTATCAGCGGCAAACTGAAACATGCCCGCCATGGTGGTCATGTAATAGTTTGCTGTCGCCACACTCAAACCGTTCTTCACCGATCCCCCCGACAACATATCTTTCCTGACATACAACAGATCTTCCCTGTTCACGGATGAAGCAAGCTTGTTTCCACCAATCCTCAGCAGCATATTCCTTACAACCGATTCATATCGGTCCAGAGCATTAGCGCAGATCTCCAGCCGTTTCAGCTCCAGCCATTTTTCAGACAGAAATTTCACGGTGATATCTTTCTTGCAGATGCCGAAAGTTTTCAGGTTTGGCGAATTGGGGAATTGCGCCGCATAGTCAAAGGTCCCCATGCGGATAGCGAAACAAACTGACGTTCGCAGTTCCCCGGCCACCTTCCTGTTTTTAGCGGTGTCAGGGACACCGAGATTTTCCCTGACACGCTTACCTTTAAAAATGAACCATATGCGGAGTGATTTTCCGTGGTTCTCAACGCCCGTTGGGTATGATTCTTTACTCATTGTTCCCTCCCGACGTCCAGGAGCGGTGTAAGCTTACCTGTTTCATACCGCCCGATCACCCAATGGTTGCTTTTGAGCCTGAATCCATGCGTCCACCGCTTTGCGGTTGTACATGCATTCGCTGGTTGGCTTGGGATCGCCTTCAGGGGAAACGTGCTTATACTCACGCCCAAGCAGCCAGGATGATTTGCGGGCCCGTGTAATGGTGCCGCGTTTCATCCCTGTGACTGCCATCAGCAAGTCCTCTGAAACCCATTCGTTTGGCTCGATCTGGATTATTGTCTGCATGCATCACCTCTGCTGCACTCTTTATCTGATATAGAATTCCCAGCTGCTGGCGACGGCGTTCATAACCTTAATTGCCATTTCAGCCGTTTCCCTGCTGTCGTAACACTGGAAATACATCTCCTGACCAGTACGTTTAAGCTTCATCATTACCCACATACATCACCTCAGGTGCTTACCACGTTCTTCAAACTCTTCCTGACAGTCAGCACAGCGCTGACATCCCGCCACCAGTTCCCGGCGCCGCTCGGGTATCTCTTCCCCACAGTCGCGGCAGTGAGTAGCCGATACCGCCGCATGGTTGATGCGCATGTTCTGGATGGTAATTTCCAGCCGGCGCTCTGCCAGCTCGTTGGCCTGATCGATGATTTCTGCGCTCATACTGCACCACCTTCAACGCGCTTGAACTCGATAACCCAAACCCAAGGGTTGGCCTTCCAGCTTTCCTCGCCATAGATGGATTCCCACAGACGCTGGAATGCAACCTTGGCCGTTGCAAAATCACCCTTCGGAGTCAGGAATGTTCCCGGGTAATCAGGAAGCAAACTTCCTGCAGGCGGAACACCTTCTGCAGTGGCATCTTCCTCGCTGATAGCGTTTAGCCGCTCAACCCGCACGTCGGTGATTTCCAGTAGAATGCGGCTTGCTGCTTTCGGCATATGAATGGATGGCTTCCAGCACGAACGGCCATCTTCATAACCATCGTCATCACCCCAGGTAAAATCACCATCAGCTGCATAAATGGCGTAGCCAGAGTAATAGCCATTGCCAAACGGCATTGCGTGGATGGCAGTCGCTGGACGATCAGGAACCCAGTCAATCATCAAGCCATCGTCACTAAAGGCGTGACTGACAACGCCCCAAGTTTCACGCACCCAGATACGGTCTCCTGGTTTTCCGTAATGGCAAAAATGAGCAGTGGTGCTGCCATGCTTGTGCCTCAGAGATGATTTCCAGCCAATTGCTTCTGGATTAGGGAAAGTGCAACGCTCGATGTCGTCCGCTGGTTGTGGTGCCATAATCCTCCGGGTCTGCGTCTTCCGGCCATCGAGCAGTGCCCGCACCATCTCCCCGCTGAATATCATTCCGCGTTCTTTCATGATTCCACTCCATAGCGGCCGCTGAGCCGCCCAATAACACTGACAAATTTCACCAGGCTGACACCCATCGGCTTTACCTTCTCGTAGTGCTTGCGAAGGATGGGGGGCATACAGCGTTCCACTTCGGTTTAGGCTTTACGCTCATCGCTTTGGTTATCTCTTCTGCGCAGCGACGAGCCTGGGCGCGGAGAGCGTTTTCTTTTTCTTCTGGCGTCATGCTGCCTCCCGCTTCTTGTTGGGATGGGGTGCATTCGAAAGGAAAACCGCCTTTGCAAATCCAAGAGGCGTTGCGCTGCGAATGTTGGCGCGCTCGTCGCTGGGCGGACATTCGTGAATTCGGTTGTCCGGATACCAGTCAGTCACCAATCCGGCAAAGGACGTTCCGGATATAGCCTCGATCGCCTTTTTCTTCGGCACCATGCGGCCGCAGGCCACCTTCACGGCGTCGATAGCCGCTTCAACCATCGGGTGCATATTCTCTGCCGGCGCCTTGAAGCCGTTACCCGTCCAGAGGCAGGTCTGCTTCGTGTAATTGTCATCCGTGCACAGCCCAGTGAACTGGTATGGATGGAACGTGTAATCGGCCGAGCCGAAGATGCTACTGAACACGCTCACCGGGTTTTCGAATGCCCACGGGCAGCCGGCCGCCAAGCCAACCATCCGGCATTGCTCAGCGACCAGCGCGGCCTTGCCCTGGAAATGCGGGTCTTTGGCGCGCTTGGACTCGAACCAACGGGACCCGGAAACAGCCACGTCCGTGCATGGTGGGAAGCCGATGACGATGACGACGTTCTCAGAGCGGATGATCTGAGATAGCCGCGGCATCGCCTCAAGGATGGTTGCCGATATGCGCTCAACAGGACCGTCGATCGAAGTTTCAGGGTGCTGCGGGTCCACCAGGACGGCGCGATAACCTGCTTCGACCCATGGCTCAGCCATGACGCCAGTGATATCGCACAGGCAGATAATGGTTCCCTTGCTCATGCTGCCTCCGTCTTAACAACGTCGATGGCGCATCCAGGTATCAGCTCAACTGAAGCGGTGGCGCATTGGTTCCCCCAGTGGCTCCAGCCTGGCGCTGCACTGCGACTGAACAGCTCAATCCGCGGCACGTCGCCGTAGAGAAGTTCCAGGCGGTGGCGAACTTCCCACGGCTTCTCGCTGTGCGCGCCGAGTGGGCTGTAGACCACCTGCTTAATTCCAGCGTGCTTGCGTTCCAGCCCGGCGCCGCGGGTGGCGATCAGCACGTCTTCGGTATTGGCTCGGGTATGGTTGCCACCGTTCATGCGCGTCTCGGCATTCAACAGGTCGAGGAAGTCGTAAAAGTCGGTCACATCTCCATCTGCCAGAGCCTTGGTAATGCGCAGCTCAGCCAACTGATTCAACTTCACCCAGGTGAAGCCCTTCATCGTGCGCACCGTAAAGCCCCAGGCCTCGGCCAGCTCGATCGCCTCCTGGTTGTGGGTGCCGGTGTACCACATCGCCAGAACAGCGTTATCCGCGGCGAGCTCCCATACCGGGAGCCGCTTCATATCGAGCAGGCTCATGGTGGGGTAGTGATCGACGGCGGCGCCATTGCTGATCGTGTTCCCGTAAGACCAGGCCGGGTCAGCATAGATAAGTGAGTAGCGGTTCATAGGACTGACTCCATTTCATCGATATAGAGGCCAGATGCGATAAGCCGGCGGCGCCGGGCCGCTTTATCAATACATTTCTGGCGGTTGCCAGAGGCGGCCTGAGCTATCGAGCGCTTAGTGAACAGGCGCGTTTTACCCTGCGGGGTAATGACCTTTGGCCTTGTGATCAGGTCAAAGGTGCGATCACAGATGCCGTCTTCGTTGAGCCAGGTTTCCGATGCAATCAGCTGCGCAATGCGGCCTTCTCCCCTGGTTATACCGTTCGCAACGCGGTTAAATTCAACAAGCGTTACGCCGAACTTCTCCGCTATTTCGCTGCCGGTAACAGGGCGGCCGCGCGTCTGGATCATCCAGATCACACGCTCGCGAAGGCCGGAGAATTTTCCTGCTTTGCCGGGCCTGCGGTAAAATGGAGTGCGTTTCATTCGAGCTCCAGTATCATTCGCTTAGTCTCTGCCACAAGGGACAGGAACTCATTCCTTCTCGCGCGAAGGCGGGCTATCTCTGATTGACACTCAGCGGCCGTCAGGCGGTAAACAATGAGTTGCTTTCCGTCAGGGAAATCAGAGCAGTAGCTGATGAAGTCAACCCAATCCCGGCCAGAGCAATCAAGGTGACCGATTAGTTGCCATCTGTATGCCGGATCGAAGGAGCCGCGGGTGAGGGTGGCGTAGTGAGTAGCGGCAATTACCGACTTAATCTCAATCACCCCATCCCGGCCTACGAGTCCGTCTGGACTATCCCCATACGTTTCGTGATCAAAGAAACCGCCGTTATCCACGTCGACGAAGTTCATCTCTTCATACAGCATGCGAGCGATTGGCTCCTGTTCATGCCCGCGCTCCATATGGTCGTTTGTGAAGCCAAACTCAGATTTGCACCCTTTAATCTGCTCAAGAGCTAACTGAAGCGCATAACGCTTGGCTGGCTCACCAAACGCCTTGCCATCGTTAGCCATAATCAAGCCGAAGTTTGAAGCGGTAGCCTTCCCCAGGCGAAGAGCATCCCACTCTTCCCCGTTTTGCTCGACGTCATGCCAGATCATGCTGAGCACTCCTGTTCCAGTTGGCGGCGATGCTCTGGAGAAATGTCCATTCTCGCTAGCACTGCATCCAGGTTGCCATCGCGCTTGAAGGCGGCCTTAGCGTTATTCCATGCCTGCGTTTTTTCCGGCGAAAGCACAGGTTTTGAAACGCGCGCTGGGCTTAAGCGGAGACCTTCAACCGATTCCTTTCCGAACCTGACATTTTTATCGACGTAAACAGTGACTTTCACGCCGACCCAATCCTCAAGGAATGGCGATCCGGTAATGCTTTTCAGCATCTTGCTGTTGGTGGCATTCAGGATCATTGGCTTAAGCTTTTCGCCAGGGCGCAACTCGCGCTCCTCAAAATAAGCGGTGTTAAAAACGTCTTTAGTTTTTTTGGTTTTGTCGCTTTCTAATGTTGCCCGGGCGATCGTCAGCACCGTGGGTTCAACGATATCGGCACTGCTCAGGTATGGAGAATCGAAAGCCTTGCGGTAATGTGTTTTTGAATCTGTCATTTTGCAGCCTCTCTGATGAATCTGTTTACCAAAGGCCTGAGAGCATCCTGAATAGTGAAATGCTCGCGTCGCTCTTTGCTGCTGTCATAAATCGGTGTCCAGCCGCATCCCGTATTCACCTGGATTACCTGGTAACTACCTTTCCCATCTCTCCACTGAATTCCGTTCATCGAGAGCCACTCCTTGAAGTCGGCTAATTTCGATTTGTGGAGTAAATTTCTTCGGGCCATTAACTCTCTCCTTAAAACGGGCAGCCGGTGCGGTGATCCCAGTCGTATTCCGCCTGGGCGTAAGCTACTGCCGAGATGAGGTCGTTATATGCCTCGCCAGCTGCATCGCTGCGGAGGCCTTCGTATGGACTTTTATCCATCGGCACAGAGAAGCGGAACAGGCCTGACGGCTCTTTCGGCAGGGCGTCGATAATTTCCTGCGCACGATCGTCAATCCACTTTTGCTTCTCTTCGGTGAGCGACTGTTCAGCCCATTTCCGTTCTTCGATAGCGTCGTATGCGCGGTATGCGTTCATAGCTCGCTCCTGAAATTTGGTTGTAAGAATCCCGGCACCGTAATGGCTGCCTGATAGCTCAGTTAAATTCGTGCGCTGATATGCGCGGTTAATGCGTCCCGGCTGGAACCAGGTTCGGTTCGATACTGCGTGAAGCATATGGCCGGCGGATGTGGCGCAGATTTCCCTGCGGCTCATGCCAGTAGCTGCCGTCGCGATAGTCGAAGCTGACCAGCCAGGCGGCGCCGGTGCGGCGATTGCGCATCATCACGGCGCGTCCGTTGTTAGGAATTGAGTTAGCCATTGAACACCCCCGTCACGTGCAGAATTTTGATAATCAACGCTGTCCAGATAACGCCGCAGATCAGCAGGCAGTAAATCAGTGAACGAATGCCTTGTTTGCTCATGCCGCACCCCAGCACGGATAGCTAACTGCGATAACAGCAACCAAAAACGGAACGACCTTTAACCAAAAATTACGCCATGCAGGCTTGTCTTCTTCGCGGATCATCTCTTCACCTTTGCCTTAAAGCCGGCCAGCTGAGCGTTTGACTTACGTCCGGCGTTGCCGGTGTTGTTTGGATGGATTGATAATAGCCAAGGCGATTATTCAGGTCAATCGCTAAAACGATATTAACAATCGGAAAAGTGATAAGTGCGTGATTGCTAAAGTAATTATTTTAAGAAAAAAATTTATGCAGGCGTTTTTACGAAGGGTTTGGCGGAGGGATGGCGATAAAAAACCCGCCGAAGCGGGTTATGCGAATCGTTTATATTCGATCGATTGTCTGAGAAGGACTCTGGCCATAACGTAGAACTGGTCTTCATCACCTGGCTCTACATACCATTTTTCATAGATAGGGTTATCCGAAATTACAGCCAGACGGTCCCTTTGCATCTGCAAGCGCTTGACGTGAAGAGTTTTACCAAAGACAAATACATAAACGCCATCACTGTCAAAATGGGTGACACTGATGTCTACGAAAATTTCATCGCCGGGTGATATTGTCGTGTCCATGCTATCACCGGTTACGGTGATTACTTTTATGTGATGAGCTGGCCGATTCCCAAATAGAGATCTGGCCTGCTCTGATGTGTATTCAATCGCACGAATGGTCTCTATGAAATCGTTAGTGATAAGTGCGCCGGGTCCTGCGCTGGCTTTTACATCGAGGACATCTACCCGATAAATGCCATTTTTCGGTGTTACAGGCGTCTGCACTTCCGTGATCTGTATGGAGTCAGCAAGCATTTCACCTGCTCCAGTGGAGAGCCATTCAGGACGCACGCCTAACACAGATGCTATTTCCACTGTTTTGCGAGAGCCGTTGGCGCCATTAAGCAGCTTGTTCACGCTTGACTGAGCCATGCCAACCTCTTTGGCAAGCCTACCTTGCGTATAACCAGCTAATGACATTGCTCGAGCAAGACGCTCAGAGAAATCCATAACACCTCCTCAAAGTAACTCCTTTAATCCTATCGCCATAGCGATTGCTTGGCAAAAAATCGCATAGGCGATTGACAATCTCTTTTGCGATAACCATAATCATCAAAAACCAATAGCTGAGGTGATTATGAAAAACCCCGCAGTAGAAAAAGCGATTTCCATCGCCGGCAGTCAGAAAGAATTGGCCAAGCGATGCGGCAAAGCGCAGTCGACGATCTGCGACTGGCTAAACGGGAAAAAGAGGATTTCTCCTGTGCATGTTCCCGACCTTGTCGCGGCCGTAAATGGAGAGATTAAGGCATATGAGTTTCGCCCTGATCTGCCTTCAATTTTTCCGCCACCAAACAATAGCGCCGCCTGACTGGCGGCCATTCCAAACAACACCAGAGGAAGTATCACAGATGGAGAATGCAATAGCCCGAAAGTTAGAGCCGCCAATCCTCAACCCAATTGAGATTGAAGGCATTTTGTTAAACCGGCTTTTATCCATTGGCCAAAAGGTTTTTGCGGAAATGCGAGGGGTTAGCGAGTCGACAATCAGTCGCCGCAAGAGCGAGGGGTATTACGCCGAGATGGCGAAGGAAATATCAGCGCTGGGTTTGCAGGTTGTTCCGCCGGAGGCGGTGGTAGTTTCCCGCCACTACCTGCAGTCAGTAGAAACGCTGGCGGATATCGGTTTGCGTGCGGAGCGGTGCCGCCCTGGTCCGTTAGGGTGGGACTGATGAAGTGCGCAAAAGGCGAAAGCCGCAGTGCGCGAACACTAACGGCTTTCTACGCGAATTAACTGGATCAATTCACAGGAGTAATTATGGCAAATACTGCCGAAGTAATCAATTTCCCTGTGCCTGTCGTGGCACTACAGGAGCTGCGAGTGGCAGATCTCGACGATGGGTTTACGCGCATCGCCAATGAGCTCCTTGAAGCTGTCATGCATGCGGGTCTGTCGCAGCATCAGCTTTTGGTGTTCATGGCTGTCATGCGCAAAACATACGGCTTCAACAAGAAATCTGACTGGGTCAGTAACGAGCAGATCTCCGTGCTGACCGGCATTCTTCCGCACAAGTGCTCAGCTGCAAAAAGCACCCTGGTAAAGCGGGGGATATTAACCCAAACCGGTCGCGTAATCGGGATTAATAAAGCGGTCAGCGAATGGTCATCTTTACCCGTAAAAGGTACAGAAAAAAAACCTTACCTGAAAAAGGTAACATTACCCGAATCAGGTAAGAAAAGTTTACCCGAATCAGGTAACGCCTATTACCCGTATCAGGTAAACACAAAAGACAAACATACAAAAGACAATAAAGACAATATTAATAACCCCCCTAAATCCCCCCGGGCGGTTTCGTTCGATGCGTCAGCTGTTCAGTTGCCTGACTGGCTTTCTGCAGAGATCTGGTCGTCATGGGTGGCATACCGTCGCGACCTGAAAAAACCGATCAAGTCTCAGCAGACAGTCACCCAGGCTATCAACCTGCTGGACCGCTGCCGGCTGAACGGTTACTCCCCTGAAGAAATTATTAACCAGAGCATCGCGAATGGCTGGCAGGGCCTCTTTGAGCCGAAAGGCGCCAGGCCGCAGCGCCGGCAGGAGTCCCGCGTCACTGAGCGGTTCGCTGACAAAGACTACGGAAAAACCGAAATTCCGGACTGGATGAGGGATCAACAATGAACCTGGACGAACGAATCACCCTGGTCGAAAAACAGCTGCAGGAGCTGTCACAGCCAGCGCTGGACATCCCAAACACCGAAGTCATTAAGCAGTTAGTGGTCTGCGAAAAGCACGGCGACTATGAGCAACGCCAGCGCGTATCAACTGGCCTTGTCCGCCTGCCAGGGGCGCCGACAAGCTGCCCGGGATGCCTGAAAGATGAGCTCGTTTTCCTGCGAAACGAGAAGGCCAAAACGGATGACAGAACTCGCACTGCGAATGTTGAACGCCTGATGCTGGAGCTCAAGATCCCGGCTCGGTTCGAAGCCTGCACGCTGGATAACTACCTGCCGGTGAGCGAAGAAGCAGCGCGGGCGCTAAAAGTCTGCCGAGCGTATGCCAGCCGCTGGCCAGATCGCCGTAAAAACGGCGGCGGCCTGGTTATGTGCGGCAAACCCGGAACGGGTAAAAACCACCTGGCCTATGCAATTGCGAAAAGCGTTATCGCAGAGCACCAGAGTCCGGTCGTGTTCACCACCGCGCTGAAAATCGCCCGGGAGTTTAAATCCACCTGGTCAAAGACGGCGACCCGATCCGAGGAAGAGGTGATCCGCTTCTTCACCAAGCCGGACCTGCTGATTATCGACGAGGTAGGTATTCAGTTTGGTAGCGAAGCCGAGAAGATGATCATGTTTGAAATCATCAACACCCGCTACGAGCGCCTGAAGCCGACGATCCTGATCAGCAACCTGCCGAAGGATGAGCTGACGCAGTTTATCGGCGAGCGCGTCATCGACCGCATGAACGACGGCGGCGGATGCACGATTTCGTTTACCTGGGACAGCTATCGGGAGAACCGGTCATGAAAAAGAACTCTGGCAAACAAGCCGTTATTAACTTCATCGGCCAGCATCCTGGCTGCAGCTTTCAGGATATCCGCCGAGGAACCGGGCTTGACTCTTCAGTGGTCAATTCCTCCCTTTGGCAGATGAACAAAGACGGCCAGGTTAACCGTGAGGGTGAGTGCAGGAGCTATCGCTACACCCTGATCGACACGACAGCCGTAACAGAAAGCGATCCGTCTGTTCAGTATCGCCAGCGTCCTGGCGGCGTAAACCCAATGACCAAACTGTTTAACTATTGCCTGGCGGGAGTAAGAAAATGAAAAACGAAATCGAATTCAAATTTGGTGATTACGCAATCATCGAGCAGAAACGCCACGGTGTACCTAACGAGATGTTTGTTCACAAGGTGGTTGGTCAGCTTCGTTCTAACACCTGGGTTGATGTTCCGGTTAGTGTTCCGGCGACTGAGACACTGCACGGTGAGATGGAGGACATTTGTCTTTGCATCTGCTGCGGAATTGACGAGACCAAAGTTCGCCGTTATCGCGTCAAGGATATGCGACGCCATTCTCCTGTCTCTTTGGTGGCTGATGAAAAGAGCGGGTCGACTATCACACTACAGGCAGTTAACGAGCTCATCGCCTCCCTAGAGAGCGCAGGCGAGCTGTCGATAAGAGAGAAGAAGTTCCTTAAGCTGGCGAAAGCGTTTAAGCAGCTGGCTGCGGAGAATGTGGCGCTGAAAGGTGCATTAACCGGCAGCGCTTACATCAGCTTTATCAAGGCCAACGGCTGGAATACGTCTGCAAGCACCGTAAACGGCAAGTTCGTCAACTTCGCTGACCCTGAGGTTGATTTTGGTTCTATGGTCTTTGCTCACGCCAAAAAGCTTATCGAAGCAGTCGAAACCCCCGCCACCGATCGCATCGTAGCCGAAGCCGAGGCGCGCGGAGTTGAGAAGGCCATCGCCCACCTGGAGAAGAAGTTTAGCAATATCGGCGTGCAGATTATGAATCTGCAATGGCTGGCGGATTCGCTGCGCGAGGGGGCCGACAAATGATGAAGCCGAATCACGTCTATATCGAGGTATCTCATAACCAGAGCGGCGGCCTGTCTCTCTGCGTCAGCAATGACGACTATGGCTATCGTATTTCGGGTGACAAAGTTGGCGGGTGCAAAACGCTGGCTCGCTTTGAGGTCGACGCCAGCGCGCTTATCAAGCAAATTCGCGAGCATGCAAATACAGAGGGGCTAAATGAGCAATCGCATCCCTAATTTCGGCTGGAACCGCCTGAAACTGGCAACGCTCACCTATGAGCAACTGGCGGAGCTTGAGGAGCAGGTTAAGGCCGAGCACGCCTGCAAAAACGGCATTCACCTCTTCGACAAAGCCGGTCAGCGCAAACTCGATGCCCTTAGCTGGGCCGTATACAACAAGCAGAAGGCGGAGCGTGCCGCATGACAACTGATATCACCGAACTGGCGCATGGCAATTCGCTGCGCAAAAAGCTTAATCGCCGCCTGAATGATGCTTATGGGTTTCAACGAACATCAGGCGGCAAACACACCACAATCAGCCTAAGCATTGCTGAGTGCAAATCTGTCATCGCAGCTTTGGATGAGCGTCTCGCGCTGGTAGAGGCGCTGGAGAAGGCGCAGCGTGCGAACGCTGCACAGGACGACCATATCAACCAGCAGCAGGACCGTATTGATCAACTGGAAAAAGGCCATCAGGAAGCCGCAAAGCAAATCAACTCATGGCGTCGGATGGCGAAGCAGAATATCGCTGAGCGTGAAAAGGATATAGCTGAACTGGATGCTGCCCGCCAGCGCATCGCCGAGCTGGAGTCCCGCATTGTCACCGTGAAGATACCATCTACAGTAGAGCCAAGCCCGTTTGCTCCATGGATAGCCAAAGCCTTTTACCAGTTTCACAAAGATACGGTTAATTCATGTGTTACGGTTTTTTCAGATGCGTGCGCCGCCGCCGGCATCAAGGTGGAGACTGAGTGATGTGGAGAGGAACCGATCGCACCAGAAGCCAGATGATACTGACCGAGTATCGCTACGACCCTAAAGCTAAAGACTCCAAATCCGTTTACCTGGTGCGGCATAACAGCCGCATTCATCAGACTGTTCTGGAGCAGCATTTGACAATAGAGCGCGATAGTTTCGGTCGTTTCATACCGACTATCGAACTGAAAGACTTTCCGGAAGGACTTAGCGACCGCGAGTCGATGCTCAAACTTGCCGACTGGCTGCACCGTTTAGGTGTGGCGATCGAGGATAACTGGAGTCAACCATGACCAAATCAACCATAACCAGAGAAGAAAGCATTCAGGCCGTATTTGATTTAAAGGTTGGCTATCGTCTTGGGTTTGCCGACATAGAGATTCTCAAGCGAGTGGCCCGAATGGCGCTGGCCGCAATGGACAGCGAGCCGGTGGCGCTTGACTACCTGCAGGGACACAAAGACGGTCTGGAATGGGCCGCCCTACTGGCAGAAGCCAATCACCCTGAAACAGGAGACTGGCTGTACGATGACCCTATCGAGCTGTCAAAAGCTATTCGCAAAGGTCCAGATATGCCGCCAGCGCAGCCGGCAGCGGACAGCGAGCCGGTGGCGTGGACATGGCACTATCGTGAACAATGGCATGTTACAAACGATTCTCGTCGCGCAGAATTTGTCGCAAAAGATGGTGATGTGGCTGTACTGCCGCTCTATCGCCACGCGCAGCCAGCGCCGGTAGCAGAACGTGAGCCCATCGCCTGGCTCAATGACGCATACTTAGCTCGTGGCGTAGTTGACGGTGAGGCTGGTAGCGAAGATGCAGGCCCCGGATATATTCCAGTGTATCGCGAAGCAGGACCACAGCCAGCTCCGGGAGTGCCTGATGATGTGCTGGACGCATTGCAGAAGGTTGCACGAATACGCCTCAACCTGAATGACTTCGACGGCGATCGCCGCGGTATTGCTGATTGCCTGTGTGATGCCGAAGAGGCGTTAATCGAGGTGGTAAATCGCCGCGCCGCCATGCTCGCCCCCGCCCTGCAGGAGGGAAAATGACGATTGCAATCGATCGACTTAAGGAAGTGACAAGGGACTTTGGTCGCAGGCACATCGCCTACCAGATGGCCAGAGAACTACTGGAGATTTATAGCGGTAACGGCCCGACTGTCTGGAATGTGTTGAGCGATTTCCCTCCTGAAGTTAACGGAAAATATCTGGTGATGACCAGCTATGGTGATATTCGGACCGCCTGCTATGACTGCGAATCAGGGGAATGGAGGGCTTCAGATGGCACCATTACCGGAGTTATCAAATGGATGGATTTGCCAGCCTCCCCGCAGGAGCCAAAACCATGACAGAGGGAATGCGACAGCACCGCGCTTTCGTGCTGACTTGTTGGCTGGCAAGAGCTAAGCGCAAAACCGCGCAGGAGATAACGAATGGAAAATAAACCAGAGTGGCAGAAGCAGGCTGAGAAATTTGCTGAGTTGTACGGAGCAAGCTTCGTGATATTCAGGAATGGAATGGAGCCTGAGTGTCTCGATCCCACAAAAGTGGTGCTTTCATTTGATGAAGAAAGCAAAAGGCGCTTTGAGGAGTCAAGAGAAGCCATGCGTCAGGAGCACGCGATGGCATCCAGACTGACCAAGCATCGCTTTATTCCGAAATAAGGTTGATAGTGGTATATAATCCCCTCCACAGCAGAGGGGATTTTTATGTCAAAGTGGAACATTGCAGCCAAATCGAAAGACGAGCAGGACAAGGTCAACGTCGACCTTGCGGCGTCCGGCGTCGCCTACAAAGAGCGGCTGAACATGCCGGTTGTCGCCGAAGTGGTAGCCAGAGAGCAGCCTGAACACCTCAGGGACTACTTCATGGAGCGCGTCCGCTACTACCGAGAGCAGAGCATCCAGCTACCCAAGGCATCCGATCCGCGCTATCTGGAAATGGCCGAGCAGAACGCCAAGAAATAGCGATTCCCTCGTATATGCTCATTTTGCTTTTATCCCCGGGAAGGGCGATAATTCCCTAGTCAGCCTGAGCAACTGACAACTTACTTCCGGCGCCAAGTGGGGACACATGGCGCACAAAACCTTACAGCAATCCCTGTCACCGATGGCGAAAGCCACCGGCGATTTTCTGCATTCAGCGTTTGACCTCTGCGGAGGTGAAGCGTGAAGCAACAATTCTGCCTTATCAACGACAACGTTAAGCGTAACGTCGTCAGATTCATCCAGTCTCTGCCCGTCGACCACCGATCGCCGCTGATTATTGAGGCGCGAGAAGAAAGCCGCACCGACAAACAGAATCGTCTCATGTGGCCACTTTTGAAAGACCTGAGCGATCAGGTGATCTGGTACGGTGAAAAGCTGGAGCCGGCGGAGTGGAAAGACCTCATCACCGTACTGGTCAGCCAGATGCAAAACCCGGAGCGTAAGCAGAAATCCGCCCCGGGCATCAACGGCGGCCGCGTCTACTTCGGCGTTCGCACCTCACAATCCAGCAAGCGCTACATGGTCGAGGTAATCGAGGCGATTTACTGGTTTGGCACAGAGCACAGTGTGAAGTTCAGCGAGAAGTCCAGCAGTCGGATTGCATGGGCCCAGGAATGGAGGGCTTCGCATGCACAGTCTGCTCGCTAAGGTCATGGATCGCGGCATCTTCCGCGTACCTGCGCGCCGCAAGCGCAAGGTAGAAGTTAAGCCTTCCGATATCCCCACCTTTCACTATACGGCTCACCTGGCAGATGTCCGCTGGCTGCGTCGTGCTGCCAGAAGGAAAATTGCATGAGCCTCTACCGAAGCATTAATGGTGCTATCTGGCGCAACATCTGGGTTGTTGGAGATCTGCATGGGTGCCATACGCTGCTGATGAACGAGCTGGAGAGGGTCAGTTTTGACCCATTGTGTGACCTGCTGATTTCAGTAGGTGACCTTATCGATCGCGGGGCGGAAAACGTCGAATGCCTTGAGCTAATCACAATGCCCTGGTTTATGGCCGTTCGCGGAAACCATGAGCAGATGATGCTCGACGGACTATCCTCGTCCGGGAACGTGAATCACTGGCTCGCTAACGGTGGCGGATGGTTCTTTAACCTTGACTACGACAAAGAACGCCTGGCTATCGCGTTGGCGCATTTGGTTGCTGGTTTGCCACTCATTATCGAGGTAATGACCGATGGTAAGAGGGTGGTGGTCTGCCATGCTGACTACCCGCATAACGAATACTCATATGGCAAGCCCGTCGATGCAGAACAGGTCATCTGGAATCGTGAGCGAGTGAGCGCGGCTCAGGATGGGATTGTGAATGAAATATCCGGTGCAGACCTGTTTATTTTTGGTCACACCCCGGCACATCAGCCAAGTCAGTACGCCAATCAGATGTATATCGATACCGGTGCTGTATTCTGCGGCCGCCTGACCTTGGTACAGATCCAGGGTGGTGATCATGCTTAAACGTACTCAGCGCCGGTGCAAAATCTGCCGGGCAAAATTCACCCCAGCATTCGAAAACCATCGTTGGTGCTGCCCTGAGCATGGCGCTGAATTTGCCATGCAGGAACTGGAGAAGAAGCGCGAAAAACAGGCCCAGGCGAAAGCGAAGAAAGAGCGCGCAGCCTGGCGCAAGCGCAAAGCCGCGGTGAAGCCTCTCCGGCACTGGGAAGATATGACCCAGCGTGTCGTTAACGACTATATCCGCGAGCGTGACCACGATCTGCCGTGTATCAGCTGCGGCACGTTCGAAACGGTTCAGTGGGATGCCGGGCATTACCGATCCCGCGGTAAAGCGTCTCACCTGCGCTACAACGAGGACAACATTCACAAGCAGTGTCATCACTGCAACGTGCAGATGTCAGGGAACCAGCAGCAGTACCGCATCGCTCTGGTAGAGAAAATCGGAGCTGAGCGCGTCGAGGCGCTCGAAAACAACAACACCCCTCACCGATACACCATCGAAGAACTGGAAGGCATCAGACGCCATTACAGCGCGCTACGCCGTGCGCTCATAAAACAACGGGAGGCTGCATGAAGATCACCTATAGCGACGAAGGGGCTTATTCCCGCATCTGGCTGACTGGCCCGTTCTGGCAGCTGGCTATGGCTAGACGCATTGCGGATGCTGGTCTGGACGCTTCTCCGGTCAATACCTGGGAGTCTCGCGGCATTACCTTCCAGATCACCCTGTACGGAAAGAGCGCGTATGTGCTCAGGGCATATAAGGCGATGGCCAAGGCCATGGCGAGGAGTGGCAAATGAGACGTGACGTTATCGAACGCATCCGCGACCGCTGGCAAAAGCTCCGCCTCTGCCGTCACCGCGGCACCGTACTGGTCGACTACCGCATACTGAGAAATTTCGTTCGCATCTATCAGACCCTGGGAGAGACAGCATGATAAATACCCAATACCTCCAGTATGTTCGTCAGCAGCTGATAGTGGCCACCGCCGATCTGAGCGGTGCGACGAAAGGGCAACTGGTAGCCTTTGCAGAGAATGCACAATTCACCGCCACGGCGCGCAGCCGGGGGCGGAAGAAGGTGTATAGCGAAGTGAAGCAAAAAATGGTTAACCCGGATGGGCCGCCGATGAGTGGCAGCCAGTCACGCGCTAAGGGTTCCTCAATCGCTCTCGTTCTGCCCGTTGAATACTCGACAGCCAGCTGGCGCCGCGCCCTCCTGTCGCTGGAAGACCACCAGAAATCCTGGTTGCTGTGGAACTACAGCGACAATATCCGCTGGGAGCACCAGGAGACGATCACCCGCTGGGCATGGGAGCAATTCAGCGACAAGCTGGCCGGCGTGCGCATTGCAAAGAAAACAGTCGATCGCCTCCGTCAACTTATCTGGCTTGCAGCGCAGGATGTCAAAGCCGAACTGGCAGGGCGGGAGACGTACGAATACCAAAAGCTTGCCGCCCTGGTCGGTGTGAACCCGAAGAACTGGTCAGAAACGTTTACGGAGCGGTGGGAGGAGATGAAAACTACCTTGCGGCGCCTTGATAGTGATGCCCTGTTGCAGGTGACGCGATCACGTTCACAACAAAAGGCGACAAATTTTGACTCAAGTCTTGCAAAACTGGATTAAATGCGTCATATTTGAGTCTACTTTGATATGCTGCCTTAACTTTAAGTGGCGGCATGAAGATGATAGTCACATACCAGTTTGTAAAATTAGCCTCGGCATCCCGCCGGGGCTTTTTTATGCCTGCGATCCGGTCAGGGCTCTTGGGTAGAGACGTGCTGCACGACACGTCGACACCCGCCGCGCAAGAGCCCTGAACCAGATTGTTGGTTCAACCAGCACCAGATAATGGCCTGACCTGATAACGGGTTCATACCCCAACTTATCAGGGGCGCTGCTGCAACAGCGTCGCAGGCCGCCAGACCCAGCCAGGGTATTTTCGGTCATCACCGACATTGCTATTACCCTCATGCTTATTGCCCGCCTTTTTGCGGGCTTTTTTATTTTCAGGGTCGCGGGAATCACCCTCGACGCTTTGTTGGTAAATCAGCCCGACGGCCCTGAACCTTTTACTGACTACAGATAGCACCCCGAACATTATCGGAGGTGGAGACTATGAAAATGCCTGACAAAATCTTTTCGGCGGCCTCGTACTGCTCGTCAGGCGGCCTGATATGCACCGGGCTGGCAAGGACCTATGACTGGTTTCATGGGCTTGACTGGAATTTTATTGCCCTGGCCAGCGGCGTGATAATCGGTGTAGCGACCTACCTGACCAATCTCTACTTTAAGCGCCGCTGGACGAAGATGTATCAGCAGTCCCTCGATCGTGGTTGTGGTGGCCCGCCACCGCAGGATGAATAGCGATGGCTAACCTGAAAACGAAACTCAGTGCGGCCATGCTGGCGCTTATCGCTGCTGGCGCATCAGCTCCCGTTCTCATGGATCAGTTCCTGAATGAGAAAGAGGGCAATAGCCTCACGTCATACCGCGATGGCTCCGGCATCTGGACGATATGTCGTGGAGCAACCCGGGTAGACGGAAGGCCTGTAACGCAGGGGATGAAGTTAACCCAGGCTAAATGCGACCAAGTTAATGCCGTCGAGCGCAATAAAGCGCTGGCATGGGTTGATCAGAATGTGCGGGTTCATCTTACGCCTCCTCAAAAGGTCGGAATTGCCAGTTTCTGCCCCTATAACATCGGGCCAGGTAAATGCTTTCCTTCCACTTTCTACCGCAAGCTGAATGCCGGTGACCGGAAAGGCGCCTGCGCTGAAATTCGCAGGTGGATTTTTGATGGCGGAAAAGATTGCCGCGTGCGTTCCAACAATTGTTACGGCCAGGTCTCTCGTCGTGATCAGGAAAGCGCACTGGCATGTTGGGGGATAGATGAATGAGCCGGTTAACCGCCATTATCAGCGCGATTGTGATCTGCCTGGTTGTTTGCCTTGGGTGGCTGGCAATGCATTACCACAATGCTGCTGCTGAGCAGAAAACCAGAGCCGATAGCGCTGAGCAGCAGGTAAACGCAGCACAGGCGATCACCTCCAACGTTCTGACCACCATGACCATCTTCAACACCATCGTCGAGGCCAATCAGCATGCAAAAGAGCAGATCGCACTGGACGCATCGGGAGCCGCGGCAGATATCAAGGTGGCTGTTGCGAATGATGATTGCGCTCCCCGTGATATTCCTGTTAGCGCAGTTAAGCGGGTGCAGCAATACAAAAATAGTTTACGTCAAAGTGCCAGTGGTGCCGCTACCGGCCAGCCTGACAGCTGAGACGCCATATCCCGATATCCCCGACAAAATGACGTGGGGCCAGAGCCTTGATTTAAACGTCAGTCTGCTGTCAGCGCTCGGACAGTGCAACCGGGATAAAGCGGATATCAGGCAAGCAGAGAAAAAACGAGCCTCGCAATAGCGGGGCTTTTTAATGCGTATCGTACACGCAAACCATCGAGAGTCTTTCAGTCGTGAGCCTGAGGAACGCCGTTAAAGGTGGCGACCTCTCTCGGGCGGCGTTCCTGTACGACAGGCTCACATCTAAAGGAAAACAGCATGAAAGTTATCAAGTATTGGAAAGTTCAGCTTCTGCAGCTTTCTCAGCCTTCCGGCAAGCTTCACGGCATTATCAACGCCAGCAATCTGGTCGAAAGCCTGTTATTTGAGGGGTACTCAAAAGATAAACCGAAAATTAATCTCGGTTCCGGGGTTCATATTGAGTTGTTTACAGCACCCGATTCGCTGGAAACCCGTATCTTTCGTGACCACCTCGTTGACAGTGTGCGTTGCTTCCCGGTGTGTGAAGATGATGGCGACAAAAGTGAGAGGGTAGAGTTTACCATCTGGCTTGAGCCTCAGATTTACAACTGCCGAGCCGTCATGGGTGGTGCTGGCGCAGCAAAAGCACCTGAAAAGCATGAAGGTGACGACGAAACTGACGGAACTCAGGAAGAGCAAACTAAGCCTCCCTCACGCGAAGCCATGATTGAATATATCAAGCAGGCCATTGGGGAAGGCTATCAGCCTAAAATCTGCCATGAGCTCATTAGCAATCCTGATCTGCTTTGGCAGTTGCATGACGAGGCGGTAGATTATGAATATCGCGCTTGTTGGAAATGGTACCAAAGCGGCCATGGTTTTCATGAGACCTTTAGCGCCCCTGAGAAAATCCACGATCACTCCTGCGACAACTGTTTTGCCGATACCGATGTTAATAAGGCTCGCAGTTCCTCCTTCGAAGACGTCGTGAAGCCGGTAATCAAATGGCTTAACGAAAACGCCAACCCTCATACATCAGTGAGCATCGACGCGACCAGTGCTCATCTGCTTACTGGCGAAATCGGCATTCACACGGAAGAGTTCATTAAGGACTGATCGCGGCATTACAGAGCCACTTCAAGAGGTGGCTCGATAATGTCACAACGAGGTAAGGACTATGGCAAAACCGGACTGGGGAGCACTGCAACACCAGTTCCTCGCCGAGCATGCCAAAACAGGAATATCCCCGAAAGACTGGTGCGCAGCGCAGGGACTGAATTACTCATCTGCGAAACGCTATATCAAAGTAACGACCTACGGTGCGAATTCGCAAAAAAAAACTGCGAACAAATCTGCGAATTCGCAGAAGGAGAAAGGCGGGGCCAGTAAAAACGGGAAGGTGAAAAAAAACCAGCCCGACACAGGCACCCGCTCAAAATCTCCAGAAACGAAACCGATACGCGGATCACGAACCGCACCGCCGACGAACGCTTTCCAGCCTGGCAACCAGAACGCATTAAAGCACGGTGGCTACGGCCGCCGGATGCTACTCTCTGACGCTATCACCGAAGATGCCCAGATGCTCACGCTCGACGATGAGCTTTTCTGGCTGCGTGCGGCGAGCCTGACAGCTGCGGAGAATATCGGGCGCTGGCAGACGGATCTGGAGACGGCAGGCAGCGAACAGGCCAAAGACCTGCACGACCTCATCTCCCAGGCGCAGAAAGCCATGCATCGCAACACTGCGCGCATTGAGTCGCTGGAGTACACCAAGGCGGCGATAATCAAGCAGCGCGTCGATGCTGCTTACCGCGAAGCTGCGACCGAAAAGGTTGAGCTCGAAATCGATGTGCTGAAAGACGGCGACAAGGATAACGCGATCGTCGTGCATAACTCGCTGCCAATCCCGGGAAGATAAATCATGGCCGACATTTACCTACCCACGCTACACAACGGGCAGTTAACGGTCTGGTCTGACTCCTGGGATCACCAGCTGAATGCGGTTCGCTGTGGTCGACGCTGGGGGAAAACCTTCATGCTGTCGAGCGCAGCGGTGACCTACGCAACGTCACAGTTCCGGCGCCCGGGCATGGACATCGAGCTGGGCGGGCGGGTCGGTATCTTCACTGCCGAGTATCGACAGTACCAGGAGATCTACGACAAGCTGGAAGAAATCCTTCTGCCGCTGAAAAAGAGCTTCAGCCGGCAGGAAAAGCGCCTGCTGCTGAAGAACGGCGGGAAGATTGATTTCTGGGTCACCAACGACAACAAACTGGCCGGTCGTGGTCGTGAGTACGAAATTATCCTGATCGATGAGGCGGCTTTTACCAAGTCGCCTGAAATGTTGAAGGAGATTTGGCCTAAGTCGATTAAGCCGACGCTGCTGACGACTAAGGGCCGGGCCTACGTATTCTCAACGCCTGACGGTGTGGACGAAGAAAACTTCTTCTATGCCATCTGCCATAACAAAGACCTCGGCTTCCATGAGCATCATGCTCCGACGTCATCAAACCCCTTTGTTCCTCCCGAGGAGCTGGAGAAAGAGCGACAGAACAACGACCCACGCGTTTTCCGGCAGGAGTTCCTGGCCGAGTTCGTCGACTGGTCCGCTGCGTCGCTGTTCGACGTCCGCAAATGGTTCGAGGGTGAAAACCAGGATCAGCCTGTCGATTACCCTGAGATGTGCCAGGCCGTCTTCGCTGTCATGGATACCGCCGTTAAGGGCGGTACTGAGCACGACGGCACGGCGGTGGTTTACTACGCCGTCGACACCCGGCCCGGCATTCAGCGCCTGACCATTCTCGACTGGGATGTGGTGCAGATCGATGGCGCGCTGCTGGAAGAGTGGATTCCGTCAGTTTTCACCCGGCTGAATGAGTTGTCCGGCCAGTGCGTCGCTGTAAATGGCAGCCTCGGCGTTTTCATTGAAGATGCCAGCATGGGCAGCATCCTCCTGCAGAAAGGTGAAAGCCTGGGATGGCCGGTCAACAAAATTGAATCCGCCCTGACCAGCAAAGGGAAGGACGAACGCGCAATTATGGCCTCCGGTTATCACTACCGCGGGCTG
This sequence comes from Klebsiella sp. Q2, assembly GCF_009900705.1. Classification (NCBI taxonomy): domain Bacteria; kingdom Pseudomonadati; phylum Pseudomonadota; class Gammaproteobacteria; order Enterobacterales; family Enterobacteriaceae; genus Klebsiella; species Klebsiella sp. Q2. The sequence continues at coordinate 21,078 of NZ_JAAABE010000004.1, read as the reverse complement.
GCGAAAATATCCCGATACGCCTACGAGAAGACGGCCGTCTTCAAGGGCGAAACAGCAAACCATCTGCATAAGCAGGTGTCACGATTCCACCTTGCCGATAAGAACGCGCACAAGCGCGCCGACGATTTGCTGGATGATTACACCTACGGGCTGATCATCGCGTTCGGTAGCGGCGACGCACTCTAGCGAGAAAACCAATGAACGAAGATGATATCGCAATCGGCAGTTGCTCGCCGGAGCTGATCACGCTCCTGGACAGCGATGATATTCAGCCGGGTATGTCGGCTGGTTATCAGACCTGCAAAACGATTTACCTCTTCCACCCGTTGGGCGGGAAGATGGTGGATCGACCGATCAAGATGGCGATGAACGAATCGCGCACCGTTCACATTTCGCAGGCGTATGGCATTGAGCAGCGTCTCCGCGATGCGTTTGAGCGGGAGTGGAAAGCACTTGGCGCCGATAAGCACATCGCTAATGCGGCGCGCATCTCTCGCATTTACGGTGTTTCGGCGATCGCAATGCTGGTTGATAACCAGGAGCCGTCCACGGCGGTGGACTACCGCACGCTGTATAATCACAACGTGACATTCAACATTCTCGATCCGCTGAACACCGCGGGGAGCATCGTGCTTAACCAGGACCCGAACGCGCAGGACTTCCAGAAGGTTGACGGGATCAGGGTGGCGGGCAAGCCGTATCACAAATCCCGCTGCGTTGTGCAGCAGAACGAGGACCCGATTTATCTGGCCTATAACTCTGCGGCCTTTGGCTTTACCGGTCGCAGCGTATACCAGCGCGCACTGTTCCCGCTGAAATCCTTCATCCAGACCATGCGCACCGACGACATGGTTTCCGTGAAGGGTGGCTTGCTGGTAACGAAGATTCAGGGACCGAGCTCAGTCGTTAACAACATGATGCAGAAGCTCAGCGGCATCAAACGAATGATGCTGAAGCGAGGGAAGACAGGCGAGGTCCTGCAGATCGGCGCAAATGACAGCATCGAATCCATCGACCTGAGCAACCTGGAAAAGCCGCTCGACTCCTCCAGGAATCACATTCTGGAGAACATCGCGGCGGCAGCTGATATGCCGGCTATCATCCTGAACTCGGAAACGTTCGCCCAGGGCTTCGGTGAGGGGACGGAAGACGCTCGATCCGTTGCAGTCTACATCGACAACATCCGCGAGTGGCTTGAGCCACTGTATGACTATTTCATCCGTATTTGCCAGTATCGCGCCTGGAGCATTGAGTTTTTCAATTCTCTGCGTGCTGACTTCCCGGAGCTGAAAAATACCTACAGCCTGTACTTCTCATCGTGGATTAACAACTTCGAATATCGCTGGCCGTCATCCCTGAAAGAGCCGGAAAGCGAAAAAGTGAAGGTCGACGAAATCCGCTTTAAGGCGATCGTCAGCATGCTGGAAGTGCTGCTTCCACAGGTCAACACGGATGATGAGAACCGCGCTCTGCTTATCGAGTGGGCGCAGACCAACGCGAACGCTAACGAAAGCCTGTTCCCGCAGCGGCTCGATCTCGATATCGACTCGCTAAAAGCTAACCGCCCTCAGCAGCCGCAGGGAGAAGAGCCAGGCGGCGGGATGATGCTATGAAGACTTTCACGCGCACCGTACGCGAGGCGGTGAAGTTTTTTCTGCGCAATGGCTACACCTCGCGGCAGGAGCTGGAGCAATGGCAGGCCATTATCCGGCAGGCGGCCGAAAGCGAAACTGATGACGACTACATGAGCATGGTGTCGGATCGGTTGCGTAAGACCTATGACCTGCAGGTGAGCAAGGCTGGAGCGCTGGAGCGCCACAAAGGGCTTTCACGCTTCACGCTGAACTACATGGAGCCGAAGTTACGCAGCGAGCTGGATCGCCGCATCCTGGCCAGCGCTGACCTGATAAAGCTGAATCGCAAGAAAGCCATCGACACTACTCTGTCGCGGTTTAGCGGATGGGCCAGCAGCATTCCCTCAGCAGACAGCATTGCGCTGACCGGCATTCAGGGAACGATGCGGGAGACGGCGGCGCACATTCAGAAGGCCGCCGAGAAGGTGGACTATGAAGCGCGCCGCGTGATGATTGACCAGAGCCATAAGCTGATCGCCAATATCGACAACATCATCGCGACGGGCAACAACGCGATTGCTGCCGAGTGGCATAGCCACTGGCGCCAGCCAGGATACGACTACCGGGAAGATCACAAGGAGAGGGACAAGCAGATCTATCTCATCCGCGGGAACTGGGCGCAGAAAAATGGCTATGTCAAAGCTGGCCCTGCCGGCTATCTCGACGAAATTACGCAGCCTGGCGAAGAGGTTTTCTGTCGGTGCTACGTCACCTATCTGTACAACCTCCGCAGCATTCCCGAGGACATGCTGACCCAGAAGGGCCGCAAGTTCCTGGAGTCCATGAAAGCAGCATAGGAGCATTAAAACGTGGCTATTTTTGGCAGCGGGATAATGTTCCGTCAGGGGAAGTTCGTCTTCCTGATTCAGCGCTCGGATGATGGCACATGGTGCCAGCCGGGCGGGACGATAGAGCCGGGAGAGTTAGCCATAGACGCCGCACGGCGCGAGGTGCTGGAGGAAACAGGCTATCAGTACGATGGCCCGCTGACGCCGCACAGCGTACATGGTGACTACCTGACCTACCGCGCCGACGTGCCAGAGCAGTTCGAAGCGAAGATAAACGACGAATCGCTGGCCGCCGGATGGTTCCATATTGACGATCTGCCAAAGCCGCTTCATCAGCCATTCGCTGAAATGCTGGCGCAGCAGGCGCTCAATGAAACCGACGTGGCCGCGCTCATCGCTGACGGAACCCTCAGCAGCCCGCAATATTTTTACAACATGTGGATGTTCGCCATCCGGGTGACCGGAACAGGGGTTACCTGGCGATCTGCAGATCAACAGATGACCTTCCGTAACCCGGATGATTATCTCACCCCGGAATTTCTTCAGCGGGTTGCCGGACTACCCCTTATCTGGCTGCACCCGGAGAAAAATACACTTGATAGTGACGAGTTCGCGAAGCGCGTTATTGGCACCCTGACAAATGCCTGGGTTGCCGATAAGGGCGAAGTGTGGGCCGTTGCGCGAGTGTATGACGCTGAAGTCGCAGAAATTATGGCGACCAGGCAGTTAAGCACCTCACCAACCGTCAGGTTTTTTGAGGTTCCCGATTCAATCATCGAAATAGACGGTCAGCCTCTGTTAGTGGAGCCATCCCCCGAGCTGCTCGACCACGTTGCAATTTGTGAACAGGGCGTATGGGACAAGCTCCTTAACCCCACCGGTGTTAAATCTGATTCCATTCCCAAAGAGGCTGAAAAGATGGACGAGGAAAAAATCGTAGCGCTGATTAATAAGGCGATCGATGCACGTTTGGCTAAGGCTGATTCAGAAGCAGCAGACCTGAAAGCCAAAGCTGATGCCGAAGAAGCAGCCAAAAAAGAAAAGGCTGATGCTGAGGCAAAAGAAGCGGAAGAGGCGAAAGCTAAAGCCGACGCGGAAGAGAAAGCCGCGAAGGAAAAAGCTGACGCTGAAGCCAAAGAAAAGGCAGATGCCGAAGCGGCTGAGAAAATGGCAAAAGAAAAAGCCGACTCTCAAATCCGCCAGGAAATTGCAGAGCTTCGCTCCCGCATTCCTACCGAACTGAGCGACGAAGAGCGCAACGAAGTGGCAGAAGCGCAGGTGAAAGCCGATAGCGTCTTCTCCAGCTTTGGCAAGCGCGCCCCGATCCCGCTGTCCGGTGAAAAACCGATGGCGTATCGCCGCCGGCTGATGATTCAACTGCAGGAGCATTCGCCGGACTTCAAAGCCGTCGATCTCTCTGCCATCGCTGATTCGCAACTGCTGAGCACTGCCGAAAAGCATATCTACGCTGATGCGCAGAAGGCGGCCAGCCTGTCAGTCGGCCCGGGCATGTTGCGCGAGATTAAGCGCAAGGATGCTACCGGTCGCGAGATCAGCACCTTTGAAGGCGATCCCGCCGTCACCTGGGCGCCGTTCCAGTCTGGCAAGCGTCAGGTCACCAGTTTTAACAACCAGGCTTAACGGGAGCTCTGAAGCATGGCTAATTTATCTCTTAACCCGATGGCGACCACGAATGCCGCTGGTTCCTTCGGTGTGCAGTCTGATGGCTTCATTCAGGGCGTTGCTCTGGATGATCCGGCAAACCGCTTTAACCTGGCGTCAGGCACCGTCGCCGCCACCGAAACCAAGCCGCTGTGGGGTGGCCTGCCGGTTGCCGAGTTGCTGCCCGGCGTGAACTCCAGCCCTCGCGGGTCGACTATTCGTCGCGCTGTATCACTGGCTGAGCTCGAAGGCTTCACCGTCTTCAACCAGGCCCACAACGGGCTTACCACTCCGCAATCACCGGTTCCGCTGTATGCGTCCGGCATGAGCGTTTCATTCTATCGCCTTGGCTCCAACATGCGCGTTCCGCTGAAAGCTTCAGCGCAGGTGGTTGCGCTCGGAACCGCTGGCGCATCGGTGAAAACGCCGCTGGCGTGGGACTTCGTCAATAACCAGGTGACCACCGCAGCCGCGGCGGCTTTTGCCGGTGCTGACATTGCCACGACCGCTGTTACCTATTCGAACGGCGTGGCCACCGCCACCACCGCCTCTGCGCATGGACTGACCGCTGGCCAGTACGTGAAGATCAGCGGCGTAGCTCCGGCTGCCTATAACGGCACCGTCGTTGTGCTGAGCGTACCGAGTGCGACAACCTTCACCTATGCGCCTGCAAGCGCGCCGGGCGGCTCCGCAACCACGCAGGGCAATATCGGCGCTGTGGCTCAGGCAGATATCACCCTGCCGGTGAAAGTCATCTCCATCGAGAGCGGGAACTCGAAAACTGTCAACTATGACAGCGCTACGGGCTTCCTTACCTGGAACAACACCGACAGCTGCGCGCTGGTCTTACTTTAATCGGGAGCTTTAAATGGCTGCAATTACCCCCAGCTACACCATCGTCAACCCGTCGTACATTGCGCCGGAGTTGATCATTGGTTACCAGCAGGCGTCCGGTGCGTTCGAAACCATCGCCAGCGGTAACCCGCAGGTCCGCCTTGGCGTAGGCGACCAGTATGTTTATATGCGCCGCCTGGATATCCGCACCCAGGTGACCTCAAGCCAGTCCGGTAACGCCAACCAGCTGCCGAGCGTGGCGCTCGAGGCGCGCATGATCTCCACCCCAACCTACCTGTTCCGCTGCCGTGGTATCTACGATCACCACGACACCGCGGCGGCCGGCAACTGGAACGTGGCACTGCCAGAAGCTCAGCGTCTCGGCATGCGTCAGGGCATCTTCCAGCAGTTGCGCTCTGCGCTGCTGTACGGCATGAACCCGGCAGGCGGCGAAGGTCTGCTGAACACCGCAGGCGCGACCACCGAAACCCTTCCTGCGGACAGCAGCGGCAATACCACTGTGCTGACCTATGACCACGGACAGATGGCGGTCTATCTGCTGGGCCACGTGCAGGCCGCGCTGACCCGCACCATGCAACTTGGTCGCCAGCAGCGCGTCGTTATCCTCGGGCCGCAGCGCGTGCTTGGCGCGATGGAGATTCAGCAGATCGTTCAGCTGACCTCTTATCAGCGTCCTGGCGGCGGTACTGATACCGTCGGTGGAACTGTGAAAGAGGTGCTCCGCGGCGCGAATGTCCAGGTTGACTGGGTATACGACGACACGCTGATCGGCGCCGGTGCCGGCGGTACTGACGCGGTGGTTATCACCATCCCGGAAGTGGAAGTACCGATGGTCAACTCCACCGTGAACACCAACGAATTCGCCAAACTGAGCCCGTCTCTGGCGGCGAACGCCCTGATGTTCACCGACATGGCGGCACCGATGGAAATCCCGACGCCAATCCCCGGGGGCGCTATCGACGTGCTGTCAGAAATGCGCTCTACGGCTGGTTGGGCAGTCCGTCCGGAAGCTATCACCATCCTGTCGATGGCATACAGCTCCTAAAAAACGAAATTGAGAAGTGCTTAAGCCTCTGCATGGTTCGCTGTGCAGGGGCTTTTTTACGAGGGTAAACAATGAAACTGTTCATCGCCAACACTACCAAGCAGCGCCACATCTTCACTTTCCGCCAGCTGGAAACCGGGCGCCTCCGCCAGATCCCCATTGAGCACGGTTCGCAGATGCAGGTTCTGGATGGTTCGACCGAAGAAGTCGAAGCGGTTATTCAGCATCATCAGGTTTACGGCCTGGTTGACTCAACCAAAATCGACCAGAGCCAGGCATTTGTCGGCCTGTGCTACAGCATCAACAAACCAGTTTCCGCCAGCGTTATTGAGAAAACCATTCGCGATAACGATGGCCATCTTACCCGCGGCGCACATAACCGCCGGCAGGCATCCGTCGCTGCGCTGGATAACACATTGCGCGAAAGTGGTATCGGCTACGAGGGTGACATGGAATTCAGCGCAGAGCAGGCCAAGGGGCGCGATGACCATTCTGACGATCCGACCATCAACGAAAAAATTGTCACGCCGAAAGCCGGGAGCAAGAAGAAATGACCACCAGTCTGTCGGGATTTATCGAATTCGTTCGATCTGATATGGGCATCACCCCCGACCAGGTTCCCGACGACTCGCCGTCTTTTTCTCTCGCCTATGGCGGCGCCGTTGAATGGGTAAACCCTGACATCGCGTGCGTTATGCCGAACATGTACAGCATCGCGGTTTATAACCTTGGGGCGTCGTTTCTCATCAATTACGGGACAGAGGCCGTGTTCGCCAATTTCCGTAGCCAGTATGGGTTGAATGACTTCAAGGCCGGGGTTATCACCGGAGCAGGGGATAACTCTACCAGCGCACAGCGCCTGGTACCTGATTTCTTCAAAGACCTGTCGCTGGCAGACCTGCAGATGCTCCAGGACCCGTGGGGGCGCCGCTACCTGATGATCGCTCAGCAGTTCGGGAGTCTGTGGGGCTTGTCATGATCACCTTTCATCTGGGCGTTATTGATATCCCCTACGAGGGCGAGGACACCACGACGGGGAGCGTAGCGGAAGAGCTGGAAGCAAGGTATCAGATTATGCAGACGTTCTTTGACCGCTACGGGAACGACATCGCTGAGCTGATGAGCAAAGACCTCGCCGCAGCGCTTGAAAACATGTTCGCCGGCGCGCCGCCGGCCAAAGACCCGCTCGCTGAGTCAATGTCCAAAGTTCACGATCTCTTTGTCGGATTCCTCGATAACACTGAGATGAACGGCCTCCCTGGCGTACCAACGCGCCGCGCGCTTGAGGGCATATCGAAGCGCTTTAAAGGCAAAAAGGGGCCGCCGCGCCCTTCGTTCATTGATACAGGAACCTATCAGGCTGCTATGAGAGCCTGGGTAAGCGGGGTGCTGAATGCCTTCCCTGAGTGAGTTACAGAACGCCAAAACCGAGCTTAACGCTACCCTGACGCAGGGTCTGGATGATCTGAGCCGGTTTCAGGTGGTGACGTTCACGAAGTACATCAGAAAGGTGCTTCCGCTTGATGGATTCGTGTTCTGGGTGAAAGCCTCGGTCCTGTCTGACGATCCGAACAATGAGCCGGATACGGTGGATGTGAAAGGTTATTTGCACCTGACGACCGAAACCATTCAGGACGACGAGCAACTGTACGATCGCAACGTGGTGACGTTCACCGCGCAGGCGGACATCGACCCGTTTAACGACATCGGGTCAGAGGTGCTGTACATCGGCGAGTTTTTTGGCGTGCAGTTCTCGTTCTCCCGGCGTACCGGTCTGAATGAACCGGCGAACCTGTACCACTACACCGGAGAGGCTATTTTCCCGCACATGCGGTCGCAGATCATCAACTCTGCGGATGACATAGACCTCTCTGACGTGGTGGTGTCGAGCTCGTTGCCGATCTGGTTGGCCCTGAATCAGTACATGCCGATGTTCCCGGCGATGCTCTCAACGCAGAACCTTTCGCCGCCCTATGCGACAGTGAAATGCAGTAACACGTCACCGATCGCCGGCGCGTTCTATCTGGACGAGAAGCAAAACCAGTATCAGCTGGTATCGGAAGATGTGACGCTTTCGGTCACCGGCCTGCGTAACGCCAGCATTGAAGACTTTGTGCGGTATGTGCAGGACTACACGACCGGCGATGCCCCGGAGATGGGGATCATGAATATTCCCGTCGTGCAGGATGAGCGAGTCACTCAGAACGAGCTCAACATCATCGCCATGCGTAAGACCATCAAATTCAAAATCAATTATTACCAGCAACGGATGCGTAACTTAGCGCGCCAGCTGATCACGTCTGCAATTCCGTCCATTGACCCGGAGAAATAAGTAAATGGCAATTGTTAATATTAACGTGTCGGTGACGAATCCGCCGAAGCCCTCGCAGTTGTTAAAGTCCGGGGCGATGATTTCTATGGGCGGCACGACGCTGAATGCCGGTGAATATCAGCTGCTGACCAGCGAAACCGACCTGGCCGACATCCTCGCACCGGCGAAGACTATCTCAACGCTCGCCTGGGCTACTGGCGTGGTAACCGTCACGCTGGCTGCCGCTCACGGATGGACTAACGGATCACAGGTCCCGGTGATCATCTCCGGAGCGACTCCAGCGGGTTACAATGGCGCCTATACCGCAACGGTGACAGGTACCAACACTTTCACCTATCCGCTGACGACCAACCCCGGTACCGCAACGGCAATGGGTACGGTAAAAACGGTAGTACAGACCGAAATTTCCCAGATGAATACCTCGTTCTGGGCCCAGGGTAAAACGCGGGCTGTTTATGTTCTGGAGCTTGGTGCCGTGTCCATGACGGCAGCTGTCGCAGCGCTGACAAGCTTCATCGCTGAAGACGTCTCCCTGGGCAACACCTACCAGAAGTTTTTCTCCTATCTGGTACCGCGAGAATGGGATTCGGTTGCTGAATTTAAAACCCTGACCGGGCTTTATACCTCACCGGGAAGCCTGGTTTACTTCTTTGTCACCTCGACGATCGCCACCTATGAAGCGTGGACTGCGACGAAAAACAAAACTGTCTTTGCCGGCGTCGAGGCTCCGGATATTCCGGCGAGCGAGTTTTCCATGGCCGGCCCGTTCCAGTCGTCCCTGGCAAACGACCCGGGGTCGAGCAACATGGTGCCGCCGATGTCGTACCGCTTTATGTACGGCCTGACTGAATACCCGCTGGAAGGCAACAGCGCGCTGCTGAAATCGCTGCAGGACAGCAACATCAACTACATCGGCACCGGCGCCGAAGGTGGGCTCAGTAACAAAGTGCTGTTCACCGGCCGCATGCTCGATGGTAACCCGTTCAACTACTGGTATTCGGTGGCGTGGACGGCGATCAACCTTGAGCTCGACCTGGCGAATGAAATCATCAACGGCTCCAACACGACCGTTAACCCGCTGTACTACGAGCAGAAGGGCATTGACCGCCTGCAGCGTCGCGCTCTGAAAACCTTGCGTAATGGCATCAGCTACGGGCTGATCCTCGGTCGCGTCATTGACACGCAGCTGACGCAGGAAGATTTCAACACCGAGTATGACAAAGGCACTTACGCCGGCAACGCCGTGATCAACGCCGTTCCGTTCAGTAACTACAACAGCCTGAACCCCTCCGATTACCAGGAAGGCAAATATAACGGGCTGAGCGCCGTCATGACGCCGCGCCGCGGCTTCGAATCCATCACGTTTAACGTGAACGTAACGAACTTTGTAGGGGCGTAAAAAATGGCGAACCCATTAGTACCGCAGGGCTTTCTTAACCGCGTACGCGGGGCTCTTTCCGTCACGGATACACCGGCGCTGAACGTCTCGGCGTCGTACCTGGCAAAGGACGGCATTAGCCTGCGTCCGGACGGCCCGGCGACCGACATCATCCCTACGATGACCGGCACCGTCGGAAGCCAGGCACCGTATCAGCAGGTAACGCTGACCGTGCATCTCCTGAAAACCCAGGGGTTGGGCGAAAGCTACCGGCAGCGCTTTTTAACCGACACGTCGCTGGGTGAGCTCGTGGTGACGCCGGATGCAACGACGTTCGGCAATATCACGCTGCTCAACTGCTACCTGGTCAACTTCAATGAGCTGGCTTTCAGCGGGATGGACCCGGCTTTTGTGGTAACCATCAGCGGCTATATGGTTACCAACGACAACATGTGGGTGTAATGCATGAAAATTGACAAGAAACTGAATCTGGTCACCAACATTACCCGTGATGACGGCTCGATCGTCTACCTGCATGTGACGCCGTTCCCCTATGAGGTGGTAGAGGAATACTGTGTGTTGCTGGGTAATCTTTTTACCAACTTCATCACGCAGGTTGGGCCTCTTGGATCGGCGCGCGTGGCTGCCATGATGCTGAAAAAAAGGTTAAAGCAAGAGCAGGAGGCTCGGTTAGAGGACGGCAAATCACTTTCTGATCTGCCAAAGAGTTTAACCCTCGTTGATGAAATTCAGCGACTGACAGTCGTCATCCATAACGTCGGCGGCCAATGGAAAACCACGCCCCTTGAGGTGGCATTCAATCAGGGGATTATCGACCCTGATGAGTATCGCGAGGTCGAAGGCGAAGTGGTTTTTTTTATGGTTTCCTCTGCTATTCAGAAGGCAAACCTGATCGCGCCGACCGTGGGAACGGTGATCAAAATGTACGATGGGCAACTAACCTCATCGAGCGTTACGGCGTTCCGCGATTCGTTGCAGACGTCGAAGCCGGATACCGATACCCCGACCCAGAATGCCCCGCCGGAAACGTCATTTATACCCTCTTAGACTGGGCGTCTAATGAGGGCTTCTGGCAGGTGATAAGGGAGATCTCCGGCGAGGAGTATGCCAGCCCGGCGCAGTACCGGCAGCGCTACCTTCTCGCCGCGCTCAAAGAAAGAGGTTTCTTCAATGGTAGCTAAGTCGATCGTCGACATTGACGTAAATGACGACAAGTTTGTCGCGTTTATGGAAAGGTTTCGCGAATACCAGAGCGCGCTGGATGATTTACCGGAAGCCTGGCGGGTAGCTGCCGTTGGTATTGGCGAAAGCAGCAAGCAGACCGAAAAAGCCAAAGGTGAGGCGAAGGAGTTAGGCGCAGAGTTTAATGCCGTGGCCGAGGCCATTCTGACCATCAACAGCGGTATCGATCGGCTCAATACCAACCTGGAAGACTCGAAGAAAAAGCAGGACGAATTCAACAAAAGCACCCGATCTGCGAAGGGCTTCCTCAGTGATGCGACGAAAGACGCTAAATCGCTGGCAGGTCACATCAAGGAAGCGACGGCCAGCCTTCTTTCCTGGGGTGGCATTGTCGGGATATTTACCGGCGTCCTGGGCGTTGGCGGCCTGTTTGGCATCAACCGCCTGGCTGCCACCACCGGTGCCCAGCGGTTTACTTCTCTCGGGCTTGGGACGAGTATCGGCGCACTTGATTCCACCGCTATAAACTACCAGAAAGCGCTGGGTAATCCGGCGGGGACGCTGGGCGCTATCCGCGATTCACAAATGGACCTGTCGAAGCGCTGGACGTTTCAGGCGATGGGGATTAACAATCCCGACCAGGACCCTGCCAAACTGCTCCCGCAGATGATCCGCAACGCGCGCGATATCTTTGTGCAGAACGGCAGCACACTGCAGGGCGCACAGGCGCACGGCCTGACAAACTTCTTTACGCTGGACGACCTGAACCGCTTCAAAAACATGAGCGATGAGGAGATCACCGCCATGGAGAAGCGCGCGCAGCAGGATGCGCGCATGTTGCAAATTACCGACCAGCAGGCGCGCCAGTGGCAGGATTTTAACGTCCAGCTCGACTACAGCAGTCAGAGTATCAGAAACACGTTTGTGCGTGGCCTGGGTCCGCTCACGCCGCAACTGAGCAAGCTGTCTGATGCGCTGTCAGGCGCGATCGATACGGTCCTGAAATCCCCCGAACTCGGCAAGTGGATTGATGCGCTTGCCGGCGGCATTGAGCGGTTCGGTAATTACCTGGCTTCGCCGACGTTCAAAAGCGACGTTGAGTCGTTTATGTCGGGCGTTGAGCGGCTGGGGCGCGTCATCATGAAAGTGCTCGGCTGGCTCGATGGCGGATCGTCGGCGATGGACGATATAAAGTCCGGGTCCTCATTCCTGAATAATGACGTCCAGACCGATGCCGGCGGAAACCACTTCGTAAAAGGCGGTCTCAGCGACCCGAACACTCCAGCATTTTCGAAATGGCTGACTCGCCACCTCTACAGCTGGAGCGGAACGGCGCCGAAGGAGTATGACCAGTATTTCCTTGATGCAGCCAATAAGTACAACGTCGACCCGCGCTGGCTTAAAGCCATCACCGCGGGGGAATCTTCTTGGGATCAGAATGCTGTCAGCAAAGCAGGCGCTAAAGGGTTAATGCAGGTAATGCCTGGCAACTTCCAGCCGGGAGAAAATCCATTTGACCCGCGGGACAACATCATGGCCGGCGCTCGCGTTTTCTCCTGGGCGATGCAGAGCGCGAATGGTGACCTCGACGAGGCGCTGCGTTATTACAACGGCGGAAGCCGCCGCGGTAGTGCAGAAAACAGGGCTTATCCCGGCAGGATCAGGGAAAAGTATGCTGAGATGTATGGCGCACCGAAGAGCAATGATGCTACCGGCGTCGATAGTTCAGAGATTGCCAAGAACACCTCGAAAACTAACCAGCTCCTGCAGCAAATCGTCGATAACCACGGTAATAGCGGTAGGGAGATCGTCGTTTACAACAACACGGGTGGGAACGCCATTGTCTCCGGCGCCCTTCTTAGCGGAGTGCGATAGATATGGGATTCACTCGCGAACTGTATAAGCTGGGTTTTGAAGTCTCGCCGGTGATTCTGTGCAACGGGATTGCGCAGAGCATCCCCGGCGGAATGCTGCCCATTGTAGCTTTGACGCAGAGCGCGAGCTTTGTCACAGGGCTTTTGGGCGGCGCATTCAACCTTACTGACCTCGATAAATATTTTTGCCACTGGAAGCCGGTTCAGGGTGGGACGATGGTCGATTACGACATCGCCAAATACCCGTTTGCTAACCAGACCGTTGCCGCTAACGCGCTACTTGCTCAGCCTTTGCGCATTACGTTGATGATGGATGCTCCGGTGAATGAAAATACTGGAGCGATGACAAAATTCGTCACTCTCAGTGCGCTGCAAGCTGTTCTTCAGGCGCATGCAAACCTTGGCGGCACCTATATAGTCGCTACGCCAGCGCTGTTTTATAGCGGCTGTATATTGCGTACGGTTAAGGACATGACCAGTTTTAATGAGGCTGTGCCTCAGCGATCCTGGTTATGGGATTTTGAGCAGCCGCTGGTATCTGAAACAGGGGCCGAGCAGGCGGTTAACAGTTTCCTGAGCAAAATCAATGGAGGAACCCGGCAAACGGATGCGTCATGGACAAACACTGTCGCAGCCCTCGGGAATACCTCTCTCGGCGGTACCGTGTCAGGCGCCGCGAATGACATAGTAGGCCTCATCGGTAAGCTGAGCGGGGAGTTTGGCCTATGACGACGGATACCTACACGTTTACCGGCAATGAAAGAGAGAGCGTAGCTTTTACTCCGACGCTGGATGGAACGGTTTATAACTGCCAGGTGAAGTGGAATATCGCGGCGCAACGCTGGTACATCCTGATCACCGACAATTCCGGCAATACTATTCTGAACACCCCCGCGGTGGGCTCTACCAATGGAGCCGGCATAAATCTGATAGCTGGCGTTTTCTCCGGAACAACCATGATCTGGCGGGAGCAAAACGGCGTAATTGAGGTGACCAGCTGATGAGGTATTACGATTTCCAGATTTTTGACCAGAAAGGGAAGTTATACCGCCAATACAAAAGCCTTGATGCCTATGGCAATTATAACCCTGGATGCCTGATGGTGGAGTTCGACATTCAGCGATATGGAATGTCCACGCCTATAGGGTCAAGTCTCGTAAGGGTGTATGGCGTCAGCATTAAAGAAATGCAGCAGGCAGAGCAAAACATGTTCGGCATGACCATTAAGGGATTTGTCGGTATGTCGAAAGGTTTGCCGCTGGCCAAATCCTCCCAGAGCGGGATGATTCTGGAAGGCATTATTCAACAACCATTCGGTAACTGGCAGGGGCTCGATCTGTCTCTGGACATGATTATTACGGCTGGGGCTGGATCAGTGGATAATCCGGCGAACATTACAATGCCGTGGATAAAGGGGCAAAAGCTGTCTGTTGCGCTATTTTTTGCGCTTCAACGCGCCTTCCCAGGATACAAAATAAATATCAACATCAGCGATTTACTGGTTCTGAATTACGATTCGCCGATTTACTGTTCAACCATGCAGCAACTTGCGTCTAACCTGAAAAATCTGAGCCGTAGCATTATCCGTGATGAGAATTATCTCGGCGTGGAAATGGCCATGTTCCCGGGAAAAGAAATCAGGGTATGGGACAGCGCCGCTACTGAGAAAAAGAAAACTCCCATTCAGCTCGAGTTTACCGATCTCGTCGGCCAGCCGGTGTGGATTGAATACAACCGGGTGATGATCACCTGCGTGATGAGGGCTGATATTCAGGTGGGCGACTACGTGAGGATGCCTGCAGGCGCAATGGCAGTAACGCAGGCCTCATCATATTCTCAGTATCGCAGTAAAAGCGCCTTTTCCGGCGTGTTCGCTGTGCAGACCTGCAGATGTGTAGGAAACAGCAGGCAGCCAGACGCTGCAAGCTGGGTAACCATCTTTGAGGCGTATGTGACGCAGGAGGCCTGATCGTGACTATAAGTCAGCGGCTTAACTTCGCCAAGAGCATGAACAATTTCGCTGAGGTAAAAATTGCCGAAGCGATGGAGTTGGTCGGAAAGATATTGCCTGCAACTGTCGTCAGGCAGTCAGGGAAAATGATCACTGTCTCGTTCAGCCTGACTAATATCCCATTCACCTTGCCACAGGTAACTATTCCTCTTTTTGGTCCGGAGTACGTGCGCTATCCAATGCAGCCAGGAGATCGGGGGATTGTGATCCCTGCTGATACCTATATCGGCGGGATGAGCGGCCTTGGTGGCGGCGTTGCCGATCTGACTCAGCCGACGAACCTCAGCGCACTGGTTTATCTGCCGATCAGCAATACCGAGTGGCAGGATGTCGACGGGCAGGTGGTGACGGTATACGGCCCTGAGGGTGTAACGCTGCGCGACAGCGGCAGCAACACGACGTTTCTCCTGAAGCCTGACAGCATCGCTATTTCCACACCTGACAGCTTCACCGTCACCGTTGGCGGGACAGTTTTCTCACTGACCGGTAGCAAATGGAGCCTTTCAGGAGAGGCAGGTCACCTGCAGGATTCAGTGGCCAGTACCAGCCCGGCAATCATGCACGCTGGATGGCAGTCGCTTCTGGCCTGGCTTAACAGCCATGAACATTCAAACGGCAACGATGGAAATGATACCGGGGGGCCGACTTCAACGTTTAACGGGAGTATCACCGAGTGAGAACTTATGGCCGAAACTCTGAGGGGAAGTGGGTCCTGGTGGAAACCGACGAAAATGGGTTTAATGACTCGGTGTATTTGACCACCCTGATCCAGAATCTGAAACTGGCGCCGCAGGAGTCGCCATTTTACGCCAATAACGGAATCCCGGCCGCCGGGTCAGTGATCCAGCAAATCCTGCCGACGTATTACGTAAACCGTATTCAGAAACAGTTCAGCCAGTATTTTTCCTCGCTGCAGATTGCGCTGATCAGCGACGACCCGCCTGTTTATAACATCTCGGCAATCACAAACGCAGGTTCAAAAATAATTACACAGGTGGCCGTATGAGCGATTTACCAGTCAGCTATACGTCAGCAGGCCCGGTGCCTCTGACGGCGGAAGAGCTACGAGCACAGCTCGTCTCTCAGGCCATTGCGTTATCTCCCGGCCTCACTACTGATTTGCCAGGCTCTCTGATTGAAGACGTGGCCAGCACCGATGTCGGCGCGCTTATCGTCTGCGATCAGGCGAGGGTTGACCTGATTAACTCAGTGGGGCCGCTAAAGGCTAACCTCGCCATGCTGGCGCTTCTCGCGCAGCAGGCTGGTATCCCTGGGCAGAAAACGGCTGGCACGACAACAGTCCCTGTTCAGTTTTCCGGCCCGGCTGGGTTTGTTATCCCACAGGGGTTTATTGTTTCTGATGGCACACATACTTATTCCGTTAGTGATACTACGATAATCTCGTCGTCCGGTGTATCTGCCAGCGTGTCATGCGAAGGAACGGAGACCGGGACCTGGGCGGTGCCGGTAAATACGGTTAACCAGATAATCACTAGCCTTCCTTCTGACGTCACCATCACCTGTACCAACCCGATCGCCGGTACTCCGGGTGCTGACCCGGAAACGAACTATCAGTTTCGTGATCGAGTATGGCAGGCGCAGATGGCCACAGTTCAGGGATATCCTGGATTTATCCGGCAATATCTCACCAGCCTTGATAACGTGCAGGCGCGCCTGGTTTCTGTCATTCAGGACGGGGATAAGTGGATAGTCATGTGCGCCGGCGGTGATATTTACGATATTGCTGGCGCGCTCTATAAGTCGGCGGGGGATATCAGCCGGCTGAAAGGGTGTTCACTGAACGTAACGGGGATCACGAATGCAAATCCTGGCGTCGTCAGCACAGACCTGACTCATGGCTACACTGACGGACAGGTTATCCGGATCACTGGCGTTACCGGGATGACGGGCATTAATGACGTTCCTCTGACCGTGACGGTACTGTCTACTCACACTTTTTCCATCGGGATTGACACCACTTCATCCGGGACCTGGGGAGGCGGCGGCGAGGTGACGCCGAACTTCAGAAACAATACCGTGACGGTGAATGACTGGCCTGATAACTACGTGATCCCGTTCGTGACACCATTGCTGCAGCGGGTTACAGTGACGTATCAGTGGAGGACAGAAAGTGTTAACTACCTGACAGATGCCACGGTCGCCTCTCTGGTCTCGTCGCCTACGATTCAGTATGTGAACGGCATATTCGCCGGGAAACCTCTGAACGTTAATAACCTGAAAGACGCATTTTTGCAGGCGATTAACTCGACAATCGACATGGGGCTGATCAGCACTTTAAACGTCGTGGTCACCATCAATGGTGTGATAACACCACCGGATGCCGGGACGAATATTATCAGCGGCGATAAGTTCAGTTATTTTTATATCGCGTCGGATGGCGTGATCGTAACAGGGGCGTAGCATGCTGGACGATATCATCCGGTCGTATATGTATACGCAATACAACGACGATGACAATCTGCGGGCGTTTTTTACTGCGTATAACTCGATAGCGCAGGGCATTTATGACTGGATGGTTAATGCCAACCTGCCGATTTTCATCGGTGAATACAATACCGGTGACCAGCTCCGGTGGATTGCCCATGGCATCTATGGCGTGTTGCCGCCGGTGATTTCCAGCAGCGAACAGCAGGAGATAGGCCCATATAACACCTTCGAATTTAACCAACTGGCATTCAATGAGTACCGGGTGATTGACCAGTCGAACCAGGTTGTTGTCTCCGATGACCTTTTTAAGCGGATCATGACCTGGAATTTTTACAAAGGTGACGGCTTCTGTTTCTCTATTCCATGGATAAAGCGGCGTGTTCTGCGGTTCCTGTTGGGAGTGAATGGCACCGATATCCTCAATGACCAGCGGTGGAGTATATCGATCCAGTTTGTGGATGGCGGGATCGTGATATCCATCTATAAGGGGCGCCGCAGGTTCACGCGGAGCGCTATCTACAACGCATCGGCCTATAACTCCAGGAAGTACAACCAGAAGGACACGGCCTTTGTGATCACCGAGGATTTCGAGTTTGCCATATTCTTCAAGCAGGCCATGGATAGCGGGCTGCTGCACATGCCGTTCTATCAGACAGTAACCGTTGAGATTATTGATTGATGCAATGCACTAATAGTGTAGAATTTATGAGTCAATAAAATTCTCCGGGGTCGTTATGAAAAGAATGATACTTGTATTAACAATTTCATTTTTTCTTGCTGGATGTGGAACGAATGCTTATAAAAAATCTAGAGATTTCTCTTCTGCTGAAACTTTGCAAGAAAAAAGAGATGCCTTAATTAAATGGATGCCATCATATAATGGTCAATTGCAAAATTTCCCAAAAATAAGGAATGAGTTAATTGGTTTGAATGGCGAGAATGAAGCATTTCTTAATGGTCTTGTTTTAACCTGCTTCAACTCAAAAGATGAAAGTTGCACTTATGATTACTATTCAAAAGAGGTTGATAGGCTAAATAATCAGAAGTGCGACAAAGACATTTCATGTGTTAGAAGCAGGGAAGTAATGAATGCATCGAATGAACTCAATAGCGTTTATTACTTGGTTATGGCCAGAAATAAATATGACCAAGCTGAGTTTGATTTGTATATAAGGAACCTTTGCCGTGCTGCTGGTATCGGTCAGAGGCGAGGGATTTCTTTGGAGCAAATGTTAAATGACGTTAACCAAGAGCCAGGGTTATCACCTGAAGTAAGAAGTCAATTTGCTGATGTTGCAAGATCATGTTGGATTCTAAGCAAGAACGGAATTGATGATGCAACAACAACGATACGAAACGCATATTAAAACAAGAGTAATCAACAAAAAATAACCCGCTTCGGCGGGTTTTTTTATGCCTATATCCCGGAGGAGACATGGCACTAACCCTTTTGGCTACAAACAACGCAGAAAGCACGCTGGCTTCTGCTATCAGCGCTACCGACACGTCGCTGATCGTTAGCGCTGGAACTGGTGCCGAGTTCCCTGACGCTGTGGCAGGCGAGAGCTACTTTAAACTCACTCTCACCGATGCCGCCACCGGCTCACAGGTTGAGATCGTGAACGTGATAGCCAAGGCTGGGGACATCTTCACGATTGAGCGTGCACAGGAAGGAACGCTGGCTCGTGCGTGGGCGGCAAACGACATGGTTGCCAACATGATGACGGCGGATACGCTGAACATTATCGCTCAATATTCCCAGCAGGCAGCTGCATCAGCGGAGCTGGCTGGAGAGTATGCAGGTGATGCTTCTGACTACGCACGGAATAAGTTCACGTTCTTTAAGACCGCCAGCGATCCTGATGGCACGATTGCCGGGCTGGCCGCAACGACTGAGGGGCAGTCATTCTGGGTAGCCCAGGGCCCAGATGCGCTTTCTGCTGCATGGCAGTATCAAAACAAAGCTGGCGTGGCCGTGTTACAGGCAAAACAACCAGGCACCGCGGCTATAACCAGCACTATCCGTCTGTATGAAAACCTTGCTGCCGCTCAGGCCGACGTTGCGGCGGGAAATATCCTCGCAAATGCTCGTTGTTATGTCCGGGAAGTGGGTGAAACCATATCATCAGCAGAATATCAGAACATTTCTGGAGTGTTGCAGGAAACTGGCGTAGTAATTCCTGTTGGGGAGTCTTTAGTTAATCTTTCAGGACTTAACAAATACACTCGTTTTATTTTTCCTGAAGATGGAGAGTATGATTTCGGAATTCCATTTGATGTGCTTTTGGAGGACGCAGAGCACAATATAATTTACACTTTAAATGGTAATAAGTTTAAATTTTATGGAGATGTTGAGTTTGATTCAGTTGAAACAGGTGTCATAACTGTAAATGGTGTACCTGTTGATTTAAGCGGAATTCTTTCGCCAGATGAAAAAGAAAATCTCGTTGCCTTTAGTGATATGACTAAGTTTAGCTCCGCTGATGATACTGGTGAATTTGAGTTCGGTTTTGGTTTTGACGTTATCCTTGAAGATATGAACGGAAATCTTGTTTATGGCATAAAGGGAACCGAAATACGATGGTTCACGTCCGCAAGGTTTCCTGCTATTAATTGTGATTCATTAATGGTTGAAGGTGTTAACGTTGACCCCAATGGCATTCCTACAGCTAGTGAAAGGGATGCCCTTAACGCGTATTCGACATCGACAGTGATAAGAGACCCTGCGGAGTTCGCATTCAATCCTAAAGTTGCTTTAATGGATTCTCAAAATAATACTCTAATTGATTACGAAGAGTACAACGAGAAGAAAAAGAACTGGGATGAAGCGTGGGAAATAACTCAACAAATAAAACCACAGGAAACAAACCAACTTTGCCCGTGGTCTGAACTTGACTCAAATGGTAAGTACCAGGTATCCGTAATGGATATTTCCACTAACCAGCAGATACAGGTAACGAGCGGGACGAGCAATGAAACCAGCCCACGCCCTGACGTTCTGGATCGTATCGTGTGGCAATCAGACCGTGCTGACCCTCCTCCGGGAGGCCTGTTTTACGCACAACTACCCGACTTTACTCCGCATGCTTATATTGCGCGTAAAAAAATCGTTGGATGGGGTCATTCATTTATTAACAATGGAGCATTCCTGCGACGGATTTACCAGCTTACCGGGTTGCCTACCTACAACTTTGGACTAGCCGGGCAGACCAGTGATGCTATCGCGGCTCGCCAGGGTGGAGCACCTGCATATTACGCCCCAGTCGGTGGATCTATACCGGCAAGTGGCGCGGTGACACTTACCCCTGCTGTCCCTGGGCCATGCCGCTCCCTGGCTGCTCCGGTTGCTTTAAAGGGCAATCTTGCGGGAGTTGACGGCACTTTTACCTGGGATGGAACAAGCGCTGTATTTACCCGTGAAACAGCAGGAGATGCTGTTCCTGTATCGGTGCAAGTGCCTTTATTTGTGTACCCAATAACAACCGTTAACGTAACGGGTAGTATATCCAAAGACACGCAGTTTGATCTGCACGATGAATGCATAAACATTTTCTGGATTGGGCGAAATAATCTAAGCGAAACCGATTTGATTATGCAAAACATGGTGTCTATGGTTGAATATGTTAAAAACATTGGTCAGAAAATCGTGATTCTGGCTGAATTTAACTCATCCGGAGAGCCAACCGGATCAGCTGGTTTTAATCAGATGACAGAGTTAAACCGACGCTACAAAGAAAAGTATCCGGATTTTTATTGTGAAATTGACGGTGTGGATGTTCTCCAGAATTTCATTAATAATGCAAACCCGGATTCACCAGATGATATGTCAGACGTTGCCTCGGGATTAA
>NZ_JAAABE010000003.1:0-758163 GCF_009900705.1 Klebsiella sp. Q2 | reverse complement strand
CATGTGTTAGGCCTGCCGCCAGCGTTCAATCTGAGCCATGATCAAACTCTTCAATTTAAGTTTGATGCTCAAAGAATTAAACTTCGTAATGAATTACGTGTTCACTCTTGAGACTTGGTATTCATTTATTGTCCGAAGACATTAAGAATCCATGTCACTTTGAGTGCCCACACAGATTGTCTGATAAATTGTTAAAGAGCGGTTGCGACGCGCTTTAGCGCTCTGTCGCGAGGTCCCGTATAATACGTTTTCCTCATTCAGAGTCAAGCGCTTATTTTGCTTTTCTCTGTCGGCTTCAACGTTATCTTTCGCCGTTGAATCCTGCTGCCCCGGCGGCTTGCTTGCCGTTGTTCCGTGTCAGTGGAGGCGCATTATAGGGGGTAATTCTGAAGTGACAAGGATAAATTCAAAAAAAGAATTCAATCGCTCACTTTTCAACCAAATCAGGTATTGAGCTTTAATTTTTGCCTGGTTTTTAAACAAAAACGAGCCCGCTGGGCCCGTTTTTGTCGTTTTGTGACTTACTGCACTGCCACGATACGGTCGTCTTTCACTACTAGCTCGACGGTTTTACCCGGAATCAGCTCACCGGAAAGGATCTGCTGGGCTAACGGGTTCTCAATCTGCTGCTGAATAGCGCGTTTCAGTGGCCGCGCGCCGTATACCGGATCGTATCCGTTGGCGCTGAGCAACTTCAGCGCCTCATCGGACATCCGCACTTCATATCCGCGCTCTTCCAGACGTTTATACAGGCGCTGCAGCTGGATCTGGGCAATAGAAGCAATGTGTTTCTCACCCAGCGGATGGAAGACCACCACTTCATCGATACGGTTGATGAACTCCGGACGGAAGTTCTGGCTGACAACCCCCAGCACCAGGTCCTTCATATGTCCGTAATCCAGCTCGCCGAACCGTTCCTGAATCAAATCGGAACCGAGGTTCGAGGTCATGATGACCACCGTGTTACGGAAGTCGACCGTTCTCCCCTGGCCATCGGTGAGGCGCCCGTCGTCGAGTACCTGCAGCAGAATGTTGAACACATCCGGGTGCGCTTTTTCCACTTCATCCAGCAGGATGACGGAATAAGGACGACGGCGCACCGCCTCGGTCAGGTAACCGCCCTCTTCATAACCGACGTATCCCGGAGGCGCACCGACCAGACGCGAGACGGAGTGTTTCTCCATAAACTCGGACATATCGATACGCACCATTGCGTCGTCGCTGTCGAACATAAAGTTAGCCAGCGTTTTACACAGCTCGGTTTTACCGACCCCGGTCGGACCGAGGAACAGGAATGAACCAATCGGCCGGTTCGGATCGGACAGCCCGGCACGGCTACGGCGAATAGCGTTAGATACTGCTTCAACCGCCTCATCCTGACCAATCACCCGATGATGCAGTTCCTGCTCCATACGCAGCAGTTTGTCACGCTCGCTTTCCATCATGCGGGAGACCGGGATACCGGTCCAGCGGGCCAGCACTTCGGCGATTTCAGCATCCGTCACTTTATTACGCAGCAGACGCATGGTTTTTCCTTCGGACTGAGTGGCTGCCGCCAGCTGTTTCTCCAGTTCCGGAATTTTGCCGTACTGCAGCTCGGACATCCGCGCCAGGTCACCGACGCGACGCGCCTGTTCGATGGCGATTTTCGCCTGCTCCAGCTCGGCTTTGATGGTCTGGGTGCCGGAGAGGGACGCTTTTTCCGCTTTCCACTCTTCTTCCAGCACCGAGTACTGCCGTTCTTTATCCGCCAGCTCCTCGTTGAGCATATCAAGACGCTTCAGACTCGCCTCATCAGACTCTTTCTTCAGCGCCTGCTGCTCCAGTTTCAACTGGATGATACGGCGATCGAGACGGTCCAGCTCTTCCGGCTTTGAGTCGATCTGCATACGGATGCTGGACGCCGCCTCATCGATAAGGTCGATGGCTTTATCCGGCAGCTGACGGTCGGCAATGTAGCGATGCGACAAGGTCGCCGCCGCCACGATAGCCGGGTCGGTGATCTGCACATGGTGGTGCAGTTCATAACGTTCTTTCAGACCGCGCAGAATAGCGATGGTATCTTCTACCGACGGCTCGGCGACGAACACCTTCTGGAAGCGGCGCTCCAGCGCAGCGTCTTTTTCAATGTACTGACGGTATTCGTCGAGCGTCGTCGCCCCGACGCAGTGCAGTTCACCACGCGCCAGCGCCGGCTTCAGCATGTTGCCCGCGTCCATCGCGCCGTCGGCTTTACCAGCGCCAACCATGGTATGCAGTTCGTCGATAAACAGAATGACGTTGCCTTCCTGTTTCGACAGGTCGGTCAGCACGCCTTTCAGACGCTCTTCAAACTCACCGCGGTATTTCGCCCCGGCCACCAGCGCGCCCATATCCAGCGCCAGTACCCGGCGGCCTTTCAGCCCTTCCGGCACTTCGCCGTTGACGATACGCTGCGCCAGGCCTTCGACGATAGCGGTTTTACCCACCCCGGGTTCACCAATCAGCACCGGATTGTTTTTGGTACGGCGCTGCAGTACCTGAATGGTACGGCGGATCTCTTCATCACGGCCGATAACCGGGTCCAGTTTGCCCTGTTCGGCACGCTCGGTGAGATCGACGGTAAATTTCTTCAATGCCTGACGTTGGTCTTCGGCACCCTGATCGTTCACGCTTTCACCTCCGCGCATTTGTTCAATCGCCTGAGTCACGTTGGCGGTTGTTGCTCCGGCGGATTTTAAAAGGTCGGTCAGCGTACCGCGTGATTCAAGCGCCGCCAGAACAAACAGTTCTGACGATATAAAGTTGTCCTTTTTCTTTTGCGCCAGCTTGTCGCAAAGGTTCAGGATCCGCACTAAATCCTGAGAAGGTTGCACATCGCCGCCGGTGCCTTCCACCTGCGGTAAACGGCTCAGAGCCTGTTCGATGTCAGTGCGCAGTTTCCCGGCATTCACGCCCGCCGAGGTTAATAAAGGACGTACCGATCCCCCTTCCTGATTCAGCAAGGCGCTCATTAAATGAAGAGGTTCGATGAATTGGTTGTCGTGCCCGAGTGCAAGCGACTGGGCATCGGCAAGAGCAAGCTGGAATTTATTGGTAAGACGATCCAGACGCATAACTCCTCCCATAACAGGTCAAATTTGCTACTGGAGATTAAATGAGGTCATCCCTCAATTATTCAAGGTTAAAGACCTGAACTATGCGAAAAATAAGTTTGCCTTCTGGATCGTCTTGATTCTCTAGGTTATATCAGCCAAATGAAACTTGCCATACGACCGGTGGTCTTGTCGCGCCGGTAAGAGAAAAAATCATCCTTTTCGCTTAGCGTGCAGCGATCGCCGCCGAAAATCTGCTCAACGCCGACGTTTGCCAGGCGCTGCCGAGCCAGCTGGTAGATATCAGCAAAATATTTTTCGCCTGCCGGACGAAAAGCCTGATGCGCATTCTCATCCTTAGCCATAAAAGCGTCGCGAACTTCTGGGCCCACCTCAAACGCCTGCGGACCGATGGCGGGTCCCAGCCACGCCATAATGTTTTCGGCTTTATCGGCGAAACGGGCGACCGTCTCTTCCAGAACCCCTTCGCATAAGCCGCGCCATCCCGCATGCGCCGCGGCGACTTCAGTACCGGCGCGGTTACAGAACAGGACCGGCAGGCAGTCAGCGGTCATCACCGCGCAGACAGTCCCTGGCGTACGGCTATAAGAGGCATCCACGCGTTTCGACGGATAGGGTCCGCCGTCCAGCGTGAGCACATCGGTACCATGAACCTGCTCAAGCCAAACCGGGTAAGACGGTAAGCCGCCGGCGGCAAACATCCTCCGCCGGTTTTCTTCGACATGCTGCAGATTGTCGCCGCAATGGGCGCCCAGGTTGAGCGAGTCATAGGGCGGCAGACTCACGCCGCCGATGCGGGTAGAACTACAGGCCGCCACGCTGCCGGGCATTGGCCACTGCGGTACAATCAGTTTAGTCATAACCAGTCAATATCGTCCTTATGGGCTTCAAAATCGGCGCGCATCGCCTCGATGAGCTCGACCATATCTTGTGGGATGGGCGCGTGCCACTCCATTTCAATGCCGGTAATCGGGTGGTACAGACGTAGCATGGTGGCGTGCAGCGCCTGGCGGTCGAATTTACGCAGCGCGGTGATGAACTCCTCCGACGCGCCCTTCGGCGGACGCGGGCGGCCGCCATACACCTGGTCGCCTACCAGCGGATGGGTGATATGCGACATATGCACGCGGATCTGATGCGTACGACCGGTTTCCAGACGCAGGCGCAGGCGGGTATGGATGCGGAAATGTTCCATAATGCGGTAGTGGGTCACCGCCGGTTTGCCCATCGGGTGCACCGCCATATGGGTACGCTTGGTCGGATGACGGCTGATCGGTTCTTCAACCGTACCGCCGGCGGTCATATGACCGATCGCCACCGCTTCGTATTCACGGGTGATCTCGCGCAACTGCAGCGACTCCACCAGCCGGGTTTGCGCTGGAATGGTTTTCGCCACCACCATCAGACCGGTGGTGTCTTTATCCAGACGATGGACGATCCCCGCACGCGGCACATCGGCAATAGGCGGATAGTAGTGCAGCAGCGCATTCAGCACAGTACCGTCAGGGTTGCCCGCGCCAGGATGTACAACCAGATCGCGCGGTTTGTTGATCACGATGATGTCATCATCTTCGTAAACGATATTGAGCGGAATATCCTGCGGCTGGAAGCGCGCCTCTTCTTCGATTTCCACATCGATAGCGATGCGTTCTCCCCCCAGCACTTTTTCTTTCGGTTTATCGCCTATGGTGCCATTGACTAATACGCGTTGGTCGAGGATCCATTCTTTTATCCGCGATCGCGAATAATCAGGGAACAATTCGGCCAAAGCCTGATCTAAGCGTTGACCGAGTTGATTTTCGGTCACCGTTGCGGTGAGTTGTACTCGTTGTGCCATATACAGCTTCTTCGTTTAACGTTGGGTTTTACGGCTTTGCCGTTTAATATAGTGTGCTATTGTAGCTGGTCTTAATCGGGAGCAGGAACAGAGATTCTCCCGCATAAACATTTTGAGGAAGTCAAAACGTCATGACGCGCATGAAATACCTGGTGGCAGCCGCCACACTGAGCCTGGCTTTGGTGGGTTGCTCCGGCTCTAAGGAAGAGGTGCCTGATAATCCGCCGAATGAAATCTACGCGACCGCCCAGCAAAAACTGCAGGACGGTAACTGGAAACAGGCGATAACGCAACTGGAAGCGTTGGATAACCGTTATCCATTCGGCCCTTATTCCCAACAGGTACAGCTGGATCTGATTTATGCGTATTACAAAAACGCCGATCTGCCGCTGGCTCAAGCGGCCATCGATCGCTTCATGCGCTTGAATCCCACCCATCCGAACATCGACTACGTCATCTATATGCGCGGCCTGACCAACATGGCTCTGGATGACAGCGCCCTGCAGGGCTTCTTCGGCGTCGATCGTTCCGACCGCGATCCGCAGCACGCGCGCGATGCCTTCAATGACTTCTCCAAACTGGTACGCGGCTACCCGAACAGCCAGTATGCCACGGACGCCTATAAGCGCATGGTATTCCTGAAAGATCGCCTGGCGAAGTATGAGCTGTCGGTAGTGGATTACTACACCGACCGCGGCGCATGGGTTGCCGTCGTTAACCGCGTGGAAGGTATGATGCGTAACTATCCGGATACCCAGGCCACCCGCGATGCCCTGCCGAAGATGGAAAATGCCTATCGTCAAATGCAGATGAATGCTCAGGCGGACAAAGTCGCGAAGATTATCGCCGCGAACAGTAAGAACACCTGAGCCTGACTCATGGATCGCAAACGGCAGCCACTGGCTGCCGTTTTTTTATTCGTTATCCTGGTTAGCTGAAGCGGTTTAGCGTCGAGTTAACTCATCAAATATGGCCTGCTTTGGCAGGTTCGACAAGTAAAATCTCACTTCTTCCTGCCCTGTCTCACAAAATGAATTCGTTGACAAAAAGTGACAATAAAACGTGATTTAGATCACACATTTTGACATTAGGAAAGGTATGCTGGATTCACCAAGACGGGAAAGACAAGAGGTAAAATTTATGACAATGAACATTACCAGTAAACAAATGGAAATTACTCCGGCAATCCGCCAGCATGTCGCAGACCGTCTCGCCAAACTGGATAAGTGGCAAACTCATTTAATTAACCCGCACATCATTCTGTCTAAGGAGCCGCAGGGTTTTATCGCCGATGCAACCATCAACACGCCAAACGGCCATCTGGTTGCCAGTGCGCGTCATGAAGATATGTACGCCGCCATTAACGAATTGATCAACAAGCTGGAACGGCAGCTCAATAAAGTGCAACACAAAGGGGAAGCCCGCCGCGCCGCGACGTCGGTGAAAGAGGCAGGCTTTGTGGAAGAAGAAGAGTAATCCTTAACTTAAGTTGTGTCATGCCACGCGCCTTCGGGCGCGTTTTTTATTGACAGAGTGAAAACAGTACAGGTACTGTAATCCCCACTACTTAAAGGAATTCATCATGAAACTCGTCCCGTTCTTCTTCGCATTCTTTTTTACCTTCCCCTGACCGGGAGGCAATTCGTCGTATAAGAAAGAATGCGAAGACGAACAATAAGGCCTCCCACCCGGGAGGCCTTTTTTATTGGATAACAACAAAGGCAACATCTATGACCGAGGAAAACCCATTACTGGCGCTGCGCGACAAGATAAGCGCGCTGGATGAGAAACTGCTTGCTCTGCTGGCGGAGCGTCGCGGGCTGGCTGTTGAGGTTGGTAAAGCCAAACTGGCCTCCCATCGCCCGGTGCGTGATATTGACCGCGAACGCGATCTGCTGGAGCGTCTGATGACCCTCGGCAAGCGCCATAATCTGGACGCTCATTACATCACCCGCCTGTTCCAGCTGATTATCGAAGACTCTGTACTGACCCAGCAAACCCTGCTGCAGCAGCATTTGAATAAAATTAACCCGCATTCGGCTCGCGTGGCGTTCCTCGGTCCCAAAGGCTCTTATTCGCATCTGGCGGCGCGTCAGTACGCCGCTCGCCACTTTGAGCAGTTTATTGAAAGCGGCTGCGCGAAGTTCGCCGATATTTTTAATCAGGTGGAAACCGGCCAGGCCGATTACGCCGTAGTGCCGATTGAAAACACCAGCTCCGGCGGGATCAACGATGTCTACGATCTGCTGCAGCACACCAGCCTGTCGATCGTAGGCGAGCTGACGATCCCTATCGATCATTGCGTACTGGTCAGCACCTCGACGGATGCCGATAAAATTCAGACCGTCTACAGCCATCCGCAACCGTTCCAGCAGTGTAGCCAGTATCTGAGTCGCTACCCGCACTGGAAGATTGAATATACCGAGAGCACCTCAGCGGCGATGGAAAAAGTCGCGCAGGCGAACGCCCCGACCGTCGCGGCGCTGGGCAGCGAAGCGGGCGGCGCTCTGTACGGCCTGCAGGTGCTGGAGCACTGCCAGGCCAACCAGACGCAGAATATTACGCGCTTCCTCGTTCTGGCGCGCAAAGCGGTAAACGTCTCCGATCAGGTTCCGGCGAAGACCACGCTGTTAATGGCGACCGGTCAGCAGGCGGGTGCCCTGGTGGAAGCCTTACTGGTGCTGCGCAATCACAATCTGATCATGACCAAACTGGAATCTCGCCCCATCCATGGCAATCCGTGGGAAGAGATGTTTTATCTCGATATTCAGGCAAACCTGGACTCGCTGCCCATGCGCAAGGCGCTGAAGGAGCTGGCGGAGATCACCCGCTCCATGAAGGTTCTCGGTTGCTACCCCAGCGAAAACGTCGTGCCGGTGGATCCGGTTTAACGTTCGCGGAACGGTAATTTCTTCATCCCTGCCACCTCCACCGGCAGGGTGAAGATGGCGCCGGACAGCGGATACTGCGCCAGCTCATCGTCCTCCATGTTTTCCCGGGTGGTGGTGATATAGAGCGTTTGCATATCCGCCCCGCCAAAGCAGACCATCGTCGGGCAACGTACCGGCATCGGGTAGGACTCCAGCTCCTCACCCTGCGGAGAGAAACGGGCGATCCGCCAGCCGTCAAACATTGCGCTCCAGTAACACCCCTCCACGTCAATCGCCGCCCCGTCCGGTATCCCTTCGCCAGGCTGAAAACGGCGAAAGACTTCGCGCCGGCCAGGCTCACCCTGCTCATC
This sequence comes from Klebsiella sp. Q2, assembly GCF_009900705.1. Taxonomy (NCBI): domain Bacteria; kingdom Pseudomonadati; phylum Pseudomonadota; class Gammaproteobacteria; order Enterobacterales; family Enterobacteriaceae; genus Klebsiella; species Klebsiella sp. Q2. The sequence goes on along the minus strand of NZ_JAAABE010000003.1, from coordinate 749,990 downwards.
CAGCGGCGTACGGTAGATCACGGCGTTCGGCGTATCGGAGGTATACATCCAGCGCCGGTCGGCGCTAAACGCCAGACCGTTGGCGCCATGGATGTCACACTGGATCACCGTCGGCTTCAGGTCGTTATCGACCCGCATCAGCAGCGCGCCGTTATAATCCCCCGGGCCCCAGAAGGTGCCGGCATAAAAGCGCCCATCGCGATCGGTCCCGCCATCGTTAAACCGCGCCAGTTCCGGATTGCTCGGGTTATCGCAGACTTTACGCCGTAGCAGACCGTGGGCGTCGGTCAGCCAGATACCGCTGCGCAATGCAACGATAAACCCGCCCTTCTCGCGCAAGGAAAAACAGCCGACCTCCTCCGGAAATTGCAGCACCTGGTGTTCGCCGCTGCGGGTATCGTAGCGGTGAATTTCACATTCCATAATATCGGCCCAGTAGAGGGCCTGCTCTGCCTCGCTCCAGGTCGGGCATTCCGGCAGGTATCCGGTGTAGTCAAACAGCGGTTGTGGTTCAGCCATCGTTGTCATCCCTATAAAAAAAGCCAGCGGTCGCTGGCTTTATTGTATACACCTTTTTCGCTTTACTGCCGATTATCGTTCGCCTGACGCAGCAGCGTGCGGCTCTCGCTCTGGAAACGCTGGGCGTAATCGCCAAACCAGTGTTCGACTTTACGGAAGCTATCGATAAACGCCTGCTTATCGCCCTGCTCCAGCAGACCGATCGCCTCGCCAAACCGCTGGTAGTAGCGCTTAATCAGCGCCAGGTTGTTTTCCGAAGACATAATAATGTCGGCGTAGAGCTGCGGATCCTGGGCAAACAGACGGCCCACCATCGCCAGCTCCAGCCGGTAAATGGGTGACGAGAGCGCCAGCAACTGCTCAAGGCGCACATTCTCTTCCGCCAGATGCAGCCCATAGGCGAAGGTGGCAAAGTGGCGCAACGCCTGAATAAAGGCCATGTTCTGATCGTGCTCCACCGCGCTGATGCGATGCAGGCGCGCGCCCCAGACCTGAATTTGCTCGAGGAACCACTGATAGGCCTCTGGCTGGCGGCCATCGCAGTAGACTACCACCTGCTTGGCAAGGCTGCCGCTGTCCGGACCGAACATCGGGTGCAGGCCGAGTACCGGGCCCTGATGCGCCGCCAGCATCGCCTGCAGCGGCTCTGCTTTAACCGAGGCAAGGTCGACCAGAATGCAATCCGCCGGCAGCGGCGGCAGCCTGGCGATCGTCTCCACGGTGGTGTGAATCGGCACGCTGACAATGACCATGCCGGCATCGGCGACGATATCCGTCGCCCGCGCCCAGTCCTCTTTTTCCAGAATGCGCACCTGGTAGCCGGACAGCGTTAACATCTTCTCAAACAGACGCCCCATCTGCCCGCCGCCGCCGACGATCACTACCGGCCGCAGATTCGGGTAAAGGGTTTTGAAGCCTTTGTCGTTTTCGCTGGAATAGGATTCGCGCATCACGCGACGCAGAACGTCCTCGATCAGATCCGGCGGAACGCCGAGCGCAGCCGCCTCTTCTCGCCGGGAGGCGAGCATCGCCGCCTCGCGTTCCGGGACGTAAATCGGCAGGCCATACTGGCTCTTCACCTCGCCGACTTCGGCCACCAGTTCCAGGCGCTTAGCCAGCAGGCTAAGCAACGCTTTATCTACTTCATCAATTTGATCGCGTAACGCGGTCAGTTCAGCAACCATACTTTCCTCTTACACCAAACGGGCCGCCAGGTGGCCGCGGAGATCCTTATCCAGTTCACGCAGTAGCGCATCGGTGGTTTCCCAGCTGATGCAGGCATCCGTTACCGAAACGCCGTATTTCATCGCCTCACGCGGCTGTTCAGAGGACTGATTGCCCTCGTGGATATTACTCTCAATCATCAGGCCGATAATGGAGCGATTGCCATCTTTAATCTGCGCGACAACGGATTCAGCCACGGCCGGCTGGCGGCGGAAATCTTTATTGGAGTTCCCATGACTGCAATCTACCATCAGCGACGGCTTCAGTCCCGCCTGCGCCATCTCTTTTTCGCATTTCGCCACATCGTCCGGACCGTAGTTTGGCGCCTTACCGCCGCGGAGGATCACATGGCCGTTCGGGTTACCCTGCGTTTGCAGCAGGCAGACCTGCCCGGCCTGGTTGATACCGACGAAACGGTGCGGCATCGCCGCGGCGCGCATGGCGTTGATGGCCGTGGCCAGGCTGCCGTCGGTGCCATTTTTAAAGCCTACCGGCATGGAAAGACCAGAGGCCATTTCGCGGTGCGTCTGAGATTCCGTGGTTCGCGCGCCGATGGCGGACCAGCTGAACAGATCCCCAAGGTACTGCGGGCTGTTGGGATCCAGCGCTTCCGTCGCCAGCGGCAGTCCCATATTCACGAGCTCGACCAGCAGACGACGCGCAATCTTCAGGCCGCCTTCAACATCAAACGAACCATCCATATGCGGGTCGTTAATCAGCCCCTTCCAGCCGACGGTAGTACGGGGTTTTTCAAAATAGACGCGCATCACCAGGTAGAGGCTATCGCTGACCTCTGCGGCAAGGGCTTTAAACCGACGAGCATATTCGATCGCAGCTTCCGGATCGTGAATGGAGCAAGGACCGCAGACCACCAGCAGGCGCGGATCGCGGCCGGCGATGATATCGGAGATGGTTTCACGGGCGTGCGCGATCTGCGCTTCCTGTTCAACGCTCAGGGGGAATTCCGCCTTCAGTTGCTCCGGGGTCATTAACACATGTTCGTCGGTAATATGTACGTTATTCAGCGCGTCTTTTTGCATGATTGCGATCCTGTGTAGCTCGTTTGCGATAGGGGTTGCCTCAGCGGGCATGACGTAACGATACCATACAAAGTAAAGAATTCAATCCATATTCCGTAAATTTTACTTTACACCAATAAATTAATTGGCACTTACCACGACATTAAACGTACAAAAATATTTACACATAGCGAAATCGCGCCAAAATGGCTCATCAGAGCCATCGGCATTACGAAAAATCCTGGTGAGATTTGTCCCAAAGCAAAGGGCGCATCTAATGACGGGTTTTGCTATCAGTGATATTCTTCGCCGGGCATCGGCAGCGGCTTTTCCCGCGCCAGGGCGAATTTGACGGAAGCGTTAATGACAGTATTACACCGTCTTTTATTGACTGTATTTTTTCTCATCGCGGTATCTCCTGTTTTTGCTGCCGGACCTTCAGAACATGTTCGCGCGATTGTTTCCGGGATCGTGACCTATACCCGTTGGCCGTCATTAACAGGGGCGCCGAAGCTGTGCATTTTTGCCTCATCACGCTTCACCCATAGCCTGGCTCATGAAGATCCGGATGCGTTGCCCTATCAACCGGTGATAGTACGTAATAGTGAAGAAGCGTTAAAAACAACCTGCGATGGTTTTTATTTTGGCAGCGAATCGCCGACCCAACAGTCGGAATTAACTCGCCGCTATGGCTCGAGGCCGCTGTTACTCATCGCAGAACAAAATACGGATTGCTCAATTGGTAGCGCGTTTTGCCTGATCATCAACGACGACAGGGTCCGCTTCTCCGTTAATCTGGACGTTCTGACGCACAGCGGGGTTCGGGTTAACCCGGACGTCCTGATGCTTGCCCGGAAGAAACCACATGAATAAGGACTTTTCACAGACATCGCGCCCGACGTTCAAACGCGCGTTGCGTCGCATTAGCGTGATAAGCGTGGTGATTTCCATGACGCTGGTCTGGCTGCTGCTGAGCACGGCCTCTATTTTCACGCTCAAGCAGTACGCGCAGAAAAACCTTGAGCTCACTGCCGCGACCATGGGCCGCAGTCTCGAAGCCGCCCTGGTGTTTGGCGACAGCGCGGCAGCAGAGGAGACCCTCGCTTCGCTGGGGAAGCAAGGGCAGATTTCCCAGGCAATCGTGCTCAACGGCCAGAAGCAGCCCTTCTCCGCATGGCGCCACGAACCGCTGGCCAACAAAGAACAAGTGAGCGGCCTTATCAGTAAATGGCTGTTTCCGGAGCCCACGGTGCAGCCCATCTGGCACCAGGGCAAACAAATCGGCGAGCTGCGACTAACCGCGCTTGATGAACTAATTAGCCACTTTCTCGGCATCTCGATTCTGGTACTGACAGGCAGCATTCTGCTCGCCTCGTTTATCGGCCTGCTGCTGACCCACTCTCTGCACCGGGGGATCGTCGCCGCCCTGCAGAGCATCACCGAGGTCGTGCATGATATTCGCGAAAACCGCCACTTCTCCCGGCGGGTGCCGGAGGAGCGTATCGAGGAGTTCCATCTGTTTGCCCAGGACTTTAACAGTCTGCTGGGGGAGATGGAGGACTGGCAGCGCCAGCTGCAGGCCAAAAATGCTCAGCTGTTGCGCAGCTCGTTACACGATCCGTTGACCGGCCTGGCTAACCGCGCCGCCTTTCGCAACGCGCTTGCCGAGCTGATGAAAAATGAAGTGGATCACCAGACCTCAGCGTTACTGTTTCTCGATGGCGATAACTTCAAATTGATCAACGACAACTGGGGACATGCGGCGGGCGATAAAGTGCTGATGGAAGTCGCCAGCCGCCTGATGACTTTCGCCGGTAAACGCCATCTGGCGTGGCGTCTCGGCGGCGATGAGTTTGCCGTTCTGCTGCGCGAGGTGCGCTCGGAAGCAGAAGTCCAGGCCCTGTGCCAGGCGCTGTCGGAACAATTTCTTCCGCCATTCAATCTGCACAATGGCCATAGCGCCACGCTCTCGCTGAGCGTCGGTTATGCCCTGGCGTGGGAGCACGCCACTGCGGAATCACTGCAAGAACTTGCCGATCAGAATATGTATCGGATGAAAAACCAACGTATCCAGCAGACGCTGAAATAATAAAGGACGCATTATGATCACGAAATATTTCGCCCCCGCCCTGATGGCGGCGGCGCTTTTGACAGGTTGCCAGGCTCCTCAGGGAAAATTTACCCCCGAGCAGGTGGCGGCGATGAAATCTTACGGCTTCACTGAAAGCAACGGCGATTGGTCCCTGGGCTTATCCGATAGCATCCTGTTTGACAAGAATGACTACCGACTACGTCCCGACAGCCGCCAGCAGATCACCCAAATGGCCTCGCGGCTGGCGACAACTGGGATAACGCATAGCCGCCTTGAAGGCCACACCGATAATTATGGTGAGGATAGCTATAACGAAGCCCTGTCGCTTAAGCGGGCCAACAGCGTAGCCGATGCCTGGGCGGAAGGCGCCCATATCCCGCGCAGTAATTTAGTCACCCGCGGCCTTGGCAAAAAATACCCGATCGCCAGCAACGACACCGCGGCCGGGCGCGCTGAAAACCGCCGGGTTACGGTGGTCATCAGCACGCCGTAAACGTCCGCTTAATCGCTGGACTTCGCCATCCTCATTGCCGTTGCCGCGCGCCAGCGCAGGTAGTCAACGGCAATGAACAACACCAGGCTGATGCCCATCAACGGCATGGCCAGACCCAGGGCTAACGCTATCCCCAGCACCAGCCCACGGGCAGGCCAGGCGAGCGACAGCCACGCCCGCAGCAGCGAATGCGCCGGATCCCAGACGGCCTGAGGCGGACGGCGCATCCACCACAGCCGGTACCCCACGGCGATGGTTACGCACAGCGCACAGCCAAACCCCACCAGCAGCAGTTGATTCGCCAGACCGAAGAGGATCCCCATATGGAAATCGACGCCCCAGCGGGTAAGTTTCGCCATCAGAGGAAAGTCGGCAAAATGGGTGCGATCCACCACCTCCATCGTGGCGCCATCGATCGCTACCGCATCCACCTGCGTCGGCCAGCGGCGGTCGATCTCATTCACCGTCCAGGCGCGTCCGTCTGATACCGGGGGACGGATCTCCAGCCGGCTGGCGTTCAGCCCCGCCTGACGGGCCACCGCCAGTGCCCGGTCAAACTGCGCGGGCTGATGCTGGGTCATGGCCATCGCCTCCCTGTGATGCCCGGCATGGGGATCGTGTGCCATCGGTGCCTCACCGTGCAGCAGGGTATTGACCTGCGGCGTCCACCAGCCGAAAGCCGCCCGCATTTTATCAACATTGCCGCCGGCCCATTGCGACCAGGTCAGGCCGGTGGCGGAGAAGAGCAGCATGCCCAGCAGTAAACTCCAGCCCAGCGTCACGTGCAGCCGACGATGATTCTGCAGGGCGTTACTGATCCGCCGTTTTGGACGCGTCATCGCCCACAGGGCAATGCCCCCCAGCGCGGCCACCCACATCCATGAGGCAGCCAGTTCGCTGTAGAGCCGCCCGCTGTCGCCCAACAGCAGCGAACGATGCGCATAGTCAATCCACTGACGCAGCGGCAGGATGCCGCTGGTGCCGTAGACCGTCATATCGCCCTTCACCCGCAGCGCGATCGGATCGACAAAAATGGCCCGGGATTCCGACTCCCCGAGACGCGGATCGGCAAACATAATGCGGGTGGTCTCGCCCACCGCGGGGGCCGGACGCACCGCCAGCAGCCGCAGATTACCCTGGGTCGCTTCCTCGGCCAGCGCAATCTGGGCGCTGAGCGGTTGCGGGGTGCCTTCGGGAAGGCCATACAGCGCATCGTGATAGAGCCAGTTTTCCAGTTGCGGCGTCGCCACATAAAGCGTACCGGTCAGGGCTGCGACAAAGATAAACGGTCCGATAAACAGCCCGATATAGAAATGGAGGCGACGCAGCAGGTTCAGCCATGCCGCGCGCGAGGTGCAGGTTGTCATACTTTTCCTTTTTTAAAGCAAAAGAGGTCGTTGCGCGGTGCGCAGATTGATTTTTATGAAAGGGAAAAAGCAGACAGCCGCGGCGGGGCGCGGGTTTCGGGGTAGAGCCAGGGAAAGTAGCGCCAGTGTTTTAATACCGGGCGAGAAGCCGGCAGGCGAATGCGCCGCAGGAGCATGGCGACGAACAGCGCCAGCGCGAAAATCAGCCCTGGGACATGGGCTAACAGCACGCAATAGCCACAGGCTTCGGCATGGTCCAGCGGCAGTTCGTGTCCGGTAGGCGTAGCGCCGTCTGTGCTGTGCATCATCGCCATATCGTGGCCGGGCATCTGCGCCATACTCGCTGGCGAGCTGTCCATCATCATGGCGTGGTGCATGCCGGGCATGGCGCTCATAGGGTCTTTTTGCAGGGAGACGGAGATCAGGGGGGCCACCACGATCAGCAGGATCGCCAACAGCGCCAGCCAGGCGGCTCGCCGTTTAGGTGTCGTTTGCTGAAAACTGTTACTGACCACCGCCCCTCCGAATAGAGGGCGTATTGTAAATGATTTAAATCACGATGGTTACAACAAAGATAAAAAAAGGGCCGGCCCTGAGGCCAGCCCTTTTTGTCAGGATGTCGCGAAAGCGAATCTTAGTTAAGACGCTCTTTGATACGAGCAGACTTACCAGTGCGCTCACGCAGGTAGTACAGTTTAGCTTTACGTACAGCACCACGACGTTTAACAGCAATGCTGTCAACTACCGGAGAGTGAGTCTGGAAGACACGCTCAACGCCTTCGCCGTTGGAAATTTTGCGAACAGTGAATGCAGAGTGCAGACCGCGGTTACGAATAGCGATAACCACGCCCTCGAATGCCTGCAGACGTTTTTTGGAACCTTCAACAACCCATACTTTCACTTCCACGGTATCACCCGGACGGAAGGAAGGTACGTCCTGCTTCATCTGTTCTTGTTCAAGTTGCTTAATAATGTTGCTCATAATTTAATCTCTTATCCTGGGTAAACTGATATTGGGGGCTCACGCCTGCCCATCATGTTTATGCTGCTGTTGCGCGTGTTCAGTTTTGAACTCCGCCAGCAGCTTTGCTTGCTCTTCAGTCAGAGCCAGGTTTTCCAGAAGTTCAGGTCTTCTAAGCCAGGTGCGACCCAGCGACTGCTTCAGACGCCAGCGACGTATCTCAGCATGGTTTCCCGACAGCAATACTGGCGGTACTTCCATCTCTTCTAACACTTCAGGACGGGTATAGTGGGGGCAATCCAGCAACCCATCAGCAAAGGAATCTTCCGTTGCCGATGCTTCATGGCCCAGTACTCCCGGAATGAACCGGGAAACGGAGTCAATCAGCGTCATTGCCGGTAACTCACCACCGCTGAGAACGTAATCGCCGATTGACCATTCTTCGTCAATTTCGGTTTGGATTACGCGCTCGTCTATCCCTTCGTAACGACCGCACACCAGAATCAGTTTCTGATTCGTTGCCAGTTCGCTGACGCCCGCTTGATCAAGCTTGCGTCCCTGAGGTGACAGATAAATCACCTTCGCGCCTTCACCTGCCGCGGCTTTTGCTGCATGAATGGCATCCCGTAAGGGTTGCACCATCATTAGCATCCCCGGTCCGCCGCCGTAAGGACGATCGTCCACGGTACGGTGCCGGTCATGCGTGAAGTCGCGAGGACTCCAGCTTTCGATGCTCAGCAGGCCATTTTTTACTGCCCGGCCAGTTACCCCGTAATCGGTAATTGCGCGGAACATTTCAGGAAACAGGCTAATTATGCCAATCCACATAGCGCCGTCTTTTACCGTTTATCCGGAGAATTTAAAAACCAGGATCCCAATCTACTTCGATAGTACGCGTAGTGAGATCGACTTTCTTGATAACCTGCCCATCGAGGAACGGAACCAACCGCTCCTTGATACCAAATGCATCTTTCAGGTTTGCCTTGATGACGAGCACGTCATTAGACCCGGTTTCCATCATATCGATGACTTTACCGAGGCTATAGCCTTCCGTCGTCACTACCTGGCAGCCCATCAGGTCTTTCCAGTAGTAGTCACCCTCTTCCAGCTCCGGCAACTGCGATGAATCCACGATAATTTCGCAATTAGTCAGTAGATTCGCGGCATCACGATCGTCAACGCCTTTCAGCTTGATGATGATGTCCTGATTGTGGTGGCGCCAGCTTTCCAGCTCAACAACCTGCCACTGACCCGCCTTCTGGATTAACCAGGGCTGATAGTCAAAAATGCTTTCGGCGTCTTCGGTGGAGGAAAACACTCTGAGCCAACCACGGATACCGTAGGAAGAACCCATTTTCCCCAATACGATCGGATCAACAGGTGCTTGTGCGGTGTGTTGCTTGCTCATCATGACCACCGTGACAGATTAAGCTGCTTTGTTAGCGGCTTTGATCAGCGCGGCAACGCGATCGGAAACAGTAGCGCCCTGGCCAACCCAGTGAGCGATACGATCCAGATCCAGGCGAGTTTCTTCTTCCGCACCGTTAGCGATCGGGTTGAAGAAACCAACGCGCTCGATGAAGCGACCGTTGCGTGCATTACGGCTGTCGGTGACAACAACCTGGTAGAACGGACGCTTTTTAGCGCCGTGACGTGCTAAACGAATAGTTACCATAACATCCTCTTGTGTGAATAAAACAACCGGGCCCCATCGAGGAACGGAGCCCGGTGTCATATTAAAAGCCCGAAAATTTTACTGATTTCTGTGCAAAAATCAATTCAAAACTACATACGCTAAATAATTCGAGTTGCAGGAAGGCGGCAAGTGAGTAAATCCCCGGGAGCGTACACAAGTACGTGACCGGGGTGAACGAACGCAGCCAACGCATCTGCGGCTTGAATTATGACGCGTATTAACGGCCCGGGAAACCTGGAGGCATCATCCCTTTCATCCCGCGCATCATCTTCATCATGCCGCCTTTCGACTTCATCTTCTTCATCATGCGCTGCATGTCGTCGAACTGCTTGAGCAGACGGTTCACATCCTGCACCTGCATCCCGCAGCCGGCGGCGATACGGCGCTTACGTGAACCTTTGATGATTTCCGGCTTAGCGCGCTCTTTCAGGGTCATCGAGTTGATGATCGCTTCCATACGCACCAGCACTTTGTCGTCCATCTGCGCTTTGACGTTGTCCGGGATCTGGCCCATACCCGGCAGCTTGCCCATCAGGCTGGCCATGCCGCCCATGTTTTTCATCTGGCGCAGCTGCTCCAGGAAGTCGGTGAGGTCGAAGCCGTCGCCTTTCTTCAGCTTGGAGGCCAGCTTCTCGGCCTGCGCGCGGTCGACTTTACTCTCGATATCTTCGATCAGCGACAGCACGTCGCCCATGCCGAGGATGCGGGAGGCGACGCGGTCCGGATGGAACGGTTCCAACGCTTCGGTTTTCTCGCCGACGCCGAGGAATTTAATCGGCTTACCGGTAATATGGCGAATCGACAGCGCCGCGCCGCCGCGGGCGTCGCCGTCCACTTTGGTCAGCACCACGCCGGTCAGCGGCAGCGCTTCGTTAAAGGCTTTGGCGGTATTCGCCGCATCCTGGCCGGTCATCGCATCGACGACGAACAGGGTTTCAACCGGATTAATGGCGGCGTGGACGTGCTTAATTTCGTCCATCATCGCTTCGTCAACGTGCAGACGACCGGCGGTATCCACCAGCAGCACGTCGTAGAATTTGAGCTTCGCTTCTTTCAGCGCCGCGTTGACGATATCAACCGGCTTCTGCCCGACGTCGGACGGGAAGAAGTCGACGCCGACCTGCTCGGCCAGGGTCTCCAGCTGTTTGATCGCCGCCGGGCGGTAAACGTCCGCGGAGACCACCAGCACTTTCTTCTTGTGCTTCTCGCGCAGGAATTTCCCCAGCTTACCGACGCTGGTGGTTTTACCAGCCCCCTGCAGGCCCGCCATCAGCACCACCGCCGGCGGCTGCGCCGCCAGGTCGAGGGTCTGGTTCTCTTCGCCCATCGCCGCCACCAGCTCGTTGCGGACGATTTTGACGAACTCCTGACCCGGGGTCAGGCTTTTATTGACTTCATGGCCGACCGCGCTCTCTTTGACGCGGCTGATGAAGTCCCGTACCACCGGAAGCGCAACGTCCGCTTCCAGCAGCGCCATGCGCACTTCGCGCAGGGTGTCTTTAATATTGTCTTCTGTAAGGCGTCCGCGGCCGCTAATGTTGCGCAGCGTACGCGACAAACGATCGGTTAAATTATCAAACATTGTCTCTCGCCTGAGGTGGAAACGGTTGGTCGCCGCAGCGACACACAAAACGAATGTGGCGGAGTATAACACGACATCAATCTGAATGTGCTGCAACGGTTGGAGCAGAGGCCTGCTGACGTTATACTGCTTCTCTTTCTTATTTAGCCAACAGCCGACACCTATGCCTGTTTTTGCTCTACTCGCCCTTGTCGCCTACTCCGTCAGCCTCGCGCTGATTATCCCCGGCTTGCTGCAAAAAAACAGCAGCTGGCGGCGAATGGCGATTTTATCTGCGACTATCGCGTTGATCTGCCATGCTTTTGCGCTGGAAGCACGGATATTCCCCGGCGGCGAGAGCGGGCAAAACCTCAGCTTACTGAACGTCGGGTCGCTGGTGAGCCTGATGATCTGTACGGTGATGACTATCGTGGCCTCGCGCAATCGCGGCTGGCTGCTGCTGCCTATCGTCTATGCCTTCGCGCTGATCAACCTGGCCTTCGCCACCTTCGTGCCTAACGAATATATCACCCACCTGGAAACCACTCCGGGGATGCTGGTGCATATCGGCCTGTCGCTCTTCTCGTACGCCACGCTGATCATTGCCGCGCTGTATGCGCTACAGCTGGCGTGGATCGACTACCAGTTAAAGAACAAAAAGCTGGCCTTCAGCAGCGAAATGCCGCCGCTGATGAGCATTGAGCGCAAAATGTTCCACATCACTCAGGTCGGCGTAGTGCTGCTGACTCTGACGCTGTGCAGCGGCCTGTTCTATATGCACAATCTGTTCAGCAGCGAAAACATTGATAAAGCGGTGCTGTCGATTATTGCGTGGTTCGTCTATATCGTCCTGCTGTGGGGCCACTATCATGAAGGGTGGCGCGGACGTCGCGTGGTCTGGTTCAGCGTCGCTGGCGCCGGTCTGCTGACGCTGGCCTATTTTGGTAGCCGCGTGCTGCAACAGTTCGTGAGCTAAGTCTTTTAAGGAATCCTACGTGGAACATATCTCCACCACCACGCTGATCATAACGCTGATCGTCATGGTGATTATCTCTGCCTATTTCTCCGGCTCCGAAACCGGCATGATGACGCTGAACCGCTACCGGCTGCGTCATATGGCGAAACAAGGCAACCGCCCCGCCAAGCGCGTGGAGAAGCTGCTGCGCAAGCCGGACCGCCTGATTAGCCTTGTGCTCATCGGTAATAACCTCGTCAACATTCTCGCCTCGGCGCTGGGCACCATCGTCGGCATGCGCCTGTACGGCGATGCCGGCGTCGCGATCGCCACCGGCGTACTCACCTTTGTGGTGCTGGTATTTGCCGAAGTCCTGCCGAAAACCATCGCCGCCCTCTACCCGGAAAAAGTTGCCTACCCCAGCAGCTTCCTGTTGGCGCCCCTGCAGGTGCTGATGATGCCGCTGGTGTGGCTGCTGAATACCATCACCCGCATACTGATGCGCATGATGGGCATCCGCACCGATACCGTCATCAGCAGCGCCCTGAGCAAAGATGAACTGCGCACGATTGTGAATGAATCCCGTTCACAAATCTCACGACGCAATCAGGATATGCTGCTGTCGGTGCTGGACCTTGAGAAGGTCAGCGTTAACGACATTATGGTGCCGCGCAATGAGATTGTCGGCATCGACATCAATGACGACTGGAAATCTATCGTCCGCCAGCTGACCCACTCCCCACACGGCCGCATTGTGCTCTACCGCGATTCGCTGGACGATGCCATCAGCATGCTGCGCGTCCGCGAAGCCTACCGGCTGATGACGGAGAAGAAAGAGTTCACAAAAGAGATCATGCTGCGGGCGGCAGATGAGATCTACTTTGTTCCTGAAGGGACGCCGCTCAGCACCCAACTGGTGAAATTCCAGCGTAATAAAAAGAAAGTCGGTCTGGTTGTCGATGAATACGGCGATATTCAGGGGCTGGTCACCGTAGAAGATATTCTTGAAGAGATTGTCGGCGACTTCACCACCTCCATGTCACCCACCCTGGCGGAGGAAGTGACCCCGCTCAACGACGGCACCGTGATAATCGACGGCAGCGCCAACGTTCGCGAAATCAACAAAGCGTTCAACTGGCACCTGCCGGAAGATGAAGCGCGCACCATCAACGGTATCATCCTTGAAGCGCTGGAAGAGATCCCGGTCCCGGGCACCCGCGTGCGCATTGAGCAGTATGATATTGATATCCTCGACGTGCAGGACAACATGATCAAACAGGTGAAAGTGATGCCGGTGAAATCATTACGCGAGAGCGTTGCGGAGTAGCGCGAGCGAAGGAATTAACCTCACGGTGGGCTGCGGCCCGCCGTTTTTTTATCTCGCGCCGGGGAGCGATGACATAAAAAACGGCCGCCCGCGGGCAGCCGTTGAGCAAGGCAGCAAACGTTATTTCGCTTTTGCTACCGTCACCATCGCGGCGCGAATGGTGCGGCCGTTCAGGGTGTAACCTTTCTGCATCACGGCCAGCACGTTGCCCGCCGCCACGTCTTCAGACTCGACCATCGCAATGGCCTGGTGGACGTTCGGATCCAGCGGAACGTTGGTGTCGGCGATCACTTCCACGCCGAACTTACGCACTACGTCCAGCATAGATTTCAGGGTCAGTTCGATCCCTTCCACCATCGGCGCCAGCTCCGGGTTAGCCTTGTCGGCCACTTCCAGCGCGCGGTCCAGGCTGTCGATCACCGGCAGCAGTTCATTGACGAATTTTTCCAGCGCGAATTTGTGCGCTTTCTCGATATCCTGCTCGGTACGACGACGCAGGTTATCTTCGTCGGCTTTGGCACGCAACATCACTTCACGTTCACGTTTCTGCGCTTCAGCAAGCTGGGCTTCCAGATTCGCAATTTTTTCATCGCGCGGATCCACCTGCTCAGCCGAAACTTCAGGCTCTACCGCCTCAACGTCGTCGTGCTGCTCCGTGATAATTTCTTCCGGGGCTTGCCCCTCAGGCGTTTTCTGTTCTTTACTACTCATGAATTTCTCCGCGTTTTTTTCGCATTCATCTCGCTAACTTCGCTTATTATGGGGATCAGTTTCCGGGTTTCAAGGGAAGCGGACAGATTGTCACTATTTCATTTAACGCAAGGACATCCAGATCATGAAGAACCATTTCAAGTGTATCGGCATTGTGGGACATCCTCGTCACCCCACCGCCCTGACCACACATGAAATGCTCTGGCGCTGGCTGTGCAGCAAAGGGTATGAAGTGCTGGTTGAACAGCAGATCGCCCATGAACTCCAGCTCAGCAACGTGAAAACCGGCACGCTGGCGGAGATTGGCCAACAGGCCGACCTCGCGGTGGTCGTGGGCGGAGACGGCAATATGCTCGGCGCGGCGCGGACTCTGGCCCGTTATGACATTAACGTCATCGGCATTAACCGCGGCAACCTCGGCTTTCTCACCGACCTGGACCCGGACAACGCCCTGCAGCAGCTCGCCGACGTGCTGGAAGGCCACTACATCGCCGAGAAACGCTTTCTGCTGGAGGCCCAGGTGTGCCAGCAGGATTGCCAGAAACGCATCAGCACCGCCATCAACGAAGTGGTGCTGCACCCCGGCAAAGTGGCGCATATGATTGAGTTCGAAGTCTATATCGATGAAGTCTTCGCCTTCTCCCAGCGCTCCGATGGCCTGATAATCTCCACCCCGACCGGCTCCACAGCCTATTCGCTGTCGGCCGGCGGCCCGATCCTCACCCCGTCGCTGGACGCCATCACCCTGGTGCCGATGTTCCCGCACACCCTCTCGGCGCGACCGCTGGTGATCAACGGCGACAGCACCATCCGCCTGCGCTTCTCTCACCGCTGCAGCGATCTGGAGATCAGCTGCGACAGTCAGATTGCCCTGCCGATCCAGGATGGCGAAGATGTCCTCATCCGCCGCTGCGATTACCACCTCAATCTGATTCATCCCAAAGACTACAGCTATTTCAATACATTAAGCACCAAGCTCGGCTGGTCGAAAAAATTGTTCTGATTTACATCGCTGCCTCTTTACTGGATAAAAAACCAGTCTATACTGTACGAAAACACAGTATTGGTTTTTCATACAGGAAGGCAGCTATGTTGGCGCAACTCACCATCAGTAATTTTGCTATCGTTCGTGAACTGGAAATTGATTTCCACAGCGGTATGACCGCCATCACCGGGGAAACCGGCGCCGGGAAATCCATTGCCATCGACGCGCTGGGGCTGTGCCTCGGCGGCAGAGCGGAAGCCGACATGGTGCGTCGCGGCGCTACCCGTGCCGACCTGTGCGCGCGCTTCGCGCTGAAAGATACCCCGGCCGCCCAGCGCTGGCTGGAAGAGAACCAGCTGGAAAGCGGGCGTGAGTGTTTACTTCGCCGGGTGATCAGCGCCGACGGCCGCTCGCGCGGCTTCATCAACGGCACCGCCGTCCCGCTCTCGCAGCTGCGCGAGCTGGGCCAGCTGCTGATCCAGATCCATGGCCAGCATGCGCACCAGCTGTTGACCAAACCCGAACACCAGAAAACGCTGCTCGACGGCTATACCGGTGAGTATGCGCTCACTCAGCGTATGGCCGAGCACTATCGCCAGTGGCACCAGAGCTGCCGCGAGCTGGCCCAGCATCAGCAGCAGAGCCAGGAGCGTGCCGCCCGCGCCGATCTGCTGCAGTACCAGCTTAAAGAACTGAACGAATTTAACCCGCTGGCGGGAGAGTTTGAGCAGATTGACGAAGAGTACAAGCGCCTGGCCAACAGCGGCCAGCTGCTCAGCACCTGCCAGCATGCCCTGACGGTTCTGGCGGACGGCGAAGAGGCCAATCTGCAGAGCCAGCTTTATACCGCGAAGCAGCTGGTCAGCGAGCTGGTGGGCATGGACAGCAAGCTTTCCGGCGTCCTGGATATGCTGGAAGAGGCGGCCATTCAGCTCAGCGAGGCCAGCGACGAGTTGCGCCACTACCATGACCGTCTGGATCTCGATCCGAACCGTCTGTTTGAACTTGAGCAACGGATTTCCCGACAAATCGCGCTGGCGCGTAAACATCAGGTGATGCCGGAAGAGCTGCCGGCGGTTTATCAGGCGATGCTGGAAGAGCAGCGCCTGCTGGACGACAGCGCCGGCTCGCTGGAATCCCTCAGCCAGCAGGTGGTCGAACATCATCAGCTGGCGCTGGAGACCGCGCGCCAGCTGCATGCCCTGCGCCAGGCCAGCGCCGACGAGCTGACCCAGCTTATCACCGAAAGTATGCACTCACTTTCGATGCCGCACGGGGTCTTCGCGATTGAGGTCGCGTTCGATGAACGCCATCTCACCGCCGACGGCGCCGACCATATTGAGTTCCGCGTCACCACTAACCCCGGTCAGCCGCTGCAGCCAATCGCCAAAGTGGCCTCCGGCGGCGAACTGTCGCGCATTGCGCTGGCGATTCAGGTGATCACCGCGCGTAAAATGGAAACCCCAGCGCTGATTTTCGACGAAGTGGACGTCGGTATCAGCGGCCCGACCGCCGCCGTGGTCGGCAAGCTGCTGCGCCAGCTGGGCGAGTCCACGCAGGTGATGTGCGTGACCCACCTGCCGCAGGTCGCAGGCTGCGGCCACCATCATTTCTTTGTCTGCAAAGAGACCGATGGCGAGATGACCGAAACCCATATGCAGCCGCTGGATAAACGGGCTCGCTTGCAGGAGCTGGCCCGTCTGCTGGGCGGCAGCGAAGTCACGCGCAACACCCTGGCGAACGCGAAAGAGTTGCTTGCGGCGTAAACTTTTTGATTTTCACAGGGTCATAGTGAACAGCAAATTGCCTGCTGACCTGCAGCCGGAGGTTTCCAACGGCGCGAAGGTCTATTATTATCGGCATATTACAGATGAGCCACGTACTGCTCGGGCCCAAAAAGGAATCAAATCACTATGCGCTGTAAAACGCTGACTGCTGCCGCAGCGGTTCTTCTTATGTTGACCGCAGGCTGTTCCACTCTGGAACGAGTGGTTTACCGTCCTGACATCAACCAGGGTAACTATCTGGCACCAAACGATGTAGCAAAAATTCGTGTCGGTATGACGCAACAGCAGGTAGCTTATGCTCTGGGGACGCCAATGATGACGGATCCGTTCGGCACCAATACCTGGTTCTATGTCTTCCGTCAGGAGCCGGGCCACCAGAAAGTGACTCAGCAGACCCTGACCCTGACCTTCAACAATGGCGGCGTGTTAACCAACATTGATAACAAGCCCGCGCTAACCAGTCAGTAAGGCCCGGAAAAGCAAAAAGCGCTCAGTGAGCGCTTTTTTTATGGCTGATAGCCGGTCTGCTGCTGCGGGTTACTTCGCGGCGTTTTTCTCCGCCCGCTGGCGACGCAGCTCTTTAGGGTCTGCGATCAGCGGACGATAGATTTCCACCCGGTCGCCGTCGTGAACTTCGTCATGCAGCTTTACCGGACGACTGTAGATACCCAGCTTGTTTTTCGCCAGATCAATGTCATCACGCAGCGCCAGCAGACCGCTGGCGATAATCGCCTGCTCGACCGTCGCCCCCTCGTCCAGGGTGACCCGCTGCAGATACTGCTTTTCAGGCAGCGCGTAGGCGACTTCAACACGAATATTAGCCGGCACTGTAAACCTCTTTGGCGCGCGAAGTGAACGCCTGCACCATGTTAGCGGCCAGCTCTTTGAAGATCCGGCCAAAAGCCATCTCAATCAGTTTATTGGTAAACTCGAAATCGAGATGGAATTCTATTTTGCAGGCCTCGGGGCTCAGCGGAATAAACTTCCAGCCGCCAATCAGCTTCTTGAACGGGCCATCCACCAGGCTCATCAAAATGCTCTGGTTGCTGGTCAGTGTATTGCGTGTGGTGAAGGTCTTACTGATGCCGGCTTTGGACACATCAACCGCCGCCGTCATTTGCGTCGGCCCCAATTCCAGCACGCGGCTACCGGTGCAGCCTGGCAGAAAATCAGGATAGGACTTCACATCGTTTACCAGTTGATACATCTGTTCCGCGCTGAAAGGCACCAGCGCAGTACGGCTAATCTGAGGCATAGCAGGTTCCACATTTAAACACAGTGCAAATAATATCATTTATCTGCTGCTAAAAAAAACGCTGTGCCGCAACTCGTGCTAAGATGCGCAGTACACCTCGCAGGATGCGATCGAGGTAACTGTGTATAAGACGATGACTTCAGGACATTATGACTAAGAAAAAAGCCCACAAACCTGGATCAGCCACCATTGCGCTGAATAAACGCGCCCGTCACGAATACTTTATCGAAGATGAATACGAGGCTGGTCTCGCCCTGCAGGGCTGGGAAGTCAAATCCCTGCGTGCAGGCAAAGCCAACATCGGCGATAGCTATGTCATCCTGAAGGATGGCGAAGCCTTCCTGTTCGGCGCCAACTTTACGCCTATGGCCGTGGCTTCCACCCACTATGTCTGCGACCCGACGCGCACCCGTAAGCTGCTGCTCAACCAGCGTGAGCTGGACACGCTGTACGGCCGCATTAACCGCGAAGGTTACACCGTCGTCGCCCTGTCGCTGTACTGGAAGAACGCCTGGTGCAAAGTGAAAATCGGCGTCGCCAAAGGTAAGAAACAGCACGACAAGCGTACCGACCTGAAAGATCGTGAATGGGCGCTGGATAAGGCGCGTATTATGAAGCACGCCGGACGTTAATTTCCCCTCCCCGAGGGCCAGCTCTCGCTGGCCCTTACGCTATATCCTTGTTGATGCTGATTTTTCGTCCACCCTGCTGAAATAATCCTGCGTGATGGGGCTGGTAACGACATTCACAAATCTGTTATACTTGACCTACACATTGGGGCTGATTCTGGATTCGACGGGATTTGCGAAACCCAAGGTGCATGCCGAGGGGCGGTTGGCCTCGTAAAAAGCCGCAAAAAATAGTCGCAAACGACGAAAACTACGCTTTAGCAGCTTAATAACCTGCTCTGAGCCCTCTCTCCCTAGCTTCCGCTCTTAAGACGGGGATCAAAGAGAGGTCAAACCCAAAAGAGATCGCGTGGATGCCCTGCCTGGGGTTGAAGCGTTAAATCTAATCAGGCTAGTTTGTTAGTGGCGTGTCTGTCCGCAGCTGGCAAGCGAATGTAAAGACTGACTAAGCATGTAGTGCCGAGGATGTAGGAATTTCGGACGCGGGTTCAACTCCCGCCAGCTCCACCAAAATTCTCCATCGGTGATTACCAGAGTCATCCGATGAAGTCCTGAGAGCCCGCACGGCGTAAGCCCTGCGGGCTTTTTTGTGTCTGCAATTTGTCCCGCGAAGTCCGAAGAAAACTCATTAAATCCGAACCTTTTAGGCCTATTGATTGGCCCAACGAAAAGCTCCAATGTTTTCGTTGGGCCTAAACGCATGGAGAC
This sequence comes from Klebsiella sp. Q2, assembly GCF_009900705.1. Classification (NCBI taxonomy): domain Bacteria; kingdom Pseudomonadati; phylum Pseudomonadota; class Gammaproteobacteria; order Enterobacterales; family Enterobacteriaceae; genus Klebsiella; species Klebsiella sp. Q2. The sequence goes on along the minus strand of NZ_JAAABE010000003.1, from coordinate 730,701 downwards.
TCCCCATGGCAAGATAAACCAAGCCGTTAACCGATACGGAGATCAAAGCCGCCAAACCTAAAGATACCGATTACCAGATATACGATGATGCAGGGTTGACGTTGCTTATCAAGTCCGGTGGAAGCAAACTCTGGCAGTTTTGTTATCATCGGCCTTTAACAAAGCAGAGAACTAAACAAAGTATCGCTGCTTACCCTTTTTGACCTGCACCCCGTTGATTAATGCACATCGATATTAGTTATGTCTTCATATGAGCCTGACCCCGAATATGATCCAGTCGTAATCAGGAATTACCGGCTTCATGTTGGCTGTATATTCTGCTAACCGGCAGTCTTCTCAGTGAATTCGGATGACGTCATCCAGCCCAGTGCAGAATGGGGACGCCTCTGGTTATAATAGTGTATGCGCCAGTCCTTGATTTTGCACCGTGCTTCCTCCAGAGACATGAACCCGTTCTCGTTCAGACATTCCTGTCGCAGCCTGCCATTGAACGACTCCACTATGGCATTGTCCGTCGGAGATCCCGGCCGGGAAAGTCTATACGGCCCCCCTTTCATATCCCCACTTGTCCAGCATTTTTCCTGCAAATCCAAAGCACGCCTCAGTTAGATTATCCCCGTATCGTGAAGCCACTCTTTTATTACCTGCATTAGTTTGTCAGGTTGCTCAAGAGGCAGCATATGGCCAGCATTCTCAATAACATGTAATACTGATGCAGGATAGTCAGAATGCAGCGCCTCAGCCTCAGAGAGTGTTCTGAGCTCGTCACTGGCAGAAGCCACTATCAATACGGGAAAATTAACAGTTCCTGTCAAACTGACTGGGCTGTTACGCTGTAACTGCAATTGTCGAACAAAAACATCCGGACCTAATCGCAGGCTCATCGAACGTATAAACTCAATTAGCGTTGTATTCTTTTTATTTGAATCATGCAGCGATGAGCGTATCGTCGCCGTACTCAGACCGCCAAAAGATACGGTATTGACCATTTTTGCTGTTAGGTGTTTCGCAGTCATGAGATTAACGTCATCGGGTTTATTTGAAGAGGCAATCAATATCATTGCATCAATCCTTTCCGGGACCAGCGATGCTATCCAGCGCGCAACATAGCCGCCTAAAGAAAATCCAACCAAAATAAACCGATCTGGTAATACAGCAATATTACTCAGCGCCATCTCTTGTAGGCTCTGTCCATAGGATAAATCACCATAGATAATTTCTCCCAGAGAACGAATACTCTCTTCCATATCGCGCCATAAGGCCCGGTCAGTCATAAACCCGGGTATTAATACAAAATTCATGCCGCCCCCCCAAAATTTCATGCTTAGTATCAAAGTTGTTGGCTTTATTTTATCACCTCACGATTTAGGCTAAGCACCCAGCGGAGAGTACAAATAATAAACCCACCCATTGCAACACCACCGCCTATCCAGAGTACAATTGTTATGTTTTCGCCTGGAAATATACTTAGGCACAGTGCGACAAGCCCAGCGCCAAACGTTTGACCAAGCAATCGGGATATAGCGACAATACCGCTTGCGCTTCCACTTCTGGCGGCTGGTACGGAGCCCATTATAGCCCGCAGGTTCGGTGACTGAAACAAGCCGAATCCAATGCCACAAATCGCCATTTTGACTCCTGTGCCAAACATAAAGGAGGAGTCTGATACCATTGCGAGAGAGACCATTCCTCCCATTAGAATAAGTAGACCGGCACCGCTGAGAATTTCACTTTTATAACGGTCAGAAAGTCGCCCTGCAATTGGTGCCATAACCGCGACCATCGCAGACCAGGGGGTGATAAGTAACCCTGTCTCAATTTGATTTTTATGTAATACCGTTAGAAACAGAAATGGCAATGAAACAAATGCTAATCCCTGGACGGTAAAAGCACATATTGAAGTAAGAGAAGAGAGTAGAAGGTTAGCAGACTTCAGCAGGTCGATAGCTAATATGGGTGAGGGATGCGTTGATTGTTTGTATGCGAGTAGGATGGAAAAAACAAGGGTGACTGACCACTCAAGTAATACCACCGGCCAATACCCTTGATGAGTTAGCTCTCCAAACCCCAGAATAAAGAATAAAAATAACAGAAAGCAAAGCATTGCTGCGAACCAATCAAATTTCGTTACTGGCAAATGGTCGTTGTGTTGCTCCTTAGGCAAATAAATGACTGAGAGTATCAGAGCCATACAACCAACAGGGATATTAATAAAAAACAGCCATTCCCAGCGAGCAATGGATAAAATCGCAGCAGAAACCAATGGCGCGATAGTGAACGAAACAGCAACAATTAGTGCATTAAAACCTAACCCTTGACCCAGTTTATTTGGGGGGTAGATGAATTTAATAAGTGCGGTATTAACACTCATAATCGCTGCCGCGCCGAATCCTTGCAATGAACGTGAAAGTATCAAAAAAAACAGACTATTTGACAGGCCACACATTAATGATGAGACAAGAAAGACGCTAAGCCCAGTTATATATACTCTACGATATCCAATAACTTCGCCAAGCGAAGCTAAGGGCAGTAGCATAGATATCATAATCATTTGATATGCATTAATAATCCATACTGCGCTGGAAGGATTTGAACCTAGTTCCCGCGAAATAACCGGAAGCGCCGTATTGACTATAGCGGTATCTATTGTCGCCATACAGATAACAATAGAAATGGCGACTAATGACAATCGCCATTTATAAGTAACCTCAGCGTTTTTTTGCATGTTAGACGGCGTAACCTGATTTTTTCATTGCATCAACAGATTTACTTTCGTGAGATCCTTCTTGCACCTCGTAAATAGAACCAAATTCGGATTTGGCAATAGGTAAGTAGTGAATGCCACTATCAACTCTAGCTTGTCTCGATACCTGTCCACGAAGTAGTTTTATTCCTGCCTCGTTATGTGCTGCGTGGGGGCCGAAATAGATTGGAAAAGCATCAGCACTACGATATGCAGGTAGAAAGGTACGCCGCGGAACAGGTGAGCTATTCACCGCAGAGGCATGCATGCAGAGGCAGTGAAGAAATAGCACATCACCCGCTTCCGCCTCTATAAAAACTGCATCCTCTTCATCAACATCAGAGAGTTTTCCCCGAAAGAACCCGTCAATATTATGCGATAAAAGGCCTTTTCTATGAGAGCCAGGAATAACCCGCAAGCAACCGTTCTCTTTATTTGCATCATCCAGAAAAATCAAGGCCGTCAATAAGTCAGTATTGGTGTGTGGGTAATATGAAAAATCCTGGTGCCATTCCACTATACTCCCAACCCGTGGGCCTTTCATATTCAGCTTGCTGTAGTGAAATAAGATATTTTCACCAATTAAGCTCTGCACGACATCAAGTAACTGTTTATCCTCTGCCAATTCCACAAATGTTTCATGTTTTTGTGTCGGAGACCAGATACGTCTCACAACGGTGCTATCTTTTGGCTCTTTCTCAGAATTTTTATCGGCATCATTACGTAATAATATTTCATCAATTGCTATAAGTCCCTTCGTAATTTTATCTTGACCAAAAAGTTTTTTTACCAGCATATAACCATTGTCATGGTAAAATTTAATATCAGCAGCGTCTATCATTCTACTCCCCCTTGCTAAAATTTGTTTGTTTAAACCTTCATTGAACCAGGCTGATTGCAGATAAATTCTTTTGTAAACGCTCAACTTCTATTACTGAGCTTTTACTCTTCAGCCAACAATTGGAAAATACCAGTATATCCGACAGCTAAAAGTTACCAACTAGTAACAAAACCTACACCACCAAAAACAAATGGTCAACAATTTTTTAACCAAAAATACACATGAATATATCAAATAAAATCAATAGGATAAACAAATACCCTTACGCAATATCGTTACTGCTGATAAAATTAATGCCAAATGAACTGCCAATCCACGCTATCACAAAGCATAAATCTTACCACTCAGTACAGTTTTCGGTTCTTTCAATTCCCCCGTTGGGCAGACGTTTCTGTGTACATGGCAAAGAGATCAGGGACTCACCAGTAACATGTATGACCGTCATCAGTATCAAATTGAGGAAATTGGATCTATGGAAACCCCTGGCAGCATCGACCTATTGCAGATCAACACATTACGCGACAGGCTAAAGGCGGAGGAGATCACGAGTATGAAAATTTAACTCCGGCATACTGCAGCTTGCCGGAGAGACGCACTTAAATTCTGCGCAACGTATCCAGCAAATTATCGTAGTAATCCTGGCACGTTTGCAGACGGAGCTGCGCGCCAAAGTAGATTTCTTCGAGCGACTCTGGGTTACGACGAGCGACAGGCTCGATGACCTTATTAAGCCAGCCATCTGCATGACCAATATCGACTCTAATATGTTCCGCGTAATAATAGACATCACGTTCAGAAAGTCCCAGGCGGTGACTTCCATTGACCAATTTTTTATATTGTGACGGGTCGAGAAGTTCTGTCATAGCCATCATACCAACCAATTTATAATAATGACGACGAGTGACGCCTCCCATCATAAAGAGGTTATGTCCGGCCAAACCTTGCCAGTCATAGAGATGGCTGAAGTGGTCTTCAGGTAAATCGATGTCTCGTCTTTTAAGGAGGTCTTTATATAGATTGACGTGCGTAAAGTCATTACTGCCCTGGCCAATTTCATCCCACAAATTTTGACTTATTTCACCACGCGTTTCGGGAACAGATCCAACCAGAGTCATCGCTACTAAATCAAAAAAAAGAAGATTTAATGCACTGTCACTTTTAAAAAAATAATACAACTGCTGATTATTCGCTTCACTTTCAAGAAAATCAAAAAGAGGATGTTCAGATACCTTATGACAGCTCCATAAGTTTTTTATTTCAGCGCCGATATTATCAGGCGTTAAAGTTTTTAAACATGGAGGGCAACGTTTTGTTTCAGAATCAAGCCAACGTGATTCAAGTAAGTGACGTACATGCAGCAATACTGGATGGTATTGATTCAGGCTAAGATTAGAGAGGGGCTCGGCCAAATTTGCCCGATAAGAGTAAAAAAGCGTCTGATGAATTTGACGTAATGCCTCAGTTGACCGGAAGATAAACGCCTCATCGCACCGTTTTTTTGCTAAGGCAACTAACTGCTCAAATGGTCCTTCTTTGCCTGCTACATCCAGATGCAACGCTGTCGATTCAATCAGACTAAAGAAAAGCTCATCGAGGCAACCGTTGTCCTCTCGTCCAGCACCTTTGCTGTTAATCGTCGGTAAATATTCATCCAGGCTCATCGTTTCAAAACCTTCGTTGTGATGGGATTTTCACTCTATCGCCATTACCTCCATCACGCAACACAAATGTTACGTGATAGTATCATTATTGTTAATTTTTGGATAAACTTACGCTACGGATCCTTGTGCTGTGCCCATAAGTCATCGTTTAAGTATGCATACCACCTGGAGCATTTTGTTATTAATCCCCTTTTTCAGCAGCAATTATAGTTTTGGCTGCTGCCCATGCAGACATGGCCGGAGGGAACTCGCGAATCTCTTTATCCATTGTCTGACTAACGGATATCGCCCCATCAATCAACATCAGAATGACAAAAGCGACTCTCTCAGATTTTATTGGGCTAAAATAATCCAGTAAAATCTCCTGTATTAGCCGATATAGACCGCTCTTAAAATCAAAGGTAATGCTCTTCAAGGCTGGCATTGTATTACCGAGTTCAACAACTGCCCGAGTGAACATACAACCATGAAAACTTTCTCTGGCAAACCAATTTTGATAAAAATCAAATATTGTGAATAGCTTATCTTTGGCTGTTTCGTTTTCCGCAATTAAAGATTTCAGCTCCAGTATGAACGTATTATGTTTCTCTTCGAGAACAGCCTTAATCAGTGCCTCTTTATCTTCAAAATAACGATAAAAAGTCATTTTTGAGATGCCAGCCGCTTCTGCAATACGATCGATACTAGGATTAAGGAAACCTTCTCGATTAAAAAATTGAGACGATAAATTAATAATTTCATGATATTTTGGTTTCATTACTGCATATCCGCACGGTTACTGTGATTATTGCGATATTATTAGTATATAGGAAAACAGGTTACCTATGCCAATTTACAGGTAAAGCAAGGGCCAGGCCCGCACAGTGATGCCACTCTTCAAGCTGGACTAACACTCTTCCTCCTATTTTCAACGTCATCATTTCAATAGTAAACATATGTTCCGGTACTGCTGACATTTTCACGGGGAGGACACATATATAGCACAACGCCTACCCCGCCTGCAGGGTGCAAACAGAATAAGAATGGCGATGACTCCCCCGTCTCGGCTCCTTCTGCAGCCATGAAATCATACTCAATGAACTGATCATTCATACATTTACTCTATAGTATACTTTTTATCGCCGTTAACATTTTACTTACAATTTACACAAAATAACACATATTAGTCAACCATTAAAATCAACAAGTTAAAAGAAAAATTGCTAAATAAATGTAAATTTACACAGATATACCAAACAGTATATAAAAAGTGATGTTATGTTTTCATACCAGTATCAATGGCAGGTAAAAACATGCATTGGGGCAGGCTTACAGCGAATCTCTGGTTAAACAACAAGCCTGCATGCTATAGACATTGAAAAATGAGAGAGGAGTAAGTAAACAGCCCTATTCACTATCGACGCAGTCCTTATCTTAATCTTACAAAATCTGGTGAGCATTTTGCTTGTCAGCAATATTACTATGCAAGGAGATAACATGTCGTCAGTTAACTATCTGGTGGTGGAACCGACAAACCATATTCTGCATTCAGCCTGGATACCATCGTCAAAACCTGAGACTCAGAGAGCAATACTTGCTGCAACATTGGCTAATGGTAAGTCTGTAATCTACAACGATCTTCGTTGTCTGGAGACCAGTACCATGAAAGATGCATGCCGAAGTATCGGTGCAAAAATTATCGAAGAGCCTGGTCGTCTTATTATTTATGGAACCGGTGGTAAAATATCTCCGGAAGAAAAAGTCATTGATGCACTGGGCTCAGGTTTGGTATTCCGCGTGTTGACTGCTCTGACATGCTTTAGCAATAAACCGGCTGTTATTACCGGTGACACCATTCTTAGAACGCGTGTGATGGAACCATTGCTGGATGCCATTAACATACTGGGAGGAAATGTTTCCAGTATCAATATGAATGGTAAAGCCCCCTTTGTTAATTGGGGAGGTTATGCAGGAGGTGAATGTGAAATCGCGGGCAATATCAGCTCACAATTTATCACCGCAATCCTGTTCGCCGCTCCGCTGGCTCAACACAGTACCACGCTACGTATCACAGGCGAGATTCTTTCTCTGTCTTATATCCGTCAGACACTCGCAACGCTAAAAGCTGCTGGAATTCATTTCTCACATAATGCGGACCTTTCCGAGATCACAGTTTTCCCCGGTGAATATCGTCCTGCTGAATATACGATCACCGGGGACTATACCTCTTGTTCCTATTTAGTGGCTGCTTCAACCTTGTTCCCGTGTGACCTAACACTTAAAAATATCAACAGTCACAGCTTACAAGGTGAGCAGGCAATCCTTAATTTTGTCGAAAAAATGGGGCTGCAAGTTATCCGAAATGATGAACAAAACGAATTACGTCTTATTAATAAGACAGGTCGTTTACGCGGTAACTTCGCGTTCGATGTGAGTGACTGCCCAAATATTGTACCGACGTTGGCTGCACTCGGGAGTTTTGTCGATGGGAATTTCCGCATTACAGGTGGTTCAATTACTCGCCTGCATAAGTCTCCACGTATTAAGGCGATGGTGAGTGAATTAAGTAAGCTGGGAGTAAATATCAGTCCTCTGTATAAAAATGACATTTATGATGGGTTTGATATTCAGGGTGCAGCCAACTATAACGGTGATTGCTCACTCTCCAGCTGGGGAGATCATCGCATATTCATGTCACTGTTTGTCGCCTCATTGCGTTGTAAGCAGGCTAATCGCCTGGACGGGTATGAAGACGTTCATTGCTCCTTCCCTGACTTCTTTAAAGAATTCCAGCAATTGGGCGTCAGATTTGAAGAAAAAATCCCGCAAAAAGAAGAAGCCATTTAATTTAGTTCGGGGAGGGACCCCCTTAGTCGAGAGGAAAATATGAATATGATTGCGCAGATGCATCAGCACGGCTATGTTGTCATTCCGCAGGCAATTGGAAGCGATGAAATCCAAACAATTCGTGACTGTTATAAACATCTCTCCGAAAGCTCAGGGTTATCGACGTTGTTGCCTACGGACATTTTAAATCAACCTGCTATTTTCAATGTGTTATTGAAAGAAAACATAACTTCAGCAATTCGCGAACTCTTTGGGCGTAACTTCTCGCTTTTCCCAAATTTTACTATTCGCGAGAGCGTGTATATTCCCTGGCATAATGACGCCTACTTTCTTCCTCAGGAAGTGATTAACGCAGAATCTCCCTTACAATTCATGCAATGTGCCATTTACTTACAAGATAATGATCCTGAACTGGGAGGTGGCATAACGTTAATACCCTCCAGCCATCGACTTGATAAAGATGTCATTGAAAATATGCTGAAAGATTCGCAGGAATACGAAAAAATTGTTATGAGCAAAGCCGGAGACTTAGTGCTTTGGGATAATCGTATTACCCATAGAAGCACCTATCCGGATAAGGCACCGGACAGCACTAAACTCGCTTTACAATGGACTGTCAGCGCTTCTCAAGATCATAACGGCCCTTATCTTGAATACCTTCGAGCGCGTGCAGAACGAAGTATGCATGTTTCCGATTACCTTCCAAAAAGCCCTAAACCCTATTTTGCGGATATGCCCAACGTGGTATTCCCTACCTCATTTCATCAGGATTCTCTGTCTCGCATGACGCGGCAAAACATTCACTTTATAGGTTTATAACGTATGGCAAATCATATTTCTAAAAGGAACGAAACAGGAGCGGCATGGATTTTACGTCAATTGAAACAGCTCGATGCCTCACACCTTTTTATGGTGCCGGGTAAATTGATCAACGCCTTTATGCGGTGTTACCCACGGGATGTCCAGGCCGGGCCTGACGAATTCCCTGTCCCTATCGTGACAGCCTGTGAAACAGGAGCCGCATATATGGCTGAAGGCTATGCTCGCGTCTCCAGTGCTTTTGGAGTTTGTCTGGTCATCGGTGGTCCCGGGGTCACGAATACCCTCACCGGTATCGCTTCAGCTTATACGGATAATTTTCCAGTTTTACTGCTAGCCGGGCAAATTGCGTCCGGGATGGAAATGCGTAACGTTCTTCAGGACAGTACACAATCCGGTATTAATCAACGTGATATTTTTGCGCCAGTCACCCGGGCTGCTTACGAAGTTAAAGAAGGGCAACCGCTGAGTCTCTTTCTTCGGGAGTCGTTACGGGCGTTGAAAGGTGCGGAACGTGGCCCCGTCTATCTTGGAGTGAGTAAAGAAGTCCTCACCAGCGTTGACGCCTGCCGCGGCGAGATTACCGATAGCGTCAGTGATAGCTGGCAAAGAAAGCCAGTGGATCTGATTAAAATGCGCAGTTCGGCATTTGAAACTTTTATCGCCAATAATCAACGCTGCATCATTCTCGCGGGCCTGAGAGGCAAGACACCTGAAACCAGCAAAGCGCTGATAGATTTTGCCGAAGCTTACGGTTTTCCCGTCGCGACTACGCTGAGCGCAAAAGGGCTTTTTCCTGAAGATCATCCGCTTGCACTGGGAGTATATGGTTATTCAGGCCATCTTCGCGCCATTGAAGCCTTAAAAGATGGTGAACTCGATGGCGTTATTTTACTCGGTATGGATATGACACAGTGGAGCACGATGATCTGGTCACCCGACCTCCAGCCCCCAGGGGGAGTGATTCAAGTTGATATCAACGCAGACTACCTTGGCAAATTCATGGATGTGACTTGCGGCGTTGTCGCTGACAGTAGCGCATTTCTTGATGCGCTGAGCGAATATTACCATCCTATTTTGGCAGAGGGTCGCAACGTCCGTGAACCTTGGGTGCAACGGCTTATGACGACCTCACGCTGCATGCCGATCGGTGACGAAAGCCGCCACCCAGCTTCTTATGTTGGCCTTCTGCAGACTCATTTTCCTGACAATGGCATCGTCAGCGTTGACTCTGGCGCACATCGTTCTTTTTTTGGACATTACTGGGTTTCTCGTACTCCTGATGCTTACCTTTCTGCCACAACGCTGGGACCAATGGGATGGAGTATTCCAGCAGGCATCGGGGCCAGTTTTGCCGCTCCCGACCGAAAATGCATGGTTATTACCGGGGACGGGTGCATGTTAATGCAAGGAATGGAGCTAGCGACGGCCGCGAAGTATCAGCGAAATGTACTTTTTGTCGTCTTCAATAACGCCTCCTATGCCGCCAGTTATTTTAATAACAAAGAAAACCAGGCAGATCTTACCGATATTCCTGATTATGATTGGTGTCTTTTAGCCAAAAGTTTTGGTATCGAGGCAATTTCTGTTCAATCTCCAGAAGAGTTAGAAGGAATGATTGCGGACATTATGCGCAAGCAGACCCCTTTTTTGATTGAAGTAAAATGCGATAATTATCATGCAACACCTAATACTGAATATAACCGTCGTGTTAAAGCGCATCCACTTATTTAGAAGGTATGAGGAAATGGCTTCTCGATTAATTATAACCAACTCCTGTATTATACTTATTCTGGGTTTATTCTCTATTGACCTGTATAACCCCGCATTGCCTACGATTAAGGCGGCTCTCAATATCAGTAACGCACAGGCCCAGAGTCTGGTCGTCTGGTATCTGGGCGGTTTTGCAGTATCACAACTGGTTTATGGCCCTCTTTCCGATAAATACGGCCGCGTCCCGGTAATATTATTATCATTGCTCTTTTCTGCCGTAGGTAACTATTTGACCTCAACGGCAGATAGCTACCAGATGTTATCCCTCTTCCGGTTATTTACCGGGATTGGTGCCGGAGGCTGCCCGGTAATCAGTCGGGCCATTCTCAGTGATACATTTCGGGATAAATCAGAGCTGTCAAAATCCCTGGCTGTTTTCTCTATGGCCTCACAAGTCTCTCCCGCTTTTGCTCCAGTGATTGGCGGATACATTACGGAATATTTTCCATGGAAATATAACTTCATTGCCTTAGCGTTGATGATGCTTGCCGGGTTTATATTCGTCAAAATAACACTGCCTGAAACCTCACCCAGAAAAGCATTACCTGGCGGGCGTATTGCTGGATTTAGGATCTTATTCAGTGATTTAAACTTCATGATATATAGCGTGGTTTCAGCCGTATTATTCGCCATTACGATTGGGTATTTTACTGCTAGTCCCTTTGTTTTTCAGACACAATTTCACCTCACTTCTTCACAAAATGGCTATTTATTCATGATTTATTCTGCCGGAATTGTCATTGGATCCTGGCTGACTAAGCGATGTTTGTCACGAGCAACGCCGGAGAAAATTTTGATGGTCTCGCTGCCCTTGTTAGTAGCTTTCACGCTGCTGGCTTCTTTATCTGTTCACTTTACCAGCGTGCTATCCATCGGATTCATTGTGATTTACAGCTTTGCGGTAGGTCTGGGGTGTGGTCTCTCCTCACCTTTACTGCTGGGTATCAGTTTACACGGCCATGCCGACTTGGCCGGTACAGGAAGCGCGTTGCAAGGGGCTCTCAAAATGGCTGGCGCCGCATTGGTGCTGTGGTTTTTTGCCAGCGGGCGGACGGGCACAGCCTCAGGTCTCTTATCGGGCTTATTCTTACTCTCTCTGATTTGCCTTGTTCTGATCGCATTCGCACAATTCTGGACTGCACAGTCAGTCCATCAGCAATCATCCCCCGACAGAGATTAGCAGGAGCAAAACATGGACCTTGGCATTACAGGACGACAAGCGGTGGTGTGTGCCGCAAGCAGCGGGTTAGGCTTTGCCTGTGCCGCTGCGTTGGTGTCAGAAGGCGTCAATGTAACGATTAACGCAAGGCAAAGCGATAGACTTAATGAAGCCGTGCACTTGCTGAGGACCATCAACTCAGCAGTACGAATACAAGGCATTGCAGGCGATATCACGTGTCCCGAGGTACAAAATGCCGTACTGACAGCGACACCCACCGTGGATATTTTAGTAACCAATGCGGGGGGGCCGCCAGTCGGCGGCAGTCACGACTGGCCCCGTGAAATATGGTTGCAGGCGATTGAAACGAATATGCTCACCCCCATTGCATTAATTCAGGCTGTACTCGGCGAAATGAGAAACCGTCGCTTTGGACGTATTGTTAATATTACGTCCGGGAGTGTTAAAGCACCGCGGGGTACATTAAGTTTATCGAATGGGTCACGTGGGGGTTTAACGACTTATATTGCCGGTCTTGCCAGAAGTAGTGAGCTTGCCAGTCAAAATGTGACTATCAATAATCTCCTCCCTGGCGCATTTTCCACACCGCGATTAATGCAAACCCTGGCAACTGATGCACAACGCTGGGGAAAATCATCAGAGAGCATGGAGATTGAGCGCAAAAAACTTATTCCTGCCGGACGTTTTGGTATACCAGATGAATTTGGAGCCTGCTGTGCTTTTCTTTGTAGCATGAATGCTGGCTATATAACCGGGCAAAATATTTTGATTGATGGCGGGGCATATCCAGGGGTGTTTTGAATATGAAGTCGTTCTGGTAAATCGCCGTGGGCTTAGAGACAGTCAGGCCCTGGTTGGTAATGGCTGCTTACCCGGTATCCGGCGACCAGGTGCCAGTCATAGCGTTTTTTCCAGACAGAGTGTGGAAAAGACACCAGGGTCAGTAATTGCTGATAGCTTTTTGGACTAACTCATTGGGGGATTATCGTTGCCACGTTAAGTGCTGGCCTGATTGCAGAACGCTCCTTGCCCTGCGATGGCGTCACGGCGAGATCGCTTTATAGGCGTCATGCTGATATCACTTTGCGCAATGCCGATTTTTTTGTTCAGCCAGCTTGCATCGGCATTGAGGCTTACAGCCGCTTTTTTATTGCCGATGTCGCTTTTGGCCTGTTCGGCGTGTCCTGGGCTCATTCGCTAGATACGCATATTCCATAGAAGAAATTGGCTCGCGTATAGGCCTGTGATGCAGTGGGTTCGTTTGTGGCTATTTCCTTCGGTGAGACGGTCGCCGGACCGCTAGCAATATATTTTGGGGGCAGCAATGTACTCTTAGTTTCAGCGATGGCGGTAGTCATCGCCACTATAGCTGCCAGTATGGTTCCTGCAATTAGGCTGCTGGATAACTCATCATAGATTAAGTCCCAAAAGGTACGGTGCATGAACTGGATAAACTCTGATCGTCTGGCTGTGCGGAACAAACCGGGCCAGGGGTCGTTTTAGCGTTACCAATTACCCGCCCCCCCTCTCAGGATAAGACCACCCACAACATCTCGCGCAACCCTTATACACTCCGGCCGCGTCCGCGGCCGGAGGGATAGATTTACCCCTTGTGAGAATACGCGTCCAGCATGGCAAGGACCGCCCGACGCGCCGCATCGTCTGCGATATTGTCAGGCAGCGCATCAGCCCGCAGGTTGACATAAGCGTCAGCAGCCCTTCGAATGGCAATCCCGACGGAGTGACGATCGTGTGTTGCCAGAGTGGAAGTCAGCAGGCCATCGGGATCAATGCCGAGAGCTTCTATTCGACGAACGCCGCGTTGCGGTAGATTGGCGCGACGAAACAGCATCGGTCCCAGCACTTGTTCCCGGAAGAAAGACAGCATCCCCAGCGCTTCGAAGAGTTCCCCCCTGCCCAGTTTAACCACGGCATAATGCAGCCAGATCCAGGCCCGGGACTCAAACCACTCCGGCGTCATGTTCGGCCAGTGCGCGCTAAATTTTGCCAGCTGTCGCTTGAGAGCATCGTTATCACGGGTAAATAGCACGGCAGGCTCCTCAACGCGCTGAGTGAGCATGTCCAGGGTGATAAATTTCAGATCGACATGCAGAAGTTCCGGGCCAAACAGGCAGATCAGCAGGCGAGGCTCACCGACGTGTTCCCCGGTGAAAGCATGTAGCAGATGGCCGAGCGTTCCGGCGAACGCCATACGCTGAGCCATGATTTCGTCATAATAGAGAGGGTCGATCACCACCACGAAATCCAGATCGGAGTATTGATCAAACCCGCCATGGATAAACGAGCCGCCGGCGAGAAGGGAGTGGATCCGCGAATCGGACTGTAATTTAAGCTTCAGTTGCTCTGCGAAACTTCTGTGTAAGTCGGGTAGCGTATTCAGCATACTTTTTCCTATTCACAAAAAAGACAAAGCATTACAGAATATCGAGTGATTGATCGGCAGACCAGATATTTCTGCTGGAACCCTACCCTCCATCGCGAAGCGCTAAATGCAAGCAATACTCCCCTCAAACCACCTCGCTCATCCACTCAGCAAACGCCCGCACGGCGGGAGAGAGAAAACGCTGGTGCGGATAGAGCAAAGTGATGGGTACCGGGGGCGGCTGCCAGTCCGTCAGCACTTCCACCAGTCTCCCCTCCCGCAGGTGGTCAGCAACGATATTCTCCGCCAGCTGCGCCAGTCCAAATCCTGCCAGGCACATTTTTATATAGAGCCCCGTTTCATTCACCGCGGCGGTGCCGCTGATGGGTACAGAAAAAGTCTCGCCGTGGCGAACGAAGCGGAACTCATCGGCCCGCCTCGCCTGGCCGGAGAAGTAATGCACCGCCCGGTGCTGAGAGAGCGCCTCCGGTGACGGCGGCACGCCATATTCCCGAAGATAGTCCGGTGACGCGCAGGTGACCCAGCGAAAGCGGCCCAGAGGCCGGGCCACCAGGCTGGAGTTGTTCAGCTCTCCCGTGCGTATCACGCAGTCGATGCCTTCCTGAATGAGATCGACCGGCCGATCGCTGACCCCGATCATCAGGTAGATGTCAGGGTAGCGTCGGTAAAAGTCTTGCAGATGGGGCATGACGATCAAATGCGCGATGCCCGCGGGCATATCAACCCGCAGACGCCCCTGAGGCCGCGCCACAGACTCGCCCAGGCTGGATTCGCTATGTTCGATGAGGGCGAGAATTTCCCGGCACTGCGCCAGATACTGCATCCCTTCCGGAGTCAGGCTCACCCGCCTTGTGGTCCGGTTCAGCAGCCGCACCTTGAGGTATTTCTCAAGGTTTTTAATGGTACTGGTGACAGTAGAGGCTGGTAGGGAAAGGGTTTCCGCGGCACGCACGAAGCTCCCTGCCTCCGCGACGCGCACAAACATCTGCATAGCCTGGATACGATCCACCTTCTTTCTCTCCTGTAGCGAGCAGCTTACCGACAGATGGCATAATTATTCGTTGATTATGAATAATGAAAACAATTTACGCATCTTTTTGCGCTTAATCGCCTGGCGTATCGTTGCGCTGTGGATATCGCGTGAGGGGCCAAAAATGATCATGCCCTCAATAAATATCCAGAGAATCACCACGTTAAATAACACGCATAAAGGAAAAATAATGTCCGTTCAGCCTGTCGAATTACGTAAGGCGTATCGTTTATTGCAGGTCGGGTCCACCACCATGATTTCCGCAAAATATGATGGCGTCGAAAATGTCATGTCAGCCGCCTGGGTTGGGCTGGCAGGCGAGCGAAAAGTGGTGGCCTATATCGGCACCCAGGCCTTCACTCGTCAGCTGGTGGAAAAGAGCGGCTATTTCGTCGTGCAGATCCCCGTAGTCAGCCAGATGGCAACCGTCCTCTACGCTGGCGGGCGCAGCTATGCCGATGCGCCGGATAAAAATGACACCATCCCCTTCTTTTATCAGCCGGAGTTCGATCTCCCCCTTGTGGCAGGCTGCGCGGGCTGGCTGGTGTGTAAAGTGATGCCTTACCCGGACATCCAGCAACAGCACAATCTGTTTATGGGTGACATCGTCGCCGCCTGGAGCGATGACCGGGTATTCCGTAACGGGCACTGGATTTTTGATGATGCGCCGGACGAGCTGCGGACCGTTCACTATGTCGCTGGCGGGCAGTTCTATGCCATCGGCAAAGGCAGCAAATTCGATCATGGACCGGGTAAGGACTGACCCTCCCCGGTCATGAAGATCACTGACGAGATGTCTGCGCGGCAGAGCGGCTGATACTCCGGCGCCAGACGCCGGGCGCCTGGCCATACTGGCGCTTGAAGCTGCGGTTGAAGGACTGCTGGGAGTCAAAGCCGAGGGCGATCGCCACGTTGAGGATCGGCTCGTTGCTGTGGGCTAAGCGTTCAACCGATTTTTGCAGCTTTTGCGCCCGGATATACTCCCCGAGGGGGTGCCCGGTATGTTCTTTGAAGATCCGCTGCAGGTGCCACTTCGAATAGCCGGCTCGCCGGGCAACGGTATCAATATCCAGACGGCTATCAAGATGGTTGTCGATCCAGTCGATCAGATCCTGAATGATGGCGCCAGTGTTCATCATATTTCCCCCTCGCGGCCGGTTAAAAGCATCTTTAGCAGTTGCATTAAAAGGTGGCCTGGTTTTACACAAAATGCAAGTTTTATTGTTGCATTTAAAACCCTGCCAGGATCGCGCCTTTTTTCTCCGGTGAGGATCGCACATAAAGTGCAACAATTATTCTTGCACTTAGTTAAGCGCCTTCCTACAATCGCCGCGATAGTGTATTCGAAATTGTTACAATTTTGTGGCGATGATCGACACAAATGGCCTTAAGCCTGCCCGGACAAAGGAAGTGGCGCAGCCTCTCAGGCTGCGTCTTGCCCGGCGGCTACAATGACTGGAATAAAAATAATGAGCCTGCAAAAAACCTGGGGAAACATTCACCTGACCGCGCTCGGCGCGATGATGCTCTCCTTTCTGCTCGTCGGCTGCGACGACAGCGTCGCGCAAAACGCCGCGCCGCCCGCGCCTGCCGTCAGCGCCGCTAAGGTGTTGGTGAAGTCGATCAGTCAGTGGGATAGTTTTAACGGTCGCATTGAAGCGGTGGAGAGCGTTCAGCTCCGCCCCCGCGTCTCGGGATATATTGATAAAGTGAATTATACCGACGGCCAGGAGGTGAAAAAGGGCCAGGTGCTGTTCACGATAGACGACAGAACCTATCGCGCCGCGCTGGAGCAGGCGCAGGCGACGCTGGCGAGAGCCAAAACGCAGGCCAGTCTGGCGCAAAGCGAGGCGAACCGCACCGATAAATTAGTTCATACCAACCTCGTCTCCCGTGAAGAGTGGGAGCAGCGCCGGTCAGCCGCGGTTCAGGCCCAGGCCGATATTCGCGCCGCGCAGGCGGCGGTGGATGCCGCGCAGCTTAACCTCGACTTCACCAAAGTGACTGCCCCTATCGACGGCCGCGCCAGCCGGGCGCTGATCACCAGCGGCAACCTGGTCACGGCGGGCGACACCGCCAGCGTGCTCACCACCCTGGTCTCGCAGAAGACGGTGTACGTCTACTTTGACGTCGACGAGTCAACCTACCTGCACTATCAGAATCTCGCCCGCCGCGGGCAAAGCGCCTCCAGCGATAACCAGGCGCTTCCGGTGGAGATCGGCCTGGTTGGCGAGGAGGGCTACCCCCATCAGGGCAAAGTGGATTTTCTCGATAATCAGTTAACGCCGAGCACCGGCACCATCCGCATGCGCGCCCTGCTGGATAACTCGCAGCGGCTGTTCACGCCGGGGCTGTTTGCCCGCGTGCGTCTGCCGGGCAGCGCGGCGTTCCAGGCTACGCTTATCGACGACAAAGCGGTGCTCACCGATCAGGATCGTAAATATGTCTATATCGTTGATAAAGATGGCAAAGCGCAGCGACGTGATATCACGCCGGGGCGGCTGGTCGACGGTTTACGCATCGTGAAGCAGGGTCTGAAGCCTGGGGATAGCGTCATCGTCGACGGCTTACAAAAAGTGTTTATGCCAGGTATGGCGGTTAACGCCAAAACCGTTGCCATGACCCCCAGCGCCGCCCTCAACTGATCCCTTATCAGAGAATCCAAGACATGGACTTTTCCCGCTTTTTTATCGACAGGCCCATTTTCGCCGCGGTGCTGTCGATTTTAATTTTTATCACCGGGTTAATCGCCATCCCGCTGCTGCCGGTGAGCGAATATCCTGACGTCGTGCCGCCCAGCGTGCAGGTGCGCGCGGAGTATCCCGGCGCCAACCCGAAAGTGATCGCCGAGACCGTGGCGACGCCGCTGGAGGAAGCGATCAACGGCGTTGAAAACATGATGTACATGAAATCGGTCGCCGGCTCCGACGGCGTGCTGGTGACCACCGTGACCTTCCGCCCGGGTACCGACCCGGATCAGGCGCAGGTTCAGGTGCAGAACCGGGTCGCGCAGGCCGAGGCGCGTCTGCCGGAGGACGTGCGCCGTCTGGGGATCACCACCCAGAAACAGTCCCCGACGCTGACCCTGGTGGTACATCTGTTTTCGCCAAACGGTAAGTACGACTCGCTGTATATGCGCAACTACGCCACGCTGAAGGTGAAGGATGAGCTGGCGCGCCTGCCCGGCGTCGGCCAGATCCAGATATTTGGCTCCGGCGAATACGCGATGCGCGTCTGGCTGGATCCCAACAAGGTGGCCGCCCGCGGTCTGACGGCCTCGGATGTGGTGACGGCGATGCAGGAGCAAAACGTCCAGGTCTCCGCCGGTCAGCTTGGCGCCGAGCCGCTGCCGCAGGAGAGCGATTTCCTGATCTCGATTAACGCCCAGGGCCGTCTGCATACCGAAGAAGAGTTTGGCAATATCATTCTGAAAACGGCGCAGGACGGCTCGCTGGTCCGCCTGCGCGACGTGGCGCGCATCGAGATGGGTTCCGGTAGCTATGCGCTGCGCTCCCAGCTCAACAATAAGGATGCGGTCGGGATCGGTATCTTCCAGTCCCCTGGGGCTAACGCCATCGATTTGTCGAACGCCGTGCGTGCCAAAATGGCCGAGCTGGCCACCCGCTTCCCGGAAGATATGAAATGGGCGGCGCCGTACGACCCGACGGTTTTCGTCCGCGACTCCATCCGCGCGGTGGTGCAGACGCTGCTGGAGGCGGTCGTGCTGGTGGTACTGGTGGTGATCCTGTTCCTGCAGACCTGGCGCGCATCGATTATCCCGCTGATCGCGGTGCCGGTATCGGTGGTCGGTACCTTCAGCATTCTCTATCTGCTGGGCTTCTCGCTGAATACCCTGAGCCTGTTCGGGCTGGTACTGGCGATTGGTATCGTGGTGGATGACGCCATCGTGGTGGTGGAAAACGTCGAGCGCAATATCGAAGAGGGGCTTGCGCCGCTTGCCGCGGCGCATCAGGCGATGCGAGAGGTCTCCGGGCCGATTATCGCTATTGCGCTGGTGCTGTGCGCGGTGTTCGTGCCAATGGCGTTTCTCTCGGGCGTGACCGGTCAGTTCTACAAGCAGTTTGCGGTGACCATCGCCATCTCCACGGTGATCTCGGCCATCAACTCGCTGACGCTCTCCCCGGCGCTGGCGGCCCTGCTGTTAAAGCCGCACGGCGCGAAAAAAGACCTCCCTACCCGGCTGATCGATCGTCTGTTCGGCTGGATTTTCCGTCCGTTTAACCGCTTTTTCCTGCGCAGTTCGAACGGCTATCAGGGGCTGGTGAGCAAAACCCTCGGCCGCCGTGGCGCGGTGTTTGTGGTGTACCTGCTGCTGCTCTGCGCCGCAGGGGTGATGTTTAAAGTCGTCCCCGGCGGGTTTATTCCCACCCAGGACAAGCTGTACCTGATTGGCGGCGTGAAGATGCCGGAAGGTTCGTCGCTGGCGCGCACCGATGCGGTGATCCGCAAAATGAGCGAGATCGGGATGAATACCGAAGGGGTCGATTATGCGGTCGCCTTCCCCGGTCTTAACGCGCTGCAGTTCACCAACACGCCGAATACCGGGACGGTCTTTTTTGGCCTGAAACCGTTCGACCAGCGCAAACACTCGGCGGCGGAAATTAACGCGGAGATTAACGCCAAAATCGCGCAAATCCAGCAGGGATTTGGCTTCTCCATCCTGCCGCCGCCGATTTTAGGACTGGGTCAGGGATCCGGCTACTCCCTTTACATCCAGGATCGCGGTGGGCTGGGCTATGGCGCGCTGCAAAGCGCGGTGAATGCGATGTCCGGGACGATTATGCAGACGCCGGGGATGCACTTCCCGATCTCGACCTACCAGGCTAACGTGCCGCAGCTGGATGTCCAGGTCGATCGCGATAAGGCGAAAGCGCAGGGGGTATCGCTGACCGATCTGTTCGGCACGCTGCAGACCTATCTCGGCTCGTCTTATGTCAATGACTTTAACCAGTTCGGGCGTACCTGGCGCGTGATGGCCCAGGCTGACGGGCCGTACCGCGAGAGCGTGGAAGATATCGCCAATCTGCGCACCCGCAATAATCAGGGCGAAATGGTGCCGATCGGCAGTATGGTGAATATCAGTACCACCTACGGGCCGGATCCGGTGATCCGCTACAACGGTTATCCGGCGGCGGACCTGATTGGCGATGCCGATCCGCGCGTTCTCTCCTCCTCGCAGGCGATGACGCTGCTGGACGCCATGTCTAAACAGGTGCTGCCGAATGGGATGAATATTGAATGGACGGATCTCAGCTTCCAGCAGGCCACCCAGGGCAACACGGCGCTGATCGTCTTCCCGGTGGCGGTGCTGCTGGCGTTCCTCGTGCTGGCGGCGCTGTATGAAAGCTGGACCCTGCCGCTGGCGGTGATCCTTATCGTGCCGATGACGATGCTCTCCGCGCTATTTGGCGTCTGGCTGACCGGGGGCGATAACAACGTCTTTGTGCAGGTGGGGCTGGTGGTCCTGATGGGCCTGGCCTGTAAAAACGCCATTCTGATCGTCGAGTTTGCCCGCGAGCTGGAGATTCAGGGCAAAGGCATCATGGAGGCCGCGCTGGAGGCGTGCCGCCTGCGTCTGCGCCCGATTGTGATGACCTCCATCGCCTTTATCGCCGGGACCATTCCGCTGATCCTCGGCCACGGTGCAGGAGCGGAAGTTCGCGGCGTCACCGGGATCACGGTGTTCTCCGGGATGCTGGGGGTGACGCTGTTCGGTCTGTTCCTGACGCCGGTGTTTTACGTGACGCTACGGAAACTGGTGACCCGCAGTAAGCCGGTCCAGGAGGATCTGCCCGCCTAGCCTGCAGCAGATAACAAAAAACCGCCTTCACAATTTGAAGGCGGTTTTTTTTCGTCACCAGAAAATGATTAATGCGCTTTTTTAAAGCGGGCGATCATTTCCGGTACCGGGTCGCAGCCGCTGGTATCGGCGTTTTTGAGCGCCTCCAGCGCGCTGGCCACGGTATGGCGAGCGAGGACGTTCAGCGAAGCCTGCTCCGCTTCGTCAGCGACCGATTTGAAGTACCAGCAGGCGTTGGCGCTGACCACGCAGCGGGCCGGGACCTCAGGACGCGACGCCCACAGTTTTTTATCTTCGATAACGGAAAGGTAGATATCACGCAGAGTGATTTTGTCCGCCGGGCGGCCAAGATGAATAGAGCCGTTGCGGCCAAGCGTGGAGACAATGATGCCGTCACGGGTGAGCGGAACCATTAATTTGCGGATAAAGCTCGGGTTGGCTTCCAGGCCGTAGGCCAGAATCGCACTCGTTGAACGTTCACCCATCTGCTCCGCCATTGCTACGCTGAGAACCATCTGCAAAGCTGTCGGGAAGCGGTAATCTAACATGGTTTTGTCCTGGGTTGCGGTGAATCTTGTTCTTTTTGGCACCGCAGAGGTGAGTAATCAATGAACAACAATATAACAAATACGGGAATTTTTTTGAAGCAATCTGCGGTTAGCCTGCGAAGTAAATTTTCTGATTTCGTCCGCAAAGACGGGCTGAGAAACCGCGCTCTTCCGTACCGGTTTTACTGAACGGCAATCTCCTCACCGTTTCCCAGTGACTGCCCCCTGCGTTAAAGAAATCCGCTGCCATAACGGCAGCGGATCCTGCAGGGTGTTATGCCGTTAATTCCAGCTCGGTTTCAAAGGTGGTCACCGGCACAAACGGCAGATAGGAGATCCGCAGCCTCTCGGCCACCTTCAGGCGATGCCAGCCGGCCGGCAGGCCACCGGGTTTGAGCACCGTGATGGTCGCCTTTTCACCGAAGTTCCACCGGTCGTCGTAGACGCTCTCCAGCTCGTCGAGCGTCCACTCCCGGCCGCGCAGCGCCAGGCGGATCGCCTGCCGCGGGATGGCTTCGCCGTTGAGGGTCACGGCGATATCTTCCACCATCGACAGACCCAGACCGCGGTAGTAAGGCAGACGGGCCAAAAAGCGCACGCCGATAACTTCTCCGTCGCGGGTGACGTTACTGAAACCTTCGCGGCAGATAATATGCTGATCAAACATGATAATGCTCCTTACTGGCCCAGCAGCGCCGGGGGTGGGGTTTCATCTAACAGGCGACAGAACATCAGCTGCTGGCGGCGGACCTGCTCCAGGCTGTCCACCTCCTGCGCGTCTTCCACCCAGCGGTTGCCTTCATACTCGGAGCACACATACCCCTCATAGCCGCCCTTCTGCAGCACGCGGAAGATCTCATCGTAGGGAATCGACCACTCGCTTATCTCATCGGTCATCTCATAGAATTTGGCATGAATGTTGTGGATCCGCGGCATAAAATCGAGCATCCGCTTCGGCTCGAACGCCGCGTTGTGGCGCAGCGTTTCCGCCATCGCCAGCTGCGGGCCCGGCCCCCATTTTTGCATCACATCCAGGATCACGTATTCGCTGAGCGTCCGCTCCTCATAGGCTTTCTCGATAAAATCCGCTGCCGCCTGTGGGCAACCGTTACGAATAAAGCGCTCTTTCCACACCCGCGGGAAGCGGGCTAAAAACATTCCCATATCCGGCAGGAAGCCCAGCGCCCGGGTATTGGCTTTTTCATAGGCTTCGGCATGACGAATAATCCACGGATGATCGAAATGCAGCGGGGCGTGCACTTCCAGCAGAATGGTGATCCCTTTGTCTTCCGCATACGGCGCCGCCGCCACCAGCACCTCCGGCGCCACGGAAACCAGAGAGCGGATAAAGCGCATGCCCAGCCGGGCGGCAAAATCGATGTCGTTTTGCACGCTGCGCACCTGCTCGTCAAACGGCATCGGCCGGTCTTTATAACGCTTATAGTCGAGCATAAAGTCATGGCACACCGGCACCGTGTCATGGCGCTGCATCAGACGGTGCCAGTCGGCGATCGCCGCCTCCGGCATGCCGCACTCCGGCCAGCCGGCGAAGGTCTGTTCGCCGACGACTTCAATCCCGCGGGCGCCGAACGCCGCGCAGTGACCGATCGCCTGATCGAGGGACATCTTGCCGAGATAGGTCTCATTCTGAAAACTGTACAGACTGACGCCGCGTTTTATTTTCTGAGTCATAAAAGTACCAGGTAAGTTGGTTAACAGGATAAGCCGGTCGCTTCGCGGGCGCGGGCCACCGAGGCCGCTGCGGGCAGCGACGGTTTATACTCCAGGCCAATGGCCCCGTTGTAGCCCAGGCGTTGCAGCCGGGCGATCACATTGGGCCACTCGCCGCTGCGCGGATCCGGTTCGTTACGATCCGGCGCCTGCGCTATCTGCACGTGCCCCACCCGATGCATTCTGCCGCCGAGCACCTCCTCCATCTCCTCTTCCATCACCATCGAGTGATAGACGTCAAACAGTAGCTGCAGCCGCGGGCTGTCGACCGCCTCGATAATGTCCAGCGCCAGCCGAGTATTGTTTAAGAACATCCCCGGATGATCGATGCGGGTGTTGAGCGGCTCCAGCAGCAGAGTGACCCCGGCGGCTTCCGCCAGCGTCGCCGCCTGGCGCAGGATGTGGATCGCCTGCGCCTGCTGTTCGGCGATCGCCACCCCTTCGCGGCTGAAGCCGGAGGCCACCACCAGCGGCGGCGACCCCAGCTGGCGCGAGACCGCCAGGCTGTCGCTCACTGCCGCCAGAAACTGCTCATGCTCCGCCGGATCCACCAGGCTGCGCCGGGGCTCCACCACGAAGCTCGACAGCCTCACGCCGGTCTCCTCCAGCGCCTGCGCCAGCGCCGCCAGCGGTTTATCACGCCAGAGATGAAACTCAACGTGGCTGAATCCCTGCGCTTTCGCCGCCCGGACCCGATCGCTGAAATCGGGATACTCTTCACGAAACAGCCATTCAATACATGCGGACAAATACATCCGACCCCCTTCTCTACTTGCCAGATCAAAACAAACAAAATTAGAATAAGAATTCTTATTCTGTTTCGGAGCGGCAGTGTGACGCCTTCCCTTCTGGCATCGCGGTCAACAGCAGGATCCGACGCGGCATAACCAGAATGAGTGCTCTAATTCTAATCTCTGGTTGCTATAAATTGTCAACATCATTTAACAAGTTTTTAACCAAATCTGAAGGTACATCATGCTCAATAACGCTTCGGCGGCCACGGTTCAGGCGCCTCCCTATACCAGCGAGCGGCAGCGCACGCTGGCCACGCTGGTGGTTTCGATAGCGCTGGTGCTGGAGATCATCGACGTCTCGATCATTAATGTCGCCATCCCGGTGGTACAGCGGGATCTGCTCGCCAGCCCGCGGCAAATTGAATGGGTGGTCACCGGCTACCTGTTCTTTTTCTCCATTCTGCTGCTCACTGGCGGTCGGCTCGGCGATCTGTATGGCTACCGGCGGCTGTTTATCAGCGGCCTGCTGGCGTTTGGTGCCGCATCGGCCGGCTGCGGACTGGCCGCCAGCCCGGAGATGCTGGTGGCGATGCGTATTGCGCAGGGGGCCAGCGGGGCAATGATGGGCCCGCAAATTCTCTCCCTGATGCAGGTGCTGTATCGCCCGCACGAGCGTTTCCGGGTGATGAGTATTTTCGGCCTGCTCGGCGGCGCCGCCGGGATCCTCGGCCCGGTGCTCGGCGGGATCATCATCGAAAGCAATCTGTTCGGCCTCAGCTGGCGGCCGATCTTTTTGATCAACGTGCCGGTGATCGTTATCGCCGTCGCTCTCGCCTGGCGGGCGCTGCCGGCGGTGCGCAGCCCGGAGGCCAAAGGTATCGATCCGCTGGGAACCCTGCTGGCGGTGGTGGGCGGCGGCGCGCTGCTGCTCACCTTGATCGAAGGCCCCGCCCTGCGCTGGCCGCTATGGATGGCGCTGCCGCCGCTGCTGTCGCTCATCACGGTGTCACTCCTCTGGCGTCATCTGCTGGGCCGTGAACGCCGGGGCGGCACGCTGCTGTTTCCCCCCGCGGTGCTTCGCGACCGCTTCTTTCGCGCCGGGATCGTCATCACCCTGCTCTATCAGCTGACCACCGCCTCGCTGCTGCTGGCCACCGCGCTGGTGCTGCAGAGCGGACTGGGCTTCAGCCCGTTCCATACCGCCCTGCTGCACATCCCCTTCGCCCTTGGGGCGATGTTTTCCATCGCCGTCGCCGGCCGCCGGCTATCGCCTCGTCTTGGGCGTAACGTGACGCTGGTCGGGGTGGCCGTGCAGATGAGCGGCCTGCTGCTGATGGGCTACGGGATCGCCACGGCGCCGGGAACGCTGGCGCTGACCGCGCTGGGTCTAGGGTTCGGCCTGTGCGGCTGTGGGATGGGGCTTATCTCCGCCCCACTGCCGGCCTTTGCCATGGCGGCGATCCCGGTGGCCCACGCCGGCGCGGCGTCGGGATTATTTCGCACCGGCCAGCAGTTTGGCGCCGCCCTCGGCATGGCGACCCTCGGCGGATTCTATCTGGCGCAAAGCGCCTCCGCGCCGGATGCCTGGCGCGGGGCCTTTATCACCCTGCTGACCCTTGGCGCCCTGATCCTGCTGGCGATTGCCGCCCTCAGCCGCCTGCTGCCCGCCTCAGTGCTTCCCCCGGCGGGTAAGCCATGACCTATCGCGTCCGGCAATGGCTGCTATCATGAGGAACCATTTATCAGGACGCACAAAGCTGTAGTACCTATTTTCTGTACACCTGCAACGGGCATGCGCCCGGAGAACAACAAAGGCATGGACTGATATGGATGAAAACATCGATGTACTGATTATTGGCAGCGGCCCGGTGGGCGCCACTTTCGCGCGACGGATTGCCGATCGCCGCGCCGCGCGGATCCTGGTGGTGGAAGCCGGCGAAGCGCTGACGTCCGCGACCGGGGTTAATATCCGCAACCTGGCGCCAGCGCAGCGGGAAACGGCCTACGACCGCGCCCGGGCGTTTCCGCTGGCCGCCCTGCCGGAGAACCTGCCGGCAGACGCCCTGCAGGCACGGCCCGGCACCCACCTTCTCGACCCGGCGGCGCCCCACAGCGGCATGCCGGCCGCCGCGCTCTCCACTAACCTCGGCGGCATGGGCGTCCACTGGACCTGCGCCTGTCCGCGACCGGGCGGCAGCGAAGTCATTCCCTTCCTCGATCCGCGGGAGATGGCCGACGCCTGGGAGTCGGCTGAGCATTATCTGCAGGTGACCCGCGAAGGATTTCCGGCCACCGCCATCGGCCGGCAAATCGTCGATGCCCTTAATCAGCACTTCGCCAGCGACCGTCCGCCGGCGCGGCTGGCGCAGCCTATGCCGCTGGCCTGCGCCGCGACGCCGGAGGGCAAGCCGCTCTGGTCCGGCGTCGACGCGGTGCTTGGCGAGCTGGCGGAGGAAGAGACCCGCCGCCAGCGCGGGGTGGAGATCCGTACCGCCACCCTGTGCACCCGGATCCTCAGCGAGGACGGCGTCGCCTGCGGGGCGGAGCTGCGCGATCTGCGTACCGGCGAGCAGTACGTGGTGACGGCCAAAGCGGTAGTGGTCGCCGCCGATGCGCTGCGTACCCCTCAGCTGCTGTACGCCTCGGGCATCCGCCCGCGGGCGCTGGGGCGCTGGCTCAACGACCAGCCGCAGGTGATCGCCCTGATTGAAGTGGACGCCCCGCCGGCCGCCGCCGCGCCGACCTCCCCGCTGCGCGACGGACGGGACAATGTCTCCGGCGTCACCTGGCTGCCGTTCCATGAGCCTGATTTCCCGTTCCACGGTCAGCTGATGCAGATGGATACTTCGCCGATCGCCTTTACCCAGCCGCCGGGGACTACGACGAAGCCGGTGGTGGGCCTGGGGCTGTTTCTCGCCAAGGAGCTGCGCGAGGAGGATCGAATCGTCTTCAGTGATGACACCGACGCCGTAGGGCTGCCGAAAATGCAGCTTAACTATCAGTTAACCGACGGCGATCGCCGGCGTTTACAGCAGGCGGTGGCGGTGACCGAACGCGTCGGCGCCGCGCTGGGCCGCGTCGCGCCTGGCGGTGAGGCCATTATCCTGCCGGCGGGCACCTCGCTGCATTACCAGGGAACTTGTCGCCTGGGAGAAGCGAACGACGGCACCAGCGTGGCCGACCGCCGCTCGCGGGTGTGGGGTTTTCACAATCTGTACGTCGGCGGCAACGGCGTGATCCCCACCCCAACCGCCTGCAACCCGACGCTGACCAGCGTCGCGCTGGCGATCCTCGCCGCTGACGATATCGTGGCGCGCCTGCTGTAGCGCCTCTGGCTTACCGGGGCAAAAGCGGCCCCGGCTCCTCGCGAAAGGCGACATCGGTCGCCTTTTTATTGCCGCAAAACCCACATAAAACCAATGGTATTTTTGTTTGTGATGGATCACATACGTAATCACAATTTTTCCCCGCGCCGTTCCTGCTCCTACTCTTAAATCCGCGGCTATTCCCGCCGCCACCTGTATCCCTGACCTGCATACTAAAAAACCGCGCCGCCGCCAACGACAGGCGACCCGCGCGATAAAAGGAGAACGTCGTGAGCCATAGCCTGAATCCGCCCCACGCGCCACAAGCCGGCGCGATCCAGGGCATCATCATCGCCCTGACCGCCTTTCTGCCCATCCTGGCGATCGTTTCCCTGGCGCCGGCGGTCCCGACGCTGATCCAGCACTTTGCCGGGGTGCCTTATGTCGAAACCCTGGTGCCGCTGATGCTGACCGCGCCCGGACTGGTGATCGCCATCGCCGGGCCGTGCACCGGCTGGCTGGCGGATAAATTTGGCCGCCGTAAACTGCTGCTCAGCGCCACGCTGTTGTATGGCATCTGCGGCACTATGCCGCTGTACATCACCTCCCTGACCGGCATCTTTTGCAGCCGCCTCGGCGTCGGGCTGGCGGAGGCGGTGGTATTGACCATCGCTAACACCATGCTGATCGATTACTTTGACGACAAACAGCGCCGCTTCTGGCTGACGGTGCAGGGGGTGATTGGCCCGGCGCTGGCGGTGCTGGTGCTGGCCAGCTCCGGCTATCTGACCGCCCTGCGCTGGAACGGCGCCTTTATGATCTACTTTGTCGCCATCCTGCTGTTTCTGGCGATGTACTTCTGGATGTTCGAACCCGCTCAGGCGGCCCGTCCGCAGCACGCCGCCCAGGCGGCGCAGCATAATCCGTTTCCGTGGCCGCGAGTGATCGCCCTCAGCGTGCTTACCTTTGTCTGCGCCATCATTTATTACGTGTACACCATCAACGGCGCCAACGCCTTTCATACCCTGCAAAACGCCAGCCCGCAGCGTATCGGCCTGATTATGTCGCTGGTCAGCCTCGCCGTGCCGGTCGGTTCGCTGCTGTTCGGTCTGGTCTCCCGCCGCTATACGCCGGAGCGCGTGCTCGCCATCATGCTCTGCCTGATGGGGATCGGAATGCTGGTGGTGGGCGAATCGCGGACGCTGATCGCCATGGGGATCGGCTCCGCCATCCAGCAGCTGGGTGCCGGCATGGCGATTAATGCGATGATTTACTGGGTAGGATCGTTGATTCCGCCCGCCTACTGCGGCCGGGCGATGGGCGCCTGGTCCGGGGCCTTCTTCGCGGGCATGTTCGTTAGCCCGATTATCGTCGGCGCGATCCGCCTGCGGGCCGGGAACGATGTGCTGAGCGCCTTCCTGACGCTCGGCATCGCGGCGCTGGTGCTGGCCGCCGCGATATTTCTTTATACTTTCTCCCGCCATAGCCAGCGCCTGCGTCAGCACAAGCAGGCCAGCGCCTGGCAGTTAGCGAAGTAAAATCCCGCGGCTTAGCCGGCCTCGACGGGGGTAATCAGATAGCTCAGACACATCATGCCCAGATGGCGTTTGAGCTGTTCCCAGTCGCCCTCACCGGCGGCTTCCGCCGCCGATCCCAGGCCGAGGAAGCGCGCCAGCGCGGCATACGAAACCGTAAAGCAGAAGCGGGCGGCCTGCTCTGGCTCCGGGTGGCGGATCTCCGCCGCGGCATCGAGCAGCTGGTCGATAAAGGTCTGCTCGTTTTTCTGGTAAGCGGCTTTCCCAATTCCCGCCACGCGCTCATCATCCGCCCGCGCCATAAACGGCCGCAGGATCCCGGCATGGCGACGCAGATACTCCGCCTGGACATCCATCAGCGCCGGAAGCCGCTGGCGCAGCGGCAGATTGCGCGCGTGCAGCTGCTGGATCAGCTGCTGCCATTCGGCGTCCAGCTCCTGCATCACCTCCATCATGACGGCGATAAACAGATCTTCTTTGCCGCCGAAGCGGGCATAGATCGAGCCGACAGAAACGCCCGAGCGTTTACTGATTTCAGCAATGGTCAGCAGCTCAAAGGTGCCTTCATGCAGGATTTCACGGCTGGCGGCCATCAGCCGCTCCAGCGCCACCCGGCTCCGGTCCTGTTTCGGCTGGCGCATCGCGGGAAGATCGGTCATCGCAGTTCTCACCTCTTTATCCATAGAAAACCCCCGCAGTGTATTGCAGTTAGCGACCGCGCTGCAAATTGCCCACCCGACTCCCCCGTCGGCGATGTGACAAAAGTGTGATGGCGGTCATTTTCATTCTTTGATAAACAACTAGAATCATAATTCTAGTTCTATTTAATAATAACAACCACCACACAACCCAGGAGTTGCTATGCGTTTCTCTGTTTTCCTCGTCGGCCGTTCCACCGCCCCCGAGCAGGATCGTTTTGTCATGCAGTCGCTGATCGAACATGCGCACCAGGCTGAAGATCGCGGCTTCGATGCGGTCTTTATGCCAGACCATCACTTCACCGGCTATGCGCCGATGTCCAGCGATCCGTTTGTCTTCGCCGCCTACCTGGCCGGCCAGCTGAAAAAGATCCATTTCGGCATGTCGGTGACTACCGTCCCGCTGCACCACCCGGTGCGCTTCGCCGAGCGCGTTAACCTGCTGGATCAACTCACCGAAGGCCGCCTGCTGGTGGGCATCGGCAGCGGCACCACGCCGGAAGAGATGATCGGCTTTGGCGTGAACTATAAGGACGCCTCCAGCCTGCTGCAGGAGAACCTCGATCTGGTCCAGCGGCTGTGGGAGAAAAATATTGAAGACGATCCGATCATCTTCGAAACCGGCCACTATAAGGGCGCGGTAGTCCAGCGCATCGTTCCTGCCCCCTGGCAAAAACCCTTCAACCGCATTATGCCGGTGGCGCTGCGTGAAACCAGCATGCAGCGCGCCGCCGACAACGGCTGGCCGGCCTTTATTCCCGCGTTTACGCCGCCGATCCCGGCCAGCAACGATCCGTTTGGCCAGCTGACCCACTATTTCACCCGCTACCGCGATGCCCTGCTCAACGCCGGCCATAGCGACGAGGTGGTGAACCACTGCCTCTCGTGGACCACCCACACCTGGCAGTGCGTCCATATCGCCCCCACCGACGAGCAGGCCCGCGAGGAGATGCTGCAGATCATGGGCTGGTACCAGCAGGCCATCGACCGGGAATATGAGTACAACAAGCGGGCGGAAGAGTTTAGCGGCGTTACGCTGCACCGCCATCCGGACTGTTTCAGCGAAGAGTGGATCAAAACCTGGTGCCTGTACGGCAGCCCGGAGACCGTCGCCGAGGAGCTGGAACGCCATCAGCAGCTGGGCATCGGCAACGTGCTGCTCGGCTTCACCAACGGCCCGCTGACCGAGGAACGCCTGCGCCTGAGCCAGCAGTCGATCTCGTTGTTTGCGGACCAGATCCTGCCGCGCTTTCGCTAATCCGACCGGGAGATCCTGCTATGAATAAACCTGCTTTCTCACGCCCGCCGCTGCTGATCGGCATCGGCGGCACCACCCGCCCGGGCTCCAGCACCGAGCGCGCCCTCGCCGCCGCGCTGGCCCACGCCCGCACGCTCGGCGCGCAGACCCAGCTGTTCGGCGGCGCTGAACTGGCGGCCCTGCCGCCGTTTAATCCGGAAGTGACCACCCGCACGCCGCAGGAGACGGCATTTGTGGAAGCCGTGCGCCAGGCCGACGGCATTCTGCTGGCCTCGCCGGGCTACCACGGCGGGGTGTCTGGCCTGGTGAAGAACGCCATCGACCTGCTGGAAGATTTGCGCGGCGACAGCCGGGTCTATCTTGATGGCCGGGCGGTGGGCTGCATCGTCACCGCCGCCGGCTGGCAGGGTTGCAACACCACCCTCGGCGCCATGCGCGGGATCGTTCATGCCCTGCGCGGCTGGCCGACCCCGCTGGGGGTCACTCTCAACACCGCCGGCGTGTCGCTGTTCGACAGTGAGGGCCGCTGCACTGACGACGCGGTCCAGCGCGCGCTGGCCACCGTAGCCGAACAGGCGCTGGCCTTCGCCCCCGCCGCCCCCTTACGGAGACAAGCCGATGCCTGCGCTCAGTCTGTCGCTTAGCGTTGCCGAAAAAGCGCGGCTCACCGCCGGGATGGGGATGTGGTCCACCCACCCTATCCCCCGCTCCACGCTGGGTTCAGTCACCCTGTCCGATGGCCCGATGGGGATCACCGGCGGCCGGGTGGACGAGCGGGATATTGCCCTGCTCAGCCCCTGCGGACTGGCGCTTGGCGCCAGCTGGGACCGCCAGCTGGTCAGCCGGGTTGGCGGCGTCATCGGCGAGGAGGCGCTGCGCACCGGAACGCAGGCGCTGCTGGCGCCTAACCTGAACCTGTTGCGCAGCCCCCTTGCCGGCCGCGCGTTTGAGCTTTTCGGCGAAGACCCGCGGCATATCGCCGAGCTGGGCGCAGCGTGGATCGACGGCGTCCAGCGCCAGGGGGTGGGCTGCATCGTCAAACATATGGTCTGTAACGATTCAGAAACCGATCGGCGGACCATGAACGTCGTCGTCGATGAAGCCACCCTGCGCGAAGTCTATTTCTGGCCGTTCGAAGTGGCGGCCAGCCGCGGCGTCTGGGGCATGCTGACCGCCTATAACCGGGTGAACGGGATCTATTGCGCCGAGCAGCATCAGGCCATCAGCCAGTGGCTGAAGCGCGATCTCGGCTGGGACGGGCTGGTGATGTCCGACTGGTTCGGCACCCAGAACGGCCCGGCCAGCTTCCGCGCCGGGCTGGATCTGGAGATGCCGGGCCCGGCCCGCCATATGGGCGAGCGCCTGCTGCCCGCGCTGATGGATACCGACAGCGACGCCCGGCGTCTTGACGATGCCGCCGCCCGGCTGGCGCGGCTGGCCGAACGGGTCAGCCATCCTCTGCCCTGGGATGGCTCTGCCGCCGCCCAGGCGCAGCGGCGTCACACCCTCGAAGAGGCGGCGGCGGCGGGCTTTGTCCTGCTGCACAATCGCCAGCGGCTGCTGCCCCTCGCCGCGCAGGCGGGACAGCGGCTGGCGGTGATTGGCCCCAACGCCATGACGCCCTGCTTCCAGGGCGGGACCTTTGCCAGAGTGGCGCTGATGCCGGGACTGATCTCTCCTCTGGAGGCCATTCGCCAGCGCTTTTCCGCCGCTGGGGTCGAAATAAGCTATGCCCAGGGGGTGGAGAGCGATTACCGCATCCCACCTCTGCATCATTTGCCGCTGCGCACCGCCGCCGGCGAGCGCGGCCTGGACGTTGCCTACGCCACCGCTGACGGGGGCGTGGTTCATCAGGAGGTGCGCGACGCCTCCTCGCTGATCTGGTTCCGCGATATGCCGGGCGTCGGCGACATGCTGCGCCTGACCGAACGCGCCACCGTGACGGTAAGCTGCCAGTTCACCGCGCCGGTGAGCGGCCGCTACGGCTTCTGGATCGGCGGCACCGGGGAGATCGCCCTCCAGCTGAACGGCGAGCGCGTGGCGACCTTCAACGGCGAGGCGCTGGAGGGGGATATCATGGGCAAGCTGATGCAAGCCCCGCATACCCGTCTTGAATTTCCGCTGCAGGCGGGGGAAAACCTGACCTTCCGGGCCGAGATGGCGCTGGGCAGCAGTATCGCCCACGGCATCTGGTTCGGCTGCCAGCCCCCTCAAACCATCGACCTGCTGCAGCAGGCGGTCGACCATGCCCGGGCGGCCGACAGCGTGGTGCTGGTGATAGGCGAAACGGCCGATGCCGGTCTGGAGAGCATCGACCGGGACGCTACCGCGCTGCCGGCGCATCAGGTTGCCCTGATCCGCGCCGTCTGCGCGGCGAACCCACGCACGGTGGTGGTACTGAATGTCGCCCATCCGGTGGATACCGGGTGTCTGGCTGACGCGGCGGCGGTGATGGTCGTCTGGTATCCTGGCCAGGAGTTTGGCCCGGCGCTGGCCTCGGTGCTGGCCGGGGATCGTGAGCCTGGCGGTCGCCTGCCGGTCACCTTCGCCCAGCGCCTGGACGACTATCCGGTACGCAGTCTGACGCCGGACGCCGCGGGGGATCTCTGGTATCACGAGCGCCAGCAGGTAGGCTATCGCTGGTTTAACGCCCGCGAACGCCCCGCCGCCTGGGCCTTCGGCCACGGTCTGGGGTATGCTGATATCACCCTGATCGCCGCTGCACTGACAGGCGACGGGGTGGACGCTCTGCAGCTGCGCTGCCGGTTGGAAAACCGCGCCGCCCGCGCCGGGAAAGCAGTGGTCCAGCTCTACCTGCGGGGGCCGGAGACGGCCTGGTCGGCGCTGGCGGAGTTTGCGGCAGTCAGCGTCCCGGCGCACGACGAGGCCGCCCTGACCCTTGTCCTGCCGCGTCACGCGCTGCAGCGCTGGCAGGTGCCTGCCCAGGAATGGCACCTGGCCAGCGGCCCCTGGCAGCTGGCGGTGGGTTTCGCCAGCGACGATATCCGGGCAACCTTTGACTTCGTGCTAACTCCCGACGGGAAAATCAGCCACCGGGGCTAAGCCCGGACCGATGGCAAAGAGGGTCGGCAACGTGCCGGCCCTCTTTTTTTGTTCCTGCGCCAGCCGGTTCGCGATAAAAAAAACCGCCCGGCGGCAGCGTACCGACGGGCGGGATTAAAATCCTCGGGCGGTCTGTGTCAGAAGTTCCAGTACATCGAGGACTGCCAGAGGACCGCCGACTCATGCTTCGGCACCAGCGTCGGGTTATCCTGCCAGGTGATACCGTTGATCCAGTAAATACCTTTCGTCACGCGCAGGGCGTGCGACAGGGAGATGGCGTTGATGCTCTGCGGCGCCTCCATTCCCGCCTCGCCGACATAATCGCGGAACTTCTTACTGATAAAGGAGCGGGTGTAGCCCAGCGAGGTCATATCCTGCTCTCGGCCGGGAAACAGGCCGATATCAAAGAAGGTCACCTGGAAGTCGCTGGTGTAAGCATTGCGATCGTCCGGGGCATAGTCCGCTTTCACATCGAGATACAGCCCCAGCGGAAGCCCCTTTTTCGGCTGGGTCAGCTGCATGGTGTTGGCGACGTAGAACGCATAGTTACTGCTGCTGTCGCCGGGCTGGTCAAAATACTGGTAGTGCGAGGTGTTATAGATAGCCCCGGCGCGGAACCACAGCGAGCGCTGCGACTCGCCCGCCGCCTGCTTAAAGCCAAACTCGTTTACCAGGATCGGGTTGGCGCCATCGACGTGCCATTTCAGCCCCGAGGGGTTCTGCTCCACGTCGTCGAGGTGTCCGGCAGGCGACATACTGCGGCTGACGGCAAAGTTGTTATAGAATTTCTTATCGCTGTCGCGGACGATGGCGGTGAAGGTCGGCGTCGGCGCATTGAGGCTGATCCCCACCTGCACCGGTATCACGCTGGTCGGCCCCAGCGCGGCTGAGGAGGAGTTGCCCCCCAGCACCATGCCGTAAAACTGACGAATTAACGGATAAAAACCATACTGCAGCTCCAGCTGGCCGTTTAATAAAGGCTGGTTCACCGCCAGCACCGCAATATTATGCAGTTCCGGATAGCTGTCATGATAATTCGAGGTCGCCCACTGGGGAGAAAAAGTAAATTGCGCGTCTTTGCTAAAACCAATTCGACTTAAATCATAGGTGACGTTCAGCGACATATTTTGTGACCAGGTAAAATTCTGCCCGGCATATTGTTGCGGGTCGGCGGACTGGCCTTTCAGATCGTACATCACCATCGGGTTCCAGCTTAACTGGACACCCCAGCCACGGTCGGCCAGCGCGCTGCGAAAGCCGCCAATATCGCCGATGAGCGATTCGCAGGTCGACGGAGGGCTGACGACCTGCGCTGAGCGGGTATTCAGTTTATCCAGTTGCTCACAGGTCCAGGTATCGGCCAGCGCGGTGCTGGAGAATATCGCCAGCGTCAGCGCCGAAAGTGGAAAAACTATTTTCTTACTTACGTCGGTACAGCAGAGACTCATAATAAACCCTCATTTTTATTTTTTGCAGGTAAGATGCGCCATATCGTGAAAAATAAATTGGTCACAATATGTTTATTAACAGGGATTAATTAGGCTGAAAGTTAACGCTAAATAAGGTGTACACTTTTTCTAAATAATGGCCTCCCCTTCCCGCCGGAAGACCGGCGGGCGTGTGGTAATGATGTCGTCAGGTGAAATTAACGAGCCAGCGCGCGGCGGCCCCCCATCCGGGCGCTGGCGATACCCGTCGCGCCGGCGATAGCCAGCGTCAGCAGCGCAAACAGCAGCAGGCTGTCCTGCATGCTGCCGGTCATGCCATTCAGCAAGGTCATCAGAACCGGGCTGATGAACATGCCGAGGAAAAAGAAGGTGTGCCAAATGCCGATCCCCGTCGCCCGGTGCGGCGCCGGCAAGGCTTTCATCATCCAGGCCAGCATCAGAGGGATCAGCATTCCGTTACCGACCTGCGCGACGAACGCTGCCGCCACGCCGGCCAGCGGATTGTGGGCCACGGCGATAAACAGCAGCCCGAGGCCAAAAATGGCGTAAAAAAGGAAAAACTGCCTGTCGACGCGCTGCCTGGCGTTGCGGCCATACAGCCAGGCGCCCAGCGGCACGCCAATGCCGGCAACGGCGGTAGCGATGCCAATCTGGCTGCTGGAGGTCAGCCCGAGCTGACTGAACACCTGGCTTATCTGCAGCGGTTCGAGAAAATAGAGGATCGCGCTGGCGAGGGTAATCAGGCCGATCGCCGCCATTTTGCGCCGTGGAAAAGCGACAGCCTCCTCGCCAGCGACACTGTCCACGCGACGGCGCGTCGCTGGCTCTGCGGTGAACAGACACAGGCCGATAAAGACCGGGATCGCCAGAGCATACAGGTAGATCGGACCATACCAGCCCAGGGTTCCCAGCAGGCCAGCCCCCAGCACGATCAGCGTCGACAGTATCGACCCTATGCCGCTCTGCACCGCCAGCCATTTGCTACGCGCCTCACCGGTAAAGTAGTCGCCAATCAGCGCATTGGCGGTGGTAAGAATAAAGGCGTCGGCAATACCCATCACCAGCCGCGCCAGCAAAATGGCATACAGATCGTCGAGCATCACCGGCAGCAGGCCAAACCCTGCGTACAGAGCGGTGGCGGCAATCAGCAGGCGGCGACGGCTCAGGCGATCGCCTACCATCCCCGCCAGCGGAGCCAGCAGCGCCATGCTCGCCGCCGGTATGGTGATGATCATCGGCACCAGCAGCTGGGCGTGCGGCTGCGCGGCAAAATGACTGAACAGGAGCGGCATCACCGGCAGCATGGTCAAGGTCCCCATGATCGGCAACAGTGCCGCCAACATCAGTAACATCGCCTGTACGGCCCCCGCCTCGCGCGGGGTTGCTGAAACTTTGTGCATCACCATCTTCCGCTCTCCGTCACTGCTCTTTATTTAGAATATGAATTACAGTTCTATTTTTTATCGGTAAAGAAAGGCGTTTTACGCCCCGGCTTAATGGCTGGAAACGCATCAGCGAACTCAGCACATATACCGTTCTACCCTACCGGATGCAGGTGGCATGGACTGCGATTGCTATCACAATTAATACAATGCATTCACATTAAATTAACATAATCATCGACGCCTTCAGGCGTCGACAATCGCCACCGCGCGAATAAACCCGGCCGAGCCGCGGCGGATCTTGTAGGGAAAACAGCTCACCCAGAAGCCGTGGTCGGGAAGCTGCTCCAGGTTACTCAGCTTCTCCATTTGCCCATAGGCGATCTCCCTGCCGGCTTTATGCCCCTCCCAGATCAGCCCGGCGTCGCCGCTGGCCTGAAAGCGTTCGCGGGTAAAGTGGAAGGGTGCATCCCAGCTCCAGGCGTCGGTGCCAACCACCCGTACCCCCTGCTCCAGCAGCCACAGCGTCGCCGCCCGGCCAATGCCGCAGCCGCGCTGCAGGTAATCCGGCTGGCCGTAGCGGGCGCCGGCCGCGGTATTGATCAACACAATATCCAGCGGCGACAGGCAATAGTCTATTCGCGCCAGCTCGCGCTGCAGATCCTCCGGCTGCAGGATCGCCCCGTCGGCGACATGGCGAAAATCCAACCGGACGCCGGGGCGCAGGCACCACTCCAGCGGCAGCTCATCGATGCCAAACGCAGGTTCGCCGCCGTTGGTGGTCGAGCTGTAGTGCCAGGGGGCATCCATATGGGTGCCATTGTGCGGCGTCACGGTCAGGCGCTCCGAGGCCCAGGCCTCCTCTCCCGGCATCTGCGCTTTTTCCAGCCCCGGGAACATCGCCGCCATTTCCGGCCATCCCTGCTGATGATCCTGATACTCAATGCTCGGCAGCAGCGGCGGCGGATCGGTCCAGGGATTGTTGTCCAGGGTGACGGAGAGGTCGACCAGCCGACGCCCCTGTAAAAGATTGATCATGGTTTACTCCGTTAACATCACAACGTGTTGATCCAGTACGCCAAACAGCGGCCGGCCATCGGGGGCGTGGGCTTCCATCGTCACCCGCTCCCCCGGGGATAAAAACGGCGTGCGCGGCTCGCCGAAGGCCAGCATCTCTATGGCCCGCACCTCGGCGATACAGCTGGCGCCGCGGCTGGCGTCCGGCCCGGACACCGTGCCGGAACCCACCACCGTCCCGGCGCGCAGACGGCGGGTCTGCGCCGCATGGGCAATCAGTTCGCCAAAATGGAAATGCATCTCGCTACCCGACTGGCAGCCAAACGGCTTGCCATTGCGGGTCACCTGCAGCGTCAGCGCCGCCCGCCCGTGCTGCCAGGCCTGCCCCAGTTCATCCGGGGTAAGGGCCACCGGTGCAAAGGCCGAGGCGGGTTTGGCGTGAATAAAACCAAACCCGGTCTGCATCTCGCGCGGCGCCAGCGCCCGCAGACTGATATCGTTAAGCAAGACGATCAGGCGGATACAGCTCAGCGCCTGTTGCGGCGAGCAGCCCTGCGGCACCTCGTCGACGACTACCGCGAACTCGCCCTCAAAGTCGAGGCCATCCTCGACCCGGCGGCAGACTATCCCGGCGTGGGGGGCAAGAAAGTCGTCCCCGCTGCCCTGATACATCAGCGGCGTCTGGTCGGCGCCGGCAATCGGCGGCAGGTGAAAGGCCCGCTGCATGCGCTCGCCATGGCTCAGGAAGGCCGAACCGTCCAGCCACTGCCACGCCCGGGGCAGCGGCGCCAGCAGGCGCCGGGGATCATAGGGCTGCGCCGCCGGATAGCGGCGCGCATTGAGCGCCTGATAGCGCGCCTGCAGCGCAGGCCACACCCGCGCGGCCTGCTCCAGCGCCAGCTGAAGCGTCGGAGCGATGTCCGCCGCATCGGCCATCAGCGTCAAATCGCCCGAGACCACCACCAGGCAGCCGTCGCGTTCACCGTTATCTCGTGTTGCCAGTTTCATAACCTGCCTCCTCCAGCAGACATAGCCAGCCGTCGGCGTCCACGTCGCCAGCCAGCGGACTCAGACGTTGGCCAGCGCAGGCGCCCTGCACGCAGAGGCCGCTGTCCGGCATAAAAATCGCCCCGTGGGCGAAGCAGACCAGCCGGTCGCCCCGGGCGTTAAGAAAAGCGTCCTGCCGCCAGTTCATCGGGGTATCGAGATGCGGACAGCGGTTGCGCCACAGATAGAGCGTTCCCTGATAGCGGCAGGCAATCACCGTCGCCTGCCCGCTGCCCGTGGGGTCAAATCCCCGCGCCTCGCCCTCAGCCAGGCTGTCGGCACGGCACAGGCGAACCATCAGCGGGCGTTATCCGGACCGGGAGCCCACTTCTCGCGATACCCCAGCAGGAAATATTGCGAGTTATCGGCCCCAGGCAGCGCTTCGCGCGGCTGCCAGTGGTCATCGTGCTGATCCATATCGGCGTCGTATTCGATGTGACACCCGAGCGGGCTGTTGAAGTACCAGAACCAGTTCGATCCCAGCTGATGGCGCCCCGGCCCCCAGAAGGTCTGATATCCCTTCTGCTGAAAGCGGCTGCCGGCCATCATCAGCTCGGTGGGGCCGCCGAGATGAAAGGTAAAGTGTTCAATACCGGTCATAAACGGCGGGGCCTGGATCAGAAACAGGGTATGGTGATCCTGGGTGCCGGCGGGCCGCAGGAAAGGGCCGACGTGGGTGAAGCGATCGGTACAGACAAAGCCCAGCCGTTGATAGAAGGCTTCCGCGCGCGCGGCGTCCGGCACAAAATAGACCACATGGGAGAGCGAGCGCGGCTCCGCCGCCATGTCGGCGCTGGCCCCGGTCTGGTTGACCGGCCGCCCGGCGCGATCCCCCGGGGCGTTGATTTTCTCCCCTTCCCGCTGCAGCGGCTGACGCTGGCTGACGCGAAACCCGAGGGCAAAGCCGGCATCATCGACGCAGCGCAGCACGCCGTCGGCGCCAAGTTTCACCTCGCGATCGCGGCGCAGCGTCTCGGCAATAGCCTCAAGCGTGGCGCTATCCGCCACGCCATAGACGGTTTCCCGCAGCTGGCTGCCGCTGGGCAGCGCCGCGGGCAGCGACGGATCGTCACGTCCCCGCAGCAGCACCCCGGTGCCATCCAGCGCGCTAAAGAAACCGTTCTCCTGCTCGCGTAAACCGTAGTCGATAAGAAACTGTCGACAGCCCGCCAGGTCATCGACGCCAAATACCAGATAATCCGGACCAAGAATATTCATCGCGGTTGTTCCTTATGCGTGTTCAGGCCACCCGGCCGCCGAGGGCTTCCGCCACCCAGTCAGCGATGTAGTGCCCGGCGTTAATTGAGTTGTCGAAGCTGGAGTGCTGCACACCGCCCTCGCGGTCAGTGAAAATTTTCAGCTCGCGGCGCGGGCTGTTCACCAGCTGGTCGTAGGTGCGCTGCGCCCATTTCACCGGGATCTGCGAGTCCTTTTCACCATGGGTGACGAGGAAAGGCACCCGTATACGGTCAAGAATGCCGTCGAGATGGACGTTCTCCGCGATGCGCATAAAAGCGTCGATATCCTCGCCGCCCCATACCCAGCGCACGTGCTGCCAGTAGTGCGGTACCGGAAAATCCCCTTCGCGTTCGCGGCGGCGCTGCTGCACCTCCCGCCAGTCGTGATTGGCGCCCCACACCACGCCGCAGGCGAAGCGCGGCTCAAACGCCACCGCCCGCGGGCAGTAATAGCCGCCCAGCGAGACCCCTTCCATGCCGATACGCCCGGCATCCACCTCCGGGTGCTGTTCCAGCCAGTCAACGATCCGGCTGGCCCAGTGCTCGCTGTCATAGCGGGCCTGCATGCCGTGAAGACGCAGCGCTTCGCCGGTTCCCGGCTGGTCGACCACCAGCGAGGAGACCCCGCGCCGCGCCAGCCACTGCGGCAGCCCCACCAGATATTTCATCTCTTTGGTGGAGTCGAGACCGTTGACCTGCACCAGCAGCGGCGCGCGGCCGGTCGCCCCTTCGGCGCGGACGTAAAGCGCCGACAGGGTTTTGCCCTCGTAGGGGATAGTCACCCGCTGACAGTTGGCATGGGTATGGTGCAGCCCGGCGGCAAAGACATCGAGAAAGCGGCAGTACAGCGCATCGCGGTCCGGCGCGCCATGCGCCTGCAGGCGCTCGCAGGTCAGGTAATAGTTGGCCGCCCGAAGATATTTCTCTCCTGCCGACAGCCGCCGTCCACGCGCCTCATCTTCGCCGGCCAGCGCGCATAATTTATCGGCCATGCGGGACCAGGTTTCCCGGAACGCGCGGGTGCCTTCGGCGTCGGGATGCTCGGACGCGGCCAATAGCGGCGCGCACATCTCTTCGATCTCACCGATGCGGGCGCCCATCTCGATGGAGAGATCCACCGACAGGTTCCAGACATAGTTTTTAGGGAAATAGCGAAACATAGGGTCATCCTTCAACATTCAGTCGCAATCGCTGTAGCGCAGGCACTGTCACATAAAGCACCTGCGGGCGACCAATCATGTCTCAGGATGTCAGGTATCGACGGGAACAATACCAGTGGGTTAGCGTGCGCTGGCGACGATTTTCGCTTTCAGCCAGCCGAAGATAGGATCGTTATCCAGCGAGCGGTGCCAGCCGATAAATTCGCGCATCACCGGCAGCGTCACCGGGACCGGGAAAAGACGCAGCGGCAGCATCGCCGCGTACTGCTCCGCCAGCCGCCGGTGCAGCGTGGCGATCCGCGAGGTGCCGATCAGCAGCTGCGGAACGCAGTGGTAGCTGTGGGTCACCACCTCGATACGGCGGCTGAGCCCCGACTCGGCAAACAGATTGCCCTCCAGCCCCGGCTGCCGCTCGCGGCCAAAGACCACCGACACGTGCCCCAGCTGTTGCCAGGCATCGAGGGTCAGCGCCTCGCCGGTGTGGGGATTGTCCGCCCAGGCCAGGCAGACAAACTCTTCGTCAAACAGCGCTTCGGCGGGATGGTCGGCGGCCATAAAACGCTCCGGCGCCACGATGATATCCAGCTCGCCGCGGTTGAGCATGCCGGTGGACTGGGCGTCCGGCGAGAAAAACTCAAAGGTCATATTCGGCGCCTGCAGGTGCACCGTTTGCAGCGCATCCTTCAGCATCACGTTGATCACGTAATCCGAGGCCATAATGCGGAAATGGCGCTTGCTGGTTGCCGGCTCATCCACCGGCCGGCGGGCAATGGAGGTCTGAATTTTCATCAGCACGTCGCGGACCGGCTCCCGCAGCTCTTCCGCCAGCGGCGTGGGCCGCATCTTTCTGCCCACCTGGGTGAGCAGATCGTCCTCAAAGTAGGTGCGTAGCCGGTTGAGCACCCCGCTGGTGGCAGACTGGGTCATATGCAACCGGCCCGCGGCGCGGGTGATGTTCTGTTCATCGAGTAACACATCCAGTGCCACCAGTAAGTTCAGATCAAGATGTTGGTAACGCATGGGTCCCCCGGCGAGAAATGGCGTGCTTATCCTGTGGCTGAATTTAACTTTTCTGCAACTTTTTGTTTTCAATTTCCACGGCGATATCGTTTTTTGCGATAGCGATCATTCTTTATCGCGATTAGTCAGCGCGCCGCTGGCCTGGTTAACGTCCTCTACTCTGTACCCTGGAGAAAACAGCTACGATGAACATCAATAACGTATTAATCGTTGGCGGCGGCATCGGCGGTCTGTGTACCGCCATCGCCCTCCGCCAGGCCGGCGTCGCCGTCGATGTCGTAGAGATCCAGCCGCAGTGGCGGGTCTACGGCGTCGGTATC
Organism: Klebsiella sp. Q2; assembly: GCF_009900705.1. NCBI lineage: Bacteria > Pseudomonadati > Pseudomonadota > Gammaproteobacteria > Enterobacterales > Enterobacteriaceae > Klebsiella > Klebsiella sp. Q2. Next base: position 688,099 of record NZ_JAAABE010000003.1, on the reverse strand, counting down.
ATTCAGCAGAACAATGTCGTGCGCGAAATGCAGCGGCTTGGGGTGCTGGAACGCTATCTGGACGCCGCCTGGCCGTTTGACAGCGTCTCGGTGCACACCCTGAGCGGCCAGCAGCTAGCCAGCTTTCCCGGCCAGCGGCTGGCCGGTGAACAGTTCCCGGCCAACGTCGGCATCTCCCGCCTGGCCCTGCACAACGTACTCTGTTCCACCGCCCGGGAGTTAGGGGTCCGACTGACCACCGGCGAGAGCATTGACGCCTTCCGTCAGGTTGACGATGCGGTTGAGGTGAGCTTCAGCCGTGGCGGTCAGGGGCGCTACGATCTGCTGGTGGGCGCCGATGGGATCTACTCCCGGGTGCGCGGCATGCTATACGGCGAGCGCTATCGCCCCCGCTTTACCGGTCAGGGCGTATGGCGCTACAACTTTCCGCGACCGCCGGAGGTGGACCATCTGATGTGCTTTATGGGCGAGAGCTGCAACTGCGGGCTGGTGCCGCTGGGGGACGATCTAATGTATCTGTTTATCACCTCCCACGAAGCGGATAACCCCCGCTACGCCCGCGATCAGCTGGCGGCGGAGATGCGCCGCCGTCTGCCGCCCGGCGCGGGGTTGCCGGGCAGCCTGCACGCGCATATCGTTAACAACGACGAGGTCGTCTATAAGCCGCTGGAAGAGCTGTTCGTCGACGATCCCTGGTATCAGGGACGCATCGTGCTGGTGGGCGACGCGGTTCACGCTACCACTCCGCATCTCGGTCAGGGGGCGGGCATGGCGATTGAGGATGCCATCGTGCTGCGCGAAGCGCTGCAGCAGACCGACAGCGTCGCGGCCGCGCTGGCGCACTTTGACGCCCGCCGCCGGCCGCGCTGTCAGCAGATCTGGGCCGCCTCGCTGCAGGTGGGCGAGAGCGAGATCCACCGCGATCGCCATTTTGACCGCCAGCGGGCGATCGGCGATATGATGACCCTGACGGCGAAGCCGATATAAGCCCTGCCCGGCGCCCTCCGCCGGCTACGCTGGCGGATTATTCCCCGGTTCATTGGCCGGCACTCCCCTTTCACCCGCCGCTAATCCCTTGTCAACGACGATATTCTTCTCGCGCAGTATCATATTTGACACCCCTGCGCTCCCATGGCTAAGGTATATTTCAGCGCTCCCCTTCATCATGGAAAGGAATATACGGATATGAATATTCTCTCGGCAGAGTTTTTCAAATACGCGATCGCGATTATCACGTTGATTATTCAGATTGTCGCCGTGCGTTCAGGTTGGGTATTTCCCAAAGATAAGATATTCACCTCGCGCAAAAATATCAGTGAATTCGCCGCCGCGCTGTACAAAAATAGTAACGACCCCGAGCTGCAACGGATCGCATACGAATATGGTATCGCCGCGCTGACCAAAGATAAAAACCTGACCATGGCGCAAAGAAAGATATTATTGAAATGCAAAAATCCGGTCAGCGATATTGATAACTACAGCAAATGCCAGCATCTGATTTCGGTCAACGATGAGAAACGCATATTCAAATGGAAGAAATGGGGTTACCGCTTCTGGTTATACCGTAAGGCTGTCGAAGTCTTCAGTCTGGTGTTCTATTTTATTGGCGGCTTCTTAACGGCTCTGCCTTTCCTGTATGAAGGCCTCGCCAGCCCGGCGGTGATTGAGCGGATTAATCATTTATCCCGTCTGCAAAAATTCTGTATGGCAAGTTATCTGTTCGCCTGTGGGGTTTGTCTGGCGCTGATCTGCCTGCATAAACTCTCCACCATCGCGATCGCGGAAAAAACCATCAAAGCGAATCGCTAACCCGCCCACCGCCCAGTGACCTGTCCACATCAGTGGCCCCTAACCCTGTGGATAACCTGGAGGCAGTTGTCCGGCAGCCCCAGCACAAGCGGGCTACCGGCTGCCGTTCGTTTTTTGAACAGGGAAACCACCACCACGGCGGAGGGAAGCACCCGCCCCGCTTAATAATTCCACTTCGGCCGCGCCACCGTGTTTTTCTTCAGCAGATCGCGGAACGCTTTCAGATAGGGTTCATTGCTGCGCCCGCGCTTACAGATAGCCGAGAACGGCGACTGAAAGCCAAACTCGTTGGGCAGCAGCACCCGCAGGCGGTTCTCTTTGATCCACGGCCAGGCGTAATGCTCCGGCAGATAGCCAATATATTTTCCCGAGAGGATCAGCAGCAGCTGGGCGTCGACGGTCTCAACGGTGGCGCTGCCTTTGCTGAAGCCCCGGCGACGGAGATCGCTGGTGTTCCAGTAGCTGCGGGTCACCAGCGGGCACTGGCTGATCTGCTCTTTATCGAGCTGGCGGCTGAAGAACATCGGGTGCAGATCGCTGCAGTAGAGCCAGTGCTGCTCGCGGTACAGCGGCTCGCTGATGATGTTATGCACCTGCGAGTTGTAGCTGCCGATGGCCAGGTCGATATGGTTGTTCAGCACCCCGTTCAGTTGCTCCGCCGGGGTGCGAATAATCAGTTTGATATGCACATGGGGAAATTTGTCGCTGAAGCTGCGCAGAACCACCGGCAGCGAGAGCGCCGTTTCGGTCTCGATGGAGTCGAGCGTCGAGATGCACAGGGTGCCGCTGTGCTCCCCTTTAAGCAGGGCCGACTGCCGCTCCAGCTCATTGAGTTCGCTCAGCACGCGGATCGCCTGCTGTAAAAACTGCTGACCTTTCTCGGTCAGGGAAAAGCCGCCGCGCCCGCGCTGACAGAGGGTGAAGCCGAGCTGTCCCTCCAGTTGCGACATCGCATTGCTGATGGCGGAGACCGAAATGCCCAGCTCCTGCTGGGCCCGGCTGTAGCTCTCCAGGCGCGCCACCGCCTCGAAAACCTGCAGCTGGCGAATATTGAGGCTGGCGTCATTATGCATCGTATTTAGTTCACCAATAAATGAACTGAGTATTTACGCCAGACGATGTAAAGTCCAGCGCGGGTTGCGCACTATCTCTCCTGTTACGTTTCATCCGTCAGATTCAGGAGCAGACATGGATAACCTCTTTCACCAACCGCAGGGTGGCAATGAGATGCCACGCTTCGCCGGCCGCGCCACGATGATGCGCCTGCCGTTTATCGAAGATTTACAGGGACTTGATGCGGCGTTTGTCGGCATTCCGCTGGATATCGGCACCTCGCAGCGCTCAGGTACGCGCTACGGACCACGCTATATTCGCGCCGAATCGGTGATGATCCGTCCGTACAATATGGCGACCGGCGCCGCGCCGTTCGACTCGCTGTCGGTGGCCGATATCGGCGATGTGCCGATCAATACCTACAGTTTGCTCAAATCGGTGCAAATTATCGAAGATTACTACACCGGTTTGAATAGTTATCCGCTGATCCCCCTCACCCTCGGCGGGGACCATACCATTACCCTGCCGATCCTGCGGGCGCTGACCAAAAAACATGGGCCGGTGGGGCTCATCCATGTCGACGCCCATACCGACACCAATGATGAGATGTTCGGTGAGAAAATCGCCCATGGCACTACCTTCCGCCGCGCCGTTGAGGAGGGACTGCTCGACCTCAAACGGGTGGTGCAGATTGGCCAGCGCGCCCAGGGCTACGCCGCCGGCGACTTCCAATGGGGAGTTGACCAGGGCTTTCGCCTGGTGCAGGCGGAGCAGTGCTGGCATACCTCGCTGGCGCCGCTGATGGCCGAAGTCCGCCAGCAGATGGGCGACGGGCCGGTGTATCTCAGTTTTGATATCGACAGCCTCGATCCCATCTGGGCTCCGGGAACCGGGACGCCGGAAGTTGGCGGTCTGACCTCCATTCAGGCGCTGGAGATCGTCCGCGGCTGCCGCGGCCTGAACCTGATTGGCGCCGATCTGGTGGAGGTCTCGCCCCCCTACGACGTGAGCGGTAATACCTCCCAGCTGGCGGCCAACCTGCTGTACGAGATGCTCTGCGTCCTGCCCGGCGTGAAGTACGCCTGAGGAAGCCGCCATGGAGCTGAAATGCTTTCGCACCCTCTGGGGAGTGACGACCCCCTGGCCGCAAACGCTGGATGAACTGCAGCGCGTCGGCTGCTACGGTATCGAAGCCCGCGTCCCGTTGACGGTGGCCGAACGGCGCCAGCTCGCCGACCGCCTGCAGGCGTCGGGGCTGGAGTATATCGCCATTCTTTTCAGCGGCGGCGGAGTGCTCCCCGCCCAGCATGAAACGCCGGAGCAGCATCTGGCGCGCCTGCAGACCCGCTTCGCCGAGGCCAGCGGCCTCAACCCGCGCTTTGTCAATCTGCTGGCGGGCAACGATCGCTGGCCGCTGGCGCAGCAGGTCGATTTTCTCGGCAAGGCGCACGAGCTGGCCGCCGGGTTTGGGTTGACCTGCAGCTTTGAAACCCATCGCGCCACCTCGCTGTACAGCCCGTGGCTCACCCTGGAGCTCGTTCAGCAACTCCCCCAGTTGCGCTTTACCGCCGACATCAGCCACTGGGTGGTGGTTAGCGAGCGCTTGCTGGATGACCCCTGCGATGACTTCAGCGCCTTTATCGACCGCGTGCATCACGTGCAGGCCCGGGTGGGCTACGACCAGGGGCCGCAGGTGCCGCACCCGGCGGCGCCGGAGTATCAGCCGGCGCTGGCCTTTGCCGAGCGCTTCTGGGAGCAAATCTGGCATTCACAGCGCCGGCGCGGCTACCCGCAAACTACCCTGACGCCGGAGTTTGGCGCCGACGGCTATCTGCACCACCTGCCGTTCACCAACGTTCCGGTGGCCGATCTCTGGTCGCTCAACGCCTGGATGGCCGCGCGCCAGCAGGCCCACTTTCAGCAGTTTTTAACGCTCACTGAACAGGAACCGCAGCCATGACCGCCGTGAAGCACGCTTTTACTGAACTCCCGACCATCGATATCCGCGATCTGGCCGGCGACGATCTCGCCAGGCGCCAGGCGGTGGCCGACGCCATCGGCCGCGCGGCGCGCGAGGTGGGCTTTTTCTACATCACCGGCCACGGCATCGACCCGGCGCTGATCGCCGGCGTCCGCGCGGCGGCGAAGCAGATCTTCGCCCTGCCGATGGAGGAGAAGATGAACTACTACATCGGCCGCTCCAAAAGCCATAAGGGCTACGTCCCGGAAGGAGAAGAGATCTACGGCGCTGGCAAGCCGGACCATAAAGAGGCGTTCGATATCGGCTTCCAGGCGGCGGATGACCATCCGCTGGTGCTCGCCGGTACGCCGCTGATCGGCGCCAACGAGTGGCCCGATCTGCCGGATTTCCGCGCGCGGGTGCTGGCCTACTACGATGCGGTCTTCGCCCTCGGCCACCGCCTGTTCGACGCTTTCGCCCTCGCGCTCGGCCTGCCGGAAGGGTATTTCAAACCGATGGTGTCCTGCCCGCCGGCTAAGCTGCGGCTAATCCATTACCCGTTTGACGCCAGCGTCGAAGATGTTCCCGGAATTGGTGCACACACCGACTATGAGTGCTTCACCCTGCTGCTCGCCGACCAGCCCGGCCTTGAAGTCCTCAATGAAGAAAGCGTGTGGATCGATGCACCTCCCGTCAAGAACGCCGCCGGAGAAGAGGCGTTCGTGATCAATATCGGCGACATGCTGGAAGTGCTCAGCGCTGGCACATTTGTTGCTACAGCCCACCGGGTGCGCAAAGTGCCGCAGGAGCGGTACTCCTTCCCGCTGTTTTTCGCCTGCGATTACCACACGCTGATCCGTCCGCTGCCGACTTTTCTCGCCGCCGGCGAAGCCAGCGAATATCAGGAGCTGAGCATCGGAGAGCATATGTGGAGCCAGGCCCTGCAAACCTATCGCTACCTGCGCGAAAAGGTCAATCGCGGTGAACTTCAGCTACCGGAGCGCGCGCGCGGCACCAATACGTTTGGCCATTTGAAAAAACAGGCTCAGCAAAAAACCCCTAACCACCCGTGAGGATCCATGATGACTAGCACCCTGAAAAAAATCTCGCGCCGTGTCGCGCTTACCCTCGCCGTCAGCGCCTGTTTTTCCCCTGTCACCCAGGCGGCGGAACTGCTGACCGAGGGCGTCTTTAAGGTGGGGATGGAGGTCACCTACCCGCCGTTTGAGTCCTATGACAGCAATAACAACATCGTCGGTCTCGACCCGGATTTCGCCGCGCTGATCGCCCAACACCTGCAGGCCAAACCGCAGCTGATCGACACCAAGTTCACCAGCCTGATCCTCGGCATCGGCAAGAAATATGATGCGGTGATCTCCGGGATGTACGTGACGCCGGAACGCCAGAAACAGGCCGACGCCATCCCTTACGCCCTCTCCGGCGCGTCGATCATCGCCCTGAAGGGCGGCGCGGTGCAGCCGAAAACCGAAGATGAGCTGTGCGGTGTGAAGGTCGGCCTGCAGGCAGGCACCACCTGGGTGACCAGCCTGAAAAAACACTCCGATGAGTGGTGCCTGAAAAACGGTAAACCGGCCATCACCATTCAGGAGTTCCCGACGGCGCCGGAAGCCTCCCAGGCGCTGCTGTCGAAGAATATCGACGCCCAGCTCGAGATCGCCCCGGCGGCGCAGATTATCGTCGATAAGAGCCGCGGTCGCCTGGCGATAAGCTCGACGCGCCTGGTCTACCCGCTGCCGCTGGGGATCTACGTCGCCAAAGGCAACACGGAGCTGGCGGAGGCGATTAAGGCCACCCTCGCCACGCTGAAAGCCAACGGCCAATATGCCGCGCTGATCAAAAAATACAACTTAGAAAGCATCGATTAAGACAATAAGCACTGCGCAACAGGAGTCGGTATGGCGTTCGATTGGGGATACTTTTTTTCATTGTTTAGCATTGGGGCATTCTGGCAGGCGTGCGTGACCGTGATCGTGGTCAGCACCTTGTCCTGGGGGATCGGCCTGGTGGTCGGTTTTCTGCTAGCCTGCGCGAAGCTCTCGGCGCCGCGCTGGATCAAGATCCCCGTCGAACTCTATATTTGGTTTTTCCGCAGCGTGCCGCTGATGGTGCTGCTGGTGTTTGTCTACAACCTGCCGCAGCTGTTTCCGGTGACCCAGCCGCTGCTCGGGGTGCCGTTTATCGCCGGGCTGGTGTCGATGACCGTCACCGAAGCGGCCTATATGGCGGAGATCCACCGCGGCGGGCTGTTGTCGGTGGCCAAAGGGCAAAGCGAGGCGGGCCATGCGCTGAGCTTCAGCTTTATCGGCATCCAGCGGCTAATTATTATTCCTCAGGCGTTTCGCATCTCGCTGCCGACGCTGATCAATGAATACATCACCATCATTAAGCTGAGCTCGATTCTGTCGGTGGTCTCCTTACCCGAGCTGCTGCTCACCGGCCAGCGCTTGTACGCGCAAAATTTCCTCGTGATGGAGACGCTGCTGGCGGTGGCGGTGTACTACGTCATGGTGGTTACCGTCTTCACCTGGCTGTTCCGGGGGCTGGAGAATAGCCTCGATATTCAGCGCAAGCGTCCGCAAACCCTCAGCGAGGCGGAATGCCAGGCGCTGCGCCAGAGCCTGCCGGCGCTGACGGAGGAGATCAAAACTCCGGCCGTCAACGGCGCGCCGCCGGCGCTGGATCTGCGGGGCATCCGCAAATCCTGGGGTCAGCATGAGGTGCTGAAAGGCATCGATCTGCAGGTGGAGAACGGGGAGGTGATCAGCATCATCGGCCCGTCCGGCTCAGGCAAAACGACCCTGATCCGCACCATCAACGCCCTCGAAAGTATTGATGGCGGGGAGATCATTCTCTACGGCGAGGACTACCTGAAAGGCGGAGCCATCGTCGATAAACGCCAGATGCGCGCCGGGGTGCGGCGTATCGGCATGGTCTTCCAGAGCTTCAACCTGTTCCCCCACCGCACGGTGCTCGACAACGTGATGCTGGCTCCGCGCTACCACCAGCTGCTGGATCAGCCGGTCGCCCGCGAGCAGGCCCTGGCGCTGCTCGACCGCGTCGGTCTGCTGGCACACGCCCACAAATACCCCGGCCAGCTCTCCGGCGGCCAGCAGCAGCGCGTGGCGATCGCCCGGGCGCTGGCGCTGAAGCCGGACATCATGCTGTTTGACGAACCGACCTCAGCGCTGGATCCCGAGCTGGTGGGCGAGGTGCTGAAGGTCATTCAGTCGCTGGCCCGCGAAGGCATGACCATGCTGATTGTCACCCACGAGATGGATTTTGCCCTGTCGATTTCCGACCGCGTGGTGCTGATGGAGAACGGCGTGGTGCAGGCCGACATCGCCCCGCAGGTGATCCGCAGCCCGCTGGAGGCCCCTTCTCTGCAACGAATCCGTGAATTTATGGGAGTACGCTAAATGGCAACTGAGCAACACCTGCGCCAGCAGTTGGCCGCCGCCTACCGGCTGGCGGCGCTGTTCGGCTGGGAGGATACCCTCTACACCCACTTCTCCCTGCGCCTGCCCGGCGATGGCGAGCCGCGTTTTTTAATTAACCCCTTCGGCATGATGTTTGACGAAGTCACCGCCAGCAACCTGATCGTGGTGGATATGCAGGGCAAGGTCGTCGAGGGCGACGCGCCAGCTAACTCGGCGGGCTTTACCATCCACAGCGCGGTGCATATGGCCCGGGAAGACGCCCACTGCGTGATCCACACCCATACGCTGCCGGGAATGGCGGTGGCCGCCTGCGAGGACGGCCTGCTGCAGCTTAACCAGATCAGCACCGAGTTTTACCAGCGCGTCGGCTACCATCCCTATGAAGGGGTGGCCTTTGACCTCGACGAACGGGCGCGCATCCAGCGCTCGCTGGGGAATAATATCGCCATGATCCTGCAGAGCCACGGCCTGCTGTCGGTGGGCCGCACCGTGGCCGATGCGTTTTACATCATGTACTACCTGAACCGCGCCTGCGAGATCCAGATGGCCACCGCCCAGCTGGCGGCCCTCAGCCCGATCCACACCATCGCTCCGCACCTCAGCCAGCACGCCTGCGAGCAGCTGATGGGCGTGGAGCATGAACGTCAACAGGTCTGGCAGGCGTGGCTGCGCCGTCTTGACCGTCTCGATACCTCTTACAAAGACTAACGCCTATGTCTGATATCACTATCGTTGTGGATTGTAACGACGCGGATTTCGCCCGCGATATTTGCGCCGCCCTGCAGCAGTTTCCCGACGTCACGGCGCTTCTGCCCCATCACCAGGCGGCACGCGACGCCCAGTACGCCAGCTGCTGGTTCCCGGACCCGCAGCTGCTGAGCCGCTCGCCGGGGCTGAAGCTGATCCAGGCCGCGTCCGCCGGGGTCGATCATCTGCCGCCCGCGCTGTTCGCCAGCGAGATCCCGCTGTGCCGGGTGATCGATGAAGATTTTCGCCACGGCATGTTCGAATATGCTCTGTGGAGCGTCCTGTGGTTTCAGCGCCATTTCGACCGGGCGCTGGCCCACCAGCGGACCCAAACCTGGAAGCTCTATCCCCAGCGCGCCGCCGCCGACTTCCATATCGGCATTATGGGGCTCGGCGAAATTGGCGGCTATGTCGCCGACCAGCTGGCCCGCCTTGGCTATCGGGTCTCCGGCTGGTCGCGCAGTGAAAAGCAGCTGGCTGGCGTCACCTGCTATCGCGGCGCGGAGGCGCTCGACAGCTTCCTCGGGTCGCTTGACGGACTGATTAACCTCCTGCCGCTCACCGCGCAGACCCGGGGTATCCTCGCCGCGCCGCTGTTCAGCCGGCTTCCCGCCGGAGCGGTATTAATCAACTGCGGGCGCGGAGAGCATATGGTCAATGAGGATGTACTGGCGGCGCTGGAGAGCGGCCAGCTCGCCGGCGCAGTGCTCGACGTCTTCCCGCAGGAGCCACTGCCGGCTGACGATCCGCTGTGGCGCCATCCGCAGGTGGTGATCACCCCGCATATGGCCTCTGCTGCCCCTGCCGAGGTGATCGCCCGCCAGCTGCTGGAGAACATTCAGCGCCAGCGTCGCGGGCTGCCGCTCAAAAACCTGGTCAATAAGCACGCCGGTTACTGATCCCCACCGATACCGTCGCTGCTACGCTTAATGGGTGATTCACAACCAGAAGGCAGGAACATGAAGATTGATTTATCGGGGAAAGTCGCGCTGGTCACCGCCTCCACGGCGGGTATTGGCTTTGCTATCGCCAAAGGCCTGGCGGAGAGCGGCGCAGAGATCATCATTAACGGGCGCAGCGAGCAGAGCGTGAACGCCGCCATCGCTCGTCTGCAAAATGAGGTGTCGGGCGCGAAGGTGCGACCCGCCATCGCCGACCTCAGCGGTGCCGACGGCGCAGCCCAGCTGCTGCGGGCGGTGACCGGCGTCGATATCCTGGTCAATAACGCCGGGATCTATGGCCCGCAGGATTTCTACGCCACCGACGACGCGACATGGGACAACTACTGGCAGACCAACGTCATGTCCGGCGTACGCCTGTCGCGGGGGCTGCTGCCGGCGATGGTCAGCAAAGGCTGGGGACGGGTGGTGTTTATCTCCTCGGAATCGGCGCGCAATATCCCGGCGGATATGATCCACTATGGCGTCACCAAGACCGCCCAGTTGTCGCTGGCCCGCGGCCTGGCGAAATATGTCGCCGGCAGTGGAGTGACCGTTAACAGCGTTCTGCCGGGGCCGACGATTTCCGACGGCTTTGCCGAAATGCTGAAAGACGAAGTGGCGAGAACCGGCCAGTCGCTGGAGGAACTGGCGAAAGCGTTTGTCATGACCCACCGTCCGAGTTCGGTGATCCAGCGGGCGGCCTCGGTGGAAGAGGTCGCCAATATGGTGGTCTACGTCTGCTCGCCGCAGGCGTCGGCCACCTCCGGCGCCGCGCTGCGCGTCGACGGCGGCGTGGTGGATGATATTCTCTGACGCCTCTCATTCAGGGGAGTCCCCCTCCCCTGTCGCCTTTCCCGGCGCTAAAAAGCGCAAAATGTTAAAAAACAGCCGCAAAGTCGCACAAAGTGAACAGGAACATGCATTCCCAAAACTTATGATATTTGTTTTAACTATAAGTTGTGGTGTTAATGTCTCTGTTACGAAGCTTGCTTTTCTTTCTCGGCGCGGCGGTCGCGGCCGCTCTCGCGGTACTCTGCCTGTGGGTGGATATTCGGGTATTTGGGAACGACATCCCGGAGGTGTCGCTGACTGAAGTGGTGCAGGAGAGCGTGCTGGCCGTCATCGTACTGGTTCACTTCCTGCTGGCGCGCAACTCCCCCCACTTACGCTACAGCAATATCCTCATCGGCGGCTTCTTCCTCGCCATGCTGATCCGTGAGCTGGATGGCCTGTTTGATTTACTTTCCCATGGCAGCTGGGTGTGGTTTGCCCTGCTGGCCACCGCGGGGTCGCTGCTGGCGCCGCTGCGCCATCTGCGTCAGACCCTGTCGCAGCTGGCGGCTTATACCCGCACGCCCTATTACGGCATGATGATCAGCGGCCTGCTGGCGATTCTGGTCTTCTCGCGGCTGTTCGGCATGCACGGCCTGTGGTACGCCGTACTGAATGAGAACTTCGCCCGGGTGGTGAAAAATACGGTGGAGGAAGGCAGCGAGTCGTTTGGCTATATGCTGTGCCTGACCGCCACCCTCGGCTACGCCTGCTACTTCCGCGGTCTGGCGCGACAGGCGCTGTCGCCGCAGGGCTGACTGCGGCCGATAACCACCGCCGGACGCGCCCGCCGGCGGTGACGCGCCTCCGCGTTAACCGCGAATTTTCCACTTCCGTTTGAGAACCTCTTTGTCCTGGCTATCCAGCCACTGGTTCACTTTCTCCAGCAGCGCCGGATTATCTTTACTCATCATATACACCTTATCGCTGGCGGTGCCGGCGAACGGCGTCTCGTTGGCGACGCAGAACACACCGGGTTCTTTGCTCTGGTAATAGTCGCCTTCGATCAGATCGGTCACCATCATATCGGCCGTTTTCTGCCGCAGCGCCTCCAGATTATCGACGTTGTTCTGTACGCGAATAATCTGCGCCTGCTTAATATGCTCATCGACAAAGCTCTGGTTTGTGCCGCCAGGGTTGACGACCACCTTCACCTCCGGACGGTCAATCTTCTCCAGCGATCCAAGCCGTGGCGCAGCCTGACAGTTGGCTAAGGCGATTTTACCGTTCGCCACCACCGGGTGGCTGAGGGCGAAGTCCTTCGCCCGCGCCGGCGTCTGCGTCACGCCGCCCATCGCAATATCGAATTTGTCCGCCTGCAGATCGGCGGCGAGCGCGGGCCAGCTGGTGTAGACGAAGCTCACCTTCAGCCCCAGCGTGCGCCCGAGATCGCGGGCCATGTCGACGTCATAGCCCTGCAGCTCGCCGGCGGCATTGCGAAACGCCAGCGGGGCGTAGTCGCCCGGCACGCCGACCTTCAGTTCACCGCTGCGCTCGATGGTTTGCATATCGCGCGCCTGGGCGCCGCAGGTCATTATCGCCAGCGTCAGCGCCAGCCCCACCGTCAGTTTCATCTCGCCATCCTTATTGTTATCGGGTTTGCGCGCCGGGGTGGCGGGCCGCTTCTCAGTCAGCACCCTCCGCCGCGCGTAACAGGGAATTCATCCTATTTTTAAATTCCGGGACATACAACCCGGCGTGGCGGTTGCCGATCGCAAATCTGACAACGAAACAGGGCTACGCCCGGTGAATGATTTCTCATCCGCCGGGCGTAGCCTTACGCCAGCGATCGTATTTTCCAGCCTGACGTGATGTCGAAATTAGGTTCAAAAACAGCAGCAGGAAAAATCTAACTCATTGTATTAAAATAACAAAACATTTTATCTCGCGATATTCCCCCTTCCACTCTGGTCATTGTCCGTCTTATTTACTCCGCTATTTTCCCACGCTAATATCCCGGTAAAGCGATAATAAATAACATGCGCAGATTATTTCCAGACGTAAATAAATTGGTAAGTTAAATAAATTAATTAAAAACATATCCAGTGCAAATAATTCCCCCCTGACGCGGCAGAATTCATGCTCTGGCGATCTGTTTTATCGGCAATACAGAAGGAAAGAAAATGAAATTAATCTCGCTGTGTCTGGCGACATTGGTTGCCGGACTGGTTGCCGGCCCGGTTGGCGCGGCAGACGGCACGCTGAACTTTATCGGTAAGGTTGTGAACGGGGCATGCAAGCTTGAGGGAGCGGGCGACAACGGGGTCATCAACGTCAGCATGGGCGACATTCCGCTGTCGCGGCTGAAAAACAGTCAGTCTGGCACCGGGCCGGCGGTAGGTGTCGATATTCGCGTCAAAGATTGTGAGAAAGGCACCTACTATATTGTGGTGGATGGCCCCACCCCCACCGGCATGCCTGAACATCGCGTACTGGCCCTCGACGGCCGCGGCAAGCCAGCCGGCAACGTAGGAATTCTGCTCACCGACCGTACAGGCACTCCGCTCAGCCTCGATGAACGCATCGATCCGCAACACGATCCCCGCATTGAGATCCCGGTGGACGGCGGCTCCGGCACCTTCAGGCTCAAAGCTTTCTACTACACCTGGGATAAAGCCCACATGGATCCTGGCGACGGCAACGCGACGGCCCGGTTTACCATTATGCAGGAATAGCTTTCCGGTCAGGGATGAAACGTCGACGTAAAGGAAGCGATCATGAAAACTCAGGTGGCTGTTTTGCTCAGCGCATTGGCCTTTCAGGCCTGCGCCGGGATAACCATTAATGCCTCACGGGTGATCTATTCAGGAAAAGACAAAGTCGCCAGCCTGAATATCAATAACCGCAGCAGCACCCCCTATAAAGTGCAGATCTGGCTGGACGCCGGGCTCAATGCCTCGCGCGTCGGCCTACCGATGGTGGCGACGCCGCCGCTGGTCTATTTATCGCCGCAGCAATCCGCCCAACTACGCTTTATCTATCTCGGCAGCGGGCTGCCCGACGATCGGGAAAGCCTGTTCTGGGTCAATATCCAGGAGACGCCGCCGACCGCCGGCGGCAATCATACGCTGCAATTTGTCGTCCGCACCCGTCTGAAGCTGTTTTATCGTCCACCCACCATCGCCACCACCCTCGTCAAAGAGGTGCAAAAGCTGCAGTGGCAGCAGAGCGGCAATAACCTGCGCTTGACGAACTCAGGCCCACTGCATATCACCCTGGTCAACGGGGCGCTGATCGATAATAAAGGCCACCTCTCGCTGATGAGAAACGTGATGCTCCGGCCCTACAGCAGCCATACCGTAATGACCACCGACAGCGCTCGCCTGTACCAGTTGAACTATATCGACGACTACGGCGCGGTAGTGCCGATCCCGCTGCAGGGCAGTCTGCCCACGGGGCCAGGCTAGTTATACTCCAGGGCGAAGGTCACCATGCTGTTGGCCGTGCCCGCCGCCACGGTGGCGTCGGTTTGCACATACTGCGCGTTAAAATTGATAGCCTCGGCGGTCCCGGCGCTGGCGCCAGTTACCCTTTTCAGGATCGGCAGATTGCTGGCCTCATTGATCTTAACGCTGGTGCCGTCGGGCACCGCCGCGCCGGGGTTATTGCCGTAGGTCAGCTTCACGCCGACGCCGCTGGCGCTGTTGCTGACCTGGCTCAGCGCCAGGGTATCGCTCTCCACGCTCACGCCGAAAAAGCCGATGCGCACGTCGGTCGGCGTCGGACAGAACACCGGGATCGAAAAGCGCTTCGCCTGGCCGCCGGTGCTCCCTTTACCGTGAAACTCCGCCCGGTTTACCGTGCCCAGAGTGACCTGGATCGACGACGTCGTCACCTGACAGCTACCGCTGCTGCCGATGTCCACGTTCAGGGCAGCCATATCGATACTGACCGGCGCGCTGGCGACATAGCTGGCGCTGCCGCTGGCCTGCTGCTCAATGGTCATCTCCCCTACCTGCGGCAGCGACGGCGAGTTAGTATGCGTCCCGTCCGCCAGCTGCACCGTCCCGGTTTTATAGAAGGTCACCGCGATCCTGACCGTGGTTTGCTGCTGCGTCATCAGCGCCGGGAGCATCGCGCTGTCGCACACCACCACCGACTCGCCGCCCGCGGAGTGGCTGCCGTCGATAGCGCGCATCGGGCCGCCCGCGCACTGAAAGCTGAGCGAGTACCCGATGCCGTCGATGGCGCTGGGGTAGACGTGCTGTCCGTTAATCACCACCGGCGCGCCGCCGGTTTTCAGCTGCTTATAGACGATGCGTTTGGCGCTCGCCGTCGGCAGCTGCAGGTCGCAGGAAAAAGGGATCCCACTGCCGTTATCCGCCATCGCGCTGGTCATCTGGGTATTGATCGGCAGCGTGGGTAAATACTTGATATTGGGAATATTGACCGTGGTCTGACCGATATTCGCGCGGCAGGTTTCCGCCCGCACACCGGGAAGATAACCGCTCAGCGTCAGCAGAAAGAGGAAAGGAAGTAGACGAAAAACAGATTTCATAGCCGCCTCAGCGTGTCTGGCACAGTCCGGAGACGGTTTTCACCGTGTTCAGACTCTGCTGTGGGTTATCCGGAAGATGAAAATGCAGCCTGCAGCTCTGCGACTGGTTGTTCACGACCCAGCTCACCGCCAGGGTCCCCTCCTGCGGTACACCGCTGAGGTACACCTGGCCGCCGTCAGCCACCATGCCGCCCGGCGCATTGCCGCTCTCCTCCGCCGTGACCAATTGCGCGCTGGCGCCAAACGGTAACGGCCCCTGGGCATTGCGCAGGGTAAACAGCACCCGGTTGCCAATGTGGGTCCGGTAGTTGGCCATCACCACCGCGCCGCCGCTGGGGATCACCGTCTGCCCCTGCTGGTCGACGTCGGTATCATCCGCCATCGACTCCGTGTCGAGGGTAATGACATTTTTCCGATAGGCGGTGAGGGACGGCACCACGGCATAGCCGCGCCAGTCGGTGTGCACATTGTTGCCGTTTTGTACCGCCACCCCGGCGGCCCCCGGCGCGCGGACGATGGCGAAGCTCTCGCCCACCGTCTGGCCGAAAGTGACCCCGTGCGGATGCGCGACCACCGAGCCGGCGCCTCCCCAGGTCAGCTGGTTGCTGGCGGCGTCATGGCGATAGCCAAGCTGGGCGTTGCCGAAGCCGCCGTGGTAGTCGAGAGCAGCGCTGCTATTGCTGCCTCGTCCCTGATTGCCATAGCCCTGCTGAACCGAGTAGAACAGGTTCGGCCGCGACGGCACCGCGCCATACAGCGACACCTGCTGCGAGGTATAGCCATTGCTGTCCGAGGTGGTGTTGTAGCTCACCGCGCTGTCGGACAGCGGACCACCCAGCGGAATATTGATATTGAAAGACCAGGAGCGATCTTTTTTTTGCTGACCGCTGGCGCGGGTGTAGTAATAGCCCACACCCCAGGAGATCCCTTTCCAGGCGCTGTAGAACCCGAGATGTACCGTCTCATCCCGGCTCTGCCGGTGCCAGTATTCCTGCGACCAGGCGGAAACCGCCAGACTCCCCAGATCACCAAGGCTTTGTGACACCGAGATCTCTTCCCGTCGGCGCCGGTTGTCCACCTGCCCCTGCGCGCTTTCCAGGGCGCTGGCTTCGGCAAAATCGTAATAGCCGCTGGAGGAGTAGCGATAGCTGGCGAGGCTGAATGCGGTGCCCGAGCTGACAAAATTTTTCTGATACTGAGCGCGCAGCGAATGGCCCGCATAGCGCTTACCCGACGGGGTACGGGTGACGGCCTGGGTGACGTCGCCTCCCAGCGATCCGAATTCGCCGAAGCCGCGGCCCAGGCCCAGCGCCCATGACTGATAGTCCTGGGCCAGCTGCGTGCCGCCGTAGAGGGTAAATCCCGCCGACAAACCATAGAACAGGGTGCCCTGCAGGAATTCCGGCGAGCGCACCGAATCCGCCCCGGAGTGGTAGCGGCCGGCGCTGAGGCTGAATTTGCCTCGCCCTTCGCGCAGCATATACGGCACGGCGGAATAGGGTTGGGTAAAGGTGCGCACCGAACCATTGCTCTCAGTCACCTTCACCTCCAGATCGCCGCTCTGCGAGGTGGGGTAAAGATCGCTGATGGCGAACGCCCCCGGCGATACAAAGGTTTCGTAAATCACATATCCGTGCTGGGAGACGGTCACTTTGGCATTGCTGTGCGCCACGCCGCGAATGGTGGGGGCAAAGCCACGCTGGCTGTCCGGGAGCATCTCATCGTCAGACATCAGCTGTACGCCGCGAAACGGGATGCTGTCAAACACGTCGCCGGTGGTGTAAGTATCGCCGATCCGCAGCAGACTCTTCAGCGAGCGGACGTCGCGCTGCAGCCAGGTACTCTGTGAATCCCAGTGTCGGCGCTGCTGGTCGTACTGCATTGAGGAGACGTTGCGCAGCCGCCAGGCGCCCAGGTTCACGCCGCTGCGTAAATTGAGATAGTTTGAGCGGCTGCTCTCCCCGTCATCGGCGTTCTTGATTTGCGCGCCGGAAAAGTAGTAATCGACAAACGCGGCCGGCACGCCATCGTCCCAACGCGAGGGATCGACATAGCCGCGGCTTTGCACGTTCATCGCCGCCTGGGGAATACTCAGCGTCAGGCGCTGGTTAGCGAAGGTGAAGCGGCTGCTGGCGTCGGGAATAAACTTCTCGATCCGGGTGAAGGTCTCACCCTCATGCAGCGTTTGAAAAGCCGGAAACGCGCTAACGTTAACCCCATACTCCGCCAGCTGCCCGGGCGTCAGCACCGGCTGCAGCTTCCCGCCATCGTCAACAAACGTAATATCGGCCTGGCCCAGCTCCTGGTCGTTAACCACCACGGTGACAGGGTAAGTCCCCGGCTGCTGTCCGCCGGGTTTGGCAAAGTAGTGCAGATCGGAGGTTTGCTGCTGCGGGTCGGCAAACTCCAGCGCCGCCGGGTCAAAATAGTCGTCAGCCAGCGCCCGGCTCAGCGGGCTGAGACAACAGATCATCGTCGGCAGCGTCGCCAGCGCCAGCGCCCGTCCGGCGGTGACGGGCAACGCGGCATACTCCCGCACCCTGGCTGTTGTTATTCTTTTCATGCTGGCGCCGTCCGGTAAGCTCATTACAAAGGGGAATTACTGCTGGGCGAAATCGCTGACGCCGCCGTAGTCGTTAATCGCCTGCCATTTGACGGTGCCGTGCCCGCTCACCGACCACGTTTTCTGACCGAAGGGGGCCACCATGCCAGGGTCGTCAATTGCCTGCCCGCCCACCGCGACGGAATAAAAAGAGACAAAATAGGGAGTGGGGTTTGCCACCGTCAGATGACCGCCGGACTGGCTAAACTTCAGCTGCTGCCAGGCTTTCGCCGGGTCGCCAGCCAGGCCGTTGGGGCGATAGAAGATTTTGAATTTCGACTTAATATTGACCTGCAGCTTGTTCACCTCGCCCTGGGGCGTCGGGGCGATACTTTTGACGTTCAGCCAGTAGACCGATTCACGGTCGCTGGGCAACGAGGCGCCAATAAAGTTAATGCGCAGGACGTTATTTTGCTCCGGATCGAGACGGAACAAGGGCGGTGTGACAATGAAGGGCGCCCTGGCCTTATCGTTTTCCGCGTAATTTTCCACCCATGACTGCACCAGATAGGGCGTATGGGTATCGGCATTAGTGACTGAAATAGCAGCTTCACGCTTCCCTTCCTGATAAATCACACGGGTTCCACCCATGACAATACCGGCCTGCGCTGCCGTGGAGCACAGCAGAAAGGCCGCAACGGCAATTATTTTCTTCATCATGACTTACCATCAGGCAAAGGTTGAACAGACAATAAAATAAAGCAGTAAATAACAGAGCCAGTACCCGTCGGGATAATTAGCAAAAACAACTATACCGTCACGAATATATTTCATGACTTCATGACAATTATCTCTTTAGCTATCTGCAATTAATCAGGACGCAATGAACTGACTCTGAATAACGTGCAATATGATTAGTTATAAATCATATTGAAATTAGCCGTACCGTCGGCTTTACCTGCCGTCACGGTCGCCGCGGTGGAGACATAGTCGGCGTAAAACTCGAGGTCGGCAGTGCCGGTGCCGCCGCTGGAACCCGGAGTGACCGTTTGTTTTGTGGTCGTTTTACCGAGGCTGACCGCCGTCGTCTGATCGTGCTCATACAGCTTAATGGCTACGCCTTTGGCGCCGCCGCCGTTGATGGCCAGCAGGGAGGTATCCGTCTGTTCACGCGCGCCGTCAAACAGCACGGCGACGGTAGTCACGCTGGCCGGGCAATCTTTCACTTTGATATGGAAAGGAGTTTTCGTGGTTTCGGCGCCGGTGCCGGTAAAATAGTTGCTGGCCCATTTGCCCAGATCCACCGGCTGGCCGGAAGAATTACTATCAACGTTGCAAGAGCTGTCGGTGATCGACCCATTGAAGGTGATCTGCCCGCCGGCGCCTTGCGCGCTGGTGCCCGAGTTTGGATTAATGGTATTGGCCGCAGTAGCCTGGAAGGCGACGCCAGAAAGCAGCGCCCCTATGAGAATGGTGATAAAGCGAGGTTGTTTTTTCATTATTTATCTCATCGTTAACGAATATATTTTCCATCATCGCCAATAGCTCCATAGCTATCGCGAAACGGCTCGTCAGCTCCTCCCTGTAAATGTTCATTGCGTTCCTTCCGCAGGATAGTAGGCACACGTTCTCTCCACTCTGCTTTATTTCGCCAACAGATGGCCATGAAGGACAAGCAGAAGAAAAAAGAGTTATTTTGATGTGCGAAATAAATATATTACCCGAAGTATCAAAAGGCAACCTGAGTAAATGTTAATTGTAGGTTAACAACTGTATTCGCCATAAAGTTAATTTTTGAAATGGCTTTTCAATGTTAATTTACATATCTATACAAAAGAAATTAAAATACCTTTAAACAACAACAGATCAATTCCATTAACAAATTTAAAGATAAGTGTTCAAAAAGTCGTCTTGTTTTATTGTGCGCTTGCCGGGCAGCACCAAAAAATTAGGAATTTTCCTGGTATTAATATTCATCATTTCTACACAAACGACGCTAAGACAGTCAGCCCCATCCGATAATTTCTTGTTCTGGAAGTGTTTTTATTTTCAAGTGAAAGTAGTTATATCAGTGATGTGAATATATTGCCGTTGCCGCCGATACAAACCCATCGTTTGCATGGGGTTATTTTGAAGTAAAAAAAATCCGCAACCCGAATGGATTGCGGACTGGGGATCAATCAGAAATGAGATGGAGTTCAGAACAGGCCCAGCGGCGCGGTGCCGTAGCTCACCAGCAGGTTTTTGGTTTGCTGGTAGGCATCCAGCGCCATCTTGTGCGTTTCCCGCCCGACGCCGGACTGTTTATAGCCGCCGAACGCCGCGTGCGCCGGATAGACATGATAGCAGTTGGTCCATACGCGACCCGCTTTTATGCCGCGGCCCATGCGATAGGCGAGGTTGGTATCGCGCGTCCACACCCCAGCGCCGAGGCCAAACTGGGTCTCATTGGCGATAGCCAGCGCTTCCGCTTCGTCCTTAAAGGTGGTCACCCCGATCACCGGCCCAAAGATCTCCTCCTGGAAGGAGCGCATATCGTTGCGGCCTTTAATTAGCGTGGGCTGAATATAAAAACCATTATCCAGCGCCGGCGCGATAGCCGCCCGCTCGCCGCCTGTCAGGATTTGGCCGCCCTCTTCCCGGGCAATCTGAATATAGGAGAGGATCTTGTCGAACTGCTGGCGGGAAGCCTGGGCGCCGATCATGGTGTCGGTATCTAACGGATCGCCGCGGCGGATCTGCGCCACCTTCTCCATGACCCGCGCCATAAAGGGCTCATAGATGGATTCATGGATCAGCGCCCGCGACGGGCAGGTACAAACCTCACCCTGGTTGAAGAAGCCGAGCACCAGCCCCTCCACCGCCTTCTCAATAAACTCCTCTTCTCCCTCCATCACATCGGCGAAGTAGATATTGGGCGATTTGCCCCCCAGCTCGACGGTGCAGGGGATAATATTCTCCGCCGCGCAGGCGAGAATATGCCGCCCGACCGGCGTGGAGCCAGTAAATGCCAGCTTGGCGATACGTTTGCTGGTGGCCAGCGCCTCGCCCGCCTCTTTGCCGAAACCCTGCACCACGTTCAGCACCCCGGCCGGGAACAGATCGCCTATCAGCTCCAGCAGCAGAGTAATACTCAGCGGCGTCTGTTCCGCCGGCTTGAGCACCACGCAGTTACCCGCCGCCAGGGCCGGGGCCAGCTTCCACGCGGCCATCAGCAGCGGGAAGTTCCACGGGATAATCTGACCGACAACCCCCAGCGGTTCATGGAAATGGTAAGCTACCGTGGTTTCATCAATCTCGGCGGTACTCCCCTCCTGGGCGCGCAGGCAGCCGGCGAAGTAGCGAAAATGATCCACCGCCAGCGGCAGGTCGGCGTTCAGCGTTTCGCGGATCGGTTTCCCGTTGTCCCAGCTCTCCGCCACCGCCAGATATTCCAGATGCTGTTCAATACGATCGGCGACCTGCAGCAGCAGCCGGGAGCGCTGCTGCACTGAGGTTTTGCCCCACGCCGGCGCCGCACGGTGGGCGGCGTCGAGGGCGAAGTCAATGTCTCTGGCATCCGACCGGGGAAACTGCGCAATGTTGCTGCCGTCTACCGGGGAGGTATTCATAAAGAATTCACCGCTCAGCGGCTCGACAAATTTACCGTCAATAAAGTTGCCGTAAGCGGATTTAAATGAAACCAGGGCGCCGGGCTGGCCAGGGTGTGCATAACGCATCGCAAATCTCCTTCTGTAGGGTTGAGACGCAGCGGCATATTGATTTTTTAAACTTGCCGCCGAACGCTTCTCACTTTGCAGGGGTTATGCCAGTTTTTTATTTACTTTAAATCTTTTTATTTATTAATAGGTTGCCTTCACTAACTGGGCAGATGGTCAGCCACTGTTGCACGGGTTTCCACTTATGTGTTGCAAATCGCAACACCAAATAAACCAAATAGCTACAATATTGCAACACAGCAACATCGACCCAGAGGTGCCCTGTGCCAGGCAATCCCTTTCTTCTCGCACCAGAGGTTAACGCCAATCCCCTGCTGAGCGATTCATGGTCTCGCTGCCAGCGCTACGGTCTGGATCCCGCTACCGAGGATTTTCCCCGCCTCGACGCCGGCGAGCTGGCGGATCGACTCGCCAGCCACCGCAGCCTGCAGCAGTTGGCGCAGCCGGTGGTGGAAGCCCTGTCGCGCCAGGTGGCGGACCTGCAGTCGGTGGTGATCCTCTCCGACCCCGGCGGTCTGGTGCTGCACACCGTCGGCGATACCCAGGCGATGCAAAAGGCGCAGCGCGTGGCGCTGGCGCCCGGCAATCTGTGGAGCGAAAGCGGGCGTGGGACCAACGCCATCGGCACCGCGCTGGCGATTGACGACGGCTGCGAAATCGATGGCCGTCAGCACTTTCTCACCCGCAACCAGAATCTGTACTGCGCGGCGATGCCGCTCCAGCGGCCGGACGGAAGTATCGCCGGCGTGCTGGATATCTCCGGCCCGGCGGATTTTCCCCACCAGCATACCTTTGGCTGGGTGAAAGCAGCGGCAAAGCAGATTGAGTATCTGTGGGTGAAGCAGAGCCTGCATCCTGAGCAGTGGCTGATGAGCCTGCACCGGCAGGTGGACAAGCTCGACAGCGTCGAGGAGCTGCTGCTGGTCTTTTCCGATAACGTCCTCACCGCCGGCAACCGGCTGGCGATGCGCGAGTTCGGCCTGAGCGCGGCGCAGTTTGGCCAGCTCACCTTTGCGTCGCTTTTTCCGACGCTGACGCAAACGGCGGTCAGCGTTCCCCTGCCGCTGACCACCCCGCAGGGTCGCTATCACTATCGCCTGCGCGAGCCCACCCGCCGCCGGGTGGCGGTGAGCGCCCCGCCGGCCATGCAGCTCCCCTTCACCAGCCCGCGGGAAGGCGAAAAGCTGCTCCGGCTGCTTAACGCCGGCATCGCGCTCTGTATTGAGGGGGAAACCGGCAGCGGCAAAGAGTATGTCAGCCGCACGCTGCACCAGCACAGCCGCTGGCGCAGCGGTAAATTCGTCGCCATTAACTGCGCCGCCATCCCGGAATCGCTGATCGAGTCCGAGCTTTTCGGCTACCAGCCGGGGGCGTTTACCGGCGCCAGTAAAAATGGCTATATCGGCAAAATCCGCGAAGCCGAGGGCGGGGTGCTGTTTCTTGATGAGATCGGCGATATGCCGCTGGCGCTGCAGACCCGCCTTCTGCGGGTACTGCAGGAGAAAGAGGTGGCGCCGCTGGGCGCCAGCCGCAGCGTGCCGGTGAACTTCGCCTTGATCTGCGCCACGCACCGCAACCTGACCCAGCGGGTCAGTGCCGGCGAATTCCGCGAAGATCTACTGTGGCGCCTGCGGGAGTATGCCCTGGCGCTGCCTCCGCTGCGCGAGTGGCCAGCGCTGGAAACCTTTATCGCCACCCTGTGGCGCGACCTGGGCGGCGCTTCGCGCCGGGTGACGCTGTCCACCGCGCTGCTGACCCACCTCAGCCAGCTGCCGTGGCCGGGAAACGTACGCCAGCTGCAGAGCGTCCTGAAGGTGATGCTGGCCCTCGCCGATGAGGGCGACACATTAACGCCCGATGCGCTGCCGGAGACATATCGCACCGCGCCTGCGCCGCTGCCGCGCGGGGGATTGCAGGCCCATGACGAGCAGTTGATTGTCGATACCCTCGCCAGAGTCAACGGCAACGTCAGCCGGGCGGCGCAGATGTTGGGTATCGCCCGCAGCACGTTATACCGTCGCGCCGCCCGTGCCGGACGGCCACGCCGCTGAGACTATGGCGTAAAGCGCGCCGGCAGCCAGGAGAACATCCGCCGGCTGACGGCCTCGCACAGCAGCACCAGTCGTGGGCCGACCGCCTGCCAGACTCGCTTCGCCACGATGACCCCACCGACGGCGACCAGGGCCGCGCCCACCATATCCAGCGGAAAATGCACCCCAAGATAGATCCGCGACCAGGCCACCGGCAGCGCGGCCAGCAGCATCAGCAGGCCAAGCGCCCGCAGGCGCAGAGACAGCAGCGCAAACGCAGCACTGAACATTACCGTACCGTGATCGCTGGGAAAGCTGTTATCCGCCGGATGGCTTATCCAGGTATGGCCGAGGGGGATCATAAACGGCCGCGGATGGAACCAGAGCGTCCCGCACACCATCCCCAGCCCGAGGGAAATGATCACGGCCAGGGTCATAAACAGCGCCTGACGATGTCCCTCACGGCCACCGAGAAACCACAGGCCGAGCGCGATCGTCGGCATCATAAACACAATGCCATTGGCGCAAAAACTGGCCAGCGACAGCAGGCCATCCGCGGCGCCAGGCTGCGCGTTAAGCGCGAAAAAAACAGATTGATTCAGGGTTTCCAGGGCGTTCATGGCGATAGCTCTCAGTCGTCATCTTTCTGTCATTATCGCCCGGACGCCTTAAGATACCCTTAACCGCTGGGCGGTGTGCTTTTAGCAAGGCGCAGTCCTTCCCGCAGGGCATCGATCGCCACCCGCGTTTTTTGCGGCAGCCACGGCCCTTCCGGCCACACCGCGTGGATAGCGAAACGCACACGGTCGCTGGGCGCCAGAACCTGCTGCAGCGTCCCGTCGGCGAGCGCCTGCGCCACCAGCCAGTCCGGCAGCCAGGCGATGCCCATTCCCTGCTGCGCCGCGGCGGCGATGGCGGCAAAGTCATCCTGCACCAGCCACGCCTCCGGGGTGAAGCGCACTTCGCCCTGCTGCGGGTCGTAAAGTTGCCATTTTTGCAGCTGACCGTTATGCAGATAGCCGAGGGTGCGGTGCTCGCTCAGCCCGGCGATGGTCTGCGGCGCCGGCTGGCGGCGCAGGTACTCCGCCGCCGCGCACAGCACCATGCCATGCTCCCCCAGCGCCCGCGCCCGTAGCGACCCGGTATCGGCCAGGCTCCCGATACGCACCGCGAGATCAAACCCCTCTTCCAGCAAATTGACCTGCCGGTCGCTGTAGTGGAGCTCGAGCTTCAGCAGTGGATAGCGCTGACTCAGGCGGAACAGCAGCGGCGCCACGCAGCGCTGGCCAAACAGCACCGGCAGCGAAATCCGCAGCCGTCCCTGCACCTCGCCTTTGCCGCGCTGCAGCGCTTCTTCGGCCTCGCGAATGCGACCCAGCGCCTCCCGACACTGGTGATAAAATTGCTCTCCCTCTTCCGTCAGCAGTTGCCTGCGGGTGGTGCGCTGGAATAGCGCCACGCCGAGACGCGCCTCCAGCCGGGCAATGGTTTTCCCCACCGCCGATCGCGTGACGTGGAGGATCGTCGCCGCGCTGGCAAAGTTACCGCTCTCGACCACCGTGACAAACACCGGGATCGCGTTCAGATCGTCGCGCACAGATTGGTTCCTTATGGGATACAATAGCGGAAAATAATGTCACTCCAGAGAGAAAAAAGACAGTGTTAGTCTCTGCCTCTACCCTTTACCTGAGGCACTTATCATGGCTAACGTTCTGGTATTAAAATCCAGCATTAATGGCGAAACGTCCCTGACCAATCAGCTGATTAACGAATTTCTCGCGGCGCGCCAGGCGGCGGGTCACCCCGATCGGATCCGCGAACACGATCTCAGCGCCATGGCGCTGCCGACGCTGGATGGCGCGCTGTTCGCCGCCCTGCGCGGGGCGGCGGATCCGCAGCCGGCCATCCGCGCGGCGGTTGCGCTCTCCGACCAGCTTATCGCCGAGTTAAAAGCCAGCGACCTGCTGGTGATCGGCGCCCCGATGTATAACCTCAACGTCCCGACCGACCTGAAGAAATGGTTCGACCTCGTGGCGCGGGCGCGGGAAACCTTTCGCTACACCGACAGCTGGCCGCAGGGGCTGGTCGAGGGCGTCCGGGCGGTGGTCGTCAGCAGCCGCGGCGGTATTCACCAGGGCGAAAGCACCGACGCCGTCACCCCCTATCTGCGCGCGGTGCTGGGGCTGATGGGGATCCATGAGGTGGAGTTTATCTATGCCGAAGGGCTGGATAACCGCCCGCACGGTCGCGACGCCGGGATCGCCAGCGCCCGGGCGCAGATAGCCGATCTCGCCGTTCCGGCCTGAGTCACGGGAAAATGTGCTGGCGCTGGCGGTCTTTTTATTTTAGAGTTATCTAAATTTAGAAAAATCTAAAATACATGACCACACCTGAAGATCTGCAGGCCCGCGCCGGAGAAGCCGCCACGCTAATGAAAGCGATGAGCAATCCTCACCGATTGCTGATCCTGTGCATGCTGTGCGACGCGCCGCGGGCCAGCGCCGGTGAACTCGCCCGCGCCACCGGCCTGAGCCCTTCCGCCACCTCGCAGCATCTCGCGCGGATGCGTGACGAGGGGCTGATCGACAGCGAACGCGACGCTCAGCGTATCCACTATTTCATCACCCATCCTGCAGTACAGCAGGTGATCAACACGCTGAAAACGCTCTATTGCCCGTGAGGAGCCTATGACCATCGCCACCTTAACCCCTGCCGAAGCCCGGGCGCAGATTGCCCAAGGCGCGAGACTGATAGATATCCGCGATGCGGATGAATACGCGCGCGAACATATTCCCGATGCCGAGCTGGTGCCGCTCGCCGCCCTGAACGGCGGCGCGACCCTAAACGCCCGGGCCGGCGAGCGCGTGATCTTTCATTGCCAGGCCGGCTCCCGGACGCAGAATAACGCCATTCGTCTGGCCGCCGCTGCCGCGCCGGCGCAGGTCAGCCTGCTGGCGGGTGGGATTCAGGCGTGGAAAGCAGCGGGGCTCCCGGTTGAGGAAGATAAATCGCAACCGCTGCCGCTGATGCGTCAGGTGCAAATTGCCGCTGGCGTTCTGATTTTACTGGGGGTGCTGCTGGGCTATACCGTGAACGGCGGCTTTTTCCTGCTCAGCGGCGCGGTCGGCGCCGGGCTCACTTTCGCCGGGGTGACCGGCTTTTGCGGCATGGCGCGCCTGCTGGCGATCATGCCGTGGAACCGGCGCCAGGGGAGTTAAAACGCACTCCAGATAAGCCAGGCAATGCCGCCGAAAAGCAGCCATTTGACGATGTAATAGACCGTCTTATTCCATTTTTTCAGCCGCTTGCCGACAATACGGATCTGGTAGATATAGCGAAATGCCCGGTTAATTCCGCCGGTGCGATCGCTGGCGTCGTTGGGCGCCGAGGCGGCGCTCATCAGATAGCGCCCCAGCCAGTGGTTGACCTTCTGCGCCCAGCGGTAGCGCATCGGCCGTTCAATATCGCAGAACAGAATCAGTCGATTCTCACCGCTGGTATTTTCTGCATAGTGGATATAGGTCTCGTCAAACAGCACGCCTTCCCCGTCGCGCCAGCTGTAGCGCTGACCATCCACCTCGATAAAGCAGCGGTCATCGTTCGGCGTCGCCAGGCCAAGATGAAAGCGCAGGGAACCGGCGTAGGGGTCGCGATGGCGCGGCAGACGGCTGCCGTCCGGCAGGGTGGCAAACATAGCCGCTTTTACCGACGGGATATCCCGCAGCAGCGCGGTAGTTTGCGGACAAAGCTGGCTGGCGGAAGGATGGGCATCCTCATACCATTTCAGATAAAAGCGTTTCCAGCCGGTTTTAAAAAATGAGTTAAATCCGGCGTCATTATATTTATCGGCCGCTTTAATCTGCTCCAGTTGCTGGAGGCGGATCCCTTCTTCGCGAATAACCAGCCAGTTCTGCTGCAATATCGCCAGCTCGGGAAACATCTCCGGGCGCAGATAAGGCGTATTCGGTACGCGGGAAAATAAATACATAAATCCATTCAGCGGCGCGGTAAATGTGGAATGGTCGGAGAGCTGTCGCCAGAAACGATAGCGCACCCGTCCGCGGTAATGGACATACAGTACAGCAATAACAATGATCAACAGAATGATATACTTCATGGTGTCTTTCCTGACCTGATTGGTGGTAACCCTACCCTCGCCGTCCCCCCTTCTCAGCAGCGGTATGGCGCCAGCAAAACATTAACAACTCTAATACATATACCTCCAAATTGTTTTAACAAAAAACAGCACACCCGGTGTTCAGTGAACGGGCGTTGAGCTATGGTTTAGGTTCATACGTAGTATTAACAGTGAGGAGTGAATGATGTTTTCTGTCGGCGATCTGGTGCAACCGCGTGCGGGCGGGCCAAAACTGAAAGTGATCGAAGTGCAGGGCGAGGATCTGGTGGTGGTTCAGGCCGCTCAGGAGCAGGGAGAACGCTATACGCTGAAGTCAGACGAGGTGACGCGATATCAGGAAGAGGGAGACTTCGGCGTCTGCTGAAGCTCCCTCGCTGCAGGTCATAAGGCCAGGCCGGGCGGTGGGTCTTCCCCGCCGTCGTGGCGCTGGCCGAATCGGTTTTAAATTAAAAAGCTGTCCAGCGATTTCCCCTCGGCGACCGCCTGGGCAATCGGCTTCGGCATTCTTCCCTGGCCGGTCCAGGTTTTCTCGGCGCCGGTATGATCGGTATAACGATATTTCGCCGGGCGCGGTTTCCGCTTTTTACCGCCCGCCATCGGCGGCTGAATATCGGCCACCAGCTCGTCAGGAGAAATACCGTCGGCGCGCATCAGCTCAAGCCAGGTATTCACTTTTTCCTGATATTCCGCTTGCTGCTGTGCCGCCAGCTGCTGTTGCGTACGTATTTCTTCAGTGACGATCCTGAGCTTTTCCAGCATCTCTTCAAGCACGTCAATGGAGAATTCACGGGACAGCGCGCGCAGTGAACGGATATTATTCAGTTTGTGTAACATTGAAGACATAAAATTAAAAAATTCCAAATAGCAAATTAAAAGACACAACGCGGCAAGTGTAATAGAAACGTTTATTTATTTCCAGCCTGCGGTTGTCCAGATAAATATATTATGCAGAGAGTAAATCTCTTCCGCCTGCCCTATATCGGAAAATCCCCGATTCTTTTTCGCCAGCGCGGGCCAACGAGACCATGAATAAATAAAAGCGGCGGATAGTGAGATAGGAAAATATATTCAGCAGGCGATATTACCTTTATGGTCAGCGGCTTATCCTCTTATCGTCGGCGGATGCGCTGGCCCTCTCAGCCCAACCTAATGAATAGTTACTCGGCCATTCAGAATAAAACGCCACTCGGCATTTTAGAATTTTCCACCACAAAAACCGGCATAATGGCATAAAAACATCTAAACGAGACACTCATCACAGGCTAACGCGATTTTGCGCCACGGCGAGTGCTCAGACGCCGAATCGTGGGTCAAACATCACGGCAAAAAACAACATAACCATATGAAATAAAACACATTTAACAAAATAAGCAATAAAAGTAGCGTAACGGGCAGAAAACCAACCGTCGCAGAGTATTTTATCGACAAAAAGGCAATAAATAAAAATTTATAGCTAGTTGCCACTTTTAATGCAGAGATATACTCTACGCACATCAAAACAGACAGCCCAAAAACGCTATACCAACGCGCATTTTTCGGCGTTCTTGACTTCATTTTCGAGGAGCACTCCGATGTTCTCTGCGCACTCCCGCTTGCGGCATGCGGTTGCAGACACCTTTGCGATGGTGGTTTACTGCACCGTCGTCAACATGATGATCGAAATTTTTCTCTCTGGTATGACGTTTGAGCAGTCGTTATCGTCGCGCCTGGTGGCGATCCCGGTCAACATTATTATTGCTGTTCCTTACGGGATTTATCGCGATTTCGCCATGCGTCAGGCCCGGCGCATCACTCCCGCCGGCTGGATGAAAAATATGGCCGACGTGCTGGCCTACGTGACCTTTCAGTCGCCGGTATATGTCGCCATTCTGTGGAGCGTGGGTGCGGACTGGCACCAGATTGTCGCTGCGGTGAGCTCGAACCTGGCGGTATCGATGATGATGGGCGCCGCTTACGGCTACTTCCTCGACTATTGCCGCCGCCTGTTCCGCGTGGCTCCCTACCAGCAGGCAAAAGCCTGACCGACCCGTTAACAGCGACTGGCTCTGCCAGTCGCTTCCTCCCGCCAGCCGACTTCGCCCGGGCCTTTATCCAGCGAATTAATTCGTCGACATGGCCGGCTGAGCTTCGCCAAATAGCCCATTCAGAAAACGCTCAAGCGCCATGCGTGAGCTAAATCCGTGCGGAATTCCATAATGCTGCTGCGCATCCCCGGCTAAATACAGCGGAAACTGTTCATAATGGTCGCAGGTTTTGATATCTGAAGCCGGTTCAGCCAGCATATTGCTGCGCTCTTTTAACGCCGGATGAATAACTAACGCTGTTCGCCCCATGCGCGCTTCGCGGTTCACATAAACATAATTATCGCCGCGGCGATAGCCGTACGCTTTTTGCGTCACAACATCCATGGTGAAGCCGGCTTTTTCAAGAACACGCGCCACCTCATCGGGTCTTAAATACATACTGATTCCTCGTTATCTTTTACCGCACATTGACCTTACCTTATTCATTAAGGGCAGTGCTTTCGGAATATTCCAGAAACCACAGCAGTAAGCATAATTCAAAATCTTGTCCTACACTTACTCACTCGATGGAATTAAGGGAGATAACGATGGCTAACCATGTGAACCGCAACAATTTTGACGAGAACGCCGAAGATATTCATAACGATGTCAGCCAATTAGCGGACACGCTGGAAGAGGTGCTGAAATCGTGGGGCAGTGACGCGAAAGAGGAAGCGGAAGCGGCGCGTGCCAAAGCGCAGTCGCTGTTAAAAGAGACCCGCGCCCGCATTAATGGCCACAACCGGGTGCAGCAGGCGGCGCTGGATGCGCGCCAGGCAGCATGTGATGCGCTGGGCTGCGCCGATACCTACGTGCGCAATAAACCGTGGCACAGCGTGGGCGCCGCCGCCGCCGTCGGGGTATTTATTGGCGTATTGCTCAATTTACGTCGATAATAGCTATAGCGTTTGCTGCCGCCGCGCGATCAGCGTGCGGAAGCCCGCCAGCTTCACGGAAAGCAATGAAGATAACAAATACGCGTCAGCCCCTGCGCGCCTCTGGCCGCAGGGGTTTTTTACGCACCATCGGGTGTGACGCCGACGCTGATCGCCTCCCCCAGCCGCCGGGCCAGCGCGCCAGCCATTGCCGGCGAGCGAATATTGGTAAAACTCATCAGTAATCCCCCCTCGCCGGTATGGCGCATCCGCCAGTCGCTCAACGCCTGTACCGCCAGCCCGGCCGCCACCGCCCGTTGGGCCAACAGGCGATCGTCGCCGCTAACCGGCATGACCAGCTGAATCCCCCCTTGCTGCGGCGTAACCTGAAAGCCCTGCGCCTGCAGAGCAGACTCCAGCCACTGCCTGCGCTGGCTGTAGCTGGCGCGCATTTTTTTCAGATGACGCCAGAAATGGCCCTGCTGGATAAAATCCGCCAGCGTCTGCTGCCACAGGGTGGGAACCGTACAGGGCTGGCGCTCCACGGTCTGCTGAAAGCGCGCCGCCAGCGCGCTCGGCACCACCAGCCAGGCGGTGCGCAGCGCCGGAAACATCGACTTGCTGAAGGTGCCCGCGTAGATGACCCGCTGGGGCGCATCAAGGCTTTTCAGCGGCGGCAGCGGTTTGCCGCGATAGCGAAACTCGCTATCGTAATCGTCCTCAATGATCCATGCGTCACGCTCCGCGGCCCATGCCAACAGCTGGCGACGCCGGGGCAGCGACAGCGCCACGCCCAGCGGACTCTGATGCGCCGGGGTGAGCAGGGCAAACCGCGCCTGCGGATGATGGCGCTGGCCCCAGGCGATATCCATCCCCTCGTCGTCCACCGGGATCGCATCCACCACCAGTTGCCCGGCCTCGACCACCGGGCGGATAAAGGGATATCCCGGATCTTCCATCCACATATGCTGCCCCGGCTGTGCCAGAGTACGCAGGATCAGGTTCATAGCGGTGGCATAGTTGCCGGCGATCAGCACCTGCTCCGGCTGACAGTCGATACTGCGCGACAGGCGCAGATAGTCGACGATCGCCTGACGCAGAAGCGGGTCGCCGCCGGGATCGCCGGGCGCCAGATCGAACCGCGACTGCGTGCGCAGCCGGCGCCCCATCACCCGCGCCCACAGCCCGCGCGGAAAGAGATCCAGCGCCGGGAGCCCCATCTGAAACGGCAACGGCTCCGCCGGCGCGGCAGGTTGCGCTGGCATTACCGGCGCCAGCTGGCGCGGACTGAGCCGTTCGCTGACAAAGGTTCCCGCCTGCCCGCGTCGCTCGAGCCAGCCCTGAGCGACCAGTTCGCCCCAGGCGTTTTCGATGGTTGCCCGGGAGACGCCCTGCTCCTGGGCAAACACCCGGCTGGCGGGCAGACGGCTGCCCGGAGCCAGTTCGCCCCGTTCAATGGCGGATTTCAGCTGGCGGGCAATACGCTGATAGAGAGGGAGGTGGCTGGCTTCCATTATGGTCTGCTTTTTTCATCACAATATGGCTATCTTTTGCAGTCCATTATAGTGCTATTTTGGCTGCCGTCTTAGAGAGGAGAACACCATGAGCCAATTACGTCAGCCATTCAGTGAACTAAGCCCGGAAGTCTATAAAGGGCTGGTGCAGGCCAGCCTCGCGCTGGAGAAAAGCGAACTGGGCAGCGCCCTGGTGGAGCTGGTCTATTTACGCGTGTCGCAGATCAACGGCTGCGCCTTCTGCCTTGAGAAGCACAGCCAGGCGCTGCGCAAGGGCGGCATGGCGCAGAGCAAACTGGATGCCCTGGCCGGCTGGCGGGTGAGCGACCATTTTACCCCTGCCGAACGCGCGGCACTGGCGTGGGCCGAGTCGGTCACCGACATCGCCGCCAGCCATGCGGAAGATGAGGTTTACCTGCCGCTGCGCGAACATTTTACCCCGCGTCAGATAAGCGATCTCACCTTCGCTATCAGCCTGATGAACGCCTTTAACCGCCTCGCCGTCGCCATGCGTCTGTAGTTTCGCGCAACCTTCCCCCTCCTCCGCCTGGCCATCCCGGAGGGGGAATTCTTTGCTAAAAACGCTATATATTGAGTGGTTGAAGTTTTAAATAACTACATCTAGTATTTCCTTATTGAATGGCCCACAACGTTCGACGCTACGTTTAGCGCCGTGCTGTTATCTTAAATGGAAATACGAATCATGCGCATTATTATTTACACTCGAAATGACTGCGTGCAGTGCCATGCCACCCGGCGAGCCATGGAGAGCCGGGGACTGGCCTTTGAAATGGTCAACGTCGACCAACAGCCGGATGCCGCCGACATCCTGCGCGAGCAGGGATTTCGCCAGCTGCCGGTGGTGATCGCCGGCGACCTGCGCTGGAGCGGCTTCCGCCCGGATATGATCAATCGCCTGCGTCCCTCCGTCGCGGCGGCCAGCGCATGAGCCTCATCGTCTACTTCTCCAGCCGTTCGGAGAACACCCATCGCTTTGTGCAGCGCCTGGGGCTGCCGGCGGTGCGCATCCCTCTGAACGAGCGTGAACATCTGCAGGTAGACGAGCCCTACATTCTCATCGTTCCCAGCTATGGCGGCGGCGGCACCGCCGGCGCCGTGCCGCGTCAGGCGATCCGCTTTTTAAACGACGTACATAACCGTCGACTGATCCGCGGGGTGATTGCCGCCGGCAATCGCAACTTTGGCGACGCCTGGGGGCGCGCCGGGGATGTCATCGCGCAGAAGTGCGCCGTGCCCTATCTCTACCGCTTCGAGCTGATGGGAACCCCCGACGATATCGATAACGTACGCAAAGGAGTCAGCGAATTTTGGCAACGACAACCGCAGAACGTATAACCGCCGCCGTGGATTTTCACGCCCTCAATGCAATGCTGAACTTATACGACAGCGAGGGTCGCATCCCGTTTGAGAAAGATCGCCAGGCGGTTGAGGCCTTTATGGCGACCCAGGTTCAGCCCAACACCCTCGCCTTTGCCAGCCAGGAGGATAAACTCAGCTGGCTCGTCCGCGAGGGCTATTACGATCCGCAGGTGCTGGCCGGCTATGACCGCGGGTTTGTGTTGGCGTTGTTCGACCATGCCCGGCGCGCCGCGTTTCGCTTCCAGACCTTCCTCGGGGCCTGGAAGTTCTACACCAGCTACGCGCTGAAGAGCTTTGATGGCAAACATTACCTCGAGGATTTCGCCGAACGCAGCGTAATGGTGGCCCTGACGCTGGCCCGGGGCGATGAACAGCAGGCGCGGCAGCTGACGGAGGAGATACTCAGCGGCCGCTTCCAGCCGGCTACCCCCACCTTCCTCAACGCCGGCAAACAGCAGCGCGGAGAGCTGATCTCCTGCTTCCTGCTGCGCATTGAGGATAATATGGAGTCCATCGGCCGGGCGGTGAACTCGGCGCTGCAGCTGTCGAAGCGCGGCGGCGGCGTGGCCTTTTTACTCTCTAACCTGCGCGAGGCCGGGGCGCCGATCAAGCGCATCGAAAACCAGTCCTCCGGCGTGGTGCCGGTGATGAAGATGCTGGAGGATGCCTTCTCCTATGCCAACCAGCTCGGTGCCCGCCAGGGGGCGGGGGCGGTCTGGCTGCACGCGCACCATCCGGATATTTTGCGCTTCCTTGATACCCGGCGTGAAAATGCCGATGAGAAAATCCGCATCAAAACCTTGTCGCTGGGGGTGGTGATCCCTGATATCACTTTCCAGCTGGCGAAAGAAGACGCGCAGATGGCGCTGTTCTCGCCGTATGATGTCGAACGGCTGTACGGCAAACCCTTCGCCGACTGCGCCATCGGCGACCTCTATCCGCAGCTGGTGGCCGACGAGCGGGTGGGCAAACGCTGGATCCGCGCCCGCGACCTGTTCCAGCGCCTGGCGGAGATCCAGTTTGAATCCGGCTACCCGTACATCATGTTTGAAGACACCGTGAACCGCGCCAGTCCAGTGGCCGGGCGGGTCACCATGAGCAATCTGTGTTCCGAGATCCTGCAGGTCAGTACGCCGTCCGCCTATAATGAAGACCTCAGCTATGCCCATATCGGGGAAGATATCTCCTGCAACCTCGGCTCGCTGAATATCGCCCATACCATGGACTCACCGGATTTCGGCCGCACAATCGCCACCGCGGTGCGCGCCCTGACCGCCGTGTCCGACATGAGCCACATTCAGTCGGTCCCTTCCGTGGCGGCCGGCAACGCGGCCTCCCACGCCATCGGCCTGGGGCAGATGAATCTGCACGGTTACCTGGCGCGGGAAGGCATTGCCTACGGCAGCCCGGAGGGGCTGGACTTCACCAATATCTACTTTTACACCGTGACCTGGCACGCGCTGCACACCTCGATGCTGTTGGCTCGCGAGCGCGGTCAGCGCTTCGCCGGCTTCGAGCAGTCGCGCTACGCCAGCGGGGAGTACTTCGACAAATATCTGCATGAGGAGTGGCAGCCGAAAACCGCACGGGTCCGCGCGCTGTTCGCCCGCGCCGGCATCTCCCTGCCCGACCGGGAAAGCTGGCGCCAGCTGCGCGACGACGTCATGCGCTATGGCATTTACAACCGCTATCTGCAGGCGGTGCCGCCCACCGGCTCGATCTCGTACATCAACCATGCCACCTCCAGCATTCACCCGATCGTCTCGAAGATTGAGATCCGCAAAGAGGGGAAAACCGGACGGGTGTACTACCCCGCGCCGTTTATGAATAACGACAATCTGACCCTCTATCAGGATGCCTACGAGATAGGGCCCCAGAAAATCATCGACACCTACGCCGAGGCGACGCGCCACGTCGATCAGGGGCTGTCGCTGACCCTGTTCTTCCCCGATACCGCCACCACCCGCGATATCAACAAGGCGCAGATCTACGCCTGGAAGAAAGGCATTAAGACGCTCTACTACATCCGACTGCGCCAGCTGGCGCTGGAAGGCACTGAAATTGAAGGCTGCGTGTCCTGCGCGCTGTAAGGAGATCAGGATGACTCATTTAACGCGCGTCAGCGCGATCAACTGGAACCGCATCGATGACGATAAAGATCTGGAGGTGTGGAACCGTCTCACCAGCAACTTCTGGCTGCCGGAGAAAGTGCCGCTGTCGAACGACATTCCCGCCTGGCAAACCCTCAGCGCGGCGGAGCAGCAGTTGACCATTCGCGTTTTTACCGGGCTGACCCTGCTCGACACCATTCAGAACACCATCGGCGCGCCGGCGCTGATGGCGGACGCCCTGACCCCGCATGAGGAGGCGGTGCTGTCGAACATCAGCTTTATGGAAGCGGTTCATGCTCGCTCTTACAGCTCCATCTTTTCCACGCTGTGCCACAGCAAGGAGGTGGATGCCGCCTTCGCCTGGAGCGAAAGCTGTGAGCCCCTGCAGCGCAAGGCGCAGCTGATGCTGGGCTACTATCAGGCCGACGAGCCGCTGAAGAAAAAAATCGCCAGCGTGTTCCTCGAATCCTTTCTCTTCTACTCCGGCTTCTGGCTGCCGATGTACTTCTCCAGCCGGGGAAAACTGACCAACACCGCGGATCTGATCCGCCTGATCATTCGCGATGAAGCGGTGCATGGCTATTACATCGGCTACAAATATCAGAAAGGACTGGAGATCGTCAGCCCCGGCAAGCGCGAAGAATTGAAAAATTTCGCCCTCGATCTGCTGATGGATCTTTACGACAACGAGCTGGCCTACAGCCGGGAACTGTACGGCGAGAGCGGCTGGTTCGACGACGTTAGCGCTTTCCTGTGCTACAACGCCAACAAAGCGCTGATGAACCTCGGCTACGAGGCGCTGTTCCCGGCGGAGATGGCGGCGGTTAATCCAGCGATCCTCGCGGCGCTGTCGCCCAACGCCGATGAAAACCACGACTTTTTCTCCGGTTCTGGCTCCTCCTACGTGATAGGAAAAATGGAAGAGACCGCCGACGACGACTGGGACTTTTAACCGTACTTTCACCAGGAATATCGCGACCGAATTCCTGGTGATCTATTTCGCAGAAAAGTGGGTTCATCTGTCAAATATTCTCTCCATGGCCTAACCGTCATCATCCCGTCATATTTAGCAGAAAACTGGTCTATTTCAGTCGAATTATCCAGAGATAATCAAAAAATATTACCCACAACAAATTACCGCTCAGCCCTTATATCACGGGGGCTGCGCCGCCATGTCCCTCACTCCATTTTGCCGAGAGTTTGTCATTAAGGGTTGTCACAGAATCTGAGTATGTTAGGGTGTAAAAAGATCATAATCACCATTGGGTACCGTATCGCAATAAACAAATAACAGGAACTTCTCTATTGCATGGCAATTAAATTAGAAATTAAAAATCTTTATAAGATATTTGGCGAGCACCCTCACCGTGCTTTCAAATATATTGAGAAAGGACTCAACAAAGCGCAAATACTGGAAAAAACGGGGCTGTCGCTTGGCGTCAAAAACGCCAGTCTGGCCATTGAAGAAGGCGAGATATTCGTCATCATGGGGCTCTCCGGTTCGGGGAAATCCACCATGGTTCGCCTTCTCAATCGCCTGATTGAACCCACCCGCGGCCAGGTGCTGATTGACGGGGTCGATATCGCGAAAATGTCGGACGCCGAGCTGCGCGAGGTGCGTCGTAAAAAAATTGCGATGGTTTTTCAATCCTTTGCACTGATGCCGCACATGAGCGTGCTCGACAACACGGCGTTTGGCATGGCGCTTGCCGGCGTCCCGGCCGCTGAGCGAGAGCAAAAAGCGCGGGAAGCGCTGCGGCAGGTGGGGCTGGAGAATTACGCCCACGCCTGGCCGGATGAACTCTCTGGCGGGATGCGTCAGCGCGTCGGTTTAGCCCGCGCTCTGGCGATTAATCCCGAAATTCTGTTAATGGATGAAGCCTTCTCCGCGCTCGATCCGCTCATTCGCACCGAAATGCAGGATGAGCTGATCAAATTACAGGCTA
Source organism: Klebsiella sp. Q2 (assembly GCF_009900705.1). Lineage (NCBI taxonomy): Bacteria > Pseudomonadati > Pseudomonadota > Gammaproteobacteria > Enterobacterales > Enterobacteriaceae > Klebsiella > Klebsiella sp. Q2. The sequence continues at coordinate 650,484 of NZ_JAAABE010000003.1, read as the reverse complement.
AGCATCAGCGTACCATTGTCTTTATTTCCCATGACCTTGATGAAGCCATGCGAATTGGCGATCGTATCGCCATTATGCAAAATGGCGAAGTGGTCCAAGTCGGTACTCCGGATGAAATATTGAATAATCCGGCCAATGATTATGTCCGCACCTTCTTCCGCGGCGTCGATATTAGCCAGGTCTTCAGCGCCAAAGATATTGCCCGTCGTAGTCCGGTCGGCCTGATTCGTAAAACACCAGGTTTTGGCCCCCGCTCAGCGCTGAAATTATTACAGGATGAAGACCGGGAATATGGCTATGTCATCGAGCGTGGTAATCGCTTTGTCGGGATTGTGTCGATCGATTCTCTGAAAACCGCGCTCAGCGCCGGCCAGGGGATCGAGGCGGCGCTGATTGACGCCCCGCTGGCGGTGGAGGCGCAAACGCCGCTCAGCGATCTGCTCTCCCACGTCGGCCACGCCCCGTGCGCCGTCCCGGTGGTGGATGAAGAACAACAATATATTGGCATCATTTCCAAACGAATGTTGCTCCAGGCTTTAGATCGCGAGGGGGTGAATCATGGCTGATCAAACCAATCCGTGGGACAGCGCCCCGGCAACCGACAACGCCGCCCAGGCTGCAGACGCCTGGGGTGGCGCTTCTACTGCCGCGCCGACCAATGGCGGCGGCGCCGACTGGCTGCACAGCGCCCCGGCGCCGCAGCCGGAACAGTTCAATATCATGGATCCGTTCCATAAGACCCTGATCCCGCTCGACAGCTGGGTGACCCACGCCATCGACTGGATCGTGCTGCACTTCCGTCCGCTGTTCCAGGGGATCCGCGTGCCGATCGACTACATTCTCAGCGCCTTTCAGCAGCTGCTGTTGGGAATGCCGGCGCCAGTGGCGATTATCGTCTTCGCGCTGATCGCCTGGCAGATCTCCAGCCTCGGCATGGGGGTCGCCACCCTGGTATCGCTGATTGCCATTGGCGCCATCGGCGCGTGGTCGCAGGCGATGGTCACCCTGGCGCTGGTCCTCACCGCCCTGCTGTTCTGCATGATCATCGGCCTGCCGCTGGGGATCTGGCTGGCGCGCAGTCCGCGGGCGGCGAAAATTATCCGCCCACTGCTGGATGCCATGCAGACCACGCCGGCCTTCGTCTACCTGGTGCCGATCGTAATGCTGTTCGGCATCGGCAACGTGCCCGGCGTGGTGGTGACGATTATCTTCGCCCTGCCGCCCATCGTCCGTCTGACCATCCTCGGGATAAACCAGGTGCCTGCGGATCTGATCGAAGCGTCGCGCTCATTTGGCGCCAGCCCGCGACAGCTGCTGTTTAAAGTTCAGCTGCCGCTGGCGATGCCCACCATTATGGCCGGGGTTAACCAGACGCTGATGCTGGCCCTGTCGATGGTGGTGATCGCCTCGATGATCGCCGTCGGCGGTCTTGGCCAGATGGTGCTGCGCGGCATTGGTCGCCTGGATATGGGCCTGGCCACCGTCGGCGGCGTGGGGATCGTGATCCTGGCGATTATTCTTGACCGCCTTACCCAGGCCGTCGGCCGCGACGCCCGCAGTCGCGGCAACCGCCGCTGGTACACCACCGGCCCGCTGGGGCTTCTCACTCGCCCTTTCTGTCGATAAGTCGATAACAGCGCCGCTCCCCGGCACCAGCCGATGCCGGGGGGCCGCCCTTCCCGTTAAACAATAAGAGGAACCACCATGCGACATAGCACGATGATGGCCACCGCCGCCTTTGCCACCCTGATCGCCACCAGCGCCTTCGCCGCCGACCTGCCGGGCAAAGGCATTACCGTCAAGCCGGCCCAGAGCACCATCTCCGAAGAGAGCTTCCAGACCCTGCTGGTCAGCCGCGCGCTGGAGAAGCTTGGCTACACCGTCGAGAAACCGAGCGAAGTGGACTATAACGTTGCCTATACCTCGATTGCCGCTGGGGATACCACCTTCATCGCCACCAACTGGCAGCCGCTGCACGATGACATGTACGCCGCGGCGGGCGGTGATAACAAATTTTACCGCAAGGGGGTATACGTCTCAGGTGCCGCCCAGGGCTATCTGATCGACAAAAAAACCGCCGAGCAGTACCACATCACCTCCATCGATCAGCTCAAAGATCCGCAGATCGCCAAACTGTTTGATACCAACAACGACGGCAAAGCGGACCTCACCGGCTGCACCCCTGGCTGGGGCTGCGAAGCGGTGATTAACCACCAGATTGACGCCTATGGCCTGAGCAAAACCGTCACCCATAACCAGGGCAACTACGCGGCGATGATGGCCGACACCATCGCCCGTTATAAAGAGGGTAAACCGGTGCTCTACTACACCTGGACGCCGTACTGGGTTAGCGACGTGCTGAAGCCTGGCAAAGACGTCGTCTGGCTGCAGGTGCCGTTCTCCTCCCTGCCGGGCGAGCAGAAAAACATCGATACCAAACTGGCCAATGGCGCCAACTATGGATTCCCGGTCAACACCATGCACATTGTCGCCAACAAAGCCTGGGCGGAGAAAAACCCGGCCGCCGCCACTCTGTTTAGCGTCATGAAGCTGCCGATCGCCGACATCAATGCCGAGAATGCGATGATGCACGACGGCCATGCTTCTGAAGCCGACATTAACGGTCATGTTGATGGCTGGATCAAGGCCCACCAGCCGCTGTTCGACAGCTGGGTGAAAGCCGCCCTCGCCGCGCAGCAGTAACCCGCTCCCGGATAAGGCCCGACGCCTTATCCGGGCCCCCTTCCCCGCCTTTCATCCCGTCTGGGTCAGGGAAAAGCGGATTGCGGGCATTTTCATAGTGTTAAGGCGCGTCGCGCTCTGTTAAGGTGGGGACATCGGTCAATTTGCCACCTTCACATGGATCCAGCGATAAGTTATTCATATGGAAAACCCCGCGCCCTTAACCTGTGCCTTATCTGAACGTGTCGCCACCGTCGGCGAAGGCATTAAAGACAGTCTCCCCATCGTCATCAGCTACCTTCCGGTGGCATTCGCCTTCGGACTCAATGCCACCCGGCTGGGTTTCACCCCGCTGGAAAGCCTGTTTTTCTCCTGCATCATTTACGCCGGCGCCAGCCAGTTTGTGATCACCGCCATGCTGGCCGCCGGCAGTTCGCTGTGGGTCGCCGCCCTGACGGTGATGGCGATGGACGTACGCCACGTGCTGTATGGACCCTCGCTGCGCAGCCGCATTCATACCGCGCTGAACAAAAAGAAAACCGCCCTCTGGGCCTTCGGCCTGACCGATGAGGTTTTCGCCGCCGCCACCGCCAGGCTGGTTCGCGACCACCGCCGCTGGAGCGAAAACTGGATGCTCGGTCTCGCGTTCACCTCGTGGGCATCCTGGGTGTGCGGCACGCTGGCCGGCGCCTGGTCCGGCAACGGTTTGCTGGTGGACTATCCGGCGGTGGAAGCCGCGCTCGGCTTTATGCTGCCGGCGCTGTTTATGAGCTTCCTGCTGGCCTCTTTCCAGCGCCAGCAATCCCTGTGCGTCACCGCGGCGCTGGCGGGCGCCCTGGGTGGCATTCTGTTATTTTCCATTCCGGCGGCGATCCTTGCCGGGATTGTTTGCGGGTGTCTGACGGCGCTGGTCCAGGCCATGCTGAAGGGGATGCCGGATGAACAGTGAGGTCCTTCTGCTCGGGGTGATTGTCGGCGGCGTGAACTATCTGTTTCGCTATCTTCCCCTGCGTCTGCGCGCGGGCCATGCCCGGCCTGCCCGCCGTGGCCCGGTCAGCGTGCTGCTGGATACCATCGGCATCGCCTCGATTTGCGCGCTGCTGGTGGTCTCCAGCGTGCCGGAGATCCTCGCCGATGCCCATCGTCTGGCGCCGACGCTGATCGGCTTCCTGGTGCTGGGGGGCGCCTTCTGGAAAACCCGCAGCATTATTATCCCGACCCTCCTGTCGGCGTTGGCCTACGGTCTGGCCTGGAAAATCGCCAGCGGGCTCTAAGCTTTACGTATCAATTTTGGTCAATAATTCATTTGATTTATTTGTCACAATAGTTATTATATCGGCTGTAATTAATGAGGTCATACCCAAATGGATAGTTCGTTTACTCCCATTGAGCAAATGCTCAAGTTCCGCGCCAGCCGCCATGAAGATTTCCCGTTCCAGGAGATTCTGTTAACTCGTCTTTGCATGCATATGCAAGGTAAGCTGCTGGAAAATCGCAATAAAATGCTCAAAGCGCAGGGAATTAACGAGACATTATTTATGGCGCTGATTACGCTGGAGTCGCAGGAAAACCACAGCATTCAGCCGTCCGAGCTGAGCTGTGCGCTGGGCTCGTCGCGTACCAACGCCACCCGTATCGCTGATGAACTGGAAAAACGCGGCTGGATTGAACGCCGCGAGAGCGATAACGATCGTCGCTGTCTGCATCTGCAGCTGACCGAAAAGGGCCATCAGTTTTTGCGTGAAGTCCTGCCGCCTCAGCATAACTGCCTGCATCAGCTGTGGTCTTCACTCAGCACCAGCGAAAAAGATCAGCTCGAACATATTACCCGCAAACTCCTGAGCCGCCTTGACCAGATGGAAGAAGAAGGCGTGCTGGCGGACTCTCTACGCTAAGGGCGGCGTCGCTCAGCCCATTTTTACGTTGCAAGGAAAACAGCCAGGCCAGCAGATCTCTGCTGGCCTTTCTGATAAACAGGTCGGCTCAGCCGATGTGAAATAATAAGATCGTGGAGAATAACATGAGCGCAAATGCGGAGAGCCAAACCCCGCAGCAACCAGGCAGCAAAAAAGGGAAGCGTAAAGGCGCCCTTCTGTTGCTGACATTGCTCTTCATTATTATTGCCGTGGCATATGGGATTTACTGGTTTCTGGTACTGCGTCACTACGAAGAGACCGACGATGCCTACGTGGCAGGGAACCAGGTACAAATTATGGCCCAGGTCTCGGGCAGCGTGACCAAAGTCTGGGCTGACAACACGGACTACGTGCAGAAAGGCGATCCGCTGGTCACCCTCGATCAGACCGATGCCCAACAGGCGTTTGAGAAAGCCAAGACGCAGCTGGCCGCCAGCGTGCGTCAAACCCGTCAGCAGATGATCAACAGCAAGCAGCTGCAGGCGAATATTGACGTCAAAAAGACCGCCCTCGCCCAGGCGCAGGCTGACCTGAACCGCCGTATCCCGCTGGGCGCGGCGAACCTCATCGGCCGCGAAGAGCTGCAGCACGCCCGCGACACCGTCGCCAGCACGCAGGCCGAGCTTGACGTGGCCATCCAGCAGTACAACGCCAACCAGGCGATCGTGCTGGGTACCAAACTCGAACAGCAGCCGGCGGTGCTGCAGGCGGCGACCGAAGTGCGTAACGCCTGGCTGGCCCTGCAGCGTACGCAGATCGTCAGCCCGATTAGCGGCTACGTTTCCCGTCGCTCGGTACAGCCTGGCGCGCAGATCGGCACCACCACGCCGCTGATGGCGGTGGTTCCGGCAACTAACCTGTGGATCGACGCTAACTTTAAAGAGACCCAGCTGGCGCATATGCGCATTGGCCAGCCGGCCACGGTGATCAGCGACATCTATGGCGATGACGTGAAATACACCGGCAAGGTGGTTGGTCTGGATATGGGGACCGGGAGCGCCTTCTCCCTGCTGCCGGCGCAGAACGCCACCGGTAACTGGATCAAAGTGGTACAGCGTCTGCCGGTCCGCATCGAACTGGATGAAAAACAGCTGGCGGAACACCCGCTGCGCATCGGCCTCTCGACGTTGGTAGAAGTTAACACCACCGATCGCGATGGCGAAATGCTGGCAAGCCAGGTGCGGAGCTCCCCGGTCTACGAGAGCAACGCCCGCGAAATCGCTCTCGATCCGGTCAATAAGCTGATAGACGAGATCATTCAGGCCAACGCCGGATAATTCGGGGTGAGTGTAATGCAACAGCAAAAACCGCTGGAAGGCGCGCAGCTGGTCATCATGACCATTGCGCTGTCGCTCGCGACGTTCATGCAGGTGCTGGATTCCACTATCGCCAACGTGGCGATCCCGACCATCGCCGGTAACCTTGGCTCATCGCTGAGCCAGGGGACCTGGGTCATCACTTCGTTCGGGGTCGCTAACGCCATCTCCATTCCGATCACCGGATGGCTGGCCAAGCGCGTGGGCGAGGTGAAGCTGTTCCTGTGGTCCACCACCGCTTTCGCCATCGCCTCCTGGGCCTGCGGCGTCTCCAACAGCCTGACGATGCTGATCTTCTTCCGCGTCATTCAGGGGATTGTTGCCGGGCCGCTGATCCCGCTGTCGCAAAGTCTGTTGCTCAGCAACTATCCGCCGGCGAAACGCTCTATCGCCCTGGCGCTGTGGTCGATGACGGTGATCGTCGCTCCCATCTGCGGCCCGATCCTCGGCGGCTATATCAGCGATAACTACCACTGGGGATGGATCTTCTTTATCAACGTGCCCATTGGCGTGGCGGTGGTGCTGATGACCCTGCAGACCCTGCGCAACCGGGAAACCAAAACCGAACAGCGGCGTATCGACGGCGTCGGCCTGGCGCTGCTGATCATCGGTATCGGTAGTCTGCAGGTGATGCTGGACCGGGGCAAAGAGCTGGACTGGTTCTCCTCCAATGAAATTATCATTCTGACCATCGTGGCGGTGGTGGCGATAAGCTTCCTGATCGTCTGGGAGCTGACCGACGATAACCCGATTGTCGATCTGTCGCTGTTTAAGTCGCGCAACTTCACCATCGGCTGCCTCTGCATCAGCCTGGCCTACATGCTCTACTTCGGGGCCATCGTGCTGCTGCCGCAGCTGTTGCAGGAGGTCTACGGCTACACTGCGACCTGGGCCGGCCTGGCGTCAGCGCCGGTGGGGGTGATCCCGGTCATTCTGTCGCCGATTATCGGCCGCTTTGCGCATAAGCTCGATATGCGGCGGCTGGTCACCTTCAGCTTTATCATGTACGCCGTCTGCTTCTACTGGCGCGCCTGGACCTTCGAACCGGGGATGGACTTTGGCGCCTCGGCGTGGCCGCAGTTTATCCAGGGCTTCGCGGTGGCCTGCTTCTTCATGCCGTTGACCACCATCACCCTTTCCGGCCTGCCGCCGGAGCGGCTGGCGGCGGCGTCGAGCTTGTCGAACTTCACCCGTACCCTTGCTGGCTCCATCGGTACCTCGATCACCACCACCCTGTGGACCAACCGCGAGGCGCTGCACCATGCGCAGCTCACCGAATCGGTGACGCCGTTCAACCCCAACGCGCAGCAGATCTACGATCAGCTGCAGGGGATGGGAATGACGCAGCAACAGGCGTCCGGCTGGATAGCACAGCAGATAACCAACCAGGGGCTGATTATCTCCGCCAACGAAATCTTCTGGATCTCAGCGGCCATTTTCATCCTGCTGTTGGGACTGGTGTGGTTCGCCAGACCCCCGTTCAGCGCCGGCGGCGGCGGCGGCGGCGCGCACTAAGCCTCACATTAAGGGACCTGCGGGTCCCTTTTTTACGCCTTCAGGTTGTCCAGTTCTCGCTAGTTTCTGTCTCGTTTGCGAAAGCCCGCCCGCCGGCGCTCGGGCAGGATAAAGGCTGACCATTAAGGAGAACACTATGCTGAGCCATCCTGCTGAAAAGTACCGACCCTATCCGCCGATCGCTCTTCCCGACCGCCGCTGGCCTGACCGGCAAATCAGCCACGCCCCACGCTGGCTGTCGACTGACCTGCGCGACGGCAACCAGGCGCTGGCCGAGCCCATGGACAGCGCCCGCAAACTGCAGTTCTGGGATCTGCTGCTGGAGTGCGGCTTTAAAGAGATTGAGGTCGCCTTCCCTTCCGCTTCACAAACCGACTTCAACTTTGTCCGCCAGCTGATTGACGAACAGCGCATCCCGGAGGATGTCACTATCCAGGTGCTGACCCAGGCGCGAGACCCGCTGATCCTGCGCACCTTTGAGGCGCTGCGCGGCGCCCGCCGGGCCACCGTCCACCTCTACAATGCCACCGCGCCGCTGTTCCGCGAGCTGGTTTTCGGCATGGACAAGGCCGAGGTGATCGCCCTCGCGACCCGCGCCACCCGGCTTATCCGTCAGCAGTGCGAACAGCAGCCAGAGACCCGCTGGCAATATGAATATTCGCCTGAAACCTTCTGCTTCACCGAGCCCGAGTTTGCGCTTGAGATTTGCGAAGCGGTGGCGGATGTCTGGCAGCCCTGCGCCGAGCGACCGATGATCGTCAATCTGCCGGCGACGGTGGAAGTCAACACCCCGAATGTCTATGCCGATCAGATCGAATATTTTTGCCGCCACTTCTCCCGCCGCGGCGAAGTCTGCATCAGCGTGCATCCGCACAATGACCGCGGCACCGGCGTCGCCAGCGCCGAGCTGGCGGTGATGGCCGGTGCCGACCGGGTGGAAGGCTGCCTGTTTGGCAACGGCGAACGCACCGGCAATGTCTGTCTGGTGACGCTGGCGATGAATCTCTACAGCCAGGGCATCGACCCTGAGCTTCGCTTCGAGCAGATGAACCGGGTGGTGGAAGTGGTGGAAAACTGCAATCAGATCCCCGTTCACCCGCGCCACCCGTGGGCGGGAAGTCTGGCTTACACCGCCTTCTCCGGCTCTCATCAGGATGCGATCAAAAAAGGATTTGATGCCCGTCAGCCTGGCGACCCGTGGCGGATGCCCTATCTGCCGATTGACCCGCAGGATATTGGCTGCAGCTATGAGGCGGTGATCCGTGTCAACAGCCAGTCGGGGAAAAGCGGCAGCGCCTGGCTTATCGAACAAAATCATGGCCTGAAGCTGCCCCGCGGGCTGCAGCAGGACTTCAGCCAGCACGTTCAGCAGGCCACCGATAGCGACGGCAAAGAGATGACCCACCATGCGCTGTGGCAGCTGTTCCGCACGCGCTACGGGCTGCAGACGCAGTCTGCGCTGACGCTGATCGATTATCAGAGCGCCAGCCAGCAGAATGGCCAGCTTTCCCTGCAGGCAACGCTGCGTCACCACGGCGAAACCCGACGCCTGCAGGGCCAGGGCAACGGCCTGCTCTCCGCCGCAGCCAGCGGCCTCAGCGCGCTGTTTCGGCAACCGTTTATGATCAAGGACTATCATGAGCATACCCTCGGCGCGCGCAGCGACAGCCGGTCGGTGGCCTATATCCGCTGCGTTTTTCCGCAAGGAGAAAGCTACTGGGGCGTGGGTATCGATAATGACGTGGCGCGCGCCTCGCTGCAGGCGCTGTGCAATGCGCTCAGCGCCGCCGATCAGGCCGGGGGACGAAAATAGTCGCTGGGGGCGACGCCCATCACCCGACGAAACATGGCGCTGAAGGCGCTGTGGCTGCCGTAGCCCAGCTCCAGCGCCACCCGCAGCACGGAGTGGCCCTGCGCCAGGCGAATCAGCGCTTCCATTAGCTTCGCCCGGCGCACCCACTCGCGCCACGTCAGGCTAGTCTGCCGCTGAAAATGGCGGTTCAGGGTTCGCTCGCTCATGCTGCACGCCTTCGCCGCCTGGCTGCTGCTCCAGACGTCGCCCGGCGCCTCGCGCACCTGCTGGCACAGCCGGCGCAGCGTTTCGCTTTGCGGCTCCGGCAGGCCAAACGGCAGGATCGCCATCCCGCGGATCTCATCGAGGATCAGCTCATAAATCCGTTCGTCGCGGCTGGCGGGGGCATAACGCTCGGCCAGCGCCAGGGAGGAGACAATCAGTTCCCGCAGCAGGGGCGTGATCTGTACGATCTGGCAGCCCGCCGGAAGATCGGCGCGCGCCAGCGGATCGATAAACAGCGTTCGCGCCGCCACGTTGCCGGTCATGCGCAGCGCGTGCGGCGTTCCCGCCGGCAGCCAGACGCCGCGTCCGGGCGGCACCACCCAGTAGCCTGCCGGCGTCGCCACCCGCACCACGCCGCTTAAAATATGCAGCAGCTGGGCGCAGTCATGCTGATGCCAGTCTTCCTGGTCACCGTGAGCATAATCATGGGCAAAGGGCACCAGCGGGCGGTGCTGAAAGGAGAAGGTGGTGGTCGTCGTCATGGCGGCGTCGGGAAAGCGGCCCGGCGACAGGCGTCGGGCCGCGGCGGAAGCACTAGATGTGCAGTTCCTGCAGTTTTTCTTTCGGCAACGCCAGTTCGTCGTTGCTGTTGATGCGCACATCGCGCTCGATGATATGACGAGCGATCTCCTGCGCCTCTTCCAGCGAGTGCATGGTGTAGGTCCCGCACTGGTAGACGTTCAGCTCCGGGATCTGGTTCTGATCTTTCACCTTCAGCACGTCGGCCATCGCCGCTTTCCAGGCGTCGGCGACGCGCTGCTCGTCCGGCGTACCAATCAGGCTCATATAGAACCCGGTGCGGCAGCCCATCGGCGAAATGTCGATAATTTCCACGCCATTCCCGTTCAGGTGATCGCGCATAAAGCCGGCGAACAGGTGCTCGAGGGTGTGGATACCGCGCTCCGGCATCACTTCCTGGTTCGGCACGCAGAAGCGCAGATCGAATACGGTGATTTCATCGCCATGCGGCGTGTTCATTTTCTTCGCGACACGCACCGCTGGGGCTTCCATTCGGGTATGGTCGACTGTGAAACTATCTAACAACGGCATTCGTCACCTCCGGGAGTGAATTTTTTTAAAATAAAATGAACTCTTTGTTCAGCCGCGAGTCTCAGTATATGAAAGACGCGCATTTATTATCATCATCATCCCTGAATCAGAGATGAAAGTTTGGCCACAGTGATGTGGCCTTTTTCTTTTCCAGCGCTTCGACCGCTACGCGTGCCGCGCCAACAGCGCCTCAAACGGCTCGCTGTCTTCCGCTTCTATTTTCTTCTGTCGCGCCACCGACGCGTCGCGCTCGGCGATGAAATCTTCTTCGCTCAGGATCTCCAGCGGCTCTTCACGCAGCTGGGTCCGGTAACGATCGGCCAGCGCACGGCCGGTTCCACCAATCCCTTCTTCAATCATAGAACGCAGAATGCGGGCTGAGAAGGTTAATTCCGGATCGTCAAAACAGGCCAGCAGCTCATCGCAGACCTGTTGATAGGCCTCGCCGCCGTGAATGCTGTCCAGCGTCTGCGCTACACGGCGTAAATCGCGGAACAGATCTTTACCCACCTGCGCCAGCGGGAACTGCGCGCTTTCGCAGCCGATGCCCAACGTTAAGCCCGGCTTACGCCCTTCCAGAATCACCCGATTCCAGTTGGTGCGGGTGCACAGCAGCTCATCGCTGCTCATCTCCGGCGCGTCGGCCAGCGCGCACCAAACCATAAACAGGTCGAGGAAACGCACCTGCTGGGCGTCAACGCCGATCGGCGAGAACGGATTGATATCCAGCGAACGCACTTCGATATACTCAATACCACCGCGCAACAGCGCATCGGACGGGGTTTCGCCCCGACGGGTGACGCGTTTCGGGCGGATCGGCGCATAGAGTTCGTTTTCAATCTGCAGGATATTGCTGTTGATCTGCAGATACTTACCGTCTTTTTCCAGCCCGATTTTGGCGTACTCTTCCGACGGCGTTTTAATCGCGCGCTTCAATCCTGCCACATACTCGTGCAGATCGTTAAACGTAATTCCGAGATTGCTTTGCGACTTATTGGTATAACCAAGGTCGCTGAGGCGCAGCGAGGTGGCGTACGGCAAGTAATACATGCCGTTGCCCGTCTCCTCAAAGGGCAGCGTCGTCGGCTTTCCTTGCAGGAACGAAGCGCAAATCGCCGGCGAGGCGCCGAACAGATAGGGGATCACCCAGCCAAAGCGATAGTAGTTACGAATTGAGCGGAAATAGCCCGCCGAAATGGCCTCTTTACCACTCTCAGCGTCTTCCACACCACATTTAGCCTGCCAGAAGGCCATCGGTAGGGAGAAGTTATAGTGCACGCCGGAGATAGTCTGCATCAGCGCGCCATAGCGGTTCTTCAGCCCCTCGCGATATAGCGTTTTCAGGCGCCCCACGTTAGAGGTGCCGTACTGCGCCAGCTCAATATCCTGACCGGGGGCGATATAGCATGGCATACTCAGCGGCCACATCCGCTCGTCGCCAAGCTGACGCGCGGTATAGCGATGGACATCGCGCATAAAGGTCAGCATATGCTCAATATCGCCGTCCACCGGCGTAATAAACTCGAGTAAAGCTTCGGCAAAATCGGTGGTAATCCATTTATGCGTCAGCGCTGAGCCTAACGCCGGAGGGTGACCGGTCGTTGCAAGGGTGCCGTCTGCGTTCACGCGCAGCGTTTCCCGCTCCAGACCACGTTGAATACCCTGCAGAGCCTGCGGATGTTTTTCCAGCCAGGCCAGCGCCTGTGATACGTCCGGGATCAATTTGACCTCCCGCCTGTCGAAATCGTTTGAATAAGCATAATTGTAATGGATGAACTGTCAGTCCAATTAGTGCCACCACGTCATGCCCTGAAGCGTCGCTGCTGCAATGACGATATAGCGCAGCGCCTTTCCAAGGCATAAGAAAAAGAGTACCGGTCCCCAGGAAATGCGCATCCATCCCGCCAGCAAACACAGTAAATCGCCGACAACCGGCGCCCAGCTCAGCAACAGCGTAACCGCGCCGTAGCGCTTAAGCCAGCCGGCCGCCCGCTCCTGCCAGCGCGAGGTTTTACGCAGCGGAAACAGGCGCCCCAGAATAACGTTAGTTACCCCTCCAAGGCTATTGCCGATTGTTGCTATTAATACTAACCACCACGGATGACTAACCCCCGTTAGAAGCATCGCAACCAGCACGACCTCCGAATTGCCGGGAAGCAGCGTGGCGCTTAAAAAGCTACTGGCAAACAGCGAGAGGAGTGACAGCGCGTCGCTCACAGCAAACGCACGTCTACAGCGTCCATTCCCGCGCGCTTCGCCGCTTGCAGACCAAAGTCGGCATCTTCGAAGACCACGCATTTTTCCGGCGCGACGCCCATGCGCTCGGCACACAGCAGGAAGGTATCGGGCGCGGGTTTATGGTTGACCACATGATCGGCCGCCACCACCGCGGAGAAGTAATGACGCAGGCCCAGGTGCGCCAGCAGCGCTTCGGCGACGGCGCTTTCGCTACCGGTGCCGACCGACATCGGGCGACGGCCGTGCCACGCCTTGACCACCTCGATCAGCGGCAATGGACGTACGCTGTCCAGCAGCATCGCCTTAACGGCCAGGGTTTTTTCCTGCGCCAGGCGATGTGGATCGAGATCCGCCTGGTTGAGTTCAATAATCGCCTGGGCAATCCGCCAGGTCGGTGAGCCATTGAGGGCAACCATCGCCTGTTCGTCGAAACGCATACCGTAGCGGCCCAGCACCTCATTCCATGCCTGACGATGGGTCGGCTCGGTATCGAGGATAGTGCCATCCATATCAAAGATCAGTCCTGCGTAACCTTCGTACATCGTCTTCTCACCAACCGGTTAATGAATGGTTACTGTAACGCAAAAGCCGGTCGTTGTCGCGGCCAGCGGCGCAGACGACAAAGGCGCCCACAGGCGCCTTCAGGCATCAGACCGGATAGGCGGCCTTATTTAATTCGCAGATCGTTTTCGACCATTCGCACGCCCTGCACCCGACGGGTGACTTCCACCGCCCGTTTAGCGCTTTCCGCGGAGGAGACAAATCCGCTCAGTTGGACGCGGCCTTTAAAGGTCTGGACGCTGATTTCAGAGGACTTGATGTCTTTATCGTTAAAGAGCGCCGTTTTTACCTTGGTGGTCACCACGGTATCGTCAATATAGCCGCCCGTACTCTCCTTTGTAGCCGATCCCGCACAGCCAGCGAGGGCCGTCGCCACCAGCAGCGTTGCGCAAAAAGCAGGTATTGCTTTGAACCATTTCATGGATTTCTCTCCTTGCATTTATCTCAGCCTGATAACGCTGATATACAAGGATAAATTATAGTGGAAAGCGCGGCTTGCCAATAAAAAAGTCAGGATGAAACTGGCGATGGGAAACGCGGTTATCGGGATGGTGAGAGAAGAGTGAAGATGATGCATTCAGAACGGGTGCTGCGATAATTTCGCAGCCTATGTAACAACATCGTCGTTGTTACTGAGGAGAATATGGTACATCCGGGAGGATGATTCGGCTTCGCCTCACCCTTCGGGCCGTTGCTTACGCAACGTTATCCTCCCTGGTGCTGGCGATGATTTCGCAGACCATAAAACAACATCGTCGCTGTTATTAAGGAGAATATGGTGCATCCGGGAGGATTCGAACCTCCGACCGCTCGGTTCGTAGCCGAGTACTCTATCCAGCTGAGCTACGGATGCATCGGGAAAGCTATTTTACTGCGGGGTTACTCTCCTGGCACTTACGATGGTTTCGCAAACCAGATAACAACAATGTTGCTGTTACTAAGGAGAATATGGTGCATCCGGGAGGATTCGAACCTCCGACCGCTCGGTTCGTAGCCGAGTACTCTATCCAGCTGAGCTACGGATGCATCGGGATTACTGCTGTAATTCTGATATCAAATTTCGCGATTTGCCATTCTTATTAAAGAATGGTGCATCCGGGAGGATTCGAACCTCCGACCGCTCGGTTCGTAGCCGAGTACTCTATCCAGCTGAGCTACGGATGCATCGGGAAACTTGCTTTACTACGCGTCAGTGTCACAACTAACACATGCCACACTGAGTATGACGGCCTAATCGGTAGAGTGACTCGATTATGCCTCGCACTGCGGGCCGCTGCTTTCACAGCGCGCTTCCCTCTTAATTCAGAAAGAAGATGGTGCATCCGGGAGGATTCGAACCTCCGACCGCTCGGTTCGTAGCCGAGTACTCTATCCAGCTGAGCTACGGATGCAAAATGGCGGTGAGGCGGGGATTCGAACCCCGGATGCAGCTTTTGACCGCATACTCCCTTAGCAGGGGAGCGCCTTCAGCCTCTCGGCCACCTCACCACACACGCCTCTTTCGAGTGCTTCGAAGAACTTGTTTCTGCTCTTCGTCGCTGCGATGGCGCACATATTACTTTCTGGTACTTATAAGTCAAACACTTTTTCGAGACCTTTTTTCGTTTGCACACTTCGCACGCAATTCGCGTGCAAAAACGGCAAAAAGGGCAATTTATCAACAGGAAATCAGCCCTGACGCTGGCATAATGTCAAACAACCAAAGCGGCAAAGGGTAATGAAAAGCGGTATGGTGCAGGGGGAAGAAACAGAAAAAGGGAAAAAGCGGCGATAAGTGATGCGCCTCACTGAACAGCGAGGCGCGGAAACCTTAGTAACTGGACTGCTGGGATTTTTCAGCCTGAATACGCTGGTAGATCTCTTCACGGTGTACAGATACTTCTTTAGGGGCGTTTACGCCAATACGAACCTGGTTACCCTTCACCCCTAAAACTGTCACAGTGACCTCATCTCCAATCATGAGGGTCTCACCAACTCGACGAGTCAGAATCAGCATTCTTTGCTCCTTGAAAGATTAAAAGAGTCGGGTCTCTCGTATCCCGGCATTATCCATCATATAACGCCAAAAAGTAAGCAATGACAAATACCTTACGGTATAAGCAGTCATGGCATCACATTCTGTTAAACCTAAGTTTAGCCGATATACACAATTTCAACCCGACTTTATCGTTATCGGTGTTTCTCGCGCAAGGTGCCATTTCCCTGAGGTTACGGCACCTAAACCCGCCATACTTCAAGTTGCATGTGTGTTGGTTTTCCTCGCTCACCCCAGTCACTTACTTGAGTAAGCTCCTGGGGATTCGCTGTGTCGCCGCCTTCCTGCAACTCGAATTATTTAGGGTATATGCGTTTATAGTTATTACAGTTTTGCGCTGACCCAGCCTTTCACACTGGCTAACGCTGCAGGGAGAGCAGACGCATCGGTACCACCGGCCTGCGCCATATCCGGACGACCGCCCCCTTTACCGCCCACCTGCTGAGCGACCATACCAACCAGCTCCCCAGCCTTGACGCGATCTGTCACATCCTTAGACACACCGGCAATCAGGGAAACTTTACCGTCTGCGACCGTAGCCAACACCACAACCGTCGAACCCAGCTGGTTCTTCAGATCGTCAACCATGGTGCGCAGCATCTTCGGCTCCACGCCGGCCAGCTCGCTGACCAGCAGCTTAACGCCGTTAATCTCTTCCGCTTTGCTGGAGAGGTTTGCGCTCTCCTGCGCCGCAGCCTGCTCTTTCAGCTGCTGCAGCTCTTTTTCCAGCTGACGGGTACGCTCCAGCGCGGCGCGAACTTTCTCGCCGAGATTGTGGCTGTCGCCCTTCAGCAGCTGTGCGATATCGCTGAGCTGATCGCTCTGCGCGTGCAGCATGGCCATCGCGCCCTCACCGGTCACCGCTTCGATACGGCGCACGCCAGCGGCGGTACCGGACTCAGACGTGATACGGAACAGGCCGATATCACCGGTACGCGCCGCGTGAGTCCCGCCGCACAGTTCGGTGGAGAAGTCGCCCATCCGCAGCACGCGGACGCGGTCATCGTATTTCTCGCCGAACAGCGCCATCGCGCCGGATGCGCGCGCGGCATCGATATCCATAATGTTGGTTTCGATAGCCAGGTTACGACGGATCTGCGCGTTGACCAGATCTTCCACTGCACGAATCTCTTCCGGCTTCATCGCTTCGAAATGCGAGAAGTCAAAGCGCAGCGCTTTATCGTTGACCAGCGAGCCTTTCTGCGCCACATGGGTGCCGAGCACCTGGCGCAGCGCCGCGTGCATCAGGTGCGTCGCGGAGTGGTTCAGGCGGATACGCTGACGGCGAGCCTCGTCCACATCGGCCTGCACCGCGTCGCCCACTTTCAGGGAGCCGCTGGCGACTTTACCGATATGACCAATGGCCTGGCCGTACTTCTGCGTGTCGCTGACCGCGAAGGAGAAGCCCGCGCCTTTCAGTTCGCCTTTATCGCCCACCTGGCCGCCGGACTCCGCATAGAACGGGGTCTGGTCGAGGATCACTACCGCTTCCTGACCCGCGCTGACGCTATCCACCGCTTTGCCATCGATGAACAGCGCAGTCACTTTGCCGTTCAGCTCCAGATGATCGTAACCTTTAAATTCAGAGGCGCCGTCAACGCGGATCATCGCGTTATAGTCAGCGCCGAAACCGCTGGACTCGCGCGCGCGACGGCGCTGCTCTTCCATGGCGGCCTCAAAGCCGGCTTCGTCAACCTTGATGTTGCGCTCGCGGCAGACGTCCGCGGTCAGGTCGACCGGGAAGCCGTAGGTGTCGTACAGACGGAAGGCGGTTTCGCCATCCAGGGTGTCGCCTTTCAGCTTCGACAGCTCTTCATCCAGCAGCGCCAGTCCGCGCTCCAGAGTACGGGCGAACTGCTCTTCTTCGGTTTTCAGCACCTGCTCAACCTGAGCCTGCTGCTGCTTCAGTTCTTCGCCGGCGGAGCCCATCACGGCGATCAGCGGGGCAACCAGTTTCCAGAAGAAGGTATCCTTCGCGCCCAGCATGTTGCCGTGACGGATCGCGCGGCGAATGATGCGGCGCAGCACATAGCCGCGGTTTTCATTCGACGGGATTACGCCGTCAGCGATCAGGAAGGCGCAGGAGCGAATGTGGTCGGCAATAACGCGCAGCGACTTGTTCGTCAGATCGGTGGCGCCGGTGACTTTCGCCACGCTGGCGATCAGATCGCGGAACAGGTCGATGTCATAGTTTGAGTTAACGTGCTGCAGCACCGCGGCAATACGCTCCAGGCCCATACCGGTGTCGACGGACGGCTTCGGCAGCGGCTCCATGGTACCGTCAGCCTGACGGTTGAACTGCATGAAGACGATGTTCCAGATCTCAATGTAGCGGTCGCCGTCTTCTTCCGGACTTCCCGGAGGGCCGCCCCAGATGTGATCGCCATGGTCGAAGAAAATCTCGGTGCACGGACCGCACGGACCGGTGTCGCCCATCTGCCAGAAGTTGTCTGAAGCAAACGGCGCGCCTTTGTTGTCGCCGATGCGGATGATTCGCTCGCGCGGGACGCCTACTTCATTGGCCCAGATGTCGTATGCTTCGTCATCGGTCTCGTAAACGGTGACCCACAGCTTCTCTTTCGGCAGCGCGAACCAGTTCTCACCGGTCAGCAGCTCCCACGCGTATTTGATGGCATCCTGCTTGAAGTAGTCGCCGAAGCTAAAGTTGCCCAGCATTTCAAAGAAGGTGTGGTGACGCGCGGTGTAACCGACGTTTTCCAGATCGTTGTGTTTACCACCCGCACGCACGCAACGCTGCGCGGTGGTCGCACGCGAATAATTACGTTTGTCGAGACCAAGGAAGACATCCTTGAACTGGTTCATCCCTGCGTTGGTAAACAGCAGGGTCGGATCGTTGTGCGGCACCAGGGAGCTGCTGGCAACTACCTGATGTCCCTTGCTATGGAAAAAGTCGAGAAACGCCTGACGGATCTCAGCGGTGCTCTTGCTCATAATTATCCTGAAATCAAGCTACACGTCATCCTTCAAGTCGCCTCTGTCCTGGCTGCGCTTGCTCTTCCGGCACCGAACTGACGTGCGTTGCGGAAGATAGTCTCTCTTGCCGCCCTGATGCAGCTTGAATGATTTTGTGTAAAGGAATAATCGCCCAGGACGCTGCCTGCACTGTCACAACCAGCGGCCCGACGGAATAAAGTGGGAATAAGATAAGTTTTCTTTACGGCGAAGTAAAATCCCGGATGGGTCAATCTGCAAAATTTCGCCAGATTTCCTGGATATCTTCCATCAGGTAGCCACGGTACAGCAGGAATCTCTGGATTTTCACTTTTTCAGCAAAGGCGGAGGGTAACGGTTCACCGTATTTACGCTGCGCCTGCGCCCTGGCAAGGCTCACCCAGTCGATATCGCATTCGCGCATCGCCTGCTCCACGGCCTGGCGCGCAATGCCTTTCTGGCTGAGCTCCTGACGAATGCGCGCGGGGCCATAGCCTTTGCGGCTCCGGCTGGCGATGAACTGGCCGACAAAACGATTATCGTCGAGATAACGGTTTTCGATACACCAGGCAACCACCTGCTCCAGCTCTTCAGGGGTGACGTCCAGCGCCTCGGGGCCGTTTTTGCTCATTACCGGAGCAGCCAGTTTGCGCCGCAGCTCCTGTTCGCTGTGGTCGCGCATCGCCAGAATGCGGATAGCGCGGTCCAGCAGGCGGGCGTAGCCGGAGCGGCGTGATGAAGGTTCAGTCACAGGCACCTCAATAATCTAAGAAAAGCAAAAGGGCCGCATAAGCAGCCCTTTATCACTCTGTTAGACGATATCAGAAATCTTGTTCCGTTTCTTCTGCATCGTTGCCGTCAACGGCGAAGTCCGGCGTAGAGTCCTGGTTGTTGAGCAGCAGTTCGCGCACTTTCTTCTCAATCTCTTTCGCCGCCGCCGGGTTCTCTTTCAGCCAGGTGATAGCGTTCGCTTTGCCCTGACCAATTTTGTCGCCGTTGTAGCTGTACCAGGCGCCCGCTTTCTCAATCAGCTTCTCTTTCACGCCGAGGTCAACCAGCTCGCCGAAGAAGTTGATGCCTTCGCCGTAGAGGATCTGGAATTCAGCCTGTTTGAACGGCGCCGCAATCTTGTTCTTCACCACTTTGACGCGGGTTTCGCTACCGACGACGTTGTCGCCCTCTTTCACCGCGCCGATGCGACGGATATCCAGACGCACGGAGGCGTAGAACTTCAGCGCATTACCGCCGGTGGTGGTTTCCGGGTTACCGAACATCACGCCGATTTTCATACGGATCTGGTTGATAAAGATCAGCAGCGTGTTGGACTGCTTCAGGTTACCCGCCAGTTTACGCATCGCCTGGCTCATCATACGCGCCGCGAGGCCCATGTGAGAGTCGCCGATTTCGCCTTCGATTTCCGCTTTCGGCGTCAGCGCCGCGACGGAGTCGACGACGATAACGTCAACCGCGCCGGAGCGCGCCAGCGCGTCACAGATTTCCAGCGCCTGCTCGCCGGTATCCGGCTGAGAACACAGCAGGTTGTCGATATCCACGCCCAGCTTGCGCGCATAGACCGGATCCAGCGCGTGTTCCGCATCGATGAACGCACAGGTTTTACCTTCGCGCTGCGCTGCGGCGATAACCTGCAGCGTCAGGGTGGTTTTACCGGAGGATTCCGGCCCGTAGATCTCGACGATACGGCCCATTGGCAGACCGCCGGCGCCCAGCGCGATATCCAGAGAAAGCGAGCCGGTGGAGATGGTTTCTACGTCCATAGAACGGTCTTCACCCAGGCGCATGATGGAGCCTTTACCGAATTGCTTTTCGATCTGGCCCAGTGCAGCCGCCAACGCTTTCTGTTTGTTTTCGTCGATCGCCATTGTTACTCCTAATCATGCAGGGTGAAGCGTGTTCGCTTCGCCGTTAATATTTGTTCAGTTGAGGCAATTATACTGTATAGTCATACAGTATCAAGTCTTTTGTAGAAATTGTTGCCAGAGCAGATTGAGCGCGTAGGCCGTCGCCTGACGACGTACCGCTTCGCGGTCTCCGGCAAAGCATTCCCGCCGCGTCACCCCTTGCCCGCTAACGCTGGCGATGCCAAACCACACCGTCCCGACCGGCTTTTCGTCGCTGCCGCCATCCGGCCCGGCGACGCCGCTAACCGAGATGGCATAGTCCGCGCGCGCGGCGCGCAACGCGCCGATCGCCATCTCCACCACCACCGGTTCGCTCACCGCGCCGTTGTCCCGCAGCGTCGCTTCGCTGACGCCGATCATTTGCGATTTGGCCTCGTTGCTGTAAGTCACAAAACCGCGTTCAAACCACGCTGAGCTGCCGGCAATATCGGTGATGGCTTTCGCTATCCAGCCACCGGTGCAGGATTCCGCCGTGGTCACCGTCGCGCCCTGCGCCTGCAGCGCCCGGCCGACCTTCTCGCTTAGCTGCATTAATTCTGAATCGGTCATTATCGCCCCGCTTTGCTCCGGATAAAGAGGCCATCAAAGATAGCACTTTCCACAGAGATATGGGGACGAGGTGTGGAATTTACGAGGGGACATCCAAAATGAATCATCCCGGCGGCGCCGGGATGAGAAATCGCACGCTTACTTCATGCTGGCGGCGATCAGCGCCACGTTATGACGCATCATTTTGACATAGCTATCCGCGACGCCCCCCGGGGCGGAGAGCGCCTCAGGATAGAGTTCTCCGCCGGGCTGCGCGCCGGTGGCGCTGGCAATCTGCTTCACCAGCCGCGGGTCAAGCTGGTTCTCCATAAACCAGGTATGGACGCCGTCCGCGTTGATTTGCTTAATCAGCGCCGCCACCTGCGCCGCGCTGGCCTCGCTCTCTGAAGAGAGCCCCTGCGGCGCGAGGAAGGTTACGTGATAAGCGCGGCCAAAATAGCCGAAAGCGTCATGGCTGGTCAGGACCTTGCGCTTGGCCAGCGGAATGGCGCTGAACTGCCCTTTCGCCCAGCCGTCGAGGGCCGTCAGCTGGTCGATATAGCGCTTGCCGCTGCTGGTCAACGCCGCTTTATCTTCCGGGTCGGCTTTCACCAGACCATCGAGGATATTCTGCGCATACAATGCGCCGTTCGCTGCGCTGTTCCAGGCGTGGGGATCGGTCACCGTTTTGCCGTCTTCATCGAGGGTATGGGTCTTGACGCCCTTCGACGCCACCACCAACTCGCCCTTAAAACCAGAGGCCTTAATCAGGCGATCCAGCCAGCCTTCCAGTCCCAGGCCGTTAACCACCACCACGTCGGCCTTGCTGAGCAGCGCGCTATCCTTCGGCGACGGCTCGAAGGTGTGCGGATCGCCATCCGGGCCGACCAGGGTATCCACATGGACATGCTCCCCGCCAACCTGCTGCACCATATCACCCAGCACTGAAAAACTGCTTACCACATTCAGCGTTTTCGCCATCGCCCCCTGCGCCATCAGGCCGAAGGCCAGCGCGACCACTATTGCACTACGTTTCATCATTTCCTTACCCCATCAATTTGCGCCAGCCGACCAGCAGTCGGCTGCGCGTGCCAAAAAACAGCGAAATAAAAAACAGCGCGCTGGCGGTCAGCACGATGGCGGGCCCGGCGGGAAGACTGGCCGCCCAGGAGAGACTCAAACCCAGCCAGGCGCAGAGCGCGCCGGAGAGCGCCGCCAGCAGCAGGATGCCCGGCAGCGTTCGCGCCCAGCAGCGCGCGGCAACCGCCGGAAGCATCATCACCCCTACCGCCATCAGCGTGCCGAGCACCTGAAATCCCGCCACCAGGTTAAGCACCAGCAGCGCCAGAAAAAGCCCATGCAGCACCGCGGGCAGCCGGCGGTTATTCACCTGCAGCCAGGCACTGTCGAACGCCTCGCTGACCAGACCGCGGTAGCACAGCGCGATGCACAACAGCGTCAGGCTGGCGACGCCGCTGACAAACAGCGCCGCGTCACGATCCACCGCCAGAATGGAGCCAAACAGCAGATGCAGCAGGTCGACGCTGGAGCCGCGCAGCGACACCAGAGTGACGCCCAGCGCCAGCGATCCCAGATAAAATCCAGCAAAGCTGGCGTCCTCTTTTAACGGCGTCCGCCGACTCACCCATCCCGCCACCAGCGCGACCGCGATGCCGGCGACAAAGCCGCCCACGGTCATGGCCAGCAGCGACATGCCGCTCAGCAGATAGCCCACCGCCACGCCGGGGAGAATGGCGTGCGACAGCGCGTCGCCCATCAAGCTCATGCGCCGCAGCAACAGGAAGACGCCCAGCATGGTGGTGCTTAGCGACAACGCCAGGCAGACCACCAGCGCCCGGCGCATAAAGCCGAATTCAATAAAAGGTTGAAAGAAGGTGTGCCAGATCATGCTGACCTCGCCTGGCTGAAGGCCGGGAGAACCGCCCGGGTGGCACCCCAGCAGGCGCGCTGGCGGGTTAAAAGCAGCGTCTCCGGAAAAAAGTCGGCTACCCGCTGGTTATCATGCAGCACCGCCAGGATGGTTTGCCCCTGCCGGTGCATGTCGAGGATCAGCTCCATCAGTTCGCGACTGGTCGCTTCATCGATACCCGTGAAGGGCTCGTCGAGCATCACCAGCGGCGCCCGCTGCACCATCACCCGGGCAAACAGCATGCGCTGAAACTGGCCGCCGGAGAGCGCTTCGATCGGGGTTTTCGCCAGGCTCGCCAGCCCGACCCGCTCCAGCACCGCGCCGATGCGTCGCCGGGTATCGCCGCTCAGACCGCGCAGCAGCGACACGCCGGGCCATGCGCCCTGACTCACCACATCCTGCACGTTGAGAGGAAACTGTGACTCGAGGGCATGGCGCTGTGCCAGCCAGCCAATCACCGGCCGCTTTCCCTGCCAGCGCAGGCGGCCGCTGACCGGCGGAAGAAACCCGGCGAGGGTTTTCAGCAGGGTCGATTTTCCGCAGCCATTGAGACCAACGATTGCCGTCAGGCTGCCGGGACATATCATCCCGCTCAGCGGAGGGGTGATCGCCGCCCCGCCATAGCCGGTTACCAGTTGTTCCAGTTCAATCATGGCAGCGTCACCGCCCACCAGGTCGCCAGCCATAGCGCCGCCAGCAGCGTTCCAGCGATGGCCAGGCGCGCCGCGCCGGATGCCATAAAAACCGATGCGAACATATCCTTACCCCTTTTATTAAATGTTATAACATAACAATACAGGGGCGAAATTAGATTGTAAATCAGCGTCGGTGAGCGGAAATGTAACAAAGGTAGACAGGAAGCATGCCGACGGGAAGAAACAGCAGGATAAGCGCGGCCTTTCCGGGACCCCCCCCGGTCGCGCTGCGCTTACGGGGCCACCAACCAGATAACAGACCGTCGCCCGGATAAGGCGCTACGCGCCGTTATCCGGGGAGGCTCGGATACTGTCAGCCGATGACAGTATTAATAACCGCCGCGGGCCTGAGAAACCGCCAGGCCAAGCTGCCAGACGGCCATGGCGTAGTGGGTGCTGTGATTGTAGCGAGTGATGGTGTAGAAGTTCGGCAACCCGTACCAGTACTCATAGCCGGTGCCGACGTCCAGGCGCAGCAGACTGGCCTGCTGATGGTTGCCCAGCGGCTGGGTCGGAGTTAATCCCGCCGCCGACAGCTGCGACACGCTGTATTTGGTTTTGAAACCATTCTCCAGCCCCGGCGCCTGGCCCAGCGCCTGCACCGCCACCAGATCGCCGCTCACCCAGCCGTGCTGTTTGAAGTAGTTGGCCACGCTGCCGATAGCATCCACCGGGTCCCACAGGTTGATATGGCCGTCGCCGTTAAAGTCCACCGCGTATTGCTTATAGGACGACGGCATAAACTGGCCGTACCCCATCGCCCCGGCGAAAGAGCCTTTCAGATCCAGCGGGTCGTCGCTTTCGCTGCGCGCCATCAGCAGGAAGGTTTCCAGCTCGGAGGAGAAGTATTCGGCGCGGCGCGGATAGCTAAACGACAGGGTCGCCAGCGCGTCGAGGATGCGGGTTTTGCCCATCACCCGTCCCCAACGGGTCTCCACGCCGATAATACCGACAATGATTTCCGGCGGCACGCCGTAGACCTGATAAGCGCGGTTGAGCGCGTCCTGATATTGATTCCAGAACACCACGCCGTTCTGCACGTTATCCGGGGTAATAAACTGTTTCTTGTAGCGCAGCCAGGCGCCGGTTGGCCCGGTCGGCGGCAAGCCGGTCGGCGCCTGACGATCCATCAGCCGCAGAACGTAGTCCAGACGCTTCGCCTGCGACAGGATCTCCTGCAGCTGCTGCCTGTCGAAGCCGTGCTTCGCCACCATCTTATCGATGAACTGCGCCGCCGCCGGGTTGTTGGCGAAGTCGCCGCCCATCTGCATCACGTTATGCTGCGGTTCCAGCAAAAAGCCGCCGGTTCCACTCGCCATCTCCGTTTCCGCGGGAGTCTTGGGTTTGCTGCTGCAGGCAGCGAGGAGCACACAAAGGGGAAATAAAGCCAGAGAGCGACGCTTCAACATGGGAATTCCGTTTAACAAATTCAGCAAGGGATAATTATGGTAAAGCATGCGACGACCAACAAGAAAGCGACAATCCGTTTGTAGACAAAATAGTCCTTCACCGACCCCTTCCCTGCATGCTGTCATGCCCCTCGTTATTTCATCCTCTCAGCGCCAATCTTTCAAAATAAAATATTTATCTTTCATTTTGCGATCCATTTAACACTTTAAAACCTTTCAAAATGATTAAAATCAGCCTGCAGTTAGCAAGAAAAATAACATGCTGAAGGAGAGAACAATGATTGACGTCGTGACCCACGGCGCGGAGTGGTTTATCGGCCTGTTTCAGAAAGGCGGCGAGGTGTTTACCGGCATGGTGACCGGGATCCTCCCCTTGCTGATCAGTCTGCTGGTGATCATGAACGCGCTGATCAACTTTATTGGCCAGCAGCGGATCGAAAAACTGGCGCAGCGCTGCGCCGGGAACCCGATCTCCCGCTACCTGCTGTTGCCCTGCATCGGTACCTTTGTGTTTTGTAACCCGATGACCCTGAGCCTGGGCCGCTTTATGCCAGAGAAGTACAAGCCCAGCTATTACGCGGCGGCGTCCTATAGCTGCCACTCAATGAACGGTCTGTTTCCGCATATCAACCCCGGCGAACTGTTCGTCTATCTCGGCATCGCCAACGGCCTCACCACCCTCGGCCTGCCGCTCGGTCCGCTGGCGGTGAGCTATCTGCTGGTCGGGCTGGTGACCAACTTCTTCCGCGGCTGGGTTACCGACCTGACCACCTCGATTTTCGAGCGAAAAATGGCGATTCAGCTGGCTCAGAAAGTGCATCTGTCAGGAGCGACATCATGACCCGGATTCGTATTGAGAAAGGCACCGGCGGCTGGGGCGGCCCCCTTGAACTCGACGTCGTCGAGGGCAAAAAGATCGTCTATATCACCGCCGGCACCCGCCCGGCGATCGTTGACCGCATCGCCAGCCTGACCGGCTGGCAGGCGGTGGACGGTTTTAAAGAGGGCGAACCGGCGGAAAGCGACATCGGCGTGGCGATTATCGACTGCGGAGGCACCCTGCGCTGCGGGCTCTATCCCAAGCGCCGCATCCCGACGGTGAATATCCATGCCACCGGCAAATCGGGGCCGCTGGCCCAGTACATCACAGAAGATATCTACGTCTCCGGCGTCAAGGAGGAGAACATTCAGCGCATCGCGACCGGCGGCACGATAGCTCCCGAGCCACCGGCGGAGAACAACCGCGCGGGTCGCGACTACGACGCCAGCAAAAAGATCACTGAACAGAGCGATGGCCTACTGGCGAAGGTCGGGATGGGGATGGGCTCGGTGGTGGCGGTGCTGTTCCAGGCCGGACGCGACACCATCGATACGGTGCTGAAAACCATCCTGCCGTTTATGGCCTTCGTCTCGGCGCTGATCGGCATCATCATGGCCTCCGGCATCGGCGACTGGATCGCCCATGGCCTGGCGCCGCTCGCCAGCCATCCGCTGGGTCTGGTGACCCTGGCGCTGATCTGCTCCTTCCCGCTGCTGTCGCCGTTTCTCGGCCCCGGCGCGGTTATCGCCCAGGTGATTGGCGTACTGATCGGCGTGCAGATCGGCCTCGGCAATATTCCGCCGCACCTCGCCCTGCCGGCGCTGTTCGCCATTAACGCCCAGGCCGCCTGCGATTTTATCCCGGTTGGCCTGTCGCTGGCCGAAGCTCGCCAGGATACCGTGCGCGTCGGCGTGCCGTCGGTGCTGGTCAGCCGCTTTTTGACCGGCGCGCCAACGGTGCTGATCGCGTGGTTCGTTTCCGGATTTATTTACCAGTAAGAGGGGCCAGAACATGACCGTGATTTACCAGACCACCATTACGCACATCGGCGCCTGCGCGGCGATGGCGCTGGAAGAGCAAATGCTGATCACCTTCCGCGAGGGCGCCCCGGCGGATATCGAAGCGTATTGCTTTATTCACAACCACGGCGAGCTTGCCGGTTCGCTGCAGCCGGGTGCAGAGCTGCAGCTTGGCGAGCTGCGCTACCCGGTGACCGCCGTCGGCGACGTTGCCGAGCAAAATCTGCGCGAGCTGGGCCATATCACCCTGCGCTTTGACGGCCATCGCGACGCGGAGTTTCCGGGGACCGTCCACGTGGCGGGCCCGGTGCCGGACGCCATTGCGCCCGGCTGCGTACTGAAATTTGTTGCTTAACAGGAGAGAAAGATGAATCAGGTTGCTGTTGTCATTGGCGGTGGACAAACCTTAGGAGAGTTTCTGTGCCGCGGGCTGGCCGCCGAGGGCTACCGCGTGGCGGTGGTCGATATTCAGAGCGAAAAAGCCAGCCGCGTCGCCCAGGAGATTAACGCTGAATATGGCGAAGGCATGGCGTATGGCTTCGGCGCCGACGCCACCAGCGAGGCCAGCGTCACCGCGCTGGCCCATGGGGTGGATGAGATTTTCTCGCGCGTCGACTTGCTGGTGTACAGCGCCGGCATCGCCAAAGCGGCGTTTATTAGCGACTTTGCGCTGGGGGATTTCGACCGCTCGCTACAGGTCAATCTGGTGGGCTACTTCCTCTGCGCCCGCGAATTCTCCCGGCTGATGATCCGCGACGGCATTAAGGGACGCATCATTCAGATCAACTCGAAATCCGGCAAAGTCGGCAGCAAGCACAACTCCGGCTACAGCGCGGCGAAGTTCGGCGGCGTCGGACTGACCCAGTCGCTGGCGCTGGATCTGGCGGAATACGGCATTACCGTACACTCACTGATGCTCGGCAATCTGCTGAAGTCGCCGATGTTCCAGTCGCTGCTGCCGCAGTACGCCACCAAGCTCGGTATCGATGAGAGCGAGGTCGAGCAGTATTACATCGACAAGGTGCCCCTGAAGCGCGGTTGCGAATATCAGGATGTGCTGAACGTATTAATGTTTTACGCCAGCCCGCAGGCGTCGTACTGCACCGGTCAGTCGATCAACGTTACCGGCGGTCAGGTGATGTTTTAAAGGGATCCCGGATGGCGCCGCGCTTATCCGGGCTACAAAACTGTAGGTCGGGTAAGGCGTTAGCCGCTACCCGACGAAAAGGCACCGCGGATCGCTCGGGTTAGGCGCTCGCGCCACGACCCGGGTTGTTCCCGCCCCCCTTAAGGAGATACCTATGGTTACCGCATTAATCACCGTCGCCGCCATCGCCTGGCTTACCCAAATGGCCTTTGGCGGCTGGCAGATCCGCCGTTTCAATCGCGCTTTCGACAGCCTGTGCCAGCAGGGTCGGGTGGGGGTCGGCCGCTCCGCCGGACGCTTTCAACCGCGCGCCATCGTCGCTATCGCCGTTGATGATGACAACCGCATTTGCGACACGCTGCTGATGAAAGGCTTCACCATTTTCGCCCGTCCGCAAAAAATCCCCGCGCTGGACGGCAAACATATCGCGGAATTGCAGCCTGATGTGATCTTTCCCCATGATCCGCGCTGTCAGAATGCACTATCATTAGCGCTTAATCCGAAACATGGATAATTTCGTTGTAAAAGTAAATATCTTGCGAAATTATCACTTCGAAACTTAAACGCAGGATAGACGCCTATGAAACCACGTCAGCGCCAGGCAGCCATTCTCGAGTTCCTGCAGTCGCAGGGAAAATGCTCGGTCGAAGAGCTGGCGCAACATTTCGATACGACCGGCACCACCATCCGTAAGGATCTGGTCACGCTGGAAAACGCCGGCACCGTCATTCGCACCTACGGTGGCGTGGTACTCAACAAGGATGAAGCCGATCCGCCGATCGATCATAAGACGTTGATCAACACCCATAAGAAAGCGCGCATCGCCGAAGCGGCGGTGCGTTTTATTCATGATGGCGACTCCCTCATCCTCGATGCCGGCAGCACGGTGCTGCAGATGGTCCCACTGCTCAGCCGCTTCAATAACATCACGGTGATGACCAACAGCCTGCATATCGTCAATGCCCTTGCCGAACTGGATAATGAACAGACTATCCTGATGCCCGGCGGCACCTTCCGCAAAAAATCGGCCTCCTTTCACGGCCAGCTGGCGGAAAACGCTTTCGAACAGTTCAGTTTCGACAAGCTGTTTATGGGCACCGACGGCATCGATCTGAACGCCGGCGTCACCACCTTCAATGAGGTGTATACCGTCAGCAAGGCGATGTGCAACGCCGCCCGCGAAGTGATCCTGATGGCCGACTCGTCAAAGTTTGGCCGTAAAAGCCCCAATATTGTCTGCGGCCTGGAGCGCGTGGATAAACTGATTACCGATGCCGATATTGACCCTGCATTCCAGCGGGCGCTGGAAGCCAAAGGCATAGAAGTCATCATTACTGGAGAACATCATGAGTAACTTTTTGTTAGAGGCCGGACGCCAGACCCTGATGCTGGAGCTACAGGAGGCGAGCCGCCTGCCGGAACGCCTGGGCGATGACTTCATCCGCGCGGCGGAGACCATCATCCACTGCGAGGGCAAACTGATTGTCTCCGGTATCGGGAAATCCGGTCATATCGGCAAAAAGCTGGCGGCGACCTTCGCCAGCACCGGCACTCCGGCCTTTTTCGTCCACCCGGCGGAAGCCCTGCACGGCGATCTCGGCATGCTCGACGGTCGCGATGTGATGCTGTTTATCTCCTACTCCGGCAGCGCGAAAGAGCTGGATCTGATCGTGCCGCGGCTGGAGGAAAAAGGGATACCCCTGCTGGCGATGACCGGCAAATCCACCTCGCCGCTGGCGCTGGCGGCGAAAGCAGTGCTGGATATCGCCGTGGAGCGCGAAGCCTGTCCGATGCATCTGGCACCGACCTCCAGCACCGTCAACACCCTGATGCTCGGCGACGCGCTGGCGATGGCGGTGATGCAAGCCCGCGGCTTCAGTGAAGAGGATTTCGCTCGCTCCCATCCGGCGGGGGCGCTCGGCGCGCGTCTGCTGAACAAAGTGCATCATCTGATGCGCCGCGACGACGAAGTGCCGCGCGTCGGTACAGACGCCAACGTCATGGACGCGATGCTCGAGCTGAGCCGCACCGGGCTCGGCCTGGTGGCGGTCTGCGATGAGGCCAACCGCGTGCAGGGCGTCTTCACCGACGGCGACCTGCGCCGCTGGCTGGTGGGCGGCGGCACCTTAAACGACGGCGTCACGCAGGCGATGACCCGCAACGGCGTGACGCTGCAGGCGGAGAGCCGCGCGGTGGAAGCCAAAGAGCGGCTGATGAAACATAAAATCAGCGCCGCGCCGGTAGTGGATGAAAACGGCCTGCTGGTCGGCGCCATCAACCTGCAGAACATTTACCAGGCCGGGATCCTTTAAGCCCCAGACGTTTCGCCAGCCGGTGCAGGTTGGCGACGTCCAGTTCCAGCGCGCGGGCGGTCGCCGCCCAGTTGCCCTGATGCGCCGCCAGCGTGCGGGAAATCGCCTCGCGCTGGAAGTTATCCGTGGCTTCGCGCAGATTGACGTTGCCCATCGCCGGCGCCGCTGCCATCTCCTCGGTCGGCAACGTCGGCGCAGCCGCTGTAAACTGGAAATGCTGCGGCTCCAGTACTACGTCATCGCCAGCCTGGGTAGCCCGCGCCAGCACCACCGCCCGGTGAATGGCATGCTCCAGTTCGCGCACGTTGCCCGGCCACGACCACTGCTGCAGCCTGTTACGCGTTGCCTCACTTAAAATTACCCGCGCCAGCCCCATCCGCAGGCGGCACTGCTCGCAAAAATAGCCTGCCAGCAGCACCACGTCATTTTCCCGCTCGCGCAGCGCCGGAACCGACAGCGGGAAAACGCTCAGCCGGTGATAGAGATCGGCGCGAAAGCGCCCTTCCACCACCTCCTGGCGCAGATCGCGGTTGGTCGCCGCCAGCACCCGCACATCGACCCGCAGGCTGCGGTCATCGCCGACACGCTGAATATCGCCATACTGCAGGACGCGCAGCAGCTTCGCCTGCAGCGCCAGCGACAGTTCGCCGATTTCGTCGAGGAACAGCGTGCCGTTATCGGCCATCTCAAATTTGCCGCTGCGGTTGCTGATAGCCCCGGTAAACGCCCCTTTCACGTGACCGAACAGCTCGCTCTCCGCCACGCTCTCCGGCAGCGCCGCGCAGTTGAGGTACACCAGCGGGTTAGCCGCCCGCGGCGAACCCTGATGCACCGCCTTCGCCACCAGCTCTTTGCCGGTCCCCGTTTCGCCGCTGATCAGCACGTTTAAATCCGAGGCAGCGACAATCTCGATCTCTTTTTTCAGCTGCAGCATCGGCGCCGACAGGCCGATGAGCTCCTGGCGCTCCGGCTGCGGGTAATTCACCACCTGCGGCGGCAGGACGTTTTGCGCTTCAAGGCGGGCGATAAGCAGCGCGTTATTCAGCGCCCCGGCCACCAGGGCGGCGATCAGCCGCAGCTCTTCATCGCTGAAGCTGTCGAAGCGGTCGGCATCCATACCGTCAAGGGTCAGTGCGCCGATCAGCGTTTGCCCGGCAAACAGCGGCAGCCCCACGCAGGCGTGAACCTTGAGGCTCTCCTGGCCGGGGATCAGGCCGTCATAGGGGTCCGGCAGGTCGCTGTCCGCCGGGAAGCGCACCACATCGCCGGCGCGGGCGATCGCCTCCAGCCGCGGATGCCCATCCAGCGCAAAGCGCCGGCCAAGCACATCCTGCGCCAGGCCATCGATCGCCAGCGGCACAAACTGATGGGCCTCATAGCGCAGCAGCGCCGAGGCGTCGCAGCCCAGGATCTGCCGCAGGGTGGCGATCAGGCGCGAAAAGCGGTCGACGTGACCGATATCGCTTTGTAAATCAATGGCGATTCTCGCCAGCGCCTCAACGGAAAAACTCATCATCGCTCCATTGTCATTTTGACAACCTTAATAGTCATATCGACTATTTTAATCATTGTCATTTTGACAGCAACGAAAATCATGAAAATTTAAAAATTCTTTTTATTCAATACTTTAAAAAACTGGCACGCAACTTGTAATACGCCAGGCAACTGAGTTTAAACACACTGTATTGATTGAGGTTGCTATGTCTATTGTGGTGAAAAATAACATTCTTTGGGTTGGCCAACGTGACTGGGAAGTGCGTGATTTCCACGGCACCGAATATAAAACGCTGCGCGGCAGCAGCTATAACAGCTATCTCATCCGCGAAGAGAAAAACGTGCTGATCGATACCGTCGATCATAAATTCAGCCGCGAGTTCGTGCAGAACCTGCGCCGCGAAATCGACCTCGCCGACCTCGACTACATCGTTATTAACCACGCCGAAGAGGACCACGCCGGCGCGTTGACTGAGCTGATGATGCAGATCCCGGATACGCCGATCTACTGCACCGCCAACGCCATCGACTCCATCAACGGTCATCACCACCATCCGGAGTGGAACTTCCACGTGGTGAAAACTGGCGACACTCTCGATATCGGCAACGGTAAGCAGCTGATCTTCGTCGAAACGCCAATGCTGCACTGGCCGGACAGCATGATGACCTACCTGACCGGCGACGCGGTGCTGTTCAGCAATGACGCCTTCGGGCAGCACTACTGCGACGAACATCTGTTCAACGATGAAGTGGACCAGAGTGAACTGTACGAACAGTGCCAGCGCTACTACGCCAACATCCTGACGCCCTTCAGCCGCCTGGTGACGCCGAAAATTAACGAAATCCTCGGCTTCAATCTGCCGGTAGCGATGATTGCCACCTCCCACGGCGTGGTCTGGCGCGATAACCCGACGCAAATCGTCGAGAAATACCTCGAATGGGCGGCGGATTATCAGGAAGATCGCATCACGATTTTCTACGACACCATGTCCAACAACACCCGCATGATGGCGGACGCCATTGCCCAGGGGATCACTGAGGTCGACCCACGGGTGGCGGTGAAAATCTTTAACGTCGCCCGCAGCGACAAAAACGACATCCTCACCAATGTTTTCCGCTCGAAGGGCGTGCTGGTGGGCACCTCTACCATGAACAACGTGATGATGCCGAAAATCGCCGGGCTGGTGGAAGAGATGACCGGGCTGCGTTTTCGCAACAAACGCGCCAGCGCCTTTGGCTCCCACGGCTGGAGCGGCGGCGCGGTAGACCGCCTGTCCACCCGCCTGCAGGATGCCGGGTTTGAGATGTCCCTGAGCCTGAAAGCCAAATGGCGCCCGGATATCGACGCGCTCGAACTGTGCCGCCAACACGGTCGCGACATCGCCCGCCAGTGGGCCCTCTCCCCGCTGCCGGTTGCTGAAGCGACAGTCACGCCGGAACAACAGGACTGCGCCTGTGCCGCCGCCACGGCCGCCGATCTCGGTCCCATGATGCAGTGCAGCGTCTGCCAGTGGGTGTATGACCCGGCGAAAGGCGAACCTAACCAGGATGTCCAGCCGGGTACGCCCTGGAGTGAAGTGCCGGACAATTTCCTTTGTCCTGAGTGTTCTCTTGGCAAAGATGTCTTTGACGTCCTGGCGATGGAGGCAAAATGAGTGATGGTATCGTCATCATCGGCTCGGGCTTCGCGGCCCGCCAGCTGGTGAAAAATATTCGTAAGCAGGATGCCGAAATCCCGCTGACCCTCATCGCCGCCGATAGCATGGATGAGTACAACAAGCCCGATCTCAGCCACGTCATCAGCCGCGGACAGCACGCCGACGATCTCACCCTGCAAAGCGCCGGCGAGTTCGCCGAGCAGTACAATCTGCGCCTGTTTCCCCATACCTGGGTGAACGATGTCGACGCTGAAAACCATCGGGTGAAAAGCCTGGATAAGCAGTGGCGCTACGACAAACTGGTGCTGGCCACCGGCGCCACGCCGTTTATCCCCCCGGTGCCGGGCCGCGAGCTGATGCTGACGCTGAACAGCCAGCGCGAATATGGCGCCGCGCAGAGCCAGCTCCGCGACGCCAGGCGGGTGCTGATCGTCGGCGGCGGCCTGATTGGCTGCGAGCTGGCAATGGATTTCTGTCGCGCCGGTAAAGCGGTAACGGTGGTTGATAACGCCGCCAGCGTACTGGCGGCGCTGATGCCGCCGGAGGTCAGCAGCCGTCTGCAGCATCGCCTCACCGGGATGGGCGTCCATCTGATGTTAAAAACGCAGCTGGAAGGGCTTGAGCATACCGCCGACGGCATCCGCGTTAGCCTCGATCGCCAGCGCGTGATAACCGTCGATGCAGTGGTGGCCGCCGCAGGCCTGCGCCCGGAAACCTCGCTGGCGCGCCACGCCGGATTGCAGATTAACCGCGGCGTGGTGGTCAATAGCCAGCTGCAAACCAGCGACCCGGCGATTTACGCCCTCGGCGACTGTGCGGAAATCAACGGTACGGTACTGCCGTTCCTGCAGCCGATTTTACTCAGCGCCATGTGCCTGAGTAAAAACCTGCTGGCGCAGACGGGAGAACTGAAACTGCCGCCGATGCTGGTGAAGGTGAAGACCCCGGATCTGCCGCTGCATCTGGCCGGCGATACCCGTCGCGAGGATCTGACGTGGAACATCGTGGCCGCCAAAGAGGGGCTGGTGGCGAAAGGGCTGGATGGTGAGAAGCAGCTGCGCGCCTTTGTGGTCAGCGAAGACAAGATGAAAGACGCCTTTGCCCTGCTCAAACAGCTGGTGAGTTGATGACCTTCCAGGCCGCCCTGTTGCGCCGTTAGTTTGCCGGGTGGCGCTACGCTTACCCGGCCTACAGGATCCACTCACAGGCTCACACCCCGTAGGCCCGCGCAAGCGCAGCGCCGCCGGGCAAGATATCAGGCACGGTATCCTTGATTTCGCCGGGTGGCGGCTGCACCTTACCCGGCCTACAGCCCCAAATCACCGCTGGCGCTGGGGTCGCTGAAACTGCCGGTGCTGACGGCCTCAAAATCGCTGAGACGTTCCCGGAAGGCCGGGGCAGCCCGCATGGATGCGGGCTGAGGGCCGTGTTTTGCACGGACGCTGCCTCGGCCCGACCCGAAGCCTGCAGGGATAAGTCGAAGGGACCGCGCAGCGGCGATTTTGCTGGCCGGAGCCCGGGGGTACAGGGGGCGGCGGCGACTGGCCGCCCCCTGTGCGCTCCCTGCGCCATGAAAGACATAACGCAGAAGATTAACCGGGAGCGCAATGTACGCTGAAGTTACAGGCAACAGACGCTGTTGCCGGAGTGACAAAGTGGCATTCCGATAACCGTATCTGCAATACACGCAGCGCCGCCGGGCAAGCATTGATTACCTCCCACGCAGCCCTGTTGCGCGGTTATTTTGCCGGGTGGCGCTACGCTTACCCGGCCTACGGATGTAACCCGTAAGCTCAAACATTGTAGGCCCGCGCAAGCGCAGCGCCGCCGGGCAAGCGTTGATTACCTCCCACGCAGCCTGTTGCGCGGTAATTTCGCCGGCTGGCGCTACGCTTACCCGGCCTGCGGACGCCGCCCGTAAGTGCATAAGGGCAGAATAATTAACCGGGAGCGCAGGTTCGGTTAACACTTAATACGTTGTTTCTGTCTGAGCCAACTCCTGCAGCACCTGCAGAATGTTGGCCGCGGCGGCGGTCCCCATTTTCACGTAAGAGGCATCGCTAACGCCGCCCACATGCGGAGAGAGAATGACATTATCGATCGCCTGCCAGATATGCGGCGTGGTTAATGGTTCACTATTAAAGCTGTCAAGCGCCGCCCAGCGCAAGGTCCCCGCTTTTAATGCCGCGGCCAGCGCCGCATCGTCAATCAACCCGCCGCGCGCGGTATTCACGAGGATGGCGCCCGGCTTACACTGCGCCAGCGTGGCGGCATTGATCATTCCCCTGTTTTGTTGCGTCAAAGGGCAATGAAGCGACAGCACATCGGCCTGCATGAGCAGCTCGCTAAGTTCAGCAACACGTTCACATTCCGGCGGAACCGCTTTCGCATAGGGATCGTAAGCCAGAACCTTCATGCCAAAGGCACAGGCAATCTTCGCAACCCGGCTGCCAATGGCGCCGAGGCCGATGAGTCCCAGCGTTCTGCCCTCAAGCTCAAGCGATTTATGCGTTGATTTATCCCAGTGCCCTTCGCGCAGGCGGCGATCAAGCGGAATGACCGACTTAGCACAGGCCAGAATTAACGCCCAGGTGTGTTCGGAAACCGCGGCGGCATTCGCCCCGGTCGCCGCGCGAACCAGAATGCCGCGCGCGGCAGCCGCCTCAACGTCAATGACATCGATGCCACTGCCATGTTTGGCAATCACCTTCAATGCAGGGGCGGCATCCATAACGGCGGCAGTGATGTGGCCATAGCGCACCAGGATGGCGACGGGATTGTGCTGCTGGCACAGCGCGATCAGCTGGGCCTCTGTAGGCTGGCGGCCGGCAAAGACAAGTTCGTAATCTTCCAGCATCCCCAGCGCCGCGTCAGCCAAATCGCTGCCGGTAATCAGTATGACATTTTTAGCGCTCATGGCAGTGTCTCCCCTTCGCTCAGCATCCCCGCCTGACGCAGAGCGCTCTCCAGCCAGTGCGGACGAAGGTCGCCGTCGCGGATAGCAACCAGACGTTTTGATTCCATTTCCAGTTTACCTTTCGCCAGCTCGATGATAGTGCGGACTTCATCGCGCGGGATAACAACCACGCCGTCAATATCCCCTACCACTAAGTCACCTGCCTGCACCGCGGCGCCAGCGACCGAAATGGCATGATTGACCCGGCCAGGAATGAACTTGGTGGGGCCGCACGGATTCAGGCCGGCTGCGAAAACCGGAAAGCGTTGTTTACTTAAGGTTTCCGCATCACGAACAGCGCCATCGATGACGATCCCGGCGATACCGCTGGCCTGCGCCTGCGTTGCCATGATCTCTCCCAGCAGCGCGCAGGAGAGATCGCCCTTCCCGTCGATGACCAGCACGTCGCCAGGTTTGGCGACGGCCATTGCGGCGTGAATAGCCAGATTATCCCCTGGGCGTACCTCTACGGTAATCGCCGGCCCGGCAACCGTCATATGCGGCGCCAGCGGCTTGATGCGGCCATGTAATGTGCCACGGCGTCCGGCTACGTCAGCCAGGATGGCGGCCTGAAATTCGGCAGCCTGACGGACCTCTTCCGCGTCAACACGCGCAATATCAAGATTGATGAGTTTCTGTTGTGAAGCAGGCATGGTGACTCTCCATTTGTTTTACCAGGTACAACTTGTGTGTACTATATAAAACAACTATACGAGCATTGCGTCGCTTTTCGCCAGTGTTGCGAAGTTGTTTGTGATGTAAACACGAAGTTACTCACAAAATTCAGGTACAATTTTGGTCGGCAAAAAGGAGAACATGATGGGGAATGAAGGCGTAATTGCCGTTGAAAAGGCGCTGGCTTTACTTGACTGCTTCCGTCCCGGTAATGACAGTCTGACGTTAACCGAGCTGGCCCAGCTTTCGGGATATCACAAAACAACCGTTTATCGCCTGATGAATTCGCTTGAGCGAATGAACTACATCATCCGGCACGACGATGGCTCCTATACGCTCGGCCACCGTTTGCTCTATCTCGGCAAGCTCTATGAGCAATCATTTGAACTTGCCAGAGTCGTACAGCCGGAATTACAGGCGCTGTCGCAGGCCTCCAGCGAAAGCGCAAGCTGGTATGTGATTGAGGGTGGGCAACGCCTGTGCCTGTTCCGCGCCGAAGCCTCCCAGGGATTACGCCACAGCAACCTGCCTGGCAGCCAGTTCCCGCTGGATGGTTCCGCTATCAGCAAGGTTTTACGCCACTGGGGATTGGGTGAATCGTTGCCGGAAGACGAGTCGACGCTGCCGTTCTATACCTCCGGCGCGCGCGACCCGCACACTGCGGCCTTCGCAATGCCTGTTTTTGGCGTCCACGATAAACTGATCGCGGCGCTGGCCCTGACCGGGCCGGCATCGCGTCTGACGGAAGATCGTAAAACGAGCGGCATCAGCCAGCTCATGCAGGAGACGGCCAACCGCCTGTCGCTCAAGCTAGGGGCCAGCAAGCCTTTCTGCGAAACGTTTTACGGTGTGAAAGAGTAGCTTTGCTGAGAAGGCGGGAAAAATCCCGCCTTTGCTTATTAATGGGTCACCTGTTTTTCCTGCCTGGCAGACTGCGAGTAACGGCGCCCCATCGCCAGCACCGCAATGCCGCCTGCCAGACACAAGGCGGCCAGCGGCAGCATCGCCAGCGTATAGCTTCCTGTCCGTTCGCTAATAATGCCATAGGCATTCACCATCACCGCGCCGCCAATCAGGTTGGCGATCGCGCCGATGGCCGCCAGCCCGGCGGCAGCTGACGTGCTGCTCATCCAGCCCGATGCCAGCGCCCAGAAGGGGCCCTTCGCCGCATATGCTCCAATCAGTATGGTACTGAGGATCATAATGGTGGCCGGCAGCGATAGATTGATAAATGCCGCGAACACGCCAGCCGCAATCATAAAGAGGGCAAGGGCCGTGTGCCAGCGGCGTTCATTATTCCGGTCCGAACTGCGTCCCCATACAATCATCAGCACCGAGGCCAGGCCATAGGGGATGGCATTCAGCAGCCCGGTGGTCAGGTTATCAAGATGGAACGACTTCAGCAGCTGTGGAGACCAGACGCTTAGCGTGGTGCCGGCAGAAGAAGCGCCAGCGTAAATCAGCGCCATAAGCCAGATCTGGCGATGCTTCAACAGTTGCCATGTCGTGGTGTGGCCGATCTGTGTCTGCTGTTGCCGCTCTGCCTGAAGGGTGTTTTCCAGCCACGTTTTTTGCCGCTCGGTTAACCAGCCAGCCTGGTGAGGGCGGTCGCGCAGAATAAAAAACGCGGCTATTCCCAGCAGTACCGCCGGCAGCCCTTCAATAATGAATAACAGATGCCAACCACGCAGCCCTAACCAGCCATCCAGGGTCAGGATCAACCCTGAAAGCGGTGAACCGATAAAGTTAGCCAGCGGAATGGCCACCATAAAAGAGGCAATGATGCGCGCACGGTAGCGCGACGGGATCCACCAGGTAAGATAGAGCACCACGCCCGGGAAGAAACCCGCTTCGGCGGCACCCAGTAAAAAACGGACGATATAGAGTGAGGTGGTATTTTGCACCAGCGCCATACACATCGATACCACTCCCCAGCTAATCATAATGCGCGGCAGCCACAAGCGTGCGCCCACCTTCTGCATCGCCAGATTGCTGGGTACTTCAAAAATAAAGTAGGCGACAAAATACAAACTGCTGGCGAAACCAAAAGCCGCCTTACTTAGCCCCAGATCCTCATTCATCTGCAGCGCAGCCATACCTATATTGCCCCGGTCAATAATCGACACCAGGTAGCTCACCACCAGGAACGGAAGGATGCGCCAGATAACCCGCCGCATGGTCTCTTTTTCCAGCGCGTCGTTATCGGTCGCGCGGTTCGGTAATTGATCGGTCATGGTTTCCTCGCAGGGTTTCATTATGTTTATCAGGAAAACGATGTAGAGATGAAATACGTTACTTCAGCTTGATGCCTCTGGTTTCCGGCGCTCGCCACACCACCAGCATCGCCGCAAGGAAAGCAACCACGGTCGTCGCCAGTCCCGCGGTGAAACCGCCGGCATTGGCGACAGCGCCAATCAGTAGCGGCGCAATAAATCCGCCCAGACGGCCTCCGTTATAGGCGAGCCCCATCAGGAAGCCCCGGGAAGAGGTGTCCCCGATGATTTCCGCCAGGAAGGGTCCGGAGCCCGCAAAAATACCGTTAACCCCGAAACCGGCCATGAAAATCGCCACCATCAGAATGATGGGTTGAGTGGTCACAAGGTAAAGCGCGACGGCAATGGCGCCCGTTAACAGATAAATCAGGAACATTGGACGGCGTCCCCACTTATCCGCCAGCACCGAAAACACCAGAAACCCCGCGATGGCCCCAGCCTGCAGCGCAAGTACAAATTTCAGACTGTGCAGAAAATCCAGGTGTTTGACTTCTCGCAGATAGGTGGGTGTCCAGGTAAATACGCCCCAGAACAGATACTGAATAAAAAAGATAAAGACAAAGGCCAGCAGCAGACCTCGCAGATTGTGTTTCCCCAGCTTCGCGGCAGGTTGACTACTCGTCGCCTTCGCCTGTTGACGAGCAAGCCAAACCTGCGATTCCGGTGTGAACCAGGCCACCACGCTCATAATGAACACCGGCAGCGCGCCGATCATAAACAGATAGCGCCATGCCCCCTGCTCCAGGCCGCCATTAACCGAGCTGACGATTGCCGTCAGGCTGATGGCCAGAATCGCGCCAACGGGCAACCCCATTTGCATCAGCGCGCCGCCGCGCGCGCGCCGCTCTGGCCGCCAGGTTTCCGCAATCAGCGCCGCGCCCGATGTCCACATTCCGCCCATACCCAGCGCGCCGCAAAAACGTAACAGCGCGAAATGTTGTTGATCGTGCGTAAAGGCTAACAGGCCGGAAAAGAGTGAATAGATGGCGATACAGGTCAGCGCCGTTTTTACACGGCCAATTTTGTCGGCGATAAAACCAAACAGGATCCCGCCAATAATCTGCCCCCCGGCCGTGACGCTGATAAACAGCCCAAGCTCGGTTTTATTAATACCGAACACCACGCCCAGTACTGGCAACAGCAATGAAAGCAGAAAGGAGTCATAGCTTTCAAATGTCCAGCCAAGGCCGCCCAGCGCCAGCGTCCGCCTCTCAGCAACGCGCTGTGGCAATGTGTCAGGCGTCGCTTTAGTCGCAGTAAATTGATTCAGCTCGCTTTTACTGGTCATTGATCTTCTCCACAGAGGTTAACCGATAACAGGTTGCGGCAGTGCGCCAGAACAACTGCGCCTGTTCGCCAGGGGACATCTGTTGCGCCAGGCGTTTGCAGGCGTTCCAGAAAACGCCGTAGCTGAACATGCCTTTATCGACCGGAAAGTTGCTGGCGAACATGCAGCGTTCCGCACCGAAAAGCGAAACGATGGTCTCAAACCACGGTTGCCAGGCCTGTGCCAGCATTTGCGAATCCGGCGGTGTTTCTGCCGCTGCGAAGGGAAATCCCCTGACCGTCATACCAAATCCGCTAATTTTTACGCATACGTTCGGCAGTTCCGCCAGATGTCGCATACTGTTTCGCCACTGCTGAAACATGTCTGGATCCCGTTCTGAATAGGGTCCAACGCCGACTGGCCCGCCACAGTGATCGAGCACAATCTGAAGCGTTGGTATGTGCCGCGCCAGCTCGGCAATTTCATCCAGTTGCGTGTGGTAAACCCACACATCAAGCGACAATCCATTTTTCGCAAGGCAGAGAGCGCCCCGATGGAACGGATCGCTCAGCGCCAGTCCTGGCGGTGGCGTAACCGGGCTGGACGTGACCCGCGGATCGGGATGCCAGGCCAACGGATTGCGCATCCCACGCAGCCGCCCGCCGGATAACGCTATCGCGCTCTCGATGGCAGGCTGCATCGCATCGCCCGCCAGCAAGCTAAGGCCGCCGATGACGGCTTCGCATCCGAGCGCGTTTGCATAATGTCCGCTGGCGAACATCGCGGCGATACCGCTGGCAAACTCGATTTCACCAAGCGGTTTAAGCGTCTCCGGCCCGTCGCGACGCAACATGGAGCGGCATTGCACGTAGACCGATGAGACAACGCGATGCCCTGAGGTCTGGATATCGTCGCTGAACTCATGGGTGAGATAGCGGCCGGTTTGCCGATCCCAAAGATGATGATGCGCATCAATGATGGGCAGCTCGGGTTGTAATGGCGCTTCACGATGTAACGCAAGCCACTCGTTTCTGACCGCAAGGTGCGGCGCGGTAACGATCTCCATGAATACCTCGTTTTGTTTTACCCTGTACAACAGTGTTTTATTTTACAAAACTACTATAACGAGGCTGCCGTGTTTTTATCCAGTTAACGAATGGTTTAAATGATGTAAATAAGAGGTGAATCACAGATGCTGCGGGTCGTTAAAACGAAGAGAAATGAAGATTTGATAAAAATAATAATTTTTCAATGAGTTAAATAAGTGAGCTGATTAACGTAGAGCGATGGTTCGTGACGACCGGTGGGAACCTGCGCAGAGAAGCGCCGCCAGAGAGTGATGATCGCCCGGCTTAGCGCAGCGCAAGCCGGGAAAATGCTGAACCTAACGCGCCAGATTATCGTAGCCGCGCCAGCGATAATTGAGCACCGACAGCGCCCAACAGGCGACAAACAGCCCGACCACCACAAACCCGGCGTCGCCGAGGTTGTCGTTTAACGCCCCTACCCAGCGCCATATTCCGCCGCTGAGAGCAAACTTATCCATCAGCAGACCCAGCGCTTCCAGGCCGCCGATAAACAGCGCCACCACCACCGAAGTGCCGGTGATGGTCATGTTGTAGTAAAGCTTGCGCTGCGGCTTGCTGAACGCCCAGCCGTAGGCGCCGACCATCAGCACGTTATCGAGGGTGTCCACCAGCGCCATGCCGCTGGCGAACAGCGCCGGGAAGACCATAATCGACCAGACGGAAATCCCGCTCGACGCGCCGGCGGCGGAGATGCCCAGCACGCCGATTTCGGTGGCGGTATCAAACCCGAGGCCGAACAGGAAACCGACCAGGTACATCTGCCAGCTACGGCTGACCAGACGAAAGGTTTTGCCAAACAGCCAGCTCATCACCCCGCCGCCGCTGACGATCTCGTCGCTCAACGGCTCACCCCGCTTCCACGCCCGAAAGCTACGCCAGACGCTGCGCAATATCACCAGGTTGATAAAGGCCATCGCCAGCAGAAACAGCGCCGACACAGCGGTGCCGATGACGCTACCGGTGTCGTGCAGCCAGTTCATCTGCGCGCTGAAGGCCGTGGCGGTAGCGGCAATCGCTGCCGAGGCCAGCACCACAATCGACGAGTGGCCCAGCGAGAACCAGGCCCCGACGGCGAAGGGCCGCCGCCCCTGCTGCATCATCTTGCGGGTGACGTTATCAATCGCCGCGATATGATCGGCGTCCACTGCGTGGCGCAGGCCGTAGCCCCAGGCCAGCAGGCTGGCGGCCATTAGCGCGCCGCTGTCGCCAAAGGCCTGCAGCGCCCAGCACCAGGCCAGTAAGTTCGCCGCGATCAACCCCAACACCAGGCCCGCGGCGCGCGGCTGCTGGCGTAAAACTGTCATTATCATTGTTGTGTTCCTTGAGCCTGAACGCGAGCGGCGGCGATCACCGCCTGACCATAGGCGATTGCGCCGTCGCCGGCCGGCAACTGCTGCGCAAACAGCAGAGTAAAATCCGCCAGATAAAAGGTCAATCGCGCCGCCAGCAGACGGTTATGCAGCACCCCACCGCTGCAGACAATCGTGTCGATGCCGCGGGCAGTCGCACAGTCGCGGGCCATCGCCGCCAGTCCGCAGGCCAGGGCGTCATGAAATGCCCAGGCTTTTTGCGCCGGGCTCGCCTGCCAGCGCAGCCACTGCCGCCAGAAGGTGGCCAGGTCCAGCGCATTGCCGCGCCACGGCAGCGTGACCGGATGGCTGACGCCGGGGCAGCTGGCGGCCAGCGCCTCCAGCCGACAGGCCGCCTCCCCCTCATAGCTCAGGCTCTCCGGGGCG
Organism: Klebsiella sp. Q2; assembly: GCF_009900705.1. Classification (NCBI taxonomy): domain Bacteria; kingdom Pseudomonadati; phylum Pseudomonadota; class Gammaproteobacteria; order Enterobacterales; family Enterobacteriaceae; genus Klebsiella; species Klebsiella sp. Q2. The sequence goes on along the minus strand of NZ_JAAABE010000003.1, from coordinate 607,216 downwards.
CAGTCCAGCGCGCAGGCGACGGCATCAAACAGCCGTCCGCAGGACGAGGCGCGCGGCGCGTTAATACCGCGGTCGATGGCCTGCGCCAGCAGCGGCCAGTTGCGCTGGCGCAGCGTGCCGGTCTGCGGGTAATCCTGCCAGTCAGGGACAAAAGCCAGGCACTGAGCCAGCAGATTACGCCACGGCTGACGCGCCGCCAGGTCGCCGCCCGGCAGGGCGACAGCCGGCAGCCCGCCGAGATGTTCGCACTGGCGATAGTTAACCCGCAGGCACTCCCCTCCCCATAGCGCGCCGTTCTCCCCCATGCCGATTCCGTCGAGGATCAGGGCGATAACGTCTCCGCCGTCGAGCGGCCAGCGGTGCTCTGCCAGGCACGCCGCAGCGTGAGCATGGTGATGCAGCACGGTCTCCACCGGCAGCGGCAGAGCCGCTCCCCACTGCGTCGATCGATAGCCAGGATGGGCGTCAACCACCACCCGCTGCGGCGCAAAGGCGAAGATGTTCTGCATCAGCTGCAGCGCGCTGCGCCACTGCTGCTCGACGCCCTCCTCGCCAAGATCGCCGAAGTGCTGGCTGAGAACCGCTTCGCCCCCGCGCGCCAGGCAGAAGGTGTTTTTCATGTCCGCGCCCAGCGCCAGCAGCGGCGGCACCTTGTCCAGACCCGGCGGCAGCGGCAGCGCATCCGGGACATAGCCCCGGGCGCGGCGCAGCATTTCTCCGCTCGAGCGCACCAGAGAATCATCCAGCCGCTGCACGATATCGCGGTTATGGAGCAAAAAGCCGTCGGCGATGTCGGCTAAGTCGTTGAGTGCTTCAGTATTACTTAACGCCGGCGGGCGGCCGCTAAGGTTGCCGGAGGTCATCACGATAGGGCGCGCCAGCGCCTGCAGAAGCAAATGCTGCAGCGGATTAGACGGCAGCATCACCCCAACTTCCGCAAGCCCTGGCGCAATCTCGTCGCACAGGCCGGAGACCTGCGCTTTGCTAATCAGTACGATGGGCGCCGCCGGGGAGTCCATCAGCGCCACGGCGTCGGCAGGTAACCCCGCCGCAGAGGGCAGCATCACCGCCAGCGGTTTCGCCGGACGGTGTTTCCTCGCCCGCAGCGTGGCAACAGCAGCGGGGTTGCCGGCGTCGCAGGCCAGATGAAAGCCGCCGACGCCTTTTATCGCCACGATGTCGCCCGCCGCCAGCCGGGCGATAGCCGCCTGCAGCGCCGCCTCACCGCGCCGCACTTCACCCTGGGCCCGCCACTCCAGCCGCGGCCCGCAGTCGGGGCAGGCCACCGGCTGGGCGTGAAAGCGGCGATCGGCGGGATCGCGGTATTCCGCCTCGCAGGGCGGACAGAGCGGAAACGGCGCCATCGCGGTAAGAGGCCGGTCGTAAGGCATGGCACGAATGATGGTCAACCGCGGCCCGCAGTGGGTGCAGTTGATAAAGGGGTAGCGATAGCGGCGCGCCCGGGGATCATTCATCTCCGCGAGGCACGCCGGGCAGGTCGCGGCATCGGGCACGATCTGGGTGCGCATCCGCCCCGCCCCGCTCTCACGGATGGTGAAGCCCTGCGGCGGAGCCGCCCAGCGATAAGGGGCGCAGTCGGCGCTGTCGACCCGCGCCAGCGGCGGGCAGTGGGCAGCGAGGGCGGCAGTAAAACCGTCATCGCCCCCGGCCAGCCGCACCAGAACGCCCTCGCCGTCGTTACAGACATCGCCGCAGCGAGCCTGCCTCTGAGCCAGCTGCCAGACAAAGGGGCGGAACCCCACCCCCTGCACCTTACCGCGAATGCGGATTTGCACCCCGTTCATGCCAGAGGTTACCAGGCCAGCGCCGTGCGGCGACGTTTCTCTTGGTTCATCTGCTCCAGCTTGTTGCGGTCTACGCAGACCAGGGCGTGCGTCGGGCAGACCTCCATGCAGGCCGGGCCGCTGTCGCGGTGGAAGCAGAGATCGCACTTGTTGGCTTCGGCTTTTTCCGCCACGACGTTCAGTCCGGCGCCGCTATGGCGGATCACCGGCCGCACCACTACCTCCATCGCCCCGTACGGGCAGGCGACGACGCAGGTTTTGCAACCGATGCAGCGCTCCTGCATCACGTGAACAAAGCCTTTATCGCGACTGATAGCGCCGTTCGGGCAGACGTTGGCGCAGGGAGCGTCCTCACACTGACGGCAGGCGGTGGCCGTGGAGACATTGACCCCTTTTATCACATGAATACGCGGCTGAAAGGTGTGCGGCGTCAGGGAGGCGCAGTCCTGATGTTCCTGATGGGACACCACGCAGGCCACTTCGCAAGTGCGACAGCCGATGCATTTGCTCGCATCGGCGATAATGAAACGGTTCATCCATTTCTCCAGCAGTAAGAGGGTTAGGCGCCGGAGTATGCATAATACGTTCCAATTTTTATATTATTGATAATAAATAGATTTTAATCGGTGATGCGCTGTCATCGTCAGTAGTGACGATGACAGCTGACGACGTCAGGCGCAGGGACCCGCCACCAGCGACTCACGCTCGATCAGCGCCCCTGGGAAACTCTGCTGAACATTGAATTCCCCGCCATCGAGCATAAATATCAGGCGATTAATGCTCTCTTTAATCATCTCCGTCACCGGCACCCGGACGCTGGCGAGCGACGGCACCATGTACGGCGCCAGCACAATATCGTCAAACCCCACCACCGAGACCTGCTCCGGCACCTTAATGCCCAGCTGGTGAAGCTGCTTCATCGCCCCGATGGCCATATCGTCATTGCTTGCCACCAGCGCGCTGTAGGTCACCCCGCGCTGACGCAGGCTCTCCACTGCCGCCGCGCCGGTTTCCGGCGTCCAGCGCCCTTCGGCGATGAGCGCCTCGTTCAGGGTAACGCCGTGGCCAGCCAGCGCGTCTTTGTAGCCGGCAAGACGCTCAACGCCGGTGGGCGAGTCAAGGGAGCCGGTAATAAAAGCGATATCGCGGTGGCCCAGGGCAATCAGCCGCTCCACCACCCGCATCGCCGACGCTTTTTGATCGGACCAGACGCAGTGGCTGGCGTGGCGGCGCAGGCGGCGGTTAAGCACCATGATCGGCTGCGAGTGGTTCTCAACGATCTCATCCATCTCGTCGACAGTGAGAAAACGCGGGTAGATGATGATCGCATCGCAGCGCAGATCCAGCAGGTACTGGATCGCCTCCCGCTCCTCTTGCGCGCTGTGCTTGCCATCCGCGAGGATCAGCTGCCGCCCCTGGTCCTCGGTCATCCGCGCCACCTGATACAGCAGCTCGCTGAAATAGACGCCGTGGTACAGGGTATTGGTCACCACCAGGCCGAGGGTTTGCGTGGTTTTGGTCGCCAGGTTGCGCGCCAGCAGATTCGGTCGGTAGCCGCTCTCCGCCACCGCCTTAAACACCCGGTCTTTGGTCTCCTGGCTGACATAGCCGTTGCCCGACAGCACCCGCGACACGGTCGCCTTCGATACCCCCGCGCGCTTAGCGACCTCCAGCATCGTTGCCATGTGATTCTTCCTGTTGCAAAAGTTGCAGGCAGTGTACTGCACGTTTCCCGCTTTTACAGCACTCCCCTGCTCACCGCGACGATTAGCGATCAAAATCACAAAACTGAGATCATATTTTTTTATTTCTTGTGCAATCAAATGAAACTAACCATGATTTTGTGGAACCGGTTTCCTATAAAGCATGGTATCGCCCGGCGATGCGGCGCGGTAACAGATCAGTACCCTATTGATAAACAGGATAAAATCCGATGTCGAAAAATTATGCAGCCCTGGCGCAACAGATAGTCGCGGCATTAGGCGGAGTCGATAACGTCGTCGCCGTGACCCACTGCATGACTCGTCTGCGTTTCGTGGTCAAAGACAACGAACAGGTCGATAGCCCTACACTGAAAGGCCTGACCGGGGTGCTCGGCGTCGTGCGCAGCGATAACCAGTGCCAGGTGATCATCGGCAACACGGTCTCACAGGCCTATCGCGAGGTGGTGAATCTGCTGCCCGGCGACCTGCGCCCGGTCGAGCCGCAGGGCAAAGCGCCGGTCACCCTGAAACGCATCGGCGCCGGGATCCTTGACGCGCTGATCGGCACCATGTCGCCGCTGATCCCGGCGATTATCGGCGGATCGATGGTCAAGTTGCTGGCGATGATCCTTGAGATGAGCGGCGCGTTGCCGAAAGGCTCGCCGACGCTGACCCTCCTGACGCTTATCGGCGACGGCGCATTTTTCTTCCTGCCGCTGATGGTGGCCGCCTCCGCGGCGGTGAAATTCAAAACCAATATGTCGCTGGCCATCGCTATCGCCGGGGTGCTGGTGCATCCCGGGTTTATCGAATTAATGGCCAAAGCCGCTCAGGGCGAACACGTTGAATTTGCCTTTATCCCGGTGACCGCGGTGAAATACACCTACACGGTGATCCCGGCGCTGGTGATGACCTGGTGCCTGTCGTATATCGAACGCTGGGTGGATCGCATTACCCCGGCGGTGACGAAAAACTTCCTTAAGCCAATGCTGATCGTGCTGATCGCCGCCCCGCTGGCGATCCTGCTGATTGGCCCGCTCGGCATCTGGATCGGTAGCGCCATTTCCGCGCTGGTCTATACGATCCACAGCTATCTCGGCTGGCTGTCGGTGGCGATCATGGGCGGGCTGTGGCCGCTGCTGGTGATGACCGGCATGCACCGGGTCTTTACGCCGACCATCATTCAGACCATCGCCGAAACCGGCAAAGAGGGCATGGTAATGCCGTCGGAGATCGGCGCTAACCTGTCGCTCGGCGGCTCTTCGCTGGCGGTGGCGTGGAAAACCAAAAACCCGGAACTGCGCCAGACGGCGCTGGCCGCCGCGGCATCGGCGATTCTGGCCGGGATTTCCGAACCGGCGCTGTACGGCGTGGCGGTGCGCCTGAAACGCCCGCTGATCGCCAGCTTGATCAGCGGCTTTATCTGCGGCGCGGTGGCGGGTATCGCCGGACTGGCCAGCCACTCGATGGCGGCGCCGGGGCTGTTCACCAGCGTGCAGTTTTTCGATCCAGCCAATCCAATGACCATCGTCTGGGTGTTTGGCGTGATGGCGCTGTCGGTAGTGCTGTCGTTTGCCCTGACGCTGATCCTCGGCTTTGAAGATATTCCCGTTGAACAGGCCGCCGCCGACGCCCGAGCGCGCCAGGCCCAGGCCCAGGCAACCCACGCCTGAACACATCATTGATAACGAGGTAACGCATGGCGAGTTTCCCACAGGGATTTTTATGGGGCGGCGCACTGGCCGCCAACCAGTCTGAAGGCGCATGGCGCGAAGGGGGGAAAGGGATGGCCACCGTGGATACCCTCCCCCACGGCGCCCACCGTCTGCCGGTAAAATTAGGCCTGGAGAAGCGCTTCACGCTTCGCGAAGACGAATTCTACCCCAGCCACGAGGCGATCGATTTCTACCACCGCTACAAGGAAGATATCGCCCTGATGGCGGAGATGGGGTTCAGCGTCTTTCGCACCTCCATCGCCTGGAGCCGCCTGTTCCCGCGCGGCGACGAGCAGCAGCCGAATCCGCAGGGCATCGCCTTCTATCGCTCGCTGTTCGAAGAGTGCAAAAAGCACGGTATCGAGCCGCTGGTCACGCTGTGCCATTTTGACGTGCCGATGCACCTGGTAATGGAGTACGGCTCCTGGCGCAACCGCAAAATGGTGGATTTCTTCAGCCACTACGCCCGCACCTGCTTTGAAGCTTTTGACGGTCTGGTGAAATACTGGCTCACCTTCAATGAAATCAACATCATGCTGCACAGCCCCTACTCCGGCGCCGGTCTGGTGTTTGAAGCGGGAGAAAACCAGGAGCAGGTGAAGTACCAGGCCGCGCATCACGAGCTGGTGGCCAGCGCGCTGGCGACAAAAATCGCCCACGAGATAAACCCGCAAAATCAGGTCGGCTGCATGCTGGCGGGCGGTAATTTCTACCCTTACTCCTGCAAGCCGGAAGATGTCTGGATGGCGCTGGAGAAGGACCGCGAAAATCTTTTCTTTATTGACGTCCAGGCGCGCGGCGCCTACCCGGTGTGGGCCGCGCGGGTGTTCCGGGAAAAGGGGGTCACCATTGCGAAGCAGCCGGGCGATGACGAGATCCTCAAAAACACCGTCGATTTCGTCTCCTTTAGCTACTACGCCTCACGCTGCGCCTCGGCGGAGATGAACGCCAGCAACACCAATGCCGCCAATATCGTCAAGTCGCTGAAGAACCCGCACATTCCGGCCAGCGAATGGGGCTGGGGCATCGACCCGCTGGGTCTGCGTATCACCATGAACATGATGTACGACCGCTATCAGAAGCCGCTGTTCCTGGTGGAAAACGGGCTCGGCGCCCGGGACGAGATCGACGCCAGGGGCGAGATCAATGACGACTATCGCATCAGCTACCTGCGCGAGCACATCAAGGCGATGCGCGACGCCATCGGCGACGGTATTCCGGTGCTGGGTTACACCAGCTGGGGCTGTATCGATCTGGTCTCGGCGTCAACCGGCGAGATGAGCAAACGCTACGGCTTTGTCTATGTCGATCGCGACGACGCCGGCAACGGCACGCTGGCGCGCAAGCGTAAAAAGTCGTTCTTCTGGTACCAGAAGGTGATAGCCAGCAACGGCGCCGACCTCGACTAAGCGCGTCTCCGGCGCTCGCCCGTCTCCCTGCGCTGACCGGGGGACGGGCGTCTGCTTTCTGTTGCATCCATTACATGTTTTTTTCTCGAGCCTGATTCCAGTTTCTGGTTTGCCTCCCGTTCACAACAACTGGTATTTTATCCAGTATATTTTCAGGGGTATCTTCAGCAAGGAGCAGATCATGAACGTACAGCAGCCCCCCGCAGCCAGAGGGATCGTCAGGGCCATTCGCCAGTTAACCGTGGGTTATGTCAGAAAACGCCATGAGAACCGCAAAACGCGGGAGACGCGGCGCTACACCCGCCACGCGGCCCTGAGCCTGAACGGCGACTGGCTGGAGCAGGCGGGATTTCCGGTCGGCACGCAGGTCAGAGTCTCGGTGTCGCCCGGTAAATTAGTGATAGAGAATCTTGAGCTGGCGCCGCCGGTAACGGGGCTCCCGGCAGGCCAGTCGCGCGCCGTCGGGGAGCCCTGATCGCCGCAGGGTTAATCGTCTGCGGCCTCCAGCCGGGCAAAGCCGCCCTGGCCCTGCCAGTCTGCCAGCTGCTGGTACACCCGGGCAACGGCCTCTTTCACCGGCTGGGTCATCGGATAATAAAAACCGACGATATCCGGCTGAATGCCGAGGAAGATCACCTCGCCGACGTCCTCTTTCAGCTGATCGACCAGATAGTTGAGCGGCATGTTATGGGTGGTCATCATAAACATCTCGGCGATGTCGTCGGGGTCGATGACGCGAATGTCGCCGGGGTTAAGGCCCATGTCGGTGGCATCAACAATCAGCAGGCGTTCGGGGCGTAATTCACGGATCGCCACGATGTCGTTTTCCGGCGCGCTGCCGCCGTCGATGACCACCCACTGGCCGGCCGGGTTCGCCGCGCACATCTCCGCCAGCAACGGTCCGGCGCCGTCGTCGCCCATCATACTGTTGCCAACACAGAGTAAAACGTCAGTCACGTAATCTCCTCACCATCAGATAGATGGCGCTCTCCTGGTGAATATCATGCAGCATGCTGAGCATCGCTTTGCTCCACGCCTGCTGCTGCGGGGTCTGCGCGGACTGCGCTTTATCAAAGGCGTTGGCCAGCATTGCCACGTGGCTGCTGTCGATGACGATCTCGCCATACTTCGGCACCCCCTCCATTTTGCGCCGTGCGGCGCTGCCGGCCTCAAGGGTGGCGATCCACGCCAGATACGCCTCCCACGGGCAGCTCAGCGCCGCCTCAAGACAGTCGATAACGCCGAGGTGGTGGCCAATCGCCAGGCTGTAATAGACCACCTGCTGCGCCTGATCCGGCGTGGCGTCGTTCTCATCAATAAATTTACGGCTCAGCTGACTGAACACCACCGTCTCGCTCATCGGATACGCGCCCCCTCGACCACCTGGTTGAGATGGGTGACGATCTCGGTCAGACGCGGATCTTTTTCCGCCTCCAGCCAGCGCAGCACCTGGCTGTCGCCCTGGCCGAGCAGACGCATATAGTCGTCAGCAATCTGCCGGCCATAGCGATAGCCCGCCAGACGCCGCGCTTCGCGATCGATACGCACCCGCAGGGGTTGTACCATATCGGCGTGCAGCAGCTCGGTCGGCTGTTCGTCAAGCTCGCCCGGCAGGCGGGCGTGAATTTTCTGCTCCAGCAGGCCGAGGGCCATGGCGAAGCCGTACAGGGTAGCAGCGGGCGTCGGCGGGCAGCCCGGAATATAGACATCGACCGGTACGATTTTATCGGTACCGCCCCAGACGCAGTACAGGTCGTGGAAGATGCCGCCGCTGTTGCCGCAGGCGCCGTAGGAGATACAGATCTTCGGATCCGGCGCCGACTGCCAGGCGCGCAGCGCCGGGGAGCGCATCGCGCGGGTCACCGCCCCGGTAAACAGCAGGATATCGGCATGGCGCGGCGAAGGCACCACTTTAATCCCGAAGCGTTCAGCGTCGAACAGCGGCGAAAGGGTGGCGAAGATTTCGATTTCGCAGCCGTTACAGCCGCCGCAGTCGACGCGATAAACGTAGGCGGAACGTTTGATTTTCTTCAGCAGCGAGGCCTTCATGCTGGCGATGGATTCATCCACCGTCATCGGCACCGGAATGCCGTTTTCATCGCGCGGGCCAAGTAAAGTGCTCATCAGCTGGCCTCCCTTATGTGGCGGGTCAGTTCAATACGATCGGACGGCACCAGACATTTCTGGCGCTTACATTCCGGGCAGGTTTCGAAGCTTTCGCGGTGCAGCTCGGCGCGGGTATCGCCGTTATGCTTGAGCAGCGCGATGGCGTAGTCGATCTCCTTTTGCACTGCGAACGGCCGCTGGCACTCCCGGCAGTGGCAGATAGCGAAGCGCGACTGCTGAAGGAAATCCTCTTTCTTCCACACCGCCAGCTCATACTCCGGCGACAGCTTAATCGCCGCCGTCGGGCAGACCTCTTCGCAGCGGCCGCAGAAGATGCAGCGCCCGAGGTTGAACTGCCACGCCAGCTGGTTAGTGGCCAGATCGGTCTCGACCATCAGGGCGTTCGATGGGCAGGCATTCACGCAGGCCGCGCAGCCGATACACTGCTGCGGGTTATGCTCCGGCTTGCCGCGGAAGTTTTTATCTACCGGCATCGGCTCCAGCGGGTAGGCGTGCGTCGCGGTGCCGGTCTTAATGACTTTTTTAATAAAGGTAAACATTATTGCTCCCAGGTTGTGTACGGCCTTTTACCCTCACCCTAGCCCTCTCCCTGAAAGGGAGAGGGGACAGTTCTGCACGGTCAGTGAATTCGCACTCGTCTGCCCTTCCCCCTCTCCCCTGTGGGGAGAGGGTCGGGGTGAGGGGCCCCACGCAATGGCTCAATTATTTCTATTTCAGCGGCGAGTTTTTACGCTCGATGCTATAGCGCTCCAGCTCTTTGTACGGCACCACTTTGCTCTTCTTCTTGCGTACATCGACCACGGTCATGCGGTCGGTACAGGAGTAGCACGGGTCGAGGCTGCCGATGATCAGCGGCGCATCGGAAACGGTGTTGCCGCGCAGCATGTAGCGGAGGGTCGGCCAGTTGGCGTAGGTCGCCGCCCGGCAGCGCCAGCGGTACAGTTTTTGGTTGTCGCCGGTCATGCTCCAGTGGATATCGTCGCCGCGCGGCGCCTCGGAGAAGCCCAGCGCGAAGCGGTGCGGGATATAGGTGAACCCTTCCACCATCAGCGGACCGCCGGGCAGGTTATCGAGACCGTAATCAATCATGTTCAGCGCGGTATAAACCTCGTTGATCCGCACCTTGAGGCGGGATATCACGTCGCAGCCCTGCTCGCTGTGAACCTCCATCGGCAGCAGGCCGTAACCGACGAACGGATGGTCGGCGCGGGTATCGCGGGCGTGGCCACTGGCGCGCACCATCGGGCCAACGTTACTGAAGTCGCGGGCGATTTCCGGGTCCAGCCGGCCAATGCCGACGGTGCGCTGCTCCATGTTCGGGGTGCTGAGCAGCATATCCACCAGCTCCTGCACATCGCGACGCATCTGCTGCGCAAGCTGACGGGTCTGGATCATGTCCTCTTTCAGCAGGTCGCGGCGGATCCCGCCGATCAGGTTCAGACCGTAGGTTTTACGCGCGCCGGTGAGGATCTCCGCCATCTTCATCGAGGTTTCGCGCACGCGGAAGAACTGCATAAAGCCGGAGTCGAAGCCGGTGAAGTGGCAGGCCAGACCAAGGTTCAGGAGGTGCGAATGCAGGCGTTCCACCTCCAGCAGAATGGCGCGGATCATCTGCGCCCGCTCCGGCACCACGATGCCCATCGCATTCTCCACCGAGGTGGTATAAGCGGTACTGTGGGCGAAGCCGCAGATGCCGCACACGCGGTCAGACAGGAAAGTCACTTCGTTATAACCCATGCGGGTTTCCGCCAGTTTCTCCATGCCGCGGTGGACATAGAACAGACGGTAATCGGCATCGATAATGTTCTCACCGTCAACGAACAGGCGGAAGTGGCCGGGCTCATCGGAAGTGACGTGCAGCGGACCGATCGGCACCACGTTGTTTTTCTTGCTGCCGAGCTCGTTGATGAACTCGTAGGTTTCGGCGTCGGTGGTCGGCGCCGGACGCTGGCGGTAGTCCATGCTGTCTTTACGCAGCGGATAGAGTTCGTCCGGCCAGTCATCCGGCAGCACCAGCCGGCGTTCGTCCGGCAGGCCGACCGGCACCAGGCCGTACATGTCGCGTACTTCGCGCTCGCCCCACACCGCCGCCGGCACGCGCGGCGTCACCGACGGGTATTCCGGTTTGTTGGCGTCCACTTCCACGCGCACGGTGATCCAGCATTTGGTGCCCTGCTCCATCGACAGTACGTAATAGACCGCGTAGTGGCCGTTCAGCTTACGTTCATCGTTGCCGAACAGCACCGACAGCCAGCCGCCCTGCTGGTAGTAGAGAAACTCCACCACTTCCGGCAGGTAATTGACCTTCACGGTGATGGTTAACTGGTCTTTGGTCTGCCAGGCTTCGTCCAGCACCACGCCCGGAAAGGCCTGGTGCAGCGCCGCAAGATAGTGTTGACCGATTTTTTCTTCAGACATGCTCAAACTCTCTTAAATCACGCCACCAGCAAGGAGACGAAGGCTAAAAAGGCAAAACCAAACCCGGCCCAGGTGACGCGGGAGGTGGCACAAAAACGCAGACGCGCCATGCTGTTCTCGAACAGCGCGATGATCAGCACGCCCACCACCAGCTTGACGACGGCCACCACCAGCGCCAGCAGCAGGCCGCCGACGCTGAAGCTGGTCATCTGGCCCCACGGGAAAAAGACCCCGACAAACATCTGCAGCACCACCAGCTGTTTGAGACTGATGCCCCACTTCAGGATGCCAAAGCCGCTACCGCTGTACTCGGAAAGCGGCCCCTCCTGCAGCTCCTGCTCCGCTTCCGCCAGATCGAACGGCAGTTTGCCCATCTCGATAAAGGTGGCGAAGGCGCAGGCGCACAGCGCCAGAATCAAGGGAATGCTGCGCGCTGCCGACCAGTGATAAAGGGTATCGGTAATGGTGCTGATGTGCGTCGAGCCGGCGACCTGCGCGGCGACCCACAGGCCCAGCAGGAGGATCGGCTCCACCAGCACGCCGAGCATCGCTTCGCGGCTGCTGCCCAGCGCGGTAAATGGGCTGCCGGTGTCCAGACCGGAAATCGCGAAGAAGAAACGGGCGATGGCGAACAGGTAGATCAAGGTGATGAGATCCCCAAGCACCGGCAGCGGAGAGTCCACCGTCACCACCGGCAAGGCGGTGGCGATGGTCAGCATCACGCCCACCATGACGTACGGCGTCAGGCGGAACACCCAGCCCGAGGCGTCGGGACCAACGCTCTGGCGGCCCAGCAGTTTCAGGATATCCCGATACTCCTGCAGCACGCCCGGACCGCGGCGGTTATGCAGCCGCGCGCGGGCGACGCGAACGATCCCGGATAACAGCGGCGCGACGGCAAACAGCGCCAGCGCCTGTAGCAATGCAATTAACAAACTCATTCTCAGGCTCCTCGCGAAATGACAATCACCACCAGCACCGCCAGCTCAACCAGCGCCATTCCGCGCAGCAGCGCTGGCGCCGAGGCCGATTGCCAGCCCGGCACCAGACGCACCGGATTCAGCCAGTGACGCAGCTTCAGCAGCGGCGCAAAGGCCTCTTTCACCGGCATGGCGAAACCGTGGGCAGTGACCACCATCGACTGTTCGTGATCGTAGCCGCAGACCCAGGCCGCGCCGCGCGAGCGCGCCGCCAGGCGATCGCCTTTAAAGAAGATCATCAGCAAGAACGGCAGCAGCGGGCAGGCGATAAGCAGCAGCGCGATCATCGGCTGCGACACCACGCTCGACACCTGGGCCTGCAGCGGGAAGGCACCGCTCACCAGCGGCAGCAGCCACGGCGCGGCGATGCCGCCAACGAGGCAGAAGACCGCCGCCATGACCACGCTCAGGGTCATCAGCCAGGGGGCGCAGGTGGCGTTTTCCGCCTCTTTGCTCCGCGGCGCGCCGAGGAAGGTGACGCCATAGACTTTGGCCATACACATCACCGCCAGCGCGCCGGTGATCGCCAGGCCGACCGCCAGCAGCGGCCCCAGAAGACGGCCAATAAACAGGTCGCTGGTGCTCATTTTGAAGAAGGACTGGTAGATAACCCACTCGCCGGCGAAGCCGTTCAGCGGTGGCAGGGCCGCCATCGCCATCAGCCCCACCAGCATGGCGAGGGAGATCAGCGGCATTTTTTTACCGATGCCGCCCAGCTTCTCGATATCGCGATGGCCGGTGCGGAACCACACCGCCCCGGCGCCGAGGAACAGCGTAGTTTTGAACAGGCTGTGGTTAATCAGGTGATACATGCCACCGATGAAACCCAGCACCATCAGCGTGCTGTTGCGGGTGGCCACGCCGGTGACGAAGGCGCCCAGCCCCAGCAGGATAATGCCGATGTTCTCCAGGGTGTGATAGGCCAGCAGGCGCTGAATGTTATGTTCCATCAACGCATACAGCCCGCCGATAAAGGCGGTGATCATCCCCAGCACCAGCAGCATCACGCCCCACCACAGCGGCGGCACGCCGCCGGCCAGCGAAACGGTTAACATGCCGTACAGACCGACCTTCATGACCACAGTGGAAAACAGCGCGGCGGCCGGCGCGCTGGCCCCGGCGTGCGCCTGCGGCGCCCAGCCGTGCAGCGGGATAGCCCCCGCCAGCAGGGCGAACCCCGCCAGCCCCGGCAGCCACAGCAGCGGGCTCTGCATCATATCCACCGCCTGAAGATTGATCTGCGCCAGCTCGAGGGTGCCGTAGGTCGACCACACCAGCCAGCAGGTCCAGGCCATCAGCAACGTGCCGAGACGACCCAGGGCAAACCACAGCTTGCCGGAGGCGGCGCAGCCCGTGAGAAACGCCGCGCAGAGCGCCATGATCTCCGCCATCACCACCAGCGAGCCGATATTGGTCACCACCACCGCACAGGTGGCGGCGGCCAGCAGCAGGTTGACCAGCAGGCCGTTGGCCTTCACCTGCGGGTGGCGATGCCAGCTAATGTTAAACAGCGACACCGGCAGCGCCGACAGGCCAATGGCCAGCAGCCACAGGGCGTTCACGCCGCCCACCCGCATCGTCAGATGGAGAAACTGCAGCATGCCGCCGTGGATCCGATCCGGCATCAACAGCGCGGCGCCGCCGGCAACCACCAGCATGGCGCTGGCCACCGCGCCGCCGATCCCGGCAATGGCGCCGCTGAGCGGTTTACGCATGGCAAACACAAAGGCCAGCACGGCGCTGGCGGCGTACCATGTCACCGCCTGATTGACTAATCCAATTACACTCATTCCCTCTCCCCCTGTTGCGCCTGGAACAGCGACAAGTCGCCAAGGTCGGTATTAAAGGTCAGCTGGCGTTTACGCTTGCTGGCCAGGGCGATATCACGGCTATCCACCAGCATCAGCGCTTTGGTCGGACAGGTCCGCACGCAGGCCGGACCCTGGTCATCGAAGTGGCAGAGGTCGCATTTCACGGCAATGGCGCGCACCCCAGGCACCCAGTCGAGCAGCGAGCTGACGCGGGCCGGCGCCGGCGGCGCGGGGGGCGCCAGTCGGGTATTGGCATTGGCCGGAATATCCAGCGGACGGCTGCCAGAAAATTCGATCGCGCCAAACGGGCAGGCGATGCCGCACAGTTTGCAGCTTACGCACAGGCTCTCGTTGAGCTGGACAGCGCCATCGACGCGCTGGATGGCGTTAACCGGACAGACAGCGGCGCAGGGGGCGTCTTCGCAGTGGTGGCACATCTGCGGTGCCGATTCTTTTTCATTACGCATCACCTGCAGCCGCGGCATCGCCTGCAGGCCATGTTGGCGATGCGTCTCAGAGCAGGCGGCTTCGCAGGTGCGGCAGCCGATACAGACAGTGGAGTCAGCAATTACAAAACGGTTCACCGGGTCATCCTCGGGTGAAAGTCACTTTTGACGAAATCAGGTTGCGCAGGTGTCATTTTCGACACATGTCGACACCTTGCGATCAGTGGGTCAGAGCCAGATGGCTTAAGTCCACCGGTTGGTCTTGCTCCATGGCGTCGTACAGACGGTCATAGACGGTGGCGATAATCGCCAGATAGTGCTCCAGCACCTGGTCGCGGGAGCGGTTGCTGATCCGCCCGTCCACCGTGCCATCCGCGGCGAGCGTGGCCTGAGCAATCAGATACTTATCACCGCCGCCTTTGTTTTCGACGTAGTATTCGATGGTGTGGCTGTTGAAGCCTTCCGCCAGGGCGACGAACACCTGAAAATGGCCGAACAGCACGAAGCACAGCTCTTTGTCCGGCGCGCAGCTCATCGCGTGATGCAGGCGGGCTTTCGACAGGGTGATCCCCTGAACCAGCGAGTTACAGTAGATATGCCACTGCTCCTGCTGCTGCCGGTGACGGTCGGCGATGTAATCCGCCTTTTCACTTATTTCCCAAATAGTCATATCGGTTTCTCCGTAGCATGAGATGCACCGTTTAAGCATTTTCCGTGCCACATTTTATTTATTTGATTTAATTATGTTTTTATATTTATATCCTGCCGACGCGACATGTCGATGACAGCCCCGGCGCGTCGTCATCGACATTTCCCACCGCCATGAGTCTGTTCTGGCATCGTTATTGCATAAAAGGCGCATCGCGATACGGAGGCGACTATGCACGAAATCACCCTCAGCCAGCGGGCGCTGGAAATTATTGAACAACAGGCGCAGCAGGCCGGCGCGCGACGGGTGACCGGCGTGTGGCTTAAGGTCGGGGCATTTTCCTGCGTCGAAGCCAGCGCCCTGACCTTCTGCTTTGAGCTGGTCTGCCGCGGCACGCTGGCGGAGGGGTGTGAACTGCATATCGCCGAACAACAGGCTGAATGCTGGTGCGAACGCTGTCAGCAGTACGTCCATCTTGTCTCGCAGCACGTCCGCCGCTGCCCGCACTGCAATAACGACCAGCTACAGATCGTGGCGGATGACGGCTTACAGATTCAGCGTTTAGAATTGGAGTAAATTATGTGTACGACATGCGGCTGTGGCGAAGGCAACCTCTATATTGAAGGAGACGAACGAAACCCGCATTCCGCGTTCCGCAGCGCCCCCTTCGCGCCCGCCCCACGCCAGACGATGACCATCACCGGCGTCAAAACTGACCACTTCGCCCCCACCCGCACGACAGAGGGCGATCTGCATTACGGCCATGGCGAAGCGGGGACTCACGCCCCGGGCCAGAGCCAGCGGCGGATGCTGGAAGTGGAAATCGACGTGCTGGATAAAAACAACCGCCTGGCGGCGCGCAACCGCGCGCGCTTCGCCGCTAAAAGTCAGCTGGTGCTGAATCTGGTTTCCAGCCCCGGCTCCGGCAAAACCACCCTGCTCACCGAAACCCTCACCCGGCTGAAAGGGCGTGCCGACTGCGCGGTGATCGAAGGGGACCAGCAAACGGTCAATGACGCCGCCCGCATTCGCGCCACCGGCACTCCGGCGATCCAGGTCAACACCGGGAAAGGCTGCCATCTCGACGCCCAGATGATCGCCGACGCCGCCCCGCGCCTGCCGCTGGCTGACCACGGCATTCTGTTTATTGAAAACGTCGGCAACCTGGTCTGCCCGGCGAGCTTTGATCTCGGCGAACGCCATAAGGTGGCGGTGCTGTCGGTCACCGAAGGCGAAGACAAGCCGCTGAAGTATCCGCATATGTTCGCCGCCGCCAGCCTGATGCTGCTCAACAAAGTCGACCTGCTGCCGTATCTCAACTTTGACGTGGATAAATGCCTGGCCTGCGCCCGCGAGGTCAATCCGCATATTGAAATTATCCTCCTCTCCGCCACCAGCGGCGAAGGCATGGACCAGTGGCTCACCTGGCTGGAGACGCAACGATGTGCATAGGCATTCCGGGACAAATTTGCGCCATCGACGGCGTGCTGGCGAAGGTGGAAGTCTGTGGCATTCAGCGCGACGTTGACCTGACGCTGGTGGGCGCCGTTGACGACCAGGGTCAGCCGCGTCTCGGCCAGTGGGTGCTGGTGCACGTCGGGTTCGCCATGAGCGTGATTAATGAAGACGAAGCGCTCGATACGCTCGAGGCGCTGCAAAATATGTTTGACGTGGAGCCGGACGTCGGCGCCCTGCTGTACGGCGAGGAGCGATAATGCGTTACGTTGACGAATACCGCGCCCCCGAGCAGGTCATGCAGCTGGTGGCCCATCTTCAGCAGCGTGCCCATCTGCTGCCGCACACCGCGCAGCGTCCGCTGCGCATTATGGAGGTCTGCGGCGGCCATACCCATGCCATATTTAAGTTCGGTCTCGACCAGCTGTTGCCGGAGAATATTGAATTTATTCATGGGCCCGGCTGCCCGGTATGCGTCCTGCCGATGGGGCGCATCGACGCCTGCATTGAGATTGCCAGCCGCCCGGGGGTGATCTTCTGTACCTTCGGCGACGCCATGCGCGTGCCGGGCAAAAACGGCTCACTGCTGCAGGCGAAAGCCAGCGGCGCCGATGTTCGCATCGTTTACTCGCCGATGGACGCCCTGCGGCTGGCGCAGCAAAACCCGCAGCGTGAGGTGGTCTTTTTCGGTCTCGGTTTCGAAACCACCATGCCCGCCACCGCCCTCACCCTGCGTCAGGCGCGGGAGCGCAACGTCGAAAACTTCTTCTTTTTCTGTCAGCACATCACCCTGCTGCCGACCCTGCGCAGTCTGCTGGATCAGCCGGACAACGGTATCGACGCCTTTCTCGCCCCCGGCCACGTCAGTATGGTGATCGGCACCGAAGCCTACGGCTTTATCGCCAGCGACTATCATCGCCCGTTAGTGGTCGCCGGTTTCGAACCGCTTGATCTACTGCAAGGCGCGGTGATGCTGGTTGAGCAGACAATAGCGCAGCGTAGCGAAGTGGAAAATCAGTACCGTCGCGTGGTGCCGGATGCAGGCAACCCGCTGGCGCAGGCGGCGATGGCCGACGTGTTTTGCCTTGATGGCGACAGCGAATGGCGCGGTCTGGGGGTCATCAGCGACTCCGGCGTGCACCTCACGCCGGCCTATCAGCGCTTCGATGCCGAGGCCCATTTCCGCCCGGCGCCGCAGCGCGTGTGCGACGACCCGCGCGCCCGCTGCGGCGAGGTGTTGACCGGTCGCTGTAAACCGCACCAGTGCCCGCTCTTCGCCAGCACCTGCAATCCGCAAAGCGCCTTTGGCGCGCTGATGGTCTCCTCGGAAGGGGCCTGCGCCGCCTGGTATCAATATCGCAGTCAGGAATATGAAGCATGAAAAGCGTCCAGTTAGCCCACGGTAGCGGCGGTCAGGCAATGCAGCAGCTGATCGGCGACCTGTTTATGCAGGCTTTCGCCAACCCCTGGCTGGCGGAGCAGGAGGATCAGGCGCGCCTCGATCTGGCGGCGCTTGCCGCTCAGGGGGATCGCCTCGCCTTCTCCACCGACAGCTATGTAATTGACCCACTGTTCTTTCCCGGCGGCAATATCGGCAAGCTGGCCGTCTGCGGTACCGCCAACGACGTGGCGGTCAGCGGCGCCATCCCGCGCTATCTCTCCTGCGGGTTTATTCTCGAAGAGGGGCTGGAGATGACTACCCTGGAAGCGGTGGTCGCCAGCATGGCCGATACCGCTCGGGCGGCAGGGATCGCCATCGTCACCGGCGATACCAAAGTGGTGCCGCGCGGCGCGGCGGATAAGCTGTTTATCAACACCGCCGGCATCGGCGCCATCCCGGCGGACGTTCGCTGGGGGACGCAGCAGATCAGCGCCGGCGATGTGCTGCTGGTCAGCGGCACGCTGGGGGATCATGGCGCCACCATCCTTAATCTGCGTGAGCAGATGGGGCTCGACGGCGCGCTGTCCAGCGACTGCGCGGTGCTGACGCCGCTGATCCAAACCCTGCGGCCGCTGCGCGGCGTAAAAGCCCTGCGCGACGCCACCCGCGGCGGCGTCAACGCCGTCGCCCATGAGTTCGCCGTCGCCAGCGGCTGCGGCATTGAACTGCACGAGGCGAAGCTGCCGGTCAACGACACCGTGCGCGGGGTCTGCGAGCTGCTCGGGCTGGACGCCCTGAACTTCGCCAATGAAGGCAAGCTGGTGATCGCCGTCGCCCGCGAAGAAGCGGAAAATGTGCTGACGCATCTACGGTCTCACGCCCTGGGATGCGAGGCGGCGATAATCGGCGAGGTGGTCGCCCGACCGGGCGTGCGTTCCGTCGGGCTGTACGGCGTGAAGCGGACGCTCGATCTTCCCCACGCCGAGCCGCTGCCGAGAATTTGTTAACGACGGCGTCGGGGCCCGGATAGCGGCTGGCGCCTTATCCGGCTACAAAACTCCGCGCACTTGTAGCCCGGCTAAGCGCAGCGTAAGCCGGGAAAAGCCAGCATGAGTATCCCGCCCAAACCAGCGGGCGCCCACGGATGGGTTAACGGCGGTCACAACCGCCTTATTAACATACTATTATTTGTACCATCATTTTCTTATGCGCCGCGTTGCCGGCGCGTTTTGGATGTAAGCCATGTCGTATACACCGATGAGCGATCTCGGCCAGCAGGGTCTGTTTGATATCACCCGGCTTTTATTACAGCAGCCCGATCTGGCTGCGCTGAGCGAAACCCTGACCCGCCTGGTGCAACAGTCCGCGCTGGCCGACGAAGCGGCCATTATCCTGTGGAACGCAGGCAACCACCGCGCGGCCAGATACGCCTGCGATGAGGCAGGCCAGCCGGTGAGCTACGAAGATGAAACCGTGCTCGCCCACGGCCCTGTACGCCGCTTACTCTCCCGGCCGGATGCCCTGCATTGCGATCATGAGACCTTTGCCGACACCTGGCCGCAGCTTATCCGCAGCGGGATCTATCGCCCGTTCGGGTACTACTCGCTGCTGCCGCTGGCGGCCGACGGGCGGATCTTCGGCGGTTGCGAATTTCTGCGTCGTGACAACCGGCCATGGAGCGAGAAAGAGTTCCAGCGGCTGCATACCTTCGCGCAGATCGTCGCCGTGGTCACCGAGCAGATTCAGAACCGGGTCAGCAACAACGTCGATTACGATCTGCTGTGCCACGAGCGCGACAACTTTCGCATCCTGGTGGCGATCACCAACGCGGTCCTCTCGCGTCTGGATATCGACGAGCTGGTCAGCGAGGTGGCGAAAGAGATCCATCGCTACTTCCGGATCGATGCCATCAGCGTAGTGCTGCGCAGCAACCGCAAAGGGAAGCTCAACATCTATTCCACCCACTATCTTGACGCCAGCCATCCGGTTCACGACCAGAGCGAGGTGGATGAAGCCGGCACCCTCACCGAGCGGGTGTTCAAAAGCAAAGAGATGCTGCTGCTTAACCTGCACGAGCATGACACTCTCGCGCCGTACGAGAAAATGCTCTTCGAGATGTGGGGCAACAAGATCCAGACCCTGTGCCTGCTGCCGCTGATGTCCGGCAACACCCTGCTCGGCGTGCTGAAGCTGGCGCAGTGCGACGAACAGGTGTTTACCACCACCAATCTCAAGCTGCTGCGGCAGATCGCCGAGCGGGTGTCGATCGCTATCGATAACGCCCTCGCCTACCGCGAAATTCAGCGCCTGAAAGAGCGACTGGTGGATGAGAACCTCGCCCTCACCGAGCAGCTCAACAATGTCGAGAGCGAATTCGGGGAGATCATCGGCCGCAGCGAGGCGATGAACAATGTGCTCAAGCAGGTCGAGATGGTGGCCCACAGCGACAGCACCGTGCTGATCCTCGGCGAAACCGGCACCGGTAAAGAGCTTATCGCCCGCGCCATTCATAACCTCAGCGGACGAAACAGTCGGCGGATGGTGAAGATGAACTGCGCCGCGATGCCCGCCGGGCTGCTGGAGAGCGATCTGTTCGGCCACGAACGCGGCGCGTTTACCGGGGCCAGCGCCCAGCGTATCGGCCGCTTCGAACTGGCGGACAAAAGCTCCCTGTTCCTTGATGAAGTGGGCGATATGCCGCTGGAGCTGCAGCCCAAGCTGCTGCGCGTCCTCCAGGAGCAGGAGTTCGAACGCCTGGGGAGCAACAAGCTGATCCAGACCGACGTCCGACTGATCGCCGCCACCAACCGCGATCTCAAGCAAATGGTTATCGACAGGGAATTCCGCAGCGATCTCTACTACCGGCTCAACGTGTTCCCGATCCACCTGCCGCCGCTGCGCGAGCGTCCCGACGACATCCCGCTGCTGGTGAAGGCGTTTACCTTCAAAATCGCCCGCCGCATGGGACGCAATATCGACAGCATCCCGGCGGAAACCCTGCGCACCCTGACGCGCATGGAGTGGCCGGGCAACGTGCGCGAGCTGGAAAACGTCATCGAACGGGCGGTCCTGCTGACCCGCGGCAACGTGCTGCAGCTCTCCCTGCCGGAGCGGGATATCGTCGAGCCTCCGCGGTCGCCAGAGGTCCTGCCTGAGGAAGGCGAAGATGAATATCAACTGATTGTCCGGGTGCTGAAGGAGAGCAACGGCGTGGTGGCCGGGCCGAAGGGCGCCGCCCAGCGGCTGGGGCTGAAGCGCACCACGCTCCTGTCGCGCATGAAGCGGCTGGGCATTAATAAAGACGAACTGGTGTAGCCTCGCACGCTCCCTCTTTGCGCGCCGCCAGGAGGGAGCGCTGGCGCAGCGCGCTATTTGTCGCGGGTAAAACCGTTGCTGGTCGCCAGTTCGGCAAACCACAGCGCATTGCGTTTTATCTGTCGCTCGCCGGTATCCAGATCCAGTCGCCAGAAGCCGTAGCGCCGTTTGAAGGCATTGATCCACGACCAGTTGTCGATAAACGTCCACTGATGCACGCCAAAGCAGTTCGCGCCGTCGGCAATAGCGCGGTGCAGCTGCACCAGATGCTCTTCCATCAGTTGAATGCGGAAAGTATCGTCTATGACCCCGTCCGCCCCGGGCTCTCCCTCTGATTGTCGATCCATCGCGATACCGATTTCCGCGAGATACCACTTAATATTGCCGTAGTTTTCACGAATATTGGCGGCAATGTCGTAAATAGCCTGCGGCAGGATCTCGTTGTTATCACGATAGGGGTTAAAGCGGCCCTGCGGGTTCACCGCGTTTTCGAAATAGTATTCCGGGGTGAAATAATCGAGGTCATATTCGCTCTCACGCGCTTTTACCCGCCGCGGCACGTAATAGTTCACCCCAAGAAAATCGATCTCCGCGCTGAGGATCAACGCCACGTCGTCTTTGCTGGTCGTCGGCAGGCAGTCGTGGGCGGCGAGGATCTCGCACAGCGCTTTAGGGAATTCATGTTTTACCAGCGGGTCAAGGAAGCTGCGGTTAAAAAACAGGTCGGCATACCAGGCGGCCTTTTTATCCGCGTCGCTGTCGGTGAGCGTATAGCTCGGAGTCAGGTTGAGCACCACGCCGATCTCGCCCGCCAGCGCCAGTTCACGATAAGCCGTTACCGCTTTGGCATGCGCCAGCATAATGTTAAACGCCACCTGCGCCGCCAGACGGCCATCTTTCTTACACGGATAGTGGAAGTCGTACAGGTAGCCTCCCTCAACCGGTACAATCGGCTCGTTGAAGGTTATCCAGTATTTAACCTTATGGCCAAACAGGTTAAAGGCGGTGCGGGCAAAGCGGGCAAACAGCTCTGCTACGTGCGCCGATTCAAAGCCACCGTACTGTTTCTGCAGCACCTCCGGCATATCAAAATGGTAGAGATTGATCATCGGCTCAATGCCGTTGGCGATCATCTCATCAAGATAGGCGTGATAAAAACGCACCGCGTCCGGGTCCGGCGCGCCGGTTTCAAAATCCGCGATCAGTCGTGACCACTGAATCGAGGTTCGAAACGAGTTGAAGCCGGTCTGTTTCATCAGCGCCACGTCCTGCGGATACTGATGATAAGTATCACACACGGTTTGCGGCCCTACCTGTTGATAAAATCGCTCCGGCTGTTCAGCAAACCAGCTGTCCCAGATGGAACGATGGCGCTTATTGGTGACCCCTTCCGTTTGCGGGCCGGACGCCGCCGCCCCCCACAGAAACCCTTGCGGAAACTGATACTGCTGCATAACCTCTCCTTTCGAAAAAAGGCTGCGCCCGTCTGGCGCAGCCTGAGCGTACTACTCCGCGACCACTTCGATCGATTTAATAAACATATAGCCCCAGTCGCCGGCGAAGCGGCCGAAGTCAACCTGATTGCTCCCCGCTTTCAGCGTTACGGGTATCCGCAGCTGCTGGCCCTGCTCATCCGTCTGCGGGAAGGCCACGGCCTGCGGAGCGCCCCCGTTGACGACAAAGGAGTTCTGCTTGCCGCCCCATTTGCCGTTGAAGGTTACGTTGAGCTGGAACTGACCGCTCCACGGCGCCTGCACCTGCCAGCTGATCTTATCCCCCTCGCTGGCAAATGGGCCGAGAAAACCGTCCTCGCCAACTGCCAGCGCGTCTTTATCACTCTTCATTACCGTCAGGCGCCCCTCAGCCACGCCATAGACTTTGCCGTGATAACGACAGAAATCCGCCGGCGCCTTCCCCGTCGCCTCGCCCACCGTCACGGTCACGGTTTTGCTGCTTTTCAGCAGCCCATCGTCGGCAGTGAACGTCAGCGCATAGGTGCCTGGCGCCGTGAACCAGGCCCGGGTTTGCGGCCGATCGGCATGGCAGAAATGTACCTGTCCGTCGCCGGCGTGCTGCCAGCCCACTTTCACCTCTCGCGACGGCAGGCCATCGTCCTGCCAGTTGGCCGTAAGCTCGACGCCCTGATCCTGAGTGGTAGTTAAGGCGGGTTCCAGCGTGATAGCCGGCGGCTGATTCACCTCACTATGCTTCACGCTAATCACATTGGAAGGGGCAGAACGACCGCTCTCGTTTTTCGCCGTCACCCGGTAGTAGTACGTCCGCCCGAGCTGAAGCTGACGATAATCGTCGCGGAACAGAACCATGGTTTCCGGGTTCCATTCGTTAACGCCATCGGATATATCCCGGCCCACCACCGTCCACGGCCCGGTCGGCGAGCCAGCGCGTTCGACATCGTAGCTACGTCCTACCGCGGCACCCATCCAGTTGATCGCGAAGGGCGAGGTGGTCTCGCGCAGCAGAGGCGCGTCCGGCTTCGGCAGCGGCGCCATCCTCTGCTGTCCGGCCATCTGCGCTGCGGCGGTGCGCACCAGATCGACCACCGCCTGCTCCTGGTTCGCTTCGCCTTCTTTTGCAAACCCCGGCAGGTGGTAGCTGTAGTGTCCGGTCGACTCCTTATGCCAGTAGAAGCCGCCGTCGTGACGATGGCCGCGGAAGCCCCAGATAAGCCCCCCGGCGGCTTGCGCCCCGTTGACCTCGCTGTGAACAATCGACTGCATAATGGCGTTCAGCTGATCCGCCGGCAGCAAGCCAAACTCGCCGACGAGATAGACTTTTTGCCCGCCGACGGCGCGTAGATCCTGCGTCACCTGCCCGGGATGGTTATTATCGGCGTTGGTGTAATAGTGATTGCTGACGATATCCACATTGGGGTCAGTCAACGCAAAAGAATTGATTTTCTTATAGGTGCCATCCATCACCAGCTGGTTGGGAGCCCACTTTTTAATCCACGCCGCGGTCTGCTGCAGAAAATCGGCATTGGTATCCTCCAGCTCGTTACCGGTCTCCCAGGCCATGATCGCCTTCTCATCAAAATAGGCGCGGCCGGTGACGGTATTTGTCCGAGTGATGACCTGACGGATCACATCCAGATAGGCTTTGAAGGTCTTGCTATCGGTACGATAAAAGTCTTCCGCTTTTTCGTGGTAGAACGCCGCCAGCTGCTCGCGCCCGCCCCACCACCACCAGTGGTCGATAAAGGGCAGGATCAGTCGCAATCCCTGTTTATCCGCTTCGGCAATCATGTTGTCATACACCCGCATGGCTTTCTCATTCAGCCGCGGCATGCCGTCCGCCGTTTCCGGCGCGAGAATATGGGTCTCGCGGCCGCAGGCCTTGTCAAACTCCTGCTGCACCGACAGCACGTAGACGCGCTGGGCTTTTGCCCCGGTTTGCACCATCGCCTGGATCCAGTTTTGCTGCTCCTGGGCCGTCGGCCATTTAAAGTATTGCCCCCAGCCGCGCGGGTCTGCCCTGCAGGGGCCGCGGGCGTCGTCTTCAATGCGGTGCAGCTCCGGCGCGTGGATCCCGGCGAAGCGAAACACCTTATCGCCATCCTTGAGAGCGGCGCCGTCGCGAGTGATAAAGTGTTCAAAATGCGAGCGCTCGGCGGCCAGCGCCCCGCCGGCCCCCAGCGCGGACAGCAGCCCCATTAGCAGCAGGTTTTTCATCGGCTTCATCGCTGTCTCTCCTTAGAACCAGACTTCGGCCTGTACGCCGAAGTTAACGGTGTCGGTTGAGCCACTGCGGGAATAACCGCCGGCGGTGATGGTATTGGTATCCCAGTTGTAGTTGCCGTCCAGCGCATCGGAGACACCTTTGTCCCACTTCGCGTAGGTGACGAAGAAACGCAGCTGCGGGCGCGCCCAGAAGCCGGAGTCAAAGGTCAGCGTTGGCGCAACGGTGACTTTGGTCAGGCCGCCTTTGCCTTTGCCGTTAACCCCTTTGTAGTTTTTGTCATCCAGGTATTCGTAGCCCAGCTCGTACTGCATGGCAAAGTTGCGGGTGATCTGATGATAGGGGCGGATACCGGCGGCCCACATCGAGCGTCCCCAGCCATTGTCATCTTCCGTCCACCAGCGGTAGTTTTTATCCTTCTGCCAGAAGGCGAAGGTGGAGATTTCCAGATCGCCCATCGAGGCCACGCTATCCAGCACCACCCGCCAGGACTGGGTGTTTTCCAGATTGGCCCAGCCCCAGCCGTTTTTACCCAGCGAGTCGCCCGCCGCCAGCCCTTTGCCGTACTGCAATGCGAGGCGGGAGTACCCCCCGGTGAGGCCATAGAAACCGTCAAAGTTATAAATACCGGTCACGCCATAGCCCTTTTCGGCGGAAGTCGGATGCTTTTCGTTACGGTTCATGTGGTGGCCGATCAGCTCCAGATCGAAGCCTGTCCCGGCGATCTTTTTCAGCCACAGGTTGAGGGAGTAATCATCCGGGTAGCCCTGATCTCCCTTATCCACCGGGTAGGCTTTGGTTTCATCGGTGGGCGAAAAGGCGTAGACCCCGGCGTCGAAGCGGGCGAAGCCCAGATCCATGTTATCGAAGCCGCCGCCGGTGCCATTGTATTGAATGTACTCCCAGTCAAACTGATGGCTGGAAGTGTTGGAGCTGCTGTAGCGCTTACCGGCCCAGAAGGTCATCTCCGGCGCAAAATCCAGATTGCTCAGCTCGGCGAACCCTTCACGAAACTGCACATCATGGCCATCGTCATCCTGACAGTTCCAGTCGGAGGTGCATTTCGACTGGTGAGTGAGGTTGGCCTGCACTTTCGCCACCACGCCGCTGTCCGCCGTCAGCGTTACGGTGGGGATCAATTCAATCTTGGTGTCTTCTTCGTTGCCCAGTCGCCACTTGCCGTCCGGCATCAGGCCGACGGAGTCCGCGCGGTTGCCATCAGAATTGGCAAGGATCCCGGAGCGAATATAGCCATGCAGCGCAAAATCATACTTCGGATCGGCGCAGGCCAGGCTGCTGGTCCCGGCCAGCGAGAGGAGAGCCAGAGGTATTGAGTGTTTCAGCTTTATCATTATTTTTTTCCCACGTTATGTTTGTTAACACGAACCGATAACGGAGGGGAAATTTACGGATCAAAAATGGAAATGTACATCCACCAATGGAAAGCGCTTTCCATAATTGCCTATCTGGTTCACAAAATTCGCTCTGCGACGAAAATATTCGTGAGACTGATCACATAAAATAACAAGAATACCGCCGGAAGCCGGCAGCAGAGCGGAAGAAAGAGAAAGTGAACAGGTGCCGTCGGGGGAGAAGCCGCCGACGGCGAGGGGATCAGCGCTCGGTTTCCGCGAGCTGGCGTTCGTAAACTTTGAAGAAGGGGCGATAAAGCATCCAGGCGTTAAACATCGCGAACAGGCTCATGCACAAATTTTTCCAGCTGCCGTTCGCCGACCATGCCGCCCCCAGCGGAGAAGGCATCGACCAGGGTAGCATCGCCACCGCGCGATCGAGGATGCCCAGCTGAGTAAAATACCATGCAATACAGGCATTTATCAGCGGAACAAAGAGAAACGGCAGTAAAAAAACCGGGTTCATGATCACCGGAAAACCAAACAGTATCGGCTCGTTGATATTAAACAGCGACGGCAGCAGGCCAATTTTGGCCACGCTTTTCAGCTGCCGTGAGCGGCTGCGCATCGCCATCAATACCAGCGGCAGAGTGGAGCCGATACCGCCGATCAGCAGGTAAAAATCCCAGAATCCCTGCAGATAAATATGCGGCAGCGTTGGCGAACCCGCCGCCAAAGCCTGCTGATTTTCAAACAGATAGGTCATCCAGAAGGGGTTCATAATCCCGGTGATAATCAGCGCGCCGTGGATACCGATAAACCAGAGTAAGTTACAGATAAACAAAGAGATAAGTACCGCCATCAACGTGTCGGACGCCAGCACCAGCGGCCGCACCGCTTCGCTGATTAGCTCCGGTACGATACGCCCGGTGGTCTGCAGCAGTATGGCATTCATCACGCTTATCGACAGCATCACCACCAGCAGCGGGATCAGCAGTTGAAAGCCATTGCGAGTCATCAGCGGCACTTCATCAGGCAGGCGGATACACCAACCTTTTTTGTAGAAAAAACGAATGATTTCAATGGAATAGGCACTGGATATCAGGGCGGTAAATATCCCCATGCCGCCGAGATAAACGTTGCTCACCGCAGTCTCGCGAAAGCCGATAAACAGCAGAAAAGCCAGACACCCGGTTAAACCACAGAGCCGTTCCGGCAGACGGTACTGCTTGGCGAGACTGGCGCTGGCGCCGAAAGCGACAATCAGCGCCACCAGGCCAATGGTTAGCTGAAAGGTCGGCAGCAGGATAGGCCGCAGCAGCAAATAGACCTGGCCGAAACGCGAGGCGCCGTCGATGGAAACGGGCGGAAACAAAATGGGAACCAACAGGCTGCCAACAATCACAAATGGCATCGCCAGCGCAAAGCTATCGCGCATCGCCGTAATGTGGTTGTTGCGCGTCAGAACATTCGCCAGCGGCGCCAGCCGCTGCTCGATGATGTCCACGGCCACATTCATTAACTGAATGTTCATACTCCTACCTTTGCGAATGATTGTCTCGCCGGGATGATCGCCCACAACACCGGAAAGTGAAAGCCTGCCATAGGTGATCATGGTCACAATAAATAAATCCATAAACGGAAAGCGCTTTCCGCAATGCATCCATTTTGACTATAGTCCGCACATCCAACCTCATCAGGAGCGGTACTTATGAAAAAAATTATGTTGTGTTGTTCGGCAGGCATGTCCACCAGCCTGCTGATGAAAAAAATGATTGCGGAAGCCGAACAGCGGGGCCTGCCGGTAGAGATCAACGCCTATGGCGTAGCAGAGTTCGCCGAACAGGTTGGCCATTATCAGGTGGTGCTGCTGGGGCCGCAGGTGAAATACATGCAGCAGGATTTGCAAAAGCAGGCGGATAAATACGGTATCCGCGTCGAACCCATCAATATGATGGACTACGGCATGCAAAAAGGCGCCGCAGTCCTTGATTTCGCCCTTTCCCTCATCGAAAACAAGAACTAAGGAAAGATCATGAGCTCTCTGTACGCTAAATTGATCGATGTGATCGAACGGCAGATCACGCCTATGGCGGGGGCGATCGGCCAGCAAAAATACGTTACCTCCATCCGCGACGGTTTTATTACCGCCCTGCCCTTTATGATCGTCGGCTCGTTTTTGCTGGTGTTTATCTTCCCGCCGTTTTCTCCGGATACGACGTGGGGCTTTGCCCGCGCCTGGCTGCAATTTTCGCTCGATCATCGCGAGGCGCTGATGCTGCCGTTCAACTTCAGCATGGGGGTGATGACCCTGTTTATCGCCGTCGGGATCGCCGCCAGCCTCGCCAAGCACCATCACCTGGACTCATTGACCGCCGGGATGCTGTCGCTGATGTCGTTTCTGCTGGTCGCCGCGCCGCTGAAAGATGGCCAGATCTCTACTGCCTACTTCTCCGGCCAGGGGATCTTTACCGCCATTCTGGTGGCTATCTATTCCACCGAGCTGTACGCCTTCCTCAAGCGACATAACATCACCATTCGCCTGCCGCCGGAAGTGCCTGCCGGGGTAGCGCGCTCGTTCGAGATCCTGATCCCGGTGCTGGCGATCATTCTGACGCTACATCCGCTGAACCTGTTTATCGAGGCCCAGCTGGGGATGATCATTCCGGAAGCGATCATGTCGCTGGTGAAACCGCTGGTCGCAGCTTCCGATACGCTGCCGGCGATCCTGCTGTCAGTGCTGGTCTGTCAGGTACTGTGGTTCGCCGGGATCCACGGCGCGCTGATCGTCACCGGGATCATGAACCCGTTCTGGATGGCCAACCTGTCGGTCAATCAGGCGGCGATGGCCGCTGGCACCGCTATCCCGCACATCTATGTCCAGGGCTTCTGGGATCACTATCTGCTGATCGGCGGCGTCGGCTCAACCCTGCCGCTGGCGCTGATGCTGCTGCGCAGCAAGGCCGTGCATCTGCGGACGATTGGCCGGATGGGCGTGGTGCCGGGCGTATTTAACATCAACGAACCGATTCTGTTCGGCGCGCCGATCATCATGAACCCGCTGTTCTTCCTGCCGTTCGTGCTGGTGCCGATGGTCAACGCGACCCTGGCGTACTTTGCGCTGAAGCTGGACCTGGTCAGCCGCGTAGTGTCGATGACGCCGTGGACGACGCCGGCCCCTATCGGCGCCTCGTGGGCGGCGAACTGGAGCTTTAGCCCGGTGATCCTGTGCCTTATTTGTATGGCCACCGCCATGGTGATGTACCTGCCATTTCTCAAAGCTTACGAAAAACAGCTGCTGGCCCAGGAGCGTGAAAACGCCGTCGACCAGGCTGATAACGCGGCGCAAACCGCTTAACGCTAACGATTCAGAGGATAATCATGGAATTAGAAGAACAGGTGATGGGGATCATCATCAACGCCGGCCAGTCCCGTAGCCTGTGTTACGAAGCGCTGCACGCCGCTAAAGCGGGTGATTTCGCCACCGCCGACGCCAAAATGCAGGAAGCGACGCACTATTCCCGCGAAGCTCACCTTGTGCAGACCCAGCTTATCGAAGCTGACGAAGGCGAGGGAAAAACCAAAATGACGCTGGTGATGGTCCATGCTCAGGATCACCTGATGACCTCCATTCTGGCGAAAGAGCTGATTGCCGAACTGATTGCGATTTACCGCGCGCAACCGCTTCACGCCTAGCGCCTTGCCCGGCCAGACGTGCTGGCCGGGTCTGATTCCCCGAGGTCACTATGTTACATCTTGGAATAGATATTGGCGGCACCAAAATGGAGGCCGTACTGCTGGATCCCGCAGGCGAATGCGTCCAGCGCCTGCGTCGGCCAACCCACAAAGAGAGCTATGACGCCTTTATGCGTCAACTGCTGACCCTGATTGCCGATATGCGCGCGGTCAGCCCGCAGCCGTTCACTCTGGGGATCGGCCTGCCCGGGGCTATCGATCCGCAAAGCGGACGCATTAAAAACTGCAACTGCCTGGTGCTCAACGGCCACGATCTGCGCCGGGATATCATGCAGCAGCTTGGCCAACCGGTGTGGATGGCAAACGATGCCGACTGCTTCACCCTTTCCGAGGCGGTCGATGGCGCCGGCGCCGGCGCCACCACCGTCTTCGGGGTGATTATCGGTACCGGCTGCGGCGGCGGGATCGCCGTTCATCAACAGCTGCTCAGCGGCCCCAACGCTATCGCCGGAGAGTGGGGACATAATCCGCTGCCGGGCTATACTCCTGAGCGCGATGGCCCGCCGCAGCCCTGCTACTGCGGCAAAACGAACTGCATCGAAAGCTTTGTTTCCGGCACCGGCTTCGCCCGCCGCTACGGGGAACAAGCGCGTGCGGAAGCCATTGTCGCCGCAGCGCAAAACGGCGATCCGCACGCGCTGGCCCACTGGCGTCATTTTATCGACGCCTTTGCCCGCAGCCTGGCGTCAGTGATCAACATTCTCGACCCGCAGGTGATTGTGCTGGGCGGCGGTTTGTCCAACGTCAGCCAGATCTATCGCGATCTGCCTGCCGCCATCGTGCCGTGGATCTTCTCCGACAGCTGCCGCACGCAGATCAAACCGGCCCGCTTCGGCGACGCCAGCGGCGTGCGCGGCGCGGCCTGGCTGCCCCGGTTGCCCGGCGCCGCGGACGGGCCTCGGTAGACACTTTTTTCAGCAGGTATGTTAAGCTAGGCGAAAATGTCCAGACAGAAAAAGCCATGCCAACGATTGATGATGTTTCAAGATTAGCGAATGTCTCAAGAGCGACGGTTTCCCGCGTGCTGACCGGCACCCGGGGCGTGCGCGAAGAGAGCCGGGAAGCTGTGCTGCGGGCCGTTGAAGAACTCAACTATCGCCCGAGCTTTGCCGCGCAAAACCTCGCCAGTCAGACATCCAGCCACGTTGGCCTGGTGATTTCCGCGCAGGACGAGAGCCACGGCGCGCGTCTGTTGCCGCTCCTCTCGCAGGCGCTGAAAGGGCTGAATAAAAGCCTGCTGGTCCAGTACGTCAGCGACCCGGTAGAGCAGGCGGCGGCGATCGACGATCTGCAGCGCCAGTGCGTGGCGGTGGTGGTGCTGGGCGCCGTTGCCGCCGACGCGCCGCGCAACGTTATCGCCTTTGACCGCTTCGGCGTCGCTGGAAGCAACAGCCAGGGCTATGACTTCGCCTTCGCCACCGAAAGCGCCTGCCGCTATGTGATTGGCAAGGGACACCGCAACATCGCCCTGCTGGTGGACAGCGATAGCGACGATGCCAGCCGACAGATGCTGGAAGGCTACCGCAACGTCCTGCAGAACTACTCCATTCCTTTTAACCGCCAGCTGGTGCTGACGGCCAACGATGATGTCGAGCAGGCGCTGCTGACCTTAATTAACAGCTTCAGTAAATACTCAGTCATTATCGTTAAACGCGACCGCTACGCGGCTGAAGCAATGCGCCTGCTGCGCGAATTCACCATCGCCGTCCCGCAGGAGGTCTCCCTGCTGAGCCTTGAGGATTCCCCCCTCGCCTCGCTGCTCTATCCGCCGCTGACCTGCATCTCATGGCCACTGGAGGCGCTGCTGGATAACTGTATTCAGCGTATTCGCAGCCTGATAGACGACCGGCCAACGTTCACCGCCGAGGGCCGCTCGCTGGCCGGCCGCCTGATCCCGCGCCAGTCGGTCGCCGATATCTCTTGATCTCCGCCCGGTTCGCGCCGGGCCAACCTTGCCTCCCCTTTCTCGCGCTTTCGTTTCCCGGCTCATTATTATCCCCCGCACGCAAATAAGAATTATTTTCATTTATAAATAGCTTGTGCTATATAACATAGCAATGGCTATAAACGCTGAGAAATTAACCACACCATTGCGAGGGATCCTATGCTGCATCTGACACCGCTGAAATCATTGCTGCTGGCCAGCGCGCTGGCCCTGCTGGCCGCGGCGCCGGCCTCGGCGCAGGAGAAATTCAGGGTTATCACCACCTTCACGGTTATCGCCGATATGGCGCAGAACGTGGCCGGCGATGCCGCCGTCGTCAGCTCCATCACCAAACCGGGCGCGGAGATCCACGACTACCAGCCCACCCCCGGCGATATCAAACGCGCGCAGGGGGCGCAGCTGATCCTCAGCAATGGTCTCAATCTCGAACGGTGGTTTGCCCGCTTTTATCAGCACTTGCAGGGCGTCCCGGAGGTGGTGGTCAGCGAGGGGATCCAGCCGATGGGCATCAGCGCGGGCCCCTATAGCGGGAAGCCCAATCCCCATGCCTGGATGTCGGCAGATAACGCCCTGATCTATGTCGATAATATTCGCGACGCGCTGGTGAAATACGATCCGCCTCACGCCGACACCTATCGCCGCAACGCCGAGGCCTACAAAGAGAAGATCCGCCAGACGATGGCGCCGCTGCAGGCCAGACTGGCGCAGCTGCCGGAGGATAAGCGCTGGCTGGTCACCAGCGAGGGAGCCTTCTCCTATCTGGCCCGCGACTATGGCCTGCGCGAACTGTATCTGTGGCCGATTAACGCCGACCAGCAGGGTACCCCGCAACAGGTGCGCAAGGTTATCGACACCATGAAGAGAGAACAGATCCCGACCATCTTCAGCGAAAGCACCATCTCCGATAAACCGGCGCGTCAGGTGGCGCGCGAAGCCGGCGCCCACTACGGCGGCGTGCTGTATGTCGATTCGCTGAGCGCCGCCGACGGCCCGGTGCCGACCTGGCTCGACCTGCTGCGCGTCACCACCGAAACCATCGTCAACGGTATCCAGGACGGGATGAGGAAACAGCCATGAATACAGCGCAAGCGGGTCTGTATGTCGACCAGCTCACCGTTACCTGGCGCAACGGCCACACCGCCCTGCGCGACGCCTCGTTCAGCGTACCACGCGGCGCCATTGCCGCGCTGGTGGGGGTTAACGGCTCGGGTAAATCCACGCTGTTTAAAGCGCTGATGGGCTTTGTGCGCATCGGTCACGGCGAGATCGCCATACTCGGCCAGCCGGTCAATCGCGCGCTGCGCCAGAATCTGGTCGCCTATGTCCCGCAGTCGGAAGAGGTGGACTGGTCCTTCCCGGTGCTGGTGGAGGATGTGGTGATGATGGGCCGCTACGGCCATATGGGCTGGCTGCGGCGGGCAAAGCCGCGCGATCGCGAAATCGTCGATGCCGCGCTGGCCCGCGTGGGCATGAGCGAGTACCGCCATCGGCAAATTGGCGAGCTCTCCGGTGGGCAGAAAAAGCGCGTCTTCCTTGCCCGCGCCATCGCTCAGCAGGGTCAGGTGATCCTGCTGGATGAGCCTTTTACCGGCGTCGATGTGCAGACCGAAGCGCGGATCATCAGCCTGCTGCGCGAGCTACGCGATGAGGGCTGCACCATGCTGGTCTCCACCCATAACCTCGGGTCCGTAAGTGAGTTTTGCGATTATACGGTGATGGTAAAAGGCACCGTGCTGGCCAGCGGCCCGACAGAAACCACCTTCACCGCCGAGAATCTGGAGCGGGCTTTCAGCGGCGTGCTGCGCCACGTCGCCCTCACCGGCGCGGAAGCGCAGATTATCACCGATGACGAGCGGCCGTTTATCAGCCGGCGCGCGGCGGGAGGACCACGATGAGCTGGCTGCTGGAGCCGTTTGGCTATCACTATATGCTCAATGCGATGTGGGTATCGGCGCTGGTGGGCGGCGTCTGCGCCTTTCTCTCCTGCTACCTGATGCTCAAAGGCTGGTCGCTGATTGGCGACGCCCTTTCCCACTCGATTGTGCCCGGCGTCGCCGGGGCCTATATGCTCGGCCTGCCGTTTGCCCTCGGCGCGTTTCTCTCCGGCGGCCTGGCGGCGGGCAGTATGCTGTTTTTGCAGCAGCGATCGCGGCTAAAAGAGGATGCGATTATCGGCCTGATCTTCTCCTCCTTCTTCGGTATCGGGCTGTTTATGGTGTCGCTGAACCCGACGTCGGTGAATATCCAGACCATTATCCTCGGCAATATTCTGGCCATCGCCCCGGAGGATATTATCCAGCTGGCGGCGATCGGCTTTATCTCGATGGCGATCCTGCTGCTGAAGTGGAAAGATCTGATGGTGACCTTCTTCGATGAAAACCACGCCCGCTCGATTGGTCTGAACACCCGCGGCCTGAAGCTGCTGTTCTTTACCCTGCTGGCGGCCTGCACCGTAGCGGCGCTGCAGACCGTCGGCGCCTTTCTGGTCATCTGCCTGGTGGTCACTCCCGGGGCCACCGCCTGGCTGTTAACCGACCGCTTCCCGCGCCTGCTGGCCATCGCCGTCGCCATCGGCAGCCTGACCAGCTTCTTCGGCGCCTGGCTCAGCTTCTATCTCGACGGCGCCACCGGCGGCATTATCGTGGTGGCGCAAACGCTGCTGTTCCTCATCACCTTTATCTTTGCGCCGAAGCATGGCCTGCTGGCCAACCGCCGCCGCGCCAGGGAGGCTGCATGCTGAATCTGTTCCTGGCTCCGTTTCAGTTTCCATTTATGGTCAACGCGATAACGGTATCGATGGTCGTCGCCGTGCCCTGCGCGCTGCTGTCGGTCTTTCTGGTGC
Source organism: Klebsiella sp. Q2 (assembly GCF_009900705.1). Classification (NCBI taxonomy): domain Bacteria; kingdom Pseudomonadati; phylum Pseudomonadota; class Gammaproteobacteria; order Enterobacterales; family Enterobacteriaceae; genus Klebsiella; species Klebsiella sp. Q2. The sequence goes on along the minus strand of NZ_JAAABE010000003.1, from coordinate 572,411 downwards.
TTAAAGGCTGGGCGCTGATGGGCGACGCCATGAGCCACGCGGTCTTTCCCGGCGTGGTGCTGGCCTACATTATCGGCATCCCCTTCGCCATCGGCGCGTTTATCGCCGGGCTGCTGTGCGCCGTAACGACCGGTTTTCTTGACGATAACAGCCGCCTCAAACGCGATACCATTATGGGAATTGTCTTCTCCGGTATGTTTGGCGCCGGGCTGGTGCTGTACGTAGCGATCCAGTCCGACGTCCATCTCGACCATATTCTGTTCGGCGATATGCTGGGGATCTCCCTCAGCGATATTGGACAAACGGCGGCTATCGCGCTGGTGATTGCGCTGATTATCGGGCTGAAATGGCGGGATTTTTTGCTACACGCCTTCGATCCGACGCAGGCCAAAGCCAGCGGCCTGCGCGTGGGGCTGCTGCACTACGGCCTGCTGTGCATGATCGCCCTGACCATCGTCGCGACGCTGCAGTCGGTAGGGATTATTCTGTCGATTTCGCTGCTGATTGCCCCCGGGGCGATCGCGCTCCTGCTGGTACGGCGCTTTATCCACGCCCTGCTGCTGGCGGTGGCAGTGGCGGTCTGCTGCTCGGCGGGAGGGGTGTGGCTGGCGTTTTATCTCGATAGCGCGCCGGCGCCGACTATCGTGGTGCTGTTCACCGCGCTGTTTGTGGTCGCCTTTGTGGCAAGCACGATCCGGGATAGCCGGAAACAGAAAACTTCAGCAACCATCCCCGGCGGCGGCTAACGCCTTACCGGGGCTACAAAAAACGCGAGTTGTCCGCCGGCTGCGCGCCGCGCAGGCCGGGGAAGGCCGCTATTTTTTCGGTCGGTATTTTTCCGGCAGCGGCGGCACCGGCCGCCTGTCATCCAGCAGATGGCGAAGGGTCAGGATCGGGTGGCGCCAGAGCATTCGCGGCCCGGCCCAGCGCATAATCTGCTTCATCTCTTCGCGCTTCGCCGGCTGGTAGCAATGCACCGGACACTGCTTGCAGGCCGGTTTATTGTCGCCAAACACGCACTTATCAAGGCGCTTATCGGCGTAGGCGTTCAGCGCCTGATAGTGTTCGGCGTCGTCGCGGGCCTCCGGACAGTGGCGCTGATAAAGCCCAATCATCCGACCGATCGTCTGCTTTTCACGTTCGATGCGTTTGCCCACCGTCAATTTCCCTCCCCACAAAAAGATGCATCAATAATACACCTTTTAAGCCGGCCACGCAGCCGCTTTCCTAACGATCAGGTCGGGTTAGCGGGTTTATCAACATGCCCCAATGCTTTTTCCGGGAAGCAGAGATCGCGCACCCGGCGTTTCAGCTCTGCCGCATCCGGAAAGCCGCCATCCTGCTTGCGCTCCCAGATCTGCTGGCCGTCGATATCGATAGTGAAGATCCCGCCGGTGCCCGGCACCAGCGTCACCGAGGCGATATCGGTGCTGAAGGTGTGTAACAACTCCTGCGCCATCCAGCTGGCGCGCAGCATCCAGTTGCACTGGGAACAATAGGTGATGGTGATAGCCGCTTTTGAATTCATCGTCATCTCGCTCAGGCTGAAAGGGCACAGTGTAAACAAAGTGCAGTTTAAATGAGGAATACATCAATATTTTGTTGCAAACGATAATACCTATCATTACCATTCGCAATCAACAAATGGAGTTAGACCCTATCCGCAACGGAAAAGACGGAGCAACCTGCAACTCTGGAAGTAACGCGTGAGCCGATACTAATAACGATCAAGGCGTGGCGACTATGTACAAATCGACTCCGTCAGCAGCAGGGTGTAAAAAACGCCTGCTGGTGACCTCTTTGTTTGCAGCAATTTATCAGACTTCTGCCATCGCAGCAGACACTTCCGCCGTTAGCGGCGAGGCGGTGGATGACACCTCGGAACAAATGACCGTCACCGCTCCCGCGCCGGTGCAGAAAGCCGGTAGCGAACACAGCATCAGCGCCCGGGAGCTGGAGAATAAAGGCGCTAACGATTTCGGCTCAATCATGCGCTATGAGCCGCTCATCAGCGCCACCGGGGCCAGCGGCGGCTCCGGCAACGGCAAAAGCGGCTTCGACCGCGGAGGTTACACCGGCTACAACATTCGCGGTATGGAGAGCAACCGCGTCGGCATCGACGTGGACGGTATCGCGCAACCCAACGCCACCGGCCGCGGCTACGTCGGCCGCGCCGGGCTCAACACCTTCGGCATCGGCCGCGATTATATCGACCCGTATATGTACGGCAGCGTGGATATCCAGTCCGGCGCCACCTCGACGGAAACGGCCAACAGCGCTATCGGGGGGAATGTCTCCTTCCGCCCGAAATCAGCGGATGATTACCTGCGCCCGGGCAAGACCAGCGCCTTCGGCTACCGCAGCGGTTACGACTCTGCGGATCGCAGCTGGCACAACGGGGTGACCGTCGCCGGCGGCGATGAGTTCCTGCGCGGGATTTTGGTCTATAGCCGCCGTGACGGCCAGGAAACCGAAAATTACAGCGGCACCGTCGATGCCTACCCGGCGAACTGGCACTCCGATGCCTTTCTGGCCTCCGGGATCTGGCAGCCCAACGACGAGCACAAGCTAACCAGCACCTTCGACTATTACCATAAAACCAACCACACCCACTACGATACCTGGGACTCCAGCGGCAACAGCACCATCGGCACCGCCAGCCAGACCAGCCAGACCCGGCGCTGGGGCCTGAGCCTGAAGGATGACTGGACGCCGATGAATGACTACCCCGACAGCGTCTCCAGTAAAATCTATTACCAGCATACCGAAGCCCATGACTGGACGTATATGCCGGACAGCGTCACCCGCAGAATGCAGACGGTGAACTCCAACTACGACACCGACACCTGGGGCCTGCAGACCGCACTGGCGAAAACCCTGGGCCGCCACGATCTGAGCGCCGGCTTTAACGCCAGCACCAGCAAAACCCAGCGGCCGTTCAGCCAGTCGCCAATCCCCAGCGTTTACAGCGAGATCATGCAGCCGGAGGCGGATAGCCGCAGCTACACCCTCGGCGGTTTTGTTCAGGATAAGATCAACTTCGATCTCGATAGCCACAATTTCGCCATTATTCCCGGCGTGCGTGTGGTACATCAATCGACGAAGCCGGAAAATCTGTCCGACCTCGCTGCCAACAGCAGCGCGCTGACCGAATCGTCAGTGGCCAGGCTGTATGGTAAAAACAGCGATACCCAGGTTCTGCCGTCGTTGACCTTCCAGTACGACCTCACCCCGCGTCTGATGACCTACCTGCAGTACCAGCGCGGGGCGCAGTTCCCCAACGCCAGCCAGCTGTATGGCTCCTGGAACCTTGGCTCCAGCTACGCCGGCAGCCAGCAGTATGCCCTGATCGGCAATACCGATCTGAAGACGGAAACCAGCGATAATCTTGAGTGGGGACTGAAGGGGGAAGTTACCGAAGGCATCACTCTGCGCACGGCGCTGTTCTACAACAGCTATAAAAACTTTATCGCCTATACCCGCTATACCCGGGCGAATAATCCGGGCCAGTTCACCAACGTGCCGTCGAATATCTACACCATTTATCAGGCGGAAAACCGCGATAAAGCCTATATCTACGGCGGCGAAATCAGCACTAAATTTAACTTTGGCACCTGGTATGAGCAGGTGGACGGCCTGAGCGCCACCCTCGCCCTCGGCTATAGCGAAGGGAAATCGAAATCCAGCTACAGCGGCGATAAATACGTCGACCTCGACAGCGTAGCGCCGATGAAAGCCATCGTCGGCGTGGCGTGGGACGATCCGGCGAAACGCTACGGCACCGCCCTGACGGCGACCTTCGTCAAAGGGAAACAGGCGACCGCCACCAATCGCGAAAGCTACAGCAACAGCGGATCCGCCATCACCGATGCCAGCAGCGACTATATGCGCGTGCCGGGCTACGGCATGCTGGACTGGACCGCGTACTGGCAGGTAGCGAAAAACGTGCGCCTCAATGGCGGGGTCTACAACCTCACCGATCGTAAATACTGGGATTACCTGAGCAGCCGCAATATCGAGACCGGCACCAACCAGGACGCCAACGATAAAGCGCTGGCGGTGATGCCGGGCCGCACCTGGCAGCTCGGAGTCAACGTCGACTTCTGATTGCCCGAATAACCACTCACCTGCCCCGGCCCACCGGCCGGGGATATTGATCATCGAGAAGGATATAATTATGCCCAATGCCCACCCCGATTTGTGGCAGCGCTACCAGGCCACCAAAGCGGCCAGCGCCGCGAAATATGCCCGCGATATCGCCGCGGAAATGGGGATCAGCGAAGCCGAACTGACCGCCGCCCGCCTCGGCCATGATGCCGTACGCCTGAGCGATGACGCCCGGGCGCTGATTGCCGCCCTGGAGCGCGTCGGTGAAACCAAATGCATCTGCCGCAACGAGTATGCCGTGCATGAGCAGGTCGGCCAGTTCACGCACCAGCACCTCAGCGGCCACGCCGGGCTGGTGCTCAACCCGCGCGCGCTCGACCTGCGTCTGTTCCTCAGCCAGTGGGCCAGCGCCTTCCATCTGAACGATAACGGTCGCCAGAGCATTCAGTTTTTCGACCACCACGGTGACGCCCTGCTGAAAGTCTATGCGACCACGCAGACCGACATGGCGGCCTGGGACACCCTGATCGCGGAGTATCGGGTGGCGGCCCCGGCACCGCTGACCCTGCGCCCGCTGGAGCCGGTGAAATATGCCGAGAGCACCGATGGAGCCGCGCTGGAGAACGACTGGCGCGCGATGACCGACGTACACCAGTTCTTCGGTCTGCTGCGTAAATATCAGCTTTCCCGCCAGCAGGCCTTCCGTCTGGTGAGCGACGACCTCGCCTGCCGCGTTGATCGCCATGCGCTGCCAGCGTTACTGGAGACGGTGCGCCAGGAGGGCAATGAAATCATGATCTTCGTCGGCAATCGCGGCTGCGTGCAGATTTTCACCGGTGCCCTGGAAAAGCTGGCGCCGATGCGCGGCTGGCTGAATATCTTCAATCCCACCTTTACCCTCCATCTGCGCGAAGAGAGCATCGATGAAGTGTGGGTGACCCGTAAGCCGACCTCAGACGGACACGTCACCAGCGTCGAGCTGTTCGCCAAAGACGGCACCCAGATTGCCCAGCTCTATGGCCAGCGCAGCGAGGGCCACCCCGAGCAGGCGCAATGGCGCCAGCAGGTGGATCGTCTGACCCGCGAAGGACTGCCCGCATGATGCGCTGGTTACTGCTTCTCATCGCCTTCCCGCTGCTGAGCCACGCCGCTGTGGAGCGGCTCGTCACCCTCGGCGGAGATGTCACTGAGATCGTCTATGCCCTTGGCGCGCAACAGAGCCTGGTCGCCCGGGACAGCACCAGCAGCTGGCCCCCGGCGGCGCAAAAACTGCCGGATGTCGGCTACCTGCGGCAGCTGAACGCTGAGGGGATCCTCGCATTACGTCCGCAGCTGGTGTTAGCGAGCGCCCAGGCGCAGCCCTCGCTGGTCTTACACAAGGTGCAGGCGAGCGGCGTGAAGGTGGTTAACGTGCCTGGCGGCGAAAACCTGGCCGCGATCGATAAAAAAGTGGCCGTCATTGCCGAAGCATTAGGCAAAACCCCGGCAGGCGACGCGCTGCGCCAGCAGCTTCAGCAGCAGATCGCCGCCATTCCAACGCAGCCGATTGCCAGGCGGGTGCTGTTTATTCTCAGCCACGGCGGAATGAATACCCTGGTGGCCGGGCAACACACCGCGGCCGATGGCGCCATTCGCGCCGCCGGTCTGCAGAACGCGATGCAGGGCTTCGACCACTATCGGGCGATGTCGCAGGAGGGAGTGGCCGCCAGCCAGGCGGATCTGGTGGTGATCTCCGCCGATGGTCTCAAAGGGATGGGCGGCGAAACCGGGCTGTGGAGCCTGCCCGGCCTGGCGCAGACCCCGGCGGGTCGCCATAAACAGCTGCTGACGATCGACGACATGGCCCTGCTCGGCTTTGGGCCGCGCACCCCGCAGGCAATTATCGCGCTGCGTGAAAAAGCGGAGCAACTGCCCTGATGCGCCCTGCCCTCACCCGCCGTTTGCTGATGATGACGCTACTGCTGGTTTCGCTGACGCTGTTCGCCACCACCCTTGGCGCGATGCGTTTGCCGCTGGCCAGCCTGCTGCCCGCCGGGGATGAGATGCTGCGCCACATCTGGCTGACCATCCGTCTGCCGCGGGTGCTGCTGGCCCTGCTGGTGGGCGCGGCGCTGGCCCTCTCCGGCTGCGTGATGCAGGGGCTGTTTCGCAACCCGCTTGCCGACCCGGGCCTGCTGGGCATCAGCAGCGGCGCCGCGCTGGCGGTTGCCTGCTGGCTGGTGCTCCCGCTTTCCGCATCGGGGCTGATCGCCCTGTATATGCCGATGCTGGCGGCGTTTATTGGTAGCCTGGCAGTGATGGTGGTGATTTTTATCCTCAGCCGGGCGGAGGAGGGTTCGCTGTCGCGCCTGCTGCTGGTAGGGATCGCCATCAACGCGCTGTGCGGGGCGCTGGTCGGCGTGCTGGCCTGGCTGAGCAACGACGCCCAGCTGCGCCAGCTGTCGCTGTGGGGCATGGGCAGCCTGGGCCAGGCCGAGTGGCCGACCCTGCTGGTGGCTACGACCCTGATCATCCCGGCGGCGCTGGAGGTGTGGTGGATGGCCTCCCATCTGAATCTGCTGCTGCTGTGCAGCGCGGTGCTGGTGGCCGCGGCGGTGGCCATCAGCGGAGTCATCGGCTTTATCGGCCTGGTGGTGCCGCACCTGATGCGCCTGTGGCTGGGGCCGGATCATCGCGGGCTGATCCCCGGCTCGCTGCTGGCCGGCGCCATCCTGCTTCTGCTGGCCGATACCCTGGCCCGCACCGTAGCGGCGCCAGCGGAGATGCCGGTCGGTCTGCTCACCAGCCTGCTGGGCGCCCCCTGGTTTCTGTGGCTGGTCTTTCGTCGGGAGAACTCCAGACATGGCTAATGCATACTGCGCCCAGGGTCTGTCACTTCGCCTTGGTAAACGACAGATTATCGACAACGTCTCCGTCGCGCTGCGCGGCGGCGAGATGACGGCGCTTATCGGACCGAACGGCGCAGGCAAATCCACGCTGCTGCGGCTGCTTACCGGGTACCTGACTCCGGATAGCGGCACTCGCCATCTGGCGGGCACGCCGCTGGAGGAATGGTCACCCGAGGCGCTGGCGCGCCGGCGGGCGGTCATGCTTCAGCGCACGGCCCTGCAGGCTGACTGGACGGTGGAAACGGTCATCGCCATGGGGCGCTCGCCGTGGGGTCCGACCGCGGACCCGGCGGTGCTGGCGGCGGTAATGGCCGTCACCGGCTGCGATGAACTTGCCGGCCGCCGCTATCCCGGCCTCTCCGGTGGCGAGCAGCAGCGGGTACAGCTCGCCCGCTGTCTGGCGCAGCTGTGGCGCGACGGCGCGCCGCAGGGCTGGCTGTTTCTTGATGAACCCACCTCGGCGCTGGACCTTTACTATCAACAGCATCTGCTGCGCTTGCTCAAACGGCTCACCGCCGGCGGGCAACTGCACGTGTGCGTGGTGCTGCATGACCTTAACCTCGCCGCCCTGTGGGCCGACCGCATCCTGCTGCTTCACCAGGGCCATCTGGTCGCCCAGGGCACGCCGCAGGAGGTGATCCAGCAGCCAGTTATCCATCGCTGGTACGGGGCGGATGTCCGCCTCGGCCAGCATCCGGACAACGCGGCCCCCCAGGTCTATCTGGCGCCGTAACCCCCGCGCGGCGCAACCGGAATCCGGATCGCGCCGCGCGCGTTCGTCAGTTTCCCTCGCCAGCCCATCTCCGTTATCATGTCTCATCCATGTGATAACGACGAAAACAACAAAATCGCAGCCATTTCAAATCAGGGATCTGGATAACACCCCATGAGCACAATTGACAATCTCGACGCCCACACCCCAATGATGCAGCAGTATCTCAAGCTGAAGGCGCAACATCCTGACATTCTGCTGTTTTACCGGATGGGGGATTTTTACGAGCTGTTTTATGACGATGCGAAACGCGCGTCGCAGCTGCTCGATATCTCGCTGACCAAGCGCGGCGCCTCCGCGGGCGAACCCATTCCCATGGCCGGCATCCCCCACCACGCGGTGGAAAACTATCTTGCGAAACTGGTTAATCAGGGCGAGTCGGTAGCCATTTGCGAGCAGATAGGCGACCCGGCCACCACCAAAGGGCCGGTCGAGCGTAAAGTGGTGCGTATCGTCACGCCGGGCACCATCAGCGATGAAGCGCTGCTGCAGGAGCGCCAGGACAACCTGCTGGCCGCCATCTGGCAGGACAGCAAAGGCTTTGGCTACGCGACGCTGGACATCAGCTCCGGCCGCTTCCGCCTGAGCGAACCGGCCGACCGCGAAACCATGGCGGCAGAGCTGCAGCGCACTAATCCAGCGGAGCTGCTGTATGCGGAAGATTTTGCCGAATCGTCGCTGATCGAAGGCCGCCGCGGTCTGCGCCGTCGCCCGCTGTGGGAATTTGAAATCGACACCGCGCGCCAGCAGCTTAACCTGCAGTTCGGCACCCGCGATCTGGTTGGCTTCGGCGTGGAAAACGCCCCCCGCGGCCTGTGCGCCGCCGGCTGCCTGCTGCAGTATGTCAAAGACACCCAGCGCACCTCGCTACCGCATATTCGCTCCATCACCATGGAGCGCCAGCAGGACAGCATCATTATGGATGCCGCCACCCGCCGTAATCTGGAGATCACCCAGAATCTCGCCGGCGGCACCGATAACACGCTGGCCTCGGTGCTCGACTGCACGGTGACGCCGATGGGCAGCCGGATGCTCAAGCGCTGGCTACATATGCCGGTCCGCGATACCGCCGTGCTGGTGGAGCGCCAGCAGACCATCGGCGCGCTGCAGGAGCGCTATACCGAGCTGCAGCCGGTGCTGCGCCAGGTCGGCGATCTGGAACGTATTCTGGCGCGTCTGGCGCTGCGTACCGCCCGACCACGCGATTTAGCCCGTATGCGTCATGCCCTGCAGCAGTTGCCTCTGCTGCGCGAGCAGCTGGCTGACGTTGACAGTCAGCCGGTGCAAAAATTGCGCGAGAAAATGGGCGAGTTTAGCGAACTGCGCGAACTGCTGGAGCGCGCGGTGATCGACGCGCCGCCGGTGCTGGTCCGCGACGGCGGGGTTATCGCCCCGGGCTACAGCGAAGAGCTGGACGAGTGGCGGGCGCTGGCCGATGGCGCCACTGATTATCTCGATAAGCTTGAGATCCGCGAGCGCGAGCGGCTGGGCCTCGATACCCTGAAGGTCGGCTACAACGCCGTCCACGGCTACTACATCCAGATCAGCCGCGGCCAGAGCCACCTGGCGCCGATCCACTACGTGCGTCGCCAGACGCTGAAAAACGCCGAACGCTACATTATTCCTGAACTGAAGGAATACGAAGATAAGGTGCTGACCTCCAAGGGCAAGGCGCTGGCGCTGGAAAAACAGCTTTATGACGAACTGTTCGACCTGCTGCTGCCGCATCTTGCCGACCTGCAGGCGAGCGCCAGCGCGCTGGCCGAGCTGGACGTGCTGGTCAACCTGGCGGAACGCGCGGAAACCCTGAACTACTGCTGCCCGACCTTTAGCGATAAGCCGGGCATTCGCATCAGCGAAGGCCGCCATCCGGTGGTCGAGCAGGTGCTGAAAGAGCCGTTTATCGCCAACCCGCTGCAGCTGGCGCCGCAGCGGCGGATGCTGATCATCACCGGGCCGAACATGGGCGGTAAAAGTACCTATATGCGCCAGACCGCGCTGATTGCGCTGCTGGCCTATATCGGCAGCTACGTCCCGGCGCAGAAGGTGGAGATAGGCCCCATCGATCGCATCTTTACCCGCGTCGGCGCGGCGGATGACCTGGCCAGCGGCCGCTCGACCTTTATGGTGGAGATGACCGAAACCGCCAATATTCTGCACAACGCCACCGAACACAGCCTGGTGCTGATGGATGAGATTGGCCGCGGCACGTCCACCTACGACGGTCTGTCGCTGGCATGGGCCTGTGCGGAAAATCTGGCCAACAAAATCAAGGCGCTGACGCTGTTCGCCACCCACTACTTCGAGCTCACCCAGCTGCCGGAGAAAATGGAAGGCGTTGCCAACGTCCATCTCGACGCGCTGGAGCATGGCGATACCATCGCCTTTATGCACAGCGTGCAGGATGGCGCGGCCAGCAAGAGCTACGGCCTGGCGGTCGCCGCGCTGGCCGGGGTGCCGAAAGAGGTGATCAAGCGCGCGCGGCAGAAACTGCGCGAGCTGGAGAGTATTTCGCCCAACGCGGCGGCGACCCAGGTCGACGGCACGCAGATGTCGCTGCTCGCCGCCCCGGAAGAGACCTCGCCTGCGGTTGAGGCGCTGGAGAATCTTGATCCGGACTCCCTGACCCCGCGTCAGGCGCTGGAGTGGATTTATCGTCTGAAAAGTCTGGTCTAGCACCCCAATCGCCCTATTAAGGTCAAAAACGGCAGCGCCGCTCCGCGCTGCCGTTTTAACAAACTAAAAATGGGTGCAAGAGGATGCGTCCTGACAACCAATACGCGGGGTTGCCCCCGCGCGGATGCTACTTCTTCGATTCGTAAGCGAGAACAGCTTTAAACTCAATACTACGCTCTTTAATACTCAGCTCGCATAGCGAGCTGTGCGCCAACAGCGTAAATCCCAGTACCGTAATACAGAGTACGATGATTGCCACAAGGGCATATTTTGTCAGCATATCTTGCCTCCCTGCAAAGAAGAGACTAACATCTGAATTGTCGATGTTCATTCGCTAGCCTCAGTTGATAGAAATATCTCCTGGGGCTTTCGTCTGTCTGGGGTCCTGGTAATGCTCAAGGCCAGACAGCCTCAAGCACCCGCCGCTATTCTATACTCGTCAGGGCGTGAAATTTATCTGCAAGGAATTAATCAGACGGATTTTATAATAATCTGGAAGCAGGCTCGCAAAGTCATCCCACGCTATTATCCCTTTACACCATTTCTGGATTTAATGAATATAATAACTTTTATCATTCTGCGAAATATAAAAAAACCGACTGAGAGATTATCCCAGTCGGCGTATTTGTCGCAGGCAGTTTGCGCACTGCCCAGTTTTAATATGGCCGGTAAAATAGCCCAAATGAAATAGGCCCTTAGCGGGCCCTTTTCATTAACGCTTATCTTCCGGCAATAGCGGCGGTACGTGCGGCACCTGCGGCGCCTCATCAATATCTTTCTGCGTCATCCGGAACGCTTCCGGATAGTGCTCGCGGCTGGTGCGGCGCAGCGGCTCGGTATCCCGCCAGGTATAAAGGCAGTGCTGGCACTGATACACAGTCCAGACCCCTTTCACCGGTGATTTTGCCATGACTTCAATCTTTTCATCGGCGCAACGTGGACAAATCATCTTCTTCTCCTTATTTACGGTTGGCCAGCATGGCGGTCAGTTTTTCAGCCCAGGCTTTGGTTTCCGGCAGATCCTGCACCGGCTGGCTGTAGTGGCCGCGCAGGTCCGGCGCAACCGGGGTGGTGGCGTCGATAATGAGTTTGTCGGTGATGCCCGCCGGGCTGGAGCCTGGATCAAGTTCAAGGACCGACATGTTCGGCAACTGCACCAGGTCTCCCGCCGGGTTAACCTTAGAGGAGAGCGCCCACATCACCTGCGGCAGGTTGAACGGGTCGACGTCTTCATCAACCATAATCACCATCTTCACATAGCCGAGGCCGTGGGGAGTGGTCATCGCCCGCAGTCCCACCGCGCGGGCAAAGCCGCCGTAGCGTTTTTTGGTGGAGATGATCGCCAGCAGACCGTGGGTGTACATGGCGTTGACCGCCTGCACTTCCGGAAACTCTGCCTTCAGCTGCTGATACAGCGGCACGCAGGTGGCCGGGCCCATCAGATAGTCGATTTCGGTCCATGGCATACCGAGATAGAGCGATTCAAAAATCGGTTTGCTGCGATACGAGACTTTGTCGATGCGCACTACCGTCATGTTACGACCGCCGGAGTAGTGGCCGGTAAACTCACCGAACGGCCCCTCTATCTCACGCTTGCGGCCTTCAATCACCCCTTCGAGGATCACTTCCGAACCCCAGGGCACGTCAAAGCCGGTCAGCGGCGCGGTGGCGATGGGATACGGGCTCTCGCGCAGCGCGCCGGCCATTTCATATTCTGACTGATCGTATTTCAGCGGCGTGGCGCCCATCAGGGTGATAATCGGGTCGTTACCGAGGGTAATGGCGATCGGCAGGTCTTCCCCGCGCTCTTCCGCCTTATGCAGATGCAGGGCGATATCGTGCATCGGCACCGGCTGCAGGCCGAGCTTGCGCTTGCCTTTCACTTCCATACGGTAGATACCGACGTTTTGCTTACCGAAGTTGTCAGGGTCAAGCGGATCGCGCGAAACGACACAGGCTTTGTCGAGGTAGAAGCCACCGTCGCCATCGTTGAGGCGGAACAGCGGCAGAATATCGAACAGGTTGATATCGTCGCCATCCACGGTGTTTTCCGCCCATGCCGGGTTGGCGCGGCGCTCTGGCGTCACCGGGAAGTTATCCCAACGGCGGATGAATTCATCAATCTGCTTTTTCACCGGCGTGTTGGGCGGCAGGCCCAGCGAGATGGCATGGTTCTGCCACGAGCCGATGGTGTTCATCGTCACCCGGGCGTCGGTAAAGCCGCGAATATTATCGAACCACAGCGCCGGGGCGCCGTCGCCGATGCGTCCGGTGGCATTGGCCGCCGCCGCCAGGTCTGGCTCAGCGTTCACCTCTTCACTGATTTTCAGCAGTTGTCCCTGGTCATCCAGCGCCTGCAAAAAGCTGCGCAAATCATCAAAAGCCATTATTCGATCTCCTGTGCAAATTGTTCTGCCGTACGCAAGCCGTTCCAGCGGCGCGCCTTGTGGTAGTCGAGGCCAAACTGATCCAACACCCGGGTCACAATATGGTTGGTGATATCGTCAACCGTTTCCGGGTGGTTGTAGTAAGCCGGCATCGGCGGCACCATCGCCACGCCCATCCGGGACAGCGCCAGCATGTTCTCCAGATGGATCGTGCTGAGCGGCATTTCCCGCGGGACCAGCACCAGCTTGCGCCCCTCTTTAAGCACCACGTCCGCCGCGCGGCCCACCAGCCCTTCGGCATAGCCCGCGCGAATGCCCGCCAGCGTCTTCATACTGCAGGGAATAACGATCATGCCGTCGGTGCGAAATGAACCTGATGAGATGGTGGCGGCCTGGTCGGCCGGGCTGTGGGAAAAGTCCGCCAGCGCGGCCACTTCCCGTGCCGTCCACGGCGTTTCCAGCTCGATGGTGGTTTTGGCCCATTTCGACATCACCAGATGGGTTTCCACCTCCGGCATATCGCGCAGCGCCTGCAGCAATGCCACCCCAAGCGGAGCCCCGGTGGCCCCCGTCATCCCAATAATCAGTTTCATTTCACACCTCATTCACTTTGTTCGTACACGAACTTTATGTTTAAATTACCCCCTCCTGATTCAAATAACAAGATCGTTCGTATACGTGCGCATTTTTAATCACACAGGGAAAAGGTATAAAAAGGCGTACGAACAGCTATCATAGAGGTGACAGTTTTGTTACGGAGTATTCATGGAGTTACGAAACGAAGCATTCCACCTGCTGCGCCAGCTTTTTCAACAACATACCGCCCGCTGGCAGCAGGCGTTACCGGACCTGACTAAGCCTCAGTATGCGGTGATGCGCTCGGTTGCCGAGCAGCCGGGGATCGAACAGGTGGTGCTGATTGAAGCGGCGGTCAGTACTAAGGCCACGCTGGCGGAGATGCTCAGCCGGATGGAAGCGCGCGGCCTGGTGCGCCGGGAGCACGATCCGGCCGATAAACGCCGCCGTTTTGTCTTTCTGACCGACGAAGGCGAGGCGCTGCTTAACCGTTCCATTCCGCAAGGCAATGAGGTCGATGACGAGTTTCTCGGCCGCTTGAGCGATGATGAACGCGAGCAGTTCTCCCGGCTGGTGCGTAAGATGATGGTTCCCTGAGCAAGCGCCTAGTCGAGCTGCTCACGCAGAAAGTCGATAAACGCCCGCACCCGGGTCGGCATATGCTGCGCATCGGGAAAAAGGGCATAAACGCCCTGCGGCGGGAAATAGTATTCCGGCAGGACAGCCACCAGCTCCCGCTGCGCCAGTTTCCCGGCCACCAGCCAGGCAGGCAGCAAAGCGACGCCGCATCCGGCCAGAGCAAAGCTCATCAGCGCCGTGGCGCTGTCGGCTGAAAACCGTGGCGCGTTGACTATCGTAAAATCCACCTCTGCCTGTTCATCCGTTCGCAGCTGCCAGCGCAGCGGCGCCGGCAGACGCTCGTGAATAATCCAGTCAGCTTGCGCCAGATCGGACAGCGTCTGCAGCGGATGGCTCGCCAGCCAGGCCGGTGAGGCGACGGGCAGGATCGCAAAACTGGCAATCCGCGTCGCCCGGTAGCGGGAATCGGCCAACGTGCCGAGGCGTATCGCCACGTCAAATCGTTCGGAGATAAGATCCGCATGATGGGAGGACGAGACGTGCCGCACCCGTAACGCCGGATGATGACGGGAAAACGCCGCCAGCGCCGGGATGATAACCTGTGCGCCATACTCCGGCGTGGTGGTGATCCGCAGCTCTCCGCTTAAACCGCTATGGCTGGCCCGAACCTCATCCTGCAGATTTTCCGCCGCTTTCAGCAGCGCCACCCCACGCTGATAGAACAGCGCCCCGGCGTCAGTGAGCCGCAGACGTCGCGTCGAGCGCAGCAGCAGGGTCACCCCCAGCTCATTTTCCAGTTGCCTTACGTTAAAGCTGACCACCGCTTTGGTCTGCCCCAGCGCCGCGGCGGCCTGGGTGAAGCTGCCGGCGTCCACCACGGCGATAAACATGGTCACGCGCTGAAGGTTTAGCATCGTCGTCCGGATGATTGTCAAAAATATTCAGACAGTATATCCCGATTCACCCCGTTTATCCCCCGTGGCGCCGGGTTTACAGTAGCCGCCTGTCTGAGGGAGTGAATCATGACCTATCGCCACCGCGTTGCCACCGTTTTTCTGTTCGGCTTTTTTCTCGACTTAATCAATATGTTTATCGCCAGCATCGCCTTCCCGGCTATCAGCCACGCGCTGGCGGTATCCGTCTCGCAGCTGGCGTGGGTCAGCAATGCCTATATTCTTGGCCTGACGGTCGTCGTGCCGTTCAGCGCCTGGCTCAGCCAGCGCTGTGGACCAAAACGGCTGTTTTTACTCTCGCTGGGGCTGTTCAGCCTCGGCGCGCTGGCATCAGGGCTGGCCCACAGCCTGGGTGCGCTGATTTTCTGGCGGACGTTGCAGGGGATGGGCGGCGGGCTGCTAATCCCCCTCGGTCAGGCGCTGACCTGGCCGCTGTTTCAGCCGCAGGAGCGGGCGAAGCTATCGGCGGCGGTGATGCTGGTCGGCCTGCTGGCGCCCGCCTGCTCGCCGGCGATCGGCGGTCTGCTAGTCCAGGCCTTCAGCTGGCGCTGGGTCTTTTTCGCCAGCCTGCCTGTCGCCCTGCTTACCTTTATGCTGGCGGCGCGATGGCTGAACGACATCTCCGCCCCTGTCCGGCCGGCCCGCTTGCTCCCGCTGTCGTTGCTGGCCGATCCTCTCCTGCGCTTCGCCATGCTTATTTATCTCTGCGTACCGGGAATGTTTATTGGCGTCAACGTCGTGGGAATGTTCTACCTGCAACGCGTCACCGGGATGGCGCCGGGGGCCATTGGCGCCCTGATGGTGCCCTGGTCGCTGGCCTCGTTTGTCGCCATCACCTTTACCGGCAGGTATTTCAACCGCTTCGGACCGCGGCCTCTGGTGATAGTCGGCTGCCTGCTTCAGGCGGCAGGGATCCTGCTGCTGCTGCAGGTCGATGCGCACAGCCCGCTGGCGCTGTTGATTCTGGCCTTTACGCTGATGGGCGGCGGAGGTAGCTTATGCAGCAGCACCGCGCAAAGCAGCGCTTTCCTGCATACGCCTGGCGAAGAGATGCCTGACGCCAGCGCGCTGTGGAACCTTAACCGCCAGCTCAGCTTCTTTGCCGGCAGCGCGCTGCTCGCTCTGCTGCTGAGGATATTCCCGCCGGCCTACGCCTGGCAAGGCGCGTTTAGCTGCGCCGCCGCCATAACCCTGTTGCCGCTGCTGTGTTGCCTGCGGCTGAATAATCGGGCGATTATCCATCGCCTGCACACCACTCTGGAGAAGTCATGAACCCGTATCTGCAGGAAGTCCTCGACGCCCATGTCCTTATCGAACGCTGGTTAAGCCAGGGGGAAGGGAGCGCTGAGGCGCTGATGAGCCGTTTTGCCGCCGAATTCACTATGATCCCTCTGAGCGGCGAGAAGATGGACTACCCGACGGTGAGCCGTTTTTTCCACCAGGCGGGCGCAAGCCGTCCGGGATTACACATCGTGGTGGATCAGACGAAAATCATCAGCGAGTGGCACGACGGCGCCGCCGTGCTATACCGTGAACGCCAAACGCTGGCGGATGGCAGTGAGAACGTACGCTGGTCGACGGCGATTTTTCAGCAAGTGGAAGGGAAAATTGTCTGGCGCCATCTGCAGGAAACCCGCCGCGGCTAGCGCAAAGAAAAAGGCCCCGACTTTCGAGGGGGCCTTTTTGAGAGAAAAGATCTTATTCGCGGAAGAGCGCTTCGATATTCAGTCCTTGCCCCTGCAGAATTTCCCGCAAACGACGCAGACCTTCCACCTGGATCTGACGCACACGCTCGCGGGTGAGGCCAATTTCACGGCCCACATCTTCCAGGGTGGCGGCTTCATAACCCAGCAGACCGAAACGACGCGCCAGAACCTCACGCTGCTTGGCGTTCAGTTCGAACAGCCATTTAACGATGCTTTGTTTCATATCATCGTCCTGCGTGGTGTCTTCCGGGCCGTTCTCTTTCTCATCGGCCAGAATATCCAGCAGCGCTTTTTCTGAATCGCCACCCAGCGGGGTATCCACCGAGGTGATGCGCTCGTTCAGACGCAGCATACGGCTGACGTCATCGACCGGTTTGTCCAGCTGTTCGGCAATCTCTTCCGCGCTCGGCTCGTGGTCCAGCTTATGGGACAACTCGCGCGCGGTACGCAGATAGACGTTCAGCTCTTTGACAATGTGGATCGGCAAACGGATCGTACGGGTTTGGTTCATGATCGCCCGTTCAATGGTCTGGCGGATCCACCAGGTCGCATAGGTCGAAAAACGGAACCCACGTTCCGGGTCAAACTTCTCAACGGCACGGATCAGGCCGAGGTTACCTTCTTCAATCAGATCCAGCAGCGCCAGACCACGATTGCTGTAACGACGGGCAATCTTCACCACCAGACGCAGGTTGCTTTCAATCATGCGACGGCGTGAAGCGACATCACCACGCAGTGCGCGACGCGCGAAATAGACTTCCTCTTCCGCGGTCAGCAGTGGGGAATAACCAATCTCTCCAAGATAAAGCTGAGTGGCGTCAAGCACGCGTTGCGTTGCGCCTTGCGACAGCAGCTCTTCCTCAGCCAGATCGCTATCACTGGGTTCCTCTTCTACTAAGGCCTTCTCGTCGAAAACCTCAATTCCGTTCTCATCAAATTCCGCGTCTTCATTTAAATCATGAACTTTCAGCGTATTCTGACTCATAAAGGTGGCTCCTACCCGTGATCCCTGAGCAAAGCACCTTCCACGGCGCATCAACAAAAGACGCCAGGACGATTTCCCCTACTCCTCTCTGCGAGAGGCGCATAGACACCGCCCTGGCGCCTGTTAGCTAATGCTTCGCTTATCCGTACTTTGCCAAATTATCGCTGCGGTAAGTACTGCAGCGGGTTGACGGATTTCCCCTTGTAACGAATTTCAAAATGTAATCTTGTTGAGCTGGTTCCGGTGCTACCCATGGTAGCGATTTTCTGCCCCGCTTTGACTTCCTGTTGCTCCCGAACCAGCATGGTATCGTTATGAGCGTAGGCACTCAGGTAATCATCGTTGTGTTTGATGATAATAAGATTACCGTAGCCGCGCAGTGCGTTACCGGCATAGACGACGCGCCCATCGGCGGTCGCGACAATAGCCTGTCCCTTACTGCCTGCAATGTCGATACCTTTATTGCCGCCTTCCGCGCCACTAAAGTTCTCGATAACTTTGCCATCAGTCGGCCAGCGCCATGATGAGATCGGCGAACTGGTTGACGTACTGCTTGCAGTCGGCTGGGTTGTGCTCACCGTTGTTGGTGCCGTCACCGGCGCGACGACCGTCGAGGTCGTGGTCGCTGGTTTATTATTAGGCAACATCTTGGTAGCACTTTGTTCACCTGAGGATTCAGAATACGTAATAGTCGGTTGTGAAGCAACCACCGCGGTCGATTTTTGTGCAGAAGTTGTGGTGGCCGTCGCACCGCCGCTCGCCCTTGCGCTGGCCTGAGAAACGGCATTTTCACCGGTGATCGGCTGGCCTGAAGCGTTGCCGACCTGCAGCACCTGGCCGACGTTCAGGGCGTACGGGGCCGGGACATTGTTGCGTTGCGCCAGGTCACGGAAATCGTTGCCGGTGACCCAGGCGATATAGAACAGCGTGTCGCCGCGTTTGACCGTATAGGTACTGCCGCCGGTATAGCTACCTTTCGGAATATCGCCATATTTGCGGTTATAAACGATCTTGCCATTCACCGTCTGCACCGGCTCCTGCGCCATTGGCTGCGGCTGAATGGTCTGGGTCTGTACCGGCTGGATCGGCTGCGCCTGAGGAGCAGACTTGACGCCGGAGGATGGCGGCGTAATCAACATGCCGGAGTTGGTGCTGGAAGAGGCGGCACCGCCGGCAGAGCTGACCGGCGCAGGCGGATTATTGGTGTTGGTACATCCGGCCAGCCAGAGTGAAACCAGTGAAAGAGCCGCAATACGGCTGACGGTAAATTTGGTGCTTCCCGCGCTCATTTATCCCCCAGGAATATGTTAACTGCCAATATCTTGCTTACCGGGCGACGCCCGGCCAGGACACTGAAAAATGTGTCCACCCTACGCCTAAAGTCAGGCAAAAAAAACCTGGAATAATCCGGGTCTCAGGCCAGCTCCCCTTTCACCAGGGGAACAAAGCGAACGGCCTCGACGGTATCAATGATAAATTCGTTGCCCCGGCGACGGATCCGTTTGAGAAACTGATGCTCCTCGCCAACCGGCAGTACCAGCACGCCGTCGTCATCCAGCTGCGCCAGCAGCGCGGTCGGTATTTCCGGCGGCGCCGCCGTCACAATAATGGCATCAAACGGCGCCCGCGCCTGCCAACCTTGCCACCCATCGCCATGACGGGTTGAAACATTATGTAAATCAAGTTGTTTCAGGCGACGACGCGCCTGCCACTGTAAACTCTTAATTCGCTCTACCGAGCAAACGTGATGCACCAGATGCGCCAGGATGGCCGTCTGGTAACCGGAACCGGTGCCGATCTCCAGCACCCGCGACTCCGGCGTCAACGTCAGCAGCTCGGTCATCCGCGCCACCATGTACGGCTGGGAGATGGTTTGCCCCTGGCCAATCGGCAGCGCGGTGTTTTCCCACGCTTTATGTTCAAAGGCTTCATCAACAAACTTTTCGCGCGGGACGCGCGCGATCGCCTCGAGGACACGTTCATCGACGATGCCCTGCGTGCGCAGTTGATTCAACAAACTTTCAACACGTTTACTTACCATTGCCTGTCAACCCCGACACGTTCCAGCCAATCGGTGACCACCTCATGCGCCTGATGGGCGGTTAAATCGACGTGCAATGGCGTAACGGAAACATAGCCTTCATCCACTGCCGCAAAATCGGTGCCCGGCCCGGCGTCGCGCTTATCGCCCGGGGGGCCTATCCAGTACAGGGTATTGCCGCGCGGATCCTTTTGCGGAATCACCTGGTCGGCAGGATGGCGGTTGCCGCAGCGGGTCACGCGGATGCCTTTGATCTGATCAAGGGGCAGGTCCGGGACATTGACGTTGAGGATCCGCCCGGTGCGCAGCGGTTCACGGCTGAGTCCGCGCAGGAGAGTACAGGTCACCGCCGCGGCGGTGTCGTAGTGTTGATAGCCATTGAGCGACACGGCCAGCGCGGGGAACCCCAGATGGCGGCCTTCCATCGCCGCCGCCACGGTGCCGGAGTAAATGACGTCATCGCCCAGGTTGGGTCCGGCGTTGATGCCGGAAACGACGATGTCCGGGCGCGGGCGCATCAGCGCGTTCACGCCAAGATAGACGCAGTCCGTCGGCGTCC
Source organism: Klebsiella sp. Q2 (assembly GCF_009900705.1). NCBI lineage: Bacteria > Pseudomonadati > Pseudomonadota > Gammaproteobacteria > Enterobacterales > Enterobacteriaceae > Klebsiella > Klebsiella sp. Q2. The sequence goes on along the minus strand of NZ_JAAABE010000003.1, from coordinate 552,182 downwards.
CCATCTGGACGGCGATATCGCCATTTTCATAGGTAAAGGTGCGCAATGACGATTCCAGCGTCAGCGAATTCGAAGCCCCGCTGCGGTTACGATCGGGTGCAACCACCTGGACCTCGGCAAACTCCCTTAAGGCCTTCGCCAGGGTCTGTATCCCCGGCGCATGGATCCCGTCATCGTTACTCAGCAATATTCGCATAGTCACCCGTTGTATTGATAAGCTCCCTGACCACGCTGGTGGCGAAGCTGCCCGCCGGCAGCCAGAAACGCAGTTCAACGGTTACATCATCCCACCAGTTCCAGCTCAACTGCTGCGGATAGAGGAGCATCGCCCGGCGCGCCGCCTCGACTTTCTCCCGCACCAACAGTGTCTGCAGCGAGGTTTCCTCGGCGATGGCGGCCTGCTCGGCGGCCAGGGCGTCGCGCTGGCTTCCCCAGTCGCCGCTGCCCGGTAGCGCAGCCGTGATCATCAGTTCGCGGTTGTGCACCCGCGCCTGCGAAACCTCGAGTTCTTCCGGTGTGACGACAAACCAGCTCCCACGCCCCGCTAATTGTAGCGCATCGCCATCAACAACCTGATTAAATTCCGTTTTTTTTAATCTAATACTGACTTGCTGATTAAACAACGCACTGCGGGCCGCCGACAACCAAAAACTGCGCTTATTGCGATCGCGCACCGGCGCGCCGCTCTCCGCCCAGCGCAGCGCGCCCTGCAGGTTACTGCCGCCAATGCCGAAGCGCTGAGCGCCGAAATAGTTTGGCACGCCCCGTTCAGCGATGGCCTGCAGACGCGTCTCCACCTCCTGGCGATCGCTAATCTCGCGCAGGATCAGGGTAAACTGGTTGCCCTTCAGCGCGCCTAATCGCAGCTTACGCTTATGGCGGGCATATTCCAGTACCTGGCAGCCCTCAAGCTGAAATTTACTCAGATCCGGCATCTCTTTGCCGGGCACCCGAGCGCACAGCCACTGCTCGGTGACGGCGTGCTTATCTTTTTGCCCGGCGAAGCTCACTTCACGGGCATGGATTTTGAGGAATTTCGCCAGCGCGTCGGCGACAAAGCGCGTATTGCAGCCGTTTTTAAGGATCCGCACCAGCACGTGCTCGCCTTCGCCGTCCGGGGCAAAGCCCAGGTCTTCCACTACCAGAAAATCTTCCGGATTGGCTTTCAGCAGCCCGCTGCTCTGCGGCTTGCCGTGCAGCCAGGTCAGTTGGTCAAAGGCGATCATTTGTCGGCCTTACGCAGCAGCGCGACCGCTTCGCAGGCGATCCCTTCCCCGCGGCCGGTGAAGCCCAGCTTCTCGGTGGTGGTCGCTTTCACGTTGACGTCGTCCATATGGCAGCCGAGATCTTCAGCGATAAAGACACGCATTTGCGGGATATGCGGCAGCATTTTCGGTGCCTGGGCGATAATGGTGACGTCGACGTTGCCGAGCGTATAGCCTTTGGCCTGAATGCGGCGCCACGCTTCGCGCAGCAGTTCGCGGCTGTCGGCGCCTTTAAACGCCGGATCGGTATCCGGGAACAGCTTGCCAATATCGCCGAGCGCCGCAGCGCCCAGCAGCGCGTCGGTCAGCGCATGCAGCGCGACGTCGCCGTCGGAGTGGGCCAGCAGCCCTTTTTCATAAGGAATGCGTACCCCGCCAATGATGATTGGGCCTTCACCGCCAAAAGCGTGTACGTCAAAACCATGTCCAATTCGCATTAAGCTTTCTCCTGGTGTCGGGAACGGGTGAGGTAAAATTCCGCCAGCGCCAGATCTTCCGGGCGCGTCACTTTAATATTATCAGCGCGTCCGGCGACCAGCTGCGGATGGAAGCCGCAATACTCCAGCGCCGAGGCTTCATCGGTGATGGTGGCCCCCTCGTTCAGCGCCCGGGTGAGGCAATCCACCAGCAGCTCGCGAGGGAAAAATTGCGGGGTGAGCGCGTGCCACAGGTCATTACGATCGACGGTATGGGCGACGGCGGTTTTGCCCGGCTCGGCGCGCTTCATGGTGTCGCGCACCGGGGCCGCGAGGATCCCGCCGACGCGGCTGGTTTCACAGAGTGCCAGCAGGCGGCTGAGGTCATCCTGATGCAGGCAGGGGCGCGCGGCGTCATGCACCAGCACCCACTGCGCTTCCGGTAACGCCTGCAGGCCGGCGAGTACCGAATCGGCGCGCTCGGCGCCGCCATCCACGACGGTAATTTGCGGGTGCTGGGCCAGCGGCAGCTGGCTGAAGCGCCGATCGCCGGGGCTGACGGCAATCACCACGCGCTGGACGCGCGGATCCGCCAGCAGCGCGGCGACCGCGTGTTCGAGAATCGTTTTGTTACCGATTGAGAGATATTGTTTCGGGCATTCCGTTTGCATGCGGCGGCCAAAACCGGCTGCCGGCACCACGGCGCAAATGCCCGGAAAAGTGGCTGCCATGTCGTAATCCTGGGCCTGGTTATCGATTGTTCTGCTGTTGCCCCGATGCCTGGTTGCGTTTAGACGCATCCGGTACCAGACGATAGAAGGTTTCGCCCGGGCGGGTCATGCTGAGTTCATTGCGCGCACGCTCCTCGATCGCTTCCTGACCGCCGTTGAGGTCGTCAATTTCGGCAAACAGCTGATCGTTGCGTGCTTTTAATTTGGCGTTAGTCGCCTGCTGGGCGGTGACGTCGTCGTTAACCCGCGTGTAGTCATGCAGGCCGTTTTTACCGAACCACAGCGAATACTGTAGCCAGACCAGCAAAGCTAATAATAGCAGCGTTAGTTTACCCATCCTGCCCCCTGAAAAACGGCATCATCATCCCAAAACTCGCCCGGGTACGCTACCGGGGCGCGCGGACGATGCCGCGTAACGCGGGGACTGTACCATATTTTTGCCGCTGATACCCATGCTTGATTCATACCAGAAACGGGTTATCCCAACAGCCAGAGGAAGAGTAGCGCAAACATCAGCCCGACGGTCAGGATGGTCGCGCTGGCGCTATAGAGCAGTTTGCCATTGAGCAGAGAGTGCAGCGCAATACCGACTACCACCGCCACTGGCATCAACGCAAGGAAGAATGGCCAGGTGTAGAGGAGGAAGAAAAGTGTATTACTGCCATAGAGAAGGAAGGGAATACCCAGCGCCAGCAGCCATGAAATAAAGCCCACGGCAGCGCCCGACAAAGACCAGGTGGTCTCGTCGCCGGTCGCCGGAGGCGGTTCTGAACGAATAATACTGAGGTTCTGGGTATTGCGCATATCGAATCCTGTAGACCGGGCAACCGGCACCCCTCGATGCCGCTGCCGTTTCAGGATCTGATAATATCGCTCTGTTGCAGCAGGTCTAATAGTTGGTGCACCAAATTTGTTACCAATTGTTCACCATCCAGATGAATTTCCGCCTTTTCCGGTGCCTCATAGACCGAGTCTATGCCGGTAAAATTGCGTAATTCCCCTGCCCGCGCCTTCTTATACAATCCTTTCGGATCCCGCGCCTCGCAAATGGCCAGCGGGGTATCGACGAACACTTCGATAAAGCGTCCCTCCCCCAGGCGCTCGCGCACCATCTGTCGCTCCGCGCGGTGCGGAGATATAAATGCCGTCAATACAACCAGCCCGGCATCGACCATCAGCCTGGCCACTTCACCGACGCGGCGAATGTTCTCTTTGCGATCCTCATCGCTGAATCCCAGGTCGCTGCACAGGCCATGACGCACGTTATCGCCGTCCAGCAGATAGGTGCTGACGCCGCGCTCATGCAAGGCTTCCTCCAGCGCCCCGGCGACGGTGGATTTACCCGACCCCGAAAGGCCGGTAAACCACAGCACCACGCCGCGATGGCCGTGATGCTGTTCCCGCTGCTGCTGGGTCACAGGGTGGGCATGCCAGACGACGTTTTCGTCATGCTGGGCCATTATTTGCCTCCCAGCAGGTCGCGGGCATCCCAGTGCGGGAAGTGTTTGCGGATCAGCTGGTTCAGTTCCAGCTCGAAAGCGCTGTACTGCGATGCCGACGTCAACGCCTGCAGGTGCGGCTCGTTGACCATCCCGGCACCGACGGTGACGTTGGTCAGACGATCGATAAAGATAAGCCCGCCGGTCACCGGGTTTTGCTGATACGGATCCAGCACTAAAGGTTCGTCAAAGGTCAGCTCCACCAGCCCGATGCCGTTCAGCGGCAGAGACTCGACTTCACGCTGGGTCAGGTTGTTAATATCCACCTGGTAACGGATAGCGTCCACGCGGGCGCGGGTCTTCTTACCGGCGATTTTGATGTCGTAGCTCTGCCCCGGGGTCAACGTCTGCTCGGCCATCCACACCACGTCGATGCTGGCGCTTTGCACCGCCGGCAGCGTGGCTTGCGCGTCAACCAGCAGGTCGCCGCGGCTGATGTCGATTTCATCTTTCAGCACAATGGTAATGGCTTCCCCGGCGGCGGCTTCCTGCAGATCGCCGTCGAAGGTGACGATCCGCGCTACGCTCGATTCGACGCCCGACGGCAGCACCTTCAGGCGCTGGCCGACCTGCACGGTGCCGGAGGCGACCGTACCGGAGAAGCCGCGGAAATCGAGGTTCGGACGGTTAACATACTGCACCGGGAAGCGCAGCGGCTGGCTCTCTACTACCCGTTGGATCTCCACGGTTTCGAGGACTTCCAGCAGGGTCGGGCCGCTGTACCACGGCATGTTCGCGCTCTGGCTGGCGACGTTATCGCCCTCCAGCGCCGACAGCGGTACAAAGCGGATATCGAGGTTGCCCGGCAGCTGCTCGGCAAAGGTCAGGTAAGCTTCACGGATCTCGTTGAAGCGCGCTTCGCTAAACTCGACGAGATCCATTTTGTTGACCGCCACCACCAGGTGTTTAATGCCCAGCAGGGTGGAGATAAAGCTGTGACGGCGGGTCTGATCCAGCACGCCTTTGCGCGCGTCGATCAGCAGGATCGCCAGATCGCAGGTGGACGCGCCGGTGGCCATATTGCGGGTGTACTGCTCGTGCCCCGGGGTGTCAGCGATGATAAATTTGCGCTTCTCGGTGGAGAAATAGCGATAGGCCACGTCGATGGTGATGCCCTGCTCACGCTCGGCCTGCAGGCCATCCACCAGCAGCGCCAGGTCCAGTTTTTCGCCCTGGGTGCCGTGGCGCTTGCTGTCGTTATGCAGCGAAGAGAGCTGATCTTCATAGATCTGGCGGGTATCGTGCAGCAGACGGCCAATCAGGGTGCTTTTACCGTCATCGACGCTGCCGCAGGTCAGAAAACGCAGCAGGCTCTTGTGCTGTTGCGCGTGCAGATAAGCTTCTACGCCGCCTTCATTAGCAATTTGTTGGGCAATGGTCGTGTTCATGGCGGCTCCTTAGAAATACCCCTGACGTTTCTTCAGCTCCATCGAGCCGGCCTGGTCGCGGTCAATGACGCGCCCCTGACGTTCGCTGGTGGTGGATACCAGCATCTCTTCAATAATTTCCGGCAGCGTTTGCGCTTCAGACTCCACTGCGCCGGTCAGCGGCCAGCAGCCGAGGGTACGGAAACGCACCATCCGCTTTTCAATCACTTCGCCCGGCTGCAGATCGATACGGTCGTCATCGATCATCATCAGCATGCCGTCGCGCTCCAGCACCGGGCGCTCAGCGGCCAGATACAGCGGCACGATTTCGATGTTTTCCAGATAGATGTACTGCCAGATATCCAGCTCGGTCCAGTTGGAGAGCGGGAAGACGCGGATGCTTTCGCCTTTGTTAATCTGGCCGTTGTAGTTGTGCCACAGCTCCGGACGCTGGTTTTTCGGGTCCCAGCGGTGGAAGCGGTCGCGGAAGGAGTAGATGCGCTCTTTGGCGCGGGATTTCTCTTCATCACGGCGCGCGCCGCCGAATGCGGCGTCAAAGCCGTATTTGTTCAGCGCCTGCTTCAGCCCTTCGGTTTTCATGATATCGGTATGCTTGGCGCTGCCGTGGACGAACGGGTTAATGCCCATCGCCACCCCTTCCGGGTTTTTATGCACCAGCAGCTCGCAGCCATAGGCTTTGGCGGTACGGTCGCGGAACTCATACATCTCACGGAATTTCCAGCCGGTATCGACGTGCAGCAGCGGGAACGGCAGGGTTCCCGGATAAAACGCTTTGCGCGCCAGATGCAGCATTACGCTGGAATCTTTCCCGATGGAGTACATCATCACCGGGTTAGAAAATTCGGCGGCCACCTCACGAATAATATGGATGCTTTCCGCCTCCAGTTGCCGCAGGTGAGTGAGTCGTTTTTGGTCCATAACCGTTCCTTAAGCCAGATTGACCACCGAAGAGTTAAACCCCTCGGCGGATGATGTATGTTGAAACCAGGCGAGCTGCTGATGCAGCTGCACCACTTCGCCGACCACCAGCAGGGCGGGCATCGGGGCGTCTTTCGCCAGGTGTTCGAGTTGTTGCAATGTGCCGGTTATCGTCTGCTGATCGTCGCGGGTACCACGGGATATCACCGCTACCGGCGTATTGCTGTCGCGACCGTGGGCAATCAGCTGGGCGCTGATTTCCGCCGCCTTCATGGTGCCCATGTAAATCGCCAGCGTCTGTTGGCTCTTCGCCAACAGCGCCCAGTCGAAGGGGGCGCTGTCCGGCTTATAGTGCCCGGTGACAAAGACGGCGCTTTGCGCATAATCGCGATGGGTCAGAGGAATACCGGCGTAGGCCGTCGCGCCGGCGGCGGCAGTGACGCCTGGCACCACCTGGAACGGGATGCCCGCAGCGGCGGCGGCCTGCAGCTCTTCAGCGCCGCGGCCAAAAATAAACGGATCGCCGCCTTTCAGGCGCACGACGGTTTTCCCCGCCTTCGCCGCCTCCACCAGCAGCTGATTGGTTTCATGCTGCGGCACCGAGTGCTCGCCGGCGCGTTTGCCGACGCAAACCAGCTCGGCATCGCGGCGCACCAGCTCGAGAACCGGCTGGGTCACCAGATGATCGTGGAAAACCACGTCCGCCTGCTGGATCGCCTGCAAGCCACGCAGGGTCAGCAGCCCGGCATCGCCCGGTCCGGCCCCTACCAGAATAATTTCACCCGTTTCGCGTTCGGGCTTATCCAGCTCATCCTGCAGCGCCTTTTCCGCCTCCGCAGCGTTGCCCGCCACCATCAGGCTGGCGAAGCGACCGGTAAAGACCCGCTCCCAAAAGCGGCGACGCGCTTCGGTGGTCGTCAGACGGGTTTTCAGATGGTTGCGCCAGTAGCTCGCCGATTCCGCCAGACGCCCGAGGTTCGTCGGCAGTAGCGCTTCGATTTTTTCGCGCAGAATGCGCGACAGCACCGGCGCTTTCCCGCTGGAGGAGATCGCCACCAGCAGCGGCGAACGGTCGACGATAGAAGGGAAAACAAACGAGCACAGCGCCTGGTTATCCACTACGTTGACCAGTCGGTAGCGCGCGTTAGCCGCCGCAAACACCCGCTGGTTAAGCGCCTCGTCCTCCGTGGCGGCAATCACCAGAAAGACATCGTCCACCAGAGCGTCGCTAAATTCCGTCGCCCGCCAGCTAAGCGCCTGGCGCGCCGCCAGATCGGCCAGCGCCGGAGACAACGTCCCGGCGACCACCTGCACCTGCGCCTGGGCTCGCAGCAGGAACTTGATCTTGCGTTCGGCAATCTCACCGCCGCCGATCACCAGTACGGGCCTTTGTTTCAGTTCGGCAAAAAGGGGCAAGTAATCCACGGGGTAACAACTCTCTTACAATCAGCGATACTGCGACTATAGGGTGCGCCTTAGAGCAAATGAAATTACGAAATGGAATGAGTTGTGACGCAAAGGAATAACGCGATGGAAATCCAAATATCAAAAAGTGCTTAACACGCTATTTTTCCGCTATTTAAGAGCAATTGAAATTGTTTAACCGCGGTCACAGTTTCATACTGTACGCGTCAAATTGTCTCGTTCGTGTAAGGACCCCTTATGTTTTCCGCGTTGTGCCGCCGTCTGCTTCCGCTGGCGCTCGGCACCGGTTTTGTTTTCGCCGCCGCCCCCGCCTTCTGCGCGCTGGGCGACACCGCCAGTAGTCAGGCTCGCCATATCGCCACCGTCTTCCCGGGACGCATGACCGGAACGCCCCCGGAAATGCTCTCAGCTGACTATCTGCGCCAGCAGTTCGCCCGGATGGGCTATCAGAGCGACGTGCGGAGCTTCAATACCCGCTACATCTATACCGACAGCAACCAGCGTAAAAACTGGCATAACGCCACCGGCAGTACGGTGATCGCCGCCCATGAAGGCCAGTCTCGCCAGCAAATCATCATCATGGCCCACCTTGATACCTACGCGCCGCAGAGCGATAAAGACGTCGAAAACAACCTCGGCGGCCTGACGCTGCAGGGAATTGACGACAACGCGATGGGGCTCGGGGTGATGCTGGAGCTGGCGGAGCATTTAAAGAACGTCCCCACCCGCTATGGCATTCGCTTTATCGCCACCAGCGGCGAAGAGGAAGGTCGTCTCGGCGCGCAAAACCTGCTGCAGCGGATGAGCGAGGCGGAAAAGAAAAATACCCTGCTGGTGATCAATCTCGATAACCTGGTGGTGGGCGATAAGCTTTACTTCAACAGCGGCCGCCGCACGCCGGCCTCGGTACGCAAGCTGACCCGCGATCGCGCGTTGGCTATCGCCCGCAGCAAAGGCATTGCCGCCTACACCAATCCGGGACTCAATCCGGCTTACCCAAAAGGCACCAGCTGCTGTAATGACGCCAGCGTCTTCGACAACGCGGGGATCCCGGTGCTGTCGGTGGAAGCGACCAACTGGTCATTAGGCAAGAAAGATGGCTATCAGCAGCGGAGCAAATCGCGCAGCTTCCCGCAGGGCATCAGCTGGCATGATGTGCAGCTGGATAATCAGCAGTATATCGACCACGCGCTGCCGGGACGGATCGAGCATCGCGGGCGCGATGTCGTGAAAGTGATGCTGCCGCTGGTGAAAGAGCTGGCGAAGGTGGAGAAGAAAAGCTGACGGCTGCAAATGAACACGCGGCATCACCCGCGTGTTCTCTTGCACACCTTTCCCTCAGGAGGCGCTATTAACCCTCGTGCAATCCGCACTCGCGTTTAAGCCCGAAGAACCGGGTCTCTTCTTCTGCCATGCCCGGCTCCCATTTGCGGGTGGTGTGGGTATCGCCTACCGACAGATAGCCCTGATCCCACAGCGGATGGTATTTCAGCCCGTGCTTTTGCAGGTACTGATACACCGTCCGGTTATCCCAGTCGATAATCGGCAACACCTTGAACACCCCGCGCTGGACCGCCAGCACCGGAAGCGTAGCCCGGCTGCCCGACTGCTCGCGGCGCAGACCGGCAAACCACGTCTGCGCGTTGAGCTCTTTCAGCGCCCGGTTCATCGGTTCAACCTTGTTGATCTCATTGTATTTCTCAATGCCCTCAACGCCCTGCTCCCACAGCTTGCCGTAGCGCGCCTCCTGCCAGGCCGCGCTTTCAGCCGCGCGGTAGACCTTCAGGTTCAGCTTGAGTTTGTCCGTCAGCTCATCAATAAACTGGTAGGTTTCCGGGAACAGGTAACCGGTATCGGTAAGGATCACCGGAATGTCCGGGCGGATCTGGTTCACCAGGTGCAAACTCACCGCCGCCTGAATGCCAAAGCTTGACGACAGCACATAGTCTCCCGGCAGGTTTTCCAGCGCCCAGGCCACACGCCCTTCGGCGTCGAGCTTTTCCAGCTGGGCGTTGGTTTCCGCGAGTGCCAGAATGCGTTCCACTTTCGGCAATGCATTAAGCGCGTTTAGATCGAGTACGGACATAAGAACCTCGTTTGCCTGTTTTGCCGGGCGGCACTGCGTTTGCCCGGCCTACGGGTTTTACAGGCCCGGATCGCTACGCGCCACCGGGCACCAGGATGTTACTCCCAGAAATCGCGGGCTGGATCGAGCACCGGGCGAATGATGCCCGCACGCACCGTAAAGTCGCCGAAGCCTTCACCCGCTTCGCGCTCTTTCGCCCAGCGCCCTACCAGTTGGTCTAGCGAGTCGAGAATTTCCGACTCGGTAATGTTCTCCCGGTACATCCGCGGGATGCGGGTGCCGCTGCGGTTACCGCCGATGTGCAGGTTATAGCGACCTGGCGCTTTCCCCACCAGCCCCACTTCCGCCAGCATCGCGCGACCGCAGCCGTTCGGGCAGCCGGTGACGCGGGTGACGATATGCTCATCGCTCACGCCGTGCTTGCTCATCACCCCTTCCACCTTGTCGATAAACGACGGCAGGAAACGCTCGGCTTCCGCCATCGCCAGCGGGCAGGTCGGGAAGGAGACGCAGGCCATCGAGTTTTCGCGCTGCGGGGTGACGGCATTCATCAGGCCATGATCCCGCGCCAGCTTCTCGATCCGCGCCTTCTGATCTTCCGGTACGCTGGCGACGATCAGGTTCTGGTTGGCGGTGATGCGGAATTCACCTTGATGGATCTTAGCAATCTCCAGCAGACCGGTTTTCAGCGGGCGCCCCGGATAATCCAGAATGCGGCCGTTTTCAATAAACAGCGTCAGGTGCCATTTATCATCAATCCCCTTCACCCAGCCGATGCGGTCGCCGCGGCCGGTGAATTCGTACGGGCGGATCGGCTCAAACTTAATACCTGCCCGGCGCTCCACTTCCGCCTTGAAGGTTTCGACGCCAACGCGCTCAAGGGTGTACTTGGTTTTCGCATTCTTACGGTCGGTACGGTTACCCCAGTCGCGCTGGGTGGTCACGACCGCTTCCGCCACCGCCAGAGTATGCTCCAGCGGCAGATAACCGAATTCGCTCGCCGTGCGGGCGTAGGTTTTTTTGTTACCGTGTTCGATAGACAGACCGCCGCCCACCAACAGGTTAAAGCCCACCAGCTTGCCGTTTTCGGCGATCGCTACGAAGTTCATGTCGTTGGCGTGCAGATCGATATCGTTCTGCGGCGGGATCACCACCGTGGTTTTAAACTTACGCGGCAGATAGGTCTGACCGAGGATCGGCTCTTCGTCAGTGGTGGCGACCTTTTTCTGATCCAGCCAGATTTCGGCATAGGCGCGGGTGCGCGGCAGCAGATGCTCGGAGATCTTTTTCGCCCACTCGTAGGCCTCGGCGTGCAGCTGCGACTCGTACGGGTTGGAGGTGCACAGCACGTTACGGTTCATATCGTTGGCGGTGGCCAGCGCGTCCAGCCCCACCGAGTGCAGCATCTGATGCACCGGCTTGACGTTCTTTTTCAGAATGCCGTGGAACTGGAAAGTCTGCCGGTTGGTCAGGCGAATACTGCCGTAAATGGTGTTCTCGGCGGCAAACTTATCGATCGCCTTCCACTGGGTGGTGGTGATCACTCCGCCCGGCAGACGGCAGCGCAGGAGCATTGCATGGCGCGGCTCCAGCTTCTGAGCGGCGCGTTCCGCGCGGATATCGCGATCGTCCTGCTGGTACATACCGTGGAAACGGATCAGCAGGAAGTTATCGCCTTTAAAACCGCCGGTCAGACCGTCGTTTAAATCTTCCGCAATGGTGCCGCGCAGGTAGTTGCTCTCGAGCTTCATACGCTCGGCATCGGTCAGTTTACCTTCGACCACTAAAGGCCCCGGATGTTTTTCGCTCATTAGTAGACATCTCGCTGATAACGGCGCTCAACGCGCAGCTCACTTAAAAATTCGTCCGCCGCTTCGGCGTCCATCGCGCCGTATTCGGCAATCACTTCCAGTAAAGTCTGTTCCACGTCTTTCGCCATACGATTGGCGTCGCCGCAGACATAAATGTGGGCGCCATCATTGATCCAGCGCCACAGCTCGGCCCCCTGCTCACGCAGTTTGTCCTGCACATAGATTTTTTGTTGTTGATCGCGGGACCAGGCCAGATCGATACGGGTCAGCAGCCCCTCTTTTACATAGCTCTGCCACTCCACCTGATAGAGGAAATCTTCAGTGAAGTGCGGGTTGCCGAAGAACAGCCAGTTCTTACCTGGCGCCCCGTCCGCTGCGCGCTGCTGCATGAAGGCGCGGAACGGCGCAATACCGGTGCCCGGGCCAATCATGATCACCGGCGTCTCCGGGTTAGCCGGCAGACGGAAGTTGTCATTGTGCTCGATAAAGACGCGGACTTCGCCATCCTCTTCCACGCGGTCGGCGAGGAAGCTGGAGGCGCCGCCAGCCCGGGCGCGGCCTTCAATGTCATAGCGCACCACGCCCACGGTGACATGCACTTCGCTCTCCACTTCCGCCTGCGAGGAGGCAATGGAGTACAGACGCGGCGTCAGCGGGCGTAGCAGACCGATTAACGCCTCAGCGTCCAGCTGCGCCGGGGAGAAACGGACCATATCGACGATCGGCGTCGCGGCGGCATACTGCTGCAGCTGAGCTTTATCGCCCACCAGCGGCAGCAGCGATTCGCTGCGGGTCAGGGTGGCGTAGTTCTCAACGATAGCGGCGGTGTTGACCGTCAGCTCAAAATGCCACTGCAGGGCTTCCGCCAGCGGCAGGGTTTTGCCCTCGACGGTTACCGGCTCGTCGCCTTTCAGCCACAGCAGCTCCACCAGCTCTTTCACCAGCTGAGGATCGTTTTGATACCAGACGCCCAGCGCGTCGCCCGGCTGATAGCGCAGACCGGAATCACCGAGGTCAATTTCGATATGGCGTACATCTTTTTCTGAATCGCGGCCGGTGATTTTCTGGTTGACCGACAGGGTCGCCGTCAGCGGAGCCTCTTTGGTGTATGGGCTGGTATGTATGTCGTTCACTGCGCCGCTGGCGGCCAGCTGAGCGGGCGCGGCGACCGGCGCACGGGCCTTCAGCACCTCAACGACGCGCGCGCGCCATTCAGCGGCCGCAGCCTGATATTCAACGTCGGCGTCGACGCGATCGAGCAGGCGTTCCGCGCCAAGTTCGGCCAGCTTGCTGTCGAAATCTTTGCCGGACTGGCAGAAGAATTCATAAGAGGTATCGCCGAGGCCAAAGACGGCGAATGCGGTTCCGTCCAGCTTCGGCGCTTTTTTAGAGAACAGAAACTTATGCAATGCGACCGCTTCTTCCGGCGGCTCACCTTCCCCCTGGGTGGAGGTCACGACCACCAGCAGTTTTTCAGCAGCAATTTGTTTGAATTTATAATCACCTGCATTCACCAGCTTCACGTTCAGCTTCGCCGCCAGCAGATCGTCACGCAGCGCTTCGGCGACGCGGCGAGCGTTGCCGGTTTGCGAGGCGGAAATCAGCGTGATCGTCGGGACCTCGGCGGCCGGGGCGGGAGCGGCTGCCGCTGCGCCAGAGTGCTGATTCAGCACGCCCCAGAAATAGCCAGACACCCAGGCGAGCTGAGTGGGCGTGAAGTCAGTGGTGGCCGCCTGAAGGCGCGCCAGTTGCTCCGGGTTGAGCGGCAGCAAGTTGGAAGGTGGGGCCTGTGTCGTCATGCGTCGTTTGTTCCAGTAAGCAAAGCTGTTATTCGCACCCTGTCAGCGCGACAAAAACAGAAGAGAATAGAAGGTTAACGGCGGGCATAGTAACAATTAAAGAAGGGATGGAAATAATAAATAACCAAATGGACTAACCGGTTTTAGTTGTAGTTATTAACAACAAAATCGATTAAATAACCATCTGAAATATCGAAACTTTATGGACTTAACCCAGATAAATGTGTCGATTTTCTGTTCAGGGCCGTTTTAGTTAATGCGAAAAAATGTACTTTCCGGTACCCTACGGCGGTTTTTTTCGTCCTGTTGAGAGTCAATGATGTCCACCACGCTGTTTAAAGATTTCACCTTCGAAGCCGCCCACCACCTGCCGCACGTCCCGGAAGGACACAAATGCGGTCGCCTGCATGGCCACTCCTTTATGGTGCGTCTGGAGATAACCGGTGAAGTCGATCCCCATACCGGGTGGATCATGGATTTCGCCGAGCTGAAGGCCGCCTTCAAGCCGACCTACGATCGCCTGGACCACTATTATCTGAACGATATCCCCGGTCTGGAAAACCCTACCAGCGAAGTGCTGGCCAAATGGATCTGGGATGAGATGAAACCGCGGGTGCCGCTGCTGAGCGCCGTGATGGTGAAAGAGACCTGCACCGCCGGCTGCGTCTATCGCGGCGAGTAAGCGAAAAAAAGCCCGGTCAGTATGCTACCGGGCTTTTTTATCAGGCGATATTCAGATATTTATGCGTCTGCATGGACAGGCGCCAGTTACGGGCGATGCAGGTGTCGATACACAAGCGCGTCGCGTCTTCTTTCTGACTGATCGGCTGCAGGGCGATGATCCGCGGTTTGTCATCGCTCAGCGTTTCCAGCAGTTCGTCCAGCGCTTCGATGTCGCGGACGCGCCCTACCGGATGCTTGATCTCATCCGCCCGCTGCAGGGCCTGAGACAGCACGTCATACCCGCCGCGCATGTTGACCTTCGGGGAAACCGTCACCCAGGTGTTGTGGCTGCAAAGCACTTCATGGGTGCCGCTGGTTTCAATCTGACAGCTAAAGCCGTTTTGTTCCAGAAGCGAGGTTAACGGCGTTAAGTCGTGAATGCAGGGCTCACCGCCGGTAATGACCACGTGGCGGGCAGTCCACCCCTGACGACCGATAATCGCCAGCAGATCTTCACTGCTTGCCGGCCCCCACTTATCGCTCTCTTTGGTTTTCGCCAGGATACTGAACAACGACACTTCCCGATCGGTCAGTTTGTCCCAGGTATGCTTGGTGTCACACCACGCGCATCCTACCGGGCATCCCTGCAGACGAATAAAAATGGCAGGCACGCCGGTGAAGTAACCCTCGCCTTGCAGGGTCTGGAACATCTCGTTAATCGGGTACTGCATAGTCATCTCTGTTTAGGGTGATAAACGCTTATTATCGCAGATTTCACTGTCCAGGTCTTGTCCTGCGCTGCGATCGTTTTTCCCTCACGGGGTCGCTTTCTCACCCTGGACGTTATTCATTGTTAATTAAAAGTATGCATCTGTTTTCGTTTATTTCATTAGTGTGGTAAGGATTTAAATAAACAGCGGAGCGTACTGCAGCGAAGAAAGATGTAACAGAAGATGTTTTTCGTGTTATATACCAGAACATAAAAAACGTCAGCGGAAAAATAAAAAACATGTTTAAATACATGCATGTACAAATTGATACATGAAAGAGTGAATTATTTACCTGGTCTGAGAGTCGAATCCAATCCGCCGCCGAAAATAAGCTTAAGCCCCTCTTAATAAAGTCCTGCTGCCCGCCATTTTTTATTTAATCGTCGTTTACTTTGGCCCTCCTAGAATCCCGCAGACCAACCATAATGAGATAGCGTTTATGACCACATTATTCATTACCGGCGTCACCGGTTTTCTGGGCGGCGCGGCGTTAGAGAAAATACTCCATCAGGATAGCCAATTAGATCTGCTGCTACTGGTGCGTGCCAACAGCCCCGAAGCAGGCCTGGAACGGGTCAAGGAAAACATGCGTAAGTTCAACATCGCCGAGGAGAAACTGGCGATGCTGCGACCGCAGCAGATCCTGCTGGGCGATCTCGCCTCTCCGGAGCATTTTCTTAACGATCCGCGGCTTGAGCAAGTCACCCATGTTCTCAACTGCGCCGCTGTCGCCTCGTTTGGCAGCAACCCGCTCATCTGGAAGGTTAACGTTACGGGTACGCTGCGTCTGGCGCAACGGATGGCGCAGGTGGCGGGTCTGCAGCGTTTTCTCCACGTCGGCACCGCAATGTCCTGCTCACCGGAGCCGGATTCGCTGGTCGCCGAGAGCGCGGAGTTTCGGCAGCGCGCCGAGCATCTGGTGGAATATACCCACTCGAAATCGGCCATCGAGCAACTGATGCAGCAGCACTGCCCTACGCTACCGCTGGTCATTGCCCGCCCTTCTATTGTGGTGGGCCATACTCATCACGGCTGCCGGCCTTCCAGCAGTATTTTCTGGGTGTTCAGCATGGGGCTGATGCTGCAGAAATTTATGTGCGCGATGGAGGACCGGATCGATGTTATCCCGGTGGACTACTGCGCCGACGCCCTGCTGATGCTGCTTAACCAGCCGCTGGCCCATGGCGAGGTAGTGCATATCTCTGCCGGTGAGGAGAACAGCGTGAAGTTTGCCGACATCGACCGGGCGATGGCCCTGGCGCTGGAGCAGGCGCCGGTGGGAGATAAGTACGCCCAGGTGAGTTATGAAACGCTGGTCAAAATGCGTCGCGAACTGAAAGGAATTTTTGGGCCGTGCAATGAGCGACTGATGCTGAAAGCGATGCGCTTATATGGCGCGTTCGCCACGCTGAACGTGCGCTTTAGCAACGACAAGCTGCTGAGCATGGGGATGCCAAAACCGCCGCGCTTTACCGATTACATCGACCGCTGCGTGGAAACCACCCGCGGGCTTTCGATTCCTCAGCAAATGGCCGTCGACTTTAAATAATGGCCGCAGGTATAAAAAAAATGCCAGCCCGAAGGCTGGCATGGTTATTTCATCAGGACAGGATTAAGCCTGGCCTTTGATCTCTTTACGACCATTGAACGGCGCTTGCTCACCCAGCGCTTCTTCGATACGAATCAGCTGGTTGTATTTAGCAACGCGGTCAGAACGGCTCATAGAACCGGTTTTGATCTGGCCTGCAGCGGTACCCACAGCCAGGTCGGCGATGGTCGCGTCTTCAGTTTCGCCAGAACGGTGAGAGATGACAGCGGTGTAGCCAGCGTCTTTCGCCATCTTGATAGCAGCCAGAGTTTCGGTCAGAGAACCGATCTGGTTGAATTTGATCAGGATGGAGTTAGCGATGCCTTTTTCGATGCCTTCTTTCAGGATCTTGGTGTTGGTTACGAACAGGTCGTCACCAACCAGCTGGATTTTGTCGCCCAGTACTTTGGTCTGGTAAGCGAAACCTTCCCAGTCAGATTCGTCCAGGCCATCTTCGATGGAGACGATCGGGTACTGTTTGGTCAGCTCTTCCAGGAAGTGAGTGAACTCTTCAGAGGTGAACGCTTTGTTGCCTTCGCCGGCCAGAACGTATTTACCGTCTTTGTAGAATTCAGACGCTGCGCAGTCCATCGCCAGGGTGATGTCTTTGCCCAGCTCGTAGCCTGCTGCTTTAACCGCTTCAGCGATAACAGCCAGCGCTTCGGCGTTGGAACCCAGGTTCGGCGCGTAGCCGCCTTCGTCACCAACGGCAGTGTTCATGCCTTTGGACTTCAGCACTTTCGCCAGGTGATGGAACACTTCAGAACCCATGCGTACTGCTTCTTTCAGGGTCGGCGCGCCAACCGGCTGAATCATGAATTCCTGGATGTCGACGTTGTTGTCAGCGTGCTCACCGCCGTTGATGATGTTCATCATCGGAACCGGCATGGAGTATTTGCCCGGAGTGCCGTTCAGTTCAGCGATGTGCGCGTACAGCGGCAGGCCTTTGGAGGCAGCAGCTGCTTTGGCGTTCGCCAGAGAAACGGCCAGGATTGCGTTCGCACCGAAGTTAGATTTGTTTTCAGTACCGTCCAGGTCGATCATGATCTTGTCGATGCCAGCCTGATCTTTGGCATCTTTGCCCAGGATTGCCTGAGCGATCGGGCCGTTTACCGCAGCAACAGCTTTGGTTACGCCTTTACCCAGGAAACGGGATTTGTCGCCATCGCGCAGTTCCAGCGCTTCGCGGGAACCAGTAGAAGCACCTGACGGAGCAGCTGCCATACCGACGAAACCACCTTCCAGGTGTACTTCGGCTTCAACAGTCGGGTTACCACGGGAGTCGATGATTTCACGACCGATGACTTTAACGATTTTGGACATTAGGTTTTCCTCAGTACAAGTTAAACTAAAACTCCAGACAAACAATGCACCCGGATGGGTGCATTGCCGTTCTAACTCTTTTTACTTCGCCTGGCGTTTCTGGTACTCGCTGGCGGCTTTCACAAAGCCGGCAAACAGCGGGTGTCCATCACGCGGCGTCGAAGTAAACTCCGGGTGGAACTGGCAGGCCACAAACCACGGATGGTTCGGCACTTCGATGATCTCGACCAACTGATCATCCCCGGAACGGCCCGCAACGCGCAGACCGGCAGCTTCAATCGGTTTCAACAACATGTTGTTGACTTCGTAGCGGTGACGATGGCGCTCGGTGATGGTCGGCTCGCCGTACAGCTGGCGTACCAGAGAATCCTCATCCAGCTGGCACTGCTGCGCGCCCAGGCGCATGGTGCCGCCCAGATCGCTCTTCTCAGAGCGGACTTCAACGTTGCCATCTTCGTCACGCCATTCGGTAATCAGGGCCACAACCGGGTATTTACAGTCTGGCACAAATTCCGTCGAGTTGGCGTTTTCCATACCCGCTACGTTGCGCGCGAATTCAATCAGCGCAACCTGCATACCCAGGCAAATGCCCAGATAAGGAATATTGTTCTCACGCGCATAGCGCGCGGTGGCGATCTTACCTTCCACACCGCGGTAGCCGAAGCCGCCCGGGATAAGGATAGCATCTAAATCCTTGAGGATTTCGACGCCGCGCGTTTCCACATCCTGCGAATCGATCAGCTTGATGTTGACGGTAACGCGGTTTTTCAGACCACCGTGTTTCAGCGCTTCAATCACCGACTTGTAGGCGTCCGGCAGTTCAATGTACTTACCGACCATGCCGATGGTGACTTCGCCTGCCGGATTGGCTTCTTCATAGATTACCTGTTCCCATTCGGCCAGGTTTGCTTCCGGACAAGTTAAGCTGAATCGTTTACAAATATAATCGTCCAGCCCCTGAGATTTCAACAGGCCTGGAATTTTATAAATGGAATCGACGTCTTTCAGAGAAATAACAGCCTTTTCCGGAACGTTACAGAACAAAGCAATTTTCGCCCGTTCGTTGGCCGGAACCGCGCGATCGGAGCGGCAAATCAGGATGTCAGGCTGAATACCGATGGAGAGCAGCTCTTTCACGGAGTGCTGAGTCGGTTTGGTTTTGACTTCACCGGCGGCGGCCATGTACGGCACTAAAGTCAGGTGCATAAACAGGGTATGCTCGCGGCCGATCTCTACCGCCATCTGACGAATAGCTTCGAGGAACGGCAGGGATTCGATATCGCCTACGGTACCGCCGATTTCCACCAGCACCACGTCATGGCCTTCGCCGCCAGCCAGTACGCGCTCTTTAATGGCGTTGGTGATGTGCGGAATAACCTGTACGGTTGCGCCCAGATAGTCGCCACGGCGCTCTTTACGCAGCACGTCGGAGTAGATTCGACCGGTGGTGAAGTTGTTGCGACGAGTCATCTTGGTGCGGATGAAACGCTCGTAGTGGCCCAGGTCCAGATCGGTTTCTGCGCCGTCTTCAGTAACGAACACTTCCCCATGCTGGATTGGGCTCATGGTGCCCGGATCGACGTTGATATACGGATCCAGTTTCATGATGGTCACGTTGAGACCACGGGCTTCAAGAATGGCTGCCAGGGAGGCTGCGGCAATGCCTTTACCCAGAGAGGATACGACCCCGCCGGTCACAAAAATATAGTTCGTTGTCATGCTGAACCTGAGAAGTTAGGGTAAAACGATGGAATAACCAGGACGGGAAAGTAGTATACCCGAACATGCGTGACGCCACAAACTTTCATTCTTCCCCTCCCCTTCGTTCTTCAAGTTGCACCTGTGTTGCGACCCGAACAACTCGAAGAGGCAGGCTACATGGTGTTTCAACGACATAACGGAAAGAGAAAATAGACGCTTTTGGCGAAATGTTTTTGACGTAAATCAAGCGCTTGTTATTTATAAAATCACACAAATCGCGCTTGATCACGAAAACTCGTTAGAGATCAGTTTCCTGGCGTTTTACCTGTTGCCATACTTCTTCCATGGTATCGAGGTCGACGCCGGTCATTTCCAGGCCGCGGGCGGCGACAATGCGCTCGACTTCGCGAAAGCGCCGCTCGAATTTGCGGTTCGCTTTTTGCAGCGCCACCTCGGCTTTGACCCCTAAATGGCGGGATAAATTCACCGTGGCGAACAGCAGATCGCCCACTTCCTCTTCCAGTTTCGCTTCATCCACCACCGCCTGCTGCGCTTCATGCATCACTTCATCAATTTCTTCATGCACTTTGTCGAGCACCGGGCCCAGCGAGGTCCAGTCAAAACCGACCGCCGAGCAGCGACGCTGGATTTTATGCGCGCGCATCAGCGCCGGCAGGCTATGCGGAATGTCGTCCAGCGCCGAGTGCTGGGCTTTTTCCGCCCGCTCCGCGCTTTTGATCTGCTCCCAGCGGGCCAGGACTTCGCTGCTGTTTCCCGCGGTGGCATCAGCGAAGATATGGGGATGGCGGCGCTCCAGCTTGTCGCTGATGGCGGCGCAGATATCGTCAAAGTTAAAACGTCCCTCTTCCTGCGCCATCTGCGCATAGAACACCACCTGGAACAGCAGATCGCCCAGCTCACCGCGCAGGTCGTCAAAATCCTCTCGCGAAATAGCGTCCAGCACTTCATAGGTTTCTTCGAGGGTATAGGGGGCGATGGTGGCAAAGGTCTGCTCTTTATCCCACGGGCAGCCGTTTTCCGGGTCGCGCAGGCGGCGCATAATGCCGAGCAAGCGGTCAATCTGAGTCATGTGACAATCCTGGAAATTCAAAAAAAAGTCGGCCGGATAAGGCCTTTCGACCTTATCCGACGTTGCGAAATTGCCGGATGGCGGCTTCGCCTTATCCGGCCTGGAGACGAATTAACCGCCGTGCAGACGACGCGCGTCGATCACATCGGGCACCTGGTTCAGCTTACCGAGCACCCGGCCCAGCACCTGCAGGTTGTAAATCTCGATGGTCATATCGATGGTGGCCAGCTGCTGACGGGTATCGCTGCGGCTGGCAACGCCCAGCACGTTCACCTTCTCATTGGCGAGGATGGTGGTGATATCGCGCAGTAACCCGCTGCGATCGTTCGCCTCCACCCTGACCACCAGCGAATATCCCGCCGAGTAGCTTTCGCCCCATACCGCATCGACGATGCGCTCCGGGGCATGCGACTGCAGTTCAGCGAGCTGATCGCAGTCGGCACGATGCACGGAAATCCCGCGCCCTTGAGTGATAAAGCCGACGATCTCATCGCCCGGGATCGGCTGGCAGCAGCGGGCAATATGGTGCATCAGATTGCCAACCCCTTCCACCACCACCCGGCCATTATCCTTGGTGCGGTTCTGCGGAGCATAGGTTTTCTGCTGCAGCTGCTTCAGCGCTGCCGCATCCTGCTCGGCGGCGCTCGGTTTATTGAACTGCGCCTGCAGGAAGTTGACCATCTGGTTGAGGCGGATATCGCCGCCGCCGATGGCCGCCAGCAGTTCATCGAGCTCATTGAAATTGTAGCGCGGCAGCAGGTGCTTTTCCGCATCCTTCAGGCTGATGCCCAGATGCTCCAGCTCGTCGTCAAGGATCTGCCGGCCGGCAAGAATGTTTTTGTCGCGATCCTGCTTACGGAACCAGGCGTGAATTTTGGAGCGTCCGCGGCTGGTGGTAACGTAGCCGAGGTTAGGGTTGAGCCAGTCGCGGCTCGGGTTCGGCTGCTTCTGGGTAATAATTTCGATCTGATCGCCCATCTGCAGCTGATAGGTAAACGGCACGATGCGGCCGCCGATTTTAGCGCCGATGCAGCGATGACCGACGTCGCTGTGGATATGGTAGGCAAAATCGAGCGGCGTCGACCCCGCCGGCAGGTCCACCACGTCGCCTTTCGGCGTAAAGACATACACCCGGTCGTCAAAGACCTGGCTGCGCACTTCGTCGAGCATTTCGCCGGAGTCGGCCATCTCTTCCTGCCAGGCAATCAGCTTGCGCAGCCAGGCGATACGGTCCTCATAGCCGCGACCGCCACTGGTACCCGCTCCCGCGCCCTCTTTGTACTTCCAGTGCGCGGCCACGCCCAGCTCGGCGTCTTCATGCATCTGCCGGGTGCGGATTTGAATCTCCACCGTCTTGCCGCTCGGCCCCAGCACCACGGTGTGGATAGACTGGTAGCCGTTGGGTTTCGGGTTGGCCACGTAATCATCGAATTCATCCGGCAGATGACGGTAGTGAGTATGAACGATCCCCAGCGCGGCATAACAATCCTGCAACCGCTCGGCCACGATGCGCACCGCGCGAACGTCAAACAGCTCGTCAAAGGCGAGGTGTTTTTTCTGCATTTTGCGCCAGATGCTGTAGATATGCTTCGGCCGACCATAGACCTCGGCCTTGACCCCTTCGGCTTTCATTTCTGCCCGCAGGTGGCCGACGAACTCGTCGATATAATGCTCACGGTCGATACGGCGTTCGTGGAGCAGTTTGGCAATACGCTTGTACTCTGCCGGGTGCAGGTAGCGGAAGCAGTAATCTTCCAGCTCCCACTTCAGCTGGCCGATACCTAAGCGGTTCGCCAGGGGAGCATAGATATTGGTGCACTCTTTCGCCGCCAGCACGCGCTCATCTTCCGGCGCGTCCTTGACCTCGCGCAGATGCGCGATACGTTCGGCAAGCTTGATAACCACGCAGCGGAAATCGTCCACCATCGCCAGCAGCATGCGGCGAATGTTATCCACCTGCTCGGAAGATACTGAGTCGGTATGAGTAGCTTTCAGCTGACGGATGGCGGCCATGTCCCGTACCCCGTGAATCAGGGTCACGACCGATTTACCCACGCTCTCCTGCATGACCGCTTCGCTGACGACTTCGCTGTCGGCCAGCGGGAACAGCAGCGCCGCGCGCAGGGTATCGATATCCATACTTAGGGTGGAGAGGATCTCCACCATTTCGACGCCCCGCCACAGCAGCAGGTCCGCCAGCGGGTGTCCTTGCGTTTTTTCGCGACAATAATCCCAGGTTTCGGCTAAGCGCTCACACGACTGCTGGCTGGAAATCCCCAGACTCGCGATCCATTTCTTCGGGTCAAATTCACCAGCTTTATTAAGATGTGCACTTCTTACCGCAACCATTGTCCTCTCCTTAAGGGACCGGCCTGCCGAAGTCGGCAAGCCTCAACTTTCTACATGTCATCCTGCAGGTCGCGTCAGCATTGATGGCCGGGGCGGCTCTTCTGCGACGTTGTGAATGACCTTATGTAAGCCTGCGCTCAAACAACACCATTGATTCCAGATGACCGGTATGCGGGAACATATCCAGCATCGCCAGGCGTTGAATCTGATATCCAGCCTGCAACAGGGTTTCGCTGTCTCGCGCCAGCGTCGCCGGGTTGCAGGAAACATACACCACCCGCCGCGGCGCCAGTTTTATAATATGCGGCATCACGCCCGGCGCGCCGGCGCGGGCCGGGTCCAGCAGCACTTTATCAAAGCCGTGCTTCGCCCAGGCCTGGCGGGTGACATCCTCTTCCAGATTTTCATGGAAGAAGGTGACATTAGGTAAACCATTGAGGGCGGCATTTTCCCGCCCCTTCTCCACCAGCGCCGGCACCCCTTCCACCCCGACCACGTGGGCGGCGCGAGTCGCCAGCGGCAGGGTAAAATTGCCCATCCCGCAGAACAGATCCAGCACCCGGTCTTCGGGCTGCAGATCCAGCCAAGCCAGCGCGGTACGCACCATCTGCTGATTCACGCCGTCGTTGACCTGGATAAAATCCCGCGGACTGAACACTAAGCGTAGTCCGTCTGAGGTATACCATGGCGCTTCGCCGTGAATATGTTCCAGTATCTCGCTTTGCGGCGCGAGGTACAGGGAAAGACCGTGAGTTTGCGAAAAACGTTCCAGTTTTTCCCTGTCAGCGGCCGGTAGCGCAGCGGTATGGCGCAGTACCATTAGTGGGCCGTTGTCCGCCAGCACCAGCTCGACGTGGCCAAGGCAGCGTAATGCGCTCAGCGCGCTTAAGCACTCGCGCACGGCGGGCAGCAGCGCCTCAAGTTGGGGCACCAAAACAGGGCACTGCACCACATCGACGATCGCTTTGTCGCTGGCCTGACGAAAACCCATCTGCAATTGTTGGGTCTTTGGCTGATAATTCAAGCTTAAGCGCGCACGACGGCGATAGCCCCACGGCTCGCCGGCGATGATCTCATCCACCTCGCGTTTCATCAGGCGCGCCAGCGCGGCGCGTTTACTTTGCTGCTGAAGCGTGATGCTGGCATGCTGCTGTTGGCAACCGCCGCAAACGCCAAAATGGGGACAGCGAGGCGCCTGGCGCTGCGGGCTGTGGGTCAGACGGCGTTTTACCTGGGCGCGGGCGTACTGCTTTTTGTCTTCCACCAGCACCACCTCAGCCTGCTCCTGCGGCAGCACGCCGCCGACGAACAGCGCTTTCCCCTGGTGGCGGGCCACGCCCTGGCCAAAGGGATCGAGGTCGTTGACTGTAACGGTTATGATCTGGCGCGTCGTCACACGCCGTTTTGCAGAGTAGAATTGCGCCATCGTAGAGAGTTGTCTCAATCAAATAAAACGAGCTCGTTCAGAGCGGCAGCGCCGCGAAGCGCACCGACGCGCACCGAACGATGATGTCTATATTCTCCCATAATGGAACCGCATGACCAACTACAGCCTGCGTGCTCGCATGATGATTCTGATTCTGGCGCCAACCGTCCTGATAGGGCTGTTGCTCAGTGTTTTCTTTGTCGCTCACCGTTATAACGACCTGCAACGTCAGCTGGAGGACGCCGGCACCAGCATTATTGAGCCGCTGGCGGTCTCCAGCGAATATGGCATGAATCTGCAAAACCGCGAATCCATCGGCCAGTTGATCAGCGTTCTGCATCGTCGCCACTCGGAGATCGTGCGGGCCATCTCGGTATACGATTCGCATAACCGCCTGTTTGTCACCTCCAATTACCAGCTCAACCCCAGCGACCTGCAGATCCCAAAAGGCGAGGCGTTTCCCCGTCGTCTCAGCGTCATCCGCGACGGCGACATGATGATCCTGCGCACGCCGATCGTCTCGGAAAGTTATTCGCCGGATGAATCCCCCGAATCCGATGCCAAAATGCCGGGCAATATGCTGGGCTACGTCGCGCTGGAGCTGGATCTGAAATCGGTCCGCCTGCAGCAGTACAAAGAGATTTTCATCTCCAGCGTGATGATGCTGTTCTGCATCGGCATTGCGCTGATCTTCGGCTGGCGCCTGATGCGCGACGTCACCGGCCCTATCCGCAATATGGTCAATACCGTCGACCGCATCCGCCGTGGGCAGCTGGACAGTCGGGTCGAGGGCTTTATGCTCGGCGAGCTGGATATGCTGAAAAACGGCATCAACTCGATGGCCATGTCGCTGGCGGCGTACCATGAGGAGATGCAGCACAACGTCGACCAGGCCACCTCCGATCTGCGGGAAACCCTTGAGCAGATGGAGATTCAGAACGTCGAACTGGACCTGGCGAAAAAGCGCGCCCAGGAGGCGGCGCGCATTAAGTCTGAATTCCTGGCCAATATGTCCCACGAACTGCGCACCCCGCTCAATGGGGTGATCGGCTTTACCCGCCTGACGCTGAAAACCGATCTCAACGCCACGCAGCGCGACCACCTGACCACCATCGAACGCTCGGCCAATAATCTGCTGGCGATCATCAACGACGTGCTCGACTTTTCCAAGCTGGAGGCGGGGAAACTCATCCTGGAGAGTATTCCGTTCCTGCTGCGCACCTCGCTTGATGAGGTGGTCACCCTGCTGGCGCATTCCGCGCATGATAAGGGGCTGGAGCTGACGCTGAACATTAAGAACAACGTGCCGGATAACGTCATCGGCGACCCGCTGCGTCTGCAGCAGATTGTGACCAACCTCGTGGGCAACGCCATCAAATTTACCGAGCACGGTAATATCGACGTGCTGGTGGAGCAGCGGGCCATCAGTAATTCGCGGGTGCAGATCGAAATTCAGATCCACGATACCGGCATCGGCATCCCCGAGCGCGATCAGTCCCGGCTGTTCCAGGCCTTCCGTCAGGCCGATGCCAGTATTTCACGCCGCCACGGCGGCACCGGGCTCGGGCTGGTGATCACCCAGCGTCTGGTCAAGGAGATGGGCGGCGATATCTCGTTTCACAGTCAGCCGAACCGCGGCTCCACCTTCTGGTTCCATATCAACCTCGATCTCAACCCGAACGCCATCCCGGATATGCTGAATACCGACGGGCTGGCGGGCAAGCGTCTGGCTTATGTGGAAGCCAACGCAACGGCGGCGCAGTGCACGCTGGAGATGCTGGCCGCCACGCCGCTGGAGGTGATCTACAGCCCCACCTTCTCCTCGCTGGCGGAAGCCCAGTACGACATTCTGCTGGTCGGTATCCCGGTCTCAATGCGCGATTTGTCACCGCACCGGGAAAAATTGGCCAAAGCCTGCGCGATGTCAGACAACGTACTGCTGGCTCTGCCGTGTCATGCCCAGGTTAGCGCCGAAGCCCTGAAACGCGATGGCGTCGCCGCCTGCCTGTTGAAACCGCTCACCACTACCCGTTTACTGCCAGCGCTGGTGGCCACCAATCATGCGACAGCCTCCGCGCCGTTGACGCAGGCCGACAGCCATAAGCTGCCGATGACCGTGATGGCCGTCGACGACAACCCGGCAAACCTGAAGCTCATTGGCGCCCTGCTGGATGACCTTGTGCAGCAGGTGATCCTCTGCGACAGCGGCCAGCAGGCGGTGGACAAGGCCAAGCAACTGCAGATGGATCTGATCCTGATGGATATTCAGATGCCGGATATGGACGGCATCCGCGCTTGTGAGCTTATCCATCATCTGCCGCATCACCAGCTAACGCCGGTTATCGCCGTCACCGCGCACGCCCTGGAGGGCCAGCGCGAGAAGCTCCTGAGCGCCGGCATGAACGACTATCTGGCGAAGCCGATCGAAGAAGAGAAACTGCACGCCCTGCTGCTGCGCTATCAGCCCGGAGTACACAGTATCGCCCCGGCGGCGATACCGCCCACAGAGCCGGTCATCGACCATAACCAGACGCTCGACTGGCAGCTGGCGCTGCGCCAGGCGGCGATGAAGCCAGATCTGGCGAGGGAGATGCTGCAGATGCTGATCGCTTTTATGCCGGAGGTACGTAACAAAGTGGAAGAGCAACTGGTTGGCGAGCAGCCGGAAGGGCTGGTGGATCTGATCCACAAACTGCATGGCAGCTGCAGCTACAGCGGCGTGCCGCGGCTGAAAAAGCTGTGCCACACCCTGGAGAGCCAGCTGCGCGCAGGCACCGCCGCCGAGGATCTGGAGCCGGAGCTGCTTGAGCTGTTAGATGAGATGGACAATGTGGCGCGCGAAGCGTGCCGGATGGGGGTGTAAACCCCGGATAGCGGCGCTATGCGCCTCATCCGGGCTACGCCCTACGGTCCGGTATTCGGTTGGTAGCCCCGGTAAGCGTAAGCGCCACCGGGGATGGTTCCCGGATCGCGGTGCTACGCACCTTATCCGGGCTACAAATACCACTGCGCCAGCCGGGATCCCTCAATTACAGCTTACCGCCCATCTGCAAAACCGCGGCGACGTTTCGCGCCGTCATCCGCAGATTGGCGGCGGCATTGGCCAGCGCTTCATCCAGAGTGCAGATGGTGTACAACACGCTGAATACCGCATCCAGCCCGTGCTGATGCACGACGCCGACATCGGCGGTCAGGCTGCCGGCAATCCCGATCACCGGTACGTTAAATCGCTTCGCCACCCGGGCCACCCCCACCGGCACCTTACCGTGGATAGTCTGACTGTCGATACGCCCTTCGCCGGTGATCACTAAATCAGCATCCGCCACCCGCTCCGCCAGCTGCAGCGCATCGGTGACAATCTCAATGCCCGGGCGCAGCTGAGCGCCGCAAAACGCATACAGCGCCGCGCCCATCCCGCCCGCCGCGCCGCCGCCTTCCAGGCTCAGCACGTCGCAATCTAAATCACGGGCGATGATCCGGGCATAGTGCCGCAGGCCGCCGTCAAGCAGGTCAATCATCTGCGCCGTCGCCCCTTTTTGCGGGCCGAATACCGCGCTGGCGCCCTGCGGGCCGGTCAACGGGTTGGTAACGTCGCAGGCCACTTCAATCCGACAATCTGCCAGCCGTGGATCCAGCTCGCTAAGATCGATGCGCGCCAGCGTCTCCAGCGCACCGCCCCCTGGCGCGATCTGCTGACCGTCGGCGGTCAGCAGTTTCGCCCCCAGCGCCTGCGCCATGCCGGCGCCGCCGTCATTGGTCGCGCTGCCGCCAATGCCAATAATGATCTGCCGCACACCAGCGTCCAGCGCATGGCGTATGAGCTCCCCGGTGCCCCAGGAGGTGGTCAGCAGCGGGTTACGCTGCGCCGGGGGAACGCTTTCCAGCCCGCTGGCCGCCGCCATTTCGATAAAGGCGCACTGGCGATCGCCGGACAGCCCATAAAATGCCTCTACCGGCTCCCCCAGCGGCCCGGTCACCGTCAGCGGAACCTGATGCCCGCCGGTCGCCGCCACCATGGCTTCCACCGTCCCTTCCCCGCCGTCGGCAACCGGCAGCCTGACATATTCCGCGTCAGGATAAATCTCGCGAAAGCCTTGCTCTATCGCACTGGCTACTTCCAGCGCGCTCAGGCTCTCCTTCCAGGAATCCGGTGCGATCACTATTTTCATCTGCAGTCCTTACTCTGAGCTAACCCTTGTGGCTATCGCGCAATGCCGGCCCCCGCAGAGGCCGGCGGCCTTTTAGCGCACCATGCATGGACGCTTGTTGTCAAAGGTCCAGCCCGGGATCAGGTACTGCATCGCCATCGCATCATCGCGGGCGCCAAGGCCATGTTTCTTATATAGCTCATTTGCCTGCATTACGCGGTCCATATCCAGCTCAACCCCCAGACCCGGCGTGCTCGGCACCTGCACCATTCCGCCTTTAATTTCAAACGGTTGTTTGGTCAGACGCTGATTGCCCTCCTGCCAGATCCAGTGGGTATCGATAGCGGTGATCTTGCCCGGCGCCGCAGCCGCAACGTGGGTGAACATCGCCAGCGACACGTCGAAGTGGTTATTGGAGTGCGAACCCCAGGTCAGGCCAAACTCATGGCACATCTGCGCCACGCGAACCGATCCCTGCATGGTCCAGAAGTGCGGGTCCGCCAGCGGGATATCCACCGACTGCAGGGAGAGCGTATGGCCCATCTGCCGCCAGTCGGTGGCGATCATATTGGTGGCGGTCGGCAGGCCCGTCGCGCGACGGAACTCCGCCATCACTTCGCGGCCGGAGAAGCCCTGCTCAGCGCCGCACGGATCCTCCGCATAGGCCAGTACTCCCTTCAGCTGCTTGCCAATCTGAATGGCTTCTTCAAGCAGCCAGGCGCCGTTCGGATCGAGGGTCACGCGGGCATTCGGGAAGCGCTTCGCCAGGGCGCCGATCGCTTCGGCTTCTTCAAAACCGGCCAGCACGCCGCCCTTCAGCTTAAAGTCGTTGAAGCCATATTTTTCATACGCCGCTTCCGCGAGGCGGACCACCGCATCCGGCGTCATCGCCTCTTCATGGCGCAGGCGATACCACTCGCATTGTTCATCCGGCTGGCTCTGATAGGCCAGCGGCGTGGCGTGGCGGTTACCGATAAAGAACAGGTAGCCCAGCATTTCAACTTCGCTGCGCTGTTGTCCATCGCCGAGCAGCGAGGCGACGTTGACCCCAAGGTGCTGGCCCAGCAGGTCCAGCAGCGCCGCTTCGATTCCAGTCACCACGTGGATGGTGGTGCGCAGGTCAAAGGTCTGCAGGCCGCGGCCGCCGGCGTCACGGTCGGCGAACTGATTGCGCACCGCACCGAGCACGTTTTTATACTCGCCCAGCGTTTTGCCCACCACCAGCGGAATGGCATCCTCCAGAGTCTGGCGAATTTTTTCGCCCCCCGGAATTTCACCGACGCCGGTATGGCCGGCGTTATCTTTGATAATCACGATATTGCGGGTGAAGTACGGAGCGTGGGCCCCGCTCAGATTCATCAGCATACTGTCATGGCCGGCAACCGGGATCACCTGCATGGTGGTGACAACGGGCGTGGAAGAGAAAGTCGTCATAGCATCATCCTTTTGTAATTAGTGGCGGCCGAAAACGGGACGTTTGCGGTCGAATGTCCAGCCGGGGATCAGGTACTGCATCGGGCCCGCGTCGTTGCGTGCGCCGCCCGGCAGCGCTTTATAGGCCTCATGGGCTTTGCGCACCTGCTCCCAGTCAAGTTCCACGCCGAGTCCCGGCGCGTCTGGCACGGCAATCTTGCCGTTAATAATCTGCAGCGGATTTTTGGTCAGGCGCGCCTCGCCTTCCTGCCAGATCCAGTGGGTGTCGATGGCGGTGGGCTGACCCGGCGCCGCGGCGCCGACGTGGGTAAACATCGCAAGGGAAATATCAAAATGGTTGTTGGAATGGCAGCCCCAGGTCAGCCCCCATTCGTCGCACAGCTGCGCCACTCGTACCGCGCCGGAGAGCGTCCAGAAGTGCGGGTCCGCCAGGGGAATATCGACGGCGTTGAGCATCACCGCATGACCCATCTCGCGCCAGTTAGTGGCGATCATATTGGTGGCGACCGGTAGCCCGGTGGCGCGGCGGAACTCGGCCATCACCTCCCGGCCGGAAAAACCCTGCTCGGCGCCGCACGGATCTTCGGCGTAGGTCAGAACATCCTGCAGCCCTTTGCACAGGGCGATCGCCTCATCCAGCAGCCAGGCGCCGTTAGGATCGACGGTGATGCGCGCGTCCGGAAAGCGCTTTTTCAGCGCCCGGGCGGTGTCAATTTCCTGCTCGCCGGGCAGCACGCCGCCCTTCAGCTTAAAGTCTTTGAAACCGTAGCGATCCTGAGCGGCTTCCGCCAGGCGCACCACCGCTTCGCTGCTCAACGCCTGCTGGTGGCGCAGGCGATACCATTCGTGATCGCCCGGCGTATGGTCCAGATAACCAAGGTCGGTTTTCTGCCGATCGCCGATATAGAACAGGTAGCCCAGCACGGTGACGGCATCACGCTGCTTGCCCGGCCCCAGCAGCTCGCAGACCGGCACATTGAGCACTTTGCCGAGCAGATCGAGCAACGCGGCCTCCAGCGCCGCTACCGCGTTGACTTTCAGTTCAAAGGTCCACGCCCCTTTGCCAAAGGTGTCGAAATCCGCCGCCTGATTGCCTTTGTGTACCTGCTGCACCACGCGATTCAGCCTGGCGACCTCCTGACCTACCACCTGCGGGATCGCCGCCAGCAGCGTCTGGTAGATAACCTCACCGCCAGGGGCTTCGCCCACGCCGGTGTTGCCGGCGTTATCGGTCAACACCACGATATTGCGGGTAAACCAGGCGTTATGCGCCCCACCGATGTTCAGCAGCATGCTGTCGTGTCCGGCCACCGGAATGACCTTCATCTCTGTAATAATCGGGCTGGATTGGGTAGTCATGATTAACGTCCCGCTACAGGTTTCAGTTCAATACGTTTGATGTCGCCCACCAGCACCAGGTAGCTCAGCACTGCCACCAGGGCATGGATGCCGACGTAAACCAGCGCCCCGTTGAACGAGCCGGTGGTGCCGACGATATAGCCGATAGCGATCGGGGTGACGATACCGGAGATATTGCCGAACATGTTGAACAGGCCGCCGGAAAGACCGCTAATCTCTTTCGGCGCGGTATCCGCCATCACCGCCCAGCCAAGCGCGCCGATCCCTTTGCCGAAGAAGGCCATCGCCATAAAGCCAATCACCATCCACTCCACGTTGACATAGTTACACATCAGCATGGTCATAGAGAGCAGCATCCCCAGTACTATCGGCGTTTTGCGGGCAATGTTCAGCGAGCCGGTGCGGCGCATTAACCAGTCAGAGATCACCCCGCCCAGCACCCCGCCGACGAACCCGCACACCGCCGGAACGGAGGCGACAAACCCCGCTTTGAGGATCGACATGCCGCGCGCCTGCACCAGGTAAACCGGGAACCAGGTAATAAAGAAATAGGTCAGGGCGTTAATGCAGTACTGACCGATATAGATGCCGATCATCATCCGCGATCCGATCAGCTGCTTGATTTGGCCCATTTTGACGCTGAACGGCACCTTCTGCGCGCTGCTCTTTTGATCCATGTTGATCAGGGCGCCGCCTTCGGCGATATATTCCAGTTCCTTCTTGTTTACTCCCGGATGGTTGTTCGGATCGTGGATCACTTTCAGCCAGACAAAGCTAATCACAATCCCCAGGCCGCCCATAAAGAAGAAGACGTGCGACCAGCCCACCTCATGCGTCAGCCAGCCCATGATCGGCGCGAAGATAACGGTGGCAAAGTACTGAGCGGAGTTGAAGATCGCCACCGCCGTGCCGCGCTCCTGCGCCGGGAACCAGGCGGCCACGATACGGCTGTTACCCGGGAACGACGGCGATTCGGCCAGGCCAACGAGGAAACGCAGGGTAAACAGCGCGACGATAATGCCAAAGCCGCTGAAGATGTCGACGAAGCCCTGCAGCAGGGTAAACATCGACCAGATGAAGATCGACCAGAAATAGACGCGCTTCGAACCGAAGCGGTCGAGCAGCCAGCCGCCCGGGATCTGGCCGATGACATAAGCCCATGAGAACGCGGAGAAGACATACCCCATCCCCACCGGATCCAGGCCGATATCTTTGGCCATTTCCGAACCGGCGATCGACAGCGTCGCCCGGTCGCCATAGTTAAAAGAGGTGACGATAAACAGCATCACCACTATCCAGTAGCGGGCATTGGTGCGCTTTTCAGCCGCCGTCGCCGCCTGACTTAATGAACTCATTGTTGTACTCCTGAATCATAGCGTTTAGCTACGTTCATTCTGAACAGCACAACCTGTAGGGTAATCAGAATGACGTGGTCGTGTTTTGATAGTTGTCGTTATATCTGGCACTGCATTTGTCACTGGCTGGAGCAGTATATGAAGAGGCACACCGCGGCTCACCGTGCATCTACACAGCTTTTACGCCGCTATTGCAGGTGGTTTATGGCGTATGCCTGAAAGAATGGGGGGAAGTTCACGGAAATGAAAAACCAGCGCCGCGGGTGGTCAAAAGGGCAGCAAAAAGAGCCGGAGTGTGAAATACCTCTCTTGACGCGGTGAAACTGGCTAGCTTAACCCATGATATTGCTAAGGATATTGTGCATTTGCCTGAAGGCGTGCGGCCCGAAAAGGGCTACACTTTTGCTGTCCGCGTATCTGGCCACGACAGCTTGAAAGGGCGCCCTCTGCGTAGGGAGAGGGCAGCGCTTTTATTCTAGCAGGGTAGCCCACTGCTCAACCCATGGATTAGAGACGCTCTCCGGCTCCGGATCTTCGCTGGCGTCAATCTTCAGCATCTCGCCGATGCGCTTCGCGCCCTGCTCCTGCAGTAGCTGATCGAACTTCAGGCCGCCGCCGCAAAAGTTGGCGTAGGTGCTGTCGCCCAGCGCGATAATGCCGTAACGCAGGTGAGGTTGATACATATCTTTGATGCCCTCATACAGCGGGACGATGCTGTCCGGCAGATCGCCCTGCCCGGTGGTGGAGGTGACCACCAGCACATACTTCCCCGTATAGGATTCCCAGTCGTTGACCTGCGGATCCTCATACACGGTAGCCTTGTGTCCCAGTCCGCTGAGGATCGCTTCTGCTTCTTCCGCAACCAGCAGCGAGTTGCCGTACATGGTGCCGACAAAAATTCCGACTTCCGCCATGCTATTATCTCCCAGGATTGTCCTTATTCTCTTCATCCTGACCGCAGTCGTCGGCAAACTCAACCCTTTCATTTAGCGGGAGAAGCCCGCGCCAGCCAAACTGCGACAGCGCACGCATCCAGACGTCGTCAAAACCGGCGCGCAGGGTCAGCGGCTCACCGGTAAAGGGATGAGTTAACGACAGTTCGCTGGCGTGCAGCATCAGGCGGTGGCAGCCGAAATGCTCCGCGGCGCTGCGGTTTTGCCGCAGATCGCCGTGCTTGCTGTCGCCGAGGATCGGATGACGCAGGTGGGCCAGATGGCGGCGCAGCTGGTGCTTGCGGCCGGTTTTCGGCTCCAGTTCCACCAGCCCGTAGCGCGTGGTGGGATAACGCCCGGTAGCGACCGGCATCTCTACCGTCGCCAGACCACGATAATGGGTCACCGCCGGCTGCGGGCCTTTATCTTCGCGGGCGAACTTATCGGCGATTTTATCCAGCTCTTCCACCAGCGGATAATCGAGCAGCGCCTCTTCCATCAGCCAGCCGCGGACGATCGCATGGTAGCGCTTCTGGATCTGATGCTGCTCGAACTGCTGCGCCAGCAGCCGACCCGCCTCGCTTGACAGCCCCATGAGCAGGACGCCGGAGGTGGGCCGGTCGAGGCGATGGGCGGTAAAAACGTGCTGACCGATCTGGTCGCGCACGGTCTGCATCACCACCACTTTCTCATCGCGATCGAGCCAGCTGCGGTGCACCAGCCAGCCCGACGGTTTGTTGACCGCCACCAGCCAGTCGTCCTGGTAGATTATCTCCAGCATCAGGCCTGCTCACCGGCAAACAGCGCGTCCAGCAGCAGCAGCTCCGCCAGCATGGATTCGCGAACCGGGTGGGCTTGATCCAGCGCCATTTCGTAATACGGCGCAACGGCGAAATTTTGCGGCAGCGGCTGGCCGCTCTCCAGCAGCTGATGCATACGCGGGATCAGGACCCACTGCAGCCACTCCAGCGGCTCCAGGGTATCCAGGCAAAACGGCTTATCGCTGGCGAAGGCGCTGCTGTCCGGCGCCGTCTCCTGCCAGTGTTCTGTTTCGCGCAGCAGGGCTTCAATGGCGCGCAGGCGATCGCGCACGCTATCGTGAAGAGTCATGGGGGAAACCTCGATGAGTTAAAAACCGGGCGCAGGATAGCAAATCCGCAGGAGAAATAAAAAAAGGGAGCACTGTATAAACAGTGCTCCCGGTTCGTTTTGCAGCATTCCCGCTACATTGGTGCTCCCTGCTCGTCCTTGAAAACTTTTCCTGAGGTCTCCTGACCATGTTCATCCATAAACTCGTGCATCCTGCTTTCACACCACCCCGATGTGAAATGACTTATCCTTAAGTTTGTCCCGATCTTCCTGATCCACCGTTCATCCTGAGCGGCTCTCATTCTCCATCCTGGAGGTGTCCATTACGCGATCCTGCGTTATCCTTGCTTCATCCTGAAGCCTGTCCTTGCAACGCCATCCTGGCGGGTCCTGCAGAAGCGCCATCATCCTGATGTTCGCTTCATTTCGCGACTTCCTGTCGACAGACATAGGATCACTGATTCTGCCTCTTCTTACAACCCTTCTTGAGACAATCTCTTAAGATTAGTCCCCACTCAAAAGGACGAAAAAATTAAGATCTAATTTAATACCAATAACTTAACAAAAAAAGATTGGATTAAATTTGCCTTAAATGATGATGATCTCTTACAGGTTTTGTAAGAGATCTCTCACAAATGACCAGGCAGACTGGATTACAGCACCGGCTCAAGCTGGTTGAGGAAACCCGCAAGCGAGGGGGAAAGGGTGAGGCGTTTGGCGGTGCCGAGGGTCTCTTTGACGACTTCACCGCTGAGATTACAGACGGAAATGACATCCAGTTCACTCTCGAGGGTAGCGATGAACAGCGTCGGCGCCAGCTTCAGCCGCTTCTGCACCACCAGGTGCCCGATGAGGTTTTCCTGCACCCGCTGGAAATCCTCTTCACTCCAGGTCTGCAGCAGCGTTAGCGTTTCGCCGGCGAACCGGCCGGTCATATCGCCGGCAAACTGAGTGGTATAATAAGAATGAAGCGGCTGTTGTACCACAATATCCAGGGCGCGTTCAACCGCACTGATATTTTGCGCCAGCGAAAACGGCTGCGGCTGCCAGAAAACGGCCTCGTCCTGGGTGTCGACGACGCAAGGCGACGGAACGCCGTAAAGCTCTTCACTGCGCGGCAGGCTGTGGCGCTGCTGCTGCCAGGCGGCGCAATAACGTTGGGTAAAAGCATGCAGCGCTTCTGCGGTCTGATGGTCCACCGGTTTCTCTCTTCACGTTAGACAGGATACACTGGGCTAATAGTGTACCCGCTTTACTATGGTGAAACATGTCTTCTTACGATAATCATCAGGCGCTGGCCGGCCTGACGCTCGGTAAATCAACCGATTACCGCGATACCTATGACGCCTCGCTGCTGCAGGGCGTTCCGCGCAGCCTTAACCGCGACCCGCTTGGCCTGCATGCCGACAACCTGCCGTTTCACGGCGCCGATATCTGGACGCTCTACGAACTCTCCTGGCTGAACGGCAAAGGCCTGCCGCAGGTGGCCGTCGGCCACGTCGAACTGCCCGACACCACCGTCAATCTGGTGGAATCAAAAAGCTTTAAGCTCTATCTCAACAGCTTCAACCAGACGCGTTTCGCCAGCTGGCAGGAGGTTGAAGAGACGCTGACCCGCGATCTGAGCGCCTGCGCGCAGGGCGAGGTCAAGGTGTCGCTGTACCGTCTGGATGAACTGGAAGGCCAGCCGATTGCCCACCTGCACGGCGCCTGCATCGACGATCAGGATATCGAGATCGATAACTATCAGTTCAGCGCCGACTACCTGCAGGGCGCCGCCAGCGGCAAAATCGTGGAAGAGACGCTGGTCAGCCATCTGCTGAAGTCCAACTGCCTGATCACCCACCAGCCGGACTGGGGCTCGGTGCAGATCCAGTATCGTGGGGCGAAAATCGACCGCGAGCAGCTCCTGCGCTATCTGGTTTCGTTCCGCCACCATAACGAATTCCATGAGCAGTGCGTCGAGCGCATCTTTAACGATATTCTCCGTTTCTGCCAGCCGGAATCGCTTTCCGTTTACGCCCGCTATACTCGACGCGGTGGTCTGGATATCAACCCCTGGCGCAGCAACGGCGACTTTTCCCCTGCCACCGGCCGCCTCGCCCGACAATAATAAACATTTTCACAATTTGCGTGCGTTTAGGCGCGCGCAAGGTTGTGAAAACGCCGCTCGCAGGGCTATTGTAATCACAGGAAGACCATAAGCGTCCTGTAAGGAGTTCACTTGATTACACATGTTAGCCCGCTTGGTTCAATGGATATGCTGTCGCAGCTGGAAGTGGATATGCTTAAGCGCACCGCCAGCAGCGACCTGTATCAACTGTTTCGCAACTGCTCGCTTGCTGTGCTCAACTCGGGGAGCCTGACCGATAACAGCAAGGAGCTCCTGTCCCGTTTTGAAAATTTCGATATTAACGTGCTACGTCGCGAACGCGGCGTGAAGCTGGAACTGATCAACCCGCCGGAAGACGCCTTCGTTGACGGGCGCATTATTCGTTCCCTGCAGGCCAACCTGTTCGCCGTACTGCGCGACATCCTCTTCGTGTACGGCCAGATCCACAATACCGTTCGCTTCCCGAACCTCGATCTCGAAAGTTCGGTCCATATCACCAACCTGGTGTTCTCGATCCTGCGCAACGCCCGCGCGCTACACGTCGGCGAAGCGCCGAACATGATCGTCTGCTGGGGCGGCCACTCGATCAACGAAAACGAATATCTCTACGCCCGCCGCGTCGGTACGCAGCTGGGACTGCGGGAACTGAATATCTGCACCGGCTGCGGGCCTGGCGCGATGGAAGCGC
The DNA here is from genome assembly GCF_009900705.1 of Klebsiella sp. Q2. NCBI lineage: Bacteria > Pseudomonadati > Pseudomonadota > Gammaproteobacteria > Enterobacterales > Enterobacteriaceae > Klebsiella > Klebsiella sp. Q2. The sequence continues at coordinate 514,816 of NZ_JAAABE010000003.1, read as the reverse complement.
CGATGAAAGGCGCCGCCGTCGGCCACGCGCAGCAGCGCTACAAAGACAGCCGCTTTATCGGCATGACCGAACCGTCCATTATCGCCGCAGAACCGCCAAACCCGCTGGTCAATGAACTGATCATCATGCCGGACATCGAAAAGCGTCTGGAGGCCTTCGTGCGCATCGCCCACGGGATCATCATCTTCCCGGGCGGCGTCGGCACCGCCGAAGAACTGCTCTACCTGCTGGGTATTCTGATGCATCCGGATAACAAAGCGCAGGTGCTGCCGCTGATCCTCACCGGACCGAAAGAGAGCGCTGACTACTTCCGCGTGCTGGACGAATTTATCACCCATACCCTGGGCGAATCCGCCCGTCGCCACTACCGGATCATCATCGACGACCCGGCGGAAGTGGCGCGGCAGATGAAAAAAGCGATGCCGCTGGTGAAAGAGAGCCGTCGCGAGACCGACGACGCCTACAGCTTCAACTGGTCGATTCGTATCTCGCCGGACCTGCAGATGCCGTTTGATCCGACCCATGAAAACATGGCCAACCTCAAACTCTCCCCGGACCAGCCGGTGGAAGTGCTGGCCGCCGACCTGCGCCGCGCCTTCTCCGGCATTGTCGCAGGTAACGTCAAAGAGGTGGGCATCCAGGCCATCGAGCAGTACGGTCCATACAAGCTGCACGGCGACCCGGAGATGATGCGCCGCATGGACGATCTGCTGCAGGGCTTCGTCGCCCAGCACCGCATGAAGCTTCCTGGCGGTACCGCCTATATTCCCTGCTACGAAATCATCGCCTGATTTCCGTCCCGCCGGGGCAGCCTGTTGCCCCGGCGGGCACGCTTTCTCTGACTTCCAAAACGCGCCAAAAACCTTTCTGTGACTAATCAAACACCTGAATTGTTTTTACATAGCCAATCGTTTGCGTTAGTAAAAACTGCGACAATTATCACTGCAAAAAATGGTTTTAAGCGCGAAAACGTCGACCACTTCTCTTTTTTACAGTAAATCCCTCGTTATTACGCCGCCCCGCTTTTATCTCATATGCTGCAAATGGTAGCCTGCGCGCCACAAATCGCTGGCTGATCACCAGAAACAGGCTGTTGGACTAAAAATACGCACATTGAAAGTGGATTATTGCATTTGAGATCGCGATCACTGATGCATAAACCATATAAATGTATCTTTCCGGCCCAATTATTACGGAGAAAATTTCTAAAAAAACCGTAATTAAACGAATTTCGTGTTACACAATTGTATTTGTTCATTAGATTTTGTTGATTCCTCCAGGAGATACAGATGGAAACCACTCAAACCAGCACCATCGTTTCGGGCGAAACCCGCAGCGGATGGCGTAAAACCGACACCATGTGGATGCTGGGCCTGTACGGTACAGCGATCGGCGCGGGCGTCTTGTTCCTGCCGATCAACGCCGGCGTCGGCGGCATGATCCCCCTGATTATCATGGCGATTCTGGCCTTCCCGATGACCTTCTTCGCCCACCGCGGTATGACCCGCTTCGTGCTCTCCGGCAAAAACCCGGGCGAAGACATTACTGAAGTGGTTGAAGAACACTTCGGCGTAGGCGCAGGTAAGCTGATTACCCTGCTCTACTTCTTCGCTATCTATCCAATCCTGTTGGTCTACAGCGTGGCGATCACCAATACCGTCGAAAGCTTCATGGCGCACCAGCTGCACATGACGCCGCCGCCGCGCGCTATTCTGTCGCTGATCCTGATCGTCGGCATGATGACTATCGTGCGTTTCGGTGAGCAGATGATTGTAAAAGCGATGAGCGTGCTGGTGTTCCCGTTCGTTATCGCCCTGATGGTGTTGGCGCTGTACCTGATCCCGCAGTGGAACGGCGCGGCGCTGGAGACCCTCTCCCTGAGCGGCGCCTCCGTCACCGGCAACGGCCTGCTGATGACCCTGTGGCTGGCGATCCCGGTAATGGTCTTCTCTTTCAACCACTCGCCGATCATCTCCTCCTTCGCGGTTGCCAAGCGTGAAGAGTACGGCGAAGGCGCCGAGAAAAAATGCTCCAGCATCCTGGCTCGCGCCCACATCATGATGGTGCTGACCGTGATGTTCTTCGTCTTCAGCTGCGTCCTGAGCCTCTCTCCGGCAGACCTGGCGGCGGCGAAAGAGCAGAACATCTCGATTCTGTCTTACCTGGCGAACCACTTTAACGCGCCAATCATTGCCTGGATGGCGCCGATCATCGCGATGATCGCCATCACCAAATCCTTCCTCGGCCACTACCTTGGCGCCCGCGAAGGCTTTAATGGCATGGTGATTAAGTCCCTGCGCGGTAAAGGCAAATCGATCGAAATCAACAAACTGAATAAGCTGACCGCGCTGTTCATGCTGGTTACCACCTGGATTGTAGCGACGCTGAACCCGAGCATCCTCGGCATGATCGAGACCCTCGGCGGCCCGATTATCGCGATGATCCTGTTCCTGATGCCGATGTACGCGATTCAGAAAGTGCCGGCGATGCGTAAATACAGCGGCCACGTCAGCAACGTCTTCGTGGTGATTATGGGTCTGATTGCCATCTCCGCGATCTTCTACTCGCTGTTCAGCTAATTCAGTCAACACCTCCCCCCGCGCCGCTGAACGGCGGCGCGCTTTCCGACAGCACGGGAATACATATGATCAGCGTATTCGATATCTTTAAAATCGGCATTGGCCCTTCCAGCTCCCATACCGTTGGACCGATGAAAGCGGGCAAACAATTTACTGACGACCTGATCGCGCGCGGCCTGCTGGCCGAGGTGAGCAAAGTCGTCGTCGACGTCTACGGCTCCCTCTCCCTGACCGGTAAAGGCCACCATACCGATATCGCGATTATCATGGGGCTCGCCGGCAACCTGCCGGACACCGTCGACATTGACGCCATTCCGGGATTTATTCAGGACGTTAACACCCACGGTCGCCTGATGCTGGCCAACGGCCAGCACGAAGTGGACTTCCCGGTCGATCAGTGCATGAATTTCCATGCCGACAACCTGTCGCTGCATGAGAACGGCATGCGCATCACCGCCCTGGCCGGCGACCAGGTGCTCTACAGCCAGACGTACTACTCCATCGGCGGCGGCTTTATCGTCGATGAAGCGCACTTCGGCCAGACCACTGACGCGCCGGTGGCCGTCCCTTACCCCTATAAAAACGCCGCCGACCTGCAGCGTCACTGCCGCGAAACCGGGCTGTCGCTCTCCGGCCTGATGATGCAGAACGAACTGGCGCTACACAGTAAAGAGGCACTGGAGCAACACTTCGCCGCGGTGTGGGAAGTGATGAGCGCCGGGATTGAGCGCGGCATTACCACCGAAGGCGTCCTGCCGGGCAAACTGCGCGTTCCGCGCCGGGCCGCCGCGCTGCGCCGCATGCTGGTGAGCCAGGACACCACCAACAGCGACCCGATGGCGGTGGTCGACTGGATCAATATGTTCGCCCTCGCGGTGAACGAAGAGAACGCCGCCGGCGGCCGGGTGGTAACCGCGCCGACCAACGGCGCCTGCGGTATCGTGCCGGCAGTGCTGGCCTATTACGACAAGTTTATCCGCAAGGTGAACAGCAACTCCCTGGCCCGCTATATGCTGGTGGCCAGCGCGATTGGTTCGCTGTATAAGATGAACGCCTCGATCTCCGGCGCCGAAGTGGGTTGCCAGGGTGAAGTGGGCGTCGCCTGCTCAATGGCGGCGGCCGGTCTGGCGGAACTGCTGGGCGGTAGCCCGGGCCAGGTGTGCATCGCGGCAGAGATCGCTATGGAGCATAACCTCGGTCTGACCTGCGACCCGGTCGCCGGCCAGGTGCAGGTGCCTTGCATCGAACGCAACGCTATCGCCGCCGTGAAAGCGGTCAACGCCGCGCGAATGGCGCTGCGCCGGACCAGCGAGCCGCGCGTCTGCCTCGATAAAGTCATTGAGACCATGTACGAAACCGGCAAAGACATGAACGCCAAGTACCGGGAAACCTCCCGCGGTGGTCTGGCGATGAAGATCGTCGCCTGCGATTAACCTGCTGGCCCGCCACGCGTCGCCGCGGCGGGCCCTCTCACCCACCTTTTGTTATATCAATTAAAATTTAGTTATTTAATGGTTATAAGCGCTGTTTGTTACCTTACGCAAAACGCTAAGGAGAACAGACAATGTCCAACCGATTCCGCCCCGCCTGGCCGCTGGTCCTCGCCGCCCTTTCCGCCTCCGCGCTGGCCAAAGCGCCGGAGACCGTCAACATCGGCTATCAAAAGGCGAACATCTTCGCGCTGCTGAAATATCGCGGCACCCTGGATGAGAGCCTGAAAAAACAGGGCATTGCCGTCCGCTGGGTCGAATTCCCCGCCGGTCCGCAAATGCTGGAGGGGCTCAACGTCGGCAGTATCGATCTGGCCGCCACCGGCGATGCGCCGCCGGCCTTTGCCCAGGCGGCGCAAGCCGATCTGGTCTACCTTGCCCACTCCCCCGCTAACCCAAAAACGGAAGCGATTGTGGTCCCGGAGCAGTCGACGATCCGCAGCGTAGCCGATCTGAAGGGCAAGCGCGTGGGGCTGAACAAGGGGTCCGACGTCAACTACCTGCTGGTCGCCGCGCTGGAAAAAGCGGGCCTCAGCTATAAAGACATCACCCCGGTCTATCTGCCGCCGGCGGACGCCCGCGCCGCTTTCCAGCGCGGGGCGATTGATGCGTGGGTGATCTGGGATCCGTTCCTCGCGGAAGTGGAAACCAACGCGAAAGCGCGACAAATAAGCAACGCCGAGGGGCTGGTGCCGCACTACACCTTCTATCTCGCCAGCCGTAAGTTTGCGGATACCTACCCGGAGACGGCAAAACAGGTGGTGGATGAGCTGGGTAAACTCAGTGTGTGGGCGAACAGCCATCAGGACGAGGCCGCCGGCCTCCTGTCGACCTCAACCGGGCTGGATAAAGCCATCTGGCTGAAGACCCTGGCCCGCCTGCCCTACGGCGCTGAACGCATGACGCCGGCGGTGTATAACGAACAGCAGGCGCTGGCGGATACCTTTACGCGCATCGGCCTGCTGCCGGTGAAAGTCGACGTACGCAGCGCCACCTGGTCGCTGGATAAACCTTAGTTTTCCCGGCGGCGGGAGGCATTGCGCCCCCCGTCGCCGACGGACTTATCCCGCCGTTTTCTCACCATTGCCAATCTGCCAGATGAAGGTCGGCGCCTCACCGTTCACCAGCCAGTTTCCGATATTGCGCGCCTTGTAAATCACCGGATTATGCGAGGCGACCGTCCGCGCATTGCGCCAGTGACGGTCCAGCGCCAGACGGGTACGCGTATCCGACGCCCCGAGGGCATTGAACAGCTCCGTCGCCGCCCGCGGGATCCAGTCGCTGGCGATCACCTGCGCCTGCGCCGCTTCCACTTCCGCCAGCTGGTTGCGCCGGGCGATCAGCGCTTCGTCGTCGCTGACGTGCGCCACATAGGCCTGCTGCAGCGATTCTGCGGCCTGCAGTACCGCGGCCCGGGTCGCCCATGCCCAGCTGCTAATCTGCCCAACGACCTGCAGAACCTGGGCATCATCGCGCGGTACGGCGGCGTTGCCGTGGCTGTACATCCGGGACCGGTGCTTGACGCCCTGCGCGGCATCCCGCTCAACCGCCAGGCCGATGCCCGCGAGGGTCGCCAGCAGCACATGCTGATAGAAGGCGGTCTGATAGCGAAAGCGCTGGGCAAAGTCGTAGACGTGGTCGGTTTCCACCCGGGCGTCGGTGAAGCGGGTGGTCCCGCTGCCAGTCAGCCGCTGGCCAAAGCCATCCCAGTCATCTTCCCGCGCCACGCCGGGCTGTTGGGTGCTGACCAGGGCAATCACATCGCCACCGGTATCGCTGCGCCGGGCAAACACATCGATCCAGTCGGCGTACAGCGCGCCGGTGCTGTAGAACTTCTCGCCGTCGAGTCGCCAGCCGCCCTCTGCCGGCGTCACCCGAGTGTTCACGTCCCCCAGCTTAACCGCGCCGATCTCCGTCCAGCCGCTGCCCACCAGCTCGCCGTCAAGGAAGCGACGAAACCAGCGGTCGCGCCCGGCGGAATCCGGCTGATTCAGCTGATCTTCCACAAAAGCAAAGTGCGCGCGCAGGGCCTGCGGCAGGTTAGAATCCGCTTGCGCCAGCTCAATCAGCAGCGCGCTGAGCTGCGGCAGCGAAGCGCCCCAGCCGCCCTTCTCGCGCGGGATACGCAGCGTGCCGAAGCCCGCTTCTTTCAGCCAGCGGATCGGCTCCTCGGGCAGAACGCGCTGCTGTTCGCGTTCCGCGGCGCCCTGGGCGATGCGGGTGAATATCGGGCGGAAGGCGGCCGCCAGCGCGTCATAATCGGTGCCAGTGGAGAGCAAGGTCATAGTCGGTTCCTTATTCATGAATTGCGTCAATATCTTCTCGTGTCGGTTCATGACGGACCGCCAGCAGGAAGAAAATGGGAATAATGGCGGCAAGCGAGACCACCCAGAACATCTGCGTGCCGAGCGAGGCCTGCAGCAGCGGCAGAATAAACAGCGCCAGCGCGCTGCCGATCCCGGAGAGCGCCCGGCTGAAACCGACCCCGGTGGCGCGAATGGCGGTGGGATAGGAGAGCGCCGGGTAGATCATCAGCTGCGCCCCCGGGCCAAATCCTTCGGCGAAGAGCCACAGTCCCAGCATCGCGATGGCCAGTACGATGCCTGCCGTCGCGTGCGGTTGCCCCACCAGCGCCAGCACAATCAGCGCCACAAACTGCAGGGCAAAGCCGGCTATCGCCACATGACGCGAAGGGTATTTCCACGCCAGATGCATACCAAGCAGCCCGCCGGTAAAGGCAAACAGGGCGTTCAGCCCCAGTGATGCCGAAATAGTTTCGAAGACGCCAGCCCCGAGAAACTGGGCAAGAATTGACGGCAGGAAAAAGGCAATCGCCGTGTACTCGAAGGAGATACAGATGTTCATCACCCCGGCGACGATAGTCCGCTCACGGTAGGGTTTTTCGAACAGCACGCGAAAGCTCACTTTCGGCGCCGACGCCGGCTTCGCCGTCGGGACCTCATGGGCATGGATCCCCCAGGAGTCGCGTAAGATGCGCACCGCAGAGGTCAGATCGCCCTGGTTCGCCGCCCACAGCGGGGATTCGTTCATGAACCGGCTGCGGACGGCGATAATCAGCAGCGCCGGCACGGCGCCGAACAGCAGGGAGGCGCGCCACAGCCAGTCAAGATGCTCCTGCGGCAACAGGAAATAGAGACCGAAGATAATAAGAAAGCAGACGGTTGAGGCGGCGTACCACATCGGGCACCACGCCGCGAGGCGAGCCGCTTTGTTGCCTTTGCCGGCAAAGCGGGAAAACTCGGCCAGATAGGACATCGCCACCGGCAGGTCGATGCCGACGCCGATGCCCATCAGGAAGCGAGCGCCAATCAACACCCAGACGTTTGGCGCCAGCCCGGCGGCGATAGCCGAAATAACGAAAAAGAACATATCGGCCATAAACACCGAATAGCGACCATATTTATCGGTCAGCCAGCCGCCAATAATATTGCCGACAATGGTCCCGACCATAATGGAGGAGGTCACCAGGCCGGTCAGCAGCGGCGAGAGCTGAAATTCACGCACGACGTCATCAATACCGTAAGAGAGCGTGGTTAAGTCATACGCGTCGAGAAAAACGCCGCCCAGCGCGAGGAAGACAATCATCCGCGCATATTTCGCCTGTTCCCTGCCGGAATTAATTAGCCGCGCCACATCCACGACGCTACTGACCGGTACCGAAGCGATACCGGGATTATCCACTGGTAATGTACTCATTTTTTCACCTTATTATTTTGTGCAGGTCATCAGCGGTTATAAACCTCGAGCGGCGAGAATCAAAACAACAATTCATACTATAAAAATCAATATAATCAATAAGTTAATTAAAATCACCAGCACAAAAAGGACGCGCTTTCGCGCATCCTAAAAGGAAGTAAATAACAACGAAAAGAGACGTCGTGCAGGACGCTTATTCCGCCGATACCGGAACTAATACGTCTTTTACCAGCGGATCGTTGGTGGTTTTTAACCACGTCTGGATCCGTGGGTCAGAAAAGGCCTGTTTTAATTTGACGATATTTTCCTGCGATAAATACGGCGTACCAATCACTAATTGCGAAGCAAAGGTGCGCGGCGCCGGCGGGAATAAAATGCCTTTCTCACGCGGCACTTTCCCGGCGTCAAATTGCGAGACATAGCCGATGGCGGCATCCACCGAATTTAACGCCCGCGGCATGGTCAGCAGATCCAGCTCTTTAAAGACAAACTGATGCGGGTTGTCGACAATATTTTTCAGCTTCGCCGTGCGCGGCTCTACCGCCGGGTCAAGCGAGATCAAACCAATGCGCTGCAGCAGCCACAGAGCCTGTCCCTGATTGGCGCCGTCGTCAGGCACCACGATGGTCGCGCCGTTGGGCAACGCCTGTACCGACGAGTAGCGGTCGGAATAGATGCCGAACGCCCACTGGAACACCGGCACCGTAGTCGACAGCGCAAAGCCGTTGGCGTCCACCACCTGTTTAAGCCACCACTGATGCTGATAGATCGTCCCGTCATACTGTCCTTCCGCTACCGCGCGGTCAGCCTGAACCGGATCCTGCACCCCCACCGCCTCCAGCTTCAGGCCGTAATCGGGCGCAATATGCTGATTAATATATTCAATAATCCGCTGCTCGCCGGCCATCGCCGGCTCATAGTGAATTTTTAACGTGCTGCCGAAGACCACCTGCTGGCTTTGGGTATGTCCCCGCCACCACCAGAAAGCGATGGCGAGCAGGATAATCACCGCCAGCGCCGCCAGCCAGGGCCAGCGCCGCGCTTTACGTAACTCAAATTGCTCTGTTGTCATACAAGGTTCCCCTGCGTGTGGCGTAAACGGTTGACCAGGCGGTCACCCAAAAATTGAATCACCTGGATCGTGGCGATCAGGGCCACGATCGTCGCGATCATGATATGGTTGTCGAAGCGCTGATAGCCGTACACCACGGCCAGGTAGCCGATGCCCCCGGCGCCGATGGTCCCGGCGATGGCCGAATACTCGATCATCGAGACCAGGTTTAGCGTCACCGCCGCCACCAGCGCCGGCAATGCTTCACTGAGCTGCGCGCTGGCAATGATTTGCCAGCGCGATCCACCGCAGACGACGCCCACCGCGGTGACCTCCGCCGGCAGCTCGCGCAGCGCGTTCTCCACCAGACGGCCAAAGAACGGGACGCCGGCGGCGATCATCGGCACCACCGCGGCGGGGATGCCAATCGTGGTGCCGGTCAGCCAGTAAGTGAACGGGATAATAGCGGCCATCAGCACCAGAAACGGCAGCGAACGTCCCATGTTGACCACCCAGTTCAGCAGCCGGTACAGCAGTGCGTGCGGAAATAATCCCCGCGGCGAGGCGTTAAATAGCACCACCCCCACCAGCCCTCCCAGCGTGACGACAAACAGCATCACAATGGCCACCATCAGCCAGGTTTCGCCATAGGCGGGAAGCAGCAGCGAAGGGATTTCGCTCCAGGGGGTGTCCTGGCTGTTGACTGTCGGTTTCATACCGCCTCCCTGAGCAACGGCGCGCTGTCGAGGATCTCCGCCGTCATGCCGAGCTGCGCCAGCAGGCCCTGCAGCCGCGCGGGCGACAGGCGTTCGCCCTGAAAGCGCACTCCAACCTGCAGACGACCGGCCAGTCGACCGTTAATCACCTCGACGTGGCCGCCAAGGAGATCGATCTGCAGCGCCCACTGCTGGCTCAGGCGGCTGATCCAGTCGGTGGCCACCGGCACATCCCAGCGGTAGCTCAGACGCAGCAGCAAATCGCTGTGGGCCGCTGCCGCCGGCGTCAGCGGCAACAGCTGCTGGCCGAGCAGGGAATCGGGACGCGCCAGCAGATCTTCGAGCCGCCCGTACTGGACGATCGTCCCGTCGCGGATCTCCGCCACCGCATCCGCCGCCGAGCGCACGGCGTCCATTTCATGGGTGATCAGGACGATCGCCAACTGGTACTCATCACGCAGCCGCTTGAGCAGAGTCAGCACCGAGGCCGTGGCCTGAGGATCGAGGCCGGAGGTGGCTTCATCCGCCAGCAGAACGGACGGGCGCAGCGCCAGCGCGCGGGCAATGGCGATCCGCTGGCGCTGGCCGCCGGAGAGCTGGGCCGGCCAGGCATCCGCTTTGTGGCTCAGGCCGACGCTCTCCAGCAGCTCACCGACCCGCGCCTTGATATCGCGCTCCACCACGCCAAGCCACGCCAGCGGCAGGGCGACATTCTCCCAGGCGGTCCTGCGGCTCAGCAGCGCCGAAGACTGGAAAACGGTGCCAATCGCCCGCCTCTCCCGGCGCAGCGCCTCGCCGGACAGCACCGACAGATCCAGGCCATTGATACGAATGCTGCCGCTGTCCGGGCGCTCCAGCAGGCTGATGCAGCGCGCGAGAGTTGATTTACCGGCGCCGCTCGGCCCCACCACCGCGGTGATGGAGCGCTCAGGCACCTGCAGCGACAGCCCTTTCAGCACCGCGCTGAGCCGGCCATCCGCCGTGCGGTAGCTTTTATGCAGATCATCGATAGCGATCATGTCACCTTCTCCTCTACCGATGCCGCCGTGCGCGCATCGCGTCGGTAGCTGGCGCCCGGGTGAGGCGCGGCCAGACGCGGACCGGCGCCGAACAGTTTTTCGCGCAGGGTCCCCTCACGGTACTCTTGCTTAAAGACGCCGCGCTTTTGCAGCTCTGGCACCAGCAGCTCGACGACGTCGCGGAAGGTTTCGTGGGTGACGGCATAGGCAAGGTTAAAGCCATCGACATCCGTCTCTTCGACCCAGGACTGCAGTTCGTCCGCCACGGTTTGCGCGCTGCCGACCACCAGCGGGCCGAAGCCGCCGATACCGGCCCAGTCGGCCAGGGCCTGCACCGTCCACTGCCGGTTCGGGTCCGCAGTGGAGAAGGCCTCCACCGCCGACTGAATGGCGTTGGTGTGCAGATACTTCAGCACCTGATCCGGCTGATACTGGCCGAAATCAATCCCCGTCCAGCCGGAGAGCAGCGCCAGCGCGCCTTCATAACTGACGTACTGCTTATATTCCTGCCATTTCGCCTGCGCCTCGCGGTCGGTGTCGCCAACAATTACCGTCTGCAGATTGAAGATCAGAATGCTGTGCGGATCGCGCCCCGCCTCAGCCGCCCGGCGGCGAATATCCGCCACCGTCTTCTTCAGCAGCACTTTCGACGGCGCAGCGACGAAGACGCATTCGGCATGGCCGGCGGCGAACTGTTTGCCGCGGCTGGACGCTCCCGCCTGATACAGTACCGGTGTGCGCTGCGGGGATGGCTCGCAGAGGTGGATCCCCGGCACGGAAAAGAACTGTCCCTGATGGTTAATGGGATGGATTTTCCGCGGATCGCTGAAGATCCTGCGCTCTCTGTCGCGCAGCACCGCCCCGTCCTCCCAGCTTCCCTCCAGCAGTTTGTAGATCACCTGCAAATACTCATCGGCATAGTCATAGCGGGTGTCGTGGTCGGTCTGAGTTTGCTGGCCGATATTGCGCGCCCCGCTCTCCAGATAGGAGGTGACGATGTTCCAGCCCACCCGCCCTTTGGTCAGATGGTCGAGCGTCGACAGACGACGGGCGAAGGGGTAAGGATGCTCAAACGACAGCGAGGCGGTCAGACCGAAGCCCAGATGCTCCGTCACCAGCGCCATCGGAGTGATCAGGGCCAGCGGATCGTTGACCGGCACCTGCGTCGCCTGGCGGATCGCCGCGTCGCCGCTGCCGTTCAGCACGTCGTAGACGCCAAGCACGTCGGCGATAAACAGCCCGTCGAACTTGCCGCGCTCCAGCAGTCGCGCCAGATCCACCCAGTACTCCAGATCTTTATACTGCCAGGAGCGATCCCGGGGATGCGCCCACAGGCCCGGCGACTGATGGCCGACGCAGTTCATATCGAAAGCGTTAAGACGAATTTCACGTTGTGATGACATAGCAATCTCCATAGCGCGGCCCGTCGCCGGGGCGCACGCGGCAAAATGAATCAGGGAAGGTAAAGGGAGGTATTCAGTACGCTGGACATCGGGAGTCCTGCGGGATCCCGAGCGTGAGTAACGCTTGCGCCGCCACCTCAGCGGCATGGTCGGCTACCTGCGGCAGGCCCATCAGTTCGCCAAAACGCCCGCGGGCGGCCGGACCGGCCACCAGCACCGGCAGCGCCTCAACCTGCGGATCAGCCACTGCCCGGGAACGGCTGTCCACCTCCAGGCCCATGCCGAGAGCATCAGCGCGAATCAGGCCGCGGCGGGCAAGGTCCTGTAAAAATGGCTGGCTGTCGGTTAGGGCACGGTGCGCGGGTCCGGTCGTCAGGATCAGGTGATCGACGCTCAGGGTCTGCACGCCGCCGCCGCGCCGCGCCAGCGTCAGACGCAGCGTCTCGCCTTCAGCGCTCATCGACAGTAGCCTGGCCGCCTGCACCTGCAGACTGCCCGTGCGCTGGCGCGCCTCCAGCACCTCGGCGACCTGCGGCGCCACGCGGTAGCGGTGGACATCCCAGTAATGGCGCAGATGGCGCAGAAAACGCTGGCGATCGGCGACGCTGAGCGCCTGCCAGATCCGCTGCCCCTGCTGGCGGACCGCATCCAGCACCACCTGCCAGCTCAGGCCCTGCTGCGCCGCATACGCCACATCGAGGCGGATCTGGCGCAGGCGCTGGCGCAAGTTGCCCTGCTGATAGTCGCCGGGCCATGCTGCCCCCGCGCCGCTGAGGTTACCGCGCGACAGCAGGCCGTGGCGCGAAAAGGCGATGATACTGCCGCGGTGGCCCAACCGGTCCAGCGTCGCGACCGTATCGGCCATGGTTAATCCGGTGCCCATCACCGCCACCCGGGCGTGCGGGGCGATGGCGTCGAGCGCGCCAGGCTGCCACGGGTTGGCAATCAGCGCCGGATGGTGACGCCAGGCTTCGGCCTGCGCCGGCAGCGAAGGCGGTGGATGGCTGATCGCCAGCACCAGCAGGTCGGCCTTAAGCTGCAGTCCGCCCTCAGTGCTAACCGTCCCCTGATGAAAAGCGAACGCCCGATCGCGCAGGTGGCGCAGCCGTCCGCCGCTGGCGGCCGCGGCGTCGGAAAAACGCTGTGCCACATAGCGACCAAACTGGCCGCGCTGAGGGTAGACGGAACCGTCCGGGCGCAGCGCCTGCGCATCGGCGGCAAAGGCAGGCTGACGGCGGTACCAGCGATCGAAGGCGCCCTCTTCATCACCGGTCAGTTGCATACGGGCGGCCGGGACGTTAATCCGGTGCGTCGGCTCCGCGGTGGAGTAGGCCACCCCGGCGCCGGGAGTCTGACGCGGCTCCAGCAGCGTCACGCGCACCCCGTTCGGCGCCAGGCGCAGCAGCTCAATCGCCACCGCCGCGCCGCTGAAGCCACCGCCGATAATCACGATATGCGGTTCTGCACTCATCGCTGCCCTCCTCCGGTATGCTGTCTCATGGTCGCGCTCCTGGCCATCAGCTGGCGCTGGCCTGGCGCACCGGGCGCTTATCGCCGCCGATGGTTTCGCCAAACGGACCGGTGTTCACGCTGCGCGCCTTCGACGAGGCCGCGTTTTCCAGCGGCAGCAGAGGCATCACCAGCTCAGCGAAGCGGTGTGCCTCTTCCAGATGCGGGTAGCCGGAAAAGATAAAATTGCTGATGCCGAGCGCCTGATATTCGCGGATGCGCTCCGCCACCTGCTGCGGATTACCCACCAGCGCGGTACCCGCACCGCCGCGCACCAGCCCGACGCCGGCCCACAGATTAGGGGCAATACGCAGATTGTCGCGCGATCCCTGATGCAGGGCGCTCATCCGCGCCTGGCCAGCCGAGTCCATGCGGGCGAAGATCTTTTGCGCCTGAGCGATGGTGTCGTCGTCAAGATGGGCGATCAGCCGGTCGGCGGCGGCCCACGCCTCCTCTTCCGTTTCGCGCACGATGACGTGCAGACGGATGCCATATTGCAGGGTGCGCCCGCGGGCCGCGGCGCGCTCGCGCACCACCGCCAGCTTCTCCGCCACCAGTTCCGGCGGTTCGCCCCACGTTAGATAACTGTCGATCTGTTCGGCCGCCACATCGATAGCCGCCTCAGAAGAGCCGCCGAAGTACAGCGGCGGGCCATTCTCCTGAACCGGCGGAAACAGCACTTCCGCCCCCTCGACATGAATATGCTCCCCGTGATAGTCCACTTTCTCCCCGCGCAGCAGGCGGGAGTAAACGTCGAGAAATTCGCGGGTCACCTGGTAGCGTTCGCTGTGGCTGAGAAAGATGCCATCGCCTTTGTTTTCCACCGGGTCGCCACCGGTGACGACATTGATCAGCAGCCGTCCTTCCGATAAACGGTCGAGGGTGGCCGCCATCCGCGCCGCCAGAGTGGGCGGCTGCAGACCCGGTCTGACCGCCACCAGATAGCGCAGACGGCGGGTCAACGGCGCCAGCGCCGAGGCCACCAGCCACGAATCTTCACAGCTTTTACCGGTGGGGATCAGCACGCCGTAATAACCCAGGCTGTCGGCCGCCAGCGCCACCTGCTGCAGATAAGGTAAATCGACCGGACGTCCACCCTCGGTGGTGCCCAGATAGCGGCCATCGCCATGGGTAGGTAAGAACCAGAAGACATTGATCTTGTCGGGAACTTGCTGCGTCATTATCTATTTCCTATATAACCATATCCGATATTTATCGAAGAGAAGTTTTAATTTGGTTATATGAGTGTTAGCGATAATCATGCCAATGGTGAATAAAAAATTACATTTTTAAAATCAAGGGATTGAAAACATCCCACGCGCGTCGTGCTGTTGCAAATCCCGCAGCCGCCGCGCATCCGCTGGCGCATTTGCAACAGCCGTCGGCCTTTCCCCCTCTGGTTTCCGCCGCCGCCGCAGGATAAGTTCAGGAGGTCAACGACCGGAGGCCCGCTATGCTGAACCCAGAATCCCCTTCCACCGCGCCCGCGCTGATCGACCCGGCATCGAAGGCTTTCCAGAGCCTGCTGGACAAGCTCGCGCCGACGGAGGCTACCGTGCTGATCGTGGGCGAAACCGGCACCGGCAAGGAGGTGGTGGCGCGCTATCTCCATCACCACAGTCCCCGCCGCCAGCAGCCGTTTCTGGCCGTTAACTGCGGCGCGCTAACCGAGAGCCTTGCCGAAGCCGAACTGTTCGGCCATGAGAAAGGCGCCTTCACCGGCGCGCAGCAGGGACAGCCCGGCTGGTTTGAAGCCGCGGAAGGGGGGACGCTGCTGCTGGACGAGATCGGCGAATTAAGCCTGCCCCTGCAGGTCAAGCTGTTACGGGTGCTGCAGGAGCGCGAAATTACCCGCGTCGGCTCGCGCAAAGCGATTAAAGTGAATGTCCGGGTAATTGCCGCCACTCACGTCGACCTGGCCCAGGCAATCCGCGAGCGCCGCTTTCGCGAAGATCTCTACTATCGGCTGAATATCGCGGTGGTGCCGCTGCCGCCGCTGCGCCAGCGTCGGCAGGATATCCCGCAGCTGGCTCACCACTTTTTATCGCTCTATGCCCGCCGCCTCGGCCGGCCAACCCTGCGTCTGGCGCCGGAGTCGCTGGCCCGGCTGATGGACTATGCGTGGCCGGGTAATATTCGTGAGCTGGAAAACACCCTGCACAACGCGGTGCTGCTCAGTAAAGAAGAGGAGATTAGCCCCGCCCAGCTGCGCCTGGCGACGCTCAACGACGCCCCGTCGCCGGCGAGCGATCATGAACTGGACGACTTTATTCGCCACCAGCTGGCGCTTCCCGGCGAGCCGCTGTGGCAGCGGGTGACCAGCGCGCTGATCCGCCACGCCATGGCGCATTGCGACGATAATCAGAGCCAGGCGGCCGCGCTGTTAGGGATCAGTCGGCATACCTTACGCACCCAGCTCGCTAACCTCGGACTGATCAAAAGCCGCCGCCGTCCGCCTGCGCCGCCGCGGGCGTTCGCCAGCGCGACCGGGGCCGATCGCGAGCTGCGCATTGGCTACCAGCGCTTCGGCAGCCTCGGGATCCTGAAAGCCCGCCAGAGTCTGGAGACCGCCTTCGCCAGCCTCGGCGTCAACGTGCTGTGGAGCGAGTTTCCCGCCGGACCGCAGCTCCTTCACGCCCTCGCCTGCAACGAGATCGACTTTGGCACCACCGGAGAAGCGCCGCCGGTGTTCGCCCAGGCCAGCAACAGCGAACTGATGTACGTGGCGTGGGAGCCGCCGGCGCCGCGCAGCGTGGCGATGGTCGTCCCGCAGGAGAGCGACATTCGCCAGCTCAGCGATCTGCGCGGAAAACGCATCGCCCTCAATAAAGGGTCGAATGTCCACTGGCTGCTGCTGCAGATCCTCGAGGACGCCGGGCTGGGGCTGAACGACGTGCGGGTGGTCTATACCCCGCCGAAATACCCGCTGACCGCCAGCGACTATCTGGCGGTGGACGCCTGGATGATGTGGGATCCGCTGCTCAGCGACGCCGAACACACCGGCGAGCTGCGGGTGGTCGCCAGCGGCGAAGGACGGGTCAACAACCATCAGTTTTATCTCTCGCGACGGGACTATCTCGCTCAGCACGGCGATATCATGCGCCGCCTGCTGACGGAGCTGACCCACACCGGGCAGTTTATCGACTCGCATCGTGGCGAAGCGGCCCGCTTACTCTCAGCAGAGCTGGGGATTGACGCCCGGTCGCTGCGCATCGCCCTCGCCCGCCGTAGCCATCGCCCAAGGCCGATGGATCTGTCGGTGATCCGCGCCCAGCAGACCATCGCCGATCGCTTTTACGCCCTCGGGCTTATCACCAAACCGGTCCCGGTGCGGGAAGCGGTGTGGTACGGCGAGCCCGCGCCCGGCGTCGCCAGCTCGCTGATGGCGGTCAGTTAGCGAAAATTGCGCGTTATCTTCCTGATTGTTCAGGCGCAGATAGCCTCGATCCGATGGCGATGTTACCCTAAAGACGCTGAGAATAAGGGGGTATCTGTGGCTGTTCATCTGTTAATCGTCGACGCGTTAAATCTGATCCGCCGCATCCACGCGGTGCAGGGTTCGCCCTGCGTCGATACCTGCCTGCATGCGCTGGAGCAGCTGATTGTCCACAGTCAGCCCACCCACGCGGTGGCGGTGTTTGATGATGAGGATCGCGCCCACGGCTGGCGCCACCAGCGCCTGCCGGAGTACAAAGCCGGCCGCGCGCCGATGCCGGATACGCTGGTCGCCGAGATGCCGGCGCTGCGGGCCGCCTTCGAACAGCGGGGGATCCGCTGCTGGGCCTCGCCGGGCAGCGAAGCGGACGATCTCGCCGCCACCCTGGCGGTGAAGGTGGCCCAGGCGGGCCATCAGGCCACCATTGTCTCCACCGACAAAGGCTACTGCCAGCTGCTGTCGCCCACCATCCGCATCCGCGACTACTTTCAGAAGCGCTGGCTGGACGCCCCCTTCATCGCCAGTGAGTTCGGCGTCACCCCGGAGCAGCTGGCGGATTACTGGGGGCTGGCGGGGATCAGCAGCTCGAAGGTGCCGGGCGTGGCGGGCATTGGCCCGAAAAGCGCCGCCCAGCTGCTGAACGAGTTTCAGGACCTGGAGGGGCTGTATGCCCGCCTGGCAGAGGTCCCGGAAAAGTGGCGCAAAAAGCTGGCAGCGCATCAGGAGATGGCCTTCACCTGCCGGGAAGTGGCCCGCCTGCAGACCGACCTACAGCTGGATGGCAATCTGCAGCAGCTGCGGCTGACGCGCTGACCCTACCCGAGCGTGGTGCCGGCGCGGCGGCACCGCCTGCTTCCCCCGGGCCGGCCCCTCACCAGGCCGCCTGATATAACTCGACGATATCGGCCAGGCTCGCCTCGCGCGGGTTGCCGCCGGTACACACATCCGCCAGCGCCGCCTGGGCCAGCGCCGGAATATCCTCTTTCCTGACATCCACCTCGCGCAGATGGCCGGGAATACCGACATCGCGGTTTAGCTGGCACACCGCCTCCACCGCCGCCAGACGCGCGGCGCTCAGGCTTAACGCTTCCCCTTTGACGCCCATCGCCCTGGCGATATCGCGATATTTTTCCCCGGTCGCCTCAGCATTAAAGCGCATCACGTGCGGCAGCAGGATGGCATTCGCCACGCCGTGCGGCGTGTTGTAAAAAGCGCCGAGCGGATGCGCCATGCCGTGCACCAGGCCAAGCCCGACGTTGGAAAATCCCATTCCCGCCACATACTGGCCGAGCGCCATAGCTTCCCCCGCTCCGGCGTCGCCGGCAACCGAGCCGCGTAGCGCGCCGGCGATGATCTCGATGGCCTTGAGGTGCAGCGCATCGGTCAATGCCCAGGCGCCGCGAGTGAGGTACCCTTCGATAGCGTGCGTCAGGGCGTCCACGCCGGTGGCCGCCTTCAGCGTCGGCGGCATGGCGTCCATCATATCGGCATCGATAAAGGCCACCTGCGGAATATCGTGCGGGTCGACGCAGACGAATTTGCGCCGCTGTTCTTCATCGGTGATGACATAGTTAATCGTCACCTCCGCCGCGGTCCCCGCGGTGGTCGGCACCGCGAAGATCGGCACGCTGGGCTGACGGGTGGGCGACAGCCCCTCCAGGCTGCGAACATCGGCGAACGCCGGGTTACGCTGAATAATACCGATCGCCTTACAGGTATCCTGCGGCGAACCGCCGCCGATGGCGATCAGGTAATCCGCCCCGCTGCGCTGAAAGGCCTGCAACCCCTGCTGAACCACGGCGATGGTGGGGTTCGGGATCACGTCGCTGAACATGTCCCATGCCAGCCCGGCGGCGTCCAGTTTGTCAGTGACTTTTGCCGCCACGCCGCACTTCGCGAGGGTCCTGTCGGTCACGATCAATGCCTTGCGATAACCGCGCCGCATCACTTCATCGGTTAATGCGTTTATCGCCCCCCGGCCAAACCACGCCGTTTCGTTGAGGATCATTCGGTTTGCCATCGCGTCTCTCCTGTTAGGGTTGCGGCATCACTCTTCAATGCGTAATCCGTAGGTTTTAAACTTCTCCAGCACGATGGCGATCGCCTCGTCATCCAGCACGGGGACCGGGTCGGTAATCGCCAGGGTGCTGAGATAGAGCTGGGCCAGGACTTCCACTTCATGCGCCAGCCAGAGCGCTTTCTCCAGGCTGGCCTCGCAGGCGATCAGGCCATGATGCTGCAGCAGCGTGGCTTTGCGGTGCTTCAGCGCCACCGCGACATGCTCAGACAGTTCGCGGGTGCCGAAGGTGGCATAGGGCGCGCAGGGGATCGAATTCCCGCCGGCGGCGGCGATCATATAGTGGATGGCCGGAATTGGCCGGTTGAGGATCGATACCGCCGTACAATGGACTGCGTGATTGTGAACTACCGCCTGGGCATCGGGCCGCGTCTGGTAGGCCGCCTGATGGAAACGCCATTCGCTGGAGGGCAGTTTTCCCTGCTCATGCTGGCCGTCGGCATCAATAAAGACGATCTTGTCTTCCGTCAGTTTTTCATAGGGGATGCCGGTGGGCGTGATCAGCATCCCCCCCTGATAGCGCACGCTGACATTGCCGGCGGTCCCCTGATTTAACCCCAGGCGGGTCATTTCCAGGCAGGTATCGATAATCTGCCGGGCCAGTCTGTTTCTTTCCATTGTTTTCCTCTTTTAGCGACTCATCATCCGTCAACGGCAGGGCAACGTAATTATTGTTGGCGACCGTGGGATAGGTTGAATAATGTTCTCCATCTTCAGCCTGAATAATCGCAGGGGAATTTCCATCGCCATATTTTGTGAACCAGGTCAATTATTCCATCATAAAAAAAGGGATGTGACTGGTTAAGCGGATGTTGAAAATGCCCGTTCTTAAAAATATTTCTTCAAGCGGGCATTTTATTTTTCTGTAACATTTGCCCGTTTTCCACGATATATATTCAATCGGTCATTGGCGTTGTGGTTTTGTGAATTTATTTCCTCAAACGGTCAGTCATTTTGAAAAATTAAAGTGACAATTATCACATAAAATGGTCCACAGAGCGTTAAGTGTGACCCTCATCATATTAACAGGCGGTTTTTATTTGAAAATGAAGCCATGAGTTCCGCCGTGACTTTCATTTCACTCACCGGCGCGTCACCTGAGCTCACTTAATTTTGCGGTCTGCTGCAGCACCAGACTGCGCCCTGAATGCTGTTGTAAATGCTTCTGAACTGATGAGGACGCTATGGGAAACACAACGATACCAACGCAAAGTTACCGCGCCATGGAGAGCGGGCAAAGTAAGAGCTACATTATTCCTTTTGCTCTGCTGTGCTCCCTCTTTTTTCTGTGGGCCGTGGCCAATAATCTCAATGATATTTTATTACCGCAGTTTCAACAGGCCTTTACCCTGACTAATTTTCAGGCCGGATTAATCCAGTCGGCTTTTTATTTTGGCTATTTTATTATTCCCATCCCCGCCGGGATGCTGATGAAAAAATTCAGCTATAAAGCCGGCATTCTTACGGGTCTGTTTTTATATGCTTGCGGCGCCGCGCTGTTCTGGCCTGCCGCCGAAGTAATGAATTACACCTTATTCCTGATTGGGTTATTTATTATCGCCGCCGGGCTTGGCTGTCTGGAAACCGCGGCCAACCCATTTGTCACCGTCCTCGGTCCGGAAAGCGGCGGTCACTTCCGCCTGAATCTGGCCCAGACCTTTAACTCATTTGGCGCCATTATTGCCGTGGTATTTGGCCAGAGCCTTATTTTGTCCAACGTCCCGCATCAGCCGCAGGAGGTGCTGGATAAAATGACGCCAGAGCAGCTCGGCGCCTGGAAGCACAGCCTGGTCCTGTCGGTACAAACCCCCTATATGATTATCGTGGCCATCGTGCTGCTGGTCGCCCTGCTGATCGTCTGTACCCGTTTCCCGTCGCTGCAAAGCGATGACCACAGCGACAGCGCGCAGAGCACGTTTCTCGCCTCGCTGTCGCGCCTGATGCGCATCCGCCACTGGCGCTGGGCGGTACTGGCTCAGTTCTGCTATGTCGGTGCGCAAACCGCCTGCTGGAGCTATCTGATTCGCTACGCTGTCGAAGAGATCCCGGGCATGACGGCCGGTTTCGCCGCCAACTACCTGACCGGCACCATGGTCTGTTTCTTTATTGGCCGTTTCACCGGCACCTGGCTGATCCGCCGCTTCGCGCCGCATAACGTGCTCGCTATCTATGCGCTTATCGCCATGCTGCTCTGTCTGCTCTCCGCCTTCAGCGGCGGCCACGTCGGTCTGCTGGCCCTGACCCTGTGCAGCGCCTTTATGTCCATTCAGTACCCGACCATCTTCTCGTTGGGGATTAAGCACCTGGGCCAGGACACCAAATATGGCTCGTCATTTATCGTCATGACCATCATCGGCGGCGGGATCGTCACCCCGGTAATGGGCTTTGTCAGCGACGCCGCCGGCAATATCCCGACCGCCGAACTGGTTCCGGCGCTGTGCTTCGCCATCATCTTTATTTTTGCCCGTTTCCGCTCGCAAGCGGCGACGAACTAAACCTGTTATCCGCATAACCTGAGGGATCTGTAATGAAAAAAATCAGCTTACCGAAGATCGGTATCCGCCCGGTAATCGATGGTCGTCGCATGGGGGTTCGCGAATCGCTGGAAGCGCAAACCATGAACATGGCGAAAGCCACCGCCGCGCTTATCAGTGAGAAGCTGCGCCATGCCTGCGGCGCCCGGGTGGAGTGCGTGATCGCCGATACCTGCATCGCCGGCATGGCCGAGTCGGCCGCCTGTGAAGAGAAATTCAGCAGCCAGAACGTTGGCGTCACCATCACCGTCACCCCCTGCTGGTGCTACGGCAGCGAAACCATCGATATGGATCCGCTGCGCCCGAAGGCCATCTGGGGCTTCAACGGCACCGAGCGTCCGGGAGCGGTCTATCTGGCCGCGACGCTGGCGGCCCACAGCCAGAAAGGGATCCCGGCGTTCTCCATCTACGGGCATGATGTGCAGGATGCCGATGACACCTCGATCCCGGCGGATGTCGAAGAAAAATTGTTGCGCTTCGCTCGCGCTGGCCTGGCGGTCGCCAGTATGAAAGGGAAAAGTTATCTGTCGCTGGGCGGCGTCTCAATGGGCATCGCCGGCTCCATCGTCGACCACAACTTCTTTGAATCCTGGCTCGGGATGAAGGTTCAGGCTGTCGACATGACGGAGCTGCGCCGGCGAATCGATCAGAAAATCTATGATGAAATCGAGCTGGAGATGGCGCTGGCGTGGGCGGATAAACATTTCCGCTACGGCGAAGATCAGAACGCCGAGCAGTATAAGCGCAATGAGGCGCAGAGCCGCGCGGTGCTGAAAGAGAGCCTGCTGATGGCGATGTGCATCCGCGACATGATGCAGGGCAACGCGAAGCTGGCGGAAAAAGGGCTGGTGGAGGAGTCGCTGGGCTACAACGCCATCGCCGCCGGCTTCCAGGGCCAGCGTCACTGGACCGATCAATACCCCAATGGCGATACCGCCGAAGCGCTGCTCAATAGCTCCTTTGACTGGAACGGCGTGCGCGAGCCGTTCGTCGTCGCCACCGAAAACGACAGCCTCAACGGCGTGGCCATGCTGATGGGCCACCAGCTCACCGGCACTGCCCAGGTGTTTGCCGACGTGCGCACCTACTGGTCGCCGGAGGCCGTAGAGCGCGTCACCGGGCAGCCGCTCACCGGCCGGGCGGAGCACGGCATCATTCACCTGATTAACTCCGGCTCCGCGGCGCTGGACGGCTCCTGCCAGCAGCGCGACGCGCAGGGCAACCCGACGATGAAACCTCACTGGGAGATTGAGCAGAACGAGGCGGATGCCTGCCTCGCGGCCACCGAATGGTGCCCGGCGATCCATGAATACTTCCGCGGCGGCGGCTTCTCTTCCCGCTTCCTGACCGAAGGCGGCGTGCCGTTCACCATGACCCGGGTGAACATCATCAAAGGCCTGGGACCGGTACTGCAAATCGCCGAAGGCTGGAGCGTGGCGCTGCCCAAAGCGATGCACGACCAGCTCGACGCCCGCACCAACTCCACCTGGCCCACCACCTGGTTTGCCCCGCGCCTGACCGGCAAAGGCCCGTTCAGCGATGTGTACTCGGTCATGGCTAACTGGGGCGCCAACCACGGCGTGCTGACCATCGGCCATGTCGGCGCGGATTTCATTACCCTCGCCGCCATGCTGCGCATTCCGGTCTGCATGCACAACGTGGAAGCGGCGAAAATCTACCGCCCCTCCGCCTGGGCCGCGCACGGTATGGACATCGAAGGCCAGGACTACCGCGCCTGCCAGAACTACGGGCCGCTGTATAAGCGTTAACAGGTGGGTTTAGCCCGGTGGCGCAGGCTTACCGGGCCTACAGACGCGCGCTGTTTGTAGGCCGGATAAGCGCCGCGCCATTCGGCAATGTTGTTTCGGGAGTCACTATGAAGCAAGACGTAATCCTGGTCCTCGACTGCGGCGCCACGAACGTGCGGGCGATGGCCGTTGACCGACAGGGGAACATTATCGCCCGCGCCGCAACGGCGAACGCCAGCGACATTGCGGCGGAAAAAAGCGACTGGCACCAGTGGTCGCTGGAGGCCATTATGCAGCGCTTTGCCGACTGCTGTCGGCAGATCCATGACCAGCTGGCCTCCTGCACGGTGCGCGGCATCACCGTCACGACCTTTGGCGTCGATGGCGCGCTGGTGGATGAGCAGGGTGCGCCGCTGTATCCGATAATCAGCTGGAAATGCCCGCGCACCGCGGCGGTAATGGACACCATCAGCCGGTATATGTCCGCGCGCCAGCTGCAGCAAATCGCCGGCGTCGGCGCCTTTGCATTCAACACCCTGTATAAGCTGATCTGGCTGAAAGAGAACCACCCGCAGCTGCTGGCGCAGGCCCATGCCTGGCTGTTTATTTCGTCGCTGATCAACCATCGGCTGACCGGGGAGTTCACCACCGACCTCACCATGGCGGGCACCAGCCAGATGCTCGATCTCCGACAGCGCGATTTCAGCGCGCCGATCCTGCAGGCGACCGGCCTGCCGCGCCGCCTGTTCCCGCAGCTGGTTGAAGCAGGCCAGCCGATCGGCGCCCTGCTGCCGGAGGCCGCTGCGCTGCTGGGCCTTCCCGTCGGGGTCCCGGTTATCTCGGCCGGGCACGACACCCAGTTCGCCCTGTTTGGCGCCGGCGCCGGGCAGGATGAGCCGGTGCTCTCCTCAGGGACCTGGGAGATCCTGATGGTGCGCAGCGCGCAGGTCGACACCTCGCTGCTCTGCGACTACAGCGGCTCCACTTGCGAGCTGGACAGCCAGCCGGGACGCTATAACCCGGGGATGCAGTGGCTGGCCTCCGGCGTGCTCGAGTGGGTGCGCAAGCTACTGTGGAACACTGACACGCCGTGGCAAACGCTGATTGACGAAGCGCAGGCGATCCCGCCCGGTGCCCAGGGCGTCAGAATGCAGTGCGACCTGCTCGCCAGCCAGCACGCCGGCTGGCAGGGCGTCACGCTCAACACCACCCGCGGCCATTTTTACCGCGCCGCGCTGGAGGGGTTAAGCGACCAGCTGGCGAAGCATCTGCAAACCCTGGAAAACATCGGCCGCTTCCGGGCGCAAGAGCTGCTGCTGGTCGGCGGCGGCAGCCGCAACGCGCTGTGGAACCAGATCAAGGCTGACCGGCTGGGAATACCGATCAAAGTTCTCGACGATGCCGAAACCACGGTGGCCGGCGCGGCGATGTTTGGCTGGTATGGCGTGGGCGAGTTCTCTTCCCCGGAACAGGCCAGAGCGCAGGTCGCGTACCGCTACCGCTATTTTTGGCCGCAAACTGAACCTGAATTAACAGAGGAAGTCTGAGATGCTCAAAACCATTTCCCCGCTGATATCGCCGGAACTGCTGAAAGTGCTGGCCGAAATGGGCCATGGGGATGAAATTATTTTTTCCGATGCCCACTTCCCGGCGCACAGCATGGGTCCGCAGGTGATTCGGGCCGACGGCCTGCGGGTCAGCGATCTGCTGCAGGCGATTATCCCGTTGTTCGAGTTAGACAGCTATGCGCCGCCGCTGGTGATGATGGCCGCCGTCGAAGGCGATGCGCTCGACCCGACGGTGGAACAGCGCTATCGGCAGGCGCTTTCGGCGCAGGCCCCCTGCCCGGATATCGTGCGGATTGACCGCTTTGCCTTCTACGACCGGGCGCAAAAAGCCTTTGCGATCGTTATCACAGGAGAGTGCGCTAAGTACGGAAATATCCTTTTAAAAAAAGGAGTCACGCCGTAATCTCATGCCGGAGCGTCTGCCTGATGCAGACGCTCAATCAATGATGGGGTGAGAATAAATGAAAGCGGCCCGCCAGCAGGCGATCGTCGATCTCCTGATCAACCACAGCAGCCTGACCACCGAAACGTTGTCAAAACAGCTCAACGTCAGCAGGGAAACCATTCGCCGCGATCTCAGCGAGCTGCAGGCGCAGGGCAAAGTGCTGCGCAACCACGGCCGGGCTAAAGTGATCCACCAGCGCAGCCAGGACAGCGGCGACCCTTTTCACATGCGGCTGAAAAGCCATTACGCGCATAAAGCCGATATCGCCCGCGAAGCGCTGGCCTGGATTGACGAAGGGATGGTCATCGCCCTCGATGCCAGCTCCACCTGCTGGTATCTCGCCCGCCAGCTGCCGGACCGCCCGCTGCACGTCTTTACCAACAGCCAGCCCATCTGTCAGGAGCTGGCTAAACGCGACCAGATCATGCTCACCTGCTCCGGCGGTACTCTGCAGCGGAAATATGGCTGCTACGTTAACCCGGCGCTGATTTCCCAGCTGAAATCGCTGGAGATCGATCTGTTTATTTTTTCCTGCGAAGGCATCGACCCGCAGGGCGCGCTGTGGGACTCCAATGCCTTCAATGCCGACTTCAAATCGATCCTGCTTAAGCGGGCGGCGCAGTCGCTGCTGCTGATCGACAAAAGCAAGTTCAACCGCTCCGGCGAAGCGAGGATTGGTCATCTGGATGAGGTGACGCATATTGTGTCGGATGCGCCTCAGCCTTAAGCATGCGGCGAAGGCCAGAGGACATGCGCGTCTCTGGCCTCAGGGTGAGTGATTAACGCTCGTCGCGACGTCCGCCAACGGCGGCCCAGAGGCGACGCACGTGAACGGTCACCTCTTCACGATCGTGATACAGCTGACGCGCCTGGATCTGGGCGTTAACGCCGTGCTCGTCCAACTGGGCCTGAATGTAGGCCAGATTCTGCGACACCTCTTCATAGCGCTTTTTCATCGGCAGCTTGAGGTTGAAGATGGTCTCCCGGCACCAGCCGTTGACCAGCCACTGCGCCATCAGCGCCGCCACTTTCGCTGGCTTTTCCACCATATCGCAGACCATCCACGAGATGTTATTGCGGTTAGGACGATAGCGGAAACCGTCTTCACGCAGCCAGGTCACCTGGCCGGTATCCATCAGGCTCTGGGCCATCGGGCCGTTATCGACCGAAGAGACCCACATGTTGCGTTTCACCAGCTGATAGGTCCAGCCGCCCGGGCAGGCGCCGAGGTCGACGGCATACATGCCGTTCGCCAGGCGCTCGTCCCACTCGTCCGCCGGAATAAAAACGTGGAACGCCTCTTCCAGCTTGAGGGTGGAGCGGCTCGGCGCGTCGGACGGAAACTTCAGCCGCGGAATGCCCATATAGAACGGCGAGTTATTGTTACTGTACGAGTAGCCGGTATAGCAGCAGCCCGGGGCGATAAAGAACACATGCACCACCGGACGCTTCGGCGTTTCATAGCTGGTCAGGACGCCCGCTTCGCGCAGCGCCGCGCGCAGCGGCACGGTAAACTTGCGGCAGAACTTCATCAGCTCTTTGCTTTCGTTGGTGTCCGCCACCTCGACGCGCAGATCGCCGCCCTTCTCCACCACGCCCTGCAGCATGCCGACGATCGGCGTAATGCGATCCTCCGGCGGCAGGTCGCGCAGCAGTTCGCCCACCACAAACATCTGGCGGGCGAAGATCAGCGAGCTGAACGGCAGATCGCGCACCAGCTTCTCGCCATCATCCTGCTGATAGCCTTCAAAAATCACATAGCCAGAGTCTTCTTTGACCCGGGCGAAACCAAACACCTCGAGGCGGGCTGCCTTATCGGTAATTTCTGCTGCGCACTCTTTCTCAAACCCAGGGCGACAATAGAGGACAACCTTATTCATGAACAACGCCCTTACGTTTCAGACGAATTGCACCAATTAACATTAACACCCAGCCGGCGAGGAAGCTCACGCCGCCCACCGGGGTCACGAACGCCCACAGGCGTAAATGAGAGAGCGCCAGGCAGTAGAGGCTGCCGCTGAACAGCACGGTCCCTAACGCCAGAAACACGCTACTCCAGTAGAACCAGATACTGATCCGACGCTGCATCGCCACCGCCAGACCAAAAATCGCCAGGGTATGGAAGGCCTGATACTCCAGGCCGGTATGGATCCAGGCCATCTCCGCCGCGCCGAGCGATTGACTTAAGACATGCGCGCCGAAGGCACCCAGAGCCACAAAGATAAAGCCGCTAATCGCGGCGAATATCAGCATAAAACGGCTGGTCATGTTGTTACCCTACAAGTAATTATTGTTCATAACGAAAGCGGAATTTTTCTTGTTCACTTGCCGCTTTCGCCAGAATCCACTGCCGGAAAGCGGCTATTTTACCCAGTTCTGCCTGACTGTCATGGCAAACAAGGTAAAACGCATTCTTACTGACCAGAACATCATTAAATGGACACACCAGGCGACCGGCTTCAATTTCGGACTGCGCCATGACATTGTTGGCCAGCGCCACGCCCTGCCCGTGAATGGCCGCCTGCAGCACCATCGCGCTGTGGCTGAAAATCGGCCCCTGCTGCACATTAATATGGCTTAGACCAAGCTGGCGGGTATAAGTTTGCCAGTCGCGGCGGGACGCATCGTGAAGCAGCGTATGTTGCGCCAGATCGGCAGGCGTTTTCAATGCTTTATCGCCGGTGAGCAGCAGCGGGGAACAGACCGGCAGCAGATACTCGGCGTACAGTTTTTCCACACGCAGGCCCGGCCAGTTGCCGCGACCGTAAAAAATCGCCACATCGACATCGTCCGCCAGCTTATCCTCCTGACGGTCCACCGCCTGGATCCTGACGTCGATTCCCGGATAAGCTGAGTTAAAGCTTGTCAGTCTCGGCACCAGCCACTGGATGGCGAAACTTGGCAATAAACTGACCGTTAATGCCCCTTTGGCGCTGCGCGCCTGCAGTTTACGCGTCGCTTCCGTCAGTTGCGAAAAAATCTCTTTAATATCCTGAAAATAGCTCTGCCCTTCTTCCGTTAACAGCAGCGAACGATTGCGCCGACGGAACAGCTTAAGGCCCAGAAAATCCTCGAGAGACTTGATTTGGTGGCTGACTGCGGCCTGCGTCACAAAAAGCTCATCGGCTGCCCGAGTGAAGCTGAGATGGCGTGCGGCTGCATCAAAAACACGTAATGCATTCAGAGGAGGTAATCGCTTCGACATGGTTATTCTGGCTTAGATGTTAACTCAATTTAACAAATAGGAAACAATGGTTAACCTATTAGTTTTTTTTATCTGAGCCATTATAAATTGTCCGTTGAGGTTCTACCAGCAAATACCTATAGTGGCGGCACTTCCTGAGCCGGAACGAGAAGCTTTTTTTGGAATGCGTGTTCCATCAAGCTTTTGGCTTACGGTTGTGATGTTGTGTTGTTGTGTTTGCAATTGGTCTGTCTTTGCAGACCCCGGTAGCAAGGCTACCCCTTTTCACTTCCTGTACATTTACCCTGTCTGTCCATAGTGATTTAATGTAGCACCGCAACGCGCGGTGCTTTTTTTTGCCTTTTTACTGCCTTACTCGTCCAGCTCACCCAGCTGTTTCACGTCAGAGCGATTGATCTGCTGTTTGTTGCCCCACGCGTCCTTATACGAGATCATGCCAGTATCATTATCGGTTTGCGGTTTCCCGTCGGTAACGATGGTCCGCCCATCATTGGTATGCATCACATAGTTAGAGGAACAGGCGCTCAGGCCTAAAGTCAGCATACAGGCAGAGATAATCGCAGCGGCCTTAGTCATTTTCATTTTTCTCTCCTTACGGCTATTTATACTATTCGTGACTCGTTAAGTAATAGGTTAAAACACAAACCCAACACTTTTCAGCATAACCCTCTTTGACCCACGTGGAGTCACATTCGGACAATTCCACAGAGCGCAGAGGCCTTGTCACGCCCGACAAATTGCGCGACGATCGCGGTATTGATACGAGGAATTCCATGAACGCATTCAACCCTGCGCACTTTCGCGCGCAGTTTCCGGCTCTGGCCGATGCCGGCGTCTATCTCGACAGCGCGGCGACGGCGCTCAAACCGCAGGCGGTGATCGACGCCAGCGACCAGTTTTATCGCCTGAGCGCCGGCAACGTCCACCGCAGTCAATTCGCCGCCGCCCAGCGGCTGACCGAGCGCTATGAGGCGGCCCGCGAGCGCGTGGCGGCGTGGCTGAACGCCCCCTCAGGCAAAGATATCGTCTGGACGCGGGGGACCACCGAGGCCATCAATATGGTGGCGCAGAGCTACGTCCGGCCGCGCCTGCAGCCTGGCGATGAAATTCTCGTTAGCGAAGCCGAGCATCATGCCAACCTCGTGCCCTGGCTTATGGTGGCCGGGCAAACCGGCGCCAGAGTGGTCAAGCTGCCGCTCGGCGCCGACCGCCTGCCGGATATCGCCAGCCTCAGCGCGCTCATTACCCCGCGCAGCCGGGTGCTGGCCATCGGCCAGATGTCCAACGTCACCGGCGGCTGCCCGGACCTGGCTCAGGCCATCCGCCTTGCTCACGCCGCCGGGATGGTGGTGATGGTCGACGGCGCGCAGGGGGCGGTACATTTCCCCGCGGACGTGCAGGCGCTGGATATCGATTTTTACGCCTTTTCCGGCCATAAGCTGTATGGCCCGACCGGGATCGGCGCCCTGTACGGCAAAAGCGAACTGCTGGCGGCGATGTCGCCCTGGCTCGGCGGCGGGAAGATGATCGCCGAAGTCAGCTTTGACGGCTTTACGCCACAGCCGGCCCCTTATGGCCTTGAGGCCGGTACGCCCAATGTCGCCGGGGTTATCGGCCTCAGCGCCGCGCTGGAGTGGCTGGCGCAGAGCGATATCGGCCAGGCGGAAAACTGGAGCCGCAGCCTGGCGAGCCTGGCGGAAGAGGCGCTGGCGAAACGGCCGGGCTTCCGCTCTTTCCGCTGCCAGCAGTCAAGCCTGCTCGCCTTTGAGTTCGACGGTATTCATCACAGCGATCTGGTGACGCTGCTGGCCGAGTCCGGCATTGCCCTGCGCGCCGGGCAGCACTGCGCCCAGCCGCTGCTGGCGGCTTTAGGAGTCAGCGGCACGCTGCGGGCCTCTTTCGCCCCCTACAATACCCAAGACGATGTTGCGGCGCTGGTCCACGCGGTGGATCGCGCCCTGGAAATTTTGGTGGATTAATGACGACCCTGCACCCCTTCGGCACGACCATTACCGACGCCACGCTGCGCCAGACCTTCGCCCCGCTGAACCAGTGGGAGGATAAATATCGGCAGCTGATTTTATTGGGCAAAAAGCTGCCGACGCTGACCGATGAGCGCAAAGCGCAGGCCCATGAGATTGCCGGGTGTGAGAACCGCGTCTGGCTGGGCTATGAGGAGGACGCCGAGGGCAGGCTGCACTTCTTTGGCGACAGCGAAGGAAGGATTGTGCGCGGTCTGCTGGCGGTACTTTTAACCGCCGTGGAAGGCAAAAGCGCCGCTGAGCTGCTGGCACAGGATCCGCTGGCGCTGTTCGACGAGCTGGGGCTGCGCGGCCAGCTCAGCGCCTCACGCAGCCAGGGCCTCAGCGCCCTGAGCGAGGCGGTGCTCGCCGCCGCCCGCGAGCGCTAATCTCAAGCTTTCGCTTACCCGCCGAACTACTTCCCGGAAGCCGCAGCGTCGCGCTGCGCTTTCGCCAGCATCTTCTTCAGGGCATGCGACACCGCGACAAACCCGAAGGTCGCGGTCACCATCGTCGCCGCGCCAAAGCCGGCAGCGCAGTCCATCCGCTTCGGTCCTTCCGCCGTGCTCTTCATCGCGCAGACACTGCCGTCCGCCTGCGGGTAGACCAGCGCTTCCGTAGAGAATACGCAGTCCACGCCGAGCTTGCCTTTACTGTTTTTCACCACCCCAAACTGGCTTTTCAGCCGCTCGCGCAGTTTAGCCGCCAGCGGATCCTGGATGGTCTTCGCCAGGTCAGCGACCTGGATCTGCGTTGGGTCAATCTGGCCGCCCGCCCCGCCGGTGGTGACCAGCGGCACTTTGTAGCGGCGGCACCAGGCGATAAGCGCCGCTTTTGGCCGGACGCTATCGATGGCGTCGATGACATAGCTGAAGCCGGCGCCAAGGTATTCGGCCACGTTTTCCGGGGTTACGAAATCATCCACCACCGTCACCCGGCACTCCGGGTTGATCAGGCGAATACGCTCCGCCATCACCTCCGCTTTCGCCAGCCCGACGTTGCCGCTGAGGGCGTGGATCTGGCGGTTGGTATTGGTAACGCAGACATCGTCCATATCGATAAGGGTGATCGCCCCGATGCCGGTCCGCGCCAGCGCTTCCGCCGCCCACGAGCCGACCCCGCCGATCCCGACCACGCAGACGTGGGCGTCGGCAAAACATTGCAGCGCTTTTTCACCATATAAACGTGCCGTACCGCCAAAACGCTGGCGCCAGGCATCGCTGATTACAACAGACATAGGACCTCAGAACAAAATGACAGCGCCCGGAGGCCGCCGCAAACGGCGTCATCCGGGCGCCCTGGTCAACAGGCACGGCCAGGGGTGTTAGCCGCTAAAAACATTTCCCGCGCCTGGCGCGTTTTTCAGCACCCATACGCGGCCGTAGTGGTTATACCAGCCGGCACGGTGGCCAGCGTCAGGCCCAATGCCCTGATAGATGTCGAAATGCTGGCCTTTGATGGCCCCGCCAACGTCGAGGGCGACCATCAGACGCAGTTCGTACTGGCCGTTAAACTTGCCGTTATTATCCAGCAGAGGTACCTCGGCCAGCAAGGTGGTTCCCGGCGGAATAATCGACCGGTCGGAGGCCACCGAGGCGCGGCCGATCAGCGGCACGGCGCTGGCGCCTTTCACCGGCGCGAAAGACTGTGGTTTAAAGAACACGAACGACGGGTTCTGCTCCAGCAGCTCGCGCACTTCCGCTTCGCTGTGCTTTTCACCCCACTCGCGGATCGCCTGCATCGACATATCTTCTTTCTTCACTTCCCCGCGGTCGATCAGCACTTTGCCGATGCTGCGATAGGGCCAGCCGTTTTTCCCGGCATAGCTAAAGAAGTTGAGCGGCGAACCGTCGCCAAAATCGATATAGCCGCTGCCCTGCACGTCCATGATGAAGTTATCCATCAGCGAATTGCTGTACGCCAGCACATAGTTGTCGCTCAGCGCGCCCGCATAAATGCTGGCGCGGGACGGCAACTTGCCGCGCTTCGGCGGCATCCGGTAAATGGGGTACTGGAATTCGCCCTGACGGGTGTGGCGCGCCTGCACCACCGGCGTGTAGTAGCCGGTAAACTGGACGTTGCCATAGTTGTCGACGCCCTGCATCTGCCAGGCGTCGATGCCAAACTGGCGCAGCGTGCGGGTGTCGCCGCCGGCGCGCAGCCACTCCTGCAGCGCGTTATAGACGTTGCTCTGGCTGTTATAGAGGCGCGGAGAGGCGTTACGAATTTGATTAACCTGCTCGGAGAAGTCGCCGGCGTTGATCGGCGCCCCGACGGCATCCGGCTGGTTTACCAGTGAAAACGGCTGGGTGAACTTGCCATCGCTATATTGCTGACCGCGGTCGGTCGGTTTTGAGGAACAGGCGGCGAGCATAGCCAGCATTGCCCCCGTCGCTACGTATTTTGCCCAACGTCCTTTCATGGTGTCTCATCTTTTGCTGCGAAGCCTTAGTGCGTGTTGAAGATAACAAAGCGCCAGAGCTATTGAAATGCGCGATCTCATCGATGGCACAGATTTGTGTAAAAAAACACCACAACGTGGCGTTTTATAAGCCAATTCATACAAAAATGTCGATTTGGTCGAAAAAAGGTTGCATCATCTCGCTAGCGGAGTATAGTGCGCTTCCACGGACGCGGGGTGGAGCAGCCTGGTAGCTCGTCGGGCTCATAACCCGAAGGTCGTCGGTTCAAATCCGGCCCCCGCAACCAATTAAAATTTGATGAAGTAAAGCAGTACGGTGACGCGGGGTGGAGCAGCCTGGTAGCTCGTCGGGCTCATAACCCGAAGGTCGTCGGTTCAAATCCGGCCCCCGCAACCAATCAAATTTGACAACGTGAAGCAGTACGGTGACGCGGGGTGGAGCAGCCTGGTAGCTCGTCGGGCTCATAACCCGAAGGTCGTCGGTTCAAATCCGGCCCCCGCAACCAACATCATAAACACCCTCAAGGGTGTTTTTTTGTTTCTGCCGCCGGCAAAACCTCTGCCGCAAACGGGAACGGCCATTGCCGCCCCCATCTCCTGCTTAACCCTTAGGTAACACAATATTGCTGGCCGCCAGCATGCCCATGCGATGGTACATCGCACAGGCCGCCTCGACGATCGGCATCGCCAGCGCCGCGCCGCTGCCTTCCCCCAGCCGCATACCCATATTGAGATACGGTTCGAGTCCGAGGTGCGCCAGCGCGATACGCGCCCCCTTCTCCGCCGAATAGTGGGACGGGATCAGATACGGTTTTACCGCCGGCGCTATCCGGCACGCCGCCAGCGCCGCCGCGTAAGAGAGAAAGCCATCCAGCACCACCGGCAGCCCGCAGGACGCCGCCCCCAGCATGACGCCGGTCATCCCCAGCAGATCAAATCCACCGACTTTGCTCAGCACGTCGAGGCCATCCTTCGGGTCGGGCTGATTAAGGGCGATAGCCCGCCGCACGACCTCCACCTTGTTGCCAACCTTCGCCAGCGGCAAATTGGCGCCAATCCCAACCACCTCCTGCGCATCGCTGCCGGTCAGGACGCTGACCATCGCCGCCGCCGGCGTGGTATTGGCCATCCCCAGTTCGCCGACGCCAAACAGAGTCACGCCCTCCTGCGCCAGCGCGCGGGTGTAGCGCATCACCTCCAGCAGCAGCTCCTGCCCCTGCTCGCGGCTCATGGCCGGGCCGCGGGCAATATTGCCGCAGCCCCGCGCCACCCGCATATTCACCACGCCGGGCAGCGGTTCGCTATCGATCCCGACATCAATCACGTGCACTTGCGCCCCGGCCTGGGCGGCGAGCACGCAGACGCCGGTGGTGCCGCGGGTCATATTGGCGGCCTGGATGGCCGTGACCGCCTTCGGCGAAATCGCCACCCCTTCGTCCCATACCCCATGGTCGGCGCACATCACCAGCAGAGCCTTTTTCGCCACCTGCGGCTGGCCGCCCAGGCCGGGCATTCCCGCCAGCTGCACCGCCAGCGCCTCCAGACGCCCGAGGCTGCCGGGGGGCTTGAGTAAGCCGTCGATGTGTTGCTGTGCCCGCGCCATGGCGTCGGCGTCCGGCGCGGGGATCGCCCGCAGTACCTCGTTTACGCTTTGCATACAGAATCCCTGCCAGGGCTGGCCCGGTCGGCCAGCGATTGAGTTATTTGATTTTGACGCCGATGCCGGAGACCACCAGCCAGACCGCATCTGCCGCGGCCGCCAGGCGCTGATTGACCCGCCCGGCGATATCACGAAAATGCCGCGCCAGGCGGTTCTCCGGCACAATGCCCATCCCCACCTCGTTGGTCACCAGCACGACGTGCGCCGGGCAGCGCTGACAGGCGGCAATCAGCACGCCAATTTCGTCATCAATAGCCCGCTCCATGGCGGCGTAATCCCAGCCGTCGGGGTCGCTGTCGCCGCCGAGCGCGAACAGCAGGTTGGTGACCATGGTGGTAATGCATTCCAGCAAAATCGCCTCCTCTGGGGCGATATCCGGGGTGATCAGTTCATCAAGCTGCTGCCAGCGCTCGGCGGTGCGCCAGTGGGCGGGCCTGCCGTCGCGATGATGCTGGATCCTTGCGGCCATCTCGTCGTCAAAGATTTGCGAGGTGGCGATATATAAAACCTGCGGCGCATCGGCAATCAGCGCCTCGGCATGGCGGCTTTTGCCGCTGCGCGCGCCGCCGGTAACCAAAGTCAGCATAGGGGCTCCTGATGTTGGCGCATGATGGCGTAAATTTGATCGATGGCGATATGTTCGCGCATGGCATCGGCCAGCAGGTCAAACTGGCGGGTTTTATAGCGGGCATACTCCAGGGCGCTGTCCAGCGGCGCCAGCCCTTTGCGCTGACGCAGGCCGTTAACCAGCGCCCGGGTAAAGGCATCGCTGTCGAACAGGCCATGGAGATAGGTGCCGAACGCCAGGCCGTCGTCGCTGAACGCGCCGTCTGCCACTGACTGTCCCGCTTTATGCAGCAGCAGCAGCGGCGCGCAACCTGCCTCGCGGCGCGTCTCGCCCATATGAATTTCGTAGCCACTGACCCGCAGCCCCGCCGCGTCGGCTAACCAGTCCGGGAGGTTAGCCTCCAGGGTCGCCTGCACCTGAGTGGTGGTTTTGCGCTGGGCGAAGTGGGTCACGGTCTTCAGCACCCCCAGTCCGGGCTGGGTGCCAAGGCCAGACTCCACCTCATCGATAATGGTTTCGCCGAGCATCTGATAGCCGCCGCAGATCCCCAGCAGCGGCACCTTGCGCTGCCGGGCCTGCTCGACCGCGTGCGCTATGCCGCTTTCACGCAGCCAGCACAGATCGCCGAGGGTATTTTTACTGCCCGGGAGAATGACCAGGTCGGCGTCGGCCAGCGCCTGCGGGTCGCGGACATAGCGCACCCGGACGTCAGGCTGCGCCGCCAGGGCGTTAAAGTCGGTAAAATTGGCAATATGCGGCAGGTGAACGACGGCGATGTCGATATCGCGCCGGTCGGTGCGGTGGTATTTCCCGGCCTGCAGCGCCACGCCGTCCTCATCCTCAAGGTCAACTTCAAGCCACGGCATAACGCCCAGCACCGGCACGCCGGTCAACGCCTCGATCTGCTCGATCCCCGAGCGCAGGAGCGCCACATCGCCGCGGAATTTATTGATAATCACGCCTTTCACCCGCGCTCGCTCCTCGGGCTGCAGCAGCGCCAGCGTGCCGTAAATCGCGGCAAATACCCCGCCGCGGTCGATGTCGGCCACCAGGATCACCGGGCACTGCGCCATTTCGGCCATGCCCATATTGACGATATCGCGGTCGCGCAGGTTAATTTCCGCTGGGCTGCCGGCCCCTTCCAGCACCAGCGCCTCATACTCCCCGGCCAGGCTCTGGTAGACCGCGAGGATCTGCTCGCGCAGGCGTGGCTTGTACTGGTGATAGCTCACCGCGTCCATGCTGGTCGCCACCTCCCCCATCAGCACCACCTGCGCCTGACGGTCGCTGGTGGGCTTGAGCAAAATCGGATTCATGCGGACATCCGGGGCGATCCCGGCTGCTTCGGCCTGGAAAATCTGCGCCCGGCCCATCTCTTTGCCATCCGGCGTAATGCCGGAGTTCAGCGCCATATTCTGTGATTTAAACGGCGCGGTGCGCAGTCCATCCTGATAAAAAATGCGGCACAGTCCCGCCACCAGCACGCTTTTCCCGACGTCGGAAGCGGTGCCCTGTAACATAATCGCCAGCGTCATGACGCCTCCTTAATCGCGCCTATCGCATCGTTGCGCATCCGCTGAAAAAACTCCGCTTCGGTTTTACACAGCGGCAGCCCCAGTTCGCTATGAAGTTTCACCAGCCACGGCTGGGTCAATCCCGCCCGGGCCATGGTCTCCGCGCAAGCAAACACCTCGCCGGGTTCCCCTTCGGCCAGCACTTCGCCGTGCCGCAGAACGTAAACGGCGTCGCTCACCTCATAGATCAGATCGATATCGTGGCTGGAGATCACTACGCGCCGCCCCTGCCCGACAATGCGCCGGATGATGGCGATCATCTGCGCGCGCCCGCGGGGATCGAGGCCCGCGGTGGGCTCGTCAAGCAGCAGGTAGCGCGCCTGCAGCACCAGCGCCCCGGCGATCGCCACCCGTTTTTTCTGCCCATGACTGAGGCACTGGATCGGCTGCTGGCGAAATCCCTGGGCATCGACGAGGGTCAGCGCCTCGTCCACCCGGCGGGCGATCTCCTCTTCCGCCACCCCGAGGTTACGCAGACTAAAAGCGATATCGCTGTCGATATCGGTATAGAAGATTTGCTGGTCCGGATCCTGAAACACCGTCGCCATCTGCTGGCGCAGCGCCAGCAGGCCGCGCTTGCTGTAGTCCAGCGGTTTTCCCTGCCATAGCACCGCCCCGCTCTGCGGGCGCAGCAGGCCGCTCAGGTTCATAAACAGCGTCGACTTTCCGCAGCCGTTGGCCCCCACCAGGCCGGTCACCGCATGGCGGGAAAAATCCAGCGTCAGCCCTTTAAGCACCGGCTCATCCTGATAGCGAAACCAGAGATCGGTTGTGGCAAGCATACTTATCCTTAGAGGTGAAAATCACCCTGGTACAATTTGATATCCAGCGCCGTGCTCATCTGTTGATAGCGCAGGAGGACGCGGGTGAACAGCAGTCCCACCAGCATCGCCAGCGAGCGATAGCCCTGCGGCACGCTACCATAGCCAAAACGCAGGGTTTGCGCGCGGTGAATCGCCATCGCCTCGTCCAACAGAATAAAAATGAAGCGCCAGGTCAGCAGGATCTGCTCCGTCAGCAGTCGCGGTACACGACCGCGCTTGAGTAAAATAATCAACTGCGGGAAAGGCAGATTGAGCACCAGCCAGAGCGTCGCCGCCATCGCCGCCAGGCTGCGCCAGAAAGTCTCCCCGGCCACGGCCAGCCCCTGGGCGGAAATCCCTATCGAGAAAGCGCCCAGCCGAAAGCTCGCTAACAGCATCTGCGGGTCGCGGCTGACGCTGAACAGAATGGTCAGCACGCCGACCAGCAAAAAGCCAAAGGGCAGCGCCATCCAGCGGCACCAGCGCCAGAATGAGACCCGTAGCGGCCAGCAGGTCAGCGCGGCGGTTAACGCCAGCGTCAGCGCCTGGCCCCACGCCGGAAGCGTAAAGGCCAGCGCCATCAGCAGCAGCCAGAGCAGAAACTTCCGCTCTGGCGCCACCTGCAGCCAGCGGCTCTGGTAGCTGAGTCGGTCAAACCCGGTCATCACGGCGCTGTCTGCCCCTCGCATATCCGAGAATGTAAAAAATCACCGCCGCGCCCAGCGAGCCCTGCAGGGTAAACAGCAGGCTCTCAATCTCTCCGCTCGCCGGTTCATATAGCGGCTGGAACCAGGGTTGATAATCCGGCGCCACCGCCTGGATCTGGCTCTCCGCTTCGCCGTCCGAGCCGCCAAACTCGCCGCCGTGGTTAATAAAAAATGGCAGGATCATCAGGGCGACCACCATCGCCAACAGGATCAGGGTCTTTTTCATATTAATGTCCCTCCGCGGCGATCAGTCGCCGTTTGGTTAGCTGATCGTAGATCATCACGGTGAGCAACCCTTCCGCGATGGCGATCGGGATCTGCGTCAGGCAGAAGATGCCCATAAACTTGGCGATCGATCCACCTGCTCCGGTTGCCGGATCGGGAAAGGCCACCCCGAGCTGGACGGAGGTGACAAAGTAGGTCATCAGATCCGCCAGCATGGCGCAGAGAAAGACCCCGACATCGCGACGGATCCCCGCCCGACAGGCCAGCTTCCACACCAGATAGCCGACCATCGGACCGATCACCGCCATCGACATCCCGTTGGCGCCAAGGGTGGTCAGGCCGCCATGCGCCAGCAGCAGCGCCTGGAACAGCAGAACGATCGCCCCCAGCACCGCCACTACGCCCGGCCCGAAGAGGATCACCGCCAGACCAACGCCGGTGGGATGCGAGCAGCTGCCGGTCACCGACGGGATCTTCAGCGCCGAAAGAACAAAAATAAACGCCCCGCAGAGAGCCAGCAGCACCTTCTGATTGCTCTCTTCCTGGACGATACGCCGCAGGCGCACCAGGCCGTACCACAGGCAGGGTAAAAACAGCAGCCACCACGCCAGCGCCCACATCGGCGGCAAAAAGCCCTCCATGATATGCATGGCGAACGCCTCCTGTGGGACGATGATCAGCAGAACAGCAGCCGCCAGCCCCCCATACGAAAGCTGCTTCAGCGATTGCACCTGATTCATTACGCCTCCTCCCACTGTTTGTTAACCAGGATGGTCGAGAAATAGGGCAGCGGCTGGTCATCGCTGACCTCGCGCAGGCTGCGCCAGCACTGCTCACCCGGCAGGGTGGCCTCTGACATCATCAGCGCCGCATCCAGCAGCCCCGCCTGCGCCAGCAGCGCCCTTATGCGGGCGAAGCGGCCGTAGACTTTCATCAGAACCAGACTGTCATGCTGGCGCAGCGCCGCGGCAATGTCCGCTTCCGGCGCGGTGCAGGAGATCACCGCCAGCGACTGCTGCTCCATGGCCAGCGGGGTTTTCGCCCGCGCAGCGATGGCGGCGAAGGAGGTAACGCCAGGGACAATCTCCAGCCAGTCCGGGCAGCCAATCCGCTGCAGCAGAAAGACCCAGGTGCTGAACAGCATGGCATCGCCGAGGGTGATAAATCCGACCTGCCTGCCCGCCGCCACTTCCTGGGCCAGCGCCGCGGCGACATCGTTCCACACCGCCTCTTTTTCCGCGCTGTCGGCGCTCATCGGAAAATGGCAGCAGCGGACCTCCGTGTGTGCGCCAAGGTACTCGCGCACGATGGAGAGGGCCAGGCTGTCGCCGCCTTTGCGACCGGCTGGCGCATACAGCACATCCAGCTGGCCGAGGATCCGCGCCGCACGCACAGTGATCAGATCGGCCGCCCCCGGCCCGGTGCTCAGGGCGTACAGTTTGCCGCTCATGCTGCTTTCTCCATCGCGTTATTCAGCGCCTGCTGCAGATGGGCGACGAACATCGCCCGCACCGCCGGATTTTCCCCTAACCCGCTCAGCCACGGCGTTGCCGTGATACCGGCGGCGTTGAACAGCGTTTTCCAGGAGTCCTCTTCGTCCGAGGCCATATCGTTAATGGCGTGGTCGCCGGCCACCAGCATCAGCGGCATCAGGTGCACGCCGGTCACGCCCTGGCGAGCGAGTTCGTTAATCACGATGTCCACTTCGGGATAGCTTTCCACCGCCCCCACCCGCGCCGGAAAACCCTGCACCGCCATCATATGATCCAGACAGGCGTAGGCCGCGAAGGCGTGGTGGCTGGCGCCATGCCCCATAAATACCACTCGTTCCGTCGCCGCCAGCGGCGGCATCTGCTGGCGCAGGGCCTGCATTAGCTGCACGTAATCGCCATGACCGCTCAACAGCGGCGCGCCCAGCGTCAGACGCTGAAAGCGCGGGCGCATGCTCTGCACTTCGCGAACGATCTTCTCGTACTCGTCGCCGTTGATAATGTGCAGGGACTGGATCGCCACATCCTGGTACCCCTGCTCGGCCAGCTTTTGCAGGGCCTGCAGCGGGGTATCGATATGGATGCCGTCGCGCTGCTGCAGTTTGCGAATAATCATCCCCGAGGTGAAGGCGCGAAACAGCGTGCGGTCCGGGCAGCTGGCGGCCAGATCGCGCTCGCAGGCGGCGATGTTCTTCTCGCGGGTGTCGTGATAGCTGGTGCCAAAGCTCACCACCAGAAGTGCTTTTTTCATATCCTGTTCCTCAAGTCGCCGACAGCCAGCGCGTCAGCCGCGCAGCGAAATCGGCCTGGCTTTGCAGTAATTCATCGCCCGTCACCAGCGGCGCCGGACGGGTAATGACGATGCAGGGGATCCCCGCATCGAGACAGGGTTGTACTTTTTCCTGATAGCCCCCTTCCGCCCCCGAGGCTTTCGTCACCACGACGTCGGCCCGGCACTGGCGATAAAAGGCGGCGTTAAATTCAGCGCTGAACGGCCCGCAGAGGGCAAAGATCTCCCCCACGCCAAATCCCAGTTCGCTGCAGTGCTGAACTACCTCCGGCACCGGCAGCACCCGGGCAAGCAGCGTTTTCTCCGCCAGCCCCGCCCGCCAGGCCGCCAGATCTTTGCTGCCGGTGGTCAGCAGGATCCGCTCGCCGAGGCGATGGGCTACCGCGCAGGCCTCGTTCAGATCGCCGACGACGTGAAGAAGCGGATGGCGCAGATCGCTCAGCTGCTCCGGCCTTTGATAGCGGCTGAGCAAGACTCCGACGCTGGCGCAGGCGCGTACAATATTCTCGCTGACCACCTCGGCGTAGGGGTGAGAGGCGTCGATTACCCAGCGGGTGCGTTGCGCCTTCAGCCACTCCGCCATCTGCTGCCACTCCATGCGCCCGCAGCGTATCTGGCCACGGATAGCGCCGGCCAGCTGCTGACCGGTGGGCGTCGCCACCGACAGGGTGTAGCGCACGCCGGCGGCGTCCAGCTGCTGGCAGATCGCCCGCGCATCGCTGGTGCCCCCGATAACCAGCACGTCGCCGTGGTTCACAGCGCGTAGCCTCGCGGGGTAATCATCAGACCGTTATCGATGTATGTCGCTTTGTTGCCGACGATCACCAGGCTGGTCATATCCACCGGGGCGAAATCCATCTCCCCGAGGGTGGTCAGCCATTTCTCCTGCTTTTTACGCCCGGCGGATTTGACCACGCCAA
This sequence comes from Klebsiella sp. Q2, assembly GCF_009900705.1. Taxonomy (NCBI): domain Bacteria; kingdom Pseudomonadati; phylum Pseudomonadota; class Gammaproteobacteria; order Enterobacterales; family Enterobacteriaceae; genus Klebsiella; species Klebsiella sp. Q2. The sequence continues at coordinate 473,139 of NZ_JAAABE010000003.1, read as the reverse complement.
CCGGCGTATCCGCGCTTTTGCTGGCCGCCAGCAGCGCAAAGGCGCGCGCCAGATGCCCTTCGCGGCCGCGGCTGCGGGGGTTGTAAAAACAGATAACGAAGTCCGCTTCCCCGGCGGCGACAATGCGTTTTTCAATCACCGACCACGGCGTCAGCAGGTCGCTGAGGCTGATATGGCAGAAATCATGCATCAGCGGCGCGCCGAGCAGCGAGGCGGCGGCGATACTGGCCGTCATCCCCGGGATCAGGCGGACCTCAATGTCCAGCCGCTGCTTATTAACCAGCTCCAGCACCAACCCCGCCATGCCGTAGATGCCGGCATCGCCGCTGCTGATCAGCGCCACGTTATGCCCGGCCTGCGCCAGCTCAATCGCCGCCTGGCAGCGCTCAATCTCTTTGCACATCCCGGTTTTGATCACCTGCTTATCGCCGGTAAAGGCTTTCACCAGGTGCGTGTAGGTCTTATAGCCAACGACGATTTCAGCCGCCTGCAGCGCTTCAATGGCCTCCATGGTCATCATGGACTGCGAGCCAGGGCCAATTCCGATTACGCTTAACATCAGTGTGAAACTCCCAAAGTAATGGTCACGCCCTGCTCGCGCAGGGTTTCGCCGGACAGGTTCCCCTGACTCAGCAGCCAGGCCACCGGGCCGGAGACGCTGCCGACGCCGACCGTCTCCCGGACAAAAGACGAGGCCGGAAAGCGGTGCTCGTGCTCGCGCAGCGCCTCGGCGCTGAAGGTTTCGAACGGCACCCGGCAGCGATGAGCCAGCTGGCGGAGCCCCGGCTCGTTTGCCTTCAGGCTCACGCTGCCGATCGCTTTCAACGCCAGTGGGTCAAGGCGCTGGGCGGCAAGCTGGCGCTCCAGCAGCGTACTGAGCAGCGCGCAGGGGGTGTCGCGCCGGCAGCCGATCCCCGCCACCACCCGCTGGGGCACCAGCTTCCAGTGAGGTATCGGCAGCGGCGGCAGCGACCGGCGCAGGGTGATGCAGATCAGCGCGTCGAGCGACGGCAAGCGCGTAAGGTTCCTCACCGGAATAAAGCCGCGCTGGTCGCAGCGGCTTAGCGCCTCGGTAAATTCAGCGTCGCACCACAGTCCCACCCGCTTACCGCTCACCAGCATCTGATTGACGGTTTTCACCGTCGCGCGAAAATCGGTCATCCGGGCGTTCAGCTCAACAGCCAGTGTGTCGAGGGCGGCCAACTCGTTGACGTCGGTTGCGGTGGTGATCACCGGGTCGGCGCCGAGCATCCCGGCGAGATAGCGGGTCAGGGCATTCGCCCCCCCGGCATGGCCGGAGAGCAGGCTGATGACGTGCCGGGCGCGCTCATCAATCACCACCACCGCCGGGTCGCTGAGCTTGTCATTCACCAGCGGGGCCAGCACCCGCACGGCAATCCCGGTGGCGCCGATAAAAATCAGCGCCGAAAAGCTGCTGAACGCCTCGCGGGCAGCGCTGGCAAAGCCGCCGTTGAAGGGGATAAACCCCTCCTCCTGCAGCGCCTCGCTGGTGTAGCAGGTGAGCGGCAGCATCGCCGCCAGCCTTTTTGCCAGCCGCACGCCGCCGGGCGTCAGGCAAAACAGGGCAATGGATTCAGGCTTTACGGTATTCATGGCTAAAATCCGCTGCGTACAGTTTGGAGTAGTGATACTCATCGCCGAGGAAGGGACCGACGAGGATCAGCGCCGTTTTGCGGATCCCGGCGTCGCGTACCTTATCGCCGATGTCCGCAAGGGTTCCGCGGACGGTCTGGCTTTCCGGCCAGGTGGCCTTATAGATCACCGCGACCGGGGTGGTCGCCGGGTAGCCGCCCTCCACCAGCCGCTCCGCCACCCGGTGAATACGCTGCACGGAAAGGTAAATCGCCATCGAGGTCTGGTGGCTGGCAAAGGCCTCCAGCTGTTCGCGCGCAGGAACCGGCGTGCGCCCTTCCAGACGGGTAATAATCAGACTTTGCGATACCTCGGGCACCGTATATTCCACCCCCAGCTCCGCCGCCGCGCCGAGGAAGGCGCTGACGCCCGGCACCACCTGCCAGCGGATCCCGCGGCGGGTCAGCTCTTCGCCCTGCTCGCGCACCGAGCCGTACAGCGAGACGTCCCCCGTCTGCAGGCGCACCACTGTTTTTCCCGCCTTCACGCCCGCTTCCATCAGATCGAGGATCTGCTCCAGATGCAGCGCGGCGCTGTCGTGACACTCCGCCTGTGGCGGACAGTAGGCCAGCAGCTCGGTGTTGATCAGCGACCCGGCGTAGATCACCACCTGCGCCTGCTGCAGCAGACGGTAGCCTTTGAGAGTAATCAGTTCGCGATCGCCAGGACCGGCGCCGACGAACCACACGCAATGGGGATCAAAAGTCTCAGCCATGGTTTCCTTCCTTCTGACAGGCGATGACAAAAACGGGATTATGGGGTTTGAAGTAGTGGCCGCTGCCCAGCGTGGTCAGCGATGAGACGTTCAGCTGCAGGCAATCAATCTGTGTAATCCCCCGCTGCTGCAGATAGTCGAGAGCCGCATTCAGGTTCTCCTGCAGGATAAAAGTCATCACCAGACGGCCACCGGGATAGAGCTGCTGCCACGACCAGTCAATGAGCTCGTCGAGGCGGCCGCCGCTGCCGCCCATAAAAATGGCGTCGGCGCGTTCGGTCATCACCATCGGCGCTTCGCCGGGCAGGATCTCAATATTGCCGCAGGCGAAATGCTGGCGGTTTTCGTCCAGCAGCCGGAGAGCCGCGGGGTTGCGTTCGATGGCGGTTACCTGCAAAGAGGGATACTGCAGCGCCGCCTCAATCGACACGCTGCCGGTACCGGCGCCGATATCAATCAAGTGGCTTGCCCGGTGTAGCTCAAGTTTGGCCAGCGCCAGCGCGCGAACCGCCTCTTTGGTCATCGGCACCTTCTCGCCGCGCAGAAAAAGCTCATCTTTCATCGAGGATCACCACCGCGTTCATCTCATATTCGGCATCGACCTCACTGACCGGTAGCCAGTGGATCCGCTCGTTATCCATCGCCAGATTTTCGCCGATCACCATCCAGCGATACCCTTTACCCCGCGCCGCCAGCTGGGCGGCGATTTCCCGCGGCCCGCAGCGCCCGTCGGTCACCATCGCCACCTTGCGCTGGCGCGCCAGCTCATCAAAACAGACGTCCCGTCCGTGGCTGCTGGTCAGCCAGATATCGTTCATATCGATACCGGCCTTCGCGCAGAGATACTGCACCGCGCTGATGCCGGGGATAATGCGCACGCGCTCGATGCCAAAGTGGGCGATCAGCCGCGTGCCGATGCCGTAAAAGAGCGGGTCGCCTGAGGCCAGCACCACCACCTTCTGCGCTACGCGTTCGCCGAGCCAGACCAGCAGTTCGGCAATATTGGCGCCCAGCGCAAACCGTTCGCCGCGAAATCCGGGGAACTGCTCTAAATGCCGCTTACCGCCTACCAGCGCATCCGCGCTGGCGACCGCATCTTGCGCCGCCGGCGTCATAAGATGCAGGCCTGACGGCCCCATGCCGACCACCGTTAACATGACATCTCCCGCGCAATCTCGGCGATCGGCCGATTGCTGCCGAGGACCTTGTTATCAAAGGAGAACATGATGGCGTCGCAGACGGGCGGCGCTTTGGTAAAGCGCAGCATCTGCATCACCCGCAGACAGATGCGTTCAGCAAGATGGTTATAGATAGGCTGAAAATCGTACGCGTCGATGTGCTCCATCGCCGCTTCGGTGGTATCGCATTCGCTCACCAGCTGCAGCAGCGCCAGCGGTGCCCCCTGCAGCGCCAGATGCGCGACCAGCGTTTCCATGCGCGCATCGGCGATATGGCTGTGGGTATGGAAGATCCCGGCGGCGACTTTAATCAACTTGCCGGGATGGCCAATCAGCACAATCTGACGGAACCCGAGGCGCACGGCCTCTTCAATCATGTAGCCGACGAAGTTGCTCATGGTGACCACCACCTGCGAGTCGATGCCCATCTGCTCGCGTACGAAGCGCTCGCCGTGGTTCCCCGGCACCAGCACCACGCGCTCCAGTCCGGCGGCGCGTTTGATCTCCAGCTCGAGGGAGAGCGAGCGCTTCCAGCTCTCTTCCGACATCGGGGTGACGATCCCGGTGGTGCCGATAATCGAAATCCCGCCGAGGATCCCCAGCCGCGCGTTATAGGTTTTTTGCGCCCGCACCTCGCCCTCCGGGGCGAAAATCTCTACCGTCGCCCCGCGCGACGGGCCAATCGCCTCGCGCACCGCCGACTCGATGGTGTGCCGCGGGGTGCGGTTAATCGCCGGGCTGCCTATGGGCAGGCCGATCCCTTTGCGGGTGACTGTGCCGATACCTTCGCCGCCGCGCAGGGTTATCTCGCCGGAGTCGTCGAGCGTCACGCGGGCGAAAATCAGCATCCCGTGGGTGGCGTCAACGTCGTCGCCGCCGTCTTTACGAATCGCGGCGATCGCCTGCTGCCCTTCGACGTGCGGCGATTCGACGTTAAGGCACAGGGTCACGCCGGAAGGGGTGACAATGGAGACCTGATGAATGAGGTGCTGGCGCATCACCATCAGCGCCGCCACCTTAGCCGCCGCCGTCGCGCACGAGCCGGTGGTGTAGCCTTTGCGCAGCGCTTTGCCGTTGTGCCACACCGGGGCGTCGAAGGATTGCTCGCTCATCGCGCCTCCCGCAGGTGGTACAGCAGGGCGTTCACAATTGCTGCCGCCACGTTGCTTCCCCCTTTGCGGCCGAGCGCAGCGATAGCCGGCAGGCCGCTCTCGCTGAGCGCCGCTTTCGACTCCGCGGCGCCGACGAACCCGACCGGCACCCCCACCACGCCGCCGATGGCCGTTTCGCGGTGTTCCAGCAGGCGAAACAACGCAGTTGGCGCATTGCCAAAGACAAACACTTTCTCCCCGGGCTCCTGCACCGCAATATCCACCGCCGCCATCGAGCGGGTCATCCCCCGGCTTTGCGCCTCGCGCACCACCCGCGGGTCGCTGATATAGCAGCGGCATTCGCCGCCAAAGCGGGCTAACAGGGTTTTGTTGATCCCGGACAGCGCCATGGTGGTATCGGTATACAGGGTGCAGGGCCGGCTCAGCGCCTCGCTCAGAGCGATCAGGGCATCCGGAGAAAACCACAGAATATCCAGCCACTCGAAGTCAGCGGTGGTGTGGATCACCCGCTTGATAATCGCCTCGTGCAGCGGGCTGGCGAAACGGTAGTCCGGTCGCGTTTCGGCGATGATCTCGCTGATAATGTCGAAGCTTTTCGCCTCAATCGCCTGCGGTTGTTGTATGTACTGCATCAGGTTCTCCTCAGGCCGCGCCGACCAGCCAGTAGCGCAGGCCGATAAACAGCGCCAGCGCCAGGGTTGACGCCACCCACATCAATCGAATGGTTCGGGAAATATCGTCCACCGCAATGTCGCGGACGGCGTCGCCTATCCAGGGTTTTTCAACGCGCTGGCCGAAGTAGTCGTTCGGGCCGCCAAGGCGGATCCCCAGCGCGCCGGCGACGGTCGCTTCCGGCCAGGCGCAGTTAGGACTGCTGTGCTGATAGCGATCGCGCCAGCCCGTCCGCAGCGCCCGGGCGCCATCTTCCCGACATACCACGGCGGCGAGGCTAAGCAGCAGCCAGCTCAGCCGGGCGGGAAGGAAGTTGGCCACATCGTCAAGACGGGCGCTGACCATGCCGATCGCCCGGTATTTTTCGTGCTTATAGCCGACCATGGAATCGAGGGTGTTGACCGCCTTATAGGCCATGGCCAGCGGCGCGCCGCCGAGCAGCAGGAAGAAGAGCGGCGCGATAATGCCGTCGACGGTGTTTTCCGCCACGGTTTCCACCACCGCGCGGTTAATCTGCTGCGGCTGGAGCTGTGTGGTGTCGCGCCCGACAATCCACGACAGCTTGCTACGGCTTTCCGCCAGATCCCCCGCGCGCAGCGGTCGCTCGACGTCCCGCGCCGACTGCGCCAGACAGCGCCCCGCCAGCACGGTGAAGATCATCCATACCTCCACCAGCCATCCCAGCCAGGGGTGGATCCCGCGCGCCAGCGCCAGTACGCCCCAGGCCACAGCCCACGTCAGGCCGGTCACCACCAGCCACATCACCCCGCCGCCAATGCGCAGCGCCCGCTCGCTATGGCAGACCCGCCGCACCACGCACTGGCTGATGTTGATCAGACGACCTATCCAGCGCACCGGATGCGGCCAGTGCGGCGGATCGCCAATGACGACATCGAGTATCCAGGCCACACACCAGGCGAGAAGAGTCATAGCGTCCTCCTTGCCGCCTGCAGCCAGTGGTTGAGCATGGTGGGTCGCTGGGCAAAATGGACATGGAGATAGCTGGCAAAGGCGCTGCCGGACTGCCATCCTCCCTGCCACTGCTGAAGCGTCTTGCCATCCCGCTGTTTACGGCAGGCCAGCACGGCGGCGGTGGCGGGAGTAAAATCGGAGTAATGAAATTCATGGCCGCGCAGCCACTCGCCGGGGGCGGCCAGCAGCGTCTGCTGCTGCGCCTGCGCTTCGCAGTAGCCGAACCGGGTCAGACGCGTCCCCATCCGGCTGTAGCCGGGAATGATATCCGCCATCGCATAGCGCTCGCCGCCGGTGACCTCCAGGGCGGAGCCCAGATACATCAGGCCGCCGCACTCGGCGTAGATCGCCACCCCGCGCCGGTGCGCCGCGCGGAGCTGCGCCAGCATCTCCTGGTTGGCAGACAGGCCGGTCGCGTGCAGCTCCGGGTAGCCGCCGCCAAGCCAGATCATCTGGCAGGCCGGCAGCTGGCGATCGCGCAGCGGGCTAAAGCGCACGATCTTCACGCCGCAGCGGACCAGCAGCGCCAGGTTATCGGGATAATAAAAATTGAAGGCCTCGTCGTCGGCGAGGGCCAGCGTCAGCCCTTCGCCGGCGTCGGCGGCAAGCTGCTCCCCCCACTCGCCGGCCGGCAGGTTCGCCAGTTCGCTGAGGGACAGCAGCCGGTCGATGTCGAGGGTGCGCCCCAGCAGGCTGGCAAAATCCCGCCATGCCTGTTGATTAACCACCGACTCGCGGGCGGTCACCAGCCCCAGATGCCGCTCGGGCAGCGCCACGCCTTCCACGCGCGGCACATAACCGAGCACCGGCGCCTGGCAGTAGCGCTCAATGGCGCTTTTCAGCAGCTGGAAGTGGGTGTCGCTGTTGACGCGATTAACGATCACGCCGGCGATATTGAGGGCCGGATCAAAATGTTGAAAGCCCATCACCGTGGCGGCGATGGAGGTCGAGACCGCTTTGCCATCCACCAGCAAAATCACCGGGCAGCCAAGCTGTTTGGCCATCGCCGCGCTGCTGCAGTAGTTGGGGTCGGTGCCGTAGCCGTCATAGAGGCCCATCACCCCTTCAATGACTGCGATATCGGCCTGCTGCAGCTGGTCGGCAAACAGCGCGTTGAGTATCGGGGCGGGAAGCATAAAGCTGTCGAGATTGCGGGAGGCGACGCCGCTGATGGCGGTGTGCCAGGCGGTGTCTAAATAGTCTGGCCCCACTTTACAGGGTTGCACCCGCAAACCGCGCTGTTGGAGCAAGCTGAGCAGGCCGAGCGTCACGGTGGTTTTGCCACAACCGCTACCGGTACCCGCAAGAATGAACGCACGCCTGGTTGCCATACCCTGTCCTGTTCAGGTGGTCAGAGTATAGCTGCGCGCATGCCTGGTCCTGCGACCACGCACCGCTAAGCCACCCACTTCCCACCGAAGTTGTTGGTCTGTTACCGGCAGGCAGGTCTTCTGGCTTAGCTTCGTTCTCGCCCGCCCTTCCCAATCTTACGATCAGTGGTTTTTACGGGGTCGTCAGCATCACAGCAGCGGGGGCTGCGGGGGATTGACACCCCCTTCCCTGACACCAAACTGGTGTCGAACCTGTCGGTTTTATTCGCCGATGCGCCCTGCATCGGCGGTTAATGTTTCAAGCTTACTTTTACCGCCTTATCCCCCGCCAGAATGACGCCTGCGGAGTGAAGCGGTTTTGAATAATCATCGGTCTCGTATTAACGGACACTCTATCCCATCACAAAAATAAAAACTGGTGTAGTTTATCCCTCGAATATCATTATTTTGTTGCGCTATGACAATTTATTGCTCTACTGTCGTTTTTTTCATTTTATAATGATGAAGATACTCCGGGATATCAAAAATCGGCAATAGCAAAATATTGTCATTTAAAATGACTCAGTTTGTGATCCGGCATTAATTTGCTGACGAAACGCCTGCGGCGTTACCTGATAGGTCTGGCGAAACACTTTACAAAAATAGCTGGTTTGCGAAAAACCTAAATTCCGCGCAATGCTGGCAATGCTCCAGTCGCTGTGGCAAAGCAGCTCTTTTGCGCTCGCCATCCGCTGCTGATTGACCCAGGCGTTAAAGCCGATCCCCTGATATTTTTTAAACAATTTGCTGAAGTAGTACGGGCTGAGATAGACGTGCGCCGCCACCTCCTCCAGACGCAGTTCATCAGAGAGATGCGCGTCGATATAGCGCAGCGCCTTCTTCATTTTGCCATCGTGCGGCGAGGCCGCCCGGCTGCTCTGCGCCGGGTCGTTCTGCGGCGGGTTATCCTTGATAACCACGAAGTTAAGCTGTTTTTTCAGGCAATTCTCGACGATCAGCTTGAGCAGATCCGCAGAGGCGATAACCCGCGAATAGTCCATCTCAGGCACATCGCGGAACGCCTGAACCAGCGCCGGATCGTCCTGCCAGCGGTCATCCACGTTAAGGATGTCCACCAGTTCGATATCGTTGCTCAGACGAACCTGGCCGCAGAGCACAAAGCCCACAAGGTGCCCGGCGATAACCAGCGGAATGGAAAAATCGGTTAACCCGGCGTGGCAGCGGTAGATACAGAGCGCATCGGTTTTCGAGGCCTCGAGGCCGCCGCAGCGGTCGCTCATGCGACAGCGGGAGCTGTGCTGGGGGTGCTGGCGCATCAGCTGGCAGAAAGGGGTGAAGTTAAACAGTTCAGATATTTCATCACCGTGAATATTGACAACCACAACCGCCAGACTGGTGGCCTGCGCAAAATCCTGTGCGATTTTATTAATGAGTTCTGAGTTCAGTGTGCTCGCAGAAATCATGATAAAACCTCTCAGTTAATTTTTTGTTATAAATAAAACATTTCTTTAATATTCACTTCCTTTCATCATCATTTACCGCCAACGATAAAAGAATATTACGATAGCAAAAGTCTCCCATCCGTGGGAGACGTTTTTAGCCAGTTCGTGATACCGGTTCATGAAAATTTTTCGCTATTTCAGCGGATGCATTAATCCTCTAATTTACAGGTATTACACGGTAGATTATTACCAATCAGATAACGATAGATGGCCGCGCCGAGACAGGCGCCGATCAGCGGCGCAATAATCGGCACAATAAAGTACGGTATATCCCTTCCGCCGGTCATCGCGATATCGCCCCAACCCGCCATCCACGTAAACAGCTTCGGCCCAAAATCACGCGCCGGATTCATTGCAAAGCCGGTCAGCGGCCCGGTTGAAGCGCCAATGACCGCCACCAGCAGGCCGATCAGCAGCGGGGCCAGCGGCCCTTTCGGTACGCCGTTGCCGTCGTCGGTCAGCGCCATAATCATCCCCATCAGCATGGAGGTGATCACCACTTCAACCAGCGCCGCATGCCAGATGCTCAGCGATGCCGCCGGGTAGGTGCTGAAAATACTCGCCAGCTGCAGGCTCTCTACGCTGCCGCGCGCGATATGGTGGGCGGATTCAAACTCGGTAAACATCGTGCTGTACAGCACATAGGCCAGCACCGCGCCGCCAAAGGCGCCGGCAACCTGTGAAACGATATAGGGGAAAACTTTGCGTCCGGGAAAGCAGGCAAACAGCCATAACGCGACGGTCACCGCCGGGTTGAGATGGCCGCCGGAGATCCCCGAAGTCAGATACACGGCAAGCGAGATCCCCAGCCCCCAGATAATGCATATCTCCCACAGTCCGAGGCTGGCTCCCGCCACCTTTAACGCGCTCAGACAGCCGATGCCAAAAAACAAAAATAGCCCGGTGCCCAGAAACTCGGCGGTACATTGCGCTTTTAACGAATCATTCATTATGACACCTTCTTAGCAGAGTTCGTGTCCTGACCAGCCAACATCCTGCTGGCAGTAGAGTACAACGGGCACCACTATATGAACTCCCGTCCGCAAATTGTTGGCAACCTGCTGACGGCAGCCTCCGGAAAATTCGGGCATCAATAACAAATTATTGTCATTAAATAACGCAGAATTGCATTGCTCACGCGCGGCTTTCGCCATTATGCCACCACCATGGCATGCAAAAATATTGCTAAAACCAGCTCATCGTTTTCCAACAAACATCACAAATCAGTTTCTCGCGCATAGCAGATAAAATTGAAATCGTCATGAACAAATTTGTAAATATGGAATATACAAAACAAGATAATCACATCAAAACAAATAAAAATATTAATTAACATCAAACACTTAAATAAATAAAAGACAATTTTATATTATCCAATACCCACTATTTTTTCACCATCACATTGAAGTCAGCCATTCTTTTTCCTCGCATCTTCTTATAGTCCCAACTATCGGATCACTCCATGCGAGGTCTTTATGCAACAAGAAGCACTAGGAATGGTAGAAACCAAAGGCTTAACCGCAGCCATAGAGGCCGCTGATGCAATGGTTAAGTCAGCCAATGTGATGTTAGTGGGCTATGAAAAGATTGGCTCCGGGCTGGTAACCGTCATCGTGCGCGGCGATGTTGGCGCGGTCAAAGCGGCTACCGATGCAGGTGCCGCCGCCGCACGCAACGTGGGTGAAGTGAAAGCCGTACACGTCATCCCACGCCCTCACACCGATGTAGAAAAAATCTTACCGAAGGGAATTAGCTAATGAGCAGCAATGAGCTGGTTGAACAGATCATGGCGCAGGTGATTGCCCGTGTGGCAACGCCGGAACAGCAGGCCATCCCTACTGAAAACCACCCAATACGAGAGACAGCTATGGCAGAAAAAAGCTGCAGTTTAACGGAATTTGTCGGGACCGCCATTGGCGACACCCTTGGCCTGGTTATCGCGAACGTCGATACCGCCCTGCTGGATGCGATGAAGCTTGAGAAGCGCTATCGCTCCATCGGCATTCTCGGCGCCCGCACCGGCGCAGGTCCGCACATTATGGCGGCGGACGAAGCGGTGAAAGCCACCAACACCGAAGTGGTCAGCATTGAGCTTCCGCGTGATACCAAAGGCGGGGCGGGCCACGGTTCGCTGATTATTTTAGGCGGCAACGACGTTTCCGACGTTAAGCGCGGTATCGAAGTCGCGCTGAAAGAGCTGGACCGCACCTTCGGTGATGTTTATGGCAACGAAGCCGGACATATCGAGCTGCAGTATACCGCTCGCGCCAGCTACGCCCTGGAAAAAGCGTTCGGCGCCCCGATTGGCCGCGCCTGCGGCATTATCGTCGGCGCTCCGGCTTCCGTCGGCGTACTGATGGCCGATACCGCCCTGAAGTCAGCCAACGTTGAAGTCGTGGCGTACAGCTCTCCGGCGCACGGCACCAGCTTTAGTAACGAAGCCATTCTGGTGATTTCCGGCGACTCCGGCGCGGTTCGTCAGGCGGTGACCTCCGCCCGCGAAATCGGCAAAACCGTCCTTGCGACCCTCGGTTCTGAACCGAAAAACGATCGCCCGTCCTACATCTGATACCCACGAGGCTGATTCATGAGATCGAAAAGATTTGAAGCACTGGCGAAACGCCCTGTGAATCAGGACGGCTTCGTTAAGGAGTGGGTCGAAGAAGGCTTTATCGCGATGGAAAGCCCGAACGACCCGAAACCGTCGATTAAAATCGTTAACGGCGCGGTGACTGAGCTGGACGGAAAGCCGGTTTGCGATTTTGACCTGATCGACCACTTTATCGCCCGCTACGGCATCAACCTGAACCGCGCCGAAGAAGTGATGGCGATGGATTCGGTCAAGCTGGCCAACATGCTCTGCGATCCGAACGTTAAGCGTAGCGAAATCGTCCCGCTGACCACCGCGATGACGCCGGCGAAAATTGTCGAAGTGGTTTCGCATATGAACGTGGTTGAGATGATGATGGCGATGCAGAAAATGCGCGCACGCCGTACCCCGTCTCAGCAGGCGCACGTCACTAACGTTAAAGATAACCCGGTACAGATTGCCGCCGACGCCGCTGAAGGCGCATGGCGCGGATTTGACGAACAGGAAACCACGGTTGCAGTCGCGCGCTATGCGCCGTTTAACGCCATCGCGCTGCTGGTCGGCTCGCAGGTAGGCCGCCCGGGCGTACTGACTCAGTGCTCGCTGGAAGAAGCCACCGAGCTCAAGCTCGGCATGCTGGGCCACACCTGCTACGCCGAAACCATCTCCGTCTACGGTACCGAACCGGTCTTTACCGACGGCGACGACACCCCGTGGTCGAAGGGCTTCCTCGCCTCCTCCTACGCCTCTCGCGGCCTGAAAATGCGCTTCACCTCCGGCTCCGGCTCCGAAGTGCAGATGGGCTACGCCGAAGGCAAATCCATGCTTTATCTGGAAGCGCGCTGCATCTACATCACCAAAGCCGCCGGCGTTCAGGGGTTGCAAAACGGCTCGGTAAGCTGCATCGGCGTACCGTCTGCGGTGCCGTCAGGCATTCGCGCTGTGCTGGCGGAAAACCTGATCTGTTCGTCGCTGGATCTGGAGTGCGCCTCCAGTAACGACCAGACCTTCACCCACTCCGATATGCGTCGTACCGCGCGCCTGCTGATGCAGTTCCTGCCGGGTACTGACTTTATCTCCTCCGGTTATTCCGCGGTGCCGAACTACGACAACATGTTCGCCGGTTCCAACGAAGATGCGGAAGACTTTGACGACTACAACGTTATCCAGCGCGACCTGAAAGTGGACGGCGGCCTGCGTCCGGTTCGTGAAGAGGACGTTATCGCCATCCGTAACAAAGCCGCCCGCGCGCTGCAGGCCGTGTTTGCCGGAATGGGACTGCCGCCGATTACCGATGAAGAAGTTGAAGCCGCAACCTACGCTCACGGTTCGAAAGATATGCCGGAGCGCAACATCGTCGAAGACATCAAGTTCGCCCAGGAAATCATCAATAAAAACCGCAACGGTCTGGAAGTCGTTAAAGCGCTGGCGCAGGGCGGTTTTACCGACGTGGCCCAGGACATGCTCAACATCCAGAAGGCCAAGCTGACCGGCGACTATCTGCATACCTCCGCCATTATCGTCGGCGACGGACAGGTGCTCTCTGCGGTTAATGACGTTAACGACTATGCCGGTCCGGCAACGGGTTATCGCCTGCAGGGCGAACGCTGGGAAGAGATTAAAAACATCCCTGGCGCTCTTGATCCCAACGAGATTGATTAAGGGGTGAGAAATGGAAATTAATGAAAAATTGCTGCGCCAGATAATTGAAGAAGTGCTCAGCGAAATGAAAGGCAGCGATAAACCCGTCTCGTTTAATGCGCCAGCGGCCTCGGCTGCGCCGCAGGCAACCGCGCCTGCTGGCGACGGTTTCCTGACGGAAGTCGGCGAAGCGCGTCAGGGCACTCAGCAGGACGAAGTGATTATCGCCGTCGGCCCGGCATTCGGCCTGGCGCAGACCGTCAATATCGTCGGCTTACCGCATAAGAGCATTCTGCGCGAAGTCATCGCAGGTATTGAAGAAGAAGGCATTAAAGCGCGCGTGATTCGCTGCTTTAAATCTTCCGACGTGGCGTTCGTCGCGGTTGAAGGTAATCGCCTGAGCGGCTCCGGCATCTCTATCGGCATCCAGTCAAAAGGCACCACCGTTATCCATCAGCAGGGCCTACCGCCGCTCTCTAACCTGGAGCTGTTCCCTCAGGCGCCGCTGCTGACGCTGGAAACCTATCGTCAGATTGGTAAGAACGCCGCTCGCTATGCGAAACGCGAATCGCCGCAGCCGGTCCCGACCCTGAATGACCAGATGGCGCGCCCGAAGTATCAGGCCAAATCTGCCATTTTGCACATTAAAGAGACCAAGTACGTCGTGACGGGCAAAAACCCGCAGGAACTGCGCGTGGCGCTTTGATAAAGGATAACTCCATGAATACCGACGCAATTGAATCGATGGTTCGGGACGTATTGAGCCGCATGAACAGCCTGCAGGGCGAAGCGCCAACGGCGGCTCCTGCGGCAGGCGGCGCGTCCCGTAGCGCAAAGGTCAGCGACTACCCGCTGGCGAACAAGCACCCGGAATGGGTGAAAACCGCCACCAATAAAACGCTGGACGACTTTACGCTGGAAAACGTGCTGAGCAATAAAGTCACCGCTCAGGATATGCGTATTACCCCGGAAACGCTGCGCTTACAGGCTTCTATCGCCAGGGACGCGGGCCGCGACCGGTTGGCGATGAACTTCGAACGCGCCGCCGAACTGACCGCGGTACCGGACGATCGCATTCTTGAAATCTACAACGCCCTCCGCCCCTATCGCTCGACGAAAGAGGAGCTGCTGACGATCGCCGACGATCTCGAAAGCCGCTACCAGGCGAAGATCTGCGCCGCTTTCGTTCGCGAAGCGGCAACGCTGTACGTCGAGCGTAAAAAACTCAAGGGCGACGATTAATTACAGGGGCATGTGATGCGATATATAGCTGGCATTGATATCGGCAACTCATCGACGGAAGTCGCCCTGGCGACCCTGAATGAGGCTGGCGCGCTGACGATTACGCACAGCGCGCTGGCGGAAACCACCGGGATCAAAGGCACGTTGCGTAACGTGTTCGGCATTCAGGAGGCCCTCGCGCTGGTCGCAAAGCGCGCGGGGATCAGTGTCAGCGATATTTCGCTCATCCGCATTAACGAAGCCACGCCGGTGATTGGCGATGTGGCGATGGAAACCATTACCGAAACCATCATCACCGAATCAACCATGATCGGCCATAACCCGAAAACGCCCGGCGGCGCGGGGCTTGGCGTGGGCATCACCATTACGCCGCAGGAGCTGTTAACCCGCCCGGCGGACGCGCCCTATATCCTGGTGGTGTCGTCGGCGTTTGACTTTGCCGATATCGCCAGCGTGATTAACGCTTCCCTGCGCGCCGGATATCAGATTACCGGCGTCATTTTGCAACGTGACGATGGCGTGCTGGTCAGCAACCGGCTGGAAAAACCGCTGCCGATCGTTGACGAAGTGCTGTACATCGACCGCATTCCGCTGGGGATGCTGGCGGCAATTGAGGTCGCCGTCCCGGGGAAGGTCATCGAAACGCTCTCTAACCCCTACGGCATCGCCACCGTATTTAACCTCAACGCCGATGAGACGAAAAACATCGTGCCGATGGCTCGCGCGCTGATTGGCAACCGTTCCGCCGTGGTGGTCAAAACGCCATCCGGTGACGTCAAAGCGCGCGCGATACCCGCCGGTAACATTGAGCTGCTGGCCCAGGGCCGGAGCGTGCGCGTGGATGTCGCCGCCGGCGCCGAAGCCATCATGAAAGCGGTCGACGGCTGCGGCAAACTCGATAACGTCACCGGCGAGTCGGGGACCAATATCGGCGGCATGCTGGAGCATGTGCGCCAGACCATGGCCGAGCTGACCAACAAGCCCAGCAGCGAGATTTTTATTCAGGATCTGCTGGCCGTTGACACCTCGGTTCCGGTGAGCGTCACCGGCGGTCTGGCCGGGGAGTTCTCGCTGGAGCAGGCCGTGGGCATCGCCTCCATGGTGAAATCTGACCGTTTGCAGATGGCGATGATTGCCCGCGAGATCGAGCAGAAGCTCAATATCGACGTACAGATCGGCGGCGCAGAGGCCGAAGCCGCCATTCTCGGCGCGCTGACCACCCCCGGCACCACGCGTCCGCTGGCGATCCTCGACCTGGGCGCAGGCTCCACCGATGCCTCCATCATCAACCCCAAAGGCGAAATCATCGCCACTCACCTCGCCGGAGCTGGCGATATGGTGACGATGATCATTGCCCGCGAGCTGGGGCTGGAGGATCGCTACCTGGCGGAAGAGATCAAAAAATATTCACTGGCGAAAGTCGAAAGTCTGTTCCATCTGCGCCACGAGGACGGCAGCGTGCAGTTCTTCTCCACGCCGCTGCCCCCCGCCGTATTCGCCCGCGTCTGCGTGGTGAAACCGGACGAACTGGTGCCGCTTCCCGGCGACTTAGTGCTGGAAAAAGTGCGCGCCATTCGCCGCAGCGCCAAAGAGCGCGTCTTTGTCACCAACGCCCTGCGCGCGCTGCGCCAGGTCAGCCCGACCGGCAACATTCGCGATATCCCCTTCGTGGTGCTGGTGGGCGGCTCGTCCCTCGATTTTGAGATCCCGCAGCTGGTCACCGATGCGCTGGCGCACTACCGGCTGGTGGCCGGGCGAGGAAATATTCGCGGCAGCGAAGGCCCAAGAAACGCGGTGGCCACCGGTCTGATTCTCTCCTGGCATAAGGAGTTTGCGCATGGACAGTAATCACACCGCCCCGGCTATTGTGATCGCCGCCATCGACGGCTGCGACGGCTTGTGGCGCGAAGTGCTGCTGGGTATCGAAGAGGAAGGCATTCCTTTCCTGCTCCAGCATCATCCGGCCGGGGATGTCGTGGACAGCGCCTGGCAGGCGGCGCGCAGCTCGCCGCTGCTGGTGGGCATCGCCTGCGATCGCCATACGCTGGTCGTGCACTACAAGAATTTACCCGCATCGGCGCCGCTTTTTACGCTGATGCATCATCAGGACAGTCAGGCCCACCGCAACACCGGTAATAACGCGGCACGGCTGGTCAAAGGGATCCCTTTCCGGGATCTGAATAGCTAAGCAACAGGAGAACAGCAGTATGAATAACGCACTGGGACTGGTTGAAACAAAAGGGTTAGTAGGCGCCATTGAAGCCGCCGATGCCATGGTGAAATCGGCCAACGTGCAGCTGGTCGGCTACGAAAAAATTGGCTCGGGTCTGGTGACCGTCATGGTTCGCGGCGATGTCGGCGCGGTCAAAGCGGCGGTGGATGCGGGCAGCGCGGCGGCAAGCGTGGTGGGTGAAGTGAAATCCTGCCACGTGATCCCGCGTCCGCACAGCGACGTTGAGGCCATTTTACCGAAATCAGCCTGATTGATGGCGAATAAGGAGCACCGCGTGAAGCAATCACTGGGATTACTTGAAGTTTGTGGTCTGGCACTGGCTATTAGCTGCGCCGATATCATGGCGAAATCCGCTTCTATCACGCTGGTCGCCCTCGAAAAGACCAATGGTTCAGGCTGGATGGTCATTAAAATTACCGGTGATGTGGCCTCAGTACAGGCGGCCATCACCACCGGTGCACAGTTTGCCGAACAGCGAAACGGTCTGGTGGCTCATAAAGTCATCGCCAGACCCGGAGAAGGGATCCTGCCAGCAGAGGCTCCCCCACCCTCCGTCATGGAACCTGAGCCTGAAGAGTCAGAGACGGCTGATGTCGTTTCTGAAGCGCCAGCAGAAGAGCCCCTCCAGCAACAAGGCGTGGTGAGCTGCAACCTGTGCCTGGATCCAAAATGTCCGCGCCAGAAGGGCGAGCCGCGCACCCTTTGCATTCATCCCGGCAAGCGAGGTGAAGCGTAATGGATAAACAGCTTCTCGAATCAACGGTCAGTAAAGTCCTCGACGAGATGCGTCTGCGGCCCATTCCGCTGGGGGTTTCAAATCGTCATATCCACCTGTCGGCGTCGGATTATGAACGCCTGTTTCCCGGTCATCCCATCAGCGAGAAAAAAGCGCTGCTGCAGCCGGGACAGTACGCTGCGGAGCAAACCGTCACCCTGGTAGGGCCGAAGGGGCAGCTTAAAAATGTGCGCCTGCTCGGCCCGCTGCGCTCGGTAAGTCAGGTGGAAATCTCGCGTACCGATGCCAGAACGCTGGGAATTGCGGCGCCGCTGAGAATGTCCGGCAACCTGAAAGGGACGCCGGGCATCCGTCTGGTCAGCCCTTTTGGCGAGCTAGAACTCTCGACAGGGGTTATCGTCGCGCAGCGGCATATCCATATGTCGCCGCTCGATGCGCTTATCCTGCGGGTTTCTCATGGCGACAGGGTCTCCGTGGCCATTGAAGGCGACGAGCGCGGGCTGATTTTCGACAACGTGGCGATTCGCGTGTCACCGGACATGCGCCTCGAAATGCACATTGATACCGATGAAGCCAACGCCGCCGGTGCCGATAATCCGCAGGCCTTTGCCCGGCTGGTAGGCCCGCGATGAACGGCGCAGTTTTGCAGCGCATTGTGGAGGAAATCGTCTCCAGGCTGCAGCGTCGCGCCCATAGCACGGCGACGCTGAGCGTTGCGCAGCTCCGTGATGCCGACTGTCCAGCGCTGTTCTGTCAGCACGCCTCGCTGCGCATCCTGCTCGTTGACCTGCCGCTGCTGGCTCAGCTTGCGGATGCGGAAACCGACGATGCCGCGGCGCGGAAAATTCACGAGGCGCTGGCTTTCGGCATCCGCGTGCAGCTCACCCTGCACAGCCAGCTGCTGCCGGTTATCCCGCTCAAAAAACTGGCGCGCCTGCCGGTGATATTCACCGACGAGCGCGGACGGCCGCTGATCCTGCATGCAGGTTCAGTGCTGAGCTATCGCGACGTCGCGCAGCTGGGCCAGGGGCGTCTGGTTATCCACCGCAAATGCATCGTGACCGCGCTGGCGCGCGAAGCGGCACAGGCGCGGCATATTCAATTCATTAAGCAGGAGTAAATCATGCATCTGGCACGAGTCACGGGCGCGGTTGTCTCCACGCAAAAATCGCCTTCCCTGATCGGCAAAAAGCTGCTGCTGGTGCGGCGGGTCAGCGCCGATGGCGAACTCCCCGCCTCCCCCACCTCCGGCGATGAAGTCGCCGTCGATTCCGTCGGCGCGGGGATCGGCGAGCTGGTTCTGCTCAGCGGCGGCTCCAGCGCCAGGCACGTTTTTTCCGGGCCAAACGAGGCCATCGACCTCGCCGTTGTCGGCATTGTCGATACGCTTTCACGTTAAGGAGCGAATATGGCGATTTATACCCGAACGGGCGACGCTGGCACCACCTCACTCTTTACCGGCCAGCGGGTGAGCAAAACGCACCCGCGGGTTGAAGCCTACGGCACGCTGGACGAACTGAACGCCGCGCTGAGCCTGTGCGCCTGCGCCGCCGCGGATGAAAATCACCGCGCCCTGCTCGAAGCCATCCAGCAGCAAATATTCTGGTTTAGCGCAGAACTGGCCAGCGACAGCGAGCAGCCGTCGCCCAAACAGCGCTACATCAGCAGCGAAGAGATTTCCGCCCTGCAAGCCGCCATCGATCGGGCCATGGCCCGCGTCGAACCGCTGCATAGCTTTATTTTACCCGGCCGCTGCGAAGCCGCGAGCCGCCTGCATTTTGCCCGCACGCTGGCCCGCCGCGCCGAACGCCGTCTGGTTGAGCTGGCGGCGGAAGTCAACGTACGCCAGGTGCTGATGCGCTACATCAACCGCTTATCAGATTGCCTGTACGCCCTGGCCCGCGCGGAAGATAGCGATGCGCACCAGAACAATATTATTCGTGAGGTTAGCAGGCGCTATCTGGCCGCCAGCCAGCCGAGCCACAGCAAGGAGACGACGCCCGTGGCACTCTCATTCCACGATCTGCACCAGCTCACCCGCGCCGCGGTTGAGCGCGCGCAGCAGCTTCAGGTGCCGGTGGTGATTAGCATCGTTGATGCCCACGGTACGGAAACCGTCACCTGGCGGATGCCGGACGCCCTGCTGGTCAGCAGCGAACTGGCGCCGAAAAAGGCCTGGACCGCGGTGGCGATGAAAACGGCGACCCATGAGCTGAGCGATGTCGTTCAGCCGGGCGCGGCGCTTTACGGTCTGGAAACGCATTTACAGGGAAAAGTGGTCACCTTTGGCGGCGGTTACGCCCTGTGGCGCGACGGCTTATTAATTGGGGGTCTTGGCATCAGCGGCGGCAGCGTTGAGCAGGACATGGACATAGCACAGACCGCCATCGCGGCTATTAACGTGGGAACACATCAATGAATACTTCTGAACTCGAAACCCTGATTCGCACCATTCTTAGCGAGCAATTAACCACGCCAGCGCAAACGCCGGTCCAGCCTCAGGGCAAAGGGATTTTTCAGTCCGTCAGCGAGGCTATCGACGCCGCGCACCAGGCGTTCTTACGTTATCAGCAGTGCCCGCTAAAAACCCGCAGCGCCATTATCAGCGCAATACGTCAGGAGCTGACGCCGCTGCTGGCGACGCTGGCGGAAGAGAGCGCCAATGAAACGGGGATGGGCAACAAAGAAGATAAATTCCTGAAAAACAAGGCCGCGCTCGACAATACCCCGGGCGTAGAAGACCTCACCACCACCGCGCTGACCGGCGACGGCGGCATGGTGCTCTTTGAATATTCGCCGTTTGGCGTTATCGGCTCCGTCGCGCCGAGCACCAACCCGACGGAAACCATCATCAACAACAGCATCAGCATGCTGGCGGCGGGCAACAGCGTCTACTTCAGCCCGCATCCGGGAGCGAAAAAGGTCTCTCTCAAGCTCATCAGCCTGATTGAAGAGATTGTTTTCCGCTGCTGCGGCATCCGCAATCTGGTGGTCACCGTAGCGGAACCAACCTTTGAAGCGACCCAGCAGATGATGGCCCATCCGCGCATTGCGGTTCTGGCCATTACCGGCGGCCCGGGCATTGTGGCGATGGGCATGAAGAGCGGTAAGAAAGTCATTGGCGCTGGCGCGGGCAACCCGCCCTGTATCGTTGATGAAACGGCGGATCTGGTAAAAGCGGCGGAAGATATCATCAACGGCGCTTCGTTCGATTACAACCTGCCCTGCATCGCCGAGAAGAGCCTGATTGTGGTGGAGAGCGTGGCGGAACGCCTGGTGCAGCAAATGCAAACCTTCGGCGCACTGCTGCTCAGTCCAGCCGATACCGACAAACTCCGCGCCGCCTGCCTGCCTGAAGGCCAGGCGAACAAAAAACTGGTCGGCAAAAGCCCGTCGGCCATGCTGGAAGCGGCCGGGATCGCCGTGCCGGCGAAAGCGCCGCGTCTGCTGATTGCTATCGTCAACGCCGATGACCCGTGGGTCACCAGCGAACAGCTGATGCCGATGCTGCCGGTAGTGAAAGTCCGCGATTTCGATAGCGCGCTGGCGCTGGCGCTGAAGGTTGAAGAGGGTCTGCATCATACCGCCATTATGCACTCGCAGAACGTATCGCGCCTGAACCTTGCGGCCCGCACCCTGCAAACCTCGATTTTCGTCAAGAACGGCCCCTCTTATGCCGGGATCGGCGTCGGCGGCGAAGGTTTTACCACCTTTACCATTGCCACGCCAACCGGTGAAGGGACAACCTCGGCGCGCACCTTTGCCCGCTCCCGGCGCTGCGTGCTGACCAACGGCTTTTCCATCCGCTAACCGAGGTCGCGATGAATACTTTCTCACTACAAACGCGGTTGTACAGCGGTCATGGCAGTCTGGCGGTGCTCAAGCGCTTTACCAATAAGCACATCTGGATAATCTGCGATGGCTTTCTGGCGCGCTCGCCGCTGCTGGATACCCTGCGTAACGCGTTGCCCGCAGATAACCGCATCAGCGTCTTTAGCGAGATAACGCCGGACCCTACTATCCATACCGTGGTGCAGGGGATTGCGCAAATGCAGGCCCTGCGTCCGCAGGTGGTCATCGGCTTCGGCGGCGGTTCGGCAATGGACGCGGCGAAAGCTATCGTCTGGTTCAGCCAGCAGAGCGGCATCAACATCGAAACCTGCGTGGCCATACCAACCACCAGCGGCACCGGCTCGGAAGTGACCAGCGCCTGCGTAATTAGCGACCCGGATAAAGGCATTAA
Organism: Klebsiella sp. Q2; assembly: GCF_009900705.1. NCBI lineage: Bacteria > Pseudomonadati > Pseudomonadota > Gammaproteobacteria > Enterobacterales > Enterobacteriaceae > Klebsiella > Klebsiella sp. Q2. Next base: position 451,319 of record NZ_JAAABE010000003.1, on the reverse strand, counting down.
GTATCCACTGTTCAACAATGCGCTGTATCCGGATATGGCGATCCTGGACCCGGAGCTGGTGGTCAGCGTACCGCCGCAGATTACGGCCAACACCGGTATGGACGTGCTGACCCATGCACTGGAGGCGTGGGTTTCGCCGCACGCCAGCGACTTTACCGACGCGCTGGCGGAAAAAGCCGCCAAACTGGTGTTCCAGTATCTGCCCACGGTGGTAGAAAAAGGCGACTGCGTGGCGACGCGCGGGAAAATGCATAACGCCTCAACCCTCGCCGGGATGGCCTTCAGCCAGGCGGGACTGGGGCTTAATCACGCTATTGCCCACCAGCTTGGCGGGCAGTTTCATCTGCCGCATGGCCTGGCAAACGCGCTGCTGTTAACCACGGTTATCCGCTTTAACGCCGCTGTTCCCCGCGCTGGCAAACGCTATGCGCGGCTGGCCAAAGCCTGCGGCTTTTGCCCGGCAGAGGCCAACGACGTCACAGCGATCAATGCGCTGATTCAGCAGATCGAACGACTCAAGCAGAGCTGTGCGCTGCCTTCACTGGCCGTTGCGCTTAAAGAAGGAAGATCCGACTTTTCCGCGCGTATTCCGGCAATGGTGCAGGCCGCGCTGGCGGACGTCACGCTACGCACCAACCCGCGTCCAGCCTGCGCTGAAGAAATCAGGGAACTGCTGGAGGAACTGCTATGAGCGCCGCCATCAACAGCGTTGAAATCTCCCATAGCGCCGATGAAATCCGCGAGCGCGTGCGCGCAGCAGGCGTCGTCGGCGCGGGCGGCGCGGGGTTTCCCGCCCACGTTAAGCTACAGGCGCAGGTAGAGATTTTTCTGGTCAACGCCGCCGAGTGCGAACCGATGCTCAAGGTCGACCAACAGCTGATGTGGCAGCAGGCTGCGCGCCTTGTGCGCGGCGTGCAGTACGCGATGACGGCAACCGGCGCGCGCGAAGGGGTCATTGCCCTGAAAGAAAAATACCGCCGGGCTATCGACGCCCTTACCCCGCTGCTGCCTGCCGGTATCCGTCTGCATATTCTGCCGGATGTCTATCCCGCGGGCGATGAGGTGCTGACCATCTGGATGGCTACCGGTCGCCGGGTCGCGCCCGCCGCGCTGCCAGCCAGCGTCGGCGTGGTGGTCAATAACGTGCAAACGGTCCTCAATATTGCCCGGGCGGTTGAACAGCAGTTTCCGGTCACTCGCCGTACGCTGACCGTAAACGGCGCGGTCGCGAAGCCACTCACCATCACCGTCCCTATTGGCATGCCGCTGCGCGAAGTGTTGGCGCTGGCGGGCGGCGCGACGGTCGACGACCCCGGTTTTATTAACGGCGGTCCGATGATGGGCGGCCTGATTGCCTCTCTCGATAACCCGGTGACAAAAACCACCGGCGGCCTGCTGGTGCTGCCGAAAAGCCATCCGCTTATTCAGCGGAGAATGCAGGACGAGCGCACGGTGCTTTCCGTGGCGCGCACCGTCTGCGAGCAGTGCCGGCTATGCACCGATCTCTGCCCACGACACCTGATCGGCCACGAACTCTCTCCGCACCTGCTGGTGCGGGCGGTGAACTTTCATCAGGCCGCCACGCCGCAGCTGCTGCTTAGCGCCCTTACCTGCTCGGAATGCAACGTCTGCGAAAGCGTGGCCTGTCCGGTCGGGATCTCGCCGATGCGCATCAACCGCATGCTAAAACGCGAGCTGCGCGCGCAAAACCAGCGCTACGAAGGGCCGCTCTATCCCGCTGACGAAATGGCAAAATATCGCCTGGTGCCGGTGAAGCGACTGATCGCCAAACTGGGATTAAGCCCCTGGTACCAGGAAGCACCGCTGGTTGAAGAGGAACCGTCAGTAGAAGAAGTGACATTGCAGTTGCGCCAGCATATCGGCGCCGGTGCGGTGCCGAATGTCACCGTCGGGGAGCGCGTTACGCGCGGGCAATGCATTGCCGATGTTCCGGCAGGCGCATTAGGCGCGCCGATTCACGCCAGTATTGACGGCGTTATTGCGGCCATCAGCGAACAGGCCATCACGGTGGTAAGAGGTTAACCATGTCTCAGGCTATAGGAATTTTAGAACTCACCAGCATTGCCAAAGGGATGGAACTCGGCGATGCGATGCTGAAAAGCGCCAACGTTAATCTGCTGGTCAGCAAGACCATCTGTCCGGGGAAGTTTTTACTGATGCTTGGCGGCGATATCGGCGCTGTCCAACAGGCCATTGAAACCGGTACGTCGCAGGCCGGTGAGATGCTCGTCGACAGCCTGGTGCTGGCGAATATTCATCCCAGCGTACTTCCGGCCATCAGCGGCCTGAATAACGTCGATAAGCGTCAGGCGATAGGTATCGTCGAAACCTGGAGCGTGGCGGCCTGCATCAGCGCCGCTGACCGGGCGGTAAAAGGCTCAAACGTCACCCTGGTGCGGGTGCATATGGCTTTCGGCATCGGGGGTAAATGCTACATGGTGGTGGCGGGCGACGTTTCTGACGTCAACAACGCGGTGACGGTTGCCAGCGAAAGCGCGGGCGAAAAAGGGCTGCTGGTTTACCGCTCGGTGATCCCGCGCCCGCATGAAGCCATGTGGCGACAGATGGTGGAGGGATGATGGAAAGACAGCCAACAACGGATCGCATGATTCAGGAATACGTTCCCGGGAAACAGGTTACCCTCGCGCACCTGATTGCCAATCCGGGGAAAGATCTCTTTAAGAAGCTGGGTCTGCAGGATGCGGTATCCGCCATTGGCATCCTCACCATTACGCCCAGCGAGGCGTCGATTATCGCCTGCGATATCGCCACTAAATCCGGCGCAGTAGAAATTGGTTTTCTTGACCGCTTTACCGGCGCCGTGGTGCTGACCGGCGACGTTTCCGCCGTCGAGTATGCCCTCAAGCAGGTGACGCGCACGCTGGGTGAAATGATGCAGTTTACAACCTGCACTATCACCCGGACGTAACGCGATGAAACGTCTGATGCTTATCGGTCCCAGCCAGTGTGGGAAAACCTCGCTCACCCAGGGTCTGCGAGGTGAAGCGCTCCATTACAAGAAAACCCAGGCTATTGAGTGGTCGCCAATGGCCATCGACACGCCGGGCGAATATCTGGAGAACCGCTGCCTTTATAGCGCCCTGTTAACCAGCGCCTGCGAGGCCGACGTTATCGCGCTGGTGCTGAATGCCGATGCCCAGTGGTCGCCGTTTTCTCCGGGGTTTACCGTCCCGATGAATCGCCCGACCATCGGCCTGGTCACCAAAGCTGACCTCGCTGACCCGCAGCGTATCTCGCTTATCGGAGAGTGGCTTAAGCAGGCTGGCGCCCGGCAGATTTTTGTTACCAGCGCGCTGAATAATTCAGGTCTCGACGCCGTGCTGGATTTTCTGAATTCGAAGGAACCTTTATGATGTCTTACAAAATCATGGCCATTAACGCCGGCAGTTCATCGTTAAAATTCCAGCTGCTGGAGATGCCGCAGGGCGACATGCTCTGCCAGGGATTAATCGAACGTATCGGCATGGCAAACGCCCAGGTGACTCTCAAAACGCCGGAGCAGAAATGGCAGGAGACGGCGCCGATCGCCGATCACCGTGAAGCCGTCACCCTGCTGCTTGAAAAGCTCCTCAACCATCGGATTATCCAGAGCTTGCAGGATATCGATGGCGTCGGCCACCGCGTGGCGCACGGCGGGGAGCGCTTTAAGGATTCGACGCCGGTCACCGATGAAACCTTAGCGGAAATCGAGCGCCTGGCAGAGCTGGCCCCGCTGCATAACCCGGTAAATGCCTTAGGCATCAAAGTGTTCCGCCAGCTGCTGCCCGACGCGCCGTCGGTGGCGGTGTTTGATACCGCTTTTCACCAGACGCTGGATGAGCGCGCCTTTATCTATCCGCTGCCGTGGCGCTACTACAGCGAGCTGGGCATTCGCCGTTACGGCTTCCACGGCACCAGCCATAAGTACGTCAGCGCGACGCTGGCGGAAAAGTTGGGCGTGCCGCTGAGCGCCCTGCGCGTGGTGTGCTGCCATCTCGGCAACGGCAGCAGCGTTTGCGCCATCAAAGGCGGGCGTTCGGTGAATACCTCGATGGGCTTTACGCCGCAGTCCGGGGTAATGATGGGCACCCGCAGCGGCGATATCGACCCTTCAATTTTACCGTGGCTGGCGCTGCATGAGGGTAAAACGCCGGAGCAGCTGAATCAGCTGCTGAATAACGAGTCCGGCCTGTTGGGCGTTTCCGGCGTCTCGCACGATTATCGCGATGTCGAGCAGGCGGCGGACAGCGGTAATCGTCAGGCAGCCCTGGCGCTCTCGCTGTTTGCTGAGCGCATTCGCGCCACTATCGGCAGCTATATTATGCAGATGGGCGGCCTGGACGCGCTGATCTTTACCGGCGGCATCGGCGAAAACTCCGCCCGAGCCAGGAGCGCCATCTGCCATAACCTGAATTTCCTTGGGCTCTCGGTCGATGAAGAGAAAAACCAGCACAACGCCACCTTTATTCAGGCCGAAAATGCGATGGTCAAAGTGGCGGTGATCAATACCAATGAAGAGCTGATGATCGCCCGCGATGTGATGCGCCTGGCGCTGCCGCAGGCGCGCGAGCTGGCGGTACCAGCCTAAACGACGCCTCTCCCCTTTGCGGAGAATCATGGTAACCGGCGGGTCGCCGTGCCACTATGCGCCCTGGCGAAGGTAAGCGGAAAGGTGAAAACGTGGCCGTTGCACAATGTCCCGCCTCGTGCGGAGAACTTATCCAGGGCTGGATCCTCGGCAGCGAGAAGCTGATCTCCTGCCCGGTGGACTGGTACAGCACCGTCGAGGTCGAGACCGGCAAACCGCGCAACGATGAGCGGCCGCTGTCGCGGGCGATGGTCGACCAGCTGCTGGCCCACTGGGGCTACCCGGCGGCGCTGAGTCAGCAGATCCGCATCACCCTGCACTCGACGATCCCGGTAGCCAAAGGGATGGCCAGCAGCACCGCCGATATCGCCGCCACCGCGGTGGCCACCGCCCAGCATCTGGGCCACGCGCTGGATGAGCCGACGCTGGCGCGTCTGTGCGTCGCGCTGGAGCCCACCGACAGCACCCTGTTCCACCAACTGACGCTGTTCGATCATAATACCGCCGCTACCCAAATCGCCTGCCCTGCGCCACCGGCGCTCGACCTGTTAGTGCTGGAGAGCCCGCTGACGCTGCGTACCACCGACTACCATCAGCTGCCGCGCGAGGCGGGTCTGCTGGCTAACGCCTCCCGGCTGCAGCTGGCGTGGGAGAAAGTGCAGCAGGCCTGCCAGCATGGCAGCCCGCAGCTGCTGGGCGAAGCGGCCACTATTAGCGCCATCGCCAGCCAGCGGCTGTTGCCCAAGCCGGGGTTTGACGCGCTGCTGGAGCTGGTGGAAAGCGCAGGATTGTATGGCCTCAACGTGGCGCACAGCGGCAGCGTCGTCGGCCTGCTGCTGGACCGCCGTCGTCATGACGTGGATTTTTTGCAATGGCGGCTGGCAGAGCGCGGCATCGCCGCCCACTGGCCGCAACAGCATCTGCTGGCGATGGTGCCGGGGGGCGTCACCCTGCAGTAGGGCTCAGGCCAGCGCCCGGCGCAGCGCCGCCAGCAGCTGGTCGTTTTCGCCGGCGCTGCGGATCGCCACCCGGAAATAGCGGCTATCCAGCCCCGGGTAGTTGGCGCAGCTGCGGATCAACACGTGCTGGCGCAGCAGGGCGTATTGCAGGTCAAGATCGGGTCTGTCACAGCGCAAGAACAGGTAGTTCGCGCGCCCGGGCCACACGGTCAGCCCGGCCATCTCCTGAAGCTGCGCGTAGAAACGCGCTCCCTCCTCCTGCAGCCACTGCCAGGTGGCCCGCTGATACGCCCGGTCCTGAAGAATGATCTCCCCTGCCAGAGCGGCATAGGCATTGATTGACCATGGCATTTGTCGCTCGCGCAGCCGGGCCACCGCCCGGGCGTCAGCGTTGAGCAGGTAGCCTAGACGCAGCCCCGGAATAGCATAAAATTTGGTCAGCGAGCGCAGAACCCAGACGTGCGGATACTGCGCCAACAGGGGAATAAACCCCGGCTGATCGGGAATAAAGTCGAGGAAGGCTTCATCGAGGATCAGGCTGATATTCAGCGCCCGACAGCGTTGCGCAATGGCTTCCAGCAGGCCACGCTCCGGCAGCAGACCAGTGGGGTTGTTCGGGGTGCAGAGAAACAGGCAGTCCAGCGCCGGCGTGAGAGCATTGAGGATCCCGTCGGTCAGCTGCCAGCCATCGCGCTCCTGCAGGGCATACTCCACCACCTCGCAGTCCACAGTCTGCAGCGCGCGCCGGTACTCTGCGAATCCGGGAATGACGATCATCGCCCGCCGCGGCTTAAGGCCGTGGACAAGGGTGAAGATCGATTCAGTTTCGCCGTTGCCGGCGAGGATATGCGCCGCCGGCAGCCGATGGTGGGCCGCCAGCGCCTGATGCAGCTGTTGATACTCAACGTCAGGGTAGCGCTCGGCGCAGCCGGGATTGTCGACGATCGCCTGCCTGAGCGAGGCGGGCATTCCCAGCGGATTGATGTTGGCGCTAAAGTCCAGCAGTTCGCCGGGCGCAATGCCCAGCAGGGCGGCGGCCTCGCGGATATTGCCGCCATGGGCGCTTTTCAGTAAGGCCATGTCCCTTTCCTGTGTGGTTATCCGCGGCGGGCCAGCGTCGCGCCGTCGGCGAAGTAGGCTTTAATCCCGGCGAGGATCGACTCGGCTACCTGCTGCTGGAATTTGGCCGTTTTCAGCTTCCGCTCCTCTTCCACGTTACTGATAAACGCCGTCTCCACCAGAATGGAGGGGATATCCGGCGCCTTCAGCACCGCAAAGCCCGCCTGCTCTACCCGGTTCTTGTGCAGGTTATTGATATTGCCCATTTTCTCCAGCACTGCCTTACCAAATTTGAGGCTGTCGGCGATGGTGAGGGACTGCACCATATCGAACATGGTGTGGTCGACATAGCGATCGCCGCTCTTGCTGACCCCACCGATCAGATCCGAGGCGTTCTGCGTCTGGGCGAGATATTTTGCCGCGGTACTGGTGGCCCCCTTGGTGGAGAGCGCAAACACCGAGGAGCCGCTGGGCTGGCGGCTGGTAAAAGCGTCGGCGTGAATCGAAACGAACAGGTCGGCGCGCTGCTTCTGCGCCTTCGCGACACGCACCTTCAACGGGATAAACACGTCTTCGTTGCGGGTCATATAGGCCTTCATATTGCCTTCTTTGTCGATTAGCGCCCGCAGGCGGCGGGCAATTTGCAGCACCACGTCTTTCTCGCGGGTGCGATACTTGCCCACGGCGCCGGAGTCTTCGCCGCCGTGGCCGGGATCGAGCATGATGACAATCGGCCGGTCGCGCCCGGCTTTGCCCGGCTGCGGCCCGCTTTGCGCCGGCGGCACCTGTCGCTCCAGATCGCCTTTGTTGTAATCCTCGAGCAGCGCCAGTAGCGGATCCTGAACATCGGTGGCGTTGGCGGGGTAGAGATCCATCACCAGACGCTCTTTAAAGCCAGCTACCGGCGCGAGGGCAAACAGCTGCGGCTTAACGTTCTGCTTGAGCTCGAAGACCATGCGCACGGTTTGCGGATCAAACTGGCCCACGCGGGCGGACTTAATAAAGGGATCGTCATCGCGGATCTGCCCCCCCATGCCTTTCAGCACCGAGTTGAGATTAACCCCTTCCAGATCCACCACCACCCGTTCCGGATTACTGAGGGCAAACTGCCGGTATTTCAGCACATGATTCGATTCCACCGTGACGCGCGTGTAGGTCGATGCTGGCCAGACGCGAACAGCGACCACCCGCGCGGCGGCGGCCAGCCCAACGGGGCTCACGCTCATTAACCACATGGCGCCCGCGCCCTGCAGCAGACGGCGACGGCTTAATCCAGAGTTGTTTCCCGACATGCCACTCCCAAGCAATAAAAACGCATTTATACCCAAAACAAACAGATTGACCAGAAACTTTAACGAAAGGCATATAACCTGTCATCTATAAAAGGGTAAACATTCATTGACACCCTGCGCCGGGTCACATGTTTTTCGTGGCTTAGCCTCAAATTGGGGCTTGCGTTTAACGGCAAAACAGAATAGAAATACAATAATTACGAATAATCATGCATTGAGGGTTTGTCATGGTGAAGGAACGTCGCACTGAACTGGTAGAAGGATTCCGCCATTCTGTTCCCTATATAAATGCCCATCGGGGAAAAACGTTTGTCATCATGCTGGGCGGCGAAGCCATTGAACATGAAAATTTTTCAAATATTGTCAATGACATAGGACTATTGCATAGCCTGGGCATTCGCCTGGTGGTGGTCTATGGCGCCCGCCCGCAGATTGACGCTAATCTCGCCGAGCACCACCACGAGCCGGTCTATCACAAGCAGACGCGAGTGACTGACGCCAAAACGCTGGAGCTGGTTAAGCAGGCGGCGGGGATGCTGCAGCTGGAGATCACCGCCCGCCTGTCGATGAGCCTCAACAACACCCCGCTGCAGGGGGCCCATATCAATGTCGTCAGCGGCAACTTTATCATCGCCCAGCCGCTGGGCGTCGATGACGGCGTCGATTATTGCCACAGCGGGCGCATTCGCCGCATTGACGAAGAGGCGATTCATCGCCAGCTCGACAGCGGCGCCATTGTCCTGATGGGGCCGGTCGCGGTGTCGGTCACCGGCGAGAGCTTTAACCTGACTTCGGAGGAGATCGCCACCCAGCTGGCCATCAAGCTGAAGGCGGAGAAAATGATCGGCTTCTGTTCTTCGCAAGGGGTTTACAACCAGGCCGGGGAAATTGTCTCTGAACTGTTCCCCAATGAAGCGCAGGCCCGCGTCGAAGAGCTGGAAGCGGACGAAGATTATAACTCTGGCACCGTACGCTTCCTGCGCGGGGCGGTGAAGGCCTGCCGCAGCGGCGTGCGGCGCTGCCACCTGATCAGCTATCAGGAAAATGGCGCGCTGCTGCAGGAGCTGTTCTCACGCGACGGCATCGGCACCCAGATCGTCATGGAGAGCGCGGAGCAGATCCGTCGGGCGACCATCAACGATATCGGCGGTATTCTTGAGCTGATAAGCCCGCTGGAGCAGCAGGGCATCCTGGTGCGCCGCTCCCGCGAACAGCTGGAGATGGAGATCGACAAGTTCACCATTATTCAGCGCGATAACACCACCATCGCCTGCGCCGCCCTCTATCCTTTCCCGGAAGAGAAGATCGGCGAAATGGCCTGCGTGGCGGTGCATCCGGATTACCGGAGCTCGTCGCGGGGAGAGGTGCTGCTGGAGCGTATTGCCGCCCAGGCCAGACAGATGGGCCTGAGCAAGCTGTTCGTGTTAACCACCCGCAGCATCCACTGGTTCCAGGAGCGCGGCTTCACGCCGGTGGATATCGACCTGCTGCCGGAGAGTAAAAAGCAAATGTATAACTATCAGCGCCGGTCGAAGGTGCTGATGGCCGACCTCGCTTAGCTCCTTCTCCCCCCTTTCTAACGGCCCGGGATAGCGCGACGCTCATCGCGTTATCCCCGAGGCCGGTATCCCCCTCTTCGCGCCGATCTGACGTGCGGCACGCGGGCTAAATTCCTGGTTTCCGCGCAGACCATATCTTTCTCGCTGGCTCACCGATATGCTACTGGCTGTCGACAGGATATCGACTGGCGCCACGGCCACCACCCGCCCTGCAAGGATCGCTTAACGAATGGAAACCCAACCGAACTGGCTGGTCAGACATATCAACCTCATTACCGCCGCGGTCGCCCTCTATCCGTGGTTGCTGTTGATTTTGTTGCTCTGGGACAACCAGCGCCATCATCAGAATGGCTATGCCGCGCTTGGCGCCGCCGTGGCGATATTATTTCTGCTGGCCCTGACGTCCGGCATGAATCTTCTCATCTCCTCGCTGGTGATTTTTTGTGCCCGCTGTTCCACCCCACCGCTGGCCGGCGGCGCAGCAGTCCGCTTTTTCGCCATGAACTCGATCTCGGCGCTCTGGCTTATCCCTCTGTTCTTCAGTTACTGATTTTTCCGCCAGCCCGGGCAACGGCTGCAGCATTTTCCATCGCCCGGACCCGGCGTCTCAGGGGGCTTCACGCCCGGCGAAAATCTCCGCCAGGCCGCTGCGCCGCTCGGTGCGGGTCACAATGGCCTGGGAGAGCACCTGCTCGTCGGCATAGAGCGACAATCGCCGTTTTGCGCGGGTGATCGCGGTATAGACCAGTTCGCGTGTCACCAGAGGAACGCTGCGCGCCGGCAGGATCAGCGCCGCATGGTCGAACTCGGAGCCCTGCGATTTATGCACGGTCATCGCCCAGGCGGTGTCATGCTCCGGCAGGCGGCTCGGCTGCACCGACTTGATGGCGCCGTCGGGCATCAGGAACCATACCCGCAGCTCGCCGTTGCGCTCCAGGGCAATGCCGATATCGCCGTTAAACAGCCCCAGCGCGCTGTCGTTGCGCGCGATCATAATCGGCCGGCCGTCATACCAGCGGGAGTGGCGCGGCAGGGCGATCGCCCGCTGGCGGTTGAGCCGCTGCTCCAGCCGCTCATTGACGCCGCTCACGCCGTACGGCCCTTCCCGCAGCGCGCACAGCAGCTGAAATTCGCTGAAGGCGGCCAGCATGGCCTGCGGTTCCACCCGCTCGCGGCGCAGCTGCAGGTAGTGCTCATAGCCCTGCTGGGCCGCGCCGAGCATGGCTTCGTACTCTTCGGTCGTACTGAGGGGATGAAGCGCGATATCGTCAAACGGCTGGCGCAGCGTGGCCTTCACCTCCGCGCGCGCGCCAGCGTTCACCGCCCGCGCCAGGCTCCCGATGCCGGAGTGACTGCCGAAGCGATAGCTCTTTTGCAGCAGGCACAAGCTGTCTCTCAGCGCGCCAGCGATAGCCCCCTCGCCCGCTGGTACCGGCGAACCGGTCAGCCGGGTCAGCTCCTGCGCCCGCGCGGCGGTGTAGCCCGAGCTCGCCCAGGCGCAGATATCCCCCAGCACCGCCCCCGCTTCTACCGAGGCCAGCTGGTCACGATCGCCGAGGAAGATCACCCGCCCGTGAGCCGGCAGCGCGTCGATGAGCCGCGACATCATCGGCAGGTCGATCATCGAGGCTTCATCCACCACCAGCACGTCGAGATGCAGCGGGTTGCCGGCGTGATAGCGCATGCGCTGGCTGCCTGGCTGGGCGCCCAGCAGACGATGCAGCGTGCTGGCCTCGGTGGGAATCAACGCTTTCTGCGCGTCGGTCAGCGGCAGTTTTCTCAGCGCCGCGCCCAGCGATTCGGTCAGGCGCGCCGCCGCTTTCCCCGTCGGCGCCGCCAGACGAATACGACAGCGCGGACTATCTTCAATCTGGATCAGCGCCGCCAGAAGTTTGGCCACGGTGGTGGTCTTCCCGGTCCCGGGACCGCCGGAGATCACCGAGATGCGGCGGGTCAGCGCCACCGCCGCGGCCACTTTTTGCCAGTCGGTTTCGCCGGTGGCAGGGAACAGGGCATTGAGGGTTGCCGCCAGCCGGGTCTCATCCATCTCCAGCACCCGGTTGGCTTCGTTGAAGAAGCGGGCGACGGTCAGCTCGTTGCGCCACATCCGGTTCAGATAGAGCCGGTCGCCGCATAAAATCATCGGCGCCGGGGCATCGCCGCAGCTCACCGCCGACGAAGCGAGCAGCAGCGCGGGCCAGTCCTCCGGCGCGCCGGCGTCGGCCAGCAGCCGATCGCGGATCTCCCCCGCTTTCCCGCTCAGCGCCTCGTCGCCGCTCAGCCGCGAGAGCGGCAGGCACACGTGCCCCTCTCCGGCATCACGGCTCAGCAAGGCCGCCGCCAGCTTGACCGCCGGCGGGTCGTTTTGCGCCACCATCAGGGCAAACTGGACGTCCAGCGGCCGCAGCAGACGCTGCTCCACCGCCGCCAGCAGTAGTTGATCAAAAGTCATGAGGCCTCCTCCTGAGTTTCTCCGGCAAAAAGCTGATCCAGACCGTCAATCAGCGGTCGCACCGGCCGGGTAGTGAAGATCCCCTGCCCCCCCTCCTGACCGTCCATGCCGCGCAGGAAGAGATAAATCACGCCGCCGAAGTGGCGGTCATAGTCGTAATCGGCCAGCCGGTGGCGCAGATAGCGGTGCAGCGCCAGGCTGTACAGCTGATACTGCAGATCGTAGCGGTGGGCCCGCATCGCCTGCTCCATCGCCGGCCGGGTATAGGCCTCGCGATCTTCCCCCAGCCAGTTGGATTTGTAATCCAGCAGGTAATAGCGGCCTTCGTGGCGGAAGACCAGATCGATAAAACCCTTCAGCATGCCGCGCACCTGGCGGAAATCCAGCGGCGGCGTGTCGGCGGAAAGGGGATCGTACTGGCGGATAAGCGCATCAAGGCGCTCCGCCGTCAGCAGCTGCGCGATGGGCAGGTAAAATGCCATTTCCACCTGTTTATCCCGCGCCGCAAGCTGATTGAGCGCGATATCCGGCCCCGGCAGGCGGGTCTTCAGCACGCCCCCCAGCCAGTCGGTCAGCACCGGCGCCCACTGTGCGTCAAACCCGCTCAGCTGCAGTTTCTCCGCCATCCATCCGTCCGGCACCGGCTGGGTAAAGTCCAGTTCCTCAAACAGACTGTGCAGGAAGGTCCCCGGCGCAGCGCCGCGCGGGAACTGGTGCGGGGTCAGCTGCGGCTCTTCCACCACCTCGCCGACGCCGACGGCATCGATATCCAGACGTGGCAGCAGATCCTGCCCGCTGCTGAAGCCATGCTGCTGCAGACCGGAATAGCTGGTTACCCGCCAGTCATCGGCGATGCGGCGCCGCAGCTCGCGCGCCGACAGCGGGGGGATGCTCGCCGCCGGCGCCTGCCACGGGGTCAGATCCAGCTCGCCCGGCCTCTGCAATGCAATATCGCCATGGCAGAAGTCCGCTAAGCGCGCGGCCAGCCCGGCGGCATCCATGGCTTCGCCCGCCTGCAGCAGCCGCCCCAGGGCGCTTAGATGAAAATCGCTGTTGCCGGACTTTCGGCTGCTGAGGGGCGCTACGCCGAGGCTGCAGTGCCAGACCGCGCGGGTCAAGGCGACGTACAGCAGGCGCAGATCTTCCGCCAGCCGCTCCGCCTCCGCCAGTTCGAGGCTGGCCTCATCCTGGCCCAGATCCAGCACCGCCGCGAACGTCTCGCGATCGTGATAGAACGCCTGGTCCTGTTTGCGAAACCGGGCGATAAACGGCAGCCAGACCAGGGGATATTCCAGCCCTTTTGACTTATGAATAGTGACGATTTGCACCAGGTGCTTATCGCTTTCCAGACGCATCTGCTGGCTGGCAGCGTTGCTGTCCGGCTCGGCGATATGCTGCGTCAGCCAGCGCACCAGGGCATGCTCGCTTTCCAGCTGGCTGGCCGCCTCCTGCAGCAGTTCGCTGATGTGCAATATGTCGGTTAAGCGCCGCTCGCCGCCCCGGGTCGCCAGCAGGTTCTCGGCGATATGCCGGGCCGTCATCAGCGCCCGCAGCATCGGCATCACCCCGCGCTGACGCCAGATCTGGCGATATTCACTGAACTCCTCCACCAGCGCGTCCCACGCCTGCTCATCCTGATTGAGATTTTCAATATCCAGCGCGGTCAGGCCAAACATCGAGGTCGCCAGCGCGCTGCGCAGGGTATTTTCCCGCTCCGGGGACAACACCGCCTGCAGCAGCCAGAGCAGCTCCTGGGCCTCCAGCGTCTCAAAAACGCTGTCGCGGTTGGAGAGGTAGACCGAAGGGATGCCCAGCGTCTGCAGCGCTTCACGCACCTGCGCCGCCTCCAGCCGGTTGCGCACCAGCACGGTAATATCCGAAGCCTGCACCGGGCGCGAGGTTTCCCCACGCCACAGCAGCGCGCGCCCCTGCTGGCCGGCGCTCAGCCAGTCGCGGATCTGCGTGGCGCAGAGCTGCGCCATAAACGTCTGATAATCGCCGGCGCCCACGGTCTCGCCGGGCATCAACCAGACGTTCATCGCCGGTACGTCCGCCGCGTCAACGGTAAAGCGCAGCCCCTGGTTCTTCGCCGCCGCCTTCACCGGCAGGAACGGGATCTCGCGAAACATGAAGGGGTTATCGCTGAGGCTGAACAGCCGGTTGACGCTGCCCACCATGCCCGGCGAGGAGCGCCAGTTGGTGTCTAGCGTATAGTGCGCGGCAACGTCGCCGCGCGCTTTCATATAGGTAAAGATATCGGCGCCGCGAAAGGCGTAGATGGCCTGCTTCGGATCGCCGATCAGCAGCAGCGCCGTCTCCGGCTGCTGGCGCCAGATACGGCGGAAAATCCGGTACTGTTGGGGGTCGGTATCCTGAAATTCGTCGATCATCGCCACCGGAAAACGCTGGCGAATGGCGCTAGCCAGCGCCTCGCCGCTGTCGCCGCGCAGCGCCTCGTCAAGCCGGCTGAGCATATCGTCAAACCCCAGCTCGCCGCGGCGGCGCTTTTCGCGCGCGACCGCATCGCGGATCTCGACCATCGCTCTCGCCAGCACCAGATCGGTGAGCGTCAGCGACGAGGCCAGCAGCGATTCTACGGCGCTAAACAGAGGATGTAAGGGCGGTTCGCCACCGGCTTTGGTACGCTCAAGCAGAAACGACTGGGCAAATTTTTCCAGCGCGTCGGGTAACTGATAGCTCAACGTCTCTTCCTGCGCCCAGGCGGTCACTTTCTCAAGCCATTTGCCCTGGTTGCCGCGATTGAACTTCCGCCGGTCAAGACCCGAATCTTCAAGCACGCCTTCGATCTCGCCCACCTGCTCGCGCCACTGCTGCTTGAGCGAGTCAATGCGGTCGATGATTTGCTGATGGCGTTCGGCCAGCGTCTCGTCGGCGGCTGGCGGCGACTTAAGCTGCGGCGCTTCGCCCTGCAGCCAGCGGTCAAGGGACTTCAGCAGATCGCGCGGCCCTTTCCAGACATCGTGGATCACCGCCGCGATATCGCGGGTCAGCGGATAACAGTGACGGCGCCAGAAGTCGGCGCAGGCCTGATAGCGCAGGCGGGATTCATCCTCTATTAGCTGCTGCTCGAACAGCATGCCCGATTCGAAGGCGTTAAGGCTCAGCATCCGCTGGCAAAAACCGTGGATGGTGAACACCGCCGCCTCGTCCATCTGCCGTTCAGCCAGCAGCAATGTCTTTACGGCGTCCTCTTTATCGACGATCTCCGCCAGCAGCGCGCTGTAGAGCGGGTTATCGGATTCACCGCGCATACAGGCGATGCGCAGTTCGTGGATGTTGCTGCGGATACGCCCGCGCAGCTCTTCAGTCGCCGCCTCGGTAAAGGTCACCACCAGCAGTTCTTCAACGCTGATGGCGCGGGGATAGGCGGCCTCGCCGCCCAGCCCCAGCAGCAGCCGCAGATACAGCGCGGCGATGGTAAAGGTTTTTCCGGTGCCCGCAGAGGCTTCTATCAGGCGCTCGCCCCTCAAGGGCAAGCGCAGGGGATCCAAAGACTCAGCGGTGTCGGTCATTCATTCTCTCGCATCAGGGGTAAGGATTGCTGCAATGCGCTGACGTTTTCCCACACTTTGCCGCCTGCCGGCTGGGCATAGTCCGCTTTGCCATTCTGGCTACCGGAAATCTGGGACAATATCGTCATGCCCTGCGGCTCCACCACCGTCTGATGGAAGAAGTCAGCAAGTTTTTGCGGCGTCAGCAGTTTAATCTGAGCCACTACTTTATCACGTGAATCAAAACGCATATTACCGCGATCGAAATCTTTGCTCAGTTTCGATGCCTCTTCGCCCAGCGTCTGCGGCGCCTGCATCATCTGGCTTATCACCGCTTGCTGGAGCTGGGCAAACTCTTCCGGCTTCATCGCCCGCAGCTTCGCCTCCGCGGTGGGGAAGAAGGCCTGGAACCGCTGCCAGAGGAAAGCCGGCTGCTTATCGCTACTTTGCAGCAGGAAGCCCATGCCCCACTGACGTCCCACGTTCATCGGGAAGGCAAAGACCGCGTAGCCGAGCTGCTCTTCGGTACGCAGCTGGTTATAGAACCACGGCTGAATAATCTGTCCCAGCAGGGTGCTGGCGGCGGTGCTGCTGAACTCATCCACGTTGGGCGGTGCGAACACCGCGGCCAGCGCAGAGTCGGTGCTGTTGCCCGTTTTGTTGAAGATCGCCAGCTGCTGCCGGTTCACCACTACATCTTTATTGCGGCACCATTCGTTGCCGTCAGCGCCCAGCTGCTGCTGGATCTGGCGAGCCAGCGTCGTGGCGGCATCGGCGGACATATTGCCGATCACCATCAGTTCAGGGCGCCCCTTGGTTTTCAGGTTGGCGCGGTAGTCGAGCACCTCCTGCAAAGTGATGGAAGGCAGCAACGCCCGGCGTACTTCGCGCTGGAAATACGGTACCTGGGAGACCATCTGGATCGGCATTATCGCCTGATCGTAGGCTTTGCCCTTCTCAGCGGAATCCATCATTTGCGCATACCACGATTTGGCCTGCTCCAGCTGCTCCTCGGTGGGCGTATAGCTGAAGTATCCCTGCAGCAGGTCGCTGAACAGCGCCGGCAGGTGCTGGGTGTAGCCGTTGGCATTGACCATTAACCCATTATTGGCGCCGGTGGAGAACGAAATGCCGCCGACCGCCGCCTGGTTACTAAGCTGATCGAGGGCGATGCCGGCGAGATAATCGTTGAGGGCAAACATCACCTGCCGGCGAGCGCTGTCCATCGCCTGGGGATTACGCAGCACCAGGGAGATATCCGCCTTCGGTTCGCTGGCGAAATACTGGCTCGGGGCATAAACCACCCGCAACGTCGGTTCATCGAGGATCAGCTGGGGGTGCGGCCAGGCTTTATCGCTTTTGACGAGGGTGAAATCATCCGGAATATAGGGGTTGAGCACCGGCAGCTGCAGCTTGATAGCCTGCGCCTTTTGCTGCCAGTCAGCGAAGGTCTGCTCGCCGATCTTATCCACCTGATACGGCGCATCAACAAAATAGGCGGTCTTGTTATGCGGTTCCTGCGGGCTGATATACCAGATGCGCGCGTTCTGCGGGGTCATCATCGCCAGCCGGTCTTTGATCGCCTGCGGGTCGAACCGATCGGCAATGTTGACCACGTCCAGCGCATGCTCGACCGGCACCCGGATCATGGTATCCGCCAGCCATTCCACGTAATCCATGTCACGGTTGATCGACGGATAGCGGAAATCCAGCGCCAGCACATGCGCCAGCTCGTCAAAGTAACGTTTGTCGACGCCCTGGGTACGCAGGAGGTCGAGGTAGCTGAATATGGCCGCCGTCACTTCGTCGCGGTGCGCCAGGCCTTTATCGGTGAGGGTGGCAGAGATCGCCAGCACGCCGCTGTTGCCGTTCACCACCGGGTCAGAATCCGCGCGGATGCCTTCCGCCAGTCCCTGCTTTTGCAGCCAGTCGGAGAGCGTCCCCGGACTGCGGTTGCCGATCAGGTAAGTGACCAGCTCATCGGTTTTGCTGCGGAAGCGATCGCTGTTGTTGTCGATGCGAAACTCGACGCGCAGCACTTTACGCGGCATCGCCGGCACATAGTGAATAATGATGCCTTTTTGCGCATCGGTTACCACCGGCACGCTTATTTCCGGCCTGCTGATTTGACGATTCGGCACGCGGCCAAAGGTGTCAGCGGCCATGCGCGCCAGCTCCGGCAACGGCTTGTTGCTGTAGATCACCGCCTTCATCAGATTGGCGGAGTACCAGCTATCGCGGAAGGTATGCAGCGCATCAAGTACCGGGCTGCCGGGCTTATCGCTGAGCGTCTCGAGGTTGCCGCCAGAGAAGTGGGCCGCCGGGTGAGCCGGGTTAATGGTTTCTGCGCTGACCTGGGCCATGCGCATCCCGTCTCGCGTCCGGGCCATGGTTAGCTCGGCGTTGACCGCGTTACGTTCGCGGTCGGCATATTTTTTATCCAGCAGCGGCGCGGCAATGGCATCCGCCAGGCGGTCTACGGCCCCGTCCAGCGCATTATTCTCCACTTCGAGATAGAACGCGGTGCGGTAGGGCGCGGTGCTGGCGTTATGGCTGCCGCCGTGCAGTTTAAGAAACTCTGCCAGACTGTCAGGCTGGGGATATTTTTGTGACCCCATCAGCGTCATATGTTCCAGAAAATGCGCCAGCCCCTGATGATCGGCCGGATCCTGCAGGGATCCCACCGGCACCACCAGCGCCGACAGCGATTTCACCGCCTGCGGATCGGAAACCAGCAGCACGACCATGTCGTTATCAAGACGGATCGCCTGATACTGACGCGTATCTTTTTCGCTTTTGCGGATCGTCTCCTGAACAGGCTGCCATCCGGTGTCGGCCTGACTAAACGGCGCCCAGAGGGCGGCCAGCACAACAAAAATCTTGAACCATAAACTGCGGGGCATTCACGAACCTCATCATTAACAAACTTGCGCTGCACAGCGTGCAGCCTTTTATGTCCATCAGTCCGTGATACGTTGCGCATAATAAATGAACCGCCATTCACTGCGCAATTTTTATACTATTTAAATTTGTGTGGACTGATGGTAACGATATAGCGGTAACAGATAACGCTGCGTCTGGGCAATGATTTCTTCGTAATGCGCCGGCTCCAGCGAACGCCACAGGCGTTGATACCAGATATCGGCCCCCTCCCCGCTGACCACCATGTTACCTTCGTAGGTCTGCAGGAATTTGCTCCGCGCTTTCTGCTGCGTCTCTTCGTCCATTAAAATGACATCCTTTTCGGCGTCATAACAGGCTTTCAGCCAGGCGCCACCGCTTTCCGGCAGCAGCAGCAGCGGCTGCGACATCCCCAGCAAATAGCCATCCACCAGCTCATTCAGGTACGCCTGCGCCTCGGCGGGCGCCAGCGGCGGAAAACGCCACTCTCCCTCTTTACGCACAAACAGCCGGCTCTCGCCGGTACCGCCGCTGGCACAGTAGACAAGGTGTTCCAGCCAAAGTTGCATCCCCTGGGAGACGCTCAGCAGCGAAGGCCGCCAGCGCAGCAGCCCGTCCGGCTGCACCTGCTGCAGCCAGCCGGTCAGATTTACGCCGCCGCACTGGAGATCGATCTCCATGCTCTGCGCCTGCTGGCGCTCGGCCATCACCCGCTCGGCCAGGGCCTGCATCTCCAGTCGCTGCGTCTCCCACACCAGTTCGCCAAAGGCGCCATACGGCAGCTCGCCGGCGGCGCGGAAGCGGCGGAACATGGCCGAGGCGTCCTGCTCCTCGATAAGGGTATTAAGCAATTGCTGGTTCAGTTGATAACGGCTCAGCCCTTCCAGGGTGAAGGGCTCGTCATCGGGAATATCATCCTCTTCCGCACGGAAATTGACCCGCAGACGCTGCTGAAAGAACGCGCGAACCGGGTGCTGCCAGAAGCGCAGGAGCTGCTCGAACGGCAGGCTGTCTATCGGCGGCGGGGTAAGCGGTTGAATGAAGTCGCTATGCGCCTCACCCTGCTGGCCGGCGGCAGCCAGCCATTCCCGGGCGTAGCTCTTATTCTCGTTATCCTGGAAATTGGCGACGTCGAACGGCATGCGGGTATGCAGATGGGTGATGTGGGCTTTAACCCGCGCCTCGCTGGCGTCGCAATCAAGCTCCTCATCGCCGGCGAGACAGTGGCTCTGGCCGACGTAATCCACCAGCTCCTGCACCAGCACCGAGGGAAAGCGCTCGCTGTTGTCCTGGATAGAACGGCCGATGTAGCTGATATACAGCGTCTGTTCGGCGGACATCAGCGCCTCCAGGAACAGGTAGCGGTCATCATCGCGCCGGCTGCGGTCGCCGCGCTGCGGCTTCTGGCTCATTAAATCAAAACCCAGCGGCGGCAGCGTTCGCGGATAAACCCCATCGTTCATCCCCAGCAGGCAAACCACTTTGAAAGGAATAGAGCGCATCGGCATCAGGGTGCAGATATTGACCGGGCCGGCGAGAAAGCGCTGGCTGATCCGTTGCTGATCGAGGCGCTGGGCCAGCTCATCGCGTAGCAGCGTCAACGGCACCTGGTCGCCATACTGCGCCTCCAGACCGCTATCAATCACCGCCAGCCACTGCTGCTCAATCAGCGCCAGCGCCGCTTCGGTCTCGCTGTCCGGCAGGAAAAAGTCATTCAGCAGATCGCGACAGACCGGCAGCCACTCCGCCAGCGGCCGCTGTTGGGCGAGACCGCGTCGCCACAGGTTAAGCTGCATCAGCAGCGATGCGAGGTTACCTACCAGCTCGGCGATCAAACCGCTGGATTCGTCATAGGGCAGCACCGACTGCCATTCGCCCTCCCGGCTGTCCATCGCGTAGCCCAGCAGCATGCGGGTAAGGCCGAACCGCCAGGTGTGCTGGCCGGTCGCCGGCAGGTCCAGCTCACGGACGTTGTCGTCATCCATTCCCCAGCGGACCCCGGACTCGTTGACCCACTGGCGCAGGTAGCGCAGACCCTCTTCATTGATGTTAAAGCGCGCCGCCAGCACCGGCACGTCCAGCAGCGCCAGCACATCTTCGCTGGCGAAGCGGCTGTCGGGCAGCGAGAGCAAAGTGATAAACGCCTGCAGCACCGGGTGCGACTCGCGGGCGCGGCGATCGGAGATCGCCCACGGCAGCCAGCGGTCGCCGCTGGCGGCGCCAAACACCGCCTGTATATAGGGGCTGTAGCTGTCGATATCCGCCACCATGACGATGATATCCCGCGGCGTGAGCGTCGGATCCGCCTCCAGCATCGCCAGCAGCCGATCGTGCAGAACCTCCACTTCACGCTGCGGACTGTGGCAGACATGAATGCTCAGGCTGCGGTCATCCTGCGCCAGCGGACGTTTGTCGCGACTGTGGGCGAAAGCCTCCGCGCTCTGCCCGGCCACCGCCGCGTTGCGCAGTTCCAGGATATCCGACTGTAGATTATGCAACAGGTTATCGGGAACGATATCGACAAAGGCGTCCAGCTCCTCATAGCGCTCCAGCCCCGCCAGCAGGTAGATATAATCGCGCCCCAGTTTGCCCCAGGAGGCGAGCAACGGGTTGCCGACATCCTGCTCCCCGGCGTCATTAAACAACCCCGGCGCCTGCTCGGTGTCGCGAAACAGGGGTAGCGCGCGCGCCTCGCGGTGATGGCGCCGCTGACGCGATAGCAGCTTCGCCAGGAACGCCGGATCTTTAATATCACCCCAGTAATAGCGGCAGGGGTTGGTGAACAGCACATAGACATCGACATGCTTACCCAGCGCCTGCAGCGCCTGTAGGTAGACCGGCGGCAGCGCGGAAATTCCACAGATAAAGACGCGCGACGGCAGCCCGGCGGGCGGTTCATCCGCCTTTTCCAGGGCGCTGATAAAGCGCTGATAGAGATTGGCGCGGTGCCACTGCGGCTGCCCCAGCTCGGCGGTATAGCGCACCAGCGCTTTCCACAGCGGCGCCTGCCACTGCTGGGCGTCGCCGAGGCCGTCAACCCGCTGGTCGGCCTCCCAGCGCATCAGCCATTCCGGGCGATAAACCAGATACTGGTCATAGAGGTCCGCTACCCGGGCGGCCAGCTGAAACAGCTTGCGCTTGTCGCCGTCATCGCTCAGATACTGGCGCAGCAGGATAAAATCGTCCTCTTCCAGGTGCTGCGGCAGGAGAGTCATCAGCTTCCAGCTCATGCTCTGCTTGCTGAAGGCGCTTTCGCCAGGGATATCCTTCAGGACGCGCACGAACATATCCCAGATAAAGCTCGCCGGCAGCGGGAACTCGATGTTGGCGGCAATGCCGAAGCGCGAGGCCAGGGTCATCTGCAGCCACTGCGCCATACCGGTACTCTGCACCAGCACCATTTCAGCCTGAAAAGGGTCATCCAACCGCTGGCGCTCGACGATAAACTCCATCAACGCCTCGAGAACATCCAGCCGGTTTGAGTGGTAAACCCTTAACATAATTGCTCCTGACTACTGGCTGACCGGGCAATGCAGCCGGGTCATCTGCGCCCGCTTTGCAACGGGCATACTGATCGTTACCGTGATGCTGACACATCTTTGCGCCGATGTCTGCATACGGCTTACCTGTCCGCCTGCCGGCGGAGACGGCGCAGAGAGCTGACTATAGCGCCAGGCGTCGCGCCATAGCTGACGCGTCTGGTTGAGCTGGTGGACCCCTTGCGCCATTCCGCGCTGATAGCCGCCCAGCGCGGTGACCGTTAGCACCATCAGCGCCATCGCCAGAACGGTCTCCGGCAAGCTAAAACCCCGCTGGCGCTTCATGGCATTTGACATAGGCTCACCTCCCTGAGCGGGCAAAAATCGCTCCAGCCATGGGCGGAGAAATGCACTTGCCCGCCGCGCACCTCGCCGGACTGCCAGACCTGCACCTCGCCGCTGGCGCTGCTGAGCAGCAGCGAACCGTCGTCGAAGATGCGCAGACAGGCGCGCCAGCCCTGCTGCGCCTGCTCGCGGCAGGCCAGCGGCGCCTGCGCCGACCAGGGCTGCTGTTTTCCCCACTGTAGCGCCGAATGGGCCACCGCCGTATCGCGGATCGCCTGCGTTTCGCTGGCGGTTTGCGCCAGCAGCGCCCGCTGCTGCAGGTTAAGCCCCTCCAGGAGCAGGCTGCCGAGAGTCAGCAACAGGAGCACCATCAACAGCGACGACATTCCACGCTGGCGGATCACAGGTTATACCCCGTCACCCGCTGCTCCACCTCGGCCGCCAGACCCATCTGCCGGGCAGAGCGCGCTGCCAGCGTCACGCTCAGCTCCGGCGCGAAGCCCTCGGTCAGCCGATGCTGCACCGCAAAGCGCGTCACCACGATAGCGGCCGGATTGGTGATTTTCTCCCATCCGCTGCCGCGGCAGTCGCTGGCTCCGCGCAGAGTCTCCAGCGCGCCGTCGCGCAGGCGAAAGCCGGTGCTCTCCGCCGCTGCCGCGGGGGAGGTTTCCCATGTCCCATTGCTGTTCGCGTCCCAGCGCACAATCAGGCACTCGCCGTCGGCGGCGAGCTCCAGCCCGGCTCCGCCGCACACTCCCCGGCAGTATCCGGCGCGCTGCAGATGCTTCCCCACGGCATGCACCCGCTGCCACAGTTCATTCTCCAGGGCCAGCTGTTCGCCGTGACGCAGAATATGGCGCTGCAGAGCGGGTAGAAAGCGGCAGGCGCCGATCAGCAGCAGCGAGCCTATCGCCATGGCGATAAGCGCCTCCGCGAGGGAAAATCCGCGGCGGCTCACTGACATCCTCCTGCGCTGTCACTGCGGCATAAACGAATCCGCCCCCAGTGTGAAATCACAATGCTCCAGCTGCCGGCCTCGCTCTGCAGACGCAGATTCCCCGCCCAGGCGGTGCTGCGCAGGCCATAGAATCCCAGGCCAGGGGTGACGCCTGCCAGCGAGATCCCCGGCCAGCGCGGGCGCAGCGTTAAGGGCGACCCGGAGGCGCACGCCGGCCCCTCCCCCTGGGCACTCAGGCACCATCCCTCTTCATCCTGGCCGACGCGAAGCACGCGGTCCCGGTTGTAGGCGTTGGCGTCATCGCGCAGGAAAACCAGGAAATCCCGCACCTGGACGGCGGTTTGCCACAGTCGTTGCTGCTGCTGCCAGCGCTGCCAGCCGTACAGGCCGCCGACGCTGAGGATCATCATTAACGTCAGCGTCACCAGGGTTTCCATCAGGGTATAACCATGTTCTCTGTTCATGGCGCAGAGTATGCCGCTGCGGTTAGCCCTGGCGCGACGACGGAAAATGGCTTTCCCGGCCAGACACGCAAAAAAGGTTTGCATGACCAACAGCAGAACATTTTTTTGCGAGCCTCTTTCCAGCTTTCCCGCCCACCAACGCCTGCGGCCAGCGGGCGGGATGAAGCGTTCCTATCGTAATGGCAACGAGGGTAGCCACCCCTATGCAGGTGGTGAAAACGGCATAAAAAAACCGGCGCCATCGGACGCCGGTTGGTCATATCTGCAGAGGGGGTTAAATCGCCACCGGCGCTTTGATTCCCGGGTGCGGATCGTAACCTTCAATCTCGAAGTCTTCAAAGCGGTAGTCGAATATCGACGCCGGCTTGCGTTTGATGACCAGCTTCGGCAGCGGACGCGGTTCGCGGCTCAGCTGCAGATTGGTCTGCTCGAGATGGTTGCTGTACAGATGAGTGTCGCCACCGGTCCAGACGAAATCGCCGACCTGCAGATCGCACTGCTGCGCCACCATATGCACCAGCAGCGCGTAGCTGGCGATGTTGAACGGCAGGCCGAGGAATACGTCGCAGGAGCGCTGATACAGCTGGCAGGAGAGCTTGCCGTCAGCGACGTAGAACTGGAAGAAGGCGTGGCACGGCGCCAGGGCCATTTTATCCAGCTCGCCGACGTTCCACGCCGAGACGATGATCCGGCGGGAGTCCGGGTCGTTTTTCAGTTGGTCCATCACTGTGCTGATCTGGTCGATATGACGACCGTCCGGCGCAGGCCAGGAACGCCACTGTTTGCCGTAGACCGGTCCCAGGTCGCCATTTTCATCTGCCCACTCGTCCCAGATGGTGACGTTGTTGTCGTGCAGATAGGCGATGTTGGTGTCGCCCTGCAGGAACCACAGCAGTTCATGGATGATGGAGCGTAAATGACAGCGCTTGGTGGTCACCAGCGGGAAGCCTTCCTGCAGGTTAAAACGCATCTGATAGCCGAAAATAGAGATCGTGCCAGTGCCGGTGCGGTCATTTTTTGGCGTGCCCTCGGCGAGCACTTTCTGCATCAAATCAAGATACTGTTTCATGGTTCCTCAAGAATTCAGTTGCTGCGGACGGTGGCGGTAAGCCCAAACCATCATGATGATACCCGCAAGCACCATCGGGATCGAAAGAATCTGCCCCATGCTGATGTACTGCACCCAGCCGCCGGTGAACTGGGCGTCGGGCTGGCGGAAGAATTCCACGATAATGCGGAACAGGCCGTAGCCAATCAGGAACAGGCCGGAAACGGAACCGGTCGGGCGCGGTTTACGGATAAACAGGTTCAGGATCAGGAACAGCACCACGCCTTCCAGCGCCAGCTCGTACAGCTGCGACGCGTGGCGCGGCAGCGCGCCGTAGGTATCAAACAGCGATTGCCATTCCGGATGGGTCGGCAGCAGCGCCAGATCTTCGGCACGGGAGCCCGGGAAAATCATCGTGTAATGGAAGCTCGGGTCCACTCGGCCCCACAGCTCGCCGTTGATAAAGTTGCCCAGACGCCCGGCGCCAAGGCCAAACGGGATCAGCGGCGCGATAAAATCGGAGACCTGGAAGAAGGTGCGTTTGGTGCGTCTGGCGAAGATAATCATCACCAGGATCACGCCGATCAGGCCGCCGTGGAACGACATACCGCCATCCCAAACGCGGAACAGATACAACGGATCGGCAAGAAATACCGGCAGGTTGTAGAACAGCACGTAACCGATACGGCCGCCCAGAAAGACGCCGAGGAAGCCCGCGTAAAGCAGGTTTTCTACTTCATTTTTCGTCCAGCCGCTGCCCGGACGATTCGCCCGACGGGTGGCCAGCCACATCGCAAAGACAAAGCCCACCAGGTACATCAAACCGTACCAGTGGAGGGAGACCGGGCCTAGAGAAAAAATGACCGGATCGAACTCCGGAAAATGCAGGTAGCCACTATTCATCTGTCACCATAAAGACTTGTTATTCCGCCGAAAGTGGACAGCGGTGATGATCCATGCCCGATTAAAACGGGCACGCCGAAGGAGGCGAATCATAGCATAAGCCAGGAGTGCGATCCGCGCCGGCGTGTAAAAGATATGTATACGGATGCTAACAGAAGCCGTTTCACCGGCTGTACTGTATTTTGCCGGATGGTGTGAACAGAGTATTCCCGGGTTACGGCTTACGCCTCACCCGGGCTATCGCTACCGCCCGCCGCGGATCAGGCCGCCGAGACCGCGACGCTCCATAAAGGCCGCCACCTGATGGCGCACCTCGGCGGTCATCTGGGCTTCGAGGCTGCGACGAGACAGCTCCTGCGCCTCTTCGATATCGATGCGGCGCAGCAGATATTTCACCCTCGCCACCGAGCGGCCGTTCATCGACAGGTGGCGATAACCGAGACCGACAAGGATCGTCACGCACATTGGGTCGCCTGCCATCTCGCCGCACAGTCCCAGATCGATGCCAAAGCGCTCCGCGTCATGAGCGATCATCGCCAGCGCCCGCAATACCGCAGGATGCAGGCTGTCATACATGCTGGCGACCCGGGTATTGTTACGGTCGACGGCCAGCAGGTACTGGGTCAGGTCGTTCGTTCCTACCGAGATAAAATCGATCCGGCTGGCCAGCTGCGGCAGCATAAAGACCATCGACGGTACCTCCAGCATCACCCCCAGACGCGGACGCGGGATGGCGTAGCCGATCATCTCTTCCACTTCCCGACTGGCGCGGTCGATCAGTCGGCGGGCCTCATCGACCTCTTCCAGACTGGTCACCATCGGCAGCAAAATGCTGAGGTTGCCGGTGGCGGCGTTGGCGCGCAGCATCGCCCGCACCTGGATCAAAAAGATCTCCGGCTGATCGAGGGTGATGCGGATCCCGCGCCAGCCGAGGCATGGGTTCTCTTCACTGATCGGCATGTACGGCAGCTGTTTATCCGCGCCGATGTCCAGGGTACGCAGGGTCACCGGTTTGCTGTTAAACATCTGCAGCATGCCCTGATACTGGGCGACCTGCTCCTCTTCAGAGGGGAAGCCGCTCTGCAGCATAAAGGGAATTTCGGTACGGTACAGACCAATGCCGTCCACAAAACTGCCGAGCTTCTCTTCGTGCTCCGGGCTTAAGCCGGCGTTGAGCATGACTTTTACCCGCTCGCCGCTTTTCAACTCCGACGCACGCTGGAGATCGTCCTCCGCCAGGCGGCTGAGCTCGTTCTCTTCACTGATAAGGCGCTGATATTCCTGTAACAGAACAGGTTCAGGATCCACCAGCAGCTCACCGCGATAGCCATCGACAATCAGCGTATGGCCATGCAACAGCGAGGGCTGAATATCGGCGCCCATCACCGTTGGGATGCCAAGGGCCCGCACCATAATGGCGGCATGGGAGTTGGCGGCGCCATCGCGCACTACCACGCCGGCCAGGCGATCCTGCGGCACTTCGGCGAGGGTGGTGGCCGACAGCTCGTCCGCCACGAGGATAATGCGCGCCGGCCAGGTGTTGGGGCCCTGAATACTGTCGTCGAGATGGAACAGCAGACGCTGACCCAGCGTGCGCAGGTCGCCGGCCCGCTCTTTCAGATAGCCGTCGCTCAGCGCGGCAAACTGTTCGGCGAACTTCTCAATGATCTTTTTGACCGCCCACTCGGCGACGGCGCCTTTGTCGACTTCGGCAAAGAGCTCGCGACGCAGGCGGGCGTCGGAGAGCAGGTGCGAGTAGAGATCGAAGATCGCCGCCGTCTCTTTTTGCGCGCCGGCGGCGTAGCGTTTGCTGTAGCGACGAAACTCGTTGGCCGCTTCTTCCAGCGCGCCGGTCAGGCGTTCACGTTCCGAGGCGGTATCCAGCGTCGAGGCTTCATACACCTGTTCCATCAGCGGCAGGCTGACGTCCATCCAGCCCTCGGCGATCGCCACCCCGGAAGAGGCCGGCAGCGCGCGAATGCGCGTCTGACGATACTGGCCAAACAGGGCGTTCAGCTGGGACTGGGAGAGGATCGCCGCCATCTGGGTGGCGAGGGTGACGAGGAAAGACTCTTCGCTTTCATCAAACTGGCGCAGCTCACGCTGCTGGACCACCAGCACGCCCAACAGCTGGCGGCGCTGGATGATCGGCACGCCAAGGAAGGCGCGGAAGCGGTCCTCTTTGACGGCGGGGATATACTTGAAGCTGGGGTGTTTTTGCGCATCGGCGAGGTTGATGGGCTCCGCCAGGCGGCCAACCAGCCCCACCAGGCCTTCATCGAACGCCAGCGCAACGGTGCGCCCGCGAGGTTTTTTTAACCCGCGGGTGGCCATCAGGTAATAGCAGCGTCGGTCATTGTCAGCCAGGTAAACCGAGCAGACTTCCGTCTCCATCGCCTGGCAGACATCTGTCACCAGAATATCCAGCGCCTCGTTTAAACGCGGCGCACTCGCGACCTTCTCGACTATTTCTCGCAACCGAGTGAGCATAATGTGCGTGGCTTAACCTCTTTTACGTCGATAAGCAGGCGCGCTTTGCGGCTTAGGGGCGCTCTCCGCCAGCGACATGGTTACGCTGGCGAACTCTTTCATCACCCGGCGGTAGACGTCGCGTTTGAACGACACCACCTGACGAACCGGGTACCAGTAACTCACCCAGCGCCAGCCATCAAATTCAGGCGTGCTGCTGGTTTGCATATTGATGTCCGCGTCGTTACCGATCAACTGCAAAAGAAACCACTTTTGTTTCTGGCCGATACAAACCGGCTTTGTGTCCCAACGCACCAAACGTTTAGGCAACTTGTAACGCAGCCAGTTACGGGTTGAGGCCAGGATCCGCACATCTTTACGGCTTAGCCCGACCTCTTCAAACAATTCCCGATACATCGCCTGCTCTGCGGATTCTCCTGGATTTATGCCCCCTTGCGGGAACTGCCACGAGTGCTGACCATAGCGTCGGGCCCACATGACCTGGCCCTGACGATTACAGATTACAATACCGACATTTGGGCGGTAGCCATCGTCATCAATCACCGGACTACCTCAAGATAAGCTTCAATGTGAATGATTGTTTCACACTCGTCGGAAACGGTAAACCACTCTGTTCGCACACTGAGAACGGATAACATTTGAATAACTCACAGTAATTGCCAGAGTTATAAACAGCAAAAGCGCCCGACGGCCGATTTTATTCACTTTTTCTGTGGATAGAGTTGTGAAGAAGTACGGAATTAACCCGGGAAAACCCGGAGTAATCTGAACATCGCACCGCTAACACCTTATAATAATGATAGCATATTCATTAAGTTAGAATATATTCCTTTCACTTATTACAGCATAACGTGACGATCATCACACATACGATCCGCCGACTGATGAAAGATCGAACAATGTCGATTTTATCCACAGATTACGCGCAGGTCGCGGGCAGATTTTCTCTAAAAATTCGATTTTCGTCGCACGTCAAGGCTGTAAATCGAACCAGTAGTGGGGCTTTTCCCCAGTTATCCCACTTTTCTGTGGATAACATGGTGTAAGATCCTGTTTATTGTCAGTGACCAGTTCTGGAAAACCTGTTTTCATGGTTTTCACCCGCAGCGCAATGACCTTAAAAAGGCATATAAATCATGGGATTGGTATAGTTACTCAGAAAACGGTAAACTCTATCCACAACGCGCAAAATTAGCGCTCATTTTTTAGCCAAAGGTGTCGCCCTATGCCCGCTATCGCTCCTCTCTCCTCTCCGCCGCAAAGTCAGGAACAGCTGTTGGCCCAGGCCCGACAGCTGGCCGGCTATACGCTGGGCGAGCTGGCGGCGCTGGCCGGGATCCCCATTCCCCGCGACCTGAAGCGTGATAAAGGCTGGACGGGCATCCTGCTTGAGCTGTGGCTGGGGGCCAGCGCGGGCAGTAAACCTGAACAGGATTTCGCCGCGCTGGGGGTGGAGCTCAAAACGATCCCTATCGACAGCCGGGGTCGTCCGCTGGAGACCACCTTTGTCTGCGTCGCTCCGTTAACCGGCAATAGCGGCGTCACCTGGGAGAGCAGCCATGTGCGGCATAAGCTGCAGCGCGTCCTGTGGATCCCGGTGGAAGGAGAGCGCACCATTCCTCTGGCGGCGCGGCGCGTCGGCGCACCGCTGCTGTGGAGTCCGAACGAAGAAGAGGAGCGCCAGCTGCGTATGGACTGGGAAGAGCTGATGGATCTTATTGTCCTCGGTGAGGTGGAGCGCATTACCGCCCGCCACGGCGAGGTGCTGCAGTTAAGACCGAAAGCGGCCAACAGCAAGGCGTTGACCGAAGCCATCGGCGCCCGCGGGGAGACGATCCTCACCCTGCCGCGCGGTTTCTACCTGAAAAAGAATTTCACCGCCGCCCTGCTCGCCCGCCATTTCTTGTTACAACACGATTAATTTTTTGTTCTGCGTTGGGGCGTGCATATAATTGCTGCTTTCTATTTTGCAGGACTTTGAACAATGTTATTTGCATGGATAACCGATCCTAACGCCTGGCTGGCGCTGGGCACCTTGACGCTGCTGGAGATCGTGCTCGGGATCGATAATATTATTTTTCTCTCTCTGGTCGTGGCCAAGCTCCCCACCGCCCAGCGCGCTCACGCGCGACGGATCGGTTTAATGGGGGCGATGGTCATGCGCCTGGCGCTGCTGGCCTCTATCGCCTGGGTCGTTAAGCTGACCAACCCGCTCTTCACCGTCCTCGGTCAGGAGATTTCGTTTCGCGATCTGATCTTGCTGTTAGGCGGACTGTTCCTTATCTGGAAAGCCAGTAAAGAGATCCATGAGTCTATCGAAGGTGGAGAGGAGGGGCTGAAAACTAACGTTCACTCCTTCCTCGGCGCCATCGTGCAGATCATGCTGCTGGACATCATCTTTAGCCTCGACTCGGTGATCACCGCCGTCGGTCTGTCGGACCATCTGTTTATTATGATGGCGGCGGTCGTGATTGCGGTGGGGGTAATGATGTTCGCCGCACGACCTATCGGCGATTTCGTTGACCGTCATCCGTCGGTGAAAATGCTGGCGCTGTCGTTCCTGATCCTCGTCGGCTTTACCCTAATGCTGGAAAGTTTCGACGTCCATGTGCCGAAGGGATACATCTACTTCGCCATGTTCTTCTCTATTGCCGTTGAGAGTCTTAACCTGCTGCGCAATAAGAAAAACCCGCTGTAAACCACAAAATTGCAGCCTGGTCACAGGCTGCAACCCTTTTTCAGACTTTACTGCTTTTTATGTCTCACAAATCAGGCTATTAATAGACGGGTATGGGGTGCAGCTACTCAAGAGGTGATGACGATGAAAAAATGGGCAGTATTGATTTCCGCCGTAGGACTGGCGTTCTCGGTTTCCGGTTGCAGCAGCGATTACGTCATGGCGACCAAAGATGGGCGCATGATCCTGACCGACGGTAAACCTACCGTGGATGACGATACCGGTCTTATCAGCTACGAAGATCAGCAGGGTAATAAAATGCAGATCAATCGTGACGACGTTTCGCAAATCATTAAGCGTTAATTTTTCCCCGTCGGCCCCAGCCTCTGTTGACGCTGCGCTTACCGACAACCAGCCTTCTGAGAAGAGTCGGGACACACCAGGACACCGCGGGTTCCACCCACCGCCCCTCCTCGTCACCCGGCTTTTTTGATTTTTTTACTTCCTCTTTTTCTCACCCTCTGCCATGTTGATACTCCTTTGTCGGGGAATGCCTGACCTTATAAATAAAAAGGAAGCTGGCTATGCAGTATCACCGTATCCCACACAGTTCACTTGAAATCAGCACCCTCGGGCTGGGAACCATGACCTTTGGCGAGCAGAACAGCGAGGCCGATGCCCATCAGCAGCTCGATTACGCAGTCGCCAACGGCATCAATCTGATCGATGTCGCCGAAATGTACCCTGTCCCGCCGCGCCCGGAAACTCAGGGGCTAACTGAAACCTACGTCGGCAACTGGCTGGCGAAACGCGGCAATCGCGAAAAGCTGGTGCTCGCCTCGAAGGTCAGCGGGCCCGCGCGCAATAACGACAGCAGTATTCGACCAAACCACGTCCTGGACCGGAAAAATATCCGCGAGGCGCTGCACGCCAGCCTGAAGCGTCTGCAGACCGATTATCTCGACCTGTACCAGGTACACTGGCCGCAGCGCCCCACCAACTGCTTTGGCAAGCTCGGCTACACCTGGGCCGACGCCGCCCCCGCGGTGACCCTGCTGGATACCCTCGAGGCGCTGACCGAGTTCCAGCGCGCCGGCAAGATCCGCTACATCGGCGTATCGAATGAAACCGCCTTCGGCGTGATGCGTTATCTGCACCTGGCGGATAAGCACGACCTGCCGCGGATCGTGACCATTCAGAACCCCTACAGCCTGCTGAACCGCAGCTTTGAAGTCGGCCTCGCGGAAGTGAGCCAGTTCGAAGGCGTGGAGCTGCTGGCCTACTCCTGCCTGGCTTTCGGCACCCTGACCGGGAAGTACCTCAACGGCGCGAAGCCGGCGGGGGCGCGCAATACGCTGTTCAGCCGCTTTACGCGCTACAGCGGCGAGCAGTCGCAGAAAGCGGTGGCGGCCTATGTGGATATCGCCCAACGTCACGGCCTCGATCCGGCGCAAATGGCGCTGGCCTTTGTGCGTCGGCAGCCGTTTGTCGCCAGCACCCTGCTGGGGGCGACGACCATGGCGCAGCTGCAGGCCAACGTGGAAAGTTTGCAGCTTGAGCTGAGCGAAGAGGTATTAGCGGAGATTGAAGCGGTGCATCAGGTTTATACCTACCCGGCACCGTAGCACGACCTGTCGACGCCAGCTTCTGGCGTCGCGTTGTTGCCCGGTGGCGGCTACGCCTTACCGGGCCTACGCTACCCAGGGCGGGTAGCCGCCTCAGTAGCCGCGGTAGCCCGGATCAGGCGCAAGCCGCAACCCGGGAGTTTCTCTCTGCCGCGCGCCTGGCAGTGGCGACGATTTCAAGTCAACCGCGACGAGAAGTTATTTACGCCGCCCCCAGACCCACAGCGCGGCGATGGCCACAGCAAACACCGCGCCAAAGCCTATTCCCACAGCGACCGGCGGTACGCCCACGCTTACCGCCAGAGAATAGAGCCCCAGCATCAGCAGCATCGCCACGTTTTCGCCCAGGTTCTGTACCGCAATGGCGTTACCCGCCCCGACCGAATGTTTCCCGCGCTCCTGCAGCAGCGCATTCAACGGCACGATAAAGAAGCCGCCGAACACCCCGAGCAGCAGCAACAGACCGAACGCCGGCAGCAGCGACTGCTGCACGGCAAAGGCTATCACCGCGATACCGATCAAAATCCCGGCCGGCATACAGCGCGACACTGTCTCCAGGGTCACCAGCTTCGCCGCCGCCCCGGCTCCCAGTACAATCCCCACCGCCACCATCGCATTAAGATAGGTAGGCATGGCGTTGCTGGTAATGCCCAGCGCCACCGGCACCCAGATCACCAGCAGGAAGCGCAGGGTCACGCCAGCGCCCCAGAACAGGCTGGTGCCCATCAGCGAAAAGCGGGTTTCGCCGTTGCGCCACAGCGCGCGGCAGGCGCTGAAGAAGCTGTGCGTCATCGGCTTGAAACGCCATGACTGCCCCGGACGCGCCGCCGGCAGCCTGGGTATCCACAGGTTAGCCACCACCGCCCCACCGTAGACCAGCGCGCAGACGATCAGCGCCGCCAGCACGTGCCAGTCGGCGAGGATCCCGCCGGCCATGGAGCCCAGCAGGATCGCCGCGATGGTC
Organism: Klebsiella sp. Q2; assembly: GCF_009900705.1. Classification (NCBI taxonomy): domain Bacteria; kingdom Pseudomonadati; phylum Pseudomonadota; class Gammaproteobacteria; order Enterobacterales; family Enterobacteriaceae; genus Klebsiella; species Klebsiella sp. Q2. Next base: position 418,023 of record NZ_JAAABE010000003.1, on the reverse strand, counting down.
GAGGACTCCATCAGTCCGTTAGCCTTCACTAACTTATCGCCGGTGGTCAGTTCGCCGAGAATGCCATACTTGGCCGGCGAATAGGCGGCGGCGCCAATCCCCACCAGCGTATAGCCGATAAACGGATTCACGCCGAAGCAGATACAGCCGGCGCCAAGCAGCTTCAGGCCGTTGGCCACCATCATTACCCGGCCTTTGGCAAAGCTGTCGGCGAACTGGCCGACAAAGGGGGCAAAAAGGATGTAAGCGCCCACAAACAACATCTGCAGGACCGGCTGGCTCCACTCCGGATAATAGAGCTGCTTCATCAGCGCCAGGGTGGCGAAGAGAAGCGCATTGTCGCCGAAGGCCGACAGGAACTGGGCGCAGATCACCGCCATCATCCCTTTCGAATACAGCGACGGGTTAGTATGCACTGACTCACTCATGGGTTGTTTCCGCCTCGTCGACCATATTTTTCAGGGTGACATAGTCTGGCTTGCCGCTACCGAGCACCGGCAGCTGTTTCAGCCAGCGTATATCGCGCGGCACCGCCAGCTCCGGTACGCCGTGCTGGCGAGCGTAGCGCAGCAGGGCTTCGCGAGTCAGTTCAGTATCGGTGGTAAACAGCACCAGCGCCTCGCCTTTGCTGGCGTCCTGTTTAATCGCCGTGGCGTGCATTTTGTCCGGCGACGCGCCGAGGGCCACCTGCTCCACCATCTCAAGAGAGATCATTTCGCCAGCGATTTTGGCGAAGCGCTTCGCACGGCCCTGGATGCGGACATAGCCCTGGTCATCGAAAGTCACGATATCGCCGGTGTCATACCAACCCGCTTCCTTTTCACCGTGCTGATTTTCCGCCGTCGGCGCTTCCAGCACCCCGGGATTTTCCACCCGCAGGTAGCCTTTCATAATGTTCGGCCCTTTCAGCTGCAGTCGTCCCCCCTGCTCAATGCCAGGCATCGCCAGCAGGCGGGCGTCCATCCCCGGCAGAATCCGCCCCACGGTGCCGACCTTCGCCGCCATGGGCACGTTGATCGAGACCACCGGGGCGCACTCGGTCACACCGTAGCCTTCGAGAATACGCAGGCCGAATTTATCCTGCCACAGCTGTTTGGTGCTCTCCTGCAGCTTCTCCGCCCCGGCGACCACATAGCGGAGACGATAGAAATCATAGGGGTTAGCGAAGCGAGCATAGTTGGCGAGGAAGGTCGAGGTGCCGAACAGCACCGTGCAGTTGCGATCGTAGACCAGCTCCGGCACCACGCGATAGTGCAGCGGGCTGGGATAGAGAAACACCTCCGCGCCGGTAAGCAGCGGCGTCAGCAGGCCGACGGTGAGGCCAAAAGAGTGGAACAGCGGCAGCGCCGACATAAAGCGGTCGTTAGCGGTAAAGTCGGCGATGGTTTTGATCTGCTCGACGTTGGCCAGCAGGCTTTTATGGCTGTGCACCACCCCTTTCGGGTTGCCCTCCGAGCCGGAGGTGAAGAGGATCATCGCCGCGTCTTCCGGCTGCTGCTTAACCTGCGCCAGACGCGGCGCCAGCAGATGGCCGAAAATCCACAGTTTGTCTGCGGGGGTGATATCGCCTTTGAGATCTTCCAGGAACACCCAACGCACCTGGGTCAACTGCTCCGGCAGGTGCCAGAGCTTGCCTTTATCGAGGAAGGTGCGCGAGGTAAAAATGGTCTTGAGTTCCGCGGCGGCGATGGCGCTGCTGAGTCCTTTCACCCCGGCGGTATAGTTCATCATCGCCGGAATGCGCCCGCGGGCGATCGCGCCGAAAATCACCGCCGCGCTGATGCCGGCGTTGGGTAGCATCAGGCCGATCTTCTCGCCCTGCTGACTGTATTTTTCCAGAATGCGGGCGACAAACAGGGTTTTGGTCAGCAGCTTGCGATAGGTATCCGGCTGGAAGTTGATATCCTCCACGCAGGGTTTGCGCGCGCCGAAGCGGTCTTGCGCCGCCAGCAGCGACTCATACAGGGTTTCCCGCGGGCGCACCGCCATCCGGGCCTCCATCATGATCTGATGCAGCATTTCCCCGGCGATTTTGCGCCGGTCGCGGGCGCGCGGCGCCTCGGGCATCGGCAGATGGGTAGGCGGCAGCAGGTGCAGCTGAATCCGCGGGAACAGGCGACGCTTTACCAGCCCCTTCAGCCGGCTGAAGGGCGTCAGTTCAGCGCCTTCAATGCGCAGCGGCACGATGGTCGCCTGCGATTTGGCGGCGACAAAGGCGGCGCCGTCATAAATTTTCATCAGCGAGCCGCTGACCGAGATTCGCCCTTCCGGGAAGATGACCACCGGCCGCCCCTGTTCGATCAGGCGCACCAGATGTTTGATCGACATCGGCTTGGTCGGGTCCAGCGGCACAAAATCGATAATCGGCGTCAGCGCGCGCATAAACCAGCGCTGGCTGATTGAGGTATAGACGGCAAAAACCGGTCGGACCGGCAAAAACAACGCCAGCAGAATGCCGTCGAGGAAAGAGACGTGGTTCGGGGTAATTAAGACTTTTTGCTGGTGCAAAGCCTGCGTGTCGCCGGTCAGTCTGACCCGGTATAACCCCTTGAACAGCAGTCTGAAAAATCCCAATAGCATAACAACTCCATGTGACCGGTAATGAGTCAAAGCAGGTTACACGAGAAGGCGTGGGAAAGCAGTGCGGCGGGGGGATTTTCAGAATAAAAAAAACCTGCGCATCCGCGCAGGCTGGTGTAAGACGTCCAGTACGAAGAGCGTACCTGAGAAACTCACCTATCAATACCTCTGGGATCTCGATTGTCGCGTTTTTCGCCCGCTTCGGGCCAGCGGGAAAACGCAAGTGAGTGAGCCTAAGTGCAACCAGTTATTACGATTTTCGCTATCTGTAACAACGCCGGCGACGGGCAAAAAAAAACCTGCGCATCTGCGCAGGCTGGTGTAAGTAAAGTGGTCAACTTGACGTTGACTCCACCTATCAATACCTCTGGGAGAGCCAGAATATCAACCTGCTCGGCGGACAAACCAGCGAACATTCGCAACAGCGCATCGCAAAGTGTAAGCAAAGGTTTGTGTTTCCCCGAGCCGGTTTCAATTACTGATAGCGTCAATGTAAACAGGTCACCGATAAGCCCGCTCTGAATCACATTTGCGCCATTCCTTCGCCGCCGCGCCTTGAATCTGCCGCTCTTTCCCGTAACATAGCAGTATGTAAACGCTTACCCTATAAAAGGCATGGTATGGCGACAATTAAGGATGTAGCCCGACTCGCAGGAGTCTCCGTCGCTACCGTCTCCCGCGTCATCAACAACTCTCCCAAAGCCAGCGAAGCCTCGCGTCAGTCCGTGGGCGCGGCGATGGAAACCCTCAACTATCACCCCAACGCGAACGCCCGGGCGCTGGCCCAGCAGTCCACGGAAACCGTCGGCCTGGTGGTGGGCGATGTCTCCGACCCCTTCTTCGGCGCGATGGTCAAAGCCGTCGAACAGGTAGCCTACCGCACCGGCAATTTTTTGCTGATTGGCAATGGCTACCACAACGTGCAAAAGGAGCGCCAGGCGATAGAGCAGCTGATCCGCCACCGCTGCGCGGCGCTGGTGGTGCACGCCAAAATGATCCCCGATGAGGAACTCGCCGGGCTGATGAAACAGATCCCCGGCATGGTGCTGATCAACCGCATCCTGCCCGGATATGAAACCCGCTGCGTGGCGCTGGACGATCGCTACGGCGCCTGGCTGGCGACCCGCCATCTGATCCAGCAGGGGCACACGCGTATCGGCTATCTGTGCTCAAACCACGATATCTCTGATGCGGAAGATCGCCTGCAGGGGTACTACGCGGCGCTGGAGGAGAGCGGCCTGCCGTGCAACGACCGGCTGGTCACGTTTGCCGAGCCGGATGAAAGCGGCGGCGAACAGGCGATGACCGAACTGCTTGGCCGCGGCCGCCACTTTAGCGCCGTCGCCTGCTATAACGACTCGATGGCCGCCGGCGCGATGGGGGTGCTGAACGACAACGGTATCGACGTCCCGCGGGAAATTTCGCTGATCGGCTTCGACGATGTCCTGATTTCGCGCTATGTCCGCCCGCGGCTGACCACTGTCCGTTACCCGATCGTCACGATGGCGACCCAGGCGGCCGAGCTGGCCTTAGCCCTGGCGGAGCAGCGCCCGGCGCCGGAGATCACCCACCTGTTCAGCCCGACGCTGGTGCGACGTCATTCGGTGGTGGCCCCGCAGGAAGGCGATAAGTCGTAGCGATAGAGATGCACGGCGGTGGCCGGGTAATCCAGCCCCTCGCCGATGTAGCGCCAGCCGAAGCGTTCATAAAAATCGCGGCAGGTGGAGTAGAGATAAAGCTCCTGATAGCCCGCGCAGCGGGCATAATCGATCACATGCCGCTGCAGCTGTCCGGCCAGCCCCTGACCGCGAGCGGCGGGCGCGACGTACAGCGCCGCCAGCCAGGGAAACAGATCCTGGCGGCTTATCAAATCGCAGCGCCAGAGGCCAATCGTTCCGAGCAGTTGCTCCCCTTCCACGGCAATAAAGGTCAGCGGTAGCGCCTCCGCCGTCTGGCTATGCTGCACAATGCTGGCGAAAAATTCCCGCGGCAGCGCCTCGCCGCCAAAGGCCTGCCACAGCCAGTCGGTCACCTGCCGGGCGAACTGCGGCGCGGCGTACAGCGGCAGGATCGTCATACCAGCTTCCCCTGAAAAATCGGCACCGAATCGAACAGATAGCCGTCAAAGTCCGGGGCGTCTTCATCGGACAGCTCCAGCAGACTGTTTTTGACGTTTTCCAGATGCTGCCACATCGCCTGCCAGGCGCCCATCACATCGCGACGCCGCAGCGCGGCGAGCAGCGTCTGCCGGTCGCCGAGCCACTTCAGCCGCCAGGCGCGGCTGGCAATATGCACATTGAACTGCTGCCACAGCGGGCTGCTGTCCATCTGCAGCCAGATCCGCTCCACCGTCGCCAACAGCATCTGGTTCTGCGTCGCCCCGGCCAGCACCAGATGGAACAGGCGGGCGTTATCCTGGGCGGTGTCGTTGAGGGCGATAGCCCGCTGCTCCTGCTCGATAATCCGCTTCAGATTGTCGATATCGGCGCGGGTGGCCATTTTCGCGGCAAAGGCGGCGATATTGCTCTCCAGCAGCTGGCGCGCCTGGAGAATTTCAAACGGACCGACGTCGCTGCTGAGCAACTGCTCTTCTTCGCTGTCGTTTTCATGCGGGATACGCATGACGTACACCCCGGATCCCTGACGGATATCCACCGTCCCCTGCAGCTCCAGCATCAGCAGCGCTTCGCGCACAATGGTCCGGCTGACGCCATAGGTTTCGGCAATATGGCGTTCCGGCGGCAAACGCGACCCGACCGGGTAGCGCCCCTGCGCAATCTGGGCGCGCAGGTCATCACCAATCTCCTGATAGGGCTTCTTTTCCGGCGGAATTATCGCTTTTTCCACAAAATCACCTGTGCGTTACATGCCTGCGAGTCAAATACGCCGCTATCTTAGCAAAGATTGCTCCCGGCTAGCGGTATTCATCGTCGATATCCAGCACCAGCTCACGCCGTTCGCCGAGCTGACGAAACCAGTGCGCCGAAGCTTTGGGCCGCCGGGCGCGATGGTTTTGCAGATCGATTTCGATTAGCCCGTAGCGGTTTTTAAAGGCGTTCATCGGCGACACGTTGTCGGTAAACGCCCACAGCATATAGCCCTGGCAGTTGGCCCCTGCCTCGCGGGCGCGCAGGGTGTGCCAGAGATGTTCGCTGATAAAACGAATGCGGTAGCTGTCATCGATGACGCCTTCGCGGTTACGGAACTGGCCTTCGTTTTCCACCCCCATCCCGCTCTCGGCCACGAACCACGGGATGTTGCGATAGTCATTTTTGATCCGCATCGCCATATCAAAGATGATTTGCGGGTAGATTTCCCAGCCGCGGGAGGCGTTCATCCGCCGGCCGGGCAGCTCAAACGGCTCATAATACCAGGCTGGATGGAACGGGGTATGCGGATGCCAGGCCCGCGACGGGGCTTTGACCCGGTGCGGATAGTAAAGGTTAATCCCCAGCTCATCGACGGTGTGCTCGCGGATAATCGCCAGCTCCTCCGCGCTGGCCTCCCACGTCACCTGATGCTGCTCAAGCAGCGCGAGAAGCGCCGGCGGCCAGACCCCGTGCACCAACGGGTCGAGAAACATACGGTTGTAGAACAGATCGTAGATCTCCGCCGCGCGCAGGTCATGCGGGGCGCGGGAGCGTGGGTAGGTCACCTCCGGATTGAGGATGCAGCCAACGGTCCCGGGATAGCCGAGTTCGCGAAATCGCTTCACCACGCAGGCGGTCGCCAGCACCTTATGGTAGTTCCACTGCATCCAGGTGCTGGTGTTCTGCTCATAGGGCCAGCGCAGGGCATCCAGATAGACCCGGGTCTGCACCACGATCGGCTCATTAAAGGTAAACCAGCGGGTTACCTTCAGGTGGTAGCGGGCAAAGACCTGCTCCGCGTAGCGCACAAACAGCTCAACCACTTTTTTCGACCCCCAGCCGCCATACTTTTCCAGCAGATAGCCCGGTAATTCGTAATGCTCAAGGCAGATCATCGGCGTAATGCCGTTGGCCAGTAGCGCATCGAACAGCTGGTCGTAATAGGCCGCATACTCCTCATCCACCGTGACGTTTTCATAGTCGATCAGAAAGCGCGACCAGTTGATCGAGGTGCGGTAGTGGGTCAGCCCGGCCAGCTTCATCAGCTGCACGTCTTCCTGAAAGCGGTTAATAAAATCGGTAGCCACCGCCGGGCCATAGCCGTTATGCCAGACGTGGCGGTCGTTTTTGTACCAGAGATCGGGCCAGGAGTCCTGCCCCGGTTTTTTTCCGCTCCAGCCCTCGGTCTGCCAGGCGGAAGCCGCCGCGCCAAGGATAAAATCATCGGGAATGGTCATCCGTACGGTAGTCATAGGCTCCTCAGACAGGGTTGGCGGTCTGTTGATTGTCGGCCTGACGCTGTGCGGCATCGGCACGGCGGGAGGCAATTTTGACGAAAGGCAGATAGATAAGCACCGCGACGACGATGCAGATAAGCTGAGTCACCACCGCTCCCATCGAGCCGGCGGTGGACAGCCAGGCGTTGATCAGCGGCGGCGTGGTCCAGGGCACCATCACCACCGCCTTGCCGGCGAAGCCGGTCAGGGTGGCGAAATAGCCGATGCTGCCGGTCACCAGCGGGGTGATGATAAACGGGATGGCGAGGATCGGGTTGAGCATGATCGGCATCCCGAAGATCACCGGCTCGTTAATATTGAACAGCCCCGGGCCTATCGACAGCTTGGCGATCTCTTTCATCTCTTTGCGCCTGGTGGCGATCATCACCGCAATCAGCAGGCCGATGGTCAGCCCCGAGCCGCCGATGCTCATGTAAACATCCCAGAAGGGCATCGTGATGATGTTCGGTACCTCTTTCCCCTGCTCAAAGGCGCTCATATTGACGGTGATCGCCCCCAGCAGCAGCGGCTCGCGGATCGGCTTGATCATCTGGTTGCCGTGAATACCGATCACCCAGAACAGCTGGGCGACGAACATCAGCAGCAGGATCCCCGGCAGGCTCTGCACCACCCGCTCCAGCGGCTGCTGCACCACCTGGTAGACCGCATCGTAGAGATACATTCCCGTCAGCTGGTGGAAGAGAAAACCAAAGGTGGCGATCGCGGTGGTGGTGATGATCGCCGGGATCAGCGCGGAAAAAGAGGCAGAAACGTTCGGCGGCACGGTATCCGGCATCTTGATCTTCAGCCCCTTGCGCCCCTCCAGCCAGCAGTAAATCTCGACCGACAGAATGGCGATGAACATTCCGAGGAACAGACTACGGGTATCGGAGAACTGACGCAGCAGGACATCTTTCACCACGTGCATCTGGCCATCGACCATCATCTCCACCGTGGTCGGCGTGACGCAGATAAAGCAGATCACCGCCAGCAGGCCGGGAAACAGGCTTTTGATGCCGTTGATCCGCCCCAGCTCAATGCCGATCAGAAACACGGCGCCGATATTGAGGAAGTTGAGCGTGGCGTAGTTCAGCGCGCTGGTGATCGGCTTCAGAGCCGCGAGAAAGGAGAGTGAGGAAAAGCTGGCGAGCCCATTCTTCGGATCCAGCACCATATTGGAGATCAGCACCGAAAAGGCCCCGACGATGATCACCGGCATCAGGGTAATAAACGCCGATTTGATCGCCATAATGTAGCGATAGCTGTTGAATGTCGTCGCGAAACGCCCCAGCGCGTCGATCAGTTTGTCCTGTAATGCCATAAAAGAGTACCTCAGAGTAAAGGGCTTATTGCGGCCAGGTGGACAGCCAGTGACTTTTGGCATACCAAAACATAGTCGCCAGGCAAAAATTGTTCTGTGACAGCGCTCGCAACCCGCTTCGTGGTATCCCAAATATCGATAAAAACAGCCATTGGCATACCAGATACCGCCGGTTGGTCAGTTCCTGCTAAAAGCGTGATCGCGATGGTTTTTCCGCCCCGCCCCGTCGATATGTCCCTTTTCGGTCTGTGATAAACTGCGCCTTACCACGTGAAATCAGGAATCGATAAATGGCTACAATGCTGGATGTCTCAATTCGCGCAGGCGTCTCGAAAGCGACGGTTTCCCGCGTGTTGAACGGCACAGGTCAGGTGAAAGAGAGCACCCGCCAACAGGTCTTTAAAGCGATGGAAGAGCTGGGCTACCGGCCGAATTTCCTTGCCCGCTCGCTGGCCAATCAGACCAGCAACAGTATCGGGCTGGTTGTCTCCACCTTTGACGGCTTCTACTTTGGCCGTCTGCTGCAGCAGGCGTCACGCCAGACAGAAGCCTGGGGAAAACAGCTTATCGTCACCGACGGCCATGATACGCCGGAGCGCGAAGAGGAAGCGGTGCAGATGCTCGCCGACCGGCAGTGCGATGCGATCATCCTCTATACCCGGCATATGAGCGAGAAGGCGATCATGTCGCTGATTAACTCGATCGCCATGCCGCTGGTGGTGATTAACCGTGATGTGGCGCAGGCCCGCGAACGCTGCGTGTTTTTCGAACAGCAGGAAGCCGCCTTCCAGGCCGTGGAGTATCTGATTACCCAGGGCCACCGCGATATCGCCTGCATCACCGTCCCGATGCACACCCCCACCGGCCAGGCGCGCCTGCAGGGCTATCGCAACGCGCTGATAAAACATGGTATTGAGTGGGATCCGAGCCGGGTGAAATACGGGGACTCGACGATGACCCGCGGCTACGAGCTGTGCCGGGAACTGCTGGACGAGAAAGCCCGCTTCAGCGCGCTGTTTTCCTGTAACGATGATATGGCGCTGGGGGCCTCAAAGGCGCTGCATCAGGCGGGGCTGCGTATTCCGCAGGATGTGTCGCTGTTTGGCTTCGACGATGCGCCAAGCGCGAAATGGCTGGAGCCGGGGCTGTCGACGGTCTATCTGCCGATCGACAACATGATCACCACGGCTATCGATCAGGCGATCAAGCTTGCTAACCAGCAGCCGATCGAAACGATCCCGCCGTTCACCGGCACGCTGGTGTTGCGTGAGTCGGTGACGACGGGACCTTTTTTTAAATAAGCTCCAAGGCCAGCAGCTCCTGGATGGTCTGGCGACGGCGGATCAGCCGCGCCTTGCCGCCATCAAACAGCACCTCCGGCAGCAGCGGACGGCTGTTATAGTTGGATGACATCGAAGCCCCGTAGGCGCCAGTGTCATGGAGCACCAGATAATCCCCTGGGGCCACCGCCGGCAGCAGACGGGTCTCGACTTTCCCCCCTTCCTGCTGGGTAAAGACGTCCCCGGACTCGCACAGCGGCCCGGCCACCACGGTCTCCACCTGCGGCGCGGCGCTGAGATCGCGGCCATCCGCCGCCAGAGCGGTGATATGATGATAGCTGCCGTACATTGCCGGGCGCATCAGGTCGTTAAAGCCGGCGTCAATCAGCACGAAGTGGCGGCTGCCCATCTCTTTCACGCTGCGCACCTGCGACACCAGCACGCCGGACTCGGCCACCAGGAAGCGTCCGGGTTCAATCTCCAGTTTCACCGGGTGACCCAGATGGGTGGCGATCTGCTCCCGGGCGCGGTTCCACAGGCCATAATAGTGAGCGGTGTCGATGGCCTCTTCGCCCTCGCGGTAAGGAATAGACAGGCCGCCGCCGGCGGAGATGGCCTGCAGATCCTGACCAAAGTCGACAACCTGGCGCACCATCGCGCCGCACACCTGCTCCAGGTGACCATAGTCGACGCCAGAGCCGATATGCATATGGATCCCCACCAGCTGCAGCTGATAGCGACGCATCACTTCCAGCGCCGCCGGCAGGTGGCTGTACCAGATGCCATGCTTGCTGTTCTCACCGCCGGTATTGGTTTTCTGGCTGTGGCCGTGGCCAAAGCCCGGGTTGACGCGCAGCCAGACGCGATGGCCCGGCGACACCTCCCCCAGCTGGCTTAGCATGTCGATCGAACCGGCGTTCACCGGGATCTGTAACGCCTTGACGCGATCGAGGGTGGCGTCGTCGATCAGATCGGCGGTGAAGACAATATCCTCTGGATTCTGCTGCGGATCGTAGCCTGCCGCCAGCGCACGCTCGATCTCCCCCAGCGACACCGAGTCCACCTTCACCCCCTGCTCACGCATCAGACGCAGAATATGGATGTTAGAGCAGGCTTTTTGCGCAAAACGCACCACGTCAAACTGGCTGAGCTGGGCAATCTGGCGGCGAATAATCTGCGCATCATAGACCCAGACCGGGCAGCCAAATTCCGCCGGCAGGCGCAGCAGGTTGTCCGCGGTTAGATCGGTATCAGTGGCGTAAAGCGAATGTGGCATAAAAACTCCGGTGCAGTGCGTGTGTTGGTCGCTGTTTTTTCTGATTACGCCACAGTGCCTGACCAATAAAAAATATCGTTTTATCGCGACTCTATGCAAAAATGATATGGTTACAGCCGAGCCTCAGGGAGACCGCATGCCAGCCGTCAATTTGCGCCATATCGAAATCTTTCACGCGGTGATGACCACCGGCAACCTGACCGAAGCCGCGAGGATGCTGCATACCTCGCAACCCACCGTCAGCCGCGAGCTGGCGCGCTTTGAGAAGGTGCTCGGCCTTCAGCTGTTTGAGCGGACCCGCGGTCGCCTGCAGCCAACCGTGCAGGGCCTGCGCCTGTTTGAGGAGGTTCAGCGTTCCTGGTACGGCCTGGACCGCATCGTCAGCGCCGCCGAGAGCCTGCGCGAGTTTCGCCAGGGCGAGCTGTCGATCGCCTGCCTGCCGGTGTTTTCCCAGTCCTTTCTGCCGCTGCTGTTGCCACCGTTTCTCGCCCGCTACCCGGAGGTCAGCCTGCAGATCGTCCCTCAGGAGTCGCCGCTGCTGGAGGAGTGGCTCTCCGCCCAGCGCCATGACCTTGGCCTGACGGAGACCTTGCATACCCCGGCGGGCACCGAACGCACTCCGTTGCTGACGCTGAATGAAGTCTGCGTGCTGCCCGCCGGCCATCCGCTGGCGGCGCAGACGACGCTGACCCCCGCCGATTTTCAGGGCGAAAACTACATCAGCCTGTCGCGCACCGACAGCTATCGCCAGCTGCTCGACGCCCTGTTCCTTGAGCATCAGGTCAAGCGGCGGATGGTGGTCGAAACCCACAGCGCGGCCTCGATCTGCGCCATGGTGCGCGCCGGCGCCGGGATCTCGGTGGTTAACCCGCTGACCGCCCTGGACTATGCCGATAGCGGCGTGGTGGTGCGCCGCTTCAGCGTTGAGGTGCCGTTTACCGTCAGCCTGATCCGCCCGCTCCATCGCCCGCGCTCGGCGCTGGTCGATGCCTTCGTGACGCACCTGCAGCAGAGTCTGCCGCAGATCCTCACGCCGCTGGCGTCGGTCCTGCAGAGAGCATAAAGTTGACCGCGTCTTCCGCATGGATCGCCGCGGTGTCAAAGACCGGCAGCGGGCTGAGCTCGGCAGGCACCAGCAGGCCTATCTCCGTACAGCCGAAAATAACCCCTTCCGCTCCCTGCTCCGCCAGGGCGGCGATCGTCTGCAGATAATAGTCCCGCGACGCCTCGCTGAAGGTGCCGAGACAGAGCTCGTCGAAGATGATCTGATTGATCCGCGCCCGATCGTCGGCCTCGGGGATCAGCGTCTCGATGGCAAACTGCTCCTGCAGACGACCGCGATAAAAGGTCTGCTCCATGGTATAGCGAGTGCCCAGCAGCGCGACCCGCCGCTGGCCTCTGGCGGCAATCGCCCGCCCGGTGGCATCGGCGATATGCAGAAAGGGAACCTGGCAGCGGGCGGCGATGGCATCCGCTACCTTGTGCATGGTGTTGGTGCACAGGACAATGCCCTCGGCGCCCGCCTGCTGGAGCCCGACCGCGGCTTCGGCAAGGATCGCCCCGGCGCGATCCCAGTCGCCGGCGGACTGACAGGCTTCGATGTCGTGAAAATCGACGCTGTGCAGCACCAGGCTGGCGGAGTGCAGCCCGCCCAGTCGCGCCTTCACGCCTTCATTAATCAGGCGATAGTAAGGGATCGTTGACTCCCAGCTCATGCCGCCTAACAGGCCAATGGTTTTCATCTTCTGCTCCTTATGTCGTTTCTGCCAGTGAAACAAACTTGTGATCAACTTTCCACTTCTCTGGCCGCGTATTTCTTTTTCATGAAGAGTGGGATAAGTTAAGTGAAACAACGTTTCATTTTAACAACAGGATCGCCCGATGTTTATTTTCCATAAAGACACCACCCTTGAAGACCTCGGCAATGGCGTAACCCGCCGCATTCTGGCGCACGACGGCAAAATGATGGCCGTAGAGGTGAATTTTGCCGCCGGCGCCGTCGGCCCGATGCATAACCATCCTCACGAACAGCTCACCTATGTGCTCTCGGGCGAGTTCGAGTTCACTATCGGCGAGGAGACGCGCGTCGTCAGCGCTGGCGATACGCTGTATAAGCAGCCGGGGATCATGCACGGCTGCGTCTGTTTGCAGCCCGGCACGCTGCTCGACACCTTTACCCCGATCCGCGAAGATTTTCTCGCACGCTGATGAAAAACGGGGGCGATCGCCGCCCCCGATTCAGGTTTCACAGCACGCGCTAAAAAAGATGCCGCCCCAATCATTATCCTGGTAATAATATTTCCCGCTCAGTTCAGACTGATTGTTCCTTGTTTTCAAGCTCCCTCAGATTCTTAAAGTGCTTACCACCTCACCTTTTTGAAACATCGTTTCGACTTTGATCACATTTCCATCCAGATCTGCATGACGCGGAAATAAATCGCAATAAAATGAAATTAAAACGGTGTTTTATAAAAAACAGATCAGCATAAAAAAGAGCCTGACGGCCCCTCCATGTTGGGCCAGATAAAACTTAAGCCATTCATTAACAAGGATATGTTAACCAGAGGAAACGTTCAGACTTTTTGCGTTGGTCGCGGCAAAAGGCCGACAGCGCCGCGTCACCCGATCCGTATTACAACTCGTAAGCCAGGTAGGTATGTATGAATGAAAACAAGCTGCTGGGATTGGCATGGATATCGCCCTATATCATCGGGCTGATTGTCTTTACTGCTTTTCCTTTTGTTTCATCTTTCTTTCTCAGTTTTACTGAGTACGACTTGATGAGTCCGCCGGTATTTAACGGCATTGAAAACTATCGCTATATGTTGACCGAGGATAGCCTGTTCTGGAAATCGATGGGGGTGACCTTTGCCTACGTCTTTTTAACCATCCCCTTAAAACTGGCTTTCGCCCTCGGCATTGCCTTTGTGCTCAATTTCAAACTGCGCGGCATCGGCTTTTTCCGCACCGCCTACTACATCCCGTCGATCCTCGGCAGCTCGGTGGCGATTGCCGTGCTGTGGCGCGCCCTGTTCGCCATTGACGGCCTGCTGAACAGCTTTCTCGCCGTCTTTGGCATCGATGCCGTCAACTGGCTGGGGGAACCCTCGCTGGCTTTAATGTCGGTCACCCTGCTGCGCGTCTGGCAGTTTGGCTCCGCGATGGTCATCTTCCTCGCCGCCCTGCAGAACGTCCCGCAGTCGCAGTATGAGGCGGCAATGATCGACGGCGCCTCGAAGTGGCAGATGTTTATGAAGGTCACCGTGCCGCTGATCACCCCGGTGATTTTCTTCAACTTTATTATGCAGACTACCCAGGCGTTCCAGGAGTTTACCGGCCCGTACGTGATAACCGGCGGCGGCCCGACCTATTACACCTACCTGTTCTCGCTCTACATCTACGATACCGCCTTTAAGTACTTCGACATGGGCTATGGCGCCGCGCTGGCGTGGGTGCTGTTCCTCGTCGTGGCGGTCTTTGCGTCGATCGCCTTTAAGTCATCTAAATACTGGGTCTTCTACTCCGCCGATAAGGGAGGCAAAAATGGCTGATATTCAACAGATGGCGCCGGTGATGAGCGACGCCGATCGTGAGGTCGCCCGTACGCTGCGCCGGGAAAAAGTGAGCCGGGTGGTGCGCTACGTCGTGCTGATATTCGTCGGCCTGCTGATGCTCTACCCGCTGGCGTGGATGTTCTCCGCCTCGTTCAAGCCGAACCATGAGATCTTCACCACCCTCGGGCTGTGGCCGACCCACGCCACCTGGGACGGGTTTATCAACGGCTGGAAGACCGGCACCGAATACCATTTCGGCCACTATATGCTGAACACCTTTAAGTATGTGATCCCGAAGGTGGTGTTAACCATCATCTCCTCCACCATCGTGGCGTACGGCTTTGCGCGCTTTGAGATCCCGTGGAAGAAGTTCTGGTTCGCGACGCTCATCACCACCATGCTGCTGCCGAGCACCGTCCTGCTGATCCCGCAGTACCTGATGTTCCGTGAAATGGGGATGCTGAACAGCTATCTGCCGCTGTATCTGCCGCTGGCCTTCGCCACCCAGGGATTCTTTGTCTTTATGCTGATCCAGTTTCTGCGCGGCGTGCCGCGCGATATGGAAGAGGCGGCGCAGATCGACGGCTGCAACTCCATCCAGGTGCTGTGGTATGTGGTGGTGCCGATCCTCAAGCCGGCCATTATCTCGGTGGCGCTGTTCCAGTTCATGTGGTCGATGAATGACTTTATCGGTCCGCTGATCTACGTCTACAGCGTCGATAAGTATCCCATCGCGCTGGCGCTAAAAATGTCTATCGACGTCACGGAAGGCGCGCCGTGGAACGAAATTCTGGCAATGGCGAGCATCTCCATTCTGCCGTCCATCATCGTCTTCTTCCTGGCTCAACGCTACTTCGTGCAGGGCGTGACCAGCAGCGGAATCAAAGGTTAAGAGGGAAATATCATGGCTGAAGTGATTTTCAACAAACTGGAAAAAGTTTACTCCAACGGGTTTAAAGCGGTGCATGGTATCGACCTGAAGATTGCCGATGGCGAATTTATGGTGATCGTCGGCCCTTCCGGCTGCGCCAAATCGACCACCCTGCGCATGCTGGCGGGTCTGGAGACCATCAGCGGCGGCGAGGTGCGGATCGGCGACAAGATCGTCAACAACCTGGCGCCTAAATCCCGTGGTATTGCGATGGTGTTCCAGAACTACGCCCTCTATCCGCATATGACGGTGCGCGAAAACCTCGCCTTTGGCCTGAAGCTGAGCAAGCTGCCCAAGGCGCAGATTGATCGGCAGGTGGAGGAAGCGGCGAAAATCCTCGAACTGGAGGAGCTGCTGGAACGTCTGCCGCGCCAGCTCTCCGGCGGCCAGGCGCAGCGCGTGGCGGTGGGCCGGGCGATCGTCAAAAAACCGGACGTCTTCCTGTTCGACGAGCCGCTCTCCAACCTGGACGCCAAGCTGCGCGCCTCGATGCGCATTCGCATTTCCGATCTGCATAAGCAGTTGAAGAAATCCGGTAAACCGGCGACCACCGTCTACGTTACCCACGATCAGACGGAAGCGATGACCATGGGCGACCGCATCTGCGTGATGAAGCTCGGCCACATTATGCAGGTCGATACCCCGGACAACCTTTACCACCAGCCGAAAAATATGTTTGTCGCCGGCTTTATCGGCGCGCCGGAGATGAATATTCGCCCCAGCCAGCTGGTTGAGCACGACGGCCGCCTGTGCCTGACCCTTGGCGACCAGCGCCTGCCGTTGAACGACCGTCTGGCGGAGAAAGTCGGCGCCTATCAGCATCAGGAGGTGTTCTACGGGGTCCGCCCGGAATTCGTGTCGCTCTCCGACGCACCGTTCGCCGAAGGCGGCTGCATGGGCGAGATGGTGCGGGTGGAAAACATGGGTCATGAGTTCTTTGTCTATCTGCAGGTCGCGGGCTACGAGCTGACCGCTCGCGTGCCGTCGGACGATGCGAAGCCGATGATTGCTAAGGGACTGAATCGAAAAGTCTATTTCACCTTTGATCTTAACAAGTGTCACATCTTTGACGCCAAAACCGAACAGAACCTCTCTCTGTGAACCCTGGAGCATAACAATGAAAAACGTGCTGATAAGCGCCACCCTCTCCGCCACCCTGGGCCTTAGCGCCTTCTCCTCGCTGGCGCAGGATGTCGACCTGCGCATGTCCTGGTGGGGGGGCAATGGCCGCCATCAGGTGACCCTCAAGGCGCTGGAGGCTTTTCACCAGCAATATCCTGATATCAATGTCAAAGCGGAATATACCGGTTGGGACGGCCATCTTTCGCGCCTGACCACCCAGATAGCCGGCGGCACCGAGCCTGACGTGATGCAGACCAACTGGAACTGGCTGCCGATCTTTTCGAAAAATGGCGATGGCTTTTACGATCTCAATACTCTGAAAGACGAGATCGATCTCAGCCAGTTTGACGCCAAAGAGCTGCAGTCCACCACGGTCAACGGCAAGCTCAACGGCATCCCGGTGTCGGTCACCGCCCGCGTTTTCTACTTTAACGACGAAGCGTGGAAAAAGGCGGGCATCCCTTTCCCGAAAACCTGGGATGAACTGCTGGCGGCGGGGAAAACTTTCGAAAGCAAACTCGGGAAACAGTACTACCCGGTGGTGCTTGAGCACCAGGACGTGCTGGCCCTGCTCAACTCTTACATGGTGCAAAAATACAACCAGCCGGCCATCGATGAGAAGGGCCGCAAATTCTCCTACAGCAAAGCGCAGTGGGCGGACTTCTTCGGCATGTATAAGAAGCTTATCGACAGCCATGTGATGCCGGACACCCGCTACTATGCCTCGTTCGGCAAGAGCAACATGTACGAGATGAAGCCGTGGATCCAGGGTGAATGGGGCGGGACCTACATGTGGAACTCCACCATCAATAAATATTCCGACAATCTGAAGCCGCCGGCGAAGCTGGTGCTGGGGGAATACCCGATGCTCCCCGGCGCCACCGATGCCGGACTGTTCTTCAAGCCTGCGCAGATGCTGTCCATTGGCAAATCGACGAAAAACCCGCAGGCGGCGGCGAAATTGATTAACTTCCTGCTGAACAGTAAAGAAGGGGTGGATATTCTGGGTCTGGAGCGTGGCGTGCCGCTGAGCAAAGCGGCGGTCACCTACCTGACCGAGGACGGGATCATCAAAGCCGACGATCCGGCGGTGTCCGGCCTGAAGCTGGCGCAATCCCTGCCCACCACCCTGCCGGTCTCGCCGTACTTCGACGACCCACAGATCGTCGCCCAGTTCGGCACCACCCTGCAGTACATCGACTACGGTAAAAAGTCGGTGGAAGAAGCGGCCGAGGACTTCCAGCGCCAGACCGACCGCATTCTGCGCCGCGCGATGCGTTAACCTGCCTGAACTCTCCCGCGGCGTCCGCCGCGGGAGAGCCTGCCTGAGCATCTTGTCAGAAGAAATATTTAAAGCGCACCCGGGCACCATAGCGTTCGTCGGGATTCCCGCTCTTCGCCGCCGTGGAATCGAGCCACGAGGCGTAGGCGCCAAGGTAAATATTGAAGTTCGGCATCGCCATAATATTCGGCAACTGCCAGGATGTATGCACGGTATGGATGTCATAGCGCCCCGGCGCGAGGATTGCGCAGTCGCCATCGCACTCGCCATTCACCCCGGCCATGTTGAACTGATCGATTTTGTTATGCGCGTAGATATAGCCCAGCTCCACGCGATGCCACAGGGCATTGATTCCGGCGCTGAAGTCGGTTTCATCCGCCGCGTCCAGCAGGGCAGTACTCAGATTGACCACCGCCCCATCGTGCGGATCGCTTTTCAGGGTGTTCCAGCTCATGGTCATCCCGTAGCCGGTGCGGTTTGACTGGTCGACCCAGCGCCCGCTCTGATTCTGATAGCCGTAGGCGTTGTTGACGAGGTTGCTCTCAATCGCTGCCGCCGCCGACCAGGCGCCGGACTGCCACACCGCCACCGGCCGCACGTACACCACGTTTTTGCGGTTTTCCAGCGCATTACCGTGATAGTTCTGATCGACAAACAGCGAACTGCCGTCCTCCACCAGGGTATTGACCTCGAAATACCAGTTATCTACGGTTTTGCTGAACAGGAGGTTGCCGCCGCTGCTGCTGCGGCCGCGCCCCTCTTTCATCATGTAAATATAGCCATAGCCGTCGGAATAAAGGTCGTTGGCGGTATTTCCTGAATATTCAATAAAGGTATCCTGATTCAGGGGGAACATATCCCAGGCTTCAAAGCGGCCTATTTTTATTTTCCAGTCATCCTGCTGACCAAAGAAAAATACCGCATCGTCGAGATTCATTTTGCCATCCATATCCGCCAGCGGCTGCACGCTGAATCCGGCATATTTCCCGTCGTCGCCATTACGTCTGCCATCAAAACCCAGCAGAATACGGCCATTAATATCCCAGCGTTCTTTCTCGCCGGGCGCCCAACTTTTATTCGCGCTGGTTTTGACCGACGTCAGGCTACCGGTGCGGCTGGCGCCATCAAGATTAAATTCGACGTCGCCATAAAATTTTAATTCGCCATTGTCGTTCAGCTGCAGGCGCGGCGTAGCCGGCGCCGCGCCGGCGACCGTCGTGGCCTGCTGCTGGCCTTTCAGCGTCTTAATCTCCGCCTCTGCGCTGGCGGCGCGCGCCTCCGTCGCCTTCAGCCGCTGCTCCATTTGCGCCAGCCGCTCTTCCAGCGATAACGGCGCCTGCGCCATCGCCTGTGGCAGATACAGAGACGTGAGAAAACACCCGACCCAGATTTTATTCATCGGTAAACCCTTTTATTATGGAATGAACTGAATTTTTTATTAATGGGTAATGCACGACGATACAGGCAATAATAACCCGCCCATCGTCAAAGACGGGTTATTAACGACAACAGCCTTTTTATTATTCGAGCTGCCAGGCTCCGGCTTCGGTTAATGCCGCCGAACCGCTCCAGGCAAATAACGCTAATTCACGGCGGGGAGCCTGCGGATAGATACGGCTGCTCAGGCAGGCCTCGCCGTCATTGACAAAAACCTCCACCGAAGAGCTATCGAAAAATATCCGCAGATTGAGATCCGCCCCGGCGGTCAACGGTACGCTGCGCGTCCCGCACAGGCCATACTGCGGATAATGCCGCTCCAGCACCAGACGCTGCTGTTGGGCATCCACGTAGAGGCGCAGGCCATCGCCAAAGCGCAGACCATACTGCTCGGCGCTGCTGCTGGCGCAGTTCCAGCGCAGGTTGACCTCCATCGCCTCGCAGTTGTCGACCATCGTGGTCTGCTGATTGTTCAGGGTGCTTACCGGCCACGGGAACCAGGCGCCGCGCAGGCTCTCCACTTCTTTCGCCGGGCGCATCTGCAGGCGGTTATCCGCGCTCAGGCTCAGCTCGCGCGGCAGGGAGAGCATGCCCGCCCAGCCGTCCTGCTGCTCCGGCAGCGGCGATTCCCACATATCCAGCCAGCCAATCACGATCCGCCGGCCATCGGGGGTGGCGAAGCTTTGCGGCGCATAGAAATCGTGGCCGTGATCCATCTCCGTGAACTCGCCGTGGCGGACGAATCGCTGCCCCGGCTGCCACTCGCCGATCAGATAGCCGCTCTGGAACAGGTTGCGGTTGCGGAACCCCTCGGCCTGCATCCCCTGCGGGGAAAACATCAGGACGCGTTTGCCGTTGAGGGTGAAGAAGTCCGGGCACTCCCACATATAACCCATGGTGCTTTCCGCTTCATCCAGCACCCCCGCGTCCTGCCACTGGCGCAGATCGGCTGAACGGTACAGCCGTACCTGACCGGTGTCGCCTTCGCGCGCGCCGACGATCATGTACCAGCTGTCTCCCTCCCGCCAGACCTTCGGGTCGCGGAAATGGTGCATGCCCGGCGGAGTGTCGACCACCATCCCCTGGCGCTCGAAGTGGATCCCGTCCCGGCTGGTGGCCAGGCACTGTACCTGATACAGATTGGCTTCGTCGCCAGGGTCGCCGTGGAATTTATGCCCGGTGTAAATCAGCGCCAGGGTATCGCCATCGACCACCGCCGAGCCGGAGAAGCAGCCGTCTTTATCCTCCGGCCCCTCCGGCGCCAGGGCCACCGGCAGATGCTCCCAGTGCACCAGATCCTTGCTCCGCGCATGCCCCCAGTGCATCGGCCCCCACTGGGTGGAGTACGGGTGATGTTGATAAAAAGCATGGTACCAGCCGTCGAACCACACCAGACCGTTTGGGTCGTTGATCCACCCGGCGCGGGCCGCCAGGTGATAGTGCGGATACCAGCGCAGATTGAGCGCCTGGCGTTGTGTCTGGAGTACCTGTTCAGCCCTGGAGATTGTGTAAGTCATCGTTTTCACTCTTTTTGATTCAGATAGCGGTAGGTTGCGACATCAGCGGATCGGCGGAGGATTTGCCGGAGCGCAACAAGAAGATGGAAATAAAGGTGGTGCAGAACACCAGCAGGCCCATGATCAGATAGGACTGGGCGAAGCCATATTTTTCATAGCTGTAGCCCGCCAGCGGCGACAATACGCTGGCGATAATCGAGCTGGTGCAGGCGAAGCCCACCAGATAGAGGGTGGAGGAGAGGCGTTTATCGAAGTTGATACTGTTGTACTTAAAGATAGCCACCAGCAGTATCGGCAGCTCCACCGCGTGCAGCAGTTTGGTGATGGAGATCAGCAGCGGCCCTTCCACCAGGCCGGAGGCCACCATGCGCATCGCCATCACCATGCCGGCGAAAATCAGACCGTTTTTGGCCCCGATGCGGTTCACCAGCCACGGCGCGCAGAACATGCCGGCCGCCTCGAGGAACACCTGGAAGGAGTTAAGGTAGCCATACATCTCATTGCCTTCCTGCAGGGTCGCGAACTGCGATGAGAAATAGACCGGGAACTGCTGGTCATAGACGCCGTAGATGCAGGTGCCGATGACGAAGAAGACCAGCGCCCAGAAGCGCGGCAGCGTCAGCAGGCGCAGCGCATCTTCCAGGGTCACCTTGCCGCCTGAAACCGCCTCCTGCATCGCATGCGGTGCCGAGGAGACGCGCAGCCGGGCCAGCAGAATAAAAAACACCAGTCCGGAGCAGCTGGCGACGAGGAAGTTAAGCTGCGGGTTGATGTTAAACAGCAGACCGGCGAAGAAGGTGGCCACCGCCCAGCCCAGCGAGCCCCACATCCGCGCCCTGCCGAATTCAAACTGGCTCTGGCGCGCCACGCGCTCGGTATAGGATTCCAGCACGCCAATGCCGCCGTTAAAGGTCAAGCCGATGTAGATCCCGCCGAAGATGCTGCCCAGCAGGACGTTAATTTTCAGCAGATGGCCGAACAGCAGATACGCCGGACCGGAGAGGATCAGCAGCGCGGTGATATACCAGAGCAGATGTTTGCGCAGCCCCAGCTTATCCTGGATAAAGCCATAGCAAACTTGCGCAAACAGCGCGGAAACCGACAGCACGGCGTAGATGATACCGGTATCGCCGGCCTTCAGCCCCACCTCCTGGTGCAGCCAGATGGAAAGCAAGGAGCCGGATGACGACCAGGTCACGAAAAAGAAAAACAGTAAGGCACTGAGCAACGGGTAGCTGTGTGAGTGATGCGCTTTCATCATGACATTCTCGTGTTAGAGGAATGCAATTATGGTAACGTTAACAAAAAACAAAGCGCAGAGGGATTCGCTGCGATATATGATGTTAATCACAAAAGTTAACGTTAACATAATGAAGATGCGATCGCGATCAAAAATCAACCGCAACATCGCTCACGACGGCGTTAGCAGAAAATCGTTTCACGCTTTTACATCAGCGACTTAGTTGTATAGCCTGTACTCTGCAGCAATGGCGGAGGAAAAAATGGCATCCCTGAAAGATGTAGCAAAACTGGCGAATGTATCTCTGATGACCGTCTCACGGGCGCTGAACACCCCGGAGCGGCTCAAGCCGGAGACGCTGGCCCGCGTGCAGGCCGCCATCGCCGAAACCAACTACGTCCCCGACCTCTCGGCGAAAAAGATCCGCGGGGCGCGGGCCACCCCCAGCACCATCGGCGTGCTGGCGCTGGATACCGTCACCACGCCCTTTTCGGTGGAAATCACCCTGTCGATCGAAGAAACGGCCCGCGCCCACGGCTGGAACAGCTTTGTGGTCAATATGTTTTCTGACGATCGGCCGGAAGCAGTGGTCGACCTGCTCCTCTCCCACCGTCCGGACGGCATCATTTTTACCACCATGGGCCTGCGTCAGGTGCCGCTGCCGGACAAACTGCTGACCCTGCCCTGCGTGCTGGCTAACTGCGAAAGCCTCAGCCAACCGGTGGCCAGCTATATCCCGGACGATGAACAGGGCCAGTACGACGCGGTAAAAGCCCTGCTTGCCGCCGGCTATCGTCGTCCGCTGTGCCTGCACTTACCCGCCAGCCAGCTGGCGACAATCCGCCGCCGCCAGGGGCTGGAGCGCGCCTGCCGGGAGGCGGGCATCGAACCGGAAAGCCTGACCCACTCATATATGGCCCAGGGCGATGAGCATTACCACGATATTCCCGCGGTGGTGCTGGCGCATATCCGCGAGGGTAAACCCGGCTTCGACTCGGTGATCTGCGGTAACGATCGCATCGCCTTTATGGTCTATCAGACGCTGCTGGGCCAGGGGTTACGCATTCCACAGGACGTGGCGGTGGTGGGATACGACAATATGGTAGGCATTGGCGATCTGTTTTTGCCGCCGCTCTCCACGGTGCAGCTGCCGCACTACGACATCGGGCGCCTGAGCGCCCTGCATATCATTCACGGCGACAACCATCGGGAGACGCGCAAGGTCGCCAGCCCGTGGTTGCCGCGCGCCTCACATTAACGGTTACCGATATTGCGCAGCTTCTCGCCCGCCATCAGGTTGCGCTCAATGTGTTCAAGGCTGACATTTTTGGTCTCCGGGATCAGCCAGAAGGTGACGCCGATAAAGGCCACGTTGAGCACCGTGTAGAGCCAGAAGGTCCCGGCGGCGCCGATCGCGTCAAGCAGCGTCAGGAAGGTGGCGCCGATGATCATGTTCGACACCCAGTTGGTGGTGGTGGAGCAGGTGATGCCGAAGTCGCGGCATTTCAGCGGCTGGATCTCAGAGCAGAGGATCCACACCACCGGCGCCGCGCTCATCGCATACCCGGCAATACACATCATGGTCATGCCGACGGAAAGCCAGGAAAGGCCGCTGGAGGCGGTGCCATTGTCGAACTGCATCAGGCAGTAGCCGAGCACCAGGGTGCCCAGCGCCATCACGCTGAAGCCGATTTTCAGCGCCGGCTTGCGGCCCGCTTTATCCACCGTGAACACCGCGATAAAGGTGGCAAACATAAAGGTCAGGCCCACCACCAGGGTGGCGATCATCTGTTGTTCGGTAGTGGTAAAGCCCGCCATTTTGAAAATACGCGGGGCGTAGTACATGATGATGTTCATGCCGGTGAACTGCTGCATCGCCTGCAGCAGCATGCCAAGGAACACCGCCCGGCGCACGTTACGATTGACCTTGAACAACGCCCAGCCGCCCTGCTTCAGCTTCAGGCTTTCGCGGATCTCGTTAAGCTCATCGCGCGCCTTCTCCGAAGTATCGCGCAGCATCCGCAGCACCTCTTCCGCTTCGATATGGCGCCCTTTCTCCGCCAGCCAGCGCGGGCTGTTCGGCAGAAAGACGACCAGAACGATCAGGATCACCGCCGGCAGCGCCAGCACGCCCAGCATGGCGCGCCAGTTACCGCTGTAGCTAAAGGCGGTATCGGAAAGAAACGCCAGCACAATGCCGAGGGTCACCATCAGCTGATACATACTGATCATTTTTCCGCGCACGTTCTCGCTGGCCATTTCGGAGAGGTACAGCGGCGCGGTATAAGAGGCGATCCCGACGGCCACCCCCAACACCACGCGGGCCACCAGCAGCACTTCGACGCTGGCGGCAAAAGCGGAGCCGATAGAGCCGGCGACAAAGAGCACAGCTCCCGCCATCAGGCTGTATTTGCGGCCAAGGCGGAACGACAGCCAGCCGTTAAACAGCGCGCCTATCGCCGCCCCCAGCATCATGCTGCTGACCACCCACTCCTGAAGCTGGCTGGATAAGGTAAAGTGGTCGGTAATAAAGGGCAGCGCCCCGGATATCACGCCGATATCCAGGCCAAAGAGCAACCCCGCCACCGCCGCGGCGATAGAAACAAACCAGTTCATCCGCCGGGTGTCACGTTGCGCCCGCGGCGTTAATGCAGAGTCGTTACTGATTGAAGTCATTTTTATTCCTGCCACACAGAGAAAGACATAGGACGAAAGTACGTGACTGGCGGAGGAATTTGTCAGGCTGGATACGCCAAAGATATGGACTATTTTGCTGGCAAGATGGGTTTTGTGATGGACATTAAACTTTCAACGTAACGAAAAATTCGTTTCGCATCGTTAATAACCCTGTTCATACAGGGCGGTAACATTAATTCTTCACTCTGGAATATGGACGATCCTCATTTTACGGTATGGACAATAATTGCTCAGACGGCCGGAGCGGTGAGTGCCGCGCCGGCCGTCGCCGTCGGTTAGCGCGCCAGCCAGCCGCCGTCCACCGCCACCGTGTAGCCATTGATATAATCGGAGGCTGGGGAAGCGAGGAAGACCACCGGCCCCATCAGGTCGGCCGGCAGGCCCCAGCGCCCGGCGGGAATGCGGTCGAGGATTTCGCTACTGCGCTGCTCGTCAGCGCGCAGCTGCTGGGTGTTATTGGTCGCCATATACCCCGGGGCGATGGCGTTGACATTGATATTGTGTTTAGCCCACTCGTTGGCCAGCAGGCGGGTAACGCCCATCACCGCGCTTTTGGACGCGGTATACGACGGCACACGGATCCCGCCCTGGAACGACAGCATCGAGGCGATGTTAATGATCTTCCCGCCGCTGCCCTGGGCGATAAAGTGCTTCGCCGCCGCCTGGGACATGAAAAATACGCTCTTGATGTTGAGGTTCATCACGTCGTCCCAGTCCTTTTCGCTGAACGCCAGCGCGTCCTCGCGGCGGATCAGGCCGGCATTGTTGACCAGAATATCAATATGGCCAAACTCCGCCACCGCCCGCTCCAGCAGGTGAGGGATACCGTCGATCTGGCGCAGGTCGGCGGTCAGGCTGAGAAAGCGGCGTCCCAGCGCCGTCACCCGCTCGATGGTTTCCACCGGCTCGACAATATTGATACCGACAATATCGCAGCCCGCTTCCGCCAGCCCGAGGGCCATCCCCTGACCTAAACCGGTATCGCATCCGCTCACGACGGCCACTTTTCCCTGCAGGGAGAATGCATCAAGAATCATAATGTGTTCCTTAGTCGTTCAGAGCCTGCAGTATGCAGGCAAGGTTCTCTCGGCCCGGCTCGCGCCGGCGGCGCGACTGAGCGTGGGGCGAACTCATGGGCAGAGCCCATCATAAAAAATAAAACAGAGTTCCGTTTTACTGATGGGTGCCATCTTAGCCCCGCCCTCTGTCATTTTCAATGATATTTAAAACGTTGTTTCATTTTTTATGACGAAGATTACAAAAAAAGAAAACGCGAACGGTTCCGGCAACCCGCACCGGACAGGAAGCGGTTTTAAAAGGATGATGATTCAGCCGGTTGTCCGGAGAGGCGGCCAAATTGAGGCCAGCAGGCCGCAGAAGATGCGGGAATTACGCCGAACTGCGTGGGACATCACAAATAATGAAACATTGTTTTGATAAATTAACACCAATCTTTTAAAACATATCACTCAGCGACACGCCTCTGGTCCAGCGGCATCGCAGGAAAGAAAGGAGCACTACATGGCTAAAGGCATGCGGGTCAAACTGAATTACCACGTCAGCCGCGATCCGGATACCGGGGCGGAAGTCACCCGCTTAACCCCCCCGGAGGTCACCTGTCATCGCAACTACTTCTATCAGAAGTGCTTTTTTAACGATGGCAGCCATTTACTGTTCGCCGGCGAGTTTGACGGCCACTGGAACTACTATCTGCTGAATATCGCCAGCGCCGAAGCCGTCCAGCTGACGGAAGGCGCCGGGGATAACACCTTCGGCGGCTTCCTCTCCCCGGACGATAAGTCACTCTATTACGTGAAAAATGACCGTACCCTGCTGGAGGTGAACCTCACCACCCTCGCCGAGCGTGAAGTTTACCGCGTCAGCGAGGCGTGGGTCGGCTATGGCACCTGGGTGGCAAACAGCGATTGCAGCAAACTGGTAGGCATTGAGATTGCGAAAAGCGACTGGACGCCGCTCAACGACTGGCAGATTTTCCATGACTTCTTCCACAAAGGACCGCATTGCCGCCTGCTGCGCGTCGACCTGTGCAGCGGTGAGAGCCAGGTGATCCATGAGGAAAAAATCTGGCTGGGACACCCGATCTATCGTCCCTTCGACGACCATACCGTCGCCTTCTGCCATGAAGGGCCGCACGATCTGGTTGACGCCCGCATGTGGCTGGTCAATGAAGATGGCAGCAACGTGCGTAAAGTCAAAGCGCATGCCCCGGGGGAAAGCTGCACCCATGAATTCTGGGTCCCGGACGGTTCAGCGCTGATCTACGTCTCCTATCTGAAAGGCCAGCAGGGGCGGACGATCTATCGCTTTGATCCGGAGAGCGGCGTCAACGAGGCCCTGATGACGATGCCCGCCTGCTCGCATCTGATGAGCAATTTCGACGGTACGCTGCTGGTGGGCGATGGATCAGGCACGCCGGTGGATGTCAAAGATACCGGCGGCTACTCCATTGATAACGATCCTTATCTGTACGTCTTTAACGTGGCGGAGAAGCGCTACTTCCGCGTCGCGCGCCATGATACCTCGTGGGCGACGGTGGCCAACAGCCGCCAGGTGACGCACCCGCACCCCTCGTTTACGCCGGACGACAGCGCCATTCTGTTCAGCTCTGATAAAGACGGCAAGCCGGCCATCTATATTGCGAAATTACCTGACCATCCGCCGATGCTGAGCGCCTGAGCCCCGGCGAACGTTTTTCTGTAACTGGCCTTGCCCTCCTTCGCGGAGGGCTTTTTTTTGTTCCCCCGCTTTGGCCCATAAAAAACCCCGGCTGACGGCGCCGGGGAAAACAGACGATGAGGGCCTGATGGAAATCAGAATGAGTAAGCCACCCCGACGCGGAAACGGGTCTGGCGATCGCTGCGGTCATTCACGCCGACGTTGCCGATTTCACCATACGGCGACCAGTTGTTATCCAGCTTATAGGCCACCTTCACGTTATATTCCTGCGAGTAGGGTTTGTTGTCGTTACGATTCACCCCTTCCGAACTGCGGGCATAGACATAGTTCAGCTCGGTGCGCCAGTCGCCGAGAGCAAACCCGGCCCACGCGTCGCCGCGATTCACCTTGTCATCATCTTTGCCGGCATCATTCGGATAGCGGGTGTACTCATAGCGATAGCGAGCGGCGACATAGAAGCCATTGTCGAAACTGTATTGTACGTGCAGGTGCGGCTTGTAGATGGAGCGGCTGTCGTTGCTCTCTATGGTAAACCCGGGGGTGAGGAACAGGTTCGATGTCGCTTTCCAGCGCCAGCTGATGGTGTCTTCATGGCCGTTGCCCACCACGTCCGAATAGGGTTGCGAACCGTTGTCGCCGCCTGAACGCCATTTGGCCTCTACGGTAAAGCCTAGCCCGTTGGCGAAGCGGTGGGACACCGAGACGCGGTCAGCATTGCTTTTATCGCTCTTGCCGCCATCAATAAATTCATGACGTAAATCTATCGTGACCGCGGTTGCCGCAAAAGACATACCGCAGAGGGCGGCCAGAACCAGAGATCGTTTCAACATAGGGTACCCCTTATAATAAATAAAATGTCATTTCGTTTTTATGAAACGTTATTTTATTTTTTAAGCACCTTAGTTTTAGTGACCAGGATCGTAGTTATTTGTTTCAAAAAAGGTGGCACAACAAGACGTGACGGAGCTCAATAAATTGGCGGTGGGTGAGGGAAATACGGAAGAAAAAAGAGGGGTCGGCAAAGCGCGGCGCATAAAAAAGGCCTCCCGCAGGAGGCCATGGAAATCGACATGCAGCGCTACGCGCGTTCTACCGCCAGCGCCACGCCCTGACCGCCGCCGATGCACAGCGTCGCCAGCCCTTTACGCGCATCGCGCTTGATCATTTCATGCACCAGCGACACCAGAATCCGACAGCCGGAGGCGCCGATGGGGTGGCCGAGGGCGATCGCGCCGCCGTTAACGTTGACCCGTCGCTCATCCCACTCCAGTACCCGGCCAACGGAGATAGCCTGAGCGGCAAAGGCCTCATTGGCTTCGATCAGATCGACGTCGTCCAGCCGCCAGCCGGCCCGCTCAAGACAGCGACGAGTGGCGTGCACCGGCGCGATGCCCATCAGCGCCGGATCGACGCCGACGCTGGCGAAGGCGCGGATCCGCGCAAGGATCGGCAGCCCCAGCGCCTCGGCTTTCGCCTCACTCATCATCATCACCGCCGCCGCGCCGTCATTGATGCTGGAGGCGTTGCCGGCGGTTACCGATCCGAGACGATCGAAGGTAGGCTGCAGGCTGGCCAGCCCTTCCGCGCTGGCATCCACCCGCGGTTGTTCATCGGTATCCACGGTGCGCGCCGCGCCGTTATGCTCGGTAACGACCGGGACAATCTCATCGCGAAAGCGTCCGGAATCAATCGCCTTGCGCGCCTTCTGCTGCGAGCTGAGCGCCCAGGCGTCCTGCAGTTCGCGGCTGATGCCATATTCCCGGGCGAGGTTCTCCGCCGTGACGCCCATATGATAATCGTTGAAGGCGTCCCACAGGCCGTCATGGACCAGGCTGTCAATCAGCTGGCTGTTGCCCAGTTGGGCGCCGGTGCGGCTGTCGGTGAGGACATGCGGAGCGCGGCTCATGTTCTCCTGGCCGCCGGCGATCACCACGTCCGCCTCCCCGCACTGGATCGCCTGGGTGGCGAGGTGCAGGGCTTTCAGGCCGGAACCGCAGACGTCGTTAATGGTGATCGCCGATACGGTGTTGGGCAACCCGCCGCGAATAGCAGACTGACGGGCCGGGTTTTGCCCGGTTCCCGCGGTCAGCACCTGGCCGAGGATCACCTCATCCACGCTCTGCGGATCGATTCCCGTCTTCTCCACCAGCGCCTTCACCACCACGCTGCCCAGCTCAACGGCTGAATGGCGCGATAACGCGCCCTGAAAGCAGCCAATCGGCGTACGTAGCGCCCCGACGATCACGACATCCTTCATCCTCTACCCCTGCCCGTGCTTTTGCGCAAAGAAACAGCGATATACTAGATAATTGTTATCAAAAAACTTTGTAATTGTTTAAAAAAAGTGAAACCAATCACAAAGAAATAGCTATTCGTTAACGCTCACGCCGCTGCAGATGCTGACGCAGCCAGCTGCCGGCCGCCCCGGGCGGCGCTTTCTTATTCCACAGCAGATCCACCGAAATCGCCCGCGGCCAGCCGGGGATATCGAGCGCCACCAGTCCGCCCTGCGGCGCAAACTCCGCCACCAGCGCACAGGGCAGAATGCACCAGCCGAAGCCCTGCACCGCCATGCTGAGCAGCAGCAGGTAGTTTGGCGCCGACCAGACCTGCCCGGCGGCAGGCTCCGTCGCGCTGGCCAGAAAGGTGCTCAAACGCAGCTCGCGCCAGCTGCGCAGCTCATCCCAGACAACCTTGTCCTGCCCCGCCAGCGGATGGTCAGGCGCCACGTAAATGCCCATCGCCGTCTGCAGCGGCAGGCGGGTGCTGCCGATATCGGTCGGGTAGCGCTCTCTCGCCTCAATCAGTCCCACCTGGGCGCGGGATTTTTGCAGGAGATCGATCACGTCCTCATCTTCGCCAATCAAGCATTCAAATTCGGTATGAGGGAAGCGGCGGTCAAACTGCACAAGCAGATCTTCCAGCACGTCCGGGTGCAGGGTGTCCGAGAGCACAAAGGTCAGCCGCGGCTCCGTCTCGCCGGACAGCGATACCGCCAGCTCATCCAGCCGCTCGCTGGCGGCGAGGATCGCTTTGACATAGCTCAGCACCTGCTCCCCCTGCGGCGTCAGCGTCGGCTGCCGCGTTGCCCGATCGAAGAGAGTCACCCCGAGGTCAGCCTCCAGGTTGGCGATAGCGGTACTGATCGTCGACTGGCTTTTGCGCAGGCGACGGGCGGCGGCGGAGAACGACCCGCTGTCAACGGCCTCGACAAAGGCGGTTAACGCTTCCGGTGAATAACGCATGATGTATCTATTTTATCGATGGTTTCTATCTTTTGTTTATCACATTTTTCCATAAACTGCCGGGTAATTTCCTGTTCAGGCTAAAACTAGAGGTAGCTCGCCATGCAACAGACCCCACATCAGCGCAAGACGCTCACCGAGCGCGTTATCCACGCCATCACCTTCGAAGGGCTGGCGACGCTGATCCTCGCCCCCACCGCCGCCTGGCTGATGCAGCGTTCGGTGGTGGAGATGGGCGGACTGAGCATTCTGCTCGCCACCCTGGCGATGGTATGGAACATCATTTATAACGCGGCTTTCGATCGCCTGTGGCCAGTCTCCCGCGTCCCTCGCCGGCTGAAAGTGCGGGCGCTGCACGCGATCGGCTTCGAGACCGGCTTTGTTATCATCGGCGTCACCATGGTGGCCATCGTGCTGGGGGTATCGCTGCTGCAGGCGTTTATGCTGGAGATCGGCTTCATGCTCTTCTTCCTGCCCTACACCATGGCGTTTAACTGGGTCTGGGACACCCTGCGCGAGCGCGTTATCCGTCACCGCCGCCCGCGCCAGGCGGCGCGCGGCTAGCCTCGCGGCGGATCCTTCGCGATCCGCTGCCACTTTATCACCAAAAACTATCGCAACAGACGAACCATAAATATGGTAAATTGCACTCCTTTTTTTTGGTTTGACGGTTGATAAAGTCGCATAATGTCTAAAATTTGGTCTAAAGAAGAAACTCTATGGAGTTTTGCCTTATATGGCACTGCAGTAGGCGCTGGGACGCTATTTCTACCGATCCAGCTGGGTTCGGCTGGCGCCATTGTCCTTTTCATCACCGCGCTGGTCGCCTGGCCGCTCACCTACTGGCCTCACAAAGCGCTGAGCCAGTTTATTCTCTCGGCCAATATCGCGCCGGGAACCGGGATCACCGGCGCAGTAAATCACTACTATGGTAAGAAAATTGGCAACCTGATCACCGGGCTCTATTTCCTCGCCTTCTTTGTGGTCGTGCTGATCTACGCCGTGGCCATCACCAACTCGCTGGCCGAGCAGGTGGCACATCGCACGCCGATGACGCCTGCGCTACGCGCGCTGCTGAGCCTGGGGGTCGTGCTGGTCCTTAACCTGATCTTTCTCATGGGCCGGCAAATCACCATCAAGGTGATGGGCTTTCTGGTCTTCCCGCTTATCGCCTGCTTCCTGTTTCTCTCCCTCTATTTAATCCGCGACTGGCATCCGGAACATCTCACCAGCCAGATGCAGTTCAGCTCGCAGACGCTCCACCAGGTCTGGATCTCCATACCCGTGATGGTTTTCGCTTTTAGCCATACGCCGATCATCTCGACTTTTGCTATCGACCAGCAGGAGAAGCACGGCGACCTGGCCATGGGTAAATGCAAAAAAATCATGAAGGTGGCCTATACCATCATCTGCGCCAGCGTGCTGTTTTTCGTCTTCAGCTGCCTGCTGGCCATCCCGGCGACCTATATTGAGACCGCCCGCGATCAGGGGGTGACCATCCTCTCCGCCCTGTCGATGGTGCCGGGCGCGCCGGGCTGGCTGGCGGTGACCGGCATTATTGTCGCCGTGGTCGCCATGTCGAAATCCTTTCTCGGCACCTACTTCGGGGTCATTGAAGGCGCCAGCGAAATCGTCAAAAGCTCGCTGGGCCTGATGGGCGTGCGCAAGAGCCGCGCCTTCAACCGCGCGATGTCGATCATGCTGGTCTCTGCCTTCACCTTTGCGGTGTGCTTTATCAACCCGAATGCGATCTCGATGATCTACGCCATCAGCGGACCGCTTATCGCCATGATCCTGTTTATCATGCCCACGCTGTCAACCTGGCTTATCCCGGCGCTGAAGCCGTATCGCTCGGTGGGTAACGCCATCACTCTGGTGGTCGGCCTGCTCTGCGTCTCCGTGATGTTCTTCGGCTAATCCGTCTCCGGCGACAGCGGCTTGCCTGAGCCGCTGTCGCACATTCTGACAATATTCTCACCCTTCCCTTCCTTGTTAGCGCATTACACTTACGGCTTAGCCACCGTGAGGAGAGTTCCTATGTCCAGTGTCACCTTATCCGGTCGCGGCACGCTCGGCGATCGCCAGGTCTATCGGTTGGGTTACGGCGCCATGCAGCTGGCCGGCCCCGGCGTTTTCGGCCCGCCGAAAGATCCAGAAGAAGCGGTGCGCGTGCTGCAGGCCGCCGTCGAAGCCGGGGTAAACCATATCGATACCTCGGATTTCTATGGCCCCCATGTGACCAATCAGCTGATCCGCAAAGCGCTCCACCCCTACCCCGACGATCTGTGCATTGTCACCAAGGTCAGCGCCCGTCGTGACGAGAAAGGCAACTGGCTGCCGGCCATGTCGCCCGCTGAACTGACCCAGGCCGTCGAGGACAATTTGCGTCACCTGGGGCTCGACGTGCTGGAGGTAGTGAACCTGCGCAGTATGCTGAGCCCCCACGGCCCGGTGGAAGGGTCGCTGGAGGCGCCGCTCGCCACCCTGCTGGAGCTGAAGGAGCGAGGATTGATCCGCCATATTGGCCTCAGCAACGTGACGGCAAAGCAGGTGGCGGATGCACAGAAAATGACGCCTATCGTCTGCGTGCAAAACCTCTATAACATTGCCCATCGCGCCGACGACGCGCTGGTGGATGCGCTGGCCGCCCAGCACATCGCCTGGGTTCCCTTCTTCCCGTTGGGCGGTTTTACTCCCCTGCAGGCGCAGGAGCTGAACGAGGTCGCGGCCTCGCTTGAGGCGACGCCGATGCAGGTCGCCCTCGCCTGGCTACTCCAGCGCGCGCCCAATATTCTGCTGATCCCAGGCACCTCATCCCGGACGCACCTGGCGGAAAATATTGCCGCCGCCGGGCTAATTCTGCCGGCGGATGCGCTGCGCACCCTGGATAATATCGCCACCCGCAAGCATCCCTGACCCGTCATGCCGAAAGGAGGGAACGACTTCCCTCCTCAATATTTGCCTGGAAAAACCTCATCACTGCTGGCACTATAGATCCTACAAATGGGGCGTGATCGACGATCGTTCTCTCATTATCCCCGTTAATTAAACTTAAGTTTTTTATCCTTCGACCGGTCTCCAGCTTGGAGGCCGTTGTCGTTTTTGTCATGACCAAAATTTGAAACGCTTGATTACAGGAAACACAATATCGAATTCCAAGTTTATACATATCAATCTGGCTGCAAAGATAGTCAATAACATCAAACGCTCATAAAAACATCTGATTAACCCAATCAGAATGTTGCTATTGCTATAAGAAAAATCAAACGCCTCACGACAACTATTTACAAGGGATGCACATGACAGAGGGAACGATAAAGACCAGTAAGTATGAAATTATTGCTATTTTCAGAGAGGAGTTGCGCAAACGCACTGAAATTGAAATATTTTTTAACAACACCAGTATCATAACCCAACTGACGCGCGTGGACTTTGCCGAGTTCCATATTCAGACCCATCGCAAAATCCCGCCAGGGCATAAAATTCGCTTTCTCCTGCATAGCGATTCAGGGAAAATAGAGTTTAATGCGGCCCTGACAAAACATGACAATAGCGGTGTCGATAAAAGTATCCGCTACGCCTTTTCCTTGCCTGAATGCCTGCAGGTGGTGCAGCGTCGCCGCGATCCCCGCTTTCGTTTACGCCACGAGCATGATTTTTATTGCCGCGGTCGCCATAAAAATGGCGAAAACTATCTTTTCGACATCAAGGACATTTCAGACGGCGGTTGCGCACTGATGACCAAAACGCCGAATCTGAAATTCCTCAGTCATAACGCATTGCTGAAAAACGCCGTACTGATGCTGGCGGAATATGGCGAGATCACCATCGACCTGGTGGTAAAGAATGTCATTATTATCACCCTTGATGACCCTAATGAAGAGAGCGAAAGCTACTATCAGATATCCTGCCAGTTTAAGTTCCGCCATCTCGACGACCAGCGCAGAATAGAGAAAATTCTGCTGGACCTGATCTTAGAAGCCAAGCGAAAAAAGAGAATCTGATACCCTTGGAAAGTATATTGCTGTACACCAATGATAATCTCATTGGTCACTCAATCTATCACTACCTTATTGATAGTCATGAAAACGCCACCCGTTTTGGCTATGACGAAGTCATCCATGGGAAACAGCTGCCTGAGGCCCAAACGGTTATTTTCAATTTAATCAATAAGGATATTTCTGCCATCAGAATCGTTGATCTATTGAATGCGCTCCGCCTTTCCCTGCAACGCTGCCAGCAGCCGGTGCTGATGATAAAAAGCGACATTGCCGGACTGTGCAGAGAGTTAATAACCGTCGATAATGCCATGATTATTAGTGAAAAATCGCCGCTATCTATGTTTGCTTCTATTATCCAGCGGGCGAAGGGCGCCAGCGAACAACCGCCGCGACGATTGCGCAAACAGCTGTCGCCGCGGGAGTGCCAGATCCTCGAGCTGCTGATTGCCAACAATAATAATAAGCGGATTGCCGCCCTGCTCGGCATTGCCCATAAAACGGTCCACAGCCATCGAATCCATATCATGCAAAAGCTGGGCATTGATAATTCCCGCACGATGAACCAGCGTATTGCCGCCCTCCATCAATGTTAAATTACGCAGAGGTAAATCAATAGCGGATAAAGCGTACTTATTCGTTGTTGATTTACATTTCCTGCCATTCCCATTAATCATCAGGTAGCCTATAATTAACCTATCCTCTGCTTATTGTCTGACTAACCTCGTGAAGAGGGATAATGAACACTAAAATATTCGAAGACAACATTTTATCTCGTAATGATATCGCTGTACGCTACGTCTTTCAGAAAATGTTTTCCCCACAAGGTACCTTAGTCGCGGTTGAATGCTTAAGCCGCTTCGATAATCTTCCCGTTTCGCCAGAATATTTTTTCCGCCATGCCACCGCGGCAGTTCGTGAACGTATTTTTCTCGAGCAACTGGGGTTGATTGAACAGCATAAAGCATGGTTTTTACGTAACCATATTTCCGCTACCATTAACGTTGATGACCATCTCCTGACTCTGCTGCGCCAGAAGGAAATAAAAGAGAAAATCGCCGCACTGACCTGCGTCCATTTTGAAGTGACCGAAAACGCCGAGAAACTTCTGAATAATTCCCTGGCCGCCTGGCAAAGCCCGCAGGATACCTCGCTGTGGCTCGATGATTTCGGCTCTGGCTACGCGGGGATTAACGCCATCAGCGGTTATCATTTTGACTATGTCAAAATTGATAAAGATTTTTTCTGGCATCTGATGCGCAAAGAGTCCGGCCGTCAGCTGATGGATGCGCTGGTCACCTTTTTATCCCGCAATCATCACAACGTGATTATTGAAGGCGTGGAAAGCGAAGCCCATAAAAAATGGCTGCAGGGTATGGAGTGGTTTGCTATTCAGGGGCATTACTGGCAGGAAGTCAGCATTGAGCAACTGGTTGCCGACGATATTGGCATATAAAAAAGCCGGGCTTGCCCGGCTTTTTCGTCCCGCTTAATTATAAACTAATTCCCACGTTGCCCAGCTGGTAATTGGCCCGCTGGTGGCGCTTTTCGGGGTCGGCGAAACGTAGCCCACATAATAGGTGAACAGGCCGCCGCTGACCGCGTTTTCCTGTAAATGCACCTGATTTTGCTGCGGATCCGCAGGGACAATTTTATTACTCTTATCCAGCGTATTATTATCATTGGTCGACAGCGCCAGATAAATATTCTGCGCGCCGTCTGGCAAGGTATTGGCCAGATAGCCCGCGTTCTCATTGCCAACCGCCGTCAGTAAAAAACCGTCGATCCAGCGAACGCTGACCCGTCGCACCTCGTCCTGCGAAGCGGCGCCGCCGTCATGACGTAGCTGGCAGTTTGACAGCGCCAGGGTAAAAGGCTGCGGCTTCATAAACGCGCCGGCCCCGCGATCGTGCACTTCCGCCAGGCTGACCGGCGCCAGCCAGACGTTGCCGCTGCCGGCATGCTGGCCGCCATTGAGCGCGACGCTGCAGGAGATATCCGTCACCCGCCCGGCAAAATCGACCCGTCCGCGGTCGTAATTGGTCTCGAAACCCCACGCCGAGGGGGCGGCGAGGCTGCCGCAGAGCAGCAGCCACGCGATAGTATGTTTCGGCAATCCCTTCATTCCCCCTCCCGTATTAATCGTACGTCAGGTTAAAGATCATATGCGACTCCACCTCGCCGGTGCTGGTCGTCGGGCCATACTGATAAAAGCGCGCGTGCAGCGGTATGGTGATGTAGCGGGTCTCCTGATTATTCAAGCGGCCAACGGTATATTTCTTATTAAACTGCAGCGGGGATCCATCCTTCAGCACCTGGATGCCGACGCCTTTCGCCATCCCGCTGCCGGCCTTTTCATTCAGCAAGGCGCCCATGGTGGCGGTGGTGCTGGTAGCCAGGGTGCCGGAGAAAGAGGTGCTGATGTTGGCATATCCCGTTTCACTCAGGCCGCCGCTGCACTGCAGCTCAATATTAAAATCCTTCCCGCCCGCGGTGGTGCCAACCCCTTTCAGGTCAGTACGTCTAATGGCACCCACATCAACATTCATATTTTTCCCACTCAATACCGAACAGGAGGGCGAGACCACGGTGATCGCGTTGGCGCTCAGATAGGTTTCGAGGATCGGGTTGCCGCCGCTCTCCCAGTCGTAGGAGGTGTATTTTCCCGCCGCGAGGGTACCGCTGCCGGTGGTTGCCGCGGTTTTGATAATCTCCAGCGTAAAACGTGATCCTTCAAGGGAATAGTTGGTGGTGTTATACACTCGGGACGAATAGACGTCGGGATAGACGATATTCACCGTCGCGCCGCCGCGGCTGAAACGCATACCAATTCCCGGCACGTTGGTGGAATAAATTTTATTCCCCAGGTCCGTGGCCCCTGGCGACACGATCTTCGCCGCGAAGCGGTTGGTGCCGGAGGTACAGCGATAGCTCGCCCCGCCGGGGGCGCTCATCGTCCAGTCGCGGGTAAGGATCACCGAACCCACCGGCAGATCCGGGGGTACCACCACCCTGCCCACCACCATGTCCAGCATCACCGTTGGCGAAGAAAGGCGCGTACAGACGGCCCAGGACGAGGTGGTGCCCAGCGCCATCAAGACGATAAAAAGCGTCAGTAATTTCCTCAGCGACATACGCTATCCTTTGTTGTTTGCTGTCCCAGATCCACCGAACACTGCCCGCCGCTCCACTTCACAATCGCGCGTTTGGCGTTCGCATCGCTGATAAACATCATGCTGCCCTGACCGACGACGCCGATCTCCTTGCCGTCGGGGGAGAAAATACTCGCCGCAAACGGCAGCGGCTCATGGTTCGCCTGGCGCGCCTGCAGGGTGAGGTTGTTCTGCACCGTGGTGCCAAACGCCACCTTAACCACGCTGCCTTCCCACGGTACAACCTGCGCCACGGTGCGATCGAAGGCCACGTCGTCATGGCTGCCTTTCGGGTCGATCTCGACGGCGTTAATTCGGTACGGGCGCAGATACGGCAGGATGGCGTAACCATTGCTGTCCACGCGGGTGCCCGGCGATCCCGGGAGCATAGCGCCGGCCGCGTCTTTGGCTTCAATCAGCGCCATCGTCGAGCCGCTTTCCGGTGAGAGCACCACGCCGCCGCTGTGGGCGATCATCGTCCCGCTGGCGCCAATGCCGCTCTGACGATAGCCTTCGCCCTGGCTGTAGCTGCCGTTGAGGGTGGTCCATGGCGTACGGTAGCTGCCGTTGAGCGCCACATCATGCTGACCGCCGGTGGCGGTGGTGGTCGACACGCCGTAGTTAAGGTTGTTTTCACTGTCCAGCGAACCGTTGATACCAATCTGCGAGCTGGCAAAGCGCGAGTTGTTGAACGAGGTGTTCGACGTCAGGTTGGCGGTGCGGTTGTCGCCAAACCACAGCGGGTAGCTGAAGTTGAGTGAAATGCGATCGTCGCGGCGATGGCCGGAGCTGTCCGGGGTATAGACGCGCTGGGCGCTCGCCGACCAGGAGAGACGACCAAACGAATTGTTATAGCTGACCTGATACTGCTTCTCGGTCCCGGAGCGGTTCCAGTAATCGGAAATACGACCGCTGAGATAAAACCCGCCCCAGCCGTCAGGCAGGTTCTGGTTTACCGTGAAGGTCATGCCGTTTTTTTGCCGCCACAGGGTGTAGTTGCTGCGGCTGTTTTTTTCCTGATCGACGGCGTACAGCGCGTCGTTGAGGTTGTAATAACCTTTCGTCGAGTAGCGATACGCCGCCAGCACGATGCTGGTCTGGGTATCGGTGAACATGCGGTTAAAGGTGGCGCGATAGCTCTGCCCCGAGTCATCATGGCTATCGCTTTTCAGCCGAGAATGGGTGACGTCAAAAGAGAGGGCGCCGATCCCGGTGTTCATCCCGGTGCCCACCAGGAAGGCCTGATAGTCGTCAAAGCCGGTGACCCCGGTGTAGCCGGTCAGCAGGTTATTGATCCCGTGCTGCCAGGTCGCCTGATAGAGCATCGGCTTATTGCGCAGCCCGCTGTCGTCCACTTTACCGGCGGAGAGCGCGTAGCGGGTCATGCCCGGACGCAGCAGCTGAGCAACGGAGGCGTAAGGCACGCTGAACACTTCCACCGAGCCATCCGCCTCTTTTACCGAAACCTCAAGATCGCTGCCATAGCCGGATGGATAGACATCCTGCAGCGTAAACGGCCCCGGCGGAACGGTGGTCTGATAGATAATGTTGCTGCCCTGGCGCACGGTGACGAGGGCGTTGCTCTGCGCCACGCCGCGAATTTCCGGGGCATAGGAGCGCATGCCGTCCGGGAACATATTGTCATCGGTGGAAAGATTAACCCCACGCAGACCGATGGTGTCGAAAAATTCACCATTGGTAAAGATCTGCCCACCGCTGACGATGGAGTTGATCTGCGGGATCGGCCGCTGGAGATAGGTCTGGTTGCTGTTCCAGTGCGCTTTACCCTGCTGCTGCTGCCAGTTCAGGTTACCGATATGCTTCAGCAGCCAGCCGTCCCACGACAGGCCGGCATTGACGCCAAGGTAGGCGCTGCTGTTATCCGACCCGCCGACCGAAGAGGTGTGGCTGTTCCAGGCGTTGGCCATCCAGCCAAGATTAAGCGCGGTAATGCCTTTGTCCCAGAACTCCGGGCTGACATAGTTTTTCAGGCGTTGATCTTCATAGATCTGCGGCACCGAAATGTTCAACCGCAGGGAGGACTGGACCAGGTTGTCTTTGACGTTGTCTTCGTTGCGCCAGGATTTGAGGCTACCGCAGTAGCCTTCCTGTTCGCTCAGCTGCGGATTGAGCTTTTCCGCCGCGATGCCGTACTGCGTCAGCATCGCTTTGGTGTAGCAGACCCCAAGGTTACCGTCTTTGTCGCGCGCGATGCGCAGATCGTAGCGCCCTTTCCATTCGTCGTTGGTGTAGACGTCAAGGGAGTAAGTGCCTTCGGTAATCGCGCTGGTCGAGAAGCGTGACAGGTCGACCTTTTCGCGACTGCCGACAATAAAGCCGTCGTTAAATTGATATACCGTTCCCGGGTTTTCCTGTCCGCTGGAAAATGGCGGAAAGCAGCACAGCGCGATGGCGATCGCGGTGCTTAATCTTCCCGGGCAGAATGACCTCTGCTTCATTAGCTTTTCCCTTATTTAACGGCCACTTTCACTGCGACATCGGCGCCATAGTCATTAATGTTGTTAACGGTC
The DNA here is from genome assembly GCF_009900705.1 of Klebsiella sp. Q2. Classification (NCBI taxonomy): domain Bacteria; kingdom Pseudomonadati; phylum Pseudomonadota; class Gammaproteobacteria; order Enterobacterales; family Enterobacteriaceae; genus Klebsiella; species Klebsiella sp. Q2. The sequence continues at coordinate 377,797 of NZ_JAAABE010000003.1, read as the reverse complement.
AGGGTTTCGCCGCGGTTGACGGCGGAGGAAAGCGCCACCGTCTGGCTGGACTGCGGCGCCAGCATCACGGTTTTGCTGTTCAGGGCTTTACCGCCGTCGCGGGAAATACGGCTGACGGTAATGTAGAACGGCGTCGGGTTGCTGATGGCGAGACTACTGCCGCTGGCGGTCAGGGTCAGCTTCTCGGCCGCCGCATCGCGGTTGCCCAGTCCGGCAGGACGATAAATAAATTTAAAGCGCGAACGGATCGCCAGCTGCAGCACGTTCTGGCCTTCATTTTTCTGATTGGCCACCACCGGCGGAATTTCCAACAGATTCAGCCACCACAGCGTCTCTTTATCTTTCGCCAGACCGGCGCTGCTGCCGAGCTTAATACGCAGCGTCTGGCCGCTCTTGGCGTCAACGCGCGAAATCGGCGGGGTGATAATAAACGGGGTGGTGATGGTATCCGGAGTGGCATCGGCATCGCCGTTATCCAGCCAGGCCTGCGCCAGCGCCGGACGGTCGGCGTTATTTGAAAGCTGTACCGTTATTTCTTTTTCATTTCCTGGATAAATAAAGCGGGTACCGTTAACAATAATATTGTTGGCGTGGGCCGCAAAACTAAAAATGAAACAGAAAAAAAGGGCAATACGCTTCATGCTGACCTCAGAATAAAAATACAAGCGGCGGTCATCGCCGCTTTATTATTGTTATTAACTGCCCCATCGCGGGGCAGTTTTATTTTCTGACGGAATTACTGGTAAGTAATTTCGTAAGTCGCGTAGCTGTTAACCACACCAGTGGTCACAGTGGTCGGCGCGCTGGTGGCGTAGCCTACGTAGTAGGTGAAACGCGCGCCATCAGCGACAGCGGAAGCGTCGCCTTTCGCTTTCGGCTGAGTGCTGTCACCCGGGATGATTTTGTTGGTCAGCGCGGTAGCGTTGTCAGTAGACAGTACCAGCTGGATGTTCTGAGCACCGGAAGCTTCGGTGTTCGCCAGGTAGCCCTGTTGTTTGCTGGTAGCGCCAGCCAGCAGGTTACCGCCGGTCCAGTTTACGCCCAGTTTGCTTACGTCATCCTGTTTGGTGCCGTCAGCAGCCTGGCAGTTAGAGACGTCAATGGTGAAAGATTTCGGTTTCAGGTAAGTATCCGCTGCTGCCGCTTTAACTTCAGTCAGAGTTACCGGAGACAGGTAAACGTTCGCATCGCTGCCCTGGCCGTTAACAGAAACAGTACAGGATACATCGGTAACTTTACCGAAGAAATTAACCTGGCCGCCGCCAACATTGGTATCAGCTGCATGGGCAGCAGTCATGCCAAAAAACGCGGTTGCCATTGCTGCAGAGAGAAGAACCTTTTTCATTGCCATTTCCTTGTCAGAGTGAATTACGAATCAATGAGCACACTGTGAATTCGCATAGAACCAGAAACATCAGGCGATGCTGATTTATGCCACTGCTAATAGAATCTTCGACTGACCGGGAGCCGCAATATTTAAGGCGTCAGGTAACGAACTTAAAAATATAAGTTCGCTGGTGCTATCGGCGTCAAAGAATGCTATTTATTCGCCGACAAATATACATTTGTTCACGTTTCATTAAGTTATATAACAGATAATCGATAACTATTAATAAATGCTTATTGATAGATCAAAACGGGGTGATGGATGTTTACAGCGCGGAAAGCCTAACGCCAGGGCATGAGAGAAATGGCCGTCTCAGCATGCCGAAATGGCCGCCAGAGGGCTATTGCGAATCGTCCGAATCCGCCCCAACGGCGGCTAAAAACCGCCCAACTAATTCATACAACGAATGGTAACCGCGTAAATGAGGCGCATTCTACATTCTGATCGCAGGCAGTCCGCGTGATACTCCCATCAAAAAATAATCAATAATCCATTGTTTTTAAATTAAAAAATAGAGAAACATTCATATCTCCGTCATCAAACCGCCATAAAAATGTGATCTAAATCGCACTTTTTGCCACGCGCGTTATAGTTAGCAGACTTATTATAAGCCCATCGAAAGCAAACACGCTTTCCACCATAAAAGTTAAAAGGACAAACACCATGAAAAACGTAAAATTACTCGCCGCTGCCGGTATGCTCTCCCTGGTCTCTTTCGCTAGCTTCGCTCATCCGGTGAGCGTAACAGCAGACACCCTGGACAGCGCAGAAGCGAAAATCGCGACCATTGCGAAAGAACAAGGCGCTTCCTACCACATCACTGAAGCGTACACCGGCAACCAGGTCCATATGACCGCCGAGCTCTCTAAATAAGCGAATGGTTGCAGAGGGAGCTGCCGGACAGGCCGCCTGCGGGCGGCTGGTCTGGCTCCCGCCGCCCACCCCGCACACAGCAATGTCGAGCCCCGTTATGGGGCTTTTTTCGTTTTTGCCCCCGCCGCCTGACGCGCCAGCGCGCGCTGAATAGACAACACGCTCGCCAGCACCACGATCAGCCCGACCAGCGCCATCCCCTGGATCTTTTGGCCAAGGAAAATCCACCCCAACACCACGGCGGTCACCGGGCTCAGCAGGCTCATTGCCGATACCGCCACCGGCGAGAGGCGGCCAATCCCCCGGAACCACAGGCCATAGGCCAGCATCGCGCCCGCCACGCACAGCCACAGATAGCCGGCCACCTGCAGCGCTGTCACCTGTTGTAAAGGGGGATCAACGATCAGCGCCACGGGCGCCAGCACCACCCCGCCGATCGCCAGCTGCCAGCCGGTTAACGCGACGATCGGCAGGGAGAGCGCCCAGCGGCGGGAGAGCCAGGTGCCCAGCGCCATACTGATCGCCCCGAGAAACGCCGCGCCGATGCCCAGCGGGTCGAGGACGGTGCGCGGCGACAGCAGCAGCATGGCCATACCGAGTATGCCGGCGAGGGCTGAGAATACCGCCAGCCAGGGCGAGCGCTGCCGGTCTACGCACCAGGCGAGAAGCATCACCAGCAGCGGCTGGATCGCGCCAATCACTGCCGCCAGACCGCCGGGTAAGCGATAGGCGGCGATAAACAGCAGCGCCTGAAATGCGCCGATATTTAAGATGCCGGTAACGATAAGCTTTAGCCATTCGCCGCGCTGTGGAAAGCGGCGGCTCCAGATCAGCAGGGCGATGCCTGCCGGCAAAACCCTCAGAAGGGCGGCGATAAACGGCCGGTCGGGGGGAAGAAACTGGGAGGTGACGATGTAGGTCGTCCCCCAGATAGCGGGCGCCAGCGCCGTGAGCAGCAGGTCGAGCATCAGACTACGCGAGAGAAAAGCCATGATTTTATCTTCACTTCAAGTTAAATTGGTGCCGCAAGTATGTACACGCAATTATCTTGATATCAAGACAAGTGAGCACTTATGGACAAATCACCGCCGATCGACGCCGTTGATCGGATCCTCGCCCAGTGGCAGCGCGAGCGGCCGGACCTCGACTGCAGCCCAATGGGGCCAATTGGCCGTCTGAAACGATGCGCCATGCTGCTGGAGCCGCAGGTGGAAGTGGCTTTTACACGCCATGAGCTGGTGCGCTGGGAGTTTGACATGCTGGCGACGCTGCGCCGCGCCGGGGCGCCGTTTATTCTTTCGCCTACCCAGCTCTTCTCCACGCTGATGATCACCTCCGGCACCATGACTCATCGCCTGAAGGCATTGGAGAAACGCGGATTTATTACCCGCCTGCCCAATCCGGAAGACGCCCGCAGTATGCTGGTCGCCCTGACGCCCGCCGGACGTGAACGCATCGATGAAGCGGTGGAGACCCATGTCGATAATGAACGGCAGCTGCTGGCGGGGCTCAGCGATGGCGAGCGCCAGCAGCTGGATCAGGCGCTGCGGGTATTGATGCGCCTGCTGGAGAGCCGTTAACAGCCGGCGGCGATAAAGTCGCCGTTAGCGCTGATCGGCACCACGGTGAAAAACAATGTCGCGGCAAAGAGGATCAGCGCCAGCCCGCCGAGGATCTTCACCAGCGGCACCAGCCAGGGCCGCGGACGGCTGGTCGCCGTCAGCCGGTTGACGGTACGGTGACGGGCATAGTGCACCGCCAGCGACAGACCAAGGATCGACAGCGCGGTGCCCAGCGCCATGGTCATCACCGCGGCAATGCCCCAGCTGACGATCCCCAGCGCGTTGGCGAACAGCAGGATCATAATCGCTCCGCTGCAGGGCCGGGCGCCGATGGCCAGCACCACGCCCAGGCGTGTCTTCCAGTCGGCGCCCTGCAGGTCGTGTCCCACGCCGTGGTGCCCGCAGCCGCACGAGGCATCATGCTGATGCGCCGGCCTCAGGGCGCGTATTCTCCTTTTACCCGGCAGCAGGCTCTGCAGCGCACGACAGATAACGTAAACCCCAAAGGCGGCGATGGTCAGGGCGCTGATCTTCTCGACGTACCAGCGGCTGGCGCTGAGATCGCCAGCGGCCAGATTCAGCCCCACCGCGAGAATAAAGACAAACAGGATGGCGCTGACGCCCTGCAGCAGGCTGCCGAGAAAAGGCACCACCCGCGCCGCGGTCAGGCTCTCCTGATTGGTGCTCAGGTAAGTGGTGACGATAAACTTGCCGTGGCCCGGTCCGATAGCGTGGAGCACGCCGTAGAGAAAAGCGCCCACCAGCAGCCAGACGCCGCCGCTGTACTGATGGTTGTTCAGCAGCAGAAGGTACATCACCAGATAGCGATGCAAGGTAATTTGCGTGGCGAGGCACCACTGGAGGAAGTCGCTCCAGTGGCTGTGCAAGGTGATGCCGGCGGCCAGCAGAAGAAGGCCGCCGCTCCCGGCGGCCAGCAGGCGCCAGTCGCGTTGCGAAGTCGGTATCATCATCGGTAAGCCATGGTGAAAAGAGATCAACCGCCAGACGACAATCTCATGCCCGGCGAACAATAGTGCCTGGATAATTTGTCGGATTTTTCTCGTCAATGCTTAAGGTCACAAGGCTCCGCATTATCAGCATCAGCGGGCTCCTACACCTACCCTCTGCCCTACCTTTGCACAAAGCATTTTCATATTTTCAGCATACCACAGACGTTTGTTTTTGCTGTTGACGCCCTGCATAACATATTAGAGCAATCGTTACACACCTAAAAAAGATAAAAATAAATCAGTTATCGCTATCCTGGCACTTTTTGTACTTTATCATCCTGCGCATCAGGCACGAATATTCATTAACTGCTATTAATTTAATATATTCATTAACAGGACCACCCCCATGAAAAGATGCTTACTCGCCCTGGCGTGCGTCGCGCTGCTGACGCCCTCGCTTTCGGCGCAGGCGACCTGGCGCAGCGACCAGCGCCAGGACGCTCGCGATATCCGCCAGGATAGCCGCGAGCAGGGCCGTGAAACCAAGCAAGAGTGCGTCAGAAATAATAATCAAAGCAACGCCAGCTGCCGTCACGATAAGCGGGAAAACCGCCGCGAAGGTCGTCAGGAAGCCCGCGACGAAAAATGGTAAGTCAGCCTGCTCCGGTGGATATCAGATCGCGGACTTCTGCCACCGGAGCCTTTAACACCGCCTGCGACACCGGACCGTCGCGTCTGTCCCCTACCTGCTCTTTATTCTTAGCTCGCCGCAGAATATTACCCACACCAGTCTGCAGCCTATGCCTCTCTTATACCCACCGCCTGATATCACCGCTTCCGCCGATTACCGCCCACGCTCCCACAGCACCATTAAGATTAAGCTCAACCCGTTAAATAAGACCTAAAGTGCCCTCACAGAGACAATGGCTATTATCCCCAGGCTTTTTGCAGTATGGTTTAATCTCTGTTGTAGTTTTGCAGTGAATGCTATCCAGACGGTTCAAGGTTGTATTCTGTCTGAGAAATTACTCATGCCATTCCCGTCGCTGAGATACGGGAGGCCGGCTGGCTGACGCCGTGCCGCTCCGACAGCCGGGAAATAAATCATGACGGCATTGATGGCCGCCTTGCCGTGGCCGGAAGCCAGTGCCTTCATCATCAAGCGGGCATCATCAAGAGGATCAGGGATGTACAGGACGTGGAAACCTCCAGGAAAGATTCGCCAGTTCAACCAGCTAACCCTTTCTTTACCCTTCAGCATACGGCGTCTTATCGCTGGGGATGGCGATAGCCCATGATACCGCATGCTCCCGTAGCAAATAAAAACGTTATCAGCACGCTGTTAAAAAATAAAAAGGCAGTCGCATTTAACAATGACCTGACGCAGGCCTGGAAAGCGTAATATTTGCCTGCCATAAAAGGGAACACTATGACGAATAACGCCGAGATTAAAAAAAGGAACTTCCTGACTCAGAATGAAATCGAGTCACTACTTAAAGCCGCCGATAGCGGTCCCTATGCCGCACGTAATTATTGCCTGACGCTGCTGTGCTTCATCCATGGTCTGCGCGCCAGCGAGATCTGTCGCCTGAGAATATCCGATATCGACCTTGCTTCCCGCTGCGTTTATATCCATCGGCTAAAAAAGGGGTTTTCGACCACCCACCCTTTGCTGAATAAAGAGATCCACGCCCTAAAGCGCTGGCTGGCCATTCGCAACACCTGGCCGCAGGCCGCCAGCGAGTGGCTGTTTCTCTCCCGCAAAGGCAATCCCCTTTCCCGCCAGCAGTTTTATCAAATTATCGCCTCCTCTGGCGACCAGGCGGGATTGCCGCTGGAGATCCACCCGCACATGCTGCGCCACTCCTGTGGCTTTGCGCTGGCCAATATGGGTATCGATACCCGTCTGATCCAGGACTATCTCGGACACCGCAATATTCGCCATACCGTCTGGTATACCGCCAGCAACGCGGGACGCTTCTATGGTATCTGGGACAATACGCGCGACAAACAGCGCCTGTCGCTGCTTCAGTAAGCCTGACGCCACGGATGGCGTTGTACCGCGTTGCGGGGAAATTAAATAGCAATAAATTAACCCTCAGTTAATTATGATTACTGTTCCCGCAAGTTCTTATTTAATCCTGCGATCTCATCGTTAAATTGACCCTGTATTAATTCCGGTTTTGCCGTGATTCTTTATTGTTGGCTAAAAATCCACCCCGCTATTTTTTAAAATCTACCGAGTGAAAAATCCCTTTTATTTTATGCACATGCTATAAAACCCGAGCAGATCTATTGTGACCTTGCTTAAAATCTCTAAAATTAAGAATTATCGCCAGGCGATATTTTGACTGGCTGTAAATATAATATGCTATCTATACGTGGTTAATCGCCTTCACCTTGTACCGTTCTTACATTACGGATCTTTTCCGTCATGGCGTATGGTTTCGCCATGACGACCCCTCACCTCTTTTTCAGGAGTAATTATTGTGAACCGACGTCGTTTTCTTACCGCCAAAGAAGTTCAGGCTATGATGCAGGCCGCGCGTCAGGGCGCCACCGGCGAGCGGGACTACTGCCTCATCCTTCTCGCCTTTCGCCACGGGATGCGCATCAGCGAACTGCTGGATCTGCACTATCACGATCTGGATCTACGGGAAGGCCGGGTCAATGTGCGGCGGTTGAAGAACGGTTTTTCAACTATTCACCCGCTGCGCTTTGATGAACGTGAGGCCATTGAGCGCTGGAGTCAGGTCCGCGCCGGCTGGAAAGCGGCGGCCAAAACCGACGCGCTTTTTATCTCCCGTCGCGGGACCCCGCTCTCACGCCAGCAGGCGTATCGTATTATTCGCTCCGCCGGGGAAAAGGCGGGTACCGTGACGCAGACCCACCCCCATATGCTGCGTCACGCCTGCGGCTACGAACTGGCGGAAAGAGGTACAGATACCCGTTTGATCCAGGATTACCTCGGTCATCGTAATATTCGACACACGGTACGCTACACCGCCAGCAATGCGGCGCGTTTCGCTGGAATATGGGAAAGAAATAATCTTATTGGAGAAAGCATTGCAGAATCGGGAGTTGATACAACTGATTGAATTTAATTAAAAAAATAAACCGTGAACAGGTCAATTGGGGCCAAACTGTTTATATCATAAAAATGTTTTGACATATTTTGCAACTCACCACGCCATATTTCTGCAGAAAAATTATTAACTACATGTTTTTAATATATTTTTAAAGCGTCAATTACGCACTTTTCCCCACCCTGCCCTCCCGTTGCTTTGGCGCGCCTTCGCCAGCGGTATCTCTCTTCCTTTCGCACTCTCGCTAACACCACCAGATTAAATAACCAATCAAATCACATTAAACAGAGTTTAATACCGGAAAACTGGCAAGATTAAACAACGAACAGATCGTTTATCTCAACGAGTCAAAATGGCCCCAATTGTCTCATCGGTTGGGCGAAAACTGTGCAGAGCCGGCAGCCAGACCACTCGGCTGAAATCTGAAATGCCTGGAAGGCACAACGGCTGCCAATCCGGTTCGTTATTTCGACATCGTTCAAAGGAAAACAGTATGAAAATCAAAACACTGGCAATGATTGTTGTGTCAGCCCTGTCTCTGAGCTCCGCGGCGGCCCTGGCCGATACCACCACGGTTAACGGCGGGACCGTCCATTTTAAAGGGGAAGTTGTTAACGCGGCCTGTGCGGTGGATGCCGGCTCTATCGATCAAACCGTCCAGTTGGGCCAGGTGCGTTCCGCGAAGCTGGCCACGGCGGGGAGCACCAGTTCGTCCGTTGGTTTCAACATTCAGCTGGATGATTGCGACACCACGGTAGCAACCAAAGCGTCCGTCGCCTTCGCCGGTACGGCCATCGACAGCAGCAATACCACCGTTCTGGCGCTGCAAAACTCTGCCGCCGGCAGCGCGACCAACGTCGGCGTGCAGATCCTCGACAACACCGGCACGCCGCTGGCGCTGGACGGCGCCACCTTCAGCGCAGCCACCACGCTGAATGACGGCACCAACATCATTCCGTTCCAAGCGCGTTACTACGCCACTGGCGCCGCGACCGCCGGTATCGCGAACGCTGACGCCACCTTCAAAGTGCAGTACGAGTAAGGCAAACATCAGGCAAGGAAGCCATCCGGGCCAGGAGGGCCCGCGCTTAATTTTGCAACCGGGGTGAAACGATGCAGGGAATGAAATCGGGTCTGCTACTGCTGCTGCCTCCGCTGGCGCTGGCCGGTAATCAGTGGAACGTCACGCTGCCGGGGGGCAGCATGCGCTTTCAGGGCCTGATCATGGCCAGTTCCTGCCGCGTCGAAGCCGGCGATCGGCAGATGACGGTCAATCTGGGACAGATCAGCAGTAACCGATTTCACGACGTGGGCGAAGACAGCAACCCGATCCCTTTCACGATTCATTTACAGGATTGCAGTACGGCAGTCAGCCAGCATGTCGGGGTGGCATTTCACGGCGTGGCTGACGGCAAAAACCCCGACGTGCTGTCGGTGGGTGAAGGCCCGGGGATCGCCAGCGGGATCGGCATCGCGCTGTTCGACAGTCACGGCCAGCAGCTGCCTCTCAATCGTCCGCCGGATCGCTGGGTGCCGCTCTACCGCGGACCGACGACGCTAAATTTCGTCGCCAAATATCGGGCGACCGGACGCCAGGTCACCGGCGGCGCGGCCAACGCCCAGGCCTGGTTCTCATTAACCTATCAGTAATCAACCCGCAGACCAGCAGGACAACACCGTGAGCAGACAAGGAGATAATGTGAGAAAAACAGCAACGACGATACGCGGCATACTGACGGGATGTGTGCTTTTCGCCGCCGGCGCGTTGAGCGCCAGCGCGCACGCGGGCGTCGCGCTGGGCGCGACTCGGGTCATCTACCCGGCGGGTCAGAAACAGGTCCAGCTGGCGGTGACCAATAACGACGACAACAGCACCTGGCTTATTCAGTCATGGGTGGAAAATGCCGATGGGCAGCGAGACGGCCGGTTTGTTATCACTCCCCCGCTGTTTGCCATGCAGGGCAAAAAAGAGAACACCCTGCGCATTATCGATGCGACCAATAACCAGCTGCCGCAGGATCGGGAAAGCCTGTTCTGGATGAACGTGAAGGCTATTCCCTCAATGGATAAATCGAAGCTCAGCGACAACACCCTCCAGTTGGCGATTATCAGCCGCATCAAGCTCTACTACCGACCGGCAAAACTGCCCCTGCCCCCGGATCAGGCGGCGGACAAGCTGACCTTTAGCCGCAACGGATCGTCGCTAACGCTGACGAATCCTACCCCTTATTACCTGACGGTGACCGAACTGAACGCCGGAACGCGCATTCTGGAAAACGCCCTGGTGCCGCCGATGGGTAAAACCAGCGTCAAGCTGCCTGCGGATGCCGGCAACACCATCACCTATCGCACCATTAACGATTACGGCGCGCTGACGCCGAAAATGAATGGCGTACTGCGTTAAATCTGGTGTGCCCCGCCGCGCGGGCCACGCTGCGCATGACCAGAAGCACTGACAGCCGGGCAACGTCGGACCGGAGGGATTATGTCACATCGAAAATATGGACTGGACCATGGGGGTCGCCGAAGCGCCCGGCGCCTGATTACGCCGGCGCTGACGCTGTGGCTCTGCTCACAGCCGTTCGCCGCGCAGGCGGACCTCTATTTTAACCCCCGCTTTTTAGCTGACGATCCGGCGGCGGTTGCAGACCTGTCGGGATTTGAAAAAGGCCAGGAGGTCCCGCCGGGCACCTATCGCGTCGATATTTATCTCAATAACGGCTATATGACCACCCGGGACGTCACTTTCCAGGCCGATGCGCAAGGCAATGGCCTGTCGCCCTGCCTGACCCGCGGCCAGCTGGCGAGCATGGGGGTGGATACCGGACGGGTGACGGGCATGGCGGCCCTGGACAGTACGGCCTGCGTGCCGCTAACGACGCTCATCAGCGAAGCCACCACCCGCTTCGATGTCGGCCAACAGCGCCTGTATCTCACCGTACCCCAGGCGTTTATGGGCAGCCACGCCCGCGGGTATATCCCGCCGGAGCTATGGGATAACGGCATCACCGCCGGGCTGATTAACTATAACTTCACCGGCAACAACGTCCATAACACCACCGGGGGCAACAGCCGTTACGCCTATCTGAACCTGCAGAGCGGTCTGAACTTCGGTCCGTGGCGCCTGCGCGATAACAGCACCTGGAGTTACAGCAGCGGCGGCAGCGCGTCATCCAATGAGAACCGCTGGCAGCACGTCAACAGCTGGCTTGAGCGGGACATTATTTCCCTGCGCTCGCGGCTTACCCTCGGGGATAGCTACACCAACGGCGATGTCTTCGACGGGATCAACTTCCGCGGCGCGCAGCTGGCCTCGGATGACAATATGCTGCCGGACAGCCAGAAAGGCTTCGCGCCGGTGATCCACGGGATCGCCCGCGGCACCGCGCAGGTGTCAGTCAAACAAAACGGCTACGAAATCTACCAGAGTACGGTGCCGCCGGGGCCGTTTACCATCGACGATCTCTACGCCGCGGGCAACGGCGGCGATCTGCAGGTCACCATTAAAGAAGCGGATGGCACCCGCCAGGTCTTCAGCGTGCCCTGGTCAACGGTGCCGGTGCTGCAGCGCGAAGGCCATACCCGCTTCGCCCTCACCGCCGGGGAGTACCGCAGCGGCAACAACCAACAGGAAACGCCCGATTTTTTCCAGAGCACGGCCATGCATGGCCTGCCGGCCGGCTGGACCCTGTACGGCGGCACCCAGCTGGCGGACCGCTATCGCGCCTTTAACCTCGGGGTGGGGAAAAACATGGGCTATTTCGGCGCCTTATCGCTGGATATCACCCAGGCCAACGCCACCCTGCCTGACGACAGCGAGCATCAGGGACAGTCGGTGCGTTTTCTCTATAACAAGTCACTGGATGAGACCGGCACCAACCTGCAGCTGGTGGGCTACCGCTACTCCACCCGCGGCTACTATAACTTTGCCGATACCACCTACCGCCGGATGAGCGGCTACAGCGTGGAAACCCAGGACGGGGTTATCCAGGTGAAACCCAAATTTACCGACTACTACAATCTGGCTTACAGCAAGCGCGGTAAGGTGCAGCTGAGCGTGACCCAACAGCTGGGGCGCACCGCCACCCTCTATCTGAGCGGCAGCCACCAGACCTACTGGGGCACCGACGATGCCGATGAGCAACTGCAGGCCGGCCTCAACGCCGCCGTAGACGATATCAACTGGTCGCTAAGCTACAGCCTGACGAAAAATGCCTGGCAGCAGGGGCGCGATCAGATGCTGGCGGTCAACGTCAATATCCCCTTCAGCCACTGGCTGCGTTCCGATAGCCGTTCGGTCTGGCGGCACGCCAGCGCCAGCTACAGCCTGTCGCACGATCTCAATGGCCGCATGACCAATCTGGCGGGCCTGTACGGCACCCTGCTGGAAGACAATAACCTCAGCTATAGCGTGCAGACCGGCTATGCGGGCGGCGGCAACGGCGACAGCGGGAGCACCGGCTATACCGCGCTCAACTACCGCGGCGGCTACGGCAACGCCAACGTCGGCTACAGCCGCAGCGATGGTTTCAAACAGCTCTACTACGGGGTCAGCGGCGGCGTGCTGGCGCACGCCAACGGCATCACCCTGAGCCAGCCGCTGAACGATACCGTAGTGCTGGTGAAAGCCCCCGGCGCCGGCGGCGTGAAGGTAGAAAACCAGACCGGGGTGCGCACCGACTGGCGCGGGTATGCCGTCCTGCCGTATGCCACCGAGTATCGCGAAAACCGGGTCGCGCTGGACACCAATACCCTGGCCGACAATGTCGATCTTGACGATGCAGTGGTCAGCGTGGTGCCTACCCATGGGGCGATCGTCCGCGCCAGCTTTAACGCCCAGGTGGGAATGAAGATTCTGATGACGCTGACCCATCGCGGCAAACCGGTGCCGTTTGGCGCCCTCGCCACCAGCGACAGCAACCAGAGCGGCAGCATCGTCGCGGATAACGGCCAGGTCTACCTGAGCGGGATGCCGCTGGCGGGCAAGGTGCGGGTGAAATGGGGCGATGCCCCGGACGCCCAGTGCGTGGCCGATTATCGTCTGCCGCCGGAGAGCCAGCAGCAGTCGCTCAGCCAGCTGTCCGTCGCGTGTCGCTAAGGAGATGATGATGAGAACACCGCAGTTTCTGCTGAGCGCCCTGCTCGCTCTGTTCGCGCCGCTGGCCTTCGCTGCCGACAGCACGATCGCCATCAGCGGCTATGTGCGCGACAACGCCTGCGCGGTGGCCGGAGAGTCGAAGGATTTCACCGTCGATTTGCAGGACAACGCCGCGAAGCAGTTTTACGCCGTCGGGGCGACGACCCCGCCGGTGCCGTTCCGTATCGTGCTATCGCCCTGCGGCACTTCCGTCACCGCGGTGAAGGTCGGTTTCACCGGCGTGGCGGACAGCGTCAATACCAGCCTGTTAAAACTCGACGCCGGCGCCTCGGCGGCGGCGGGAATGGGGGTGGACATTCTCGACCAGCAGCAGTCCCGGCTGCCTGTCAATGCCCCGTCGTCAGCCATCGCCTGGACCACGCTGACGCCGGGCCAGACCAACATCCTGAACTTTTACGCCCGTCTGATGGCCACGCAGGTGCCCGTCACCGCCGGGCATGTCAATGCGACAGCAACATTCACCCTGGAATTTCAGTAAGTGGAGGCTGAAATGAAATGGACCCACGTGGGCTGGCTGCTGGCCGGCCTGTTAACCGCGAGCCCTTCCCTGCGGTCGGCCGACGTCACCCTTACCGTCAACGGGAAGGTGGTGGCCAGACCCTGCACGGTCTCCACCGTCAATGCCACCGTCGAGCTGGGCGATCTCTACACCTTCAGCCTGATTGGCGCAGGCTCGGCATCGGCCTGGCACAGCGTGGCGCTGGATCTCAGCAACTGCCCCGTCGGTACCTCACGGGTGAAGGCCACCTTCAGCGGAACGGCGGACAGCACCGGCTATTACAAAAACCAGGGGACGGCGGGCAATATTCAGCTCGAATTGCAGAGCGAGGATGGCACCACGCTGAACAATGGCAGCAGCCAGTCGGTACAGGTGGATGAGGCCAGCCAGTCCGCCCGCTTCCCGTTGCAGGTCAGGGCCCTGTCGGTCAACGGCGGCGCCACGCAAGGCACCATTCAGGCGGTGATTAACGTGACCTATACCTACGCCTGAGCCAGGAGAGCATCATGATGAAAAAAATTATCCCTTTATTCACCACCCTGCTGCTGTTGGGCTGGTCGATGAACGCCTGGTCCTTCGCCTGCAAAACAGCCACCGGCGCGACGATCCCCATCGGCGGCGGCTCAGCCAACGTCTACGTTAACCTGACCCCGGCGGTCAACGTCGGGCAAAACCTGGTGGTCGACCTCTCCACGCAGATTTTTTGCCATAACGACTATCCGGAAACGATCACTGACTACGTGACCCTGCAGCGCGGATCCGCCTATGGCGGTGTGCTGTCAAGTTTCTCTGGCACCGTGAAATATAACGGCACCTCTTACCCCTTCCCGACCACCACGGAAACGGCGCGGGTGATTTACGATTCCCGGACCGATAAGCCCTGGCCGGCCGTCCTGTATCTGACGCCGGTCAGCACCGCCGGCGGGGTGGCGATCACCGCAGGATCGTTAATCGCGGTGCTGATCCTGCATCAGACTAACAACTACAATAGCGACTCCTTCCAGTTCATCTGGAATATCTACGCCAATAACGACGTGGTGGTCCCCACCGGCGGCTGCGATGTCTCCGCCCGCGATGTCACCGTCACCCTCCCAGACTACCCGGGCTCCATGGCCGTGCCGCTCACCGTGCACTGCGCGCAGAGCCAACAGCTGGGGTATTACCTCTCCGGCGCCACCGCGGACAGCGCTAACGCGATCTTCACTAACACCGCCTCCGCCTCGCCGGCGCAAGGGATAGGCGTCCAGCTTACCCGCAACGGCAGCGCCGTGCCGGCGAACAGCACGGTCTCACTGGGCACCGTCGGAACCTCGCCGGTCAATCTCGGCCTGACGGCGACCTACGCCCGGACCACAGGCCAGGTCACCGCCGGCAACGTGCAGTCGATCATCGGCATTACCTTTGTCTATCAATGATGACCGAGTACATCCTCTCTCCCTGCTCGCTGGCCGCCCGTGGGTTGAGCCAGCTGATGCACAACGCGGGGAAGCGGCCCGTCGTGCTGCCTGTGGAGGGCGTCTCTCTGCGGGAGCTGGCCGCGGTGAAGCGGATCGTGGTCTTTCTTCCTGACGATCCCCTGTGGATGCTCACCACACTGCGCCAGGCGGCCAGGCTGCTCGACCAGGCATCACGCCCGTTGCCGATGCTGATGCTTAGCCGCAGCCCGGCCATCTGGCTGTGGCGAACGCTGCTTTATCAGGTGAGCCATCCGGATCGTTTGCGCAACGTCCATGCCGCTCCTGCCGACCTCCCCTGCGCGCAATTGATCCATCGGCTGAAGAACGCGCCGCGGCTTGAACGCCTTGCCAGTGAAGCCGCCCTGATCCACCGAAAACGGGGCGCTGGATTAAGTCATGCCGAGCTCAAAGCGCTCCTCGCCCTGCTGCAAGGGCAGACGATAGGCGAGCAGTCGCAACGTCTCGGATTGAGCCAGAAAACGCTCTACGCTCAGCGGCTGGCGGGGGTGAAAAAGCTGGTGGAATATCACCCGCATCTGGCCCCTCGCTTTCCGCACAGGCAGCCGCCTCGTTCATCAGCAAACTCACGGTCGGCGTTTGTCCAGGCATGAGGGGAAGCGATGAGTGACTAAAGGCGTGGATTCGCTGGCGAGAGAAAAGCGCACCGGTTTACACCGGTGCTGGTACGTCAGGCGCGAATATCATCGTATTCACGGGTGTTATCGAATTCATGTTTGGCAAACGGGCAGAGAGGAATAATCTTCCGCTGCTCCTGGCGCATTTTTTCCACCACCTTCGCCACCAGCTGTTTCCCCACCCCCTGGCCTTTCAGGCTGGGATCGACATCGGTATGTTCGATAATGCTGAGGTGTTCGCCGGTGGGAACAAAAACAATCTCCGCGACCTGGTTACCCTGCGCGTCGTTAACATAAAACTTGTTGTGCCCTTCCAGTATTTCCATCTTCTCCTCGCTTATTTATGACGATATTGCAGCGCGCCGCTCGGGCAGGTATCGATCACCTTCACCACCGTCGCGACATCTACTTCATCCGGGATGATCCACGGCTTACGCTTGAGATTGAACAGCTTCGCGCTGCCGCGCACGCAGTTCCCGGAATGCTGACAGATCGCCGTATTAAAGTAGACGTCGATTTTCTCCCCGGTGTAGGCCCGGTAGCCGGCTTCCAGTAATTCCTTATCCATGACATTGCCTCGGTCTTGTTTTATGACTTTCAGGCTAAGCATAGTCCTCCCCTTGACGGCTGACTATGCGCAAGTCGGTAATGGGCGTGAGGAGAGCGATTTGGCGCATCCTCCCGCTCTCCCGGCGCGCAAGGATCCCGCAGTCAACGAACGGTTGACTTTCATTCCCGCAACGAGGCGATTACACTCATGACACACTGGTAAGAGCACTCAGGGATGTTCCATTGAATCATATTGCCACCATAGCCCGCCCGGCGCGGCTACTGCTCGTCTTGCCGCTGACCGGCTGCTCACTCTCACCAGCGATCCCGGTACTGGGCGCCGCATTCCCCGGCTGGTTTTTCTGCTTGTTGGGCGGGGCGTTTTTACTGATCCCCTGCCATATCCTGATTACCCGTAAAGGCTGGCAGCCTCGCTTTTCTCCCCTGGTCTTCAGCTATGTCGCGCTGATGTTCCTGTTCGCCACACTGCTGTGGTTTCTGTTTTTTGTTCACTGATCGCTTATGACTACTTCCCGCACTCCCCTGTTACGCAAGAAATGGCCTCTGCTGGCGCTGGTCCTGGCCGCCATCCTGGCGTTGATCCTGGTTATCTGGCAGTTGCAAACGTCGCCAGAGACCAATGACGCCTATGTCTACGCCGATACCATCGATGTGGTGCCCGAGGTCAGCGGGCGCATCGTGGAGATGCCCATTCGCGATAACCAGCGGGTGAAAAAAGGCGATCTGCTGTTCCGCATCGACCCCCGCCCCTATCAGGCGATGCTCGATGACGCGAAAGCGCGGCTGACGACCCTCGACGCGCAGATTATGCTGACCCAGCGCACCATCAAAGCGCAGGAGTATAACGCCCAGTCGGTGGCGGCCGCCGTCGAGCGCGCCAGAGCGCTGGTCAAGCAGACCACCTCCACGCGCATCCGCCTTGAGCCGCTGGTGCCGCAGGGGTTTGCCTCGCAGGAAGATCTCGATCAGGCGCGCACCGCCGAGAAAGCGGCGCGGGCGGAGCTGGAGGCCACGCTGCTGCAGGCCAGACAGGCCTCGGCGGCTGTGACCGGCGTGGATGCCATGGTGGCGCAACGCGCCGGGATCCTGGCGCAAATCGCCCTCGCCGAACTGCATCTGGAATTCACCGAAGTGCGCGCGCCGTTCAACGGCGTGGTGGTGGCGCTGAAAACCACCGTCGGCCAGTACGCTTCGGCGCTGAAGCCGGTATTCACCCTGCTGGATGACGACCGCTGGTATGTGATCGCTAACTTCCGCGAAACCGACCTGAACAACGTGCGCCCTGGGGTGGCGGCGCGCATCACCGTGATGACCAACCACAACCGGACCTTTAACGGGGTGGTGGATTCGGTCGGCTCCGGCGTCCTGCCCGAAGGCGGGAGCGTCATCGAAGGCCTGCCGCTGATCCAGAAAAGCATTAACTGGGTCCACGTCTCGCAGCGCTTCCCGGTGAAAATCGCCGTCAGCGATCCCGATCCGGAACTGTTCCGCATGGGCGCCTCGGCCAGCGCCGTGCTGCAGCCGTAGCCGGGCGACGCGATGTTTCCTCTCGCCCATTTTTTACGCCAGGAACTGCGCGACGCACCGGGACGCGCCAGCTACACGCTGCGCCTGACGCTGAGCTGTGCGGTGCTCATCACCCTGTTCATGACCCTGCAGATCCCCTTTCTGGCCGTCGCGCTGATCGTCGTGTTCTACGTCAGCCAGCCTAACGTGTTGATGATTAAGTTAGTCAGCGTGGTCTTTTTTGTCACCGTCAGCGTGGCGCTCGGCGGCGTGCTGCTGATCATCAAGTGGACCTATGACTACCCGCTGATCCGCCTGGCGGCCTCCGTGGCGCTCTTTTTCTGCGCCATCTATCTAATGCGGGTGCTGGGCAAGCTGGGACTGGCCTTTTTCGTGGTGGCGCTGGCGGTGATTTACGCCCAAACCTTCCCGTCGATGACCAGCCAGAGTGAAATCCTGGTGCGGCTGCTGCTCTGGCTGTGGGTGGCGATTAACACCGCGATCCTCGTCACCCTGCTGGTCAACGCCTGTTTTCAGCAGGCCTTTCCCGGCAACCAGTTTAAGGCGCGTCTGGCGGAGATGCTGCAGGCGGTCGCCAGCCGGCTGGCAGACCCGGACGCTGAAGCGCCACCGACCTTCGGCGAGACCGCCGCGCAGTTCAACCAGCTGCAGTCGCTGTTCGCCCAGGCCAGCCGGGCGACGCCGGAGATCGCCGCCGATCCCCAGGCCTGGCGCTCGCGGCTGGCCGCCACCCTGCGCTGCTACCAGCTGGCGGCGCTGTTGCAAGCGGACGAGGCCGATAGCGACGATCGCCTGCGGCTGTCGCAGGCGGTGCTGCAGCTGAAGAGTGCCCTCAGCGAGGGGCCGTTTGACGGCGCTATTCCTCCCCTGGCGCTCAGCGGCCGCGGCGTCAATCGCGCCGTTCTGCAGGAGATGGTAGCCCTTCTGCAGCGGCTGGCCCTGGGTGAGCCCGTTGCTCTGCCGCAGGGCGAGGTGGAGAAGCCGCCCCTGCTGGCGCCGGACGCCTGGCGCAACCCGGCGTATCTCCATTTTGCGCTCAAGACCCTGCTGGCGACGCTAATCTGCTATGTCTTCTATACCGCTGCCGACTGGCAGGGACTGCATACCATTATGCTGAGCTGCGTGATCGTCGCCCAGCCCGGGCTGGGCGCCACGATGCAAAAGACGTGGCTGCGCATCGGCGGCGCGCTGTTCGCCACTCTGCTGGCGCTGCTGTTAATCGTTTTTGTCCAGCCCTGGACCGACTCGCTGTCGGGGCTGCTGGCGATGTCCCTGCCAGTGCTGGCGCTGGCGGCCTGGATTGCCGCCGGTTCGGAGCGTATCGCCTACGCCGGGATCCAGATTGGCTTCACCTTTGCGCTGGCCTTCCTCAGCTGGTTTGGTCCGCTGACTAACCTCACCGAGCTACGGGACCGGGTGCTGGGTATCCTGCTCGGGGTGCTGGTCTCCTCCATTGTCCATTTATATCTCTGGCCGGACAGCGAAGCGCCGCAGCTGAAATCGCGCCTCGCCGGACTCTATCGCCGGCTGGCGGACTGCCTCGCCGCCCCGCACGATGCGGTGCCGCTGGCCCCTCTGTTTGTCGCCTTCACCGACAGCGAAGCGCTTATCCATCGGGTTCGCGCCGAACCGCTGGGCACGTATGCCCACCCCTGGCCCCAGGCGAAAAACTGGCCGATGCGCGCCACCCTCGCCCGGGCCGAGGAGATCGCCCGCCTCAGCGAAGGATACCGGCTCAACGCCGCGCCAGGAGACCCGACCCTGACCCGCTGCGCCGAACAGCTGCGGCGCTACGCCGAACGTATCGAACAGGAGGCAACGGCCCCTGCCGAACCGCTGGCCACCGACCTGACTAACCCCTTTGGCCCGGCGCTGGCCGCCGCGCTGGCCACCCTGCCCGACTGGGGCCCGACACCGATAGCGACTGAGCAACAGGCTAAAACGTCATGATGATCCTTCCTTTCTCCGCGCGGCTGCGCGACACTCTCCTTACCCTGACGCTGACGCTGCTCAGCGGCTGCGCGCTGATTCAGGACGAGCCTGCCCAGGTCGCCATCGTCAATCCGCAGCAGGCCCAGCTGGCGCAGGTGATCCACCTGGCGAACAGCAACTGGCCGGCAGCCCGCTGGTGGGAGGCCTACGATGACCCTCAGCTCAATATGCTGATCAATCGGGCGCTGCAGAATTCGCCGACCATGCAGGCCGCCCGGCTGCGCATCTCCCAGTCGCAGTCTACGGTGGAACTCGCCCAGTCGGCGATGGGCCTGCAGGCCACCGCCGTCGCGGCGCAAAACCGCCTGCGGATCACCGACAAATCCTTTAGCTGGCCCTACTCCTACTCCCTGCCGGTGGATAAGAACGGTCCGTGGTATACGCTGAACACCGTTGGCGTCGGGGCGCAGCTGAATATCGATCTCTGGGGAGCCGATCGCGCCCGGGTCGCCGCCGCCATTGGCGAGAAAAACGCCCGGCTGGCGGAGACCGCCGGCATTGAGCTCGACATCGCCAGCAGCGTGGCGCAGCTCTATTTCGCTATGCAGGCGACATTCCAGAAAATCGCGCTGCTGCAGGAGCTGGAGGGCATTGCCCAGTTCTCGGTGGAGGCCCACGAGCACCGGACCCAACGCGGTGTGGAGGATAGCGTGGATGTGGCCAACGCCCAGGCCGAACAGCTTGCCGCCCGCCAGCAGATCATTAGCGCCGAGGGGATGCTGACCCAGTATCGTGAAACCCTGCGGGCGCTGATCGGCGCCGATGCGCAAAGCATGCCGGCGATCCATCCGGTAGCGCTGCCTGCGCTCCAGGAGACGCTACCGCCGTCGCTCTCTTTCGAGCTGCTGGCCCGCCGCCCGGACCTGCAGGCGCTGCGCGGGTACGTGACCGCCTCCCTGAGTCAGGTCGACGCGGCGAAAGCGGCCTTCTATCCCCATTTTGATATCAAAGCGTTCTGGGGCTATAACGCCCTGAGCGTCGGGGATCTGTTTAAGTCCTCTTTCCAGCAGATCAACCTGCTGCCCGGGCTCTATCTGCCGATCTTCGATGGCGGTCGTCTGAACGCCAATCTGCAGTCGGTGCGCACCGCCAGCAATATTCTGATCAAACAGTACAACCAGGCGGTGCTGGACGCGGTTCGCGATGTCGCCATCAGCTCCAGCCAGCTTAACGACCTGAATCAGCAGCGCGCGCTGCAGCAGCTGAAGGTCACCGCGGCGCAGACCACCACCGACAGCGCTCGCGCCCATTATCAGCGCGGCCTGCTCAGCCGCTACGCCGCCGAAGAGGCCCGACGGGCGGTTCTTGCCCAGCAGTTGTTGCTGCTGGACATTGAGGCCCAGCGGCTGAGCACCGACATTACCCTGATCAAAGCCCTGGGCGGCGGCTACCGCGGCCAGTAACAAAAATGCCTTCCCCGGAGGGGAAGGCATTCAGACTGCAGCCAAAGGGCAATCTTCAGGGATTGCCCGGTGGCGCTGCGCTTGTGCGGGCCTACAGCCAACCGCATAACGGTTTGATATTGCTGCCTTTCGTAGGCCGGGTAAGGCGAAGCCGCCACCCGGCAGAAATGCGGGCACAATAACCAAACAGGTTTGTCATCAGCAAGAATGCCTTCCCGGATGGGGAAGGCATTTAACAGAAGACGCGGGATTGATGCGCGGCGATTACACCAGGGCGCGCAGCTCTTCGCGCATGTAGGTGGAAAAGAATTCCGGATGCTTAATCACCAGCCGTTCGCCGGCGGCGACCCGTTCAGCCCACTCCGCCACTTTGTCGGTAAACCCGGCGCTCCAGCCCTGCTGCTGACCGCGCTCAGCGACATCGGCCGGGCTGGCTGGCACGCCCAGTTCTTTCAAATATTTGAGAATTCCCTTCGCGGTACTTTCATCCATAGACTGTGGTACTGGCTCAGACGTATTCATACCACCAATGAAATCCAATGCTTTATCAATGACTGCTGGCATAGGTGTGTCCTTATATTAACCACATAGTAAACCTGACTACACTATGGACCGGAAAGCGACGTGATTTCAAAGAACACGCTCACGTTATGGGACATCGCGCATTCAGAAAAGGGGATTTTGCACAGCTGAGGCGGGGATTGGACAAAAAACAAGCCGGTCCCGGGGGACCGGCCTGGGGATCGCGTCAGGCGTTGCTGACGGATTTTTGCGCGGCGCTGGACTGACTGTTCTCCAGCATCCGGCGGACCGGGACAATCAGCACGGCCAGTACGGCGGCGCAGATCAGCAGCGCGATAGAGCAGCGGGCAAAGAGGTCCGGCAGCAGCGACAGCTGATCGGCCTTCACATGACCGCCAATCAGCCCCGCCGCCAGGTTACCCAGCGCGCTGGCGCAGAACCACAGCCCCATCATCTGGCCGCGCATTCTCTCCGGCGCCAGCAGGGTCATGGTCGCCAGACCAATCGGGCTCAGGCACAGTTCGCCGAGCGTCAGCATCAGGATGCTGCCCACCAGCCACAGCGGCGAGACACCGGCCCCGCCGTTGTTCAGGACGTTCTGCGCCGCCAGCATCATCAGGCCAAAGCCCGCCGCCGCGCACAGGATGCCAATGACGAATTTGGTCATACTGCCTGGACGGACGTTTTTGCGCGCCAGCGCTGGCCACGCCCAGCTGAAGACCGGCGCAAGCAGAATGATAAACAAGGCGTTAATCGACTGGAACCAGACCGCGGGGATCTCAAAATCGCCGATCATCCGGTTGGTGTAGTCGTTAGCAAACAGGTTGAAGGAGGTCGGTTTCTGTTCAAACGCGGACCAGAAAAAGGCCGCCGAGACCAGCAAAATAAAGCATACCAGCAGGCGCGCCCGCTCTTTACGGCTCAGGCCGGCGAAGACGAACAGCCAGATGAAATAGAGCGCCACGGAGGCGGCAATCACATAGACCAGCACGCTGGCCACCGCCACCGGGTTAATCACGATCGTGCCCAGGCTAATGAGCGTGACCAGCACCGCCACTCCCAGGGCCAGCGCCAGCAGCCACGCCCCAACGCCATTCTTTTTCGCCACCGGGCTGTTCCAGGTGGAATCGAGGCCAACCTCCGCGTCATAGCGCTTCATCGACGGTACGGCAAAGACACGGAAAATGATCAATGCCACCAGCATCCCGATCCCCCCGATGCCGAAGCCCCAGTGCCAGCCATGGGATTTAATCAGCCAGCCGGAGATTAACGGCGCGATAAACGAGCCGATGTTGATCCCCATGTAGAACAGCGAGAAACCACCATCGCGGCGCGCGTCGCCTTTTTTATACAGGGTACCGACCATCACCGAGATACAGGTTTTAAACAACCCGGAACCGAGGACGATAAACATCAGGCCGATAAAGAACAGGTCGTTGCCCAGCCATGCCGACAGGGCGATCGACAGGTGCCCGAGGGCGATAAGAATCGAGCCGTACCAGACGGCGCGCTGCTGGCCTAGCCAGTTATCCGCCAGCCAGCCGCCCGGCAGCGCGGCCAGATACATACTGCCGGCAAAAATCCCGACGATCGCCGAGGCGTTCTCCCGCGCCAGCCCCATCCCGCCGTCGTAAACCGTCGCCGCCATAAACAGGATCAGTAAGGGACGGATCCCGTAAAACGAGAAACGCTCCCACATTTCAGTGAAGAACAGGGAGCCCAGCGGATAAGGATGGCCGAAAAAGGTACGGCTTTCGTTTTTATTAACAGAGGAATGCATAAATTCTCCAGAAAAGGTGCGCCGCAGCGCAAGTTAACCGTATAAAGCGGGCTGACGATTTATAATTTGTTTGTCTTAACATCAGATACGAGCATTTTTAACCATTTGATAACCATGCAGTGGTTTTGTCCAGCCCCTTACCGTTCCTTTTTAGATGAAAAGTCGACAAACATCTAGTTTTATAGATTTAATGTTCGCAAAAACGTAAACGGCGTTGACATTATGCCATTGTGCAGAATAAATAATTTTATTTATTAAAAACAGTAAGTTGATTGATTAACAAAGGACAAAAACCGTCAGTGCGGGCAGGGCATATAACGACAGGAAAAGTAAGGGAAACGGGCCGGAGGAGGCAGAAATAGCGCTAAGGGAGAATATTGTTAAGCCATCCAGGTGCTACCCCCGGAGAGCCAACCGTGCGGCAGGATTTACAAGGCTTGCCGGCTGCTATCGCCGGCGCCATTTTGCGCGCTATTTCACACGCTGCCCCGCCCGATCAATGACTCGCTCACCGTCTTCCTTCACGAAGGCGCCTTTTTGCGGCGCCGGCAGGATCTCCAGCACCACCTCTGACGGGCGACAGAGTCGGGTGCCCCGCGGCGTCACCACGATCGGACGGTTAATCAGGATCGGATGCTGGAGCATAAAGTCGATTAACTGGTCATCTGTAAACCGGTCTTCCGCCAGGCCCAGCGCATCGTAGGGTTCGACGTTTTGCCGCAGCAGCGCCCGCACCGGGATCGCCATCGCGGCGATCAGCTGGCGCAGCTCATCGCGCGACGGCGGCTTCTCCAGATAATAGATAATGGTGGGCTCAGCGCCGCTGTTGCGGATCAGTGCCAGGGTATTACGCGAGGTGCCGCATTCAGGGTTATGGTAAATGGTGATGCTCATAGTACGTTCTCATGGCTGATTGAAGGAGAGACGCAGCGCCAGCGCGGCCAGCGTCACAAGCAGCACCGGCAGGGTCATGGTGATGCCGCAGCGGAAATAATAACCCCAACCGATGGTGATGTGCTTCTGCGTCAGCACATGCAGCCAGAGCAGCGTGGCCAGGCTACCAATCGGCGTGATTTTCGGCCCCAGATCGCAGCCGATGACGTTGGCATATATCATGGCCTCTTTGATCGTCCCTGTTGCCGCGCTGCCATCAATCGACAAGGCGCCGACCAGCACGCTGGGCATATTATTCATGATCGAAGAGAGGAAGGCCGACAGGATACCGGTGCCCAGCGTCGCGGCCCACAGCCCGCGCTCCGCCAGCATGTTCAGAACCGTGGTCAGATAATCCGTTAATCCGGCGTTTCGCAGGCCATACACCACCAGATACATCCCCAGCGAGAAGATCACAATCTGCCATGGGGCGCCGCGCAGCACCTTGCCGGTGTTAATCACCCGCCCGCGCTTCGCGACAGCAAACAGGATCCCCGCTCCCGGCGCCGCGATGGCGCTGACCGGGATCCCCAGCGGGTCAAGAACGAAAAAGCCGACCAGCAACATCAGCAGCACGCCCCAGCCGGTACGGAACGTCGCCGGATCTTTTATCGCCGTGGCCGGCGCTTTCAGTAACGCCATATCCCAGGCGGGTGGGATATCCTTGCGAAAGAACAGGTGCAGCATCGCCAGGGTGGAGAGGATCGCCGCGAGATCGACCGGCACCATCACCGAAGCGTACTCCCTGAAGCCAATGGCAAAGAAATCTGCCGACACGATATTCACTAAATTCGACACCACCAGCGGCAGGCTGGCGGTATCGGCAATAAACCCGGCTGCCATGACAAAGGCCAGCATCGTTCCCTTACTGAACCCCAGCGCCCGCAGCATGGCAATCACGATGGGCGTGAGGATCAGCGCCGCGCCGTCGTTGGCAAACAGCGCCGCCACCGCCGCGCCGAGCAGGATAATCCAGGTAAACAGCAGACGACCCCGCCCTCTTCCCCAGCGGGAAACGTGTAGCGCGGCCCATTCAAAAAAGCCGGACTCGTCGAGCAGCAGGCTGATAATGATCACGGCGATAAACGTGGCGGTGGCATTCCAGACGATATGCCACACCACCGGGATATCGGCTATCTGTACGCCACCGGTGACCAGCGCCAGCGCCGCGCCAAAGGCCGCGCTCCAGCCGATCCCTAAACCCCGCGGCTGCCAGATCACCAGCACCAGGGTCAGGACAAAAATCGCACCTGCCAGCAACATCGTTCCTCCACCAATCACATTCGAAAAATCATATATGATAAGATAAATTTTTTACCGACAACCCGGCCCGTCAGTCAGTCTGCTGATCATCAGCCGCACATCGTCCTGCTGACTTAGCCAGGCCTGCTCAATCACCTGCGCCGCCCAGGCCGGCATCTGCGGAGAGAGGCGATAATGGACCCACTTACCCTGTTTTCGATCCCGCAGCAGCCCACTCTCCCGCAGCATTGCCAGATGGCGGGAGATCTTGGGCTGGGACTGGGCGAGCGCCGTACAGAGATCGCATACGCACAGCTCTCCCCGCGCCTTGAGCAACAGCACGATCCCCAGCCGGGTTTCATCGGCGAGGTTTTTGAACAGTTGCAGGGGTAATAAAGACATGGTTTCTCCTCAAGCGTGACGGACAGCATACGGGACCACGATTAAAGATCAATATACATTCGAAAATACATATATGTTTTTTTCACAGCTGCGATAAAT
This sequence comes from Klebsiella sp. Q2, assembly GCF_009900705.1. Taxonomy (NCBI): domain Bacteria; kingdom Pseudomonadati; phylum Pseudomonadota; class Gammaproteobacteria; order Enterobacterales; family Enterobacteriaceae; genus Klebsiella; species Klebsiella sp. Q2. The sequence continues at coordinate 351,720 of NZ_JAAABE010000003.1, read as the reverse complement.
CTCCCTGCAGTTGCAGCACGCGCCTCCTGCTCAATAGCACGCAAAAATGCCGCGTTTTCTTTTATCCATCATTGAAATGTGTCAGGCTGAAGATCCCATCGGATTGACAGGGTTTTCAGGATGAGTACGATTTATGTGGTTGTTTTAACGTATATAAAACCGCTCGAAGAGATTGACAACGCGATCCCCGCCCACGTCGAATGGCTCAAAAAATGCTATGCTGACGGCCTCTTTCTCGCCTCCGGCCGCCGTATTCCTCGTACCGGCGGGGTGATTCTGGCGAAATGCGACAGCCGGGAAATTCTGGAATCGCGTCTGGGCCAGGATCCCTTCCAGCAGCTGGGCCTCGCCCATACGGAGATTATTCCCTTTGAGGCCAGCATGGCGTCGCCCGCGCTGCAGTCGCTGTTATAAGCCTGTTCCGGAGGAAAAATGCAGCCATCCTTTCACTGGATTAATGAACCTGCCGAGTGGCACCGCGATGCCGACGGCCTGACGGTGGTCACCGATAAGCATACCGACTTCTGGCGCCATACCTGGTATGGCTTCGAACGCTTCTCCGGCCATCTTTATGCCGCTGAGGTGGAGGGCGATTTTACCCTGCAGGCAAAAATCTGTGCGGATTTCACCACGCTTTACGACCAGGCCGGGCTGATGATGATGGCGGACGAGCAGACCTGGCTGAAGGCGGGGATTGAGTTTAATGACGATGCCCCGGCCATCGGCAGCGTGCTGACGTTAACCCACTCCGACTGGGCCACCGGGCTTTTCCCCGGCGACCCGCGCACTTTCTGGCTACGGCTGACCCGCAAAGGCGATGCGTTAAGGCTGCAGTATTCGACCGACGGCGAGCGCTGGCCGCTGCTGCGTCTTGGCTACTTTCCGCCAGGCCCGGTAAAAGCCGGCGTCATGTGCTGCTCACCGGAGCGCGGCGGACTGGCGGTTGCATTTCGGGATATTCAGCTTTCCCCGCCGCTGGACAAAGCGCTGCACGATCTGAGCTGAACGCTAGCGGGAAGACCCGACTTTCTCTGCATCCTGAGGGCCAGGATTGCAGGGTTCGCGGGTGCCGGGCAGGTAAAAATGGCCGTGCTTATCGGGATCGGTGCCGCCCGGGCACCCTGCCCTGCCTGAGGAGTTATCGCTACTGCCGCCGTCCGAACCGTTGCCGCCGTCGGCGCTCGATATTACCGACTGGCCGTGATGGCCATGCGCTGCAGTGGCTGAAAACGCCACCAGCGCGAACACACAGACCATTAAGCGTCTGCCCATTGCTGCCTCTCCCTTATTGAAATTCCCCGCCCATCGCGTTGACGATGGGATAAGCCGTTACACCGCGATAAAAAACTGCTTTATCCGCAGGGAGTATAGGGTTAAGGCAGAGGGAAAGACAGTGCCGGTGTCTTCAGACATTTCGCACGCAAAATAGCCTTTATGCCGCGGTATGCGCTATCAGAAAATCAATCAGGGCTTTCACCCTTTTCGTTTTACCCGCGTTTTTCGGGTAATAGAGATAAACCGGCGGATAGGTTTTCCAGTAGTCCTCCATCACCGGTAGAAACTGTTCACGATCGGGCTGTAGCCGCCAGATAGGTTCAAACAAGCGGCCAATCCCCAGTCCATGGCGGATACCGTCTGCCATGACGTCAATATCATTGCTGATTAACTGCCCCGGCATCTCCACGGTGAGTTGCTCGCCGTGGTCATTGAGGATCAGCGGCAGGATACGGTGGTTGGTAATAAAGCGATAGCCAATCAGCCGGTGATGGCTGAGATCGGCGGGCGACTCAGGCACGCCATATTCGGCCAGATAGGCTGAGGAGGCATATAACCCTTCGCGAAACGGTTTCATTAACGGGCGGGCGACCACCCCGCCTTCGAGAATATCGCCAAAGCGGATCCCAAGGTCGAATCGTTCTTCAATGATATTGACGGTACCGTCATAGACCGATATTTCCAGCTGGATCCCCGGGTATTGCTGACAGAAAGCCGCCATCGCCGGTTTAAGAATAAGCAGGTAGGCAAAGCGCGAGAGCGTAATTCTCACCGCCCCGGAGGGTTCCCGATTCTGATCGCGGAGGCTCTCCAGCGATGTTTCCAGAACCTCGACCGCCGCAGCGGTTTGCTCCAGCAGCTGTTGGCCGGTTTCCGTCAGCTCGATTCGCCGGGTGGTACGCACAAAAAGCGGATGACCGATATGCTCCTCCAGCAGCTTGAGGGCATTGCTGACAGACGGCGGCGTGATTTCTAATTTCCTCGCCGCGGCCGAGATATTGCCTTCGCGCGCAATGCTCTGAAAGATGCGTATTTGATTATAAAGGGCGTTATTCATAGCATCTCCTTGCGACAGTCTCGCCTGATTATTAAGTACAGGCTAAATATTCTTAAGTCAATGACCGCCTAATCTTCACTCCCTGTGGCTCGTATACTTTTGTCTCTTCCCGCTGATAACGACTTTCCGGAGACAACGATGCGAATTTTATGTCTGGATATCCCCGCGCCCGGCGCAACGCTGGAGCACTATGCGCCGCACCTTACCGCGGAAGCCCTCCATGCCTGGGGGCTGTATAAATCTGGCTTTATCCGCGACATCTATTTCCGTCAGGACCGACCCGGCGTCGCTATTTTCCTCGAGTGCGACACCGTGGAAGAGGCGAATAACGTCATGGCCGAATTTCCGCTGGCGAAGGCGGGTTTATTAACCTTCGAGTGTATTCCACTCGGCTCGTTTATTAACTGGGAAAACCTCTTCTCTGCCGAATTTAAACCTCAGGAGTAACGATGAGAAAGCCTCATATCCTTATCGTTTCCGGGCATCCGGATCTTAACCATTCCATCGCCAACGCCACCATCCTCGATGAGCTGGCGACCGCCCTGCCTGATGCGGAAATCCGTCGTCTGGACTGGCTCTATCCGGACGGCAAATTCAACATCGCCGCAGAGCAGGAAAGCCTGCTGCAGGCGGATGTGATTGTCTGGCAGTTTCCCTTTAGCTGGTATGGGCTGCCCGGGTTAATGAAACAGTGGCTGGACGAGGTCTTTATCCACGGCTTCGCGCATGGCTCAACGGCGAAACTGGGTGGTAAAAAGCTGCTCCTCTCCTTCACTACGGGAGCGCCACAGGCGCTCTATACCGCTGACGGTTTCTTTGGCCATGCCATTGAGGAGTATCTCCTTCCCTTCGAGACCACGGCCAGGCTGTGCAATCTTGAGCTGCTGGCGCCGGTTTATACCTGCGGCATTAGCTACGCCGACCGGGATGCCGACAAAATCGCTCAGCAAAAAACGCGTGCCCGGGAACACGCGGCCAGACTGATCGCACGGCTTAAAACTCTGGTGGAATAACCCAAAGGGAGAAAATAAAGATGCAGTATACCCGGCTCGGGAAGAGTGACTTACTGGTCTCCCGCATCTGCATGGGATGTATGGGGTTTGGCGATCCGTCAACGGGCCAGCATCGCTGGACGCTGGACGAAACAGCCAGCAGGGACATCATTCGCTACGCTCTGGAACAGGGCATCAATTTTTACGATACCGCCATCGCCTATCAGAACGGCTCCAGCGAACGGTACGTTGGCCGGGCGCTGCGGGAGATGGCAAAACGCGAGGATGTGGTGCTGGCCACCAAGTTTCTGCCACGAACCGCTGCCCAGATTGCCGGGGGGATCAGCGGAAAACAGGCGATCACCCGCTCGCTTGACCAGAGTCTGCGAAACCTCGGGATGGACTACATCGACCTCTACATTTACCACATCTGGGATTACAACACCCCGGTTATCGACGTGCTGGAGGCGCTGCATGCCGCTGTCGCCGCCGGCAAGGTGCGCGCGATTGGCATTTCCAATTGTTATGCCTGGCAGCTGGCGAAGGCGAACGCCCTTGCCGAACGCGAAGGGCTGACGTCCTTTATTTCTGTGCAGAGCCACTACAACCTGATTATGCGTGAAGACGAACGAGAGCTGTTCGGGCTGTGCGCGGAAGATAATATCGCTATGACTCCCTATAGCGCACTGGCCAGCGGCCGTCTCGCCCGCTTAGAAGGCCACACGCGGCGAGCGGTGGAAGATGATTATGCCCGGGGCAAATACGACCGCACGGCAGAGCAGGATCGGAGCATTATTGCCCGCGTCGCCGAACTTGCCGAACGGCATCAGGTCTCCATGACCGAAATTTCGCTGGCCTGGCTGCTGACTAAAGTCACCGCCCCGGTGGTCGGCGCCACGCAAAAGCATCATGTTGACGGCGCGGTCAACGCTGTAGCCCTTCAACTGAGCCCGGAAGAAATCCGCTATCTGGAAGAAGCCTATCAGCCGCACTTCCTCACCGGCGTGATGGCGCAAAACACGCCGCAAACAAAAGACCATCCTCAGGTGTGGACGCGCTAACGATCCGCCCTGTGGATCGGAAAGGAGCAAATATGAAAAACGTGATTGCCGCGGCAGCCTTGTCGCTTGTGCTGTCTGATTTTGCTTATGCCAACGAACAAAGAGATGAAGCTATGATGAAAATTACCCCTTCTACCCTTACGGACGCTGATATTCAAGCGGTGTCGCCGGCGCTGGCGCGCTTCGGCCGCGAGGCCATCAGCAACGACCTCTGGCAACGTGACGCCCTGTCCGCCCGCGACCGTAGCATCGTGACCATGGCGATGCTGATTGCCCGCAACCAGCCAGGAGAGCTGAAGCACTATATTGCCGTCGCGCTCGATAGCGGCGTGACGCCAGCGGAAGTGTCAGAGATCATTACTCACCTCGCCTTCTACGCTGGCTGGCCCAATGCGATGTCAGCCGTCAGCGTCGCTAAAGCCATCTTTGAAGCCAGGGGCGTGACGGCAGAGGCCCTGCCCGCCGCCTCGCCGACGCTGCTGCCCCTCAATGAACAGGTAGAAAAGCAGCGTGCAGATACCGTGGAGAAAAATGTCGGCCCCATTTCGCCTGGCCTGGTTAAATTTACCGCCGACCCGCTGTTTCTCGACCTCTGGCAACGGCCCGCGCTAACGCCCCGCGACAGAAGCCTGGTGACGGTCAGCGCGTTAATCGCCGCCGGACAGAGCGCGCAGATTGGCTACCACCTGAACAGAGCGATGGATAATGGGCTTTCGGCTGAAGAGGCCGGAGAAGTGGTTGCCCAGGCGGCGTTCTACGCGGGATGGCCAAATGCGTTTACCGCTGCTCCTGTGGTCGGTGAGGTATTGCGATCGCGCGAGAGCAAAACTGAATAAAAAAGAATAAAGGGCAGGGAAGCTGTCCTTTATTCGTCGTTAATTGTTAATTTAAAGGTACCACGAGGGTTTTCGATTAGGTCTCACGGAATGAACATAAACGGTCTATCGAAGTATGGAGACTTCGATCGTGAGTCTGTTCAGATCGCTCATTGAGAAAATTTCCGTTCCGTATGCCGTCATGAGTCTCATCCTTTGAAAGCAGCGATCGCTGTGGCGAGACTGTAGCGCGGACATGTCTATTTGGTCAGGCCATGACTGACCTCCCCCCACCGCATATCGCAAGAATTTGCTTTCTCAGCCAGCGGTGACCGGGGTCGCGTTCCATCCTTGGGTGCCACATCTGCGATACCGTAATACGACGGCTTTTGAACGGCAGCTCGAAAACGTGTACCTGGTCCGTTACCTGCTGATTGAGTAAATAGAGTGCGGGTATCATGGCGATAAGATCCGATTCCAGCGCCACGGACAGTGCTGTCGGAAATCCCGGTACGACGCTCGCAATTTTACGTTTTGTCCCCAGTTCGGCCAGCGCATCGTCAACGGATCCGTGCAACGCGCCCTCGGGTGACGCTACCACATGGCCCCAGGCGACATAATCACCCACGCCTATTTCTGCCTGCTTAGCCAGCGGGTGCCCTTTACGCACGACGCCAACAAACCGATCCTCAAACAGTCGTTGCAGCCGTATTTCTGGCCCCATATTACTCTGAACGCCAATCTCCAGATCAACCAGCCCTTCCCGAAGATAGCGCGACGTTTTTTCCGGCTTAGGCGCGAAGCGTATACAGACGTCAGGCGCGGCGTCGGCAACCGCTGCGATGAGCGCAGGCCCAAACGCCACCACAAAACCATCGTTTGCCCTGATGGTAAAAAGACGCGCCAGACTTCGCGCGCAGAACGTTTCCGTTGAGGGCTGCAATACTGCCCTGGCCTCGTGCACTGCACGCCTGGCGCGATCCCGGGTCGCTTCGGCCCACGGGGTCAGTACCATGTTACGCCCGGCGCGCACCAGAATCGGGTCTCCTGTGACATCGCGTAATCTGCTTAATGTTCGGCTCATGGCCGAGGTGCTGAGGTTCAGACGACGTGCCGCACCTGCGACACTCGCTTCACTCAGCAATATGTCGAGAGCTACCAGCAAATTAAAATCGGGATCAGACATTACCCTTTCTCCCAGCACATTAAGATAAGGCGTTTGATGCAACAATAAAGTGAAAATAGTGCGCCTTCCGCCTGGTAAAAGCCATCTTTATAGTTTTGTCATCCATACACTCTTCTCAGAGGACAAATGATGACGCTCTTTTCCAGCCAACCCGGCGACGAAGGACTGCCTGGCCCGGCGCGCGCACGGGTGATGGCCGCAATCATGACCACCACCTTAATGGGCGTGTTTGATGGCACCATGATCAACATTGCCCTGCCCTCAATGGCTCAGGAGATGCAGGTACCTGCCGGTATTGCCGTCTGGTTCGCCAACGGGTATCTGCTGGCGGCTGCGATGACGCTGGCGATATTCGCGGCGCTTGCGGCCCGTCTGGGTTATCGCCCTGTATTTCTGGCGGGCCTGACGACCTTTACCCTGACATCACTGGGTTGCGCGCTGGCGAATAAGCCCGAAGTGCTTATCGGTATGCGCGTGCTTCAGGGGATCGGCGGCGCGGCAACGCTGAGTATTGCCCCCGCAATACTCAGGTCCGTATTTCCCGGACGATTACTTGGCCGCATTCTGGGGTTCCATGCCCTACTCATTGCCTCCAGCTCCGCTATCGGCCCGGTATTGGGTGGTACGATCCTTCACACCCTGAGCTGGCAATGGCTGTTTGCGATAAACGTTCTTCCCGGCACCCTCGCCTTACTGCTGGCGGTCAGAGCGCTGCCGCGGGATGCGATCCGTATGCAGGCGCCCTTCGACACCCTGGGCGCCATATTGTCGGCGCTGCTGTTGGGTTCGACGATCATGGCGGCGAACAGCCTACAGAACGCCACTTATCAATTCGGCAGCCTTTGCTGGATGGCTCTCGCTGCGCTGAGCGGCATGGCTTTTATCTGGCAAATCCGCCGCACGGGTCATCCCTTACTGCCGCCGACCATGTTTAAAAATGAACGTTTTACCCTCGCGGCCTTCACGTCGATGATTGCTTTTGTCAGCCAGGGGATCACCTTTATTGCGCTACCCTTCCTGTTTCAGAGCGAATACGGCTACAGTCCGGTAGTGTCTGCCCTGCTGTTTACGCCGTGGCCATTAGGGATCGTGGTGATTGCGCCGCATGCAGGCCGTTGGGCGGACACGATATCAGCCCCGGCGATATCCACTCTGGGGCTGGTGATATTTGTCGTCGGTTTGATCCTGCTGGCGACGTTACCCGCCAGCCCTTCAATGTGGGATATCTGCCTGCGAAGTCTGGTGTGCGGAATAGGGTTTGGCTGCTTTCAGAGTCCCAATAACCGGGAAATGCTCTCAAACGTTATTCGTGAGCACGCGAGTTATGCGTCCGGTGTTTTATCCATTATGCGCACTTTCGGGCAGTGCCTGGGAGCCGCCGCTGTAGGCGTTCTGCTGGCAGCAGATGAAAGGGCAATTCATGTTGCGCTGTGGAGCGCCGCCGCGGCCTCTGCGGTATCGGTCGTCGTCAGCGCGAGCCGGTTGCGTAAAATCACTCATCCTGCGGAAACAGGATAAGTGCGAAAATATCACTAAACGCTACGACTCCAGCGCCAGCAGCGCAAAACGCCGATCCGGCAACCAAAGTGGAGTCCTCCGTCGGAGTTCAATAGACTAACAGAAAGCTATAACCGCTTATTTTTCAAGGGAAAATTGAGTTGGGTAGACTTCAGGAGACTTGAAATTGGAGCGGGCGAAGGGAATCGAACCCTCGTATAGAGCTTGGGAAGCTCTCGTTCTACCATTGAACTACGCCCGCGAAGAGGTGCGAGAAGCATTATAGCCCTTACGCACCCTGTGACAAGCCTGCCGGATGCTGACTGGCGATAAAATAACCTTTTAGCACTTAGGTTTACTTCCCTGCGGCGGCAGGTAACGCAGCGGATCGATGGCCGTCGCCCGGTAGCGGATCTGGAAATGCAGCCGCACTGAGTCGGCATCCGTACTGCCCATGGTGGCAATTTGCTGGCCGGCCTTCACGCTCTGGCCATTATTCACCATTAGCTTATCGTTGTGGGCATAGGCGGTGATGTAATCCTCGCTGTGCTTAATCATGATCAGATTGCCATAGCCGCGCAGCTGATTGCCGACGTAGACCACCTTGCCCGCCCCGGCGGCATACACCGGCTGACCGCGGGTTCCGGCGATATCAATGCCTTTATTGCCGCCATCGGCGGTGGAATAAGGCAGGACCACTTTGCCGCTGGTCGGCCAGCGCCAGCAGCGCTGTCCCACCGGCGGCCAGGAGGACTGAGGTACTGCGGACGAAGGCGTGACCGCCGCGGTGCGCGTAGAGGAAGATTTTTTCTTCGTTGTCTTCGTTGAACTGCTGCCGTTAAGCTTCAGCTTCTGCCCCACCTCAATGGTGTAAGGCGGGGAGATGTTATTCAGGCGGGCCAGATCGCGAACGCTGGTGCCGGTGGTGCGGGAGATGCCATACAGGGTATCGCCGCGTTTAACGGTGTAGGTCGTACCGGAATCGGAGGTGCTGGAGCAGCCAGCCAGCGCCAGGCTTACCACCAGCATCAGTGTCATATAAACGCGTTTCATCATCAGGCATCCTGCACTTAACACAACCACTTACCTCGCAATCAGGGCGAATATCATACCAGTCCGCGGCGCAGGGCGTCATCCCTGATGGCGAAACCAATCCCCCCAGCCATCGAATACGGCCCGTGACGAACAGTGATTACTGTTGGTGCCGCACGTCATGGTGGTCTTCCCCAACATGCGGGTGGCCGCTCACAGAGCCGCCTCCAGGGCTTGTTTTGGTAATGCCTTTCTGCCATTTATGGGCTAACCTAGTGGCCTGAGTACATGACCCGGCGGGTTTGTGCCGGGTCTTTATTTATTTTCAGGAGTCGTCATGGCCGGGGAACACGTCATTTTACTGGATGAGCAGGATCAGCCTGCCGGTATGCTGGAGAAGTATGCCGCCCATACGCTTGATACCCCTTTACATCTCGCGTTTTCCTGCTGGCTGTTTAACCAGCAGGGTCAGTTGCTGGTCACTCGTCGTTCGTTGGGCAAAAAAGCCTGGCCCGGGGTATGGACCAACTCGGTCTGCGGACACCCCCAGCAGGGCGAGACCTTCGAGCAGGCCGTCACGCGCCGCTGCCGCTTCGAACTCGGCGTGGAGATCGCCGACATCGCGCCGGTTCACCCGGCCTTCCGCTACCGGGCGGTCGCCCCAAACGGCATCGTTGAGAACGAAGTATGCCCGGTGTATGCCGCGCGCGTGGTGAGCGAAGTACAGCCTAATGACGATGAAGTCATGGATTATCAGTGGGTTGACCTGGCAACGATGTTAAGCGCGCTGGCCGCCACGCCCTGGGCGTTTAGCCCGTGGATGGTGCTGGAAGCGGAAAATCGGGACGCCCGCCAGGCGCTGACCGACTTTGTTGCGCGTCTGCGCGGGTAAGCTGACTCGTCTCGCTGCCGCCACCACCCGGCGTAAAAAGCGGCGCCATAACTGTCATCGTTGCCTGGCGGCGCTACGCTTGCACAGGCCTACGGTTCTGCGCTGTTGCGTAGCCCGGATAAGGCGTTTACGCCGCCATCCGGGAGCCCCCGGCCTGCGCTGAGTCGGGTTACGCCAGCCTTCAGACCTCACGTCAGACATAAAAAAACCCGGCAAGCCGGGTTTTTTTGCAATGCACAAGACGCGATTATTTCTGCGGACGCATTGCCGGGAAGAGGATCACGTCGCGGATGGTGTGGCTGTTAGTGAACAACATCACCATGCGGTCGATACCAATACCCAGACCGGCGGTCGGCGGCAGGCCGTGCTCCAGCGCGGTCACGTAGTCTTCATCGTAGAACATTGCTTCGTCGTCGCCTGCGGCTTTCGCATCAACCTGATCCTGGAAGCGCTGCGCCTGGTCTTCGGCGTCGTTCAGCTCGCTAAAGCCGTTACCGATCTCACGGCCGCCAATGAAGAATTCAAAGCGGTCGGTGATTTCCGGGTTGACGTCGTTACGGCGCGCCAGCGGAGAAACTTCCGCCGGGTATTCGGTGATGAAGGTTGGCTGGATCAGGTGCGCTTCCGCCACTTCTTCGAAGATCTCGGTCACGATACGGCCCAGACCCCAGCTCTTCTCCACTTTGATGCCGATAGACTCAGCGATCGCTTTCGCGGAATCGAAGTTATCCAGATCCGCCATCTCGGTTTCCGGACGGTATTTCTTGATCGCTTCGCGCATGGTCAGTTTTTCAAACGGCTTGCCGAAGTCGAACACCTGGTCGCCGTAAGGCACTTCAGTGTTGCCGAGGATGTCCTGCGCCAGGGTGCGGAACAGGGATTCGGTCAGCTCAATCAGATCTTTGTAATCCGCATAAGCCATGTAGAGTTCCATCATGGTGAACTCTGGGTTATGACGAACGGAGATCCCTTCGTTACGGAAGTTACGGTTGATCTCGAAGACGCGTTCGAAGCCGCCCACCACCAGACGCTTGAGGTACAGTTCCGGCGCGATACGCAGGTACATGTCCAGATCCAGCGCGTTATGATGGGTGATGAACGGACGCGCGGAAGCGCCGCCCGGGATCACCTGCATCATCGGGGTTTCCACTTCCATAAAGCCGCGGCCAACCATGAACTGACGGATGCCCGCCAGGATCTGCGAACGCACTTTGAAGGTCTTGCGCGATTCATCGTTGGAGATCAGGTCGAGGTAACGCTGACGATAGCGCGCTTCCTGATCCTGCAGGCCATGGAACTTGTCCGGTAACGGGCGCAGGGCTTTGGTCAGCAGACGCAGCTCGGTGCAGTGGATAGACAACTCACCGGTTTTGGTCTTGAACAGCTTACCGCGGGCGGCAATGATGTCGCCGAGGTCCCATTTTTTGAACTGGTCGTTGTAAACGCCTTCCGCCAGATCGTCACGCGCCACGTACAGCTGGATGCGGCCGCCAACGTCCTGCAGGGTGACGAAGGACGCTTTACCCATGATACGACGGGTCATCATGCGGCCAGCCACGGCCACTTCAACGTTCAGCGCTTCCAGCTCTTCGTTTTCTTTGCCATCGAAGTCAGCGTGCAGTTGGTCAGAGGTATGGTCACGACGGAAATCGTTCGGGAAAGCGACGCCCTGCTCACGCAGCGCAGCCAGCTTCTCGCGACGGGTTTTCAGTTCATTATTAAGGTCAATTGCCGCGTCAGCGCCCTGTGCTTGTTGTTCAGACATGTTGGTTCCTCATAACCCTGCTTTCAAACTTGCTTCGATAAATTGGTCCAGGCTGCCGTCGAGCACCGCCTGAGTGTTGCGGGTTTCCACCCCGGTACGCAGATCTTTAATACGCGAGTCATCCAACACGTAAGAGCGGATCTGGCTGCCCCAGCCGATATCGGACTTGTTGTCTTCCATCGCCTGCTTCTCGGCATTTTTCTTCTGCATCTCCAGCTCATAAAGCTTCGCTTTCATCTGCTTCATGGCCTGGTCTTTGTTTTTGTGCTGCGAACGGTCGTTCTGGCACTGCGTTACCAATCCGGTCGGGATGTGGGTAATACGCACCGCGGATTCTGTACGGTTAACGTGCTGCCCACCGGCGCCGGAGGCGCGGTATACGTCAATGCGCAGGTCGGCCGGGTTAATTTCGATATCGATATCGTCTTCGACTTCCGGGTAAACGAACGCGGAGCTGAAGGAGGTATGACGGCGGCCGCCGGAATCGAACGGGCTCTTACGCACCAGACGATGAACGCCGGTTTCGGTACGCAGCCAGCCGTAGGCGTAATCACCAATGATCTTGATGGTCACGGATTTAATCCCTGCGACTTCACCTTCGGATTCTTCGATGATTTCGGTCTTAAAGCCGCGCGCTTCCGCCCAGCGCAGGTACATGCGCATCAGCATGCTGGCCCAGTCCTGGGCTTCGGTGCCGCCGGAACCGGCCTGTATATCAAGGTAGCAATCGGCGCTGTCGTATTCGCCGGAGAACATGCGGCGGAACTCAAGCTGCGCCAGCTTCTCTTCAAGGGTATCCAGCTCGGCGACGGCTTCGTTGAAGGTCTCTTCGTCGTCCGCTTCCACGGCCAGATCCAGCAGGCCGGCAACGTCTTCCAGCCCCTGGGACATCTGATCCAGGGTATCTACGATGGCTTCCAGGGAAGAACGCTCTTTACCCAGCGCCTGAGCGCGTTCAGGTTCGTTCCAGACGTCCGGCTGTTCCAGCTCGGCGTTTACTTCTTCGAGACGCTCTTTCTTGGCATCGTAGTCAAAGATACCCCCTAAGAACGTCGGAGCGCTCCGTGAGGTCCTGAATGCGGTTTTTTACCGGATTTATTTCAAACATGGTCGGTTTCTTTTAATGGATTTGTCAAAATGCGGTGATAAGAGCGGAATTCTACCGGATTCGCGCCCTTATTCATACACTGTTGTCAATTTGGCCAGAGGTGATCGATGATCAGCTGCAGGCTGCGGTTGCCGCGGAACTCATTGATGTCGAGCTTGTAGGCTAACTGGACTTCGCGCACGCCGTTGTCGGGCCAGATGGAAGTATCCACGTTGAAGGCGATACCGTCCAGCAGGGGGCCGCCGTCAACTGGCTCGACCATCACCTTCAGGTGACGCTCGCCCACTAGCCGCTGCTGCAGCAGACGGAAACGGCCGTCAAAGAGTGGTTCCGGGAACATCTGTCCCCACGGCCCGGCGTCGCGCAGCATCTGCGCTACTTCCATGCTCATCTCCGCCGCCGTCAGCGGGCCGTCGGAGACCACCTCGCCCTGCAACAGCGCAGGATCCAGCCACTCGGTCACCAGCTCGCCGAAGCGCTGCTGAAACTCCTCAAAGCGCGCCTCTTCCAGCGATAATCCTGCCGCCATCGCGTGGCCGCCGAACTTCAGGATCAGCCCCGGATAGAGCGTATCAAGGCGCTCCAGCGCATCGCGCATATGCAGCCCCTGAATGGAGCGGCCAGAGCCTTTCAGCGTGCCGTCGCCGGTGGGCGCAAAGGCGATCACCGGCCGGTGGAAACGTTCCTTAATTCGCGAGGCGAGGATGCCGACCACCCCCTGGTGCCACTGCGGATGGTACATCGCCAGCCCGCCGGGCAGGGTGTCGCTACTGCGTTCCAGCTGTTGACACAGGGTTAACGCTTCCGCCTGCATCCCCTGCTCGATCTCTTTGCGCGTCTGGTTGAGCGCGTCAAGCTCGTTGGCTAACACGCGCGCTTCGCCGATGTTATCGCACAGCAGCAGCGCGACGCCGACCGACATGTCGTCCAGCCGTCCCGCCGCGTTCAGGCGCGGCCCGAGGGCGAAACCGAGGTCGCTGGCCGCCAGCTTTTGCGGATCGCGGTTGGCAATCTCCAGCAGCGCCTTAATGCCGGGCCGGCACTTGCCGGCGCGAATGCGGCTTAACCCCTGCCAGGTGAGAATACGGTTGTTAGCATCCAGCGGCACGACGTCGGCAACGGTGCCAAGCGCCACCAAATCCAGCAGCTCGGCAAGGTTCGGCGCGGCGATGCCGCGGGCGTCGAACCAGCCGTTATCACGCAGAAAGGTGCGCAGCGCCAGCATCAGATAGAACGCCACCCCCACCCCGGCCAGCGATTTCGATGGGAAGTCGCAATCGCGCAGGTTAGGGTTAACGATGGCCTCCGCCGCCGGCAGCGTCTCCCCCGGCAGGTGGTGATCGGTCACCAGCACCGGGATCCCCAGGGCATGGGCATGATCGACGCCGGCATGGGACGAGATCCCATTGTCGACGGTCATGATCATCTGCGCGCCGCGGGCGTGAGCCTGATCGACCACTTCCGGGCTTAAGCCGTAGCCGTCTTCAAAACGGTTCGGCACCAGGTAGGAGACGTTGCCGTAGCCCAGCGCGCGCAGGGCCAGCACGCTGAGCGCGGTGCTGGTGGCGCCGTCGGCGTCAAAATCGCCGACCACGACAATGTGCAGCCCTTTCTGGAATGCGTCGTGCAGCATCCCGACCGCTTTTTCAACGCCGGTGAGCTGTGTCCAGGGGAGCATGCCTTTGACGCTGCGCTCCAGCTCCTGGGCGCTGCGCACCCCGCGGCTGGCATACAGCCGCTGCAGCAGCGGCGGCAGATCGGCGGGTAAATCGACGCCGTCAACCGCCTCGCGGCGGCGTAGTTGTATCTGTTGTTTCACGCGAATCAGTTACCGCTTGTCTGTTTTTTATGCTCGTCGAGGAACGCCTTCAGCTCTTTCGGCCCCTGATAGCCCGGCAGCACCATGCCGTTGCTGAGGACCATCGCCGGGGTGCCGTTGACGCCCATTTGCACGCCGAGGGTGTAATGTTTGGCGATATCCACGCTGCAGCTCGCCGGCTGCACGCCCTTGCCGTTCATGGCGTCATCCAGCGCTTGGTTGCGATCTTTCGCGCACCAGATGGCCTTCATGTCCTGCTCCGCCTGGCTCTGCAGTCCCTGGCGCGGGAAGGCCAGGTAGCGCACGGTGATCCCCAGCGCGTTGTAGTCGCTCATCTGCTCATGCAGCTTGTGGCAATAACCGCAGGTGATGTCGGTGAAGACGGTAATGACGTGCTGCTCCTTCGGCGCTTTGTAGACAATCATTTCGTTGCTCAGCGCGTTCAGCTTCCCCAGCAGCAGCTGGTTAGTGACGTTGACCGGCTGCGCGCCGCTCACGTCGTACATCGGCCCCTGGATGATGTGCTTGCCATCGTCGGTGACATACAGCACGCCGCTGTCGGTCAGCACCGTGCTCATCCCGGAAACCGGCGACGGTTGAATATCGGTGCTCTGTACACCCAGCTTCGCCAGCGACTGTTTAATTGCCGCGCTATCGGCATGCGCCGCCCCGGAAAGGGAAGCCGCCAGCAGGGTGAACATCAATAAACCTTTTTTCATACTCAGTCCTTTTATTCAGCACTCACGCCCGCGGGTGGTGCTGTTGATGAAGTTGTCGCAGACGCTCGGTCGCCACGTGGGTGTAAATCTGCGTGGTGGAGAGATCGCTGTGTCCTAACAGCATCTGCACCACACGCAGGTCGGCGCCATGATTGAGCAAATGCGTGGCGAACGCATGGCGCAACACGTGCGGGGAGAGCTTTTCGCTGTCGATCCCCGCCAGCACGGCATAGTGTTTAATCCGGTGCCAGAAGGTCTGGCGCGTCATCTGCTGGGCGCGCTGACTGGGAAATAAGACATCCGACGCCACGCCGTTCAGCAGCCAGGGGCGACCATACTCGAGGTAATTTTCCACCCACAGTACCGCCTCTTCCCCCAGCGGCACCAGCCGCTCTTTGTTGCCTTTCCCCACCACCCGCAGCACGCCCTGTCGCAGGCTGATGTCGCTCATCGTCAGCCCCACCAGCTCCGAAACGCGCAGGCCGGTGGCATACAGCACCTCCAGCATCGCTTTATCGCGCAATTCCAGCGGCTGCTCCACCAGCGGGGCCTGCAGCAGACGCTCAACCTGCGCCTCACTGAGATCCTTCGGCAGCCGCTGCGGCAGCTTTGGCGAGGCCAGCAGCGCGCTGGGGTCGTCCGGGCGAATTTTTTCCCGGTACAGATGCTGGAAGAAGCGACGCACAGCGCTCAGCAGGCGCGCGGTGCTGGTGGCTTTATAGCCGCCGGACTGCCGCTCGGCCAGCAGCGCCTGCAGGTCGTCGCTGCCGACGCTTGCCAGCGACAGACCGCGATGGTGCAGCCACTCCACGAGCATCGTCAAATCACGACGATAGGCGCTGAGCGTATTCTCCGCCAGGTTGCGCTCCAGCCAAAGGGCATCGAGAAACTGTTCGATTAGTGCCAGATCCTGTTTCACATCGGCCTCTTTGTTCGTTAAACGCTCTCATTATGCCTTAAGAGGACGCCTTTCTGGTACACTGCCCGCCATTCACGGCAAGAATCGAGATGTTTACGCGATGAATATAGGTCTGTTTTACGGCTCCAGTACCTGCTATACCGAAATGGCCGCGGAGAAAATCCGCGATATCATCGGCCCCGAGCTGGTGACGCTGCACAATCTGAAAGATGACTCCCCCGCCCTGATGAGCCAGTACGACGTACTGATCCTCGGCATCCCGACCTGGGATTTCGGCGAAATTCAGGAAGACTGGGAAGCGGTCTGGGACCAGCTGGACACCCTGGACCTGGAGGGAAAAATCGTCGCGCTCTACGGCATGGGCGATCAGCTGGGCTACGGCGAATGGTTCCTTGACGCGCTCGGCATGCTGCATGACAAGCTGGCGACCAAAGGCGTGAAGTTTGTCGGCTACTGGCCAACCGAAGGCTATGAGTTCACCAGCCCGAAACCGGTGATCGCTGATGGCCAACTGTTCGTTGGCCTGGCGCTGGATGAAACCAACCAGTACGACCTGAGCGACGAGCGCATCCAGAGCTGGTGCGAGCAGATCCTCGGCGAAATGGCCGAACACTTCTCCTGACGCCGCTTACTCCTGCGCCGGTTTTTGCAGCACCAGCCGGCGCAGGTCCCGCCACTCTCCGGCATCCATGCTGTCCGCCGCCAGCCACAGATGCTGACCGCGTCGGGTATCGACATGGCGCAAACGCAGCAGCATTCCGCTGTTGATGACCCACGGCGTCCCGAGGATCTCCCAGTCGGCGTTTTGCCAGCGCAGCCGGGAATCGGTGAGCAGTTTTATCTCCCCGCGACGGGCATGGATCCGTCGCTGGCTGCGCACACAGTCAAAGACCACCAGCGACAGCAGCAGCAGCCAGATCGGGGTGTAGCTTAACGGCCAGGGAACCAGCAGCACCAGCGCCGCCACAACGCCGTGGAGCAGAAGAGAAAACCACTGCGCGCGCCAGGAGATACGGAGATCAGATTGCCACAGGACCACGTTCCCGATTCCGTGTCTGAATTAAGGTTACCATCCGCTGCAGCTCCGCATCGGCCGGTTTGCCATGGTTCATCAGCCAGTTGAATAGATCCGGATCGTCATTTTCCAGCAGGCGAATGAACAGCTGTTTGTCAGCGTCGCTGAGGGTATCGTACTCATACTCAAAGAACGGCATGATGGAGATGTCGAGTTCGCGCATCCCGCGGCGGCATGCCCAGTGGATACGTGCTTTATTGTTAATGTCCATGTTGACCTTCCAGCAGCAAAATATTGGTTAGTTTAACCCGTTTTCTGCCGTAACTTTACAGGAATATCGCTGAATGCGAGCATCCTTCCATAAAAACCATAAAATAATGATGGGCTTATTGTTTTCCCGCGCCGGGCCTTCACCAAACGTCAGCGCACAAATGGCCTGTTGAAAGCACTTGCAATGCACTATAGCTCTTTTACCATTGGTCACACACACTGCGTTAAGCGATTCAGGATATGACTATGGCTTTTACACCTTTTCCTCCGCGTCAGCCTTCCTCTTCCGCTCGTCTGCCGTTAACGCTGATGACCCTGGATGACTGGGCGCTGGCGACGATTAGCGGGCCAGACAGCGAAAAATACCTGCAGGGGCAGATTACCGCCGATGTGAGCAGTCTCACCGATGCTCAGCATCTGCTTGCCGCCCACTGTGACGCCAAAGGCAAGATGTGGAGCAACCTGCGCGTATTCCGTCGCGACGGCGGCTTCGCGTGGATTGAACGCCGCAGCCTGCGCGACGCGCAGCTGACCGAGCTGAAAAAATATGCCGTCTTCTCCAAAGTCACCATCGCCGCCAACGACGATCTGGTTCTGCTGGGGGTGGCCGGCTTCCAGGCGCGCGCCGCGCTGGCGCCGCTGTTCGCCGCTCTGCCCGACGCCGCCACTCCGGTGGTCAGCGAAGGCGCCACCAGCCTGCTGTGGTTTGAGCACCCGGGCGAGCGCTTCCTGCTGGTGACCGATGTCGACACCGCCAACCGCGTCACCGACGCGTTGCGCGGCGAAGCGCAGCTCAACAACAGCCAGCAGTGGCTGGCGCTGAATATTGAAGCCGGTCTGCCGGTTATCGACAGCGCCAACAGCGGGCAGTTCATTCCGCAGGCCACCAACCTGCAGGCGCTGGGCGGCATCAGCTTCAAAAAAGGCTGCTACACAGGTCAGGAGATGGTGGCGCGGGCGAAATTCCGCGGCGCCAATAAGCGCGCGCTGTGGACGCTGTCAGGTACCGCCAGCCGGGTGCCGGAAGCCGGGGAAGACCTGGAGCTGAAGATGGGCGACAACTGGCGCCGCACCGGTACGGTGCTGGCAGCCGTACAGTTGGATGACGGAAGCCTGATGGTCCAGGTAGTGATGAATAATGACATGGAACCGGACAGCGTGTTCCGCGTGCGCGACGATGCCGGCAGTCTGAGCATCAAACCATTGCCGTATTCGCTGGAAGAAGATTAAGGAAAAGTTCCCGGCTTGCGGCGCTTGCGCCTTAGCCGGGCTACCCGGCCGCAGTATATTGTAGCCACGGTAAGCGTAGCGCCACCTTGGAATTTCCAGGCCGTAGCGTATTGTAGCCACGGTAAGCGCAGCGCCACCGTGTGATGTTTATCAGGACTGGCCGATGTAAAGATAGATCGCCAGGAAGTGACACACGCTGCCGCCGAGCACGAAGCCGTGCCAGATAGCGTGGTTATAGGGAATACGTTTGCAGACGTAGAAGATGACCCCCAGTGAGTACACCACCCCGCCAACCGCCAGCAGCGTTACGCCACCCACCGCCAGCTTCACCGCCAGCTGATAGACCACAATAAGCGACAGCCAGCCCATGGTCAGATAGGTCACCAGCGACAGAATTTTAAAGCGGTGCGCGATGGTCAGCTTAAACAGGATCCCCAGCAGCGCCAGGCTCCAGATGACGATCATCAGCCCCTTCGCCAGCGGCGAGTTCAGCCCCACCAGCAAAAACGGCGTATAGGTCCCGGCGATTAACAAGTAGATAGCGCAGTGGTCGAATTTCTTCAGCCACTGTTTCGCCCGCTGATGCGGGATCGCGTGATAGAGCGTGGAGGCGAGGAACAGCATAATCATGCTGCCGCCGTACAGGCTGTAGCTGGTGATCGCCGTCGCGCTGGCGTTGGTGTCCACCGCCTGCACCAGCAATAGCACGAGCCCGACGATACCGAACACCAGCCCGATCCCGTGGCTGATGCTGTTGGCAACTTCCTCTGCCAGAGAATATCCCTGAGTGATTAATGGTTTGCGCACCATATTGGACTCCTGAAAACAAGAACGCTTTCATTGCTCACTTAGGGTAACTGAGAATGATTCCAGTGAACACCTGTTAGCTAAAATAAAAAGATGTATATTTGTAAATACATTAAAATCAAAAGGTTAAATTTTTATTTCAACTCACAGCTGTTCCTGCTTACCTTAAAGCGTTTTGAATTCAATGACATAAAACTGGCTCTCGCCAGGATAGATGTCGCTGATGACCTGCCGCAGCTGCCCCAGGGTCATATTCTCCTGTTGAGCATGCTGTTCGGTCAGCGTATCGAGGGTCACTGTCGAGGTCGCGGTCACGGCGATGGTGCAAAAATAGCCGTCATCTTCATAGCGCCCGACGCGCAGCACATCGCCGGGCTTAAAGTGCGACTCCGCCGCATCGCGAATGGTGATGGTTTTGCGCCCGGCGAGGATGTCGTCCTGAAAACGCTGAAAAAAGGTAATGTCATTGGCCTGCATGATATAATTCCGTCCTGGTCATTATGAATTGTGAGTTCGCCACTGTGAGTATGTTCTCCCACGCCGCTGTCGCCAGTCTCAATAATCTTGAGATGATGGTCTACCACTACGTCATAAAGAATCGCGACAAAGTGATGTACATGACCATCCGCGAACTGGCCGAAGCCGCCGGCGTCTCCACCACCACCGTGTTGCGCTTCTGCCGCAAACTGCAGTGCGAGGGCTACTCTGAATTTCGCGTACGTTTTAAATTATATCTTGAGCAGAACGAGCCTCAACAGGCAAATATCGGCGCCAGCGAAATCATGAGCTTTTTTAAAAGCGTTAATAATGACGAGTTCGATGGATTACTAGACCAGGCCGTCGATATTATTCTCGCCTCAGAACGTATTATTTTTGTCGGCGCCGGCACCTCGGGCGCGCTGGCGAAATATGGCGCCCGTTTCTTCTCCAACGTCGGTAAATTCAGCAACCATATTGACGACCCCTATTTTCCGGTGACCAACGATATGGCCCGCAACGCGCTGGCGATCGTGCTTTCCGTCTCCGGCGAAACAGAAGAGATCCTGCGTTTCGCCAGCCAGTTCAGCCTGCATCATTGCAAGGTGATGTCGATTACCAGTCACGAGCATTCGCGGCTGGCCAAACTGGCCGATTTCAATCTCTCCTGGCACGTCCCGCAGACGCGTATTGGCGGCGTCTACGATATTACCACGCAAATTCCAGTGATCTATATTCTCGAATCCCTCGGACGTAAATTAGCGCGCAAAATCAGCTAAAAATAACAGCCTGTTTTTTTGATGTAACATATTACCTTTGGCGGAATTTGTTATATCGTGACATTCACTTTCACTTTGCTAGACTCGAGCGCAATAGTTATTAGAGAGATTAGCCAGGATGAAAAAATTAACCCTTCCGAAAGATTTTTTATGGGGCGGCGCGGTCGCCGCGCATCAGGTTGAAGGCGGCTGGGATCAGGGCGGCAAAGGCCCCAGCATCTGCGATGTGCTGACCGGCGGGGCGCACGGCGTGCCGCGTGAAATCACCCACCAGGTGGAAGCCGGCAAATATTACCCCAACCACCAAGCGGTTGATTTCTACGGCCGCTACAAAGAAGACATCAAACTGTTCGCCGAGATGGGCTTCAAATGCTTCCGCACCTCTATAGCCTGGACCCGCATCTTCCCGCAGGGTGACGAAACCCAGCCGAATGAAGAGGGGCTGAAGTTCTACGACGACATGTTCGACGAGCTGCTGAAGTACAACATCGAGCCGGTGATCACCCTCTCCCACTTCGAGATGCCCCTGCACCTGGTGCAGCAGTACGGCGGCTGGACCAACCGCAAAGTGGTCGATTTCTTTGTGCGCTTTGCCGAAGTGGTTTTCGAGCGCTATAAGCACAAAGTGAAATACTGGATGACCTTCAACGAGATCAACAACCAGCGCAACTGGCGCGCGCCGCTGTTCGGCTACTGCTGCTCCGGGGTGGTCTATACCGAGCATGACAATCCGGAAGAGACCATGTACCAGGTGCTGCACCATCAGTTCGTCGCCAGCGCGCTGGCGGTGAAAGCGGCGCGGCGCATCAACCCGGACATGCAGGTCGGCTGCATGCTGGCGATGGTCGCCCTCTACCCTTACTCCTGCAAACCGGAAGATGTCATGTTTGCCCAGGAGTCGATGCGCGAGCGCTACGTCTTTACCGACGTCCAACTGCGCGGTTACTACCCGAGCTATGTGCTGAATGAGTGGGAGCGCCGCGGCTTCAACATCAAGATGGAAGATGGCGATGCGCAGATCCTGCGCGAAGGCACCTGCGCTTACCTCGGCTTCAGCTACTACATGACCAACGCGGTGAAAGCCGAAGGCGGCACCGGCGACGCCATTTCCGGCTTCGAAGGCAGCGTGCCGAACCCGCACGTCAAAGCCTCCGACTGGGGCTGGCAGATTGACCCGGTCGGTCTGCGCTATTCCCTGTGTGAACTGTATGAGCGCTACCAGAAGCCGCTGTTTATCGTCGAGAACGGCTTTGGCGCCTACGATAAAGTCGAAGCCGACGGCAGCATCAACGATGACTACCGCATCGACTATCTGCGCGCCCACATCGAAGAGATGATCAAAGCGGTCACTTATGACGGCGTCGATCTGATGGGCTATACCCCATGGGGCTGCATCGACTGCGTCTCCTTCACTACCGGGCAGTACAGCAAACGCTACGGCTTCATCTACGTCAACAAACACGACGACGGCACCGGCGACATGTCCCGCTCGCGCAAGAAGAGCTTTAACTGGTACAAAGAAGTCATCGCCAGCAACGGCGAGAATCTGTAATTGACCGCCCTCTCCCGGCCGGGAGAGGGCAAATCGCTTATCTGCCAGACACTTCTTTACAGCTTTACCATTGCCAAAACGCGTTCGCCCGATAAGATAGGCCTCGTGAATATTTGAGGCGCTCATGATTAAGCGACAACGTAAAGCCATTCTTTTTGTCCTCCTGGCCTGTCTGGTGGTGCTGGTCTGCACC
This sequence comes from Klebsiella sp. Q2, assembly GCF_009900705.1. Taxonomy (NCBI): domain Bacteria; kingdom Pseudomonadati; phylum Pseudomonadota; class Gammaproteobacteria; order Enterobacterales; family Enterobacteriaceae; genus Klebsiella; species Klebsiella sp. Q2. The sequence continues at coordinate 329,260 of NZ_JAAABE010000003.1, read as the reverse complement.
GCCCAGCGAATGGCCGGGATGCACGCGCTGGTCATGAACCTCACCGCCGACAGCCCGTCACTACAGCAAACCCAGGATAAAGCCGACGCGCCGGTCACGCCGTGCGAACTCAGCGCCAAGTCGCTGATGGCCGTCCCGCCGATGCTGTTTGAAGGGGCGCTGTTGGCTATCACCCTGCTGCTGGCGGTGCTGGCGGCGATCCCGCCGCGTATCGAGCGCCAGTGGCCTCCCCGCGTTATCTCCCCGCCCCGATTGCGGGTGCATCTGCGATTATGCGTCTTCCGTGAGTGACTGATTTTCCTGACAGTTCAGGTTAATTCATCATTTATGGAGCAAATTTATGTCTATGTTATTCAGGCGACTACTGGTCTGCCTGCTTTGGCTATGGCTGCCCGTCAGTCAGGCTGCCGACAGCGGCTGGCTACGCGCCGCCGACAATCAACACGCCAGCGTCCGCCTGCGGGCGCAAACCGAGAGCAATGGCGATACCCGCCTGCTTTTAGACGTGGCGCTGGAAAAGGGCTGGAAAACCTACTGGCGCTCGCCGGGGGAAGGCGGCATCGCGCCGGCTATCGCCTGGCACACGCCGCTGGAGGTTGACTGGCGCTGGCCGACGCCGCAGCGCTTCGACGTCGCGGGCATTTCCACTCAGGGCTATCACGGTGACGTCAGCTTCCCGATGACGCTGCGCGGGAAGATACCGCCGACGCTCAGCGGCGTGCTGACGTTATCCACCTGCAGCAATGTCTGCATTCTTACTGACTATCCCTTTTCGCTGGATATGACGGCCCCGCCAGGGGAGGGTTTTGGCTACGATTTCACCCGCGCGATGGGCACGCTGCCGCTGGGCGATGGTCTGACTTCGCAGCTGACTGCCAGCTACGTCAGCGGCAAACTGACGGTGACCGCTCGCCGCGATGCCGGCTGGCAGCAGCCAGCGCTGTTTATCGACAGCATGGAGGATGTCGATTTCGGCAAGCCGAGCTTTACCAGCCGCGGCGATACGCTGACCGCCACCATACCGGTCACCGATAGCTGGGGCGAAGCGGCGCCGGATCTGCGCGGTAAAACCTTGTCGCTGGTGCTGGCGGATAGCGGCCAGGCGCAGGAAAGTCAGATCGCCATCAGCGCCGGCAGCGCCGCGCCGGAGCTGGCGTTAGGCTGGGTGCTGCTGATGGCGCTGGCCGGCGGGCTTATCCTCAACGTCATGCCTTGCGTGCTGCCGGTGCTGGCCATGAAGCTCGGCTCGCTGGTGCAAACCGAAGGTCGCGAACGCGGCGCGGTGCGGCGGCAGTTCCTCGCCTCGGTATTTGGGATCGTCGTCTCGTTCCTGGCGCTGGCGCTGATGATGACCGCGCTACGCCTGGGGAATCAGGCGCTCGGCTGGGGGATCCAGTTCCAGAACCCGTGGTTCATCGGCGCGATGGCGCTGGTGATGATCCTGTTCAGCGCCAGTTTATTGGGGCTGTTCGAAATCCGCCTCTCCTCCAGCGCCAGCACCTTCCTCGCCACCCGCGGCGGCAACGGCTTAATGGGCCATTTCTGGCAGGGCGCCTTCGCCACCCTGCTGGCGACCCCCTGCACCGCGCCGTTCCTTGGCACCGCCGTGTCGGTGGCGCTGGTGGCGCCTCTGCCGCTGCTGTGGGGCATTTTCTTCGCCATGGGGATCGGCATGAGCCTGCCGTGGCTGCTGATCGTTGCCTGGCCGGGGCTGGCGCAACGACTGCCACGTCCCGGCCGCTGGATGAATCATCTGCGCGTACTGCTGGGGCTAATGATGCTTGGTTCAGCGCTATGGCTGGTCAGCCTGCTGACGATCCACATCGGCCGTACGCCGGTGCTTACCCTGCTGGTAATTCTGGCCATCGCCCTGCTGCTGGCCACCGCCTGGCGCTACCGCTGGCGGACGGCGCTGCGCGCGGGTGCCCTGGCCATCGTGGTGGCGGGCGCCGTCGCCTTAGTCTCCCGATCTGACGGCGAGGGCCCGCGCCGCGACCGGGTTAACTGGCAGCCGCTCAGCGAGCAGGCTATCGCCAGCGCCCTGGCGGAACATAAGCGGGTGTTTATTGATGTCACCGCCGACTGGTGCGTGACCTGTAAAGCCAATAAATACAACGTGCTGCTGCGCGATGACGTCCAGCAGGCGCTGTTAGCGCCGGACGTGGTCGCCCTGCGCGGCGACTGGAGCCGACCCTCCGCCACGATTAGTCAGTTTTTAACCACTCGCGGCAGCGCTGCGGTGCCGTTTAACCAGATTTACGGACCGGGATTGCCGCAGGGAGAGATCCTGCCTGCGCTGTTAGATCGCGAACACCTTCTCGCCACCCTGTCCGTCGCCCAAGGAAAATAACATGAGAGCTATCACCGCCTTATTGCTGCTGTGCATATCCGCCTTCAGCTTCGCCGCCCCGGCGGAAGAACCACAAGCAAACGCTAATGACCAGTTAGCCCAGCTGCTGTTTAACGATCCGAACAGCCCGCGCACCGGCGCGAAAGCACCAAAGCTGACGATCGTCTCGTTTACCGATTACAACTGCCCTTACTGCAAACAGTTTGATCCGCTGCTGGAAAAAATCGTCCACGATAACCCGGACATTCAGCTGATCGTTAAGCTGCTGCCGTTCAAGGGGCAAAGTTCGGTCAATGCCGCCAAAGCGGCGCTATCGACCTGGCGCCAGCAGCCCGATAAGTTCTGGGCGCTGCATCAGCGGCTGATGGCGAAAAAAGGCTATCACGATGACGCCAGCATCGCCGCGGCGCAGAAGAAAACCGCCACCGATAGTGTAAATATCGATGACAAGACCATGGATTCGCTGAAGATGAACCTTATTTTGTCGCAGGTGCTGAATATTCAGGGCACCCCGGCGACCATCATCGGCGATCAGATGGTGGCCGGCGCGATCCCTGCTGATGAGCTGGAGGGGCTGGTGAAAGAGCAGCTGGCGAAAGCCCGTGGCCAGTAAAATCAGGCGCTGGCTGCGCGAGCTGGCGGTGTGGCTGCTGATTGGCGCGGCGGTGAGCCTGGCGGTGGATTATTTTCGCCAGCCCGCGCTGCCGCAAAACTTCGGCGCCACATCGCTGCAAACCCTCGACGGTAAAACGCTGGATCTGCATGCCATGAGCCAGCAAAAGCCGCTGCTGCTGTACGTCTGGGCGACCTGGTGCGGAGTTTGTCGCTACACCACGCCGTCGGTGGCATCGCTTGCCGCCGACGGCGGCAATGTGCTGACGGTAGCCCTGCGTTCCGGAGATAACGTCACGCTGCAGACGTGGCTTGCCAGAAAGAAACTGACGCTGCCGACGGTAAATGACCCGAGCGGCCAGCTGGCGCGGCAGTGGGATATCCAGGTAACACCAACGCTGGTGGTCATTTCTCAAGGCGAGGTAAAGTCGGTTGCCACCGGCTGGACCAGCAGTTGGGGAATGCGCCTGCGGCTGTGGCTGGCCTCCTGGTAGGCCGCCGGGTTACCCGGCTCGCGCTGCGCTTAGCCGGGCTACGGTACTGAGGCTGTGGCTGGCCTCCTTGTAGACCGTCGGGCTTTAGCGGTTTTTATGCCGGGTAAGGCGTATCCGCCACCCGGCCTACCATTCGGCTTTGACCCCGTAGGGCCGGCAAGCGCAGCGCCGCCGGGCAATAGACATCTACGGGTTATTTCCCGCCCGCCAGTTCGAGGAAGCTACCCGTCACATACGACGCTTTGTCGCTCAGCAGCCAGGCAATGGCCTGAGCGACCTCTTCCGGCTGGCCGCCGCGCTGCATCGGTAGCGAACCTTTCACCCGATCCACGCGCCCCGGTTCGCCGCCGGAGGCGTGCATTTCGGTATAAATCAGCCCCGGACGGACGCCGTTGACCCGGATCCCCTGCGCCGCCACCTCCAGCGCCAGCCCGGTGGTCAGGGTATCTACCGCCCCTTTCGACGCGGCATAGTCAACGTACTCCCCCGGCGCGCCAAGGCGCGACGCCGCCGACGACACGTTAACTATCGCCCCGCCCTTACCGCCATGCCGATGCGCCATGCGCTTGACCGCCTCGCGGCAGCAGAGGAAATAGCCGGTGACGTTGGTCGCCAGCACGCGGTTAATGCGCTCGGCGCTCAGGCTCTCCACCGTACACTGGGTAAAGAGGATCCCGGCGTTGTTGACCAGCGCTGTCAGCGGCTCGCCCATGCGGTCAATCGCCTCAAACATCGCCATCACCTGCGCTTCATCGCTGATGTCCGCCCGCAGCGCCGTGGCTTTGCCGCCAGACGCCAAAATGGTATTCACCACCTCGGTGGCGGCGTTAATGTTGTGATGGTAATTGACCGCCACGGTATACCCTTCCTGCGCCAGCAGCAGCGCCGTCGCCCGGCCTATGCCGCGGCTCGAGCCGCTAATAAGAGCTATTCCCATACCTTCCCTCCAAAAAAATAAAGGCGCCGCAGCGCCTTTAAAAGTTTAGATAATACGCAAACTTACTGGTATTCGCTCATCGGTACGCAGGAGCAGAACAGGTTGCGGTCGCCGTAGACATCATCCAGACGTTTCACCGTCGGCCAGTACTTGTTGTGCAACCCAGCCGGGAATACCGCCAGCTCGCGGCTGTACGGATGGTTCCACTCGCCCACCAGCTCGCCCTGGGTGTGCGGTGCGTTCACCAGCGGGTTGTCTTCCAGCGGCCATTCACCGGCTTTGACGCGGTCGATTTCCGCGCGGATCGCCAGCATCGCGTCGATAAAGCGGTCCAGCTCCACCTTGCTTTCCGATTCCGTCGGCTCAACCATCAGCGTACCGGCAACCGGGAAGGACATGGTCGGCGCATGGAAGCCAAAGTCGATCAGGCGCTTGGCGATATCCAGCTCGCTAATGCCGGTCTCTTCTTTCAGCGGACGAATATCGAGAATACATTCGTGCGCCACGCGACCATCGCGACCGGTGTAGAGCACCGGGTAGGCGTCTTTCAGACGGGTAGCGATGTAGTTGGCGTTAAGGATCGCGTTCTGGCTCGCCTGCTTCAGCCCTTCCGCGCCCATCATGCGAATATACATCCAGCTGATCGGCAGGATGGACGCGCTGCCGAACGGCGCGGCGGAAACCGCGCCCTGACGGGTCAACATCCCTTCAATCTGCACCACGCTGTGACCCGGCACGAACGGCGCCAGGTGCGCTTTCACGCCGATTGGGCCCATACCCGGGCCGCCGCCGCCGTGCGGAATGCAGAACGTTTTATGCAGGTTGAGGTGCGAAACGTCGGCGCCGATATAGCCCGGAGAGGTGATCCCGACCTGGGCGTTCATGTTAGCGCCGTCAAGGTAAACCTGGCCGCCGAACTGGTGCACGATCTCGCACACTTCGCGAATGGTCTCTTCATATACGCCGTGGGTCGACGGATAGGTGACCATGATGCAGGAGAGATTCGCCCCCGCCTGCTCTGCTTTTTCACGCAGGTCAGCGAGATCGATATTGCCGTTTTTGTCGCACGCAACCACCACCACCTGCATACCCGCCATCTGCGCGGAAGCCGGGTTGGTGCCGTGCGCGGAGCTTGGGATCAGGCAGATATCGCGATGGCCTTCGTTGCGGCTCTCGTGATAGTGGCGAATCGCCAGCAGGCCAGCATATTCGCCCTGCGCGCCGGAGTTCGGCTGCATGCAGACGGCGTCATAGCCGGTCAGTTTCACCAGCCAGTCGGAGAGCTGGGCGATCATCTGGTGATACCCTTCCGCCTGCTCGACCGGGCAGAACGGGTGCAGCTCAGCGAATTCCGGCCAGGTGATCGGGATCATCTCCGCCGCGGCGTTCAGCTTCATGGTGCAGGAACCCAGCGGGATCATCGCCTGGTTCAGCGCCAGATCTTTACGCTCCAGGGCGTGCATGTAGCGCATCATCTCGGTCTCGCTGTGGTAGCGGTTGAACACCGGATGGGTGAGGATCGCATCGTCGCGCAGCATCGCCGCCGGGATGGAACGGCTGTCCAGCGCCACGTCTTTATCCAGGGTATCAATGTCCAGACCATGATCGTCGCCGACGATGGCGCGGAACAGGTTGAGCACGTCTTCGCGGGTGGTTGCTTCGTCGAGCGTAATGCCCACCGCGCCGTGAATATCGCTGCGCAGGTTAGTCTGCAGGGCTTCGGCACGCGCCAGCACCGCGGCTTTATCCGCCACTTCCACGCACAGGGTGTCGAAGTAGTGCGCATGGCGCAGCTTCAGCCCTTTCTTCTGCAGGCCGTCGGCCAGAATGTCGGTCAGGCGATGAATGCGGCCTGCGATACGTTTCAGACCCGCCGGGCCGTGGAAAACCGCGTACAAGCTGGCGATGTTGGCCAGCAGCACCTGCGAGGTACAAATGTTGGAGTTCGCTTTCTCGCGGCGGATGTGCTGTTCGCGAGTCTGCATCGCCATGCGCAGCGCGGTGTTACCCGCCGCATCTTTCGATACGCCGATAATCCGGCCCGGCATGGAGCGTTTGAATTCATCTTTCGCTGCGAAGAAGGCCGCGTGTGGGCCGCCGTAGCCCATCGGCACGCCGAAGCGTTGGGCGGAGCCGAAGACGATATCCGCGCCCTGCTTGCCCGGCGCCGTCAGCAGCACCAGCGCCATAAAGTCGGCGGCGACGCTGACTATCACTTTGCGCGCTTTCAGCTCGGCGATCAGTTTGCTGTAATCGTGGATTTCGCCGGTGGTGCCCACCTGCTGCAGCAGCACGCCGAAGACATCCTGGTGATCGAGCACTTTGTCGGCGTCATCGACGATCACGTCGAAGCCGAAGGTTTCCGCACGGGTGCGCACCACGTCCAGGGTTTGCGGATGGACATCGGCGGCAACGAAGAAGCGGTTGGCGTTTTTCAGTTTGCTGACGCGTTTGGCCATCGCCATCGCTTCGGCGGCGGCGGTCGCTTCATCGAGCAGCGAAGCGGAAGCGATATCCAGCCCGGTGAGATCGAGAGTGACCTGCTGGAAGTTGAGCAGCGATTCCAGGCGGCCCTGGGAGACTTCCGGCTGGTAAGGGGTATAGGCGGTATACCAGCCCGGATTTTCCAGCATGTTGCGCTGAATAACCGGCGGCAGCTGCACGGCGGTGTAGCCCATGCCGATGTAAGACTTGAAGCGCTTGTTGCGACCGGCGATCGCCTTCAGCTCTGCCAGCGCGGCGAATTCGGTTGTCGCGTCGCCCACCTGCGGTGGGGTCGCCAGCTGGATATCCTGCGGCACAATCTGGCCGATCAGGGCGTTAAGCGAATCCGCGCCGACGGTCTTCAGCATCTCTTGCTGCTGCTGAGCGTCCGGGCCAATGTGACGTTCAATAAAGGCGTCGCGGTTTTCAAGCTGACTTAAAGTCTGAGTCATGAGCGATGGTTCCTGAAACGTGCGGTGAATCGTGATTGTCTGACTGGTTTGCCCGGCAAGCGCTGATGCTTACCGGGCCGGAATACGCAAAATCATTCGCGCGGCAGGAAGCCAACGCCCCTGCAGCGTGAAGGATGACGCGTATTTATTCGTCTTCTAACAGAGCTTCATACGCGGCGGCATCCAGCAGCGCGGCAACCTGCGCTTCGTCGCTGGCTTTGATCTTGAAGATCCAGCCGTCGGTGTACGGGTCGCTGTTGACCAGTTCCGGCGAGTCGTTCAGCTCTTCGTTAACGGCAACGATTTCACCGCTAATCGGGGCATAAATATCGGAAGCCGCTTTCACGGATTCGGCAACCGCGCAATCGGCGCCCGCTTCGACGGTGGCGCCCACTTCCGGCAGATCAACGAATACCATATCGCCCAGCAGCTCCTGCGCATGCTCGGTGATCCCGACGGTATAGGTGCCGTCCGCTTCTTTACGCAGCCATTCGTGTTCTTTGCTGTATTTCAGTTCTGCTGGTACGTTGCTCATCAATTCATCTCCAAAAAAGGGAAATCACACAATGGCTTTGCCATTGCGTACAAAACCAGGTTTAGTCACTTTTACCGGCATTTCACGGTTACGAATTTGCACCACCGCGGTGTCGCCAATCCCGGCCGGCACGCGAGCCAGCGCGATGCTGTAGCCCAGCGTCGGCGAGAAGGTGCCGCTGGTGATAATGCCTTCTTTTTGGTTACCGTCGCTATCGGTAAAGCGCACCGGCAGGCCGCCGCGCAGGACGCCTTTCTCAGTCATCACCAGGCCAACCAGCTGTTCGGTGCCCTTTTCACGCTGCATCTCCAGCGCTTCGCGACCGATAAAGTTACGATCCGCCGGTTCCCAGGCGATAGTCCAGCCCATATTCGCCGCCAGCGGAGAGACGCCTTCGTCCATCTCCTGGCCATACAGGTTCATTCCGGCCTCCAGGCGCAGGGTATCGCGCGCGCCGAGACCGCATGGCTTAACGCCAGCGTCCAGCAGACCGCGCCAGAAATCCGCCGCCTGCTCGTTCGGCATGGCGATTTCATAGCCCGCTTCGCCGGTATAGCCTGTGGTGGCGATAAACAGCTCGCCGGCCTGCACGCCGAAGAACGGCTTCATACCTTCCACGGCCTGACGCTGCGCGTCGGTAAAAAGCGTCGCCGCCTTCGCTTTCGCCTGCGGACCCTGGACCGCGATCAGCGACAGATCGTCGCGGACGATGATTTCGAGGCCGTAGGGTTCAGCTTGTTCGGAAATCCAGGCGAGGTCTTTTTCGCGGGTGGCGGAGTTAACAACGAGGCGGAAATAATCTTCAGAGAGGAAATAGACAATCAGGTCGTCGATGACGCCGGCGGAGGCGGTCAGCATGCCGGTGTAGAGCGCTTTGCCTGGGGTGGTGAGCTTCGCCACGTCGTTGGCCAGCAAATAGCGCAAGAACTCTCTGGTCCGGCTGCCGTGGAAATCAACGATGGTCATATGCGACACATCGAACATGCCTGCGTCGCCGCGCACCGCATGGTGCTCATCAATCTGGGATCCGTAATGCAGCGGCATCATCCAGCCATGGAAATCCACCATGCGCGCGCCGCACAGCGTGTGTTGTTCATACAACGGAGTCTGTTGAGCCATCTTTTCCTCATCGAATAAAAACGGAACCAGCCACAAGATTGTCGGCGATTTTTCGCCACGAAATCGGGTGTCGGCATCGCTGACGAACGCCGACGCAAACGTTCTCTTTTGCCTGAACTTACCACCGAACCCGGCACTAAACCATAAGCTCATTCAGGGCATCACATTAGCTTATGACTAAAATCCGCCGAAAAGCCTACAGAGTTATTGACTGGAAAAAAGCGATTTATGCCACATAAAATTAACATTAAGGCGGCACTGATTAGGGAATGATGGTGTTTTGTGCGATTTTATCGTCCTAATTTCTTTAACAAAAAAAAGGACGCATTAATAAATCTAATGCGAAAAAAGAGGTGAAATTAGAATATTTCAAATGAGGGGGAAAACCCGGCGCGCAGGCCGGGTGAAAGAAGTGTGACGCGGTTAACGTAACCAGGCAGGCAGATCGTTGAGGCCCATCGCCTGGCGAATCAGCTGCGGTTTCACGCCCGGCAGCGTATCGGCCAGTTTCAGCCCCATGTCGCGGAGGAATTTCTTCGCCGGATGGCTACCGGAAAACATGTCGCGGAAGCCCTGCATGCCCGCCAGCATCAGCGCGGCGCTGTGCTTGCGGCTACGCTCGTAGCGGCGCAGATAAAGATGCTGGCCGATATCCTTGCCCTGGGCGTGCAGGCGCTTCAGTTCGTCAATAAGCTCGGCGGCATCCATAAAGCCGAGATTGACGCCCTGCCCGGCCAGCGGGTGGATGGTATGCGCGGCATCGCCGACCAGCGCCAGGCGGTGGGCGGCGAACTGGCGGGCATAGCGGCCGGTCAGCGGGAAGACTTCACGTGCGCTTTCCAGCTGGCAGAGGCCAAGGCCATTATCGAAGGCGATATTCAACGCCTGATTAAAGGTGGCTTCATCAGCCTCCTGCATCCGCTGCGCCTCCGCCGGCGACAGCGACCAGACGATCGAGCACAGATGCGGATCGCAGAGCGGCAGGAAGGCGAGGATCCCGTCGCCATGGAACGCCTGGCGGGCCACCGCCTGATGCGGCTCAGCGGTACGGATGGTCGCCACCAGCGCATGATGATGGTAATCCCAGAAAGTCAGCGGAATATCGGCTTTATTGCGCAGCCATGAATTGGCACCATCGGCGCCGATCACCAGCCGCGCGGTGAGCATGCTGCCGTCCTGCAGGCTGAGAAAGGCTTCATTCTCGCCCCACGCCACCTGCTGCAGTTGCGCAGGCGCCAGCAGGGTAACGTCAGCGCAACGCTGCGCCTTCTGCCACAGCGCATAATGCACCACAGCGTTTTCAATAATGTGGCCCAGATGGCTGAAGCCCATGCTCTGGTCATCAAAGCTAATGCGGCCGAAGCTGTCTTTGTCCCACACTTCCATGCCGTGATAGCAGCTGGCGCGCTGGGCGACGATCTCTGACCAGACGCCGATGCGGGTCAGTAGCTTTTCGCTGGCGGCGTTAATTGCCGACACGCGCAGCGCCGGCGGCGCATCGGCGGCCAGCGGCTGCGGCTCCGCTTTCTCCAGCACCGCGACGCGCAGGCCGCTGCCCTGTAAACCGCAGGCTACCGCCAGCCCCACCATTCCACCGCCAACAATGGCAACATCAACACTTTGCACGTTCTACTCCTTAACGGGGAACCCAACCGAGGGTACGCTGCGCCAGCGCATCGCGCGCCGGGGTAAATAATTCCATGGCCATCAGACCGACATTGCGCCCCACCACCAGCGGCGCCCAACGGTTGGCAAACAGATGCACCAGCCCATCGGTCACGCCGATGGTGGTGGCTTTATCCCCTGCCCTGCGCGCCTGATAGCGACACAGCAGCGGATAATGGCCGACATCTTCGCCGCTGAGATGGGCGTCAGCGAGCAACTCCGCCAGGCTCATCACATCGCGCAGGCCGAGATTAAAGCCCTGCCCGGCAATCGGGTGCAGCGTCTGCGCCGCGTTGCCGACCAGCGCCAGGCGGTGCGACACCGCGCGGCTGGCGGTGGTGAGAGCCAGCGGATAGACGCTGCGCTTCCCGGCGTGAGTAATGCGCCCCAGCCGCCAGCCGAACGCCTGCTGCAGCTCCTGACAAAAACGTTCGTCAGACCAGCTCAGCACCTCATCGCGGCGCGACTGCGGATGACACCACACCAGCGAGCAGCGCCCTTGCGACATCGGCAGCATCGCCAGCGGGCCATGCTCGGTAAAACGTTCGAACGCGCGGCCTTCGTGGGGCAGCGCGGTGCTCACGTTGGCGATAATCGCCAGTTGCTCATAGGGCTGCTGTTGCCAGCTGATGCCGCAGCGGGCGCCCAGCGACGAACGCGAACCGTCCGCCGCCACCAGCAGCTTACCGCTGATCGTTTCGCCCCCCTCAAGGGTAAGGCTGACGCTCTCCTGGCTGCGACTGAACGCTTCCACTTTCGCCGGGCAATGTAGCGTCACGCCCGGCGCCTCGCGCAGCAGGCTAAACAGTCGCTGGCCGACATCGTGGAGTTCAACCACCTGACCCAGCGCCGACAGGCTATAATCCGCCGCCGCCAGATTCACAAAACCAGCATGGCCGCGGTCGCTGACGTGTACCCGCTGGATAGGCGTCGCCCGCTCGGCGAGACGTTGCCAGACGCCGATGCGCGCCAGTTGCTGGCAGGTGCCGGCGGCCAGGGCGATCGCCCGGTCGTCGAAGCCGGGATGGCGAGCCGACTGGGGATCCTGCGCCTCAATCAGATGGACCGGCAGCGCGCCGCCGGTCATACGGGAGATGGCCAGGGCGAGCGTCGCGCCGGTCATCCCGCCGCCGACGATCAGCACGCTCATGACTGGCGCGCCGCCGCCATCAGCGCCTCGATCTCATCCGCCTTCTTCACCACGCCGGCGGTGAGATTTTCGTTCCCGTCTTCAGTAATCACGATGTCATCTTCAATACGGATGCCGATGCCGCGATACTGCGCCGGTACGTCGGCGTCGGCGGCGATATACAGCCCCGGCTCGACGGTCAGCACCATTCCCGGCTCCAGGACGCGCGAACGGTCAGTGTCGTAATTACCGACATCGTGCACATCCAGACCCAACCAGTGGCTCAGGCCATGCATAAAGTAAGGGCGGTGGGCGTTGTTGGCGATCAGCTCGTCAACCTCGCCTTTGAGGATCCCGAGCCGCACCAGGCCGGTGATCATGATGCGCACCACTTCCTGATTCACCTGGCAGATTGAGGTGCCCGGGCGGTAGAGTTCCAGCGCGGTCTCCAGCGATTCCAGCACGATATCGTAGATTTCGCGCTGCGGCTGGCTGAATTTGCCGTTCACCGGGAAGGTGCGGGTAATGTCGCCGGCGTAGCCGCGATACTCGCAGCCGGCGTCAATCAACACCAGATCGCCGTCGCGCAGTTCAGATTCATTTTCGGTGTAGTGCAGAATGCAGCCGTTTTCGCCGCCGCCAACGATGGTGTTATAGGAGGGGAAACGCGCGCCGTGGCGATTGAATTCATGAAGAATTTCGCCCTCCAGCTGATACTCGAACATGCCTGGGCGGCATTTTTCCATCGCCCGGGTATGGGCCAGAGCGCTAATTTCACCGGCGCGGCGCATCACGGCCAGCTCTTCCGCCGATTTGAACAGGCGCATCTCATGCACAATGGGCCGCCAGTCGATGACCGAGTTCGGCGCCTGCAGGTTCTGGCGCGAGCCTTTGCGTAGTTTTTCGAGGGCGTTGAACACAATCTGATCGGCATAGGCATATTCGCCCTGGGCGAAATAGATAGCGTCCAGACCGTTGAGCAGCTGATACAGCTGCTGGTTGATTTCGCTGAACGCCAGCGCCCGGTCAACGCCAAGCTTCGCCGGCGCAGCCTCCTGGCCCAGACGGCGACCGAACCAGATCTCAGCGGTCAGATCGCGAACCCGGTTGAACAGCACGCTATGGTTGTGGGTTTCATCGCTTTTAATCAACACCAGCAGCGCTTCCGGTTCGTTGAAGCCGGTGAAGTACCAAAAATCGCTGTTCTGCCGGTAGGGATATTCCGAATCTGCACTGCGCACCGCTTCCGGTGCGGCGAAAATCAGCGCCGCGCTGCCTGGCTGCATCTGCGCCAACAGCGCCTGGCGACGCGAGAGAAATTCCTGCTGAGTCATGACGCCCCCTGAACGAATTTTAGTTAGTGTATTGTCGGTTTGCGGACTTCCGGTGCGGTTGGCTGCTGACGCGCAAAGGTGTCGTGGCACAGCAGTGCGGCAACGCGGACATACTCGATAATCTCCTCCAGAGACATCTCCAGCTCTTCCTGATCTTCGTCTTCATCGTAGCCCAGCTGGGCAATATTACGCAGATCGTCAATCGCTTCCCCGGTTTCGTCTTTCACTTTATCCAGCTTCGGCTGGCTCACGCCAAGGCCAAGAAGGAAGTGGTTGACCCAGCCGGCGAGAGCGTCGGCGCGATCAAAGACGCTCACCGCATCGCCTTCCGGCAGATACAGTTGAAAGAGGAAGCCGTCGTCATCCAGTGAGTCGCTGATGGCGGAATGCATGCTACGCAGCGCCTGGGCCAGCTCATGGCCGAAGGCGAGACCTTCGTTGGTCAGGTCGTGCACCAGCGGCTGCCAGCTGCTGTCCGTGTTGCCGCCGCACAGCAATCCGCTGATCAAACCGTGCATCTCGGCCGGGGTAAGCCCTACCCCTTGTTGGTTCAGTAACTGGTCTACATCGTTGTAACCAGGCATTTCGTTCTGTATAGACATGCGCATTCGTCATCGTTGGGAGGAATATTCATGGTATGCTACCACTTTGGACCCTGGTGAACCAGAATAGGGCTTGTATCTTCGCACCAGGGTAGCTATAGTGTCGCCCCTTCGCAGACCCGGGTCAGGGTGTGAAGGCAGCGCAGTCAATCAGCAGGAAGGTGGCATGTCTGCACAACCCGTAGATCTCCAAATTTTCGGCCGTTCACTGCGAGTGAATTGCCCGCCTGAACAAAGGGATGCCCTGAATCAGGCAGCTGAAGACCTTAATCAGCGGTTGCAAGATTTAAAAGAACGCACTAGAGTCACAAATACTGAGCAGCTGGTCTTCATCGCCGCGTTGAACATCAGCTATGAGTTGACTCAGGAAAAAGCGAAGACCCGCGACTACGCTTCCAGCATGGAGCAGCGCATTCGCATGCTTCAGCAGACCATCGAGCAAGCATTGCTTGAGCAAGGTCGCATAAGCGAAAGACCAGGGTCGAAGTTTGAATAACACTTTGCAGTTAACTGTGTTAGAGTAACTCCAGGAACAAAATTTCTCTGAGATGTTTGCAAGCGGGCCAGTCCCCTGAGCCGATATTTCATACCACAAGAATGTGGCGCTCCACGGTTGGTGAGCATGCTCGGTCCGTCCGAGAAGCCTTAAAACCGTGACGACACATTCACCTTGAACCAAGGGTTCAAGGGTTACAGCCTGCGGCGGCATCTCGGAGATTCCCTTCCTCACTTCGCATTATTCCCCCACACCTGTTTTCGGCTGACGCCGCACTGTATTACACTGCTTTCTATTGTTTCGCCTGCTCGCCATGAGACCTGCATGACCCTACAGCCCGATACCCTGCTTTCCCGCCAGCATATTCGCCAGCAGATCCGCGAGCGTCGACGCGCGCTCAGCCCTGAGCAACAGCGGCAGTTTGCCCTGCAGGCCGCAGAGCGAATGATGGCCTGGCCGCCGGTGGTTCTCGCCCAAACCGTGGCGCTGTTTCTCTCCTTTGACGGCGAGCTGGACACCCAACCGCTGATTGACCAGCTCTGGCGGGCCGGCAAGCGGGTGTATCTCCCGGTGCTGCATCCTTTTAGCCCCGGTAACCTGTTGTTTTTACATTACCATCCGCAGAGCGAACTGATAGTGAATCGCCTGAAGATCCGTGAACCGAAGCTCGACGTGCGCGACGTGCTGCCGCTCGCTGATCTCGATGTGCTGGTCACCCCGCTGGTGGCCTTCGATGCCGGCGGACAACGGCTGGGGATGGGTGGAGGTTTTTACGACCGGACGCTGCAAAACTGGCAGCAGTATCGCCTGCAGCCGGTGGGCTACGCGCACGACTGCCAGCAGGTGGACGCCCTGCCGAGCGAAAAGTGGGATATTCCGCTGCCGGCGGTGATCACCCCGGGCAAAACCTGGTGTTGGTAGGTACGTGGGGAGAAGAATTTCTGCCTGGAAGGTGTTAACAAAAAAACGGGCAGGCACGCGACCTGCCCGAGAGGCAAAAATGGTTAGAACAGCAGACGGGCGCGGATAGTCCCCGGGATCGCTTTCATCGCCTGCAGCGCCTGCTGGGCAACATCTTCTTCCGCTTCGATATCAATAACCACGTAACCCATCTGCGGCGACGTTTGCAGATACTGGGCGGCAATATTGATGCTCTGCGCGGCGAAGATCTGGTTGATGGCGGTCAGGACGCCCGGCCGGTTCTCATGGATGTGCAGCAGACGGCGTCCACCGTGCAGCGGCAGAGAAACTTCCGGGAAGTTGACCGCCGACAGGGTAGACCCGTTGTCAGAGTACTTCGCCAGCTTGCCGGCCACTTCCAGACCGATGTTCTCCTGCGCTTCCTGAGTGGAGCCACCGATATGCGGCGTCAGGATCACGTTATCAAACTCGCACAGCGGCGAAGTGAAGGGGTCGCTGTTGGTCGCGGGTTCGGTCGGGAAGACGTCGATCGCCGCCCCGGCCAGATGCTTACTCGCCAGCGCATCGCATAGCGCCGGAATATCCACCACGGTACCACGGGAGGCGTTGATCAGCAGCGCGCCCGGCTTCATCAGCGCCAGCTCTTCCGCGCCCATCATATTTTTGGTGGAGGCGTTTTCCGGCACGTGCAGGCTAACCACATCACTCATGTTCAGCAGGTCGGAGAGATGCTGTACCTGAGTGGCGTTGCCCAGCGGCAGTTTGTTTTCAATATCATAGAAGAAGACATGCATCCCCAGCGATTCCGCCAGAATGCCGAGCTGGGTGCCGATGTGGCCGTAACCGATAATCCCCAGTTTCTTGCCGCGCGCTTCAAAGCTCCCCACCGCCAGCTTATTCCATACGCCGCGATGCGCCTTGGCGTTGGCTTCCGGCACGCCGCGCAGCAGCAGCAGCAGCTCACCGATCACCAGCTCGGCCACCGAACGGGTATTGGAGAATGGCGCGTTAAACACCGGAATACCGCGTTTCGCGGCGGCGTCCAGATCGACCTGGTTGGTACCGATGCAGAAGCAGCCGACGGCAACCAGTTTTTCCGCCGCGGCGAAAATCTCTTCAGTCAGGTGGGTACGGGAACGCAGGCCGATGAAATGGGCATCACGGATCGACGCTTTCAGCTGTTCGGAATCCAGCGCGCCTTTATGAAATTCAATGTTGGTGTAACCTGCCGCGCGAAGGCTATCGATTGCCTTTTGATGCACACCTTCAACCAGCAGAAATTTAATCTTGTCTTTTTCCAGTGATACCTTAGCCATTTCCCCATCCTGTTTTGTCTTAACTGATGTCGTGCTGAACGAAAGTTCGTCTCAGCAACATATCAAAAAAAACTATCGCGGCAATATGAACGTTTGCGTCGCTGTCCTGAAGAAATGTCATTCAGAAGGAAATGGCAGGACAAAACACCAGAAAGATAATGAACGGTAGCGCGTTAATCAGAATGGTTGCACAAATGTGACAGAAGTCACTAAATTGCGCCAGGTGAAAAAATATTTGCGAGGGAGCCGGTTGGCTCCCTGCGGACAGACTATTTTACGATGGTTTTCACACCGTCAGCGGTGCCGATCAGCGCCACGTCGGCGCCGCGGTTGGCGAACAGCCCCACGGTCACGACGCCAGGAATGCCGTTAATCGCGTTTTCCAGCGCGATAGCATCGAGAATTTCCAGGCCGTGCACGTCAAGGATCACGTTGCCGTTATCGGTCACCACGCCCTGACGGTATTCCGGACGGCCGCCCAACTTGACCAGCTGGCGCGCCACGGCGCTGCGCGCCATCGGAATGACCTCAACCGGCAGCGGGAATTTACCCAGAATATCGACCTGCTTGGAGGCATCGGCGATGCAGATAAATTTATCCGCTACCGAGGCGATGATCTTCTCACGGGTCAGCGCCGCGCCGCCGCCTTTGATCATCTGCATGTGGCCGTTGATCTCATCCGCGCCGTCAACGTAGATCCCCAGGCGATCGACGCTGTTGAGATCGAAGACGGTGATCCCGAGGCTTTTCAGCTTCTCGGTGGAGGCATCGGAGCTGGAAACCGCCCCTTCGATTTGCCCCTTCATGGTGCCCAGCGCGTCAATAAAATGGGCCGCCGTCGAGCCGGTGCCTACGCCCACAATGGTCCCTGGCTGTACGTATTGCAGCGCCGCCCAACCTACCGCTTTTTTCAGTTCATCCTGCGTCATAATTATGGTCCGAGATGTGAATGCCTGTGGCGCATTATAGAACATCGACAGTGGAAATGTCCCTGCGATGCAGATCACACAACAGAGCAGACCAATTTCGTCTGTATCAAATAAAAATTTATGTCATAGTGCGAGATAACGATTAGTTATGGGGGCACGCCAGAATAATGAAACGACCGGACTACAGGACACTACAAGCGCTGGACGCGGTGATTAGAGAACGAGGATTTGAGCGCGCCGCGCAGAAGCTATGTATTACCCAGTCCGCCGTCTCACAGCGTATTAAGCAACTGGAAAATATGTTCGGCCAGCCGCTGCTGGTACGTACCGTGCCGCCGCGCCCAACCGAGCAAGGGCAAAAATTGCTGGCGCTGTTGCGCCAGGTTGAACTGCTGGAGGAAGAGTGGCTGGGGGACGAGCAGACTGGCTCCACGCCGCTGCTGCTGTCGCTGGCGGTGAACGCCGACAGTCTGGCGACCTGGCTGCTGCCGGCGCTGGCTAATGTGCTGTCGGACTCCCCTATTCGTCTCAACCTGCAGGTGGAAGATGAAACCCGCACCCAGGAACGCCTGCGCCGTGGCGAAGTGGTCGGCGCGGTAAGTATCCAGCCACAGGCGCTGCCAAGCTGCCTGGTGGATCAGCTCGGCGCGCTCGATTACCTGTTTGTCGCCTCAAAAGAGTTTGCGCAACGCTATTTCCCCAACGGCGTAACGCGCTCGGCGCTGCTGAAAGCGCCGGTCGTCGCTTTCGATCATCTGGATGATATGCATCAGGCATTTCTGCAGCAAAACTTCGACCTGCCGCCGGGTAGCGTCCCCTGCCATATCGTCAACTCGTCGGAGGCCTTCGTCCAGCTGGCGCGCCAGGGCACCACCTGCTGCATGATCCCCCATCTGCAGATCGAAAAAGAGCTCAACAGCGGCGAGCTTATCGACCTCACTCCCGGCCTGTTTCAGCGCCGTATGCTTTACTGGCACCGCTTTGCCCCGGAAAGCCGCATGATGCGCCGGGTGACCGATGCGCTCATCGACTACGGCCACAAGGTGCTGCGTCAGGATTAAGCCGCGGGCATAAAAAAAGCCACTTCGCTGAAGTGGCTTTTTTGTTTCTATCGCTTACTGGGCCGGTTTCGGCGCTTCAGCCGGTTTCGCCGGCGTGGCCGGGGCCGCAGCCTGCGCCGGCTGCAGTTCAAACACGACGTCGACCTGGTCGTCAAACTGGATTGTGGCCTGCTCGTAGGTTTCCTGGGCGGAAACCGGCGCAGCGTCAGCGGCCTTCATCATGCGAACCATCGGGCTCGGCTGATAATTAGAGACGTGGTAGCGCACGCTGTACACCGGACCCAGCTTGCTGTGGAAACCTGCGGCCAGCTCCTGCGCCTGATGCACGGCGTCGTCGATCGCCGCTTTACGCGCTTTATCTTTGTAGGCGTCCGGTTGCGCAACGCCCAGCGAGACGGAGCGAATTTCGTTCAGACCGGCTTTCAGGGCGCCGTCCAGCAGACCGTTGAGTTTATCCAGCTGGCGCAAGGTCACTTCGACAGTGCGCACCGCGCGGTAGCCTTTCAGAATGCTTTTCCCGTTCTGATAGTCGTAATCAGGTTGGGTGCGCAGATTCGCCGAGTTGATGTCTTTTTTCGCAATGCCGCTCTTTTCGAGGAAAGAGAGGTATTGCGCAACGCGATCGTCAGCCTGTTTTTTTGCCGATGCGGCATCTTTTGCCGCCACGTTCACTTCGATCGCCAGGGTGGCGATATCCGGAACCGCAGCAACGCTTGCTGTGCCTGAAGTCACAATATGCGGACCGTCCGGCAATTCGCTGGCCTGTGCCGCCATCGTGCTAAATCCGAGTGTTGCCGCCAGGGCTAAGACTTTTAACTTCACTGTCGTTTCTCCATGTTACTTAAATCGCCCTTACGGGACGCATGCCAGCAAGCTTAGCGCGTACAGCGGGAAAGTCCATCGGACAACGCTTAGTTGAGCAACGCCTGGATATGGCCGACGCCCTCTTTTGCCAGCTGAAACGCAATAAACCACATGACGGCGCCGACCACAATGTTGATGATCCGCTGGGCTCTGGCGGTACGCAGCCGCGGCGCCAGCCATGCGGCCAACAGCGCCAGACCAAAGAACCACAGGAAAGAGGCGCTAATGGTTCCCAGCGCAAACCAGCGCTTCGGCTCCATCGCCAGCTGGCCTCCCAGGCTGCCCAACACCACAAAGGTATCCAGATAAACGTGCGGATTCAGCCAGGTGACCGCCAGCATAGTGATAATGATTTTCCAGCGCCCCTGCTGCATCACCTCGGCGCTGGCGAGCTCAAGATTCTGGCTGAACGCTGTTTTCAATGCGCCAAAGCCGTACCACAGTAAAAAGGCCACGCCGCCCCAGGTCACGAGCGCCAGTAGCCAAGGGGACTGCATCAGCAGCGCGCTGCCGCCAAAAATGCCGGCGCAGATCAGCAGCAAGTCGCTGACGGCGCACAGCAAGGCAATCATCAGGTGATACTGACGACGGATCCCCTGGTTCATCACGAAAGCATTTTGGGGGCCAAGCGGCAAAATCATTGCCGCCCCCAGGGCAAGGCCCTGAAAGTAATAGGTAAACATGAGGATTTTTCCGCTGTGTTCGAGAGTGGCGCTGACTATAACGCGAATAAATTATTAGCGGAAATTGAAAGTATTAATCATTAATAAGCAAAGCTAATAATGAGCCATTAAAAAAGGCCGGCATCGCCGGCCTGAGTCACTGAGTGGCGGTTTACTCGGCTTTTTCCGGCAGACGCACAACATGAACATCCATCTGCGGATAAGGGAAGCTGATGCCGTTGGCGTCAAATTCACGCTTGATGCGCTCGAGGATATCCCAGTAGACGTTTTGCAGATCGCTGCTTTTGCTCCAGACGCGCACCACGAAGTTCACCGACGAGGCGCCGAGTTCGTTCAGGCGAACCGTCATTTCCCGATCGCGCAGAATACGATCGTCAGATTCGATAATCGAGGTCAGGAGCTGCTTCACCTTGTCGATATCGGCATCGTAAGAGACGCCGATAATAAACTCATTGCGGCGCGCCGGTTCACGGGAGAAGTTAATGATGTTGCCGGCGATGATTTTGCCGTTCGGCACCACCACCACTTTACCGTCGGCGGTACGCAGGGTAGTGGAGAAAATCTGTACGTTAAGCACCGTACCCGCTACACCGCCAAGGTCGACATACTCGCCGGCGCGGAAAGGGCGGAACATCACCAGCAGTACGCCAGCCGCGAGGTTAGACAGTGATCCCTGCAGCGCCAGACCGACGGCTAAACCCGCGGCGCCCAGCACCGCAATGACCGAGGCGGTCTGCACGCCCACGCGTCCCAGGGCGGCAATCAGCGTAAAGGCGATAACCGCATAGCGCACCAGCGCGGAGAGGAAATCGGCAACGGTGGCGTCAATTTTACGCGCCAGCATCAGGCGGTTGACGGTATTAGAGACGACGCGCGCCACGATCATCCCGACGATCAGGATAGCGATAGCCGCGACGATGTTGACGGCATAGCTCAGCAGCAGCTCCTGGTTGCGTGCCAGCCACGTCCCGGCGTGGTTGATGCTATCGACAACGTTCAAATCTTCCATTTAACATTCCTTATGAATCCCCCAGGGGGAAGTAAATAACTCAGCCTGCGACAGGGCAGTCAGGTTATAGGGTAAACAATAAGTGCACGTTTTGCCAAATGGATCACAGTTTTCTGCTGAGCTATCCTGTTGTTAAGATAATAAAAAAGCCCGCATTGCTGCGGGCTTCGGGGTAAGAAACAGATTTTTCTTACAGAACGTCGATCGCGTTCAGCTCTTTAAATGCCTGCTCCAGACGAGTCACCATGGAAGTCTGTGCAGCACGCAGCCATACGCGCGGGTCGTAGTATTTCTTGTTCGGCTGGTCTTCGCCTTTCGGGTTGCCCAGCTGGCCCTGCAGGTAAGCTTCGTTCGCTTTGTAGTACTGCAGGATACCGTCCCAGGTTGCCCACTGGGTGTCGGTATCGATGTTCATTTTCACTACGCCGTAGCTGACGGAGTCTTTGATTTCCTGAGCGGAAGAACCGGAACCGCCGTGGAAGACGAAGTTCAGGCTGTTGTGCGGCAGGTTGTGTTTCTTGGAAACATATTCCTGAGAATCGCGCAGGATAGTCGGGGTCAGAACGACGTTACCCGGTTTGTACACGCCGTGTACGTTACCGAAGGAAGCGGCGATGGTGAAGCGCGGGCTGATTTTGCTCAGCTCGGTGTACGCGTAATCCACGTCTTCCGGCTGGGTGTACAGGGCGGAAGCGTCCATGTGGCTGTTGTCCACGCCGTCTTCTTCGCCACCGGTGCAACCCAGTTCGATTTCCAGGGTCATGTCCATTTTGGCCATGCGCGCCAGGTATTTAGAGCAGATTTCGATGTTTTCGTGCAGGGACTCTTCAGACAGGTCGATCATGTGAGAAGAGAACAGCGGTTTGCCGGTAGCGGCGAAGTGTTTTTCACCCGCGTCCAGCAGGCCGTCGATCCACGGCAGCAGTTTCTTCGCGCAGTGGTCAGTGTGCAGGATAACCGGCACGCCGTAGTGCTCAGCCATCTGGTGCACGTGGTGCGCGCCAGAGATAGCGCCGAGGATAGCAGCACCCTGAGGAACGTCAGTTTTCACGCCTTTACCTGCGATGAACGCTGCGCCGCCGTTAGAGAACTGAACGATAACCGGAGAGCGTACTTTCGCAGCAGCTTCCAGAACGGCGTTGATGGAGTCAGTCCCTACGCAGTTTACCGCTGGCAGTGCAAAGTTGTTTTCTTTCGCTACCTGGAACACTTTCTGAACGTCGTCGCCAGTGATGACGCCCGGTTTTACGAAATCAAAAATTTTAGACATGTTACTTAGTCCTGTATCTGTATCTTCGACCGTTGAAGAAGGTTCGCGAGCCCTTAAGCGCGCTGAAAAACAGGCGGGTTTCCCCGCCTGAACTGAATTACTGCTTAGCGCGCTCTTCGAGCATCGCTACTGCCGGCAGGACTTTGCCTTCGACGAATTCAAGGAACGCGCCGCCGCCAGTGGAGATGTAGGAAATTTTGTCAGCGATGCCGAACAGGTCGATCGCTGCCAGGGTGTCACCGCCGCCGGCGATGGAGAAACCTTCGCTGTCCGCGATAGCGTTAGCCACGATTTCAGTCCCTTTACGGAAGTTCGGGAATTCGAATACGCCAACCGGGCCGTTCCACAGAATGGTTTTGGCGTTCTTCAGAATTTCAGCCAGTTTCTGTGCGGAAACGTCGCCAAGGTCCAGGATCTGCTCATCATCTTTGATGTCGTTAACAGATTTCAGAGTCGCCGTTGCGGTTTCGGAGAACTCGGTCGCGACGCGAACGTCAGTCGGAACCGGGATATCGCAGGTGCTCAGCAGGCGCTTGGCTTCATCAACCAGGTCCGCTTCGTACAGGGATTTGCCGACGTTGTGGCCCTGGGCGGCAACGAAGGTGTTAGCGATACCGCCGCCGACGATCAGCTGGTCAGCGATTTTAGACAGGGAATCCAGCACGGTCAGCTTAGTGGATACTTTAGAACCACCGACGATAGCGACCATCGGACGAGCCGGCTCTTTCAGCGCTTTACCCAGCGCGTCCAGTTCAGCGGCCAGCAGCGGGCCTGCGCACGCCACGTCAGCAAATTTGCCGATACCGTGGGTGGAAGCCTGCGCGCGGTGCGCGGTGCCGAAGGCGTCCATCACGAACACGTCGCACAGCGCGGCGTATTTTTTGGACAGCGCTTCGTCGTCTTTTTTCTCGCCTTTGTTGAAGCGAACGTTTTCCAGCACCACCAGCTCGCCGGCAGCCACTTCAACGCCGTCCAGGTAGTCTTTAACCAGACGTACCGGGCTGGACAGTTTGTCTTTCAGGTAATTAACAACCGGCAGCAGAGAGAATTCTTCGTTGTACTCGCCTTCGGTCGGACGACCCAGGTGGGAGGTTACCATCACTTTCGCGCCCTGCTTCAGCGCCAGTTCGATGGTCGGCAGAGATGCACGGATACGCGCGTCGCTGGTTACTTTCCCGTCTTTAACTGGTACGTTCAGATCCGCACGGATAAAAACGCGTTTACCAGCCAGATCCAGATCGGTCATCTTAATTACAGACATGGTGAATCCTCTCGTTGATTCATAAAGTTTTGTCGACGTTTACGCGTCGAACCTGAAACCAATAGCCGCCATCGCTAACGTCGTGTCGAGCATTCGGTTAGCAAAGCCCCATTCGTTATCGCACCAGACCAGCGTTTTGATCAGATGCGCGCCACTGACCCGGGTTTGCGTGCCATCAACAATAGCACTGTGCGGATCGTGGTTAAAATCTGTCGAGACCAACGGTAATTCCGTATAGTCAACTATACCATGAAATGCACCTTGTGCTGCTTTTTGCAGCAACTGGTTGACTTCACATGCTTTTACCGGTTTTTTAACCGTCACGCTCAGGTCAATTGCCGTCACGTTTATCGTCGGCACCCGCACGGCAATCGCTTCAAAACGGTCGTTAAACTGCGGGAAAATACGGGTTATCCCTGCCGCCAGTTTGGTATCCACCGGAATGATCGACTGGCTGGCCGCGCGGGTACGCCGGAGATCCGGATGATAGGCGTCAATCACCTGCTGGTCATGCATCGCCGAGTGAATGGTGGTGACGGTGCCGGACTCGATGCCATAGGCATCATCTAACAGTTTAATGATCGGAATAATGCAGTTGGTGGTACAGGAGGCGTTGGAGACAATACGGTGCTCGGCGCGGAGTTCATCCTGATTGACGCCGTACACCACCGTCGCGTCGAGGTCGTTGCCGCCGGGATGGGAGAAGAGCACTTTCTTCGCCCCCGCCTGCAGGTGCGCCTCACCGTGCTCACGGCTTCCGTAAACGCCGGTGCAGTCGAGCACCACGTCTACCGCCAGCTCGCGCCAGGGCAGCGCCGCAATGGTCGGCTCGTGCAGCAGACGGATGGCATCATCGCCAACAAACAGCTGCTCGCGCTCCTGACGAACATCCCAGGCGAAACGGCCATGGCTGGTGTCATATTTCAACAAATGCGCGATGCCCGCAGCATCTGCCAGCTCATTGATTGCCACCACGGTGATTTCCGCACGGCGCCCGGATTCATATAGCGCACGAACCACATTGCGTCCAATACGACCGAAGCCATTAATCGCGATGCGAATGGTCATAGATCTCCTGCAAGGCTGTCCCTGTGATGAGGTGGCTGACAGAGTAATCCAGCTACGCTCTGAGGGAAACCTTACCAGCTGCAAACTGCGACTGATTGATTAATTGTCGAACATTTAAACGACTGAAACGCTTCAGCTAGAATAAGCCAAACGAGGAATAAAAGGAATGTTTGTCCAGCGCAATAAACCAGCTATATGACTCACATCACATTTTTGCTGGAATAATTTACAACCGTATTACATGGTTCAGGAATAGCAGATACAAAAAAGCCGGGTGACGAGGTAAAAGCAAAAACGGTAACCCTTGGGTTACCGTTTTTGGTGCTTGCCCCCTCTCCTGTGGGAGAGGGTTGGGGTGAGGGCATTAGCCCGCACCGTACCAGCGATTACAGCAGCGCTTTCGCTTTAGCGACCACATTGTCGACGGTGAAGCCGAACTCTTCGAACAGCTGCTCAGCCGGCGCAGACTCACCGAAGGTGGTCATGCCAACGATAGCGCCGTTCAGGCCAACATATTTGAACCAGTAGTCAGCGATACCCGCTTCCACGGCAACGCGCGCGGTCACGGCTTTCGGCAGTACGGATTCACGATAAGCCGCATCCTGCTTGTCGAACGCGTCGGTGGACGGCATGGAGACCACGCGCGCCTTCACGCCTTCGGCGGTCAGTTTGTCCCACGCGGCAACCGCCAGCTCAACTTCAGAACCGGTGGCGATGAAGATCAGCTCCGGCTGGCCGGCGCAATCTTTCAGCACGTAACCGCCGCGGGCCACGTTCGCCAGCTGCTCTGCGGTACGCTCCTGCTGCGCCAGGTTCTGACGGGACAGGATCAGCGCGGTCGGGCCGTCCTGACGCTCAACGCCATATTTCCACGCAATCGCGGATTCCACCTGGTCACACGGACGCCAGGTGGACATGTTCGGGGTCACGCGCAGGGAAGCCACCTGCTCTACCGGCTGGTGAGTCGGGCCATCTTCGCCCAGACCGATGGAGTCATGGGTGTAGACCATCACCTGACGCTGCTTCATCAGCGCCGCCATACGTACCGCGTTACGCGCATATTCCACGAACATCAGGAAGGTGGAGGTGTACGGCAGGAAACCGCCGTGCAGCGCGATACCGTTGGCGATAGCGGTCATACCGAACTCACGCACGCCGTAGTGAATGTAGTTACCGGCAGTATCTTCGTTGATCGGCTTAGAACCAGACCACAGGGTCAGGTTGGACGGCGCCAGGTCAGCGGAGCCGCCGAGGAATTCCGGCAGCAGCGGACCGAACGCTTCGATGGCGTTCTGAGAGGCTTTACGGCTGGCGATTTTCGCCGGGTTGGCCTGCAGCTTCGCGATGAACTCGTTGGCTTTCGCGTCGAAGTCAGACGGCATCTCGCCTTTCATACGACGGGTGAATTCGGCGGCTTCCTGCGGGAAAGCTTTGGCGTAGGCAGCGAACTTCTCATTCCAGGCCGCTTCTTTCGCCTGGCCAGCTTCTTTGGCATCCCACTGCGCATAGATGTCAGACGGGATGTCAAACGGCGCGTGTTTCCAGCCCAGCGCTTCGCGGGTCAGGGCGATTTCGGCGTCGCCCAGCGGCGCGCCGTGGGAGTCGTGGGTACCGGCTTTGTTCGGCGAACCGAAACCGATGATGGTTTTGCACATCAGCAGGGACGGTTTGTCGGTAACCGCGCGCGCTTCTTCTACCGCGCGTTTGATGGCGTCAGCGTCGTGACCGTCAACGCCGCGCACCACGTGCCAGCCGTAGGCTTCAAAGCGTTTGGCGGTATCGTCGGTGAACCAGCCTTCAACGTGGCCGTCGATGGAGATGCCGTTGTCATCATAGAAGGCCACCAGTTTGCCCAGCTTCAGGGTACCAGCCAGGGAGCACACTTCGTGAGAAATGCCTTCCATCATGCAGCCATCGCCCATGAAAGCGTAGGTGTAGTGGTCGACGATGTCGTGCCCCGGACGGTTGAACTGCGCCGCCAGAGTTTTCTCGGCGATAGCCATCCCGACCGCGTTAGCGATACCCTGGCCCAGCGGACCGGTAGTGGTTTCCACGCCCGCGGTGTAGCCGACTTCCGGGTGGCCCGGCGTTTTAGAGTGCAGCTGGCGGAAGTTTTTCAGCTCTTCAATCGGCAGATCGTAGCCAGTGAGGTGCAGCAGGCTGTAAATCAGCATCGAACCATGGCCATTGGATAGTACAAAACGGTCACGGTCAGCCCAGGCCGGATTGTTCGGGTTATGGTTCAGGAAATCACGCCACAGCACTTCGGCAATGTCAGCCATACCCATCGGGGCACCCGGGTGGCCGGATTTGGCTTTCTGTACAGCGTCCATGCTCAGCGCACGAATAGCGTTAGCAAGCTCTTTACGTGAGGACATTTTGACTCCAGTTCGGACTGTTGAAGGCCATGCCCTTAACGACTTGACGAGAGCGCGTTTTGGGCTACGCCGGAAAAAAGTGTGAACAATGTAACCCAAGCGACAAGTCATGTACATGGAGCATCCTTTTGCCCTTTAAGAAATCTCTGGAACAGGTTGTGCTACGCCGGAATCCGCTCGCCCGTATCCTGCGATACTCTTTATAATTTACGCAGAATACGGTTCCCTGCCGTCGCCGTATTGTCGGATAAACAACCATAAGATTGTGGAAGATAAAAAAATGAAAATTCGCTCAACCGTACTTGCTCTTGGGATCGCAGCAACCCTCACCGGATGTCAGAACATGGACTCCAACGGTCTGCTCAGCTCAGGGGCCGAAGCCTTCCAGGCATACTCCCTCAGCGACGCGCAGGTGAAAACCTTAAGCGACCAGGCCTGTAAAGAGATGGACGCCAAAGCGAAAATCGCCCCGGCCAGTAGTGAATACAGCCAGCGGCTGAACAAAATCGCGGCTGCGCTGGGCGATAACATCAATGGTCAGCCCGTGAACTACAAGGTCTATGAGACCAAGGATGTCAACGCCTTCGCCATGGCCAACGGCTGCATCCGCGTCTACAGCGGGCTGATGGATCTGATGAACGATAATGAAGTCGAGGCGGTGATCGGCCACGAAATGGGCCACGTCGCGCTGGGCCACGTGAAGAAAGGGATGCAGGTTGCCCTGGGCACCAACGCCGTGCGCGCGGCGGCGGCCTCCGCCGGCGGCATCGTCGGCAGCCTGTCCCAGTCGCAGCTCGGCGATCTGGGTGAAAAACTGGTGAACTCGCAGTTCTCCCAGCGCCAGGAATCGGAAGCGGACGACTACTCTTACGATCTGCTGCGTAAGCGCGGCATCAATCCGTCGGGACTGGCCACCAGCTTCGAAAAACTGGCCAAGCTGGAAGCCGGCCGTCAGAGCTCCATGTTTGACGATCACCCGGCATCGGAAGCCCGCGCGCAGCATATTCGCGATCGCATGAAGGCCGACGGGATTAAATAACCGCCAGCGGGAGGCATGTCTGCCTCCCTTTTTTATCTACCAGTAAAAATATTTAGCCGCATCAATTGATAATTTAAGCGCACAAACCGTTAATTATGATTGCACCTCGTCGCAGCCAATTATTTTATATGCTGTTACTCAGCAATATATTATTTGGCAAATGAAAAACGGCGTACGCAATCCGCCTTTCAGAACCGGGTTCGACCAAATATTAAATAGTCCACCCCTCTTCGCCAAACGCAGCCAGCGCGCGCCACACCGCTTGTTTCCTGCCGATACCATTGCTCACACAATGATTGCTTTCGACATTATTTCAGGAGAATATCGCGATTGCAGTGATTCCCTTGAATATATCGACAGACAGAGAAGTGCCCTCAGTGAAAAAAGAATTACCATTCATCGCACTTGGCATTATTGCCGCCGCACCGGCTTTCGCCAGCCAACAATCGACCAGCCAGGGCTTTATTGACGACAGTCATCTGGATCTCTTTTTACGTAACGCTTATATCAAACGCGATTATCGCGATGGGCTGCCGGATAAAGCCGAATGGGGCCAGGGAATTATCGCCACCTTCGCATCCGGCTTTACCCAGGGGCCGGTCGGCTTCGGCGTGGACGGCATCGCCCAGTACGCCGTGCGTCTCGACGGCGGCCGCGGCCGTAGCGGCGCGGGCGGCATCGACTTTTTCGCCCAGGATGACGACGGCCGGGCAAAATCCGACCTCGCGAAATTCGGCGCCACCGGCAAAATGCGCTTTTCGAATACCGTGCTCAGCTACGGCAGCCAGCGCCCAATGCTGCCCATCGTCTACGCCGATGATTCGCGCCTGCTCTACGAGAGCTATACCGGCACCATGCTGACCTCACGCGAAATCGACGGTCTGGACATTAACGCCGGCTACCTGACCGATCAGCAGCGTAAAAGTGACGACAGCCACAACAGCGGTCTGAAAAGCCTCACCTTCGGCGGGGCAAGCTACCGGTTCAACGACCAGCTCAGCGGCGCGCTGTACGCGTCGCATGTCGAAGATGTGCTGAACAAACAGTATCTTGGCCTCAACTTTAAGCAGCCGTTCGCCGCCAGCCAGCAGCTGATTCTCGATTTCAACGGCTATCACTCACGTCTGGATCAAGAATATGCCGATGCCAATGACACCGGACGCAGTAACAACATCTGGAGTCTGGCCGCCAGCTATATCTGGGATATTCACACCTTTAAAGTCGCTTACCAGCAAAGCAGCGGCAGCACCGGCTACCACTATGGCGGCTACCAGAACCAGGGCGGCGTCGGCGATGGCGGGAACACCATCTGGCTGGCCAACTCCTACTGGTCTGATTTTAACGGGGAAGATGAACGTTCCTGGCAGGCATCGTACGGACTGGATTTTGCCGGGCTGGGGCTACCGGGGCTGACCTGGACCACCGCCTACGTGCGCGGGGATAACATTAAAACGTCAGAGACCAGCAACGGCAAAGAACACGAATGGTTCAATCAGGTTCAATACCAGGTGCAAAACGGGGCGGCGAAAGATTTGAAATTCAGACTCCGGTATTCGGTACTGCGGGTTTCCAGCAACGCCAGCGACTATAACGTCAGCGGCAATGAAGTGCGGTTCTACGTCGAATATCCGTTTAACGTGTTTTAAGCACGTCATGAACCCTCTCCTGCGGGTCGGCCCTCTCCCGGCGCGCAGGAGCAACCGTCCGGCGCCTTGATTAACCCCCTGTGCCGTACGGTACCCTCTCCCCGGAAGGGAGAGGGTTGGGGTCACTGGGTTATCATTAATACAGCGTCTTCTGCGGCGGGCCGGCAAAGCGCAGCGCGCCAATCTGGCCCATCTTCACTTCCACCACCGATGGCCCCGGCATCGCCAGCGCCTCGGTCATTACCGCCTGAAAATCCTCAGCCCGATCCACGCTCCACGCCTGCAGACCCATCGCCTGCGCCAGCAGGGTAAAGTCCGGCGTGTGCAGCTCGTTGTAATACTGGCGACCGCCAAAGTACTTATCCTGAATACCGCGCATTACGCCGTAGCCGCCGTCGTTCATAATCAACAGCGTCACGTTGGCCTTCTCCTGCGCCAGAGTCGCCACTTCGCCAAGGTTCAGGCTCAGGCCGCCGTCGCCAACCAGGCCGACCACTTTCCGTTGCGGATTGGCAATCGCGGTGCCCACCGCCATCGGCAGCCCCATACCGATGGCTCCGGCCAGAGAATGGATATTCATCAGCGGACCGTGAGCGCGGAACAGACGGCTGCCCCACAGGCTGCCGGAAACGGTAATATCGCGCACCAGAATGCCGTCATCGGGCAGCGCCTGCGCAATCGCGTCATTCAATTTAGCGTAAGCGCTGCACTGGTCGCGCAGCCCCTGCTCCGCCGCCTCTACCGCCTCTTTAAGTTGGCTATCCCAATGCGCATCGCCCCACATCCGGCCCTGTACCCGCTTCGCCAGCGCGTCTAATAAAGCGCGGCAGTCCGCCACCAGCGTGTTGTCCATCAGGTAGTTACGGCTGGCCGCCGCCGGGTCGATATCAATCTGCACCCTCGGCGTGGGCAGCGCCAGCGTCCACGAGCGCGTTTCGTTGCTGCGCAGCCGGGAACCGGCCACAAGTGTGAAATCACATTGTGAAATCAGCGCTTCAACCGAGGGAGAATTATGAAACGCGCGCAGGCTGGCGCGATGGCTGTCTGCCAGAATGCCGCGGCCGTGGGTGCTGGAGATCACCGTCACCCCGGCATCCGCCAGCGTCTTCACCGCCTCGCCGCTCTCTAACGCGCCGCCGCCAAGCCACAGCAAGGGCAGCTTCGCCTGCTTAAGCTGCGCCCACAGCGCATCGACCATCGCCGGTTCCGGCTCAACCGCCGGAGCGCGTTTCAGCGGCGCGGTCAGCAGTGAAAGCGGTATTTTGGCGCTCTGAATGTCGATTGGGATCTCCACCGAGACCGGGCCGCACGGCGGCGTCTGCGCCTCCTGAATCGCCTTATGCAGGATAGCCACCGCCTGGTTGGCGTTGCTAATGCGGTAAGCGCGCTTCGAACTGGCTTTCAGAAAGGTCAACTGATCGCGGGTTTCGTGAATAAAACCGGTGTCGGCGTCCAGCCAGGCTTTTTCGACCTGTCCGGTCAGGTGCAGCAGCGGCGTACCGGCGTTCATCGCCTCAACCAGCGCGCCGACCGCATTACCCGCCCCCGCGCCGGTACTGGTCAGCGCCACGCCGAGCCCTGAAAAACGGCCGTGGGCGTCAGCCATGGTCACCGAGCCCGCTTCACCTCGCGCCGGAACAAAGCGGATTTTTTCCCGCTGGCCGACGGCATCGGCGATCGGCAGGTTATGGATAGAAATGACGCCATAAATGGCTTCAACGTGATACTGCTCCAGCGTTCTGGCGATGGCATCGCCGACGGTTATCATTTCGCTCATTGCTCACCCTTTCTCAGTCGCACCAGTGGTTGACGCTATTACCCGTCGCCAGATAAATGCTCTTTTGCTGCATCCAGGCCTTCAGCCCCTGGATCCCTTTTTCGCGGCCCAGACCGCTCTCTTTAAAGCCCCCAAACGGGGTCGAAATGGAGAAAACTTTGTAGGTGTTGATCCACACCGTACCGGCTTCCAGCTGCTCGCTCAGACGCAGCGCGCGGCCGGTATCGCGCGTCCAGATCCCCGCCGCCAGCCCAAAGACCGAATCATTGGCCTCACGGATTAACGCCGCTTCATCGCGAAAACGCATCGCCACCAGTACCGGCCCGAAGATCTCTTCCTGGCAAACGCGGGCCTGATTGTTCAGCCCTTCAATGATGGTCGGCAGGAAATAGCTGCCTGCCGCCAGTGCCGGATCCGCCGGGATCTCGCCGCCGCATAGCACCCTGCCGCCTTCGCGTTTCGCCAGCTCGACGTACTCCTGCACGCTCTGGCGGTGTTTATCGTTGATCAGCGGCCCGACGTGGGTGCCAGCGTTGAACGGGTGACCAACCCGCAGCCCTTGGGTTAACTCCAGCAGGCGGGCCATTAATTGCGGGTACACTCTGTCATGAACAAACAGCCGCGAGCCGGCAATACAGGCCTGGCCGCCGGAGCTGAAAATGCCGTAGCAGATGCCCCGCGCCGCCTGTTCGATATCGGCATCTTCCAGCACGATGGTCGGTGATTTGCCGCCCAGCTCCAGCGACGCCGGGATCAGTTTTTCCGCCGCCACATGCGCCAGGTGACGTCCGGTGGTGGTGCCGCCGGTAAAGGAAATTTTGCGCACCTTAGGATGGCGGGCCAGCGCATCGCCGATAATCGATCCTTTACCCGGCAGCACGCTCAGCAGTCCGGCGGGTAAACCGGCCTGCTCAAAGATCTTCGCCAGCTCCAGCGCCATCAGCGGCGTGGCTTCCGCCGGTTTGAGGATCACCGCATTTCCGGCGGCGATCGCCGGGGCCACCTTCTGCATTTCGCTGGCGATCGGCGAGTTCCACGGGGTGATCGCCGCCACCACGCCCAGCGGCTCATAGCGGCTCAGGGTCAATAGATCCGCCTGCCGCGGCGTCGGCAGCTCGCCTTCCAGCAGTTCACAGGCGGCGGCAAAATAGCGCGCCGTCCCCGCCGCGCTCATCACCAGTCCCCGCGCCTCAGCCAGCGGCTTACCGTTATCGCGGCTCTGCTTTTGGCTTAACTCATCAAGTTGCACCTCTATCAGTTCCGCGACCTTATGCAGGATCTTCGCCCGCTGATGCGGCAGCATCGCCCGCCACGTTGGCTCCCGCCAGGCGCGGTCGGCACAGTCGATCGCCTCCTGCAGATCATCGAGGCTTGCCGCATGCAGCGCCGCGTTAATAGCGCCATCCGCCGGAAACTGGCTGTGCATCAAATTGCCGCCGCCGCGACGCCACTGGCCGCCGATAAAAATGTCTAATTCGTCCATCTTAGCCTCTCTGCGTTATGCCAGTTCACGGCAGGCGCGTACCGCGCTCAGTGCCGCGAGGGTCGATGTTTTCGGATTGCTGGCGAGCGGCAGGCCGCTCAGCTCCAGGTGAAACTCGCCGAACAATCCTTCGGCGTGTAGCGTATGGGTGTTGCGTTGCGTAGCCGGATCGACCATCAGCTGTACCCGGGTCGCGTCAAGGCCGATACCGCCCAGCGCGATGGTTGCCGCCACGTTGGCATTCGCAGGGAATAACCGGGCCGCCTCGCGGGCGCTGCCTTCGAAGAAAATCTGCGCTTCATTGACCGCGCTGAGGTCGATAAGCTGTTCGGCATAGCTGCCGCGCCAGCTGGCCGGGCTTTTACGCGACCGATAGGTCACTCGTTCAAGCCCCCCCTCTTTCGCTGCCGCCAGGCCATCTATTCCGGCCACCGCGCCAGCCAGCAGCGTCAGCTTGCCACCCGCCTGGCGTAAACGCTGTTCCAGTTCGCTGTCCGCCAACGCACCGGTCGAGATCACTGCCAGATGCCAGCCGCGCGCCAGCACCGCTTCGCCGTACTGCGCGACCGCCTGCTGACTGGCGCATTCCAGCACCAGATCCGGCGTCCCACCGCATTGCAGCGGATCGGTAAGCGGCGTCACCGTTTGACCAAACTGCAGGCAGATCGCTGCGTGATGCGATTCACGCGCCACGATCCACTCCACCCTCACCTGCGGCGGCAGGCGTTCAATCACCGCCTGGGCCATCGCGCCATAGCCAATTAACATGACCTTTTTCATCATCTTTCCTTACAGATGGCGACAGAAACCGCCGGAAACGTCCAGCGCCGCGCCGGTGGTAAAGGAGGCCAGCGGCGAAGCGAGGAATAGCAGCGCTTGCGCTGGCTCCTGCGGCTTACCGAGACGCGCCATCGGGATCCCCCGCTTACGGGCGATATCGGCGGTCCACTGCTGCCAACTCTGGCTCTTATCGCTTCGGATCTCAAAACGGCGCTGCCACTGCCCGGACTCCACCATCCCCAGCAGAATGGAATTCACTCGAATGCCTTTATCCACCAGCTCTTTCGACAGAGTCAGCGTCATATTGAGCAGCGCGGCGCGGGCGGCAGAGGTGGCGATCATGTGCTCTTCCGGCTGTAACGCCAGCAGCGAGTTCACACAGGTAATCGAGGCGATATCCGACGCCTCAAGCAGCGACTGAAAGGCCTTTACCGGGTTAATCACGCCGAACAGTTTCAGTTCGGCTTCGTGCAGCCAGGCCTCGCGTGGCGTATCGGCGAAGTGGGCGACATAGCCCTGGCCGGCGTTATTAATCAGCATATCGACGCCGCCGAAACGCGCGGCGACCGCGGCGGCGAACGCCTCAACTTCCGCTTCGTTCAGTACGTCACAGCGCCAGGAGAACACCTCGCCTTCTGGATATTCGTTTTGCAGTGCTGCATAGGCGCTGGCCAGACGATCCGGGTTGCGGCCGCAAAAGGCGACCTTCGCCCCTTCGCCCAGCAACAGGCGCAGCGTTTCAAAGCCGATTCCTGACGAACCGCCGGTGACGACCGCGACGCGTCCTTCAATTTGTGCATTCATCGCGCACCTCTTCCCCTATGCGTAAAAGCTGTTGATTAAAAAAGATTTCGTTATCGAGATAGCTGGCATGCCCAGCCTGCGGGATAGCGATGTAAGGAGCGCCGTAACGCAGCGCCACTCCCTGGACTAACTCCGGTTGGGTAATGGCATCCTGCTCGCCACACCACACGGAGAGACGACCGCGATAGTCGGCGAGCCAACGGTGAATGTCGTCATGAGCCAGCATCCAGGCCGCGGCGAGATAACCGTCGCGGCGTAGCCTGCGCATCCCCGCCGCCACCGTCGCCACATCAGCTTCGCGCGCGCCAGGGCGCAGAAGTTTTGCCGCTCGCCCCTGGGCCATCGCCTCGCCGCCTTGCGCTATCTGCTGCTGACGCCCTAGCCAGACGTTTTCCCGCTGTGCGACCTCCGCCTGACCGTAGCCCTGCGCGACGTCGGCCAGCACCAGATAAAGCACCCGCTGCGGATATTTCGCGGCGAAGGCAGCCGCCACCAACGCGCCCAGCGAATGGCCGACCAGTACGGTTTGTTCTACCCCGGCACGGTCCAGCATCAGCGCCAGCGCGTCAGCGTAATCGCCAGCATCCGCCGGCGCCGCCGCAAGCATCGGGCTTTCGCCATAACCGGGCATATCCCAGGCCAGGACGCGGTAGCCGGGCAGCGCCATCTGTTTATGCCAGGAGGCTGCGCCGGAACTGATGCCGTGCAGCAGCGTCAGCGGTACCCCGCATCCTTGTTCACGAAAACCCGTCATCATCGCTCCTTAGTTACGCTTCACTTTTGACAGCGGATGATCTTCCGGATAAGTCGGAACATGCGGTTTCGGCGTGCCCAGCATCACGCACATCAGCGCCTCCTCTTCGCCGTGGTTAAACAAACCGCGATAGATTCCGGGCGGCACCGAGATCAGATCGCGTTCGCGCAGTACCGTTTCGGTATAGTTGTCGCCATCCTGAATCATCAGGGTGATCTGCCCTTTGAGCATGAAGAACACCTCTTCTACGTCATCATGCAGATGCAGCGGGCCTTCACATTTGGACGGCAACACCATGGTGGAAAAGGTGAAGTGCTCCGCCGGAACGGTGTTGGTATCGCTGGCGACGCCGGTGGCGCCGGTACCGATGTAGCGCATCTGCGCGCGGCGATATTTGGGGTCGAAATCGGCCTGGAATTTCAGCGCATTCCAGTCGTATTTACGGCCTTCGAAGCGCGCGATACGCGACTCCACCCACTCTTCCATCGTCAAATGGTCAGGTTTCAAACTCTGTTTTGCAGTTACGGTTGAATCAGTCATCGTTTTATCCTCAGTAACGTCTCAGCAGCGGCAGTAACAGGGCGCAGCCCACCGCCGCCATCACTGCCAGAAAAATCAGGCCGGAATCCATGCTATGGGTGAAGGCGATAAGCGCGCCCATCACCGCCGGCGATAGCGCCCCGGCAAAGTTTCCCAGCCCGTTGAAAATCCCCCCCGCCGTGGCGCTGACCCGTGGATGGGTCGCTTTAGCCAGTAGGGCGAAAATGTTCGGCGCGCCGGTGCCCCACATAAAGGTGCTAAAGCTCATCGCCGCGATTACCGGCAGCGGCGTGGTGAAATGCATCACTGCCGCCAGGCCAATACCCGCGCCTGCCAGGGAAATAAAGCAGGCGGCGGCGCGCCTATCGACGCGGTCGGACAGCCAGGCGCCGATAATTTCGCCTAGCAACATGGCGATAAACGGCATCGACGACAGCCAGCCGGCGTGTTCCAGATGAATGCCTTTACCTTTAATCAGGTAGCCCGGCAGCCAGCCGTTGATCCCCCACAGATAGGCGAGAAAGGCGATGTTGAAGATGCAGATCATCCAAAAATGCGGACTCACAAAGAGCTCGCGACGCGCGCTGCGGCGCGCTTCCTGCGAGGTTTTATCGCTGCTCGCTCTCGCCTCCAGTTGCACGCCGCGCAGCCCGATGCGCACAAAAATCAGCACCGGTACCGTCAGCATCGCCATCACGAAAAATGTGCTCTGCCAGCCGAAAGTATTAAGTAGCCAAATTGACAGCGGGAATCCCAACGCTGCGCCAACCGGCGTGCCGAGCAGCCACAGCATGGTGGCGCGGGCCTGTAGCCGCTGCGGGAAGGTGTGGCGCACCACGGCAAACGCCAGCGGGAACAGCGGCCCTTCGGCGATGCCCAACAGGACGCGTAGCATCACCATCAGCGCGTAGTTGTGGGTGAAACCCATGATCACCATCAGGATGCACCACACCACCATCATTCCAGTCAGCAGACGCAGCGGCGCAATCCGGTCGCCAAGGCCGCTTAATAACACTGACGAGAAGCCGTAACTCAGCAAAAAGGCGCTCATCAGAATGCCCAGCCGGGTGGTGTCGAAATCGATGCCCATCGCCTGCTGGAAGTGACTATCGGAAAACAGCGCGGCGATACTGATTTTGTCGAAAAAAGCCAGCAGCACGCAGGCCAGCAGGGACAGCGGAATGGCCCAACGAACTGCTTTTTCAGGCGTGCGGACGCCCTCGCCGCTCGCCTCTGCAGGCGCGGCGTTGGTCTCTAATGTGGTCATTTCTCCCCCTTAAGGGTTCGCGTTACTTATCGCAATGACATCAGCGAGAAAGTCGGGTCAGCGAGCGGGACGTTAGAGAGATCCCTTCCCGCCGCCATCCAGCGCTTCGCCAGCTTCACGATACGTGCATTATTGAAGGCCACCAGCTGAGTTAAGCGTCCATCGGCATTCAGGGAGAAGTAGATCGCGCCCTGCGGCTCGTCACGCACAATGGTGCGGCTGCCCGCCTGCGGGATCCCGAGGATCTGGATATTGCGATCGTATTGATCCGACCACAGCCAGGGCGCCTCGTCGTAGCCGCTGGCCTGCGGATCGAGCATCGCTTTCGCCGTTGCGATGGCCTGATTTTGCGCAAAGGCCCACGACTGAATGCACAGGCCGTACTGATGGTGCTGAGCGACATCGCCAGCGGCGAAAATCGCCGGATCGTTACTGCGCCCCTGGGCATTAACGACAATGCCGCGATCGACAGTGAGCCCGGCATCGCGCGCCAGTTCGAGATTCAGATCGACGCCGATCCCCACCACTACCGCATCGAAGGTTTCCCGCTGGCCGTCGCAGTGCAGAGTCGGCAGGCCGTTATCATCTTCCAGCTCCAGCGCGCCGCAGCCGCCGCGAATCTCAACGCCCTGCTGGCGATGTAGTTGCGCCAGCGCCTGCGAGACCTCCATACTGACCGAGCGCATGCACAGCGCCGGCTGCTGCTCGTAAAGGGTTACGGCCACGTCGCTTTTGCGCGCCGAGGCGGCGATTTCGAGGCCAATCCAGCCGCCGCCAACGATCGCCAGCCGCGTTGCCGATGCCAGCCGCTGCTTCAGACGCTGC
Organism: Klebsiella sp. Q2; assembly: GCF_009900705.1. Classification (NCBI taxonomy): domain Bacteria; kingdom Pseudomonadati; phylum Pseudomonadota; class Gammaproteobacteria; order Enterobacterales; family Enterobacteriaceae; genus Klebsiella; species Klebsiella sp. Q2. The sequence continues at coordinate 291,376 of NZ_JAAABE010000003.1, read as the reverse complement.
GCGTCCTGCCAGTGGCGCAGGGTATAAACCTGCGGATGCTGCGCCCAGCCCTCGGACGGCAGTCGCGCCCGGCCGCCGGTGGCGATCAACAGTTGGTCATATGCCAGCGTTTCACCGTTGCTCAGCGCCACGGTTTTATTTTGCCGATCGATCGAATCCGCACGCAGCGGGCGATACCAGCGTAGGTTCAGCGCCTGCTGCGCCTCGGCGCTAAATAACCGCGGCAGCGCCGGTTCGGCCTCCAGCAACGCCGCCTTCGACAACGGCGGGCGCTCGTAAAAGTCCCATTGCTCTTCGGCAACCACGCAAATCTCGCCGCTAAACCCTTCATCACGCAGCGTTTTCGCCGCCCAGCCGCCAGCCTGGCCGCCGCCGATAATGACAATCCGCGCCGTCATACCGCCTCCGGTTTTTTCTGCTGGCGACGGGTATCGTGATCGATACCGCCTTCCACCGCCCATTCGGTAAAGGACACGAGTGAATGCTCCAGCTCGCGCGGCTGCCAGTTTTCCGTCAGATAGTCATCGTTGGTGTAGTATTCAAAAGCGCCGCCGGTCGGGCTGTTGACATACCAGAAGTAGGCTGAGGAGACCGGATGGCGACCTGGACCGATAAAAGTGCTCCAGGCGTTTTTATTCATCGCAATGCCGCCGCCGATCACTTCATGTATATCCCGCACGGTAAACGCGACGTGGTTAAGCCCCCGTTTTCGGTTCGGCAATTGCAATAAGAAGAGGTTATGGTGGCCACCGCGCACGCCGCAGCGCAGGAACACCGCGCGATTGATGTAGCGGTCTGACACCTGGAAGCCCAGCACTTCGCGATAGAAACTTTCCACCGCCGCCAGTTCTTCCACGAAGAACACCACATGGCCGACATTAATGGGCTGCGCGCGGTCGTACACCGGGCTCGGAGTGTCGATGCGACGCACATCGCCCCACTGGTTAATCGGCTCGACGTTCAGTTCCACCGCTGTTTGCTGGCTAACCTGCACCCGCAGCGTCATACCGTTAGGGTCACGACACTCCAGCGCGCCATCGATTTCACGGAAAGCGGGCTGACGTTCCAGCTTCGGGCGCAGCGCATCCAGCGTCGCCCGATCCGCAACACCCCAGGTCATGCGACGCAGGGTGTTGCCCGCCTCAAAAGCTGGCGGTAAGTCAGCGGCATCGGTTGGGTTAAGTTCGACCCGCGCGCCGCTGAGGGTGGTAAACGCGCGGCCGCTGGCGTCGCCGGTCAGGCCAAAATCGCGCATGAATTTAGCGCTGTGGTTCAGGTCGTCTACGCCAAATTCCAGCTTTTCAATTCCGGTAATACTCATTATTCGTCGCCTCTTTACCGTTCAGTCGCCCGAATTTGGGCGTAAAACATGCCCGACGCAATCAAGCGCCTGCTGTTAAGTTGTTGATTTAACTTGCCTGTGACAAATATCCGAGGAAGCCGGAAATTTTGTCGGCCGCCATACTGACCTCGTTCTGTAACCGTTCGCGATCGCTTTGCGGGATCTCGTCCGATGGCACCAGGATGCTGACGACCGCCGCCACCCGGCCGCTGCGGTCAAAGACCGGATAGACAATCGATGAGATGCCGTGGCGGTAGAACGATTCGCCAATCACGTAGCCGCGAGCTTTATCCTGCTGCACCATCTGCCACAGCGCTTCGCGGTCATGCAACTGGCCCGGCGTATTGCCCGGCAGCCGTTCATCCGGGAACAATTGTTCAAACTCGCTGCGGGAAACATCGGTCAGCAGCATGCGACCAAGCGAGGTGCAGTGCACCGGTAGCCGCGTTCCGACGCTGACCTGGTTGATACGCGAACCGGCGGCGCTGACGCGGGCGATGTAGATAATGTCGCGGCCGTCGCGGATCGCCAGATGGCTGCTGCACTGGCTGATATCGCGCAGTTGCTCGATGACCGGCTGACCCACCTGAGCGACATCCAGGGAGGCGATATATTCAAAGCCCAGACGCAGTACGTTCATGCCTAGCGAAAAGGTATTGGTGCGGGCGTTACGCTCAAGAAAGCCCATATATTCCAGCGTCTGCACCACGCGATAGGCGGTCGCTTTCGGCATATCCACCAGCCGATGCAGCTCGGCAAAGGTCAGATCGCGATGCTGTTCGCCAAACGCCAGCAGCAGTTGTAAACCGCGCTCCAGACCCGGTACCAGGTACTTCACTTCCTGATCGTTCGCCATACCGCCTCACTTGTTAGTTAAAGACAAAACCGCCGTTGACCGGGATCAGCTGGCCGGTGATAAAGCGCGAAAGATCGCTCAGCAGCCAGACCACGCTGCCGGTGACATCTTCCGGCTGCTGCGCGCCGCTGAGCGCGCGGCCGTTCTCATACAGCTGATGACGCTCGGCGGGAACGTATTCTGTGGCCTCAACGCGGGTCAGTCCCGGCGCGATGGCGTTGATACGGATCCGCTTTTCACCCAACTCGCGGGCCATGGAACGGGTCATCGCAATCACCGCGCCCTTACTGGCGACATAGGCCATCAGCCGCGGCGCGCCCCACAGCGCGGTATCCGAAGCGACGTTGACGATCGCCGACCCTTCGCGCAGCAGCGGTACCGCCTCGCGGGTCACCAGCCAGGTGCCTTTGACATTGACCGTCATCACCCGATCCCACAGGTCCGGATCGTAATCGATCATATTTTTACCGCCGACGCCGGTGGCCATCGCCGCGTTATTGACTAAGCCATCGATAGGCCCCTGCGCGCCGATGGCGCTGAAGACCTGCTCGATCGATGCTTGACTGGCAAGATCGATGGCGTGGGATTCGATCTGATAGCCCTTCTGCTGCAGGCGATGAGCGCTTTCCGCCAGCTCCCCCTGCAGGATGTCGCACATCACCACCGTCGCGCCCTGCGCGGCGCAGGCTTCGGCAAAGTGGTAGCCCAGGCCGCGCGCCGCGCCGGTGACGACAATACGTTTACCGTTTAGCAGGCCGTTCATCAGGCGGCACCCTGCTGCGCTTCGCGGAGCGCTAACTGCTCTTTCGCCGCTTTCTGCATCATGCGGCGCAGGCGGGACAAACCGACGTCATGTTGATAAAGGTATTCATGATCGCGGGCGTTCGGCGCCAGGCTCTCCAGCACCACGCGATCCTGCTCCAGTACTTCCCAGTGCAGTTTTTCCAGACGGTTGCGGTACATAAAGCGCCACAGATCGCGCTGCCAACCTTGAACGCCGCGGATGCGCCAGAAGAAGACGCGGCAGTTGTCGTTATCTTCCGGAACCACCATGCCGACGATCCAGAAGTGGCCGCCCGGCCCGAAACGCTTTTTGTACGGAATAGACAGGCGCATCCAGTAGGCGCCGCTGTTGCCCAGTTCAACCCAGTCAAAGTTGACGCCGCTCTGCCCTTTTTTCTCGAAGATAAAGCCGGTTTTCGTCGGCTGCAGCACCATATCGGCTTTGCGATCGCCTTCCGCCATCGAGTGCGATGACGAGTGCAGATAGGTACCGTGCATCGGGTCCATCACGTTTTCCAGCGCGTACTGGTAGTTGCATTTCCACGCCGCGGTGCACAGGAAGTGACTGTATTTTTTGTGGTCGGCCAGCTCCTCCGGGAAGCTCAGTTCATCAGGCTGCTGGTCGGCGGTGACGCCGAACCACAGGAAGATTGCCCCGTGCGCTTCCTGCACGTTGTAGCTGCGCACGCACTGCTGGCCGACCAGCGGGCAGCGGTCAACCGCCGGGACGTCTTTGACTTCGCCGTTGCCGGCGACTTCCACGCCGTGATACCAGCAGGCGATACGATCGCCTAAGTTCCAGCCCATCGACAGGCGCGCGCCGCGATGCGGGCAGCGGTCTTCCAGGGCCTGCACCTGGCCATCTTTATTCCGCCAGACTACGATCTGCTCGCCGAGACGGGTAATGCCTACCGGCGCAGACTGCACTTCCCAGCTCGCCAGCACCGGATACCACAAACCGCGCAACCCTTTATCAAGATAGTTTTGTACCGTTGTCGTCATCGCTGTATCCTCAGTAACCGTTGACCTGTAAGAATGCCTGGAAACTGCTTTCGCTCCATGGTTCGCCCTGCTGGTCATGCATCCTGACGCCATTGAGGCCGTTCACCAGCTCACCGAGGCTTTCCGCGCCCTGCTCGAACAGCGTTTCCAGAGTGGCGATAAGCTGCAGTTCCCAGTTTTCCGGCACCCGGCTGCGGGTTTGCCAGATCAGATTGGGATAGTCGCCGGGCTTATGGATATTGCCGTTTCCACCTTCCGCCGGTGGCGTAAACTGGCGGCTTTCCGGTAGCGCCGGGTTGAAATCCAGGGATTCGCTCATGCCACGTTCTCCTCAATAAAGGTAATCTGGATCTGATTGTCATATACCCGCACCGGGTAACGATTAAGGTTGCGACCGCCGGGGCCATGCAGGCACTGGCCGGTTTTCACGTCGAATACCGCCTCATGCAGCGGGCATTCCACTTTGCCATCTTCGACAAAGCCCTGGCTCAGGAGCGCATAGGCATGAGGGCAAACGTCTTCCAGCGCGTAATATTCGCCATCAATCAGATAAATGCCGATCTCCTTACCGTCGATATTGCCGCTATATGGAAAATCTTCTTGTACTTGCTCCGCGTCACATACGCCTATCCAGCTCATCGCAATCCTCCAGGCCGTTGTTTCATATATGAAACTGTGTTTCTTATTTAATACGACCAATATAAAAGCGGCGAATGTTTCGTCAAGCGTTAATGTGACGAACTTGTTAATGAATGGCTTTTAAATTAGCTAAGTGTGCAATTGATCACGAAAAACTGCATTCAGATGAAATGATGATATTTAAAGCGGTGATCCATTATAAATAAAAATTCCGATTTAAATTTCACATACGACTATTGACTTCTTTTCAAATCGATCATTAAAAATGGGCAGCAGCGGAAACCATGGTGTTTCACCCATGAAACAACTCTTTATTTAATCATTTAAAAACAATGAGTTTCACAGGTGAACCATTTTACTCACGTAACTATTTCTGGCGTTAAAAAATAATAACTGGCAATCATTAAATTAAGCGTGGAGACAACGAATGGCGGCAAGATGGCAAGGGGTAATAGCATTACTTTTGTTAATAATTATTTCCTACGTCGATCGGGTAAATATCTCGGTGATGATCCTTAACCCGGAATTCGCTGCCCATTTCCAGTTAAATGAAAACAGAATGTTACAAGGCATGCTAATGACATGCTTTCTTCTGGGTTATGGGTTTTCGGCATTATTATTAACACCAGTTATAGAAAGTAGATGGCATTATCGTCAGGGGCTGTTAATCAGCATTGTTATATGGGCGCTGGTGTGCGCCATTTCCCCATTACTCGGTTCACTGGTGGGAATGTTGATCGCGCGCATCGTGCTTGGCGTGGCGGAGGGACCGCTGTTTTCACTGAAAACACGCTTTATCAACGACAACTTTGCCGCCGATGAAATCGGCAAACCGAATGCGGTAACCGCCCTTGGCGTATCGTTGGGGCTAGCGGTAGGCTTCCCACTGGTCACCTGGCTGATGGCGCACGTTGGCTGGATCGGCTCCTTCTATGCGCTGGCGCTGATGAATCTCCTGCTCGGCGGCGGGTTAATCTGGCGGTTTCTCCCCGCGCCACAAGTAACCTCACAGCGCGCGAAGTCTGGCTTTAGCCAAACTTTTGCCCTCGCCTGGCGTACGCCGCTGCTTGGCTGGATCCTGCTGATAGAAATTGCCACCCTCAGTTATCTGTGGGGGAGTAGCGCCTGGCTGCCAGCCTGGCTGCGCGATGAGCATCATTTCTCGCTACAGGCCACCGGCCTGCTGGCGGCTGTCCCCTTTCTGTTAAGCCTGGGCTCAAAGTTCCTTGGCGGCGTGCTCCTCGACAAAATGCGCCCGGAGCAGGCGCCGCTGTTGTTTATTATTGGCGGTCTACTCACCGCCGGTTCCGTGCTGGCGCTAATCCTCAGCGAACAGCCGGCGATGCTGGCGCTGTTTATGCTGGCGGCGAACGTGTTCTGGGGATTACAGGGGGCAGCGATCCCCGCGGTGGTTCAGCATCACGCCCCGCGCGAAGCGGTAGGCAGCGCCTATGGCATCATTAACGGCATTGGCAACATCTGCGCGGCGTTTATTCCGCTGCTGATGGGAGTGGTAATGAAATCAGTGGGATCGGTCAGTTCAGGTTTTTCCGTACTGGTGGCATCGCAGCTGATTACGCTGTGCGCCGGCGGCGCACTGCTGCTGCGTATGCGTCGCGCAGCAGCAGTAAACGCGTCTATACCCTAAATAAGTTGCAGGACAAAACGGCTAGCCGTTTTGAACAGCGCTTGCGCTGGCCCTGTAAGGACGAGGCCCAGGGATGGGCCGAGTTATTGCCCACGCCTATGCAACTTGAAATATGACGGGAACAGATTTATTCGCCCTTCTTCGCCGCCTGGATGTACAGCATCTCCAGCGCCAGAGTCGCCGCCGCCAGGGCGGTGATTTCGGACTGATCGTAGGCCGGGGCGACTTCCACCACGTCCATCCCGACGATGTTCAGATCCTTCAGGCCGCGCACCAGCTTGATCGCGCGGTCGGAAGTCAGCCCGCCGATCACCGGGGTACCGGTTCCTGGCGCAAACGCCGGATCCAGGCAGTCGATATCAAAGGTCAGGTACACCGGCATATCGCCAACGATCTGCTTCACCTGGGCAATCACGTCATCGACACTGCGGTCGTTAACCTGGCCCGCATCAAGCACGGTGAAACCGTTATCTTTATCGAATTCGGTGCGAATACCGATCTGTACGGAGTGGTTGGGATCGATAAGCCCTTCGTTCGGCGCGGTGTAGAACATGGTGCCGTGGTCGAACTCGCAGCCGTTGGCGTAGGTATCGGTGTGGGCATCGAAGTGCACCAGCGCCATTTTACCGAAGTGTTTGGCGTGGGCGCGCAGCAGCGGCAGCGTAACAAAGTGGTCGCCGCCAAAGGAGAGCATGCGCTTGCCGGCCGCCAGCAGCTTCTCGGCGTGGGCCTGCAGCTTCTCGCTCATTTCGCGCGCGTCGCCGAAGGCGTACACCAGATCCCCGCAGTCAACCACGTTCAGGCGTTCACGCATGTCGAAGTTCCACGGAAAACGATTGTGCTCCCAGGCGAGATTGGTGGAAACCTGACGGATCGCCGCCGGGCCATGACGGCCGCCCGCGCGCCCGGAGGTCGCCATATCGAACGGTACGCCGGTGATGACCCAGTCAGCATCGCTGTCGTAAGGCATGAAATTCATTGGTAAACGCAGGAAGCCAAAGGCATTGGATACCAGGGAGTTATCGTATTGATGACCTAAAGTGCTCATGGATATGACCTCTTTTCACAGTCGTGGAACGTAAAAAATAAGTATAAAAAAACCCCTCCGCGTCGTTAGGCCCGACGAGGAAGGGTTTGATAGATAAATCGCTTATTGGCGTGAATTATCGCCGGTAATGCATACGGGTTCAAGTGAGTATCGCCGTCTGCCGGATGACGGCTTCGCCTTATGCGGCCGACATACGCAGGCCCGGTCAGCGCAGCGCCACCGGGCATCAGCGGCTACTCGTCTTCCAGATAAGTGTACCCGTACAGACCCGCCTCGAACTCTTCGAGGAATTGCTGCTGCAGCGCGTCGTCCAGGCCGGTGTTTTTCACCTGATCGCGGAACTGGGTCAGCAGCGTGTTTGGATCCAGCTGCACGTACTGCAGCATATCCGCCACGGTATCGCCCTCGTCGGACAGCTCAACCTCAACGCTGCCGTCAGGGAAGACAAACACGTCCACCGCCTCGGTATCGCCGAACAGGTTGTGCATGTTGCCAAGGATTTCCTGATAGGCGCCGACCATAAAGAAGCCCAGCATCGGCGGGTTCTCCGGGTCATATTCCGGCATCGGCATGGTGGTGGCGATCCCGTCGCCGTCCACGTAGTGATCGATGGCGCCGTCAGAGTCGCAGGTGATGTCCAGCAGCACCGCGCGGCGCTCCGGCGACTTGTTCAGCCCTTCCAGCGGCATCACCGGGAACAGCTGATCGATCCCCCACGCATCCGGCATCGACTGGAACAGCGAGAAGTTGACGTAGATTTTATCCGCCATGCGCTCCTGCAGCTCATCGATAATCGGACGATGAGCGCGGTTGCTCGGGTCGAGTTGCTTCTGCACTTCATGACACATGTTCAGATACAGCTGTTCTGCCCAGGCGCGCTCCTGCAGGTTGAAAGTGCCGGAGGAGTAGCCGATATGGATATCGTGCAGGTCCATCTGGCTGTCGTGCAGCCATTCGCGCAGCGAGCGGCGATTGCCGGTTTCGTGCATCTCCAGCCAGGTTTCCCACATGCTCTGCAGCGGACGCGCGGCGTCTTCCGCCGGCGGGGTCGCCTCGGTGTATTCGTTGCGCTCCACGCCGATGATATTGGAAACCAGCACGGTGTGGTGCGCGGTCACCGCGCGGCCGGACTCGGTGATGACCGTCGGGTGCGGCAGGCCGTTCTCTTCGCAGGCGTCGCCGATGGCCCAGATAATATTGTTAGCGTATTCGTTCAGGCCGTAGTTCACCGAGCAGTCGGACTGCGAGCGGGTTCCTTCGTAATCCACACCCAGGCCACCGCCAACGTCGAAGCACTGGATATTAACGCCCAGCTTATGCAACTCGACGTAGAAACGCGCCGATTCACGCACGCCGGTGGCGATATCGCGAATGTTGGCCATCTGCGAGCCGAGGTGGAAGTGCAGCAGTTGCAGACTGTCGAGGTGCCCTGCGGCACGCAGGATCTCCACCAGTTGCAGAACCTGGGTGGCCGCGAGACCGAACTTAGACTTCTCACCGCCGGAGGACTGCCATTTACCGGACCCCTGCGAGGCCAGACGCGCACGCACGCCAAGGCGCGGCACCACGTTCAGGCGCTCGGCTTCTTCCAGCACGATGGCAATTTCCGACATCTTCTCGATGACCAGATAGACCTTGTGGCCCATCTTCTCGCCCACCAGCGCCAGACGGATGTATTCGCGGTCTTTATAACCGTTACAGACGATGACGCTGCGGGTCATCCCGGCGTGCGCCAGCACGGCCATCAGTTCCGCTTTCGAACCGGCTTCCAGACCCAGCGGCTCGCCGGAATGGATCAGCGATTCGATGACGCGACGATGCTGGTTCACCTTGATCGGGTAGACCAGGAAGTAATCGCCGTTATAGCCGTAGGATTCGCGCGCGCGCTTGAACGCGGCGTTGATTGAACGCAGGCGGTGCTGCAGGATCTGCGGGAAGCAGAACAGCGCCGGCAAGCGCTGCCCTTGCGCTTCGCGCGCTTTGACTAATTCAGCGAGATCAACGCGCGCTTCCGGGACGTCCGGATCCGGGCAAACGCTGATGTGGCCCAGTTCGTTGACGTCATAATAGTTATTGCCCCACCAGGCAATATTATAAGTACGCAGCATCTTGCTGGCTTCCTGGGAGCTCATCGCTACCTCCTGCATGGAACGTAGTACACCGTGTTCGCCTGCTGACGAAGGCGAAACCATAGACATGTCGTCAGACATAGCGAACCTCAATTTTTAATAATAAGTGTAAGACAGTTAACTACTATCGCAGTCCAAAGATGCGATAACAACCCATGAACAGTCCTAAAGCCCAGCACTATCTGCTGGTTTTGCGACTGCGCGACCGGTTTCTTATTCATATCATCGTAAAACACGTAGCCGAACAGAGTATGACAGTCCGGAGAAACCACGAGAAAACTCTTGCCTGGCAAGAGCGCCCTTGTTCAGTTTTCTGACGGCCGACCGGCCCTGGAATCCTGAGAAGCGCCGAGATGGGGTGAACATCGGCTGGTTTGCATGAGAGAGATGCAGGTTGCGGAGTGCTGACGCGCGACAGAACGACGCGACGAAACAAGCGAAAAACGTTGGTTCATTATCTGGTATCACCTCCACACCGCCCTGCGACAGGGTCGGCGACAAGCCAAAGCTATACATACCGGGCAACAAGCGCTATGCCGTTGCGAGATTCTGTAAATACAGACTGCTTAACCCGGCTGGAAGTGGCACCACAGGGCCATGCCCCGTGCGCTTTTTTAATGAGCCGCGCGCGGCGTTTTATACCGAGAAGCGGGGTAAAAAGCAAAATAAAAATGTGCCCGTTTGCGCGGTTGTCAGGAAATTTTGCCAGGCGAGTTTTTCGATAAATGCGACCGCCATCAAAAAAGGCTGGAAATAGGCTCAAGATTTGACCTAAAATGGCCGTCCAGAAGTTAATCCGTCTATACTGATTAACACTCAGACTGCTCGTGTCGCTACCTGCGCGGCTTTGCGCTGATTATCCACCAAAGCCACATTACACAACAGTATGAGCTATCCGAATCGTCCACAGGTGAAATAAAATATGGCAAAACACCTTTTTACGTCTGAGTCCGTATCAGAAGGGCATCCTGACAAAATTGCTGACCAAATCTCCGATGCCGTGCTGGATGCGATCCTCGAGCAGGATCCGAAAGCGCGTGTCGCATGTGAAACCTATGTCAAAACTGGCATGGTGCTGGTAGGCGGCGAAATCACCACCAGCGCATGGGTTGACATCGAAGAGATCACCCGCAACACCGTCCGCGAAATTGGCTACGTGCATTCCGATATGGGCTTTGACGCCAACTCGTGTGCCGTACTGAGCGCCATTGGTAAACAGTCTCCAGACATCAACCAGGGCGTTGACCGTGCCGATCCGCTGGAACAGGGCGCAGGCGACCAGGGGCTGATGTTTGGCTACGCCACCAACGAAACCGACGTGCTGATGCCGGCGCCGGTGACCTACGCTCACCGTCTGGTGCAGCGCCAGGCTGAAGTACGTAAAAACGGCACCCTGCCGTGGCTGCGTCCGGATGCGAAAAGCCAGGTGACCTTCCAGTATGACGACGGCAAAATCGTCGGCATCGACGCGGTGGTGCTGTCCACGCAGCACGCCGAAGATATCGACCAGAAATCGCTGCAGGAAGCGGTGATGGAAGAGATCATCAAACCGATTCTGCCGACCGAATGGCTGAGCGCGTCCACCAAATTCTTCATCAACCCGACCGGCCGTTTCGTCATCGGCGGCCCGATGGGCGATTGCGGTCTGACCGGTCGTAAGATCATCGTCGATACCTACGGCGGCATGGCTCGTCACGGCGGCGGCGCGTTCTCCGGTAAGGATCCGTCTAAAGTTGACCGTTCTGCAGCCTATGCGGCTCGCTATGTAGCGAAAAACATCGTTGCCGCAGGCCTGGCTGACCGTTGCGAAATTCAGGTTTCCTACGCCATCGGCGTTGCAGAGCCGACGTCCATCATGGTGGAAACCTTTGGTACTGAAAAAGTGCCTTCTGAACAGCTGACCCTGCTGGTGCGCGAGTTCTTCGACCTGCGTCCGTACGGCCTGATTCAGATGCTGGATCTGCTGCACCCGATCTACAAAGAAACCGCTGCCTACGGTCACTTTGGTCGCGAACATTTCCCTTGGGAAAAAACCGACAAAGCGGCCCTGCTGCGCGAAGCGGCCGGTCTGAAATAATCTCTCCGCTTCCTCTCTTTAAGGCCAGCCTCGCGCTGGCCTTTTTATTCCCTGACCTTCCCTGCCGTACCTTGCTTCAACGTAGCGCAACATCTCAATGAAAGCGATTACATTATGGTAATGGTCGATTGCTGCCTGCGTGCGTCATCTCATCGGCGTATTTTTCACAATGTTACATATTGTTTCGGTTAACTCTGATTACCGTTTTTCAAATTGTCGACTATCCTTGTTTATATTGCTGATTTAAAAAGCATTTAATGCATTACGTTTCTTTACCTTTGTGGAAACGATTACACAGCCGTGATTATAATCACGTTTTTTTACCGACGAGTGTCCTACGCTAACCATCGACAGAATCAATAACTCAACTGGAGGGCGTTATGCCTGACAACAAAAAACAAGGGCGTTCAAACAAGACCATGACGTTCTTCGTCTGTTTCCTCGCCGCGCTGGCTGGCCTGCTGTTTGGCCTTGATATCGGTGTTATTGCGGGTGCCTTACCCTTTATTGCCAATGAGTTCCAGATTTCCGCCCACACTCAGGAGTGGGTGGTCAGCTCCATGATGTTCGGCGCCGCCGTCGGTGCGGTCGGCAGCGGCTGGCTCTCCTTCAAACTGGGCCGTAAAAAGAGCCTGATGATCGGCGCCATCCTCTTTGTCGCCGGCTCTCTGTTCTCCGCCGCCGCGCCAAACGTCGAGATCCTGCTGGTTTCCCGCGTGCTGCTGGGCCTGGCGGTAGGCGTAGCCTCATACACCGCGCCGCTGTATCTATCGGAAATCGCTCCGGAGAAAATTCGCGGCAGTATGATTTCCATGTACCAGCTGATGATCACCATCGGGATCCTTGGCGCTTACCTCTCCGACACCGCCTTTAGCTACAGCGGCGCATGGCGCTGGATGCTCGGCGTGATCATTATTCCGGCGGTATTGCTGCTGATCGGCGTTATCTTCCTGCCGGACAGCCCGCGCTGGTTCGCCGCCAAACGCCGCTTTGTCGATGCCGAGCGCGTGCTGCTGCGCCTGCGCGATACCAGCGCCGAAGCGAAACGCGAGCTCGACGAAATCCGCGAAAGCCTGAAGGTAAAACAGTCCGGCTGGTCGCTGTTTAAAGACAACAGCAACTTCCGCCGCGCGGTGTTCCTCGGCATTCTGCTGCAGGTAATGCAGCAGTTCACCGGGATGAACGTCATCATGTACTACGCGCCGAAGATCTTTGAGCTGGCAGGCTACGCCAACACCACCGAACAGATGTGGGGGACGGTCATTGTCGGTCTGACTAACGTGCTGGCCACCTTTATCGCCATCGGTCTGGTCGACCGCTGGGGCCGTAAACCGACGCTGATCCTTGGCTTTATCGTCATGGCAGCGGGAATGGGCGTCCTGGGCAGCATGATGCACATCGGTATTCACTCCTCAACCGCCCAGTACATCGCCGTCCTGATGCTGCTGATGTTTATCGTCGGTTTCGCCATGAGCGCCGGCCCGCTGATTTGGGTACTGTGTTCCGAAATCCAGCCGCTGAAAGGCCGCGACTTCGGTATCACCTGCTCAACGGCGACCAACTGGATTGCCAACATGATTGTCGGCGCCACCTTCCTGACCATGCTCAATTCGCTGGGCAGCGCCAACACCTTCTGGGTCTACGGCGGTCTGAACGTGCTGTTTATTCTGCTGACGCTGTGGCTGATCCCGGAAACCAAAAACGTCTCGCTGGAACATATCGAACGCAACCTGATGCAGGGTCGTCCGCTGCGCGAGATCGGCGCCCGCGATTAATCCGTCTGAGCTTCCTCCCCTTTCGGGAGGAAGCTTCCGCTTGCTCTCCCCCCTCCGCCGCACTATCCTCTGGCGCTATGAAAACACCCCGTATTCCCATCGCTATTCAGCAGGCCGTGATGCGCAGCCTGCGGGAGCATCTCGCCAAAGCGAACCTCAAGCTGGAACGCCGCTACGCGGAGCCGACGTTGGTCTACCAGCAGCGCGGTACCTCCGCCGGCACCGCCTGGCTGGAGAAAAACGAAATTCGTTTAAATCCGGTGCTGCTGCTGGAAAATCAGCAGGCGTTTATCGATGAAGTGGTGCCCCATGAGCTGGCGCACCTGCTGGTGTGGCAACACTTTGGCCGGGTAGCCCCGCACGGTAAAGAGTGGAAATGGATGATGGAGGGCGTGCTGGGCGTTCCCGCACGTCGCACCCATCGCTTTGAACTCGATTCGGTCCGCCAGAATACCTTCCCCTACCGCTGCCGCTGCCAGCAGCATCAGCTCACCGTCCGTCGCCATAACCGGGTGGTGCGCGGCGAAGCCACTTACCGCTGCGTGCGCTGCGGCGATCTGCTGGTGGCTGAAGAATAACCATTGGAATTAATTAGAAACTTTCTGATCTGACTGATTGCATCCGGCACCCTCATTCGCTACGTTGCGGGCTCGTTTTGACACGGAGTGAACGATGTCCCGTATGCATGTTTTAGCCGTTGCAGTATTGAGCACGGCAGTGAGTGGCCCGCTTGCGGCCGCAGAAATTACCAGTTTTTCCCAGGCCAAGGCCGCTGGCGTCAAAGTAAACGCCGACGTTCCCGGCGACTTTTACTGCGGCTGTAAAATTGCCTGGCAGGGTAAAAAAGGCGTTATCGATCTGGAATCTTGTGGCTATAAAGTGCGTAAAAATGAGAACCGCGCCAGCCGGGTTGAATGGGAACACGTGGTGCCGGCGTGGCAGTTCGGCCATCAGCGCCAGTGCTGGCAGGAGGGTGGTCGTAAAAACTGCGCCAAAGATCCTGAGTATCGCAAGATGGAAAGCGACATGCACAACCTGCAGCCGGCGGTGGGAGAAGTGAATGGCGATCGCGGCAACTTTATGTACAGCCAGTGGAACGGCGGTGAAGGCCAGTACGGCCAGTGCACCATGAAGGTCGATTTTAAAGATAAAATCGCTGAGCCCCCTGCCCGCGCTCGCGGCGCCATCGCCCGCACCTACTTCTATATGCGCGACCGCTACCAGTTAAATCTTTCCCGCCAGCAAACTCAGCTGTTTACCGCCTGGAACAAACAGTATCCGGTCACCGCCTGGGAGTGTGAACGCGATGAGCGCATCGCGAAAGTGCAGGGCAACCATAATCCTTATGTCCAGCAGGCTTGCCAGGCGCAAAAGAGCTAACCTACACTAGCGGCAATTGTTAATTTGCAGCCCTGTGCTTCCCGCCTAATGGCGGGAAGCTGGCATCTGCGCAAAGAACGGAATATCAAGCATGCGCATTCCTCGCATCCATCATCCAGAACGCCTCATTGTCGGCAGCCTGATCGCGCTGAGCGATGACGCGGCCAACCACGTCGGGCGCGTTCTGCGCATGACCGCCGGTCAGCACCTTCAGCTATTCGACGGCAGTAACCAGGTGTTTGACGCCGTCATCACCGAGGCCGGTAAGAAAAACGTCACGGTTGAAGTCCTCAGTGGCGAACCCGACGATCGGGAATCGCCGCTGCATATCCATTTAGGCCAGGTGATGTCCCGCGGCGAAAAAATGGAATTCACCATCCAGAAATCGATCGAACTCGGAGTAAGCCTCATAACGCCACTGTTTTCCGAGCGCTGCGGCGTTAAACTGGACGCCGAACGTTTGCAGAAAAAGATCCAGCAGTGGCAGAAAATCGCTATTGCCGCCTGCGAACAGAGCGGTCGTAACGTGGTACCGGAAATTCGTCCGGCGATGCAGCTGGAGGAGTGGTGCGCCGAGCAGGACAGCGGGCTGAAGCTCAACCTGCACCCGCGCGCCAGCGCCAGCATTAACACGCTGCCGCTGCCGGTTGAACGCGTCCGTCTGCTGATTGGCCCGGAAGGCGGGCTGTCGGCTGAAGAGATAGCAATGACCGCGAAATACCAGTTTACTGATATCCTGTTGGGACCGCGCGTTCTGCGTACAGAGACTACTGCGCTCACCGCCATTACTGCCCTGCAGGTGCGTTTTGGCGACTTAGGTTGAGGCGTTAACGGAGAAGAACCATGATCAAGCTCGGCATCGTGATGGATCCCATCGCAACCATCAACATCAAGAAAGACACCAGCTTCGCTATGTTGCTGGAGGCGCAGCGTCGCGGCTATGAACTCCATTACATGGAGATGAACGACCTTTATTTGATCAACGGCGAGGCCCGCGCCCGGACGCGCACACTGAGCGTCGAACAGAACTACGACAAATGGTATGACTTTACCGGCGAGCAGGATCTGCCGCTGGCGGATCTTGACGTCATTCTGATGCGTAAGGATCCGCCGTTCGATACCGAATTTATTTATGCGACCTATATTCTGGAGCGAGCGGAAGAGAAAGGCACGCTTATCGTCAACAAGCCGCAGAGCCTGCGCGACTGTAACGAGAAGCTGTTCACCGCCTGGTTCTCCGAACTGACCCCGGAAACGCTGGTCACCCGCAATAAAGCCCAGCTGAAAGCCTTCTGGGAAAAACACGGCGATATCATCATGAAGCCGCTCGACGGCATGGGCGGCGCCTCTATTTTCCGCGTCAAAGCCGGCGATCCGAACCTCGGCGTGATCGCCGAGACGCTGACCGAGCTGGGCAGCCGCTACTGCATGGCGCAGAACTATCTGCCGGCCATTAAAGATGGCGACAAGCGCGTGCTGGTGGTGGATGGCGAGCCGGTACCTTACTGCCTGGCGCGCATTCCGCAGGGCGGCGAGACTCGTGGCAATCTGGCTGCCGGCGGCCGCGGCGAAGCCCGCCCGCTAACCGAAAGCGACTGGGATATCGCCCGCCGCGTCGGCCCGACGCTGAAGGCTAAAGGCCTGATTTTCGTTGGCCTGGATATTATTGGCGACCGTCTGACGGAAATTAACGTCACCAGCCCGACCTGCGTCCGTGAGATCGAGGCCGCCTTCCCGGATATTTCGATCACCGGCATGCTGATGGACGCTATCGAAAGACGTCTCGCCCGATAAGCACTACGGCGGACGAACGTCCGCTCAGGGCACAGCGAGCGCGGATCGCCGCGCTGGCGAAACCCTTCCAGCCAGGCGCCGCTCGGGCGCCTGCCAGATAAAGTGCATCGACACCATTCTACTTTGCCCGCATACTGGGTGTTGCTTTTTGAACCAGGAACAGAACCTCTGACAATGAATTTACAGCATCACTTTCTGATTGCCATGCCTGCGCTTCAGGACCCCATTTTCCGCCGCTCCGTGGTCTATATCTGCGAGTATAACGACGAGGGTGCCATGGGCATTATTATCAATAAGCCGCTGGAAAATCTGCAGGTGGAAGGGATCCTTGAGAAGCTCAAAATTGTCCCGGAGCCGCGTAATCCGGAGATCCGCCTGGATAAACCGGTGATGCTGGGCGGCCCGCTGGCGGAAGACCGCGGCTTTATTTTACATACCCCGCCCTCTGACTTTTCCTCAAGCATCCGTATCTCGGATAACACGGTGATCACCACCTCGCGGGATGTCCTCGAAACCTTAGGCACCGACCGGCAACCGGGCAACGTGCTGGTTGCCCTGGGCTACTCTTCGTGGGAGAAAGGGCAGCTGGAGCAGGAGATTCTAGATAATGCCTGGCTTACCGCCCCGGCTGACCAGAATATTCTCTTCCGTACGCCCATCGCCGATCGCTGGCGCGAGGCGGCTAAACTGATTGGCATCGACATCGTGACGATGCCAGGCGTCGCGGGGCATGCATAATGAGCGGTACCTTTCTCGGCTTTGATTTCGGGACCAAAAGCATCGGTGTGGCGGTAGGGCAACGGATCACCGCAACCGCCCGGCCACTGCCGGCGCTGAAGGCGCAGGACGGTAAACCGGACTGGAATATCATCGAAAAATTGCTTAAGGAGTGGCAGCCTGAGGCGGTAATCGTCGGCCTGCCGCTGAATATGGACGGCACTGAGCAACCGCTGACCGCGCGCGCGCGTAATTTCGCCAATAAAATTCATGGCCGCTTTGGCGTCGCGATCCTTCTCCACGATGAACGTCTGAGTACGGTTGAGGCCCGGGCGGGCCTGTTCGAACATGGCGGCTATCGGGCGCTGAATAAAGGCAGCGTCGATTCGGCCTCTGCGGTGGTCATTCTGGAAAGCTACTTCGAGCAGAGCTTTTAAGCCCTGCTCTTCTGCGCCGCCTAGTGGCGCAGATGTTCGTTAGCCCAGCTCACCGCCTGGGTGCGATTCTTAACGCTCAGCTTACGGAACACGTTATACAGGTGCGTCCGCACCGTGTTCTCACTGATAAACAGCGCGCGGGCAATATCGAGGTTGGTCGCGCCGCAGCGCAGTTCGTTGAGGATCTCGCATTCTCGTTCGGTCAGCGGCGAGTTCTCAACCGGCGCCGATGCATGGTCCGCAGCGTACATCGCCGGGTGCATCACGCTCAATTCAGCCGTCTGTTCGCCGTTCAGCACGGCCTTGACGCCCTCAATTAAGCGCGATTCATCATCGTCATGGCGGAACACGCCATATAAAGCCGGCCACTGCGCCATTTCGTATAACTCATACTTTTGTGCGCTATTAATAATCAACAAACGAGGATTATCTGCCTGCAAGCGAATAATATCCCGCCACACCCCGTTTAATTTCTTATTTGACACTGCAATATCAAATAATATTACAGAATCTTTTGCCAGACGCTGCGCCAGCGGTTTATTAATATTTTGTAAAACCACCGGTGCCACCAGGGTTTCGCTCAGATAGCTGGCAAAGGCTTTGCTTTGAATAGACGGGTGGGTAATAAAGGTTACCTGACGAGAAGATGATGAATTTCCATTTAAATTAATCACTTAAAACTCTCCTTAGCAGCTATCCACCGTCATGGTGGTTAAATGAATAAAAAAATATACAATCAGCCGTGAATTTATAAATAGCATTGGCAATTTACAAATTGAAACGTTATTCCATGAGAATCATCCTATTCCCGTAAACAGCATAAATCGAATGACTCAAAGCTGTCAAAAGGTAATCAAACTTTTTTCCTGGAAATGCGTATTCACTGCCGACATATCTCAACTGAATATCTTATTTGAATTTATTCACAAGGATTATTTGTATTATCAAATAATATCCAGAAACAGCTTTTAAACATTTAGTTAACACACCATTTCAACCACCCAACTCGCTTCACACTCCCCTTACAGCTCGCCTGCGGCCACACGTTGCTGAAAACTCTGGGTAAATGTCAACATTCCGGCCTGCATCCCGGTCTGCATTACACCGGGCAGCTGATGCACTTTTCCTTCGCGGATCAAATTCCCTACCGCCGGCGTATTAACCAGAAGCTCGTATAGCGCAACTCTGCCGCCCTGACGTGCGGGTAATAATTTTTGCGCCAGCACCGCGCACAGGCTTCCGGCCAGCTGGCTACGAACCTGATCTTTCTCCTCTGCCGGAAAGACATCGATCAATCTCTCCACCGCCGGCGCCGCGCCGCGGGTGTGTAATGTCGCCATCACCAGATGCCCGGTCTCCGCCGCAGTTAACGCCAGACGAATGGTTTCGCTGTCGCGTAGCTCGCCGAGCAGGATCACATCCGGATCCTGACGCAGCGCCACGCGAAGCGCTGCGGAGAACGAAGGACAGTGCCGGCCAATCTCCCGCTGCTGAATCAGGCATCGCTCGCTGTGATGAATAAACTCCACCGGATCCTCCAGCGTCAGAATATGGCCATCAAGATGCTGGTTGAGATGGCCGACCATCGCCGCCAGGGTGGTCGACTTGCCGCTGCCCGTCGCCCCGGTGACCAGCAGCAAGCCACTCTCTTCCGCCAGCAGCTCGCTTAGCGCAGGCGGCGCGCCCAGAGCCTCCAGGCGCGGACACTGGCTGGGCAGCAGGCGCAGCACCAGCGATATTCCGCGCGTATGGGCGAAAGCGCTGGCGCGTAACCGTGAACCACAGGCCAGAGTCAGCGCAAAGTCTATCTGGCCGTGCTCCTGCCAGTGCTGTAACTGTGCGGCATCGAGCCAGTCGTTGAGTAAATCCGCAATATCCGGTGCGGGAAAGGGCGCGGGCTCCAGCTTACCCTGCCGCCGCCAGCGCGGTGCGGCGGAATTGCACAGGTGTAGATCGGAGACATTATGCTTTACACTAAGGGCTACGATTTCTTCCAGCTTCATAACTCATCCTCGGAATATGAACGATATTGCGCATAACCTGGCACAGGTCCGGGACAAAATCTCCGGTGCCGCCGCCCGTTGCGGGCGTGCGCCAGAAGAAGTGACATTGCTTGCAGTGAGTAAAACGAAACCTGCGAGCGCGATCGAAGAAGCCATCGCGGCAGGCCAGCGGGCATTTGGTGAAAACTACGTCCAGGAGGGCGTGGAGAAGATTAACCATTTCCAGCAGGCAGGCGTCAGCGGATTGCAGTGGCACTTTATTGGTCCCTTGCAGTCCAACAAAAGCCGGCTGGTGGCCGAACATTTTGACTGGTGCCACACCGTCGATCGGTTGAAAATCGCCACCCGCCTGAACGAGCAGCGCCCGGCGCATTTGCCGCCGCTGAAGGTGCTGATTCAAATCAACATCAGCGATGAGCAGAGTAAATCCGGCATCCCGCTGGAAGCGCTCGATGCCTTAGCCGCGGAGATCGCTGAGTTACCTCATCTGGAGCTGCGCGGCCTGATGGCGATCCCCGCGCCTGAGTCAGAATATGTAAGGCAGTTTGCCGTCGCCCAGCAAATGGCGGTAGCATTTGCGCGGTTAAAAACGCGGTACCCCACGGTCGATACGTTGTCTCTGGGAATGTCGGACGATATGGAAGCCGCTATCGCGGCGGGAAGCACGATGGTGCGCATCGGCACGGCCATTTTTGGTGCGCGCGACTACAGCAAATAATAAGGAATCTGAGGAACGCCATGAAGACGTTGACTTTCCTGCTTTCAACGGTCATTGAGCTTTACACAATGGTCGTGTTGTTACGCGTCTGGATGCAGTGGGCGCGCTGCGACTTTTACAACCCGTTTTCGCAGTTTGTGGTAAAGGCCACGCAGCCGATTGTCGGACCGCTGCGCCGGATCATCCCGGCAATGGGGCCGATTGACAGCGCCTCGCTGCTGGTGGCATTCATCCTCTGCGTCATCAAAGCGATCGTCCTGTTTATGGTGATCACCTTCCAGCCGATCATCTGGATCTCCGCCCTGCTTATTCTGCTGAAAACCATCGGCTCGCTGATCTTCTGGGTGCTGCTGCTGATGGCGATCATGAGCTGGGTCAGCCAGGGACGCAGCCCGGTGGAGTATGTGCTGATGCAGCTGGCGGACCCGCTGCTGCGTCCAATCCGCAACCTGCTGCCGTCGATGGGCGGTATCGATTTCTCGCCGATGGTGCTGGTGCTGCTGCTGTACGTGATCAATATGGGGGTCGCCGAGGTGCTGCAGGCTACCGGTAACGTACTGCTGCCGGGGCTGTGGATGGCGCTATGAGTGCCGTTGAAAGCTGCGCTGACGGGCTGGTGCTGAGGCTGTATATTCAGCCGAAGGCCAGCCGCGACAGCATCGTGGGCGTACATGGCGACGAGCTCAAAGTCGCCATTACCGCCCCGCCCGTTGATGGCCAGGCCAATGCCCATCTGGTGAAATTTCTCGCCAAACAGTTCCGCGTCGCCAAAAGCCAGGTACTGATTGAAAAAGGCGAGCTGGGCCGCCATAAGCAAGTTAAAATCATCGCCCCACAACAGATCCCGACTGCGGTCGCGGCGCTAACTGAATAAACAGGATTCATCATGCAAAAAGTCGTCCTCGCTACCGGCAACGCCGGTAAAGTGCGCGAACTGGCCTCGCTGCTGGAAGATTTTGGTCTCGATATCGTCGCTCAGACCGAGCTCGGCGTCGAGTCTGCGGAAGAGACCGGTCTGACCTTCATTGAAAACGCGATTCTGAAAGCGCGTCATGCGGCGCAGATCACCGGCCTGCCGGCTATCGCCGACGATTCCGGTCTGGCCGTCGATGCCCTTGGCGGCGCGCCAGGCATCTACTCCGCCCGCTATGCCGGCGTCGACGCCAGCGACCAGCAGAATCTTGAGAAACTGCTCGACGCCCTGCAGGACGTGCCGGACGACCAGCGCCAGGCGCAGTTCCACTGCGTACTGGTCTATCTACGCCATGCCGAAGATCCCACGCCGCTGGTGTGCCACGGCAGCTGGCCTGGGGTGATCGCCCGGGAAGCCGCAGGTCATGGCGGCTTCGGCTACGATCCGATTTTCTTCGTCCCGTCAGAGGGAAAAACCGCGGCCGAACTGAGCCGTGAAGAAAAGAGCGCCATTTCCCATCGCGGGCAGGCGCTTAAACTGTTACTGGATGCATTACGTAATGGCTAATTTGCCACCGCTGAGTCTCTATATTCATATTCCCTGGTGCGTGCAGAAATGCCCGTACTGCGACTTTAATTCGCATGCACTGAAAGGCGAGGTGCCGCACGATGACTACGTCCAGCATCTGCTGAACGATCTGCGGGCCGATGTGCAGTATGCCCAGGGACGGGAAATAGGCACCATTTTTATCGGCGGCGGTACGCCGAGCCTGCTGTCAGGCCCGGCCATGCAAACCCTGCTCGATGGCGTCCGCGCCTGCCTGCCGCTGGCCGCCGGGGCGGAAATCACCATGGAAGCCAACCCGGGCACCGTGGAGGCCGATCGCTTCGTTGATTACCAGCGCGCCGGGGTGAATCGCATCTCTATCGGCGTACAAAGCTTTAGCGAACCAAAGCTGCAGCGGCTGGGGCGGATCCACGGCCCGGAAGAGGCCAAACGCGCGGCACGCCTCGCCAGCGGCCTGGGCTTGCGCAGTTTCAATCTCGACCTGATGCACGGTTTGCCGGACCAGTCGCTGGAGGAGGCGCTGGACGATCTGCGTCAGGCCATTGCTCTCAACCCGCCGCATCTCTCGTGGTACCAGCTGACCATTGAGCCGAACACCTTGTTCGGTTCCCGGCCGCCGGTGCTGCCGGATGACGACGCGCTATGGGATATTTTTGAGCAGGGACATCAGCTGCTGAGCGCCGCCGGCTACCAGCAGTACGAGACTTCCGCTTACGCCAAAGCGGGCTATCAGTGTCAGCACAATCTCAACTACTGGCGCTTTGGCGACTATCTCGGCATCGGCTGCGGCGCGCACGGCAAGATAACCTTCCCGGACGGGCGCATCCTGCGTACCGCCAAAACCCGCCACCCGCGCGGCTATATGGAAGGCCGCTACCTCGAACGCCAGCATAATGTGGAAGAGGCGGATAAACCGTTTGAGTTCTTTATGAACCGTTTTCGCCTGCTGGAGGCCGCGCCGCGCGCGGAATTCCGCCGTTATACCGGTCTTGATGAAGCGGCGATCCGTCCGCAGCTGGACGCGGCGATAGCCCACGGCTATCTGCAGGAAGACGAGCAGAACTGGCAGATTACCGAGCATGGAAAGCTGTTTTTAAATTCTCTTCTCGAACTATTCCTCAGCGAATAAATATCGTTATCCCATTCCCGGCAGCAATATGGCGGGAATGGGAATCACTCGATTCCTCCGCCATATATACCTCATTACATCCGTTCCATTGTTATTAAATATTCCACTCTCAAATTAATTTGCATTAATTAATACAAACCAAATATCAATCCTTCAATAAGATCGGTTATTTCATTACCTCATTGCCAGAAAGTGTGAGTCAGGCAGCTTAAAGATGTACGACAACAAAGATAATATGTCATACAGAAATAAAGCATGATGCCTAAGATATTGACCCATTACCCCAAGTGCATGGAGCCAACTCATGAAAAAATATCCTTTTTCTCGTTCTCTGGTAGGTATAGCTTTACTGGCCCTACTCTCTGCAGGTGCCGTCGCGGCTGAAAAAATAACATTAAAGCTGGCGCATAACCTTGAGCGCAGCCATGTGGTGCATCAGGCGTTTGAGGAGATGTCCAAAGAGGTAAACCAGCTTTCTGACGGTAAGATGAAGATTCGCATTTACCCCAGTAGTCAGATGGGCAGCGCTCGCGAGACCATGGAGTTATTACAAAATGGCGCGCTGGATATGACCAAAGGTTCCGCCAGCGATCTGGAATCTTTCGATAATATTTACGCCATATATAATTTACCATTCTTGTTTAACGACCAGAACCACTTCAATAACGTGGTCTTCGGCGAGGTGGGTAAAGAAATAATGAACTCGACGAAAGAGAAAGGATTTTTTGCCCTTTCCGCTTATGTCGCCGGGACGCGAAGTTTTTATGCAAAAAAGCCCATCAACAGGCCGGAAGATTTAAAAGGACTGAAGATCCGCGTTCAGGCCAGTCCGACAACGTTAAAAATGGTCGAATTAATGGGCGGTTCCCCAACCCCCATCTCCTTTGGTGAAGTTTATACCGCCATGCAGCAGGGGGTGGTGGACGGCGCGGAGAATAACGTTCCCTCCTGGGTGCAGACGCGCCATATCGAAATCGCGAAAGTATTCTCTGAAGATGAGCATGCCTCCATCCCTGATTTCCTCGTTATCTCCAGTAAAACCTGGGACAAGCTGACGCCGGATCAGCAACAAATCCTGATCAAAGCGGCGAAAGCGTCAGAGGTTTATCAGCAACAGCTGTGGCGGAAAATCGACGCCGATACCCGCGCGCAGGCCAAAGCTATGGGGGGCGAAATTATCAAAGTGGATAAAGCGCCGTTCCGCGCAGCCGTGCAGCCGCTATTCGATGACTTTAAAAAAGATCCTGTACAGGCCGCCCTGCTGGCCAAATTTGAAGCTGCCGCGGAATAACCATTAACGGGCCAGCCGCAGGCCCGTCTTCACCAGGAAATCAACGATGATACTTAACCGCATCAAGCTGGCGGTGGACCGCACCATCGCCGCCTTCTCTGTCGCTGTTATGATTGCGCTGGTTGTCTGCGTCGTCTGGCAGGTATTCAGCCGCTACGTGCTTAACCAGCCAAGCACCCTGACCGATGAGCTGGCGCGCTTCTTAATGATCTGGGTCGGGCTACTGGGCGCGGCCTACACCGTCGGCGCCCAGCGTCACCTGGCGATTGATTTACTCACCATGACGCTCTCTCCCCGCAGGCAGGCGCTGTTCAGCGTCATTATTAACCTGCTGATCCTGCTGTTTGCCGGCGCAGTGATTGTGACCGGCGGCGTAAAACTGATTGCAAAAACGCTGTCGACCGCCCAGGTCTCAGCCGCGATGCAGATCCCCATGGGCTACGTGTATCTGATCCTGCCGCTCACCGGCATCATGATGATGTTTTACGCATTGTGTTTTATCAATAACGGCCTGAAAAACATGAAACATGCAGAAGAAGGAGCAACTCATGGATAGCGCTATTGCACTGACGCTGTTTGGCGTTTTCTTTATTCTGGTTTTTATCGGCGTTCCCATCTCCTTCGCCATCGGTATCGCTACCGTTGGCTCGATGCTGCTGATGTTTCCCTGGGATATCGCGGTGATAACCGTGTCTCAACGCCTGGCGAACGGGCTTGATAACTTCGCGCTGCTGGCCATCCCCTTTTTTATCTTTGCCGGAACCCTGATGAACAGCGGCGGGATTGCAATACGCTTAATCAATCTGGCGCAGGTGATGGTTGGGCGAGTGCCCGGATCGCTGGGGCACGTTAACGTGCTGGCCAATATGATGTTCGGCTCGATTTCCGGTTCAGCCGTCGCGGCCGCCGCGGCGGTAGGCGGGACGCTGAGTCCCATTCAGAGGCAAAAAGGCTACGATCCGACCATTTCCACAGCGGTAAACGTCTCATCCTGCATCACGGGTCTGCTTATTCCGCCGTCAAACGTGCTGATCGTTTTTTCCCTGACAGCCGGCGGCGTCTCGGTCGCCTCGCTGTTTATGGCCGGTTATCTGCCGGGCATTCTGATGGGTCTGTCCATCATGCTGGTCTGCGGCTGCATCGCTAAACGCCGCGGCTATCCGGTTTCCGAACGGCCGACCTGTGCCCAGGCGGCAAAGGCTTTTTTCGACGCCCTACCCAGCCTGCTGCTGGTCATTATTGTGATGGGCGGGATCCTCGGCGGTATTTTCACCGCCACTGAGGCGTCCGCCATCGCCGTGGTCTACACCTTTATTCTCTCGGTGCTGATCTATCGTGAAGTCAAATGGCGCGATCTGCCGCAGCTGATTCTGGAGTCGGTGGTGACGACCTCTATCGTTCTGCTGCTGATTGGCTTTTCGGTCGGCATGTCGTGGGCGATGACCAATGCCGATATTCCCTACATGATAAGCGATGCGCTAATGGGGGTGTCGGAAAACCCGGTGGTGATCCTGCTGCTGATTAACATTGTGCTGCTAATCGTCGGCATTTTTATGGATATGACCCCAGCGGTGCTGATTTTCACGCCGATATTTCTGCCCATTGCTGAGGATTTGGGCATGAACCCGGTTCATTTCGGCATCATGATGGTCGCTAACCTGTGCATCGGCCTGCTGACCCCGCCGGTTGGCAGCGCGCTGTTTGTCGGCTGCTCCATTTCAGGGGTGAAAATTCAGCAGCTCATCAAACCGTTGCTGCCGTTCTACGCCGCCCTGCTGATCGCGCTGATGATGATTGTTTATATCCCGCCGATCTCGCTGTTTATTCCACAGCTGCTGGGGCTGATGTGATCGCCTGAGCGTCGTCGCTACCTGCGGGCGCAGGTAGCGAAATCAAGCTATTTTAACGAGCCAACCAGCGCTTTGCGGCTGTCCTCAAGGGAGACCACCCGGCTGCAGACGTCTTTACCAAACTGCTGGAAATCGGCCTCCTGGTTTTTCCACTCATCCTGGATAGCGGTTTGCAGACCGCCGAGGCTACCTAGAATGCCCTGCAGCGGGTTGCCGCCGCCTTTGAGCACCGCTTTCGCCCCCATCTCGTTAATGCTGTCCTGCAAAATGCCGCCCATCGCCTGATTTACCAGCTGCTGGCCGTCGGCGCGCACCTGGTCGATGGCTTTATAGTGGAAGGTCAGGCCATCGCTGCGGCGCTCAATGATGCGGTTCATCTGTTCTTTCAGCTGCGCGTCCAGCTTGGTCAGACGACCGTGCATACTGCTATT
Source organism: Klebsiella sp. Q2 (assembly GCF_009900705.1). Taxonomy (NCBI): domain Bacteria; kingdom Pseudomonadati; phylum Pseudomonadota; class Gammaproteobacteria; order Enterobacterales; family Enterobacteriaceae; genus Klebsiella; species Klebsiella sp. Q2. Next base: position 264,847 of record NZ_JAAABE010000003.1, on the reverse strand, counting down.
GGCGCCGACCTGTTCGGTAATGATTTTATCTAGCGCCTTGCGGCCTTTTTCGACTCGCGAACGCGCGCCTTCGTCAATCCACGGCAGGCTGCTACGCAGACTGGCCTGGTAATCCTGCGCCTGTTCGCGCTGGGCGGCGCTGAGCGCATAAGCCTTGCCGTTAAAGGTCAGGTTGCCGTCCGGTTTGATCACCAGATTGCCGTTTTCCCCTTTCACCTGTACCTGCTGAGGGGTGAGGATCACATCGTCACGCGGCGTGACGCTACACTGGTAGTCCGCATGGGCAGACAAAGCGGTGACGGAGAGCGCCACCGCCAGCAGCGTTTTACGCATCATAAAACTCCCTTAAGACAAAACGGGCCGGCAGTTGCCGACCCTTGTCAAACTTAGTCCCACCAGACGTCAAAAAGTTCGCTGGTGCGCACATCCTCTAACTTACGCGCTTCCAGCCATTTGCGCACGATGGCCTGATGCTCTTCGGTGCATTTACCGATCTCCTGCATGCAGATCAGCCCCTCCCAGGAGAGATAGCCGCTGCCGTCAAAGGCCAGCTTGTTCGGCTCAATCACCTCTTCGATCAGATCGTTGACCGTCTGGTCGATCTGCTCTTCACTGGTCCCTTCCGGGAAACGCCAGGCGACGGAGAAGCCTAACTCCTGAAACTCGTCGATATGCATTTTTTTACGCAGACGACGGCTACGATTCTTGGCCATTATTTCACCCTCTCGAACATTAAGTCCCATACGCCGTGGCCGAGACGATGGCCACGCTGTTCAAATTTGGTTACCGGGCGCGATTCCGGGCGCGGTACGTAATCGTTGCTTGCCGACTGGTTACGATACCCTTCCAGTGAGGACATCACTTCCAGCATATGGACGGCATAGGCTTCCCAGTCGGTCGCCATATGGAAGACGCCACCGAGCTTCAGTTTACTTTTCACCAGCTCGGCGAAAGGCGGCTGTACGATACGACGTTTATTATGGCGCGCTTTATGCCACGGGTCAGGGAAAAACAGCTGCACCATATTCAGCGAGTTATCCGGAATCATAGTGTGCAGCACTTCCACCGCATCGTGACACATCACGCGCAGGTTTTGCACACCTTCTTCTTCGGCCGAGGCCAGACAGGCGCCGACGCCCGGGGAGTGCACTTCGATGCCGAGGAAATTCTGTTCCGGTTTGGCTTTTGCCATCGCCACCAGCGAGGCGCCCATCCCGAAGCCAATTTCGAGGGTGACCGGCGCTTCGCGGCCAAACAGGGCGGCGAAATCGAGCGGCGCATCGTTGAATTCAACGCCCATCACCGGCCAAATGTTATCCAGCGCATGCTGCTGCCCTTTCGTCAGGCGGCCCTGGCGACGGACGAAGCTACGAATACGGCGCAGCGGGCGACCGTTTTCATCGAATTCCGGAGAAATGACGTCGTTTTTCATAAAAGTTTGGTCTGCTTGTGAATGTGTTCGGAAAACGGGCATTATCCAAAGTTACCCGGCGGATGCAAGGGTTTACAGCCACTCGCCCTTATGCTGCAATCTGCCCCCCTGTAATCGCGATCCCGGAGCCGTAGCTTTGACTTTTCTCGCCACGCAATTTTCAGCCCAGGTCCTGGACTGGTACGACAAATACGGGCGTAAAACCCTGCCCTGGCAAATCGCCAAGACGCCCTACAAAGTATGGCTCTCCGAAGTGATGTTGCAACAAACCCAGGTGACCACGGTTATCCCCTATTTTGAACGCTTTATGGCGCGTTTCCCTACGGTGGTCGATCTCGCCAACGCGCCGCTGGATGAAGTGCTGCATCTGTGGACCGGACTGGGTTATTACGCGCGGGCGCGCAACTTACACAAAGCGGCGCAGCAGGTGGCGACGCAGCACGGCGGCGAATTCCCGCAGACCTTTGACGAAGTGGCGGCGCTTCCCGGCGTCGGGCGCTCAACGGCGGGGGCCATTTTATCGCTTTCGCTCGGTCAGCATTATCCGATTCTCGACGGCAACGTGAAGCGCGTGCTCGCCCGCTGCTATGCTGTCAGCGGCTGGCCGGGGAAAAAAGAGGTGGAAAAACGGCTGTGGGAGATTAGCGAAGCGGTCACGCCGGCGAAGGGCGTGGAGCGTTTTAACCAGGCGATGATGGATCTCGGGGCGATGGTTTGCACCCGCTCGAAGCCGAAGTGCGAACTGTGCCCGCTGAGCAACGGCTGCGTGGCCTACGCCAATCATTCATGGGCAGAATATCCGGGCAAAAAACCGAAGCAGACCATTCCGGAACGCACCGGCTATTTTCTGCTGATGCAGCACGGTGACGAGGTGTTTCTCGCCCAACGTCCGCCGGTGGGTCTGTGGGGCGGATTGTTCTGTTTTCCGCAGTTTGCCGACGAAGCGGGCCTGCGCGAGTGGCTGGCACAGCGCCAGATTAAGGCCGATAATCTGACGCAGCTCACCGCTTTTCGCCACACTTTCAGCCATTTCCACCTGGATATTGTGCCGATGTGGCTTACAGTGCACTCATCTGGCGCATACATGGATGAAGGCAACGCACTCTGGTATAACTTAGCGCAGCCGCCGTCGGTTGGTCTGGCGGCCCCCGTGGAGCGCTTGTTGCAACAGTTAAAAGCCGGAACGCCGGTATAAATTTTCGGCTATCAAAGAGGATTGATTATGAGCAGAACCATTTTTTGTACCTTCCTGCAGCGTGAAGCGGACGGCCAGGATTTTCAGCTGTATCCGGGCGAACTCGGGAAGCGCATTTACAACGAAATCTCCAAAGAAGCCTGGGCGCAGTGGCAGCACAAGCAGACCATGCTGATCAACGAGAAAAAGCTCAGCATGATGAACCCGGAGCACCGCAAGCTGCTGGAGCAGGAAATGGTGCAGTTCCTGTTTGAAGGGAAAGATGTGCACATCGAAGGCTATACGCCGCCGGAAAAACAGTAAGGGCCCTGCGGCCTTTTAAAAACAAACACAACACGCACGCCCGGAATGATGAAAAAATACTTAGCGCTCGCGCTGATTGCGCCGTTGCTCGTTTCGTGTTCCAGCTCCAATAAAAAAGGCGCCGAATACAACGAGGCCTGGGTCAAGGATACCAACGGTTTTGATATCCTGATGGGCCAGTTTGCCCACAACATCGAGAACATTTGGGGGTACAACGAAGTCCTGCTCGCCGGGCCGAAGGACTACGTCAAATACACCGACCAGTATCAAACCCGCAGCCACATCAACTTCGATGAAGGGACGATCACCGTCGAGACCATCGCCGGCACCGATCCGCGCGGACGACTGCGCCAGGCGATCGTCAAAACCCTGCTGATGGGCGATGACCCCAACTCCATCGACCTCTATTCCGATGTCGATGACATTCAGATCTCCAAAGAGCCGTTCCTCTATGGCCAGGTGGTGGATAACACCGGGGCATCGATTCGTTGGGAGTGGCGCGCCGCGCGCTTTGCCGACTATCTGCTGCAAACCCGCCTGAAGAGCCGCAACAACGGCCTGCGCGTGGTCTACAGCATCACCATCAACCTGGTGCCGAACCACCTCGACAAACGTGCGCATAAATACCTCGGCATGGTGCGTCAGGCCTCGCGTAAGTACGGGGTTGATGAGTCGCTGATCCTCGCGATTATGCAGACCGAATCCTCCTTTAACCCTTATGCGGTCAGCCATGCCGACGCCATGGGGCTGATGCAGGTAGTCCAGCACAGCGCCGGCAGAGACGTCTTCCGTTCCCAGGGTAAATCGGGCCTGCCAAGCCGTAGCTATCTGTTCGACCCGGCGAATAACATTGACACCGGTACTGCCTACCTGGCGATGCTGAACAATGTCTACCTTGCTGGCATCGATAACCCCACCTCGCGTCGCTACGCGGTGATCACCGCCTATAACGGCGGCGCCGGCAGCGTGCTGCGGGTCTTCTCCAGCGATAAAGTCCAGGCGGCCAATATCATCAACAGCATGGCGCCAGGTGACGTCTACCAGACGCTGACCACCCGTCATCCGTCGGCGGAATCGCGCCGCTATCTGTATAAAGTTAACACGGCGCAGAAAAGCTACCGCCGTAAATAACCCCCTCCTGACACCGGCCTCTGCCACGCGCTGAGGCCGCTTTTTTTCTGCGCCATACTGTGGAATATCTTTCGGTTTTCTGCGGCAGTTAACAGAAGCCTTCAGCTGGTGAATGATAGAATCGCATCAAAATAACGGGATTAATGTTATTTTAAAAACATAACAAGCCCACATTCGTGAGGATAACTACATGAATCTTAAGCTGCAGCTCAAAATACTGTCGTTCCTGCAGTTCTGCCTTTGGGGGAGCTGGCTCACCACGCTTGGCTCATACATGTTTGTCACGCTGAAGTTTGATGGCGCGGCTATCGGCGCAGTATATAGCTCGCTCGGTATCGCCGCGGTGTTGATGCCGACGCTGCTCGGCATCGTCGCCGATAAGTGGATCAGCGCCAAATGGGTGTATGCCGCTTGCCATCTGGTGGGCGCGCTGACGCTGTATCTGGCGGCGCAGGTCACCACGCCGGGCGAGATGTTCCTTGTGATCCTCCTCAACTCGCTGGCCTATATGCCGACGCTGGGGCTGATTAACACCATCTCTTACTACCGCCTGCAGTCGGCGGGGCTGGATATCGTCACCGATTTCCCGCCGATCCGGATCTGGGGCACCATCGGCTTTATCTTCGCCATGTGGGGCGTCAGCTTCTCCGGCTTCGAACTGAGCCATATGCAGCTGTACATTGGCGCGACGCTGTCGGTCCTGCTGACGCTGTTCACCCTGACGCTGCCGACGATCCCGGTGGCTAACGCCCAGCGTAATCAAAGCTGGACGGAGATGCTGGGGCTTAACGCTTTTGCGCTGTTTAAAAACAAGCGCATGGCAATCTTCTTTATCTTCTCGATGATGCTAGGCGCCGAGCTGCAAATCACCAACATGTTCGGTAATACCTTCCTGCACAGCTTCGATAAAGATCCGCTGTTTGCCGGCAGCTTTATCGTCGAACACGCCTCGGTGCTGATGTCGATCTCGCAGATCTCCGAGACGCTGTTTATCCTGACCATTCCGTTCTTCCTCAGCCGCTACGGCATTAAGAACGTGATGCTTATCAGTATCGTGGCGTGGATGCTGCGCTTCGGCCTGTTCGCCTTCGGCGATCCGACACCGTTCGGCACCGTGCTGCTGGTGCTATCGATGATCGTCTACGGCTGCGCTTTCGACTTCTTCAACATCTCTGGTTCAGTGTTCGTGGAGAAAGAGGTGCGTCCGGAAATCCGCGCCAGCGCCCAGGGCATGTTCCTGATGATGACCAACGGCTTCGGCTGTATTCTCGGTGGCATGGTGAGCGGCAAAGTGGTGGAGCACTTTACCGTCGAAGGGATCACTAACTGGCAGAGCGTGTGGCTGATTTTCGCCGGCTATTCGCTGGTGCTGGCTTTTGCCTTCGTGGCGCTGTTCAAATACAAACACGTCAGACAACCGACCGCCGCGCAGCAGAGCGCGTGATCGTCAAAAGCAAAACGCCCCGCCGGTTCAGCGGGGCGTTTTTTATCCCTTCAGCACGTAGCCATACAGCCGCTTAATGCCGTCCGAATCCGTCTCACTATATACCCCCTGCAGCTCCGGCGAGAAGCCCGGCAGCATATTAACCCCCTCTTCCAGCGCAAGGAAATAGCGCAGTACAGCGCCACCCCAGACCTCACCGGGCACCACGCATAATACCCCCGGCGGATACGGCAGCGCCCCTTCCGCCGCGACGCGGCCCTCCGCCTCGCTCAGACGCACCAGCTCCACGTCGCCGCGGATAAATTCGCGGTTGGCATCCTGGGGATTCATCACCACCCGCGGGAAGCTCCGTTTACGGAACATCTCTTTTTGCAGGCTCTTCACGTCAAAGCTGACGTACAGATCGTGCATCTCCTGGCACAGTTCGCGCAGGGTATAGTCGCGATAACGCACCGGGTATTTGTTATAGATGGTCGGCAACACATCGGCCAGCGGCGTATCCGCTTCAATATGCTGTTCAAACTGCCCCAGCATCGCCACCAGCTGCGCCATTTTTTCGGCGCTTTCCGCCGGCGTCAGCAGGAACAGAATCGAGTTGAGATCGCACTTCTCCGGCACGATGCCGTTTTCCCGCAGGTAATGCGCCAGAATGGTCGCCGGGATGCCGAACTCACTGTACTCCCCGCTCTCCGCGTCGATGCCCGGGGTGGTCAACAACAGCTTGCACGGGTCGACAAAATACTGGTCGTCGGCATAGCCCTCGAAGCCATGCCAGCGCGCGCCCGGTTCGAAGCTGAAGAAACGGCGCTCCCGGGCGATCGCCTCAGTCGGGTGATCCTGCCACGGGCGCCCCGCCACTATCGGCGGAATAAAAGGCTGGATCATCTTGCAATTGGCGATGATCGCTTTGCGCGCCTCGATGCCCAGCGCCACGCATTCGGCCCACAGGCGGCGGCCGCTCTCGCCTTCGTGGATTTTGGCGTTGACGTCCAGTGCGGCGAACAGCGGATAAAACGGGCTGGTAGAGGCATGCAGCATAAAGGCGTTATTCAGCCGCTTGTGCGGACAGAAGCGCGCCTGGCCGCGCAGATGGTTATCCTTTTTATGGATCTGCGACGTCTGCGAGAAACCGGCCTGCTGCTTGTGAACGGACTGGGTGACAAAAATGCCCGGATCGTCCGGGGTCAGCTCCAGCAGCAGCGGCGAACAGTCGGCCATCATCGGGATAAACTGCTCATAGCCCACCCACGCCGAGTCGAACAGGATGTAATCGCAGAGGTGGCCGATTTTATCGACCACCTGGCGGGCGTTATAGACCGTGCCGTCATAGGTTCCGAGCTGGATCACCGCCAGACGAAACGGGCGAGAGGCCGTGGCTTTCTCTGGCGCCGCTTCACGGATGAGATCCCGCAGGTAGCGCTCATCAAAGCAGCGCTCGTCAATGCCGCCGATAAAGCCGAACGGATTGCGCGCGGCTTCAAGATAGACAGGCGTCGCTCCCGCCTGAATCAGCGCCCCGTGATGGTTTGACTTGTGGTTGTTGCGATCGAACAGCACCAGATCGCCGCGGGTCAACAGCGCGTTGGTCACGACTTTGTTGGCCGCCGAGGTGCCGTTAAGGACGAAGTAGGTTTTATCCGCATTAAAGACCTTCGCGGCAAACTTCTGCGCGTGCTTGGCCGACCCTTCGTGGATCAGCAGATCGCCTAATTTTACGTCGGCGTTACACATATCGGCGCGAAAGACGTTTTCGCCAAAAAAGTCATAGAACTGGCGGCCTGCGGGATGCTTTTTGAAAAAGGCCCCGTGCTGGTGTCCCGGACAGGCAAAGGTGCTGTTATCCATTTCGACGTACTGGGTCAGCGTATTGAAAAACGGCGGCAGCAGACGCGCTTCATAATCGCAGGCCGCCGCTTCCAGCTCCAGCCACTCCTGATCTTTACCGGCGATCACCGCCTGTACCCCCTCCGGCTTATCGACCGCCGTCTCGCTCAGCAGGTAGACCGGCAGGTTAAATCCGCTACGCCTGAGGAGGGCGAGGATGCCGCTGCGACTGTCCGCCGCGGTGATGACGACTGCCGCCACATCGGTAAAATCGGTACTGTCCAGCGCCACAACGCGACGGTGGGTGGACAAGCGGGTGACCAGCTCGCAGCTGGCGGCAATGTGCATGGATTTCATAAGCGCAAATGCCCGTATCGGGAGTGTAAAAATCTCAGGCAAGGGAAACCTTGCCCAACGATGCGTCCGGGTCTGACGGATTCAGCTCCGACCGCCGGACATCAGTAAAAGCAGACGCGTCCGATCTTACTGTTGCCCTACAGTGAGCATACGTGTCCTTCACCGCATGGTGAACAGAGGGGTAAGCGTAGCAAGATGAGGCAGCCCACGCATCTGTGCGCGGCGTCGCTGGCGAGGTAATGGCAGTGTCGTCATCGGCGGCCTCATATCAGGGAGGAGAAAATTCGCGCAATCATGGCACCTTTCCCCGACAGGCGCAAGATGAAAACCGTATGCACTTATATCACGGATACACAAGCTTTCACGGCGGGTTAACGTCATAATCATTCGGTTATCAGGGATATTTAACAGGAGTCAGCGTGGTTACAGGACCTTTTATTAATGCCAGCGCGGTGCTGGTCGGCGGCGTGTTAGGCGCCTTACTCAGCCAGCGGTTGCCGGAACGGATCCGCACATCCATGACCTCAATTTTTGGTCTGGCGTCATTAGGCATCGGCATTTTACTGGTGATCAAATGCGCCAATCTGCCGGTGATGGTGCTGTCGACCCTGGTGGGAACGCTGCTCGGCGAAATTTGTAATATGGAAAAAGGGATTAATACGCTGGTCAGTCAGCTCCAGCAGTTGCTGACGCCGAAGGGTAAGAAAAAAGCCTCGGCTCATGACTCCTATATTCAGAGCTATGTGGCGATTATCGTCCTGTTCTGCGCCAGCGGCACCGGCGTCTTCGGCGCCATGCGCGAAGGGATGACCGGCGACGCCAGCATTCTGATTGCCAAAGCGTTTCTCGATTTTTTCACCGCCACCATTTTCGCTTGTACCCTGGGCATTGCCGTCGCCGCCATCAGCGTACCGATGCTACTTATCCAGCTGACCCTCGCGGCCTGCGCGGCGATCATTATGCCGCTCACCACGCCGATGATGCTGGCGGATTTCAGCGCCGTCGGCGGTATGCTGCTGGTGGCCACCGGGCTGCGCATCTGCGGAATAAAAATGTTTGCCGTGGTGAATATGCTGCCTGCGCTGGTGCTGGCGATGCCGATCTCAGCGGCCTGGACGCTGTTTTTTGCCTGAAGACGCGTGCTTTTAGCGCAATGTGGTGATAGATTGTTCAGTCTGCTGCAAAACAGATAAATTTCGTTGACGAGGCGCGGCGATTACGGTTTAATGCGCCCCGTTGCCCGGATAGCTCAGTCGGTAGAGCAGGGGATTGAAAATCCCCGTGTCCTTGGTTCGATTCCGAGTCCGGGCACCACTCATTTATAACCCTCGCTTCGGCGGGGGTTTTTGCTTTCTGAGTCAACAAGTTGTTGGTTTATCGGTAGTTACCTCTTTTTAATTTCCTCCGGCCCCGCTTCCCGGTGGTACAGAAAGGTGGTACAAAATGGGCATTATGATAAAGCCTACCAAAGACCGAAATGGCACCTATTACATCCGTAAAGCGGTTCCACAGGAGCTACGTCCAACTATTGGCAAAGGTGAACTAAAGCTTTCCCTTAAGACGAAAGACCTCGGACAAGCCAAGCTCAAAGCCCCTGCCGCTCTGGCAGAAATCAACTCTATCATCCAGAACGCCAAAGCAGAGCGCTCCGTAACGCAGGACGATACAGAGGTGATCGCTTCGGTATGGATGACCAGAATCCTCCAGCAGCCAGAAACCATCAAAGCACGTTATGTACGGCAATACGATTATGGTTATGGCCTGACCGCAGATAACGTGCAATTAAGCAAATGTCTGCGTAAGGGAGAGCAGGCAGACGAGGCAGATTTCCAGCTTGTCACCCAACTTATGCAGTCTGAACTCGAAGAGGCTCTTCGGTGGACGCCAGCAGTACTGACGCCCGCATGGAGACAAAAGCTCGCATGGCGTCTGGCGGAGTACAGGCTCAGTACGGCAGAAATGTATATTATTGATGAACTACCTGTCTACACCGCCATCAACGCCACGCAACAAAAGAAAAGCATGACTTTCGCCAGTCTTTTCGAGCATTACAAAGCACATATCCGGCTAACCGACAAGGACAGAGCTGAGTCACGTATACGGGATTACACACCATCGGCTAACCGATTCATCAAATTCATCGGTGATAAACCCATCCGGGACATCTCGAAGAGTGACCTCGCGGCGTTCCGTACGCTCCTGGAGCTGACCCCGGCTAACCGCAGTAAGGCCGTCAACTTGCTGTCGCTGGAGAATCAGGCCAAAGCTCAGGGCAAGAAACTCAGCGCCAACACCGTGCGAAACAACTTCATGCACCTCTCGGCCATGTTCACTGTTGCACTCCAAGACGATCTCGTGGATGAACATCCCTTCGATAGTTTCAAAATGCGTAAAAAAGTGCAGACGATCAATGAGGATATCCCGTTCACCGACGACGAAATCAGGGTGATGTTCCGGCTACCACTGTTCCACGGGGAGCAATCTCTCTATGGCGAAATGGCCTACTGGATGCCGATAATCCTTTACTATACCGGTGCTCGCGTTGAGGAAATCGGACAGCTACGCAGGGCCGATATCGTGGATGCTTTCGGTGTTCCCTGCTTCAAAATCCAGATGGGGAAAGAGCAATCAGTCAAAACGGCTGGCTCCGTGCGTTACGTCCCGATACACAGCCATATACTGGAGCTGGGTTTTATGGATTTCGTCAATACCAGAGAAGTCCAGCTCTTTGCTGAGAAATCTGTCGTTAACGATAAATACGCCTACAACTATGGCCGCTGGTGGGGGCGGTTGATCCGTAAGCACGGCATCCGTAAGGAAGTTAAGCCCTCACACAGCTTCCGTCACTATTTCATTACGCAATGCCGTGCTCTGGACGTCCGCGAAGACACGCAGAACAACATTCTCGGACATGTCCCCGGCTCCGTTCCACGGCGTTATGGCAGCTATCTGATTGAAACAAGCCGGGTACTCATTGAGAGGATCCCCAGACTGGAGCTAAAGCGGCTGGAAAACTGACTTTCAGCGGTATAAGGCACAGTAACTAACTGGAGATTATCAATATGTTAAGAATTCCTGACTCAGACTGGCGGACCGTAGACGGGGTCCCCCAGATTTCTATTGCTTTCTTGCGGAAAGTGACGCCTCAGGCAGCCAGATTTACGCAGTGGATACAGCGGACACATACCAGATTGCTCAGGGCCCCCGACAACGTCCTGTCGTGCTGCACATCGGGCCTGATTGATGGTGACATTCCCGACAAAAACGGCTGGCTTTCTGCTGGTGACGCCCTTGCCCTGCTGACTTACAGCGTCCACTCCAGCCAGAATGGGCTTCTCATTGATGCCATTGAACAAAATTCTGGTCTGATACTCCCGGTGAGGCCCGGTGAAAGCCGTCTTGAGGGGCAATTTGCCGTCAGATTACACCATTTGATCGTCGAACTAAGGCAACAACCACGATTCATAAGCTATGAGCTTGAACGGCAAAAGCAGGTCGGCCCCTACAGAGTGGATTTCCTCCTCACAGAGCAGTGGTACACCGATATGGCAAAAGGGGAAACTGCTAAACGCCAGTTCACCATTGAATTTGACGAGAAGGCTCACAGAACGACACGTTATCAGCTCAATGATAAGCGACGGGATCGGTGGTTACGGAAAAATCGGCCCGATATAAAGCTAATCAGGGTCCGACATGAAGAGCAGGAAACCTGGCTGGAAGCGGTCCGCCAGCTAAAGCGGTTCGTCAGTCTGGAGGATTGCTATGCCCACTGCCTGCGAATGGCCTGTATCAGCCTTTCAGACTCCACGCTAAAGATAGGCAGCGAGTCAGCCCGAAAAGCCTATGATGCAGCCCATAACGAATGCAGTTTCCTGCTAAAAAGCCCACGGCAGCCTCTAAGTGAGATGGGTAAACTGCTGGACAGGCTGACAATCCCCTTTGATAAACGCAGGGACATATACTTCCAGCGTGCAAAATTGAGGTCATACGGCATATAAACAGAAAAATTACATCAAAAGTTACATCAAAAGCCTAAGGGATTAGGCTTTTCTACCCGTCGAAACGTTGTAACCTTTGTAACCGAACCCCAAGACACTTATATAGTTTTATATGGTTTTATCATTTTTATTACTCAAATTCATCTTACTCATAGTATCCTACAGATAATTATCCTTAAGCTATCAATACAAACTCGCATTTCCCAAAAGTGCAAAGTTTCCGTCATATCCATACATCGAACTGAGCGACAGCTTAATGATTTTGCCCCCTCCACTCACCCAAAAGTTCTTTTCACGTCAGAAGTTACCAGACGCCCTGTAGGCCTCTCCCGACCTTTATGCACTCAAGGGCATGAATCACTCCTGAACGCAGCTCACAGGCCCGTACAGATCGTCTGGCAGGCATCCAAAGCCGCTCGTCCAAGCCGCCTTTCCAAGATTCTTCGCTCCGCAGGTACAAGAAATATGCAGATCACCACAGGAGGCTGAATCATGCATGATGAAATCATTAATCAGGCCCGCGAAATCCTCACTCAACGGCTCTACCGTACCGACACACTGGCATCACCGCAGGACACCGCGAGCTATCTGGCTTTACAGCTTGGCGAAAGGGGCTGGCTATGAACTGGAAATCCTTACTTGTTGAAGCCCTGATAATGGCTCTGACGACCTTTGCAACCGTCTTCTTCCGGGGAATGACAGCACGCTACGCCTCAGAAGAAGATTTCCTCTAATCCCCTACTACCGCTAGACCCATACCAATAGCCCATGCCCTAAAGATCTGCCATCGCTACAACGGTGAAATGCCACTCTCGCCCCTGTCACAAGGTTGGTTTGGCATTTTGGCAGGTCTTTGCATCCTAGCATGGTCTATTGGCAGGGTAAGGAGTCCACATGGCTACAGTCGGCTACGCCCGCGTGTCCACCACAGGGCAAAGTCTGGATACACAGCTCGAAGCCCTGTCCGGCTGCGAGAAGATTTTCAGGGAAAAAATCAGCGGAGCGAAGGATGACCGTCCAGAGCTACAGGCGATGCTGGAGTTTGTCCGGGAAGGTGACACCGTCCAGGTCACGAAACTGGACAGACTGGCCCGTAACACCCGCCATCTGTTAGAGGTATCTGAATATCTTCAAAGCAAAGGCGTAGCATTAAATATCCTCAATATCGGTATCAATACGGCAACTCCGACCGGAAAGCTAATGCTAACCATGATTGGAGCTATCGCCACATTTGAACGTGAAATGATGCTTGAGCGTCAGGCTGAGGGCATCGCACTGGCGAAACTTAAAGGTAAGTACAAAGGCAGGAAGGCTACCGCTCGCAGCAAATCGCAGGAAGTTATCGAGATGCTAGGCCAAGGATTGAGCAAACCCGAAATATCCCGCCAGTTAGGGATCGGCATCACCAGCATTTACAGGATTGTGCGTAATCAATCTGACAACTAAACAGCAATCAAAAGGAATTATTCAATGAGAAAAACAATCGGCTTAATCGCCATACTGCTCGTAAGCAGCTCCACCACCGCAACAGCCGGCAACAACGTATATGTAAAGCTCTCATGCGAAAACAACACCACTGTGGACATAACGCTCAAGCAACAGGAACAAGTTGGTTGGGCTGACTTGTCTACCCCAAACGGAACGCGGCGGGCTAAGTTCTTCATGGGAGCAGAGGATGATAAGGGGGTTAATAGTCTGACATTTTCCAGTCTGGGCATTGCGTTCAACATCGACTATACAGCGGATAAAAAATTCACACTCAAAATGATCAGTGGGGGAAGTGGCGAGTATTCCTGCAGCGTGATGTGATCATCTGACCACAGCATGAATCTGACTCCTCTTTGATTACGGTCGTATTTCAAAGAGGAATTCGGTTGATATGCCCTTCCACGGGTAAGAGCTTATGCTAAAGTGATTCCCTAAACGATAAAATTAGGGGCAACAGTACGTTATGGTTACTTTATCTCTTTTTAATAACAAAGGCGGCGTGGGTAAAACTACACTTACGTGGAACCTTAGCGTTGCCTTGGCAGCCAAAGGCAAATCCGTTCTACTGATTGACTTTGATCCGCAGTGCAACCTTTCAATAGCCACTTTGGGTGATGAGAACTTTGCTCGGCTTTTAGAAAAAAATGCCCAAGTACCTTTTGGACAGACCATACGAGCATTCGGGCAGCCTTACATTCAGCAAAATAGAAAACCAGAAGTTATTATCAGCCATCCCAAATACCCCATGCCGCAAGGCTCAGGACAATTTGATATCGTTGCAGGGGATTTTTGGCTTAACAACCTTTCAGACACACTCAATGTTGGTACCGATCTGATTGCAGGTACAAGCATCTATCGTTTCTTGATGCCTCATCTGATTTCACAGGCAGCAGAGCAAGCAACCGACATCAATTATGATTATGTACTGATTGATTTACCGCCATCTTTCAATACATTGGTTCGTTCAGCCCTCTACTGTTCCGATTACTTTATTGTTCCTTGTACTGCAGATATGTTCTCAGCGTATTGCATTGGCTTGATTGGTGAAATGTTACCTAAGTTTGCAACCGACTGGGATCAAGGTACTTCACGCTATCTTAGTGGAAACGCGGCGGACAGTCTTTTACCAACAAAAGGTAAACCAAAGTTTGCCGGATGGGTTTTCAATGGTTTCGACATGAGAAAACCTCAGGGATCTAGTGTCTCGGCTGAAGTTGGAGCGGATTTAGCCCACAGAAATGTAATTAGTGATGCTGTTGAAAACAACTTGATCCCAAGCTTACGTACTATTGGTTCTTATAATGCTGTACCTGACTTCGTTACTAAAGAACCTGTTGCAAAGGTTGAAGATATGAACGTCATGGCACCTGACAGCATCATACAAAGTGTTCCTCTGAAGTATCTTCAGACTGTACGTCCAACAAACTTAGTTCTCACGGCAGGAAGATGGGCCAAAAACCAACGAGACTTGATGGATAAAATGATTGCTGAACATGACAAGTTAGCAGACCACGTTATCAGTAATTGTGTCTAACGCAACCTTGATTGCTGGTACAAAACAGTGGTACATTCGGAATCGAAGCGTAAAGGTAACTTACTGTTATTCGGTGATTTCATTGTCGTGGCAATGAATCCTTGGTTCGATTCCGAGTCCGGGCACCACTATTTAAAGAACCCAGCCTATGGCTGGGTTTTTGCTTTTCTGTAGCCGGACTCTCCATCGAACTGCGTTCGATTATTCGCCGCACAGCGGCTCACCCCTTCGGGGCCAGCGCGACACGCGCGCTGTTCAACGCCTGCGGCGTTAGTCCGAGTCCGGGCACCACTATTTAAAGAACCCGCCCACAAGGCGGGTTTTTGCGTTTCTGTAGCCGGACTCTTCATCGAACAACGCTAACACGTGATTCTCTGCTGCACTTTTCTCCTGGTGAGCCAGCTGCCACTTAACGGCCAGCGCAGACCGCCTCTCCCCATAGAATCTTTTCGCAAATACATTTTCAAATATCAGATAACCCGCTGATTCAAATCGCCATTCTGTCGTTAAAAGCGGCTAAAAACGCCCTTTTCTGGCAATCGATCCGCCCAGGCGGCTACCCTGCTTTCCCTCTGGATGGCTGAACAGCATCTTATATTCCATTTTGCGCTAAATGACAGAGAAATGTTCTTTAAATTACCGATTTCACAGACCTACCATGCAAAAATATCTTAAACGAGTGGGTAAATGGTTATGTCACTGTTTCATTCCGTGAGCGACCTGATCGGTCATACTCCCCTGCTCCAGTTGCACAAACTGGATACCGGGCCCTGCAGTCTGTTTTTAAAACTGGAAAATCAGAACCCGGGCGGATCAATTAAAGATCGGGTTGCGCTGTCGATGATTAACGAAGCCGAGCGCCAGGGCAAACTGGCGCCCAGCGGGACAATTATTGAAGCCACTGCCGGCAATACCGGCCTCGGCCTGGCGCTGATCGCGGCGCAGAAAAATTACCGCCTGATCCTGGTGGTGCCGGACAAAATGAGCCGCGAGAAAATCTTTCACCTGCGGGCGCTGGGCGCGACGGTGCTGCTCACCCGTTCCGACGTCAATAAAGGTCACCCGGCCTATTACCAGGATTATGCCCGCCGCCTTGCCGATGAAACGCCGGGGGCTTTTTATATCGACCAGTTTAACAACGACGCTAATCCGCTGGCGCACGCGACCTCCACCGCGCCAGAACTTTTCCAGCAGCTGGAGGGCGACATCGACGCCATCGTCGTCGGCGTTGGCTCTGGCGGCACGCTGGGCGGGCTTCAGGCCTGGTTTGCAGAACACTCGCCGAAAACGGAATTTATCCTCGCCGATCCGGCGGGCTCGATCCTTGCCGATCAGGTTGATACCGGACGCTACGGCGAAACGGGATCCTGGCTGGTCGAAGGGATTGGAGAAGATTTCATCCCGCCGCTGGCCAGGCTGGAGGGGGTGCATACCGCCTATCGCGTCAGCGACCGCGAAGCGTTCCACACCGCGCGCCAGCTGCTGCAGGTCGAGGGTGTGCTGGCCGGATCCTCCACCGGCACCCTGCTCAGCGCCGCGCTGCGCTACTGCCGGGCGCAAAGCCGTCCGAAGCGGGTGGTGACCTTCGCCTGCGACAGCGGCAATAAATACCTGTCAAAAATGTTCAACGACGACTGGATGCGCCAGCAAGGGCTGATCGCCCGCCCCGAACAGGGCGATCTCAGTGATTTTATCGCCCTGCGCCATGACGAAGGCGCTACCGTCACGGCCGCGCCGGACGACACCCTGGCCGCGGTCTTTACCCGCATGCGGCTGTATGACATCTCCCAGCTGCCGGTTCTGGAGGATGGCCGCGTGGTCGGCATCGTCGATGAGTGGGATTTGATCCGCCACGTACAGGGCGATCGCCAACGCTTCTCCCTGCCGGTCAGCGAAGCGATGAGCCGCCATGTTGAAACTCTCGATAAGCGTGCGCCAGAGAGCGAACTGCAGGCCATTCTCGATCGCGGTCTGGTGGCGGTGATCGCTGACAACGCGCGTTTTCTTGGCCTGGTCACCCGCAGCGATGTACTGACCGCCTGGCGTAACCGAGTAGCACAATAAGGAATTTTTTATGTCATCTATCCACACCCTGAGCGTACATAGCGGAACCTTCACCGACAGCCACGGCGCAGTGATGCCGCCTATTTATGCCACCTCCACTTTCGCTCAGCCGGCGCCGGGGCAGCATACCGGCTATGAATATTCCCGCAGCGGGAATCCTACCCGCCATGCGCTGGAGACGGCGATCGCCGACCTGGAAAACGGTACGCGCGGCTACGCGTTCGCCTCCGGGCTGGCCGCCATCGCCACCGTGCTGGAGCTGCTGGATAAGGACAGTCACCTGGTGGCGGTCGATGATGTGTATGGCGGCACTTACCGCCTGCTGGAAAACGTACGCCGCCGTAGCGCTGGTCTGCAGGTGAGCTGGGTGAAACCCGACGACCTGGCGGGAATTGAAGCGGCGATCCGCCCCGATACGCGCATGATCTGGGTGGAAACGCCCACCAACCCGCTGCTGAAGCTGGCGGATCTCAGCGCTATCGCCGCTATCGCGCGCCGCCATAACCTGATCAGCGTCGCCGATAACACTTTCGCCTCGCCGGCGATCCATCGCCCGCTGGAGCACGGGTTTGATATTGTGGTCCACTCCGCGACTAAGTACCTCAATGGCCATTCCGATGTCGTCGCCGGCCTGGCGGTGGTCGGCGATAACGCCGCGCTCGCGGAGAAGCTTGGCTATCTGCAGAATGCGGTAGGCGGCGTGCTCGACCCGTTCAGCAGCTTCCTGACGCTGCGCGGCATCCGCACCCTGGCGCTGCGGATGGAGCGTCATAGCGCGAACGCGCTGCAGCTCGCCGAATGGCTGGAACAGCAGCCGGAGGTAGAGCGAGTCTGGTTCCCCTGGCTGGCCTCGCACCCGCACCATCAGCTGGCGCGCCGGCAAATGGCCCTGCCCGGCGGCATGATTTCGGTAGTGGTGAAAGGCGATGACGGTTACGCCGAACGCATCATCAGCAAGCTGCGCTGGTTCACCCTTGCGGAGAGTCTGGGCGGCGTCGAGAGCCTGGTGAGCCAGCCCTTCAGCATGACCCATGCCTCGATCCCGCTGGAGAAGCGCCTGGCGAACGGCATCACGCCGCAGCTGATCCGCCTGTCGGTCGGGATCGAAGATCCTCACGATCTGATTGCCGACTGGCAGCAGGCGCTTCGGGAGGAGTGATTATTCCGACGCGCAGGTCGTCGCCAGCGCGTCAGGCATTCCCTGCTGAAGGTGGGCGATAAACTGCGTCAGCTTCGGCAGGGGCCGGCGATCCTGGCGCCAGAGCAGATGCACGGGCCGCGGCTGTGGGGTCCACGCCTCCAGCACCCGCACCAGGCTGCCGCTGGCCAGCGCATCGGCCAGCAGCACCTCCGGCTGCATCAGCAGCCCAGCCCCGGCGATCGCCGCCTGGCGCAGCGCATAGCCATCGTTACAGCGCAAAACCGCATCGCGCTTCCAGCGCACTTCCCCCTCCATGCCCGGCAGCCGCCACTCGTTGCGGGCGGTCCAAACCGTATGGGACAGACAGAGATGATCGGCGAGATCTTCCGGCCTCCCTGGCGTTCCGTAACGCACCAGATAAGCCGGTGCAGCGCAGATCACCATCCGATAGGGCGCCAGATAGCGGGCCACCAGATCCTCCTGATGGATCTCGCCAATGCGGATCGCCAGGTCGAACCCCTCATCCACCAGATCGACCATCCGGTTGGTCAGATCCAGTTCCACCCGGACCGCTGGCCAGGCCTGCAGAAAGGTGGCGGTCAGGGGCGCGATCACGCTGGCGCCGAACGAGGTGGGCGCGCTCACCCGCAGGGTGCCGGCGGGCGCCAGCCGCAGCCGCTCAACGGCGCTTTCGGCGATGGAGACCTGCTCCATCACCCGTTTCGCTTCGTCAAAATAGACCCGCCCGGCGTCGGTGAGGCTCTGGCGTCGGGTGTTACGCTCCAGCAGGCGCGTCGCCAGCTGGGTTTCCAGCTGGGCGATATATTTCCCGACCATCACCGCCGACAGCCCCAGGCGCGACGCCGCCCCGGTAAAGCTGCCGCACTCCACCACGGCAATAAACGTCTCCATCCCTCGCAGCTTATCCATATTGCTAACCTCTGGTTAGTAATGTTCTAACTTTTAGCCAGTTTATCCGATATCCGTTTTATTAAAGAATAGCCTCTCACCTCATCAGGAGTCTGCCATGAAAATTATCGTTGTCGGTGCCAGCGGCACCATTGGTCGCGCGGTCAGCGAAGAACTGAGCCAGAGACATGACGTTATCCGCGTCGGCCGCACCCGGGGGGATTATCAGGTGGATATCACCTCGCAGGAGAGCGTCGAGGCGCTGTTTGCGCAGACCGGCGAAGTAGACGCCATCGTCTCCACCACCGGTAATCTACACTTTGGGCCGTTAAGCACCATGACCGACAGCCAGTTCAACCTCGGTCTGCAGGACAAACTGCTGGGGCAAATTCGCCTGGCGCTGGTCGGCCAGCATTTCCTGGGCGACGGCGGGTCGATTACCCTGGTCAGCGGCATTGTCGCGCAGGAGCCGATTGCTCAGGGCGTCAATGCCACGACGGTCAACGCCGGTCTGGAAGGCTTTGTGCGGGCCGCCGCCTGCGAACTGCCGCGCGGGATCCGCATCAATCTCATCAGCCCCACCGTGCTCAGCGAGTCGCTGGCGGCCTACGGCGACTTTTTCCCTGGCTTTGCCAGCGTTCCCGCCGCCGCCGTAGCACAGGCCTATCGCCGCAGCATTGAAGGGGTGCAAACCGGCCGCATCTACCCGGTCGGCTACTAGCCAGTGCCGGCCCGCCGGGGCCGGCGCTTACATCAGGCCGTCGTTGCAGGTACACTGACGGCTGATTGTCTCCGGCCGAAAAACTGATGTTGAAAAAATTACTCTTTATTATCCCGCTGCTGGCGCTTACCGTGCTGCTGGTCTGGTGGTTCACTCCGCATTACACCGAGGAAGACGAAGCTTACTACCGGGCGGTATTTTGCGTGATCGATCATGACGACAGCCGCCAGTTCCTCCACGATATGCAAAACATCGTCGAGGGGGGGAATTCTGACTACGCGCTGCATAAAGCACATTACCTGCCGGCGCTGGGGCAGCGGATGCTGGACACCTGGCATCAGCTCAGCCCGCAGGAATAGCAGGCGCTGCGTCAGGACCAGCAGCGCTGTGGCGAGATATTACGAGCAAAACAGCAGGGTAAATAATCCCGGCGGGCTGGCGAAACCGCAGCCCGTCACAGCGCCCGATAAGATCCCGCTGTTGACGAGCCGATCGCTGTCACAAAATCCTCCTCTATCACCGAGCCACAGGAGGACGTTTTTTTCTGCAGTCGTATACGATAAAAAGTAGTTGATCTGGTACGAACTAACTCTTATTTTGCTTCTCAGTTTTCAAAATGAGATAAAACTGATGCCTGTCATTATTGCCAGTAGTGTTAAAGAAGCCAAAGCGTTAATTAACGGTGGGGAATACAGGGAAATTATTCTTAACTTCGATATTGATGCCGATGACTTTTTCTCTCTCGCCAGCCATTCGGCTGGGACAAAAATCTCCATCTCCGACCGAAACGATCGTTCTCCGGTAAAATCAGCAAAATAATTAACCCGTGAGGGACATCTATGTGGTTGTTTATTGGTACCTTTGCGGTGGCTTTTCTCGCAGCGCTGATGTTGGTCTGGCTGGATGATCGCATCGTCGATACGGAGTGACCCCAGCGCTGAACGCTAGCGTCACTCCCTCTCGCTATTGAAGCGAAGAGGATGCGCCGCCGCTAAGCGGCGCACAGCAGGACCGTTACAGGGAGGCCGCCAGCCGCTCAACGGCGGTCAGCAGCCCGGCTTCCGACACCGTTGAGTAGGAAAGACGCAGGGTACGGGTATCCGGATTATCGTGATAAAACGCTTCCCCCGGAACGTATACCACGCCGTTTTCCAGCGTTTTCTTCATCCATTCCATGGTATCGAACGGATAGCGGAAACGCGCCCACAGGAACATCCCCCCCTGCGGGCGGCTGAATTCCAGATGCTCGCCAAGGCGACTCTCCAGCGCGTCGGCCAGCGCCACGCACTTCTTGCGATAGTCTTCGCGAATCAACGCAATCTGGTTATCCAGCCGGTTCAGACTGAGGTATTCCGCGGTGATCACCTGCGACAGCATATTGGTATGCAGATCCGCCGCCTGCTTCACAATCACCGTCTGCTGCGCCAGCCAGTCCGGCATGACGATCCAGCCGATACGCATCCCCGGCGCGAGGATCTTTGAAAACGTCGAGGTGTAAACCACTTGATCTTCACAGCCCAGCTCAACAGCGTGCTGATAGAGCGGACGTCGCACGGCGTCAGTAAAGCTAATTTCACCGTAGGGATCGTCTTCCAGAATGACGAAGTCATATTTTTTCGCTAGCTCGACCAGCCGGCGACGACGCGCCTCACTCAGCGTTTTACCGCCGGGGTTGCCGAACGTCGGCACCAGGTAGACGGCTTTGACGCGGGTGGTCTCCAGCAGGTCGGCCAACTGCTCCACCAGCATCCCATCATCATCGGTATCGACGCTGAGAATATTGGCCTGCGCCAGCTGAAACACCTGCAGCGCCGCCAGATAGGTGGGTCGCTCAACGACGATAGTATCGCCTGGATCGAGCAGCGTGCGGGCAACGATATCCAGCGATTGCTGGGAGCCGGAGGTGATATAGACCTGAGCGGCTGAACAGGTCACGCCACGGGAGTGGCAGATTTCACTCACCGCCTGACGCAGCGGCGGGTAGCCTTCCGTCAGACCGTACTGAAATGCGTCATGAAAACGCTCGCTCATCACCTTCTGCACCGCCAGCTCCAGGCCTTCGGTATCAAACAGTTCCGGGGCCGGAATGCCGCCGCCAAGCGAGATCACGCCCGGCAGTTTACTGTGCTTGAGAAGTTCGCGGACGGCGGAGGGCTTGAGTTCACCCGCGCGGGCGGCGAGACGCCGATCGTGCATACTATTTTCCTTTTCTGTCTTGTTGTTGTGTTAATTATCTTGGCTTTGTTGCAGGTGTTCCCCGGCGGCGCTTACCAGTCCGGGCTATCCTTGTTCGTGTCTCTGCGCTCTCCCCGGACAGGGCAGGAGCCGCTATCCGGGGTCAGCACGTCACGCTTTGTCTTTCAATACGATCAGCGGCTCTATGTCGCTCTCTTTTTTCACCACCAGCGACGAATCGCCGCGCAGGCAGGTACCGCCGTAGTTACCGCCGACGGTAAAGGTGCACACCTGGATATACTTGCCATCCACTTTCGGCAGGCACCACAGCTGCTGGTAGATATTCTTGCGATCGACAAACTGGCCGCTGGTCTTATCCAGAACCTCATCCTGAGGGCCGATCAGGTCGATATTGTTCCCGCAGCGCCCGGAAATGGGCTTCACGGCATAGCCGGTTTTCGCCAGCTCGTCGTTAACCACAAAATCGGTATCCAGCAGATAGCGATGATGCGGGAACAGCGACCACAGCACCGGCAGGATCGCTTTGTTGCCCGGGATTACCGTCCACAGGGGTTCGAATACCAATACTTCAGGACGCAGCAGGACGTCAATCAGTCGCACCTCATTCTGTGGATGCCCGGTACGAATCGGTACCGCCGCGTACTCCTCGGCGCTGACTTCGCGCACCTGCTCAATGGCGGTTTCCCATGCCCAGGTTTTCCAGACGCAGTTGACCAGCCGCCCGTCGGCGTCGATCAGCTGGCCGGCCGCATCCCAGCGCAGTTCATCGAGGCCAAAGAGAATTTTGCTCTCGAAACCGGCCTGGGTCAGCGAACGCTGGATAAACTTCGCGTGGTAATTCTCTTCCAGATCCTTGTCCTGCATGATGTGCACGAAAGGCCGCGCCCGGCTGTGTTTCCACGCTCCCGCCAGTTCATCGAGCAGACCTTCCGCCGGATTGTGACCAGTGCCATAGTAGCCCTGCTTCAACCACTGCTCGAGGATCAGCCCGCCTTCGGTATGGCAGGAGGCGGAGTCGGCATTGTACTCGTATACCTTCAGCCCGCGCTCGTCCATGCAAAAATCCATGCGCCCAGTGATCATATGATGACGCCGGCGCTGCCAGGAGAGACGCAAACGCGGCCAGAGGATTTTCGGGATATCGAACAGCGCCAGCAGGTTATCATCCTTCATCACCTTATCGGTGGCGTGCAGATACATCAGGTGCAGCTCGTTGGTGGCTTTAATCAGCTCCTGTTCGGCGCTTTCGCTGATAGTGAAATACTGATAAGGATCCTGATTGATAAAATGGCCGTTGGCCGCCACGTAGGCTTTCTGCAGCGGATCTTTCTCGTTCAGCCATTTGCCGCGGAACTGGCCGTTGTTCGGCAGCCGCGCGCCCTTGATCGCCATCGCCTCACCCGGCAGTACCGGCTGCGGCAAGCTGTGTTCGGTATCGGCGGTCTGGATCATCCAGCCTAAAATTTCGGTATCGGCAAAGGTATCTTTGATGGTGTACCGGCCGGCGTTGACCTCGAGGGTCAGCTCGCGGGTCCACTGCTGGCCCTGCGGCAGCGGCGAGTGAATGACGTTCTGCTCGGCGATACGCACCTTATTGCCGACAAGCTGGGTGATCACCGCGACATGGCCGGTGTGCTTGAACTCGCCGCCCTTCTGCCAGATCAGCAGCGAACCAGCGATCGGCGGACGACGGGAGCCGTTGGCGAAGGCCTGAAGCGGGAGAATGTTGTCATTGACCACTTCGCGCAGAAAGCGCAGGGAGAAGATTTCATAGGCCATCCCCACATCGGTAAAGACAAACCCGTAGGTCAGGAACAGAAAGCGGCGCGCAAACTCCACGCACTGCCATTTATGCCCCATATACTCATTGCCGATGTAGCTGCGAAACGTCGCGTCATCCGGATAATCCTGTGGATTTAAGCTACTGTAATTCGATGAATAAATTGCCACGCCGCCGGGCGCGTAGCCTAACAATGTCCCAAACGGGGCGTCACTGCTTGTCGATCCTTTGCTCATTTAGCCTGACCTCAAATTAATGCAGCCCGGGCAGTTGGCGAAACAAAACTCCCTCTTCTTATCCTGCCGCAGGCACTTACCAGACAGAGGTGTAACGATGATACCACTCATTCGTTTCGCTAATCGTGCCGTTAAGGAAAATAACCCTGCAGCCGGAAGCAGAAGTGATATCGTTATCGGTGATATAACAAAAAACAACGCAACATCAGGAGTCGACAATGAGCACACCCTCGCATCTGAATGCCCAACCGCTGGTCTGGGGACACGGCCCGCGGACGTTTGAGGTGTTCCTTGAGCCCACCTGCCCCTACTCTGTCCGCGCGTTTAATAAACTCGACGATCTGCTCGATGAGGTCGGCGCCGATAACGTCACCATCAAGATACGGCTGCAATCGCAGCCGTGGCATCTGTTCTCCGGGGTGATTGTCCGCTGCATCCTCGCCGCGTCCACCCTGCCGCATGGCAGAGAGCAGGCGCATAAGGTGATGCAGGCCGTGGCAGACCATCGGGAAGAGTTTGAGTTTACCGATCACTGCAGCGGGCCGAACATGAACGCCACCCCGCAGCAAATCATTGAACGCATTGAGCGCTACAGTCACGTGCTGCTGGGGGCCGCCTTTGCCCGCCCGGAGTTGCAGGACGTGATCAAATGGCACAGTAAATATGCCCGCCAGAACGGCATCCATGTCTCGCCGACCTTTATGGTCAATGGCCTGGTGCAGCCGGATCTGGGCAGCGGCGATGATGTCAGCATGTGGGCCGCGCGGATTATGGCCTGAGATCACCTGCTACACTTTTTGTACATCCACGAAAAAGGCAAACCAGCATGTCAGAGCAAAACTACCAGCCACCAAAAGTGTGGGAATGGAAGCAAAACAGCGGCGGCGCGTTCGCCAACATCAACCGTCCCGTTTCCGGCGCGACGCATGAACGCGTCCTGCCGGTGGGAACCCATCCGCTCCAGCTATACTCACTCGGCACGCCCAACGGCCAGAAGGTGACGATCATGCTGGAGGAGCTGCTGGCGTTAGGCGTCAGCGGCGCGGAGTACGACGCCTGGCTGATACGCATTGGCGAAGGGGATCAGTTTTCCAGCGGCTTTGTCGAGATCAACCCGAACTCGAAGATCCCGGCGCTGAGCGATCACTCCACCACGCCGCCGACCCGGGTATTCGAGTCCGGCAACATCCTTCTCTACCTGGCGGAAAAATTTGGTTTCTTCCTGCCGAAGGATCCCGCCGGCCGCACTGAAACCCTTAACTGGCTGTTCTGGCTGCAGGGCGCCGCGCCGTTCCTCGGCGGCGGCTTCGGCCACTTCTATAACTATGCGCCGGTGAAGATCGAGTACGCAATCGACCGCTTTACGATGGAAGCCAAACGCCAGCTCGACGTGCTGGACAAACAGCTCGCCCGCGGTCGCTATGTAGCCGGCGAGGAGTACACCATCGCCGATATGGCTGTCTGGCCGTGGTATGGCAACGTCGTGCTGGGCAATGTCTATAACGCAGCGGAGTTTCTCGACGCCAGGAGCTATAAAAACGTGCTGCGCTGGGCGCAGGATGTGGGCAACCGCCCGGCGGTCAAGCGGGGACGCATCGTGAACCGCACCAACGGCCCGCTCAATGAGCAGCTGCATGAGCGCCACGACGCCCGCGACTTTGACACCCAAACGGAAGATAAGCGCCAGGCGTAACGCGCTGACCCACCGGAGGCAACCGCCTCCGGTTGTTAGCTTTCCAGCCGATAGCCCGCCATAAAGTAGCGCATCGCGGTCGAGGAACCACTCTCTTTGAAGAAGTCCATCACCATATCTCTGTCAAGGCCATAGCGACGGGTCAGGATCCCCGCCTCCCACGCGCTGAGCTGGCGGTCGCCGGTTTTTTCAAACATGCGGTGCGAGTAACCAAGCACAAACCCGCGTTTATAGTCGGCGCAAAAATTCGCCGCATGCGCGGCGGTATCAGCATAGGATGCCTGTAGCCCCGCCATTAAGCCTTTGCCAAAATGATTTTCCATCAAGCTCTCCCAATCGTTATATAATAAATTATATAGCGTTTTTTTGAGCGAGCGGTAGCGCTATTTATGACGTTTGCGTTAGCGTAAATACTTATCAAACCATGCCAGCGTGCGTTGCCAGGCCAGATCCGCCGCAGCCCGATCGTAGCGCGGCGTGGAATCATTATGAAAGCCGTGATTCACGCCCTGATAGAGATAGGCCTCGTAGACTTTATGGTGTTCCTTCAACGCCTGTTCATAGGCAGGCCAGCCTTCATTAATGCCGCTATCGAGGCCGGCATAGTGCAACAGCAGCGGCGCTTGAATTTTATCGACCTCCTTCAGCGGCGGCTGGCGGCCGTAAAACGGCACCGCGCAGGCCAGCTCCGGAATGGCGACCGCCGCCGCGTTGCTGACGCCGCCGCCGTAACAAAAACCGGTGATACCGACCTTCCCCGTCGCCTGCGGATGCTTCGCCATAAACGCGACCGCGGCGAAAAAGTCATTCATCAGCTTCACGGGATCGACTTTCTGCTGCAGCGCGCGGCCTTCATCATCATTCCCCGGATAGCCGCCGACGGAGCTCAGACCATCCGGCGCCAGCGCGATATACCCCGCTTTCGCTACCCGCCGGGCGACGTCTTCAATATAGGGATTCAGGCCGCGGTTCTCATGCACCACCACCACGGCGGGCGCTTTGTCGGCTATTTTCGTCGGCGTCACCAGGTAAGCCCGCACTTCGCCGTGGCCGTCAGGAGAGGGATAATGAATATACTCCGGGCGGATATCCGGGTCGGTGAACGGTACCTGCTCTGCCAGGGCATAGTCGGGCTTCAGCAGATTAAACAGCGCCAGCGCGGTCATCCCGCCGACGGCATATTTCCCCGCCAGCTGGAGAAACTCGCGTTTGCTGATTTTACCGTGGGCATAGTAGTCATAATACTCGAGCAGCTGCTGCGGGAAATCTTTGGCCGTTAATCGCGTCATCACCCTGCCTCCATTGTTTATCGCCTTTTAAGCAAAGCAGAAGCCCGGACATACGCCAGCGCAGTAAAGCAGAAACGGGGAGAAAAAAGCCCGGCAGCTGCCACCGCCGGGAGAGAAGGGATTAGTGTTTCACTTTGGTCAGACGATCGAGGTAGCCCATCACAAAGGCCGACAGCACGAAGGTCAGGTGGATAATCACGTACCACATCAGCTTATTGTCCGGGACGTTTTTCGCATCCATAAACACCCGCAGCAGGTGAATAGAGGAGATCGCCACGATGGAGGCGGCAACCTTATTTTTCAGCGAAGTCGCGTCCATTTTGCCCAGCCAACTGAGTTTTTCTTTACCCTCGTTAATATCCAGCTGCGAGACAAAATTTTCATATCCAGAGAACATCACCATCACCAGCAAACCGCCCACCAGGGTCATATCCACCAGCGACAGCAGGGTCAGAATCATATCCGACTCACTGACGCTAAAAATATGCGGCAGTATGTGGAAGATCTCCTGAAAAAATTTGATGGTCAGCGCAATCAGACCGAGCGAGAGGCCAAAATAAACCGGCGCCAGCAGCCAGCGCGAGGCGTACATAGCATTTTCCAGAAAGCGTTCCATAAGATCCTGTCAGTTAACATAAACGGCCGCCATTATATCGCAACAGGGTAACGCTTATGCAACATCAGCCGCCCGCGTCATCTGCAGGCGGCCAGAAACGGTTTCTTTAAAGTATGACCTCAAAGTCCTGCAAAGCGGAGTAGCCCTCGCTTTGTAGGCCAACCATTGAAGCAGCCAGCAGGCCAAATTTCGCACCGACCCATTTTCCCTTCCCGGCAGCAAAACAAAGAGGAACCTTCCGCCACTCCTCCTCGGCTCGCCAGGAAAATTGACACAGGCCGCCTTCGCCTACGGCAACCTGCAGCTGACACTTGCCGCACTTAAGCTCAGCAAGAACCTGACGAGTTTCGCGCACTACGCCCGCATCGCTCATCCAACCGTGTCGCCACACGAGCCGGTAACTCCCTTGCCCAAACTCCACCAGCAAAGCGGCGTAGCGTTCGCCGTATACGATCAGGCCTCCGGCATCACCGTCCTGAGCGGCATATAACGTTACGCTTGTTTTCGCGCTAAAAGTTAGCGCCGGAAATTTCTGCAGCAACAGCTGCGGCGCCCAGTATAACGCTCTCTGTCCATCGACTTCGGATAATGGGACGCAGCGTAATCGAAGTTCGCCTTCCGCCGGCAACAGCCACTCAGGGCTGGGGTTAGCCTGCCACTGCCACTGTATACCCGGTTGGCCTTGCGCAAAATAGTCGCTGGTTTGCGGCGCCAATGCCGGTGAAGGCGTTAACCCTTTAGGACGCGGCCAACGTAAAACCGGCTGTCCGACGCCGCAGTTGCCAATCTGCTCACCGATACGCGGCCAGCCATCGTTACCCCAGTACATCGGCTGGAGGTGAACCACGCGGCCATAGAGATGTAAGTCCTGGAAATGAACAAACCAGCATTCGCCCTTCTCACCCTCCACCCAGCCGCCCTGATGTGGTCCATTTATCGACGTGTTTCCCTGGAAAAGCACGTTTTTGGCTTCCCAAGGCCCCGTCATCTGTCGCGCGCGCAGTACCGTCTGCCAGCCATTTTCAACCCCGCCCGCAGGAGCAAAGATGTAGTACCAACCGGCGCGTTGATAAACCTTTGGCCCCTCAAGGGTAGGTAAATCGCAGCAGCCGTCATAGATAATCTGCCCTTCGCCCAGCAATTCGCTGGCGTCCGGCGCCATCGCAAACAACTGCAATTTATGCTTGATGCCGCTGCGGCTATGGGCGAAGGCATGTACCAACCAGGCCTGACCATTGTCGTCCCAGAACGGGCAGGGATCTATCCAACCTCTGGCCTCGCGCAGGCAGTGCGGAGCGCTCCATTCCCCCCATGGATCCTCGGTATGGCAGATAAAAATACCTTCATCTGGCGTGCTGAAGCAGACCCACAGCTTGCCATCATGCCAGCGAATCGACGGCGCCCATACGCCCTTACCCGGCTGATACCGGTCATAACCAGGTAGCGGCAGTTCATCCATAACGTGGTTGATGATAGTCCAATTAACCAGGTCCGTTGAATGCAGGATCGGTAAAGCGGGCATATGGTTAAAACTGGAAGAGACCATAAAGAAATCATCGCCTACGCGCACGATATCCGGGTCGGAATAATCGGCGCATAAGATAGGATTCTGGTATTCAGAAGGGGTCATGTTTCGCATCTCCTCAGGCCTTTTCCGGAACGGCGTTTAGCGGCAAATGCGTCTCTGAATGCCCCTGCTGCTGACGCATGGACAGCTCGCGCTGAATTGTCTGCATCATTTTGTCATCCAGCTTATAGAAACGCGCCAGCCACCACAGGAGCAGGTAAGATAGTGATGGACCGAGCGTTAACAGCCCCACAATTCCCATTGTCGCCAGCGGAGTCTGCGCCGTTACGCCCGCCTGATAGCCAAATAGCCCAAGCGAAAAACCTACGGCGGCACCAGCAACCGCCATGCCCATTTTCAAAGCAAACAGATTACCGGAATAGGATAATCCCGTGATGCGACGGCCAAACTTCCATTCGCCATAATCGGCAGCGTTGGCCATCATGTTCCATTTAAACGGCTGGTACATCTGATGGAAGAAGCCGACCAGGAAGTATAAAGGGAACACCACCGGCAGCCAGGTCGGCGGCACAAAGAACATTACGACGCCAACCAGGACCAGCAGGAGGTTGATATTTTTAAACAGCGATACCGCACGATAGCGCTTGGCCAGCCATCCGGCGGCGATGCTGCCGATAATCGTGCCAACGACGCTGGTGGAAACAAATGCTGATTTCATGGCCGTTCCTGCCGCTGACTCCACGCCGCCTAACATCAGGTAGGTTGCATAATAGAGCGTGGCGGCGCTGCGCATAACCCCGGCCATACTGGAGAAAAAAGTAATTATCGCCACAATACGCCACTGGTCATTCGCCAGCAGCTGACGGAGATCTTCGCGTATGCTCCCCTGCTGTTCAACAGCTGGAGCCACGCGTTCTTTGGTAGAGAAAAAGCAAAAAGCCAGCATTACAATAGCGATCGCGCCCATGATTCCCATTGTGGCCTGAAAACCAAACTGCTTATTTTCTTTACCGAAAAAATCCACCAGGAACAGGGTTGCGACAGAAACCATCAGACCGGCCAGAGAAGAGATCGTAAAACGATATGACTGGGCTGAAAGGCGATCCTTCTCATCACGCGTAATGACTCCGCCCAATGCGCAGTAAGGAATATTGATAAAGGTGTAACACAGCATGAGTAAGGTGTAGGTCAGGTAGGCATAAACCAGTTTACCCGATGCGCCAAATTCCGGGGTCGTGAAGGTCATTACCGCCAGCACGGCATAAGGTACGGCAAACCAGATAAGCCACGGGCGAAAATGGCCCCAGCGGGTCTTTACACGGTCTGCAACAATGCCGGTTAGCGGATCGGTAATCGCATCCAGAACCCGCGTCACCAGGAACATCACTCCGACTGCGGCAGCTGAGAGCCCGTAAATATCCGTATAAAACCATGTCAAAAACATGGTTACCGAAGAGTAAACGATACCGCAGGCTGCATCTCCCATGCCATATCCCAGCTTCTCCGCAAATGACAGTTTATTATCGTGATTCACAATATAACCCCTCTCAGATGAAGTGGTATTCACTGTAGAGGCAGGATAAAAACTATCCTATTGTCATTTTTCGCAACGGGTTTATGTTTTCTGTTAACTGAGAAAGTTGTCACACATCTATAAGATTGGTCTTACAAGTTATTGCATCACCTATTAAAAAGCTGGCGCAAGGCCAGCCTGAGGAGATAAGTGAAAAGGGGTAGGTTACTTCGCTTTGACGGTCTCTTCGCCCACCAGCCCGATCTTGAGATATCCCGCCTGATGCAGGGTATCCATCACTTTCATCATCGTCTCGTAATCGACGGTTTTATCCGCGCGGAAGAAGACGGTGGTATCTTTTTTGCCGGCGGTCAGGCTATCCAGGGCGTTAATCATATTCGCTTCGGTCACCGGGTCGTTGCCGAGGAACATGCTCTTATCCGCCTTCACCGACAGGTAGATAGGTTTTTCCGGTCGCGGTTGCGGCTGGCTGGAGGAGGCCGGCAGATTCACCTTCACGTCGACCGTCGCCAGCGGCGCGGCCACCATAAAGATAATCAGCAGAACCAGCATGACGTCGATAAACGGCGTCACGTTGATCTCATGCATTTCGCCGTTATCGTCCAGATTTTCATTAAGACGCATCGCCATAGCCGATCAACCTACCCGTAATTTCTGCGCGCTGCGCACCGGCTTCACGCCGCTGGCGCTGAGGTCCAGGTCGCGGCTTTGCAGCAGGAGTACCTGAGCGGCGACATCGCCGAGCGAGGCCTTATAGCTGCCGATCATGCGGGCGAAGATGTTATAGATGACCACCGCCGGGATGGCGGCGAACAGGCCGATGGCCGTCGCCAGCAGCGCTTCCGCGATGCCCGGCGCCACCACCGCAAGGTTGGTGGTCTGGGTCTGAGCGATGCCGATAAAGCTGTTCATGATGCCCCAGACGGTCCCGAACAGGCCCACGAACGGCGAAATGGCGCCGATGGTGGCCAGGTAGCCGTTGCCGCGCCCCATATGGCGACCGACGGCCGCGACGCGGCGTTCAAGGCGGAAACCGGTTCTTTCCTTGATGCCTTCATTGTCTTCGGCGCCGGCGGAGAGTTCGAGTTCGTTCTGCGCTTCATTGATAAGCTGGGTGGTGAGGCTTTTCGCCTCAAAGGCGCTGGCGATATCGCTGGCCTGATCGAGAGAGCGGGCTTCCGCCAGCTGCTGCTGTTCGCGTTTGAGGCGACGCTTACTGGCGAGGATTTCCGCCCCTTTGCCGAAGAAGATGGCCCAGGTGACGACTGACGCCAGAATCAGGCCAATCATCACCACCTTAACGACAATATCAGCATGATGATACATACCCCAAACGGAGAGATCCGCCTGCATCAAATTATTACCCACGCTCTATCTCCACGACGATAATCACAAAATCTGCCCTCAATAATATCAAAACGACATCGAATTGATAGTGGTTCTCATTAGTATTTACACTGTGCAGCAAATCACGTTTATTTTCCTTGCGCTTACGCAGTAAAAAAGTGGCTAACCGCGGGCCTGGTAAAATTTTCGCCTGTATCGGCAGCGCGCTGGTACAGAAAAGAAGAATCATGCTAGTTTAGACGTCCAGACGTATAAAAACAGGTTCATCAACATGGCTGATAAACATCTTGATACCGCGCTGGTCAACGCCGGGCGGAGCAAAAAGTACACCCAGGGCTCAGTGAACAGCGTGATCCAGCGCGCGTCATCGCTGGTTTTCGACACCGTAGAGGCCAAAAAGCACGCCACTCGCAATCGGGCCAACGGCGAGCTGTTTTACGGGCGTCGCGGCACCCTGACCCACTTCTCGCTGCAGGAAGCGATGTGCGAGCTGGAAGGCGGCGCCGGCTGCGCCCTCTTCCCCTGCGGCGCCGCCGCGGTAGCCAACACTATCCTGGCGTTTGTCGAGCAGGGCGACCATGTGCTGATGACCAATACCGCCTATGAGCCAAGCCAGGACTTTTGTACCAAAATTCTCGCTAAACTCGGCGTCACCACCAGCTGGTTCGATCCCTTAATCGGCGCTGATATTGCCCAACTTATTCGGCCGGAGACCCGCGTGGTGTTCCTGGAATCGCCCGGATCCATCACCATGGAAGTGCATGATGTGCCAGCGATTGTCGCCGCCGTGCGTCAGGTCGCGCCGGAAGCGATTATCATGATCGATAACACCTGGGCGGCGGGGATTCTGTTCAAAGCGCTGGATTTTGGCATTGATATTTCCATCCAGGCAGGCACCAAATACCTGATCGGCCACTCCGACGCCATGGTCGGCACCGCGGTGGCGAACGCGCGCTGCTGGCCGCAGCTGCGTGAGAATGCCTATCTGATGGGGCAAATGCTGGACGCCGATACCGCCTATATGACCAGCCGCGGCCTGCGCACGCTGGGCGTCCGCCTGCGTCAGCATCATGAAAGCAGCCTGCGCATCGCCGAGTGGCTGGCGCAGCATCCGCAGGTGGCGCGGGTCAACCACCCCGCCCTGCCCGGCAGTAAAGGCCATGAGTTCTGGAAACGCGATTTTACCGGCAGCAGCGGGCTGTTCTCGTTTGTGCTCAACAAGCGTCTCAACGACGCTGAGCTGGCAGAGTATCTCGACAACTTCAGCCTGTTCAGCATGGCCTACTCGTGGGGCGGCTTTGAATCGCTGATACTGGCCAATCAGCCGGAGCAAATCGCTCACATCCGACCGGATGCGGAAGTCGACTTCAGCGGCACGCTGATCCGTTTGCACATTGGTCTCGAAAATGTTGACGATCTGCAGGCGGATTTAGCAGCGGGCTTCGCGCGTATCGTGTAAAGTGACAGTCAGTGGCAACAATAGCGGACGCTTTTTATCGGAGCGGCCGCTTTTGTTGCGCCCGGGATCAAGGTGCTCGGGTCTCTTCAGGAGTACACTAGTCAACAATACGGTACCACTTAGGAAAGTCCATGGTTGTCATTCAAGAGATTGTCGCCGCGCTGTGGCAACATGATTTTGCCGCTCTGGCGAACCCTCATGTTGTGGGCGTTGTATATCTGGTTATGTTCGCGACCCTGTTTCTGGAAAACGGGCTGCTGCCTGCCTCCTTTTTACCTGGAGACAGCCTGCTGCTGCTCGCCGGCGCGCTGATTGCTAAAGGCGTCATGGACTTTGTGCCCACTATCGCCATTCTGACCGCCGCCGCCAGCCTCGGCTGCTGGCTGAGCTATGTACAGGGGCGCTGGCTGGGCAATACGCAAACGGTGAAAGGCTGGCTGGCGCACCTGCCGCATAAGTACCATCAGCGCGCCACCTGCATGTTTGACCGCCACGGTCTGCTGGCGCTGCTCGCGGGCCGCTTTCTGGCCTTTGTCCGTACCCTGTTGCCAACCATGGCGGGGATTTCCGGTCTGCCGAACCGCCGCTTCCAGTTCTTCAACTGGCTGAGCGCCCTGCTGTGGGTCGGCGTGGTCACGGGCCTCGGCTATGCGCTGAGCATGATCCCGTTCGTGAAACGTCATGAAGATCAGGTGATGACCTGCCTGATGATCCTGCCAATTGCCCTGCTGCTGGCTGGCCTGCTCGGCACGCTGTTCGTGGTGATCAAAAAGAAATACTGCAGCGCCTGACGTTGACTGCCGGGGGGGCTGCGCCCGCCCGGCCTGCTCCCTCCCCCGGTCTTACATCCCCTGCATCATACGAATACGCGCGGCGTCTTCCCCGGGCGTCATCCCGAAGTAGCGCTTAAACTCGCGGCTGAACTGGGAAGGACTTTCATAGCCCACCTGTATCGCCGCCGCGCTGGCCTTCATACCGTCATGGATCATCAGCATGCGCGCCTTGTGCAAACGGTAGGTTTTCAGATACTGCAGAGGCGAAGTGCTGGTCACCGCTTTAAAATTATGGTGAAACGCCGACACGCTCATATTCGCTTCGGCCGCCAGCCGATCGACGCTGAGGTTTTCGGTGTACTGACTCTCGATATGCTTGAGCACGCGGCTAATCAGGCTGAAGTGGGTCTGCCGGCTGACCAGCGCCAGCAGCGCGCCGCCGCAGGGTCCCGTCAGCACATAGTAGAGGATTTCACGGACGATCTGCTTGCCAAGGATCCGCGCGTCCAACGGCCGTTCCATCACGTCGAGCAGCCGTTCAGCAGCGCACAAGATGTCCTCCGAAAGCACTGCGGAGTTTATCCCGCTGGAGGCAACGGCGGGCTGAAACAGCGGATCCTCGCCAATGTCCATCAGCAGCTCCTGCAGCTGCAGGATATCGACGTTCAGGCGCATCCCGGCCAGGGGCACCTCCGGGGTGGCAAAGGTTTCGCACTCGAAGGGCAGCGGTACGGTCAGCAGTAGATATTCGTTTGTATCGTAGCGAAACGTCCGCTCATTGATATAACCAATTTTATGGCCAGAAAAGAGAAAAACGATCCCCGGCTGGTACATCACCGGCATCCGCGGTCCCGGCTGCGTCCCGTACAGCAGGCGAACGTCAGGTAGCAGCGAACTTAACATTTCGTGCTTATCTTTCAGCTGGTTAACCTTCTCTGTCAGTGTCCGACATATCTCTGCGTGTTGCATTGCCACCGTCTCTCCCGATGTTTCTTCACCTATATATTGTGCGCAGGTCGCCACGGATTCTCCAGCCATATGGAGAAATAGGCAAGACATAGGCAGAAATGTGCATTGAGGGGCAGCGGCGTGAGGACCACAATAACCGTCATCGGGCAGCGGTATCGTCCCTGTCGGCAGTTTTACTCTTTGGAGGACCCAAGCAATGAATAATTTTGACCTGCATACCCCAACCCGCATTCTGTTTGGCAAAGGCGCGATTGAAAAGCTGCGTGAACAGATCCCGGCGGAAGCTCGCGTACTGATCACCTACGGCGGCGGCAGCGTGAAAAAAACGGGCGTCCTGGATCAGGTACTGACCGCCCTGAATGGCCTGGACGTCCTTGAATTTGGCGGCATCGAGCCGAACCCGTCTTACGAAACCCTGATGAATGCGGTGAAGCTCGCCCGCGAAGAGAAGGTCACTTTCCTGCTGGCGGTCGGCGGCGGTTCGGTGCTGGATGGCACCAAATTTATCGCGGCAGCAGCCCACTATGACGCCAACATTGATCCGTGGGAAATTCTGGAAACCTATGGCAGTAAGATCGCCAGCGCCATTCCAATGGGCTCGGTTCTCACTCTGCCGGCGACCGGTTCTGAATCAAACAAAGGGGCGGTGATTTCGCGGAAAACTACCGGCGACAAACGCGCGTTTATGTCTTCGCACGTTCAGCCGCAGTTCGCGATCCTCGACCCGGTCTACACCTATACCCTGCCGCCGCGCCAGGTCGCCAACGGCGTGGTTGACGCTTTCGTCCATACCGTCGAACAGTACGTCACCTACCCGGTTGACGGCAAAATTCAGGACCGCTTCGCCGAAGGCATTCTCCTGACCCTGATCGAGGATGGCCCGAAAGCGCTGCAGGAGCCGGAAAATTATAACGTGCGCGCCAACATTATGTGGGCCGCGACCCAGGCGCTGAACGGCCTGATCGGCGCTGGCGTGCCGCAGGACTGGGCAACGCATATGCTTGGTCACGAACTGACGGCGATGCATGGTCTCGATCACGCCCAGACGCTGGCTATCGTTCTGCCGGCGCTGTGGAATGAGAAGCGCGATACCAAGCGCGAGAAGCTGCTGCAATATGCTGAGCGCGTGTGGCATATCACCGAGGGCTCCGACGACCAGCGCATCGATGCCGCCATCGCCGCGACGCGCCAGTTCTTCGAGCAGATGGGGGTGCCGACCCGCCTTTCCGATTACGGTCTCGACGGGAGCTCCATCCCGGCGCTGCTGGCGAAACTGGAAGAGCACGGCATGACCAAACTGGGCGAGCATCAGGATATCACCCTTGACGTCAGCCGCCGTATCTACGAGGCTGCCCGCTAAGTTACCCCGCCTGATTCACCTCTCCTTACGTTAAACAAACGTCGGGGAGGGGTGTTTTTACTACCGTTTTTAGCTATTTCGTCCAGACTTAATGCTACCCCTCGGCGGATCCTGCTTCGCCGAGTTCATTAACAGGAGGAAGGCATGACACATCCAACCGTTATAAAACTACACGACGGCAACCTGATGCCGCAGCTGGGTCTCGGCGTGTGGAAAGCTGGCAACGAGGAAGTCGTCTCCGCCATTCATAAGGCGCTGGAAGTCGGTTATCGCTCTTTTGACACCGCCGCCGCGTACCAAAATGAGGCTGGCGTCGGTAACGCGCTGCAAAGCGCTGGCGTCAATCGCAATGAGCTGTTCATCACCACCAAGCTATGGAACGACGATCAAAAACGGCCGCACGAGGCGCTGAAAGAGAGTCTCAGCAAGCTGAAACTGGACTATGTGGATCTCTATTTAATCCACTGGCCGGTGCCGGCTATCGGTCATTACGTCGAGGCCTGGCAGGCGCTGATTGAGCTGCAGCAGCAGGGGCTGGCGAAGAGCATCGGCGTGTGTAATTTCCAGGTGCCGCATCTGCAGAAGCTGATTGATGAAACCGGCGTCGCGCCGGTGATCAACCAGATAGAGCTGCATCCGCTGCTTCAGCAGCGGCAGCTGCACGCCTGGAACGCCACCCACAAGATCCAGACCGAATCCTGGAGCCCGCTGGCCCAGGGCGGTAAGGGCGTCTTCGATCAGAAAGTCATCCATCAGCTGGCTGATAAATATGGTAAAACGCCGGCGCAGATTGTCATCCGCTGGCATCTCGACAGCGGTCTGGTGGTGATCCCGAAATCCGTCACGCCGTCGCGCATCGCTGAAAACTTTAACGTCTGGGATTTTCGCCTGGATAAAGAGGAGCTGGGTGAGATTGCGAAGCTGGATCAGGGCAAGCGTCTGGGTCCTGACCCGGATCAGTTCGGCGGATAACAGGTAAAAAAGCCGGGCTGCGCTGATGCGTGCCCGGCTTGAGAAACCACCCGGCCAGCGAAACGCAGCCGGGCGCAAAGTCAGGCTTAACGCCCGGCGACTTTACCCCGTTTGACGGGCTTTTTCGCCGTTGCGCCACCGTTAGAACGCTGATGCGCAATCGGCGTGTGCTTGGTCAGCGCCGGGCGGGTATGACGGTTCTGGCGACGCGCTTCGCGCATCTCATCCAGGGTCGGCGCCGGCACCAGGCAGTCGCGACGAGAGCCAATCAGGTGTTTCTTGCCCATCGCCTCCAGCGCCTGACGGATCAGCGGCCAGTTGGCCGGATCGTGGTAGCGCAGCAGCGCTTTGTGCAGACGGCGCTGTTTATCACCCTTCGGTACCACCACCTCTTCACTCTTATAGCCGATCTTGCCCAGCGGGTTTTTGCCGGTGTAATACATGGTGGTCGAGTTCGCCAGCGGCGACGGATAGAAGTTCTGCACCTGGTCGAGACGGAAGCGGTGCTTCTTCAGCCACAGCGCCAGGTTCACCATGTCTTCATCACGGGTCCCCGGGTGGGCGGAGATAAAGTACGGGATCAGATACTGCTCTTTACCCGCCTGCTTCGAATAGGTGTCGAACAGCTCTTTAAAGCGGTCGTAGCTGCCCATTCCCGGCTTCATCATCTTCGACAGCGGGCCCTCTTCGGTATGCTCCGGCGCGATCTTCAGATAGCCGCCGACGTGGTGGGTCGCCAGCTCTTTAATATAGCGCGGATCTTCGACCGCGATGTCATAGCGTACCCCGGAGGCGATAAGGATCTTCTTGATGCCCTTCAACTCGCGGGCGCGACGGTAAAGGTTGATCGTCGGCTCATGGTTGGTATCCATGTGCGGGCAGATATCCGGGTAGACGCAGGAGAGACGGCGACAGGTCTGCTCGGCTCGTGGCGATTTGCAGCGCAGCATATACATGTTGGCGGTGGGTCCGCCGAGATCGGAGATCACGCCGGTAAAGCCCGGCACCGTGTCGCGAATGGCTTCGATCTCATTGATGATCGAATCCTCAGAACGGCTCTGGATAATGCGTCCTTCGTGCTCGGTGATCGAGCAGAACGAACAGCCGCCGAAGCAGCCGCGCATGATGTTGATAGAGAAGCGGATCATCTCATACGCCGGGATGCGCGCATCGCCATAGGAAGGATGCGGCACGCGCTTGTAGGGCAGCGCGAAAACGCTGTCCATCTCTTCGGTGGAGAGCGGGATTGCCGGCGGGTTGATCCAGATGTAGCGCTCGCCGTGCTTTTGCATCAGCGCCCGGGCGCAGCCGGGGTTGGTTTCATGGTGCAGAATGCGCGAGGCGTGAGCGTACAGGACCTTATCGCCTTTCACCTTCTCGAAGGAGGGCAGCAGCACATAGGTCTTTTCCCACGGTTTTGGCCGCGGCGGCTGCACGACAACGGCTTTAGCCTCGGCTTTTTTCGGCGCCACCGGTTTGTTATCGGCACACGGCAGATCTTCGCCATACGGGTGCGGGATGGGGTCGATTTTGCCCGGGGTATCCAGACGGGTAGAGTCAACGCCGCTCCAGCCCGGGAGGGCCTCTTTCACCATGATGGCGGTATTGCGCACATCGCGGATCTGATCGATGGTTTCGCCCATCGCCAGGCGATGAGCCACTTCCACCAGCGGACGCTCGCCGTTGCCGAACATCAGCATATCGGCCTTGGAGTCCACCAGCACCGAGCGGCGCACGGTATCGGACCAGTAATCATAGTGGGCGGTACGGCGCAGGCTGGCTTCGATGCCGCCGAGGATCACGGGCACATCTTTCCACGCCTCTTTACAGCGCTGGGTGTAGACCAGGGTGGCGCGGTCCGGACGCTTGCCCGCCACGTTGCCGGCGGTGTAAGCGTCATCATGACGCAGCTTACGGTCGGCGGTGTAGCGGTTGATCATCGAGTCCATGTTGCCGGCGGTCACGCCGAAGAACAGGTTCGGTTTGCCCAGACGCATGAAGTCGTCTTTGGTGTTCCAGTCCGGCTGGGAGATGATCCCCACGCGGAACCCCTGCGCTTCCAGCATACGGCCGCAGATGGCCATCCCGAAGCTCGGGTGGTCGACGTAGGCGTCGCCGGTCACCAGAATAATGTCGCAGCTATCCCAGCCAAGTTGATCCATCTCTTCACGCGACATCGGTAAAAATGGCGCAGGGCCGAAACAGGCAGCCCAGTATTGCGGCCAGGAAAAAAGGTCACGATCCGGTTGGATCAGGGATATTGCGCTCATATTGCTTCCGGGGAAAATGATAAAAAAATAACCAAAAGGGCGTGGATTATAAGCCGGAATGATAGTGGAAATGAAGGAGGATTTTCTCAAACCCTGACCGTATGCCGGCCAGGGTCGAAGAGATTATGGCGCAGGATTCACCAGCATCTGGCCAATCGAACCGCGGTCGGCCAGCTCCAGCGTCTGGCTCAGATACTGGAACGGGAAGTGCGGCCACGACGGCTGGGCGTAGTAGACCAGCAGTTCGACCTGCCCGTCGACCCACACGGTGTCCTTCCAGCCGCGGTCTTCCGGGAAAGGGGTCGAACCGTTGACGTTACGGATCTGGAACATCACCCCTTCAATATGGAACGACTGCGGGCGGTCGGCGCGCACTGTCCAGCGCTCCCAGGTCCCCTGCTGCGCCGTAATATCAATACGCTGCGGATCCCATAGCTGGCCGTTAATCCCTGGATCGTCGCCGAGGGTGATATCCCGGCTGCGGATCGGCGTACCGGAGAGCAGCTCGGTCGGCAGCAGACGCACCGGCAGACTGTCGGTGACCAGCGGCAGCAGCCCGGTCGGGCGCAGGGTCAGCACCAGCGTGGAGACCAGAATGCTGGACGGTTCAAAAAAGCCGCGGATACGGTCGACAATGCTCGCCGCTTCGCCGCAGGTAATGGACACTTCATCGCCGTTGGTCATATCGACCAGGATTTCACGCCGTTCCCCCGGCGCCAGCGACAGCTGCTTGAGCGAAACCGGCGCCGGCAGGAACCCCTGGTCGCCGGAAATGACATGCAGCAGTCGGCCATCGCTCATCTGTAGCTGATAGCGCCGGGAGTTGGAGGCGTTCAGCAGGCGCAGTCGCACCCAGCCGCGCGACACTTCGACATAGGGGCTCTGCACGCCATTGACCAGCAGCGTGTCGCCGACGAAGCCGCCGCTGCCCGGTTCGCTATATTCCGGCGTGCCGAAGTTATCCAGCCGTTTATCCTGAATTATCACCGGGAAGTCATCGACGCCATAGTGGTTAGGGATCGGCAGGTTCTTGCTCACCTCATCCTCCACCAGCCACATGCCGGCCAGACCGTTATAGACCTGCTTCGCCATCCGGTTCGGCGTATTGGCCTGGTACCACAGCGTCGCCGCACTCTGGCGGATCGGCAGCACCGGCGCCCAGTCGGCGTTCGGCGACATCATGCGCGCCGCGCCGCCGATCAGCGGGCCCGGCACCTGCAGGCCGCGGATGGTCATCGCGACGTTCTCTGTCAGACGGTTGCTGTAGATAAGCTTGACGTCGTCCCCGCTCCAGACGCGGATCGTCGGCCCCATATAGCGGCCATTGATCCCCCAGACGGGGGCGCGGGTGCCTGGCGTAAACGACCAGTGCGAACGCTGCAGCGTCAGAAACAGCGGCTGACCGCGACGGGATTCCAGCAGCGGCGGAACCGGCAGCGCAGGCTGCTGGCCGGCGGCATGGGCCTTCAGCGGCGCGGCGCCAGCGCACAGCGCTACGCCGGAAGCCTTAATAAACTGACGCCGACTGAGTGACATATTAACTCCATGACATACTGACAAATGAAAAAGGGAATTCGTTTCCCGCCAGCAATACGCGCGCGGTGGCGGCGTTTCCTGTCTTATTGCTTGCCGGCCGCTTCGCGCTCGGCCACTTCGTTGTCCAGCTCAGCGATTTTGGCGGCCATCAGCTCGCGGCAATGCGTCGCCAGCGCGCGCACGTTGTCTTTACCGAACTGGCTGGTATCCACCGGCGGCAGCATTTCCACAATCAC
This sequence comes from Klebsiella sp. Q2, assembly GCF_009900705.1. Lineage (NCBI taxonomy): Bacteria > Pseudomonadati > Pseudomonadota > Gammaproteobacteria > Enterobacterales > Enterobacteriaceae > Klebsiella > Klebsiella sp. Q2. Next base: position 223,512 of record NZ_JAAABE010000003.1, on the reverse strand, counting down.
CAGACCGTTGTTCCAGCGATTGAGCTTTATTTTATTCGATGTATTCGAGACACACACCGGAATAATCGGCACTCCGGCGGCAATAGCCGCATGGAAGGCGCCGGTTTTAAACGGCAGCAGACCGCGGCCGCGGCTGCGGGTCCCTTCCGGGAACATCCAGAACGAAATTTTACGCTTTTTAAAGGCGTTAACGACCTCGGCAATGGTGCCGTGCGCTTTGGTTCGATTATTACGGTCAATCAGCAGATTACCGGTCAGCCAGTACAGCTGGCCAAAGAACGGGATCCACAGCAGGCTCTTTTTCCCCACGGTAACCGTCGGGGCCTGCACGATGTTAGACGCCGTCACCATATCATAGTTGTTCTGGTGGTTAGCGATGTAGATCGCGTTGCCATAGCTTTCCGCGTCGGCAGGTTTGCGCAGCTCCACCTTCAGGCCAAACACCGGGGATAAGCGGCCAAACAGATGGCCGAAAGTGGCAACGTGTTTTGGATTACGCGGGCTGAACAAGCAGTACAGACAGCCAAGTATGCACACCACGATGCAATAAATGACCACGAAAATTACTCGAAAAATGAATAGCATAGCTACCTCTAAAACCCAAACCGCTTAGAATTATTCGCTGCTGGCAGAAGGCAGGCTCACGAGTTCTGCGCAGGCCGGGACCGTTCTTCCTGGGTCCCTGATGATGGACATTGTTAATCGCAACGCCTGAATAAACAACGATTTTGCGGCATTTTTTCGCCTCCTCCCGTCAAAGACGGGAGGAGAAGCGCTTACTCTTCGCTATCGCCTGCCGCGGCACGGCGCGGCGAGTCAATTTCAACACGGTCAATTTTCTGCAGCCCGCGCATCAGCGAACCGCGGCGGCCGCGCTCGCCGGTGACTTTTTGCAGCTCTTCCGGACGCAGTTTGATCTTCCGTTTGCCGACGTGAATGGTCAGCGTACTCTGCGGCGGCAGGACAAACAGATGTGCGAGACCGTCCTGTCCGGCGGCGGCTTCCGCCGCGGGAATGTTGATGATTTTGTTGCCCTTGCCTTTCGACAGCTGCGGCAGATCGCTGACCGGGAACATCAGCATCCGCCCGGCGGCGGTGATGGCCAGCAGCATATCGGACTCGTCCTCAATGACCAGCGGCGGCATCACATGCGCGTTGTCAGGCAGGGTGATCAACGCTTTACCGGCGCGGTTGCGCGCCACCAGATCGTTAAAGGTGCAGACAAAACCGTAGCCGGCGTCGGAGGCCATCAGCAGTTTCTGATCGTCGCCTTCCATCAGCATATGTTCCACGGTCGCGCCCGGCGGCAGCGTGAGCTTACCGGTCAGCGGCTCACCCTGGCCACGCGCCGAGGGCAGAGTAATCGGATCGATGGCATAGCTGCGCCCGGTGGTATCGATAAACACCACCGGCTGGTTGCTCTTGCCCTTCGCCGAGGCTTTCCAGCTGTCGCCCGCCTTATAGCTTAAGCCCTGGGCGTCAATGTCGTGCCCTTTGGCGCTGCGCACCCAGCCCATCTGCGACAGAACGATAGTCACCGGCTCAGACGGCAGCATGTCATGCTCGCTCATCGCTTTCGCTTCTTCACGCTCGTGAAGCGGCGAGCGGCGATCGTCGCCGAAAGCATCGGCATCGGCCTGCAGCTCTTTCTTCAGCAGATTGTTCATCTTACGTTCAGAGGCCAGAATCGCCTGCAGCTGATCGCGCTCTTTTTCCAGCTCGTTCTGCTCGCCGCGGATCTTCATCTCTTCCAGTTTGGCGAGATGGCGCAGCTTCAGTTCCAGAATCGCTTCCGCCTGGGTTTCGCTGATGGCAAAGCGCGACATCAGAGCTGGCTTCGGCTCATCTTCCGTGCGGATGATCTCAATGACTTCATCGATATTAAGGAACGCCACCAGCAAACCTTCGAGGATATGCAGGCGCTTAAGGACCTTCTCTAACCGGTGGTTCAGACGGCGACGTACGGTATCACGACGGAACACCAGCCATTCGCTGAGGATCTCCAGCAGGTTTTTTACCGCCGGGCGGCCGTCGAGACCGATCATATTGAGGTTGATGCGGTAGCTCTTCTCCAGATCGGTGGTGGCGAACAGATGGTTCATCACCTGCTCCATATCCACCCGGTTGGAGCGCGGGACGATCACCAGACGGGTCGGATTTTCGTGGTCCGATTCGTCGCGCAGGTCATCCACCATCGGCAGCTTTTTATTGCGCATCTGCGCCGCAATTTGCTCCAGAACTTTGGCGCCGGAGACCTGGTGCGGCAGCGCGCTGATCACTACCGCGCCGTCCTCTTTGCTCCACACCGCGCGCATGCGCACAGAGCCGCGTCCGTTCTGGTAGATTTTGCGAATTTCCGCCCGCGAAGTGATGATCTCCGCCTCGGTCGGGAAATCCGGCCCCTGGACGATATCCAGCAGTTCGTCGAGGGTCGTTTTCGGCTGCTCAATCAGCGTAATCGCCGCTTTCGCTACTTCACGCAGGTTGTGCGGCGGAATATCGGTCGCCATGCCCACCGCGATGCCGGTGGTGCCGTTGAGCAGAATGTTTGGCAGGCGCGCCGGCAGCATTTTCGGCTCCTGCAGCGTGCCGTCAAAGTTTGGCACCCAGTCGACCGTCCCCTGCCCCAGCTCGCTGAGCAGCAGCTCGGCATACTTCGACAGGCGGGATTCGGTGTAACGCATGGCGGCGAAGGATTTCGGATCGTCCGGCGCCCCCCAGTTCCCCTGGCCATCCACCAGCGGATAGCGATAGGAGAAGGGTTGCGCCATCAGCACCATCGCTTCATAGCAGGCGCTGTCGCCGTGCGGGTGATATTTACCCAGCACGTCGCCGACGGTGCGGGCGGACTTTTTGAATTTGGCGCTGGCGTTCAGCCCCAGTTCGGACATCGCATAGACGATGCGACGCTGGACCGGTTTTAAGCCATCGCCAATAAACGGTAATGCCCTGTCCATGATCACGTACATGGAGTAGTTCAGGTAAGCATTTTCCGTAAATTCATGCAGCGCAAGGCGCTCTGCCATATCGCTCATTAATCGTGGATCCTCAATCTGGGTACCGACCGTTCGGACGGCAAAACTACCCGCGATAATACCCGATCTCACGCCCTGAGTCACAGGCCGTGAGATCGGTTGAGGATTCCGTCACCTTAATCAGGCCAGCGGCAGATAAATATCGGTTTGCAGCTCATGCTCAGCCACCTCATGGACAAAATTGAGGTAACGGAAGTACACCGGAAAATCCCGTAACGTCTCGCCTGAAGCGGGTAACCAGTCGCGATAGAGAAACCAAACGCTGTTCGCCAGCGTGTCCAGCGAGCCGTGATGGCGCACGACGGCGCAGCGTCCGCCGGGGATTTCGCCGTTAATCACGCCAAAGGCGTTTTCACCGACCGGCCGTGCGACCGTACCGCAGATGTCAAAACGAAATTCCCCCTGCGGGGTGGTCTGCGGATCGTCCCAGGCGATCCCCCAGGTATCGCAGGTGGTGATGGGCGATAATCCGCTCGTTTTACGCCAGGCAATAAAACGCGCGGCGGTGGCGTTGACAAGGTCCGGGCTGCCGCGATGTTGCAGTACGGCTATCCGGGTGGTGGGGAACGAAATAATGTTGACGTCCATCGACGTTTGCTCCTGTAGCGTATGTTTCGGTACGCGCCGATGCCACTCGGCCCAGTCCGGTTGCTGACGGAACTGGGTCGGGCTTTGGTCAAACGCGGTACGGAAGGCACGACTGAACGACTCCGCATTCTGAAATCCGGCATCAAGGGCAATATCGATGACTTTATCGCGGGGGTTGAACGCCAGGCGCCAACAGGCGCGTCGCAGACGCAACCACTGAATATACCGGTACAAGGGAATGCCGGTATAAGCGCTAAATTGCCGGTGAAAATGGTAAGGCGAACTGTGCGCTATCGCGCTCAGCATCTCCAGCGACAGCGGCTCATCAAGATGGTGCGCAATGTACCTACAGACGCGCTGAAAGCGCCCGACATACGCCGGGCTGGCCTTAATATCGTTCATCGTCTCCTCCTCGCGACATACTCTGACAGAGCGAGGATAGCGATGCCTGACCGATCTTGCGCTTATCCGACGGAGACTTATGGCGCGATTTTACGGATCTGTTTAACGTCGATTTCCACCGAGTTCCAGTCCTTATCGACTTCCCCCTGAATTTCTACCGTGTCCTGTGGGCCGACGGTGACGCCGTTCCAGCGTTTGTGGTCGATATCGACATTGATCACTCCGGTAGCATCCTGGAACTTATACAGATCGTCGGAAACGCGCTCGGTGATTTTGCCGCGCAGGGTCACCCAGGTATCGTCCCGCAGCGATTTGACATTGGTGACGGTGGTGACCGCGCCGCTCGGGCCGGTGAAGCCGCCGCCCTGGGTGGTTGAACTTGCCGGCGTGGTCGCAGAAGGACCGGTATACCCGCCCTGTCCGGCAGCCAGCGCCGGCATGGAAACCAGGGCAACGATCGCGGTCATCGCAGCAATTTTCTTCATGATGTGTTCTCCCTTCGTGTTGATATGGCTCCTATTACGCCCGACAAAACTTAACGACTTCTTAAGCGGAAAAAAGAAATTTTAATGCTGTACATCACCCGCTTCAACGCGGTTTACTGCGCAAAGAATCAGGATCGTCAGAGGGAAACATGCGCATATTATTGGTGGAAGATGACAAGTTAATCGGCGATGGCATCAAGGCCGGGCTGAGCAAAATGGGCTTCAGCATCGACTGGTTTACCGCCGGGCTGGAGGGCAAAAACGCCCTATACAGCGCCCCCTACGACGCGGCAATTCTTGATCTCACTCTTCCTGGCGTTGATGGCCTCGATATTCTGCGCGAGTGGCGCGACAAAGGCCGCCATGAACCGGTGCTGATCCTCACCGCCCGCGATGCGCTCAGCCAGCGGGTGGAGGGGCTGCGCCTGGGCGCCGATGATTATCTGTGCAAACCTTTCGCCCTGATTGAGGTAGCGGCCCGCCTCGAAGCATTGATCCGCCGTGCCCACGGCCAGAGCAGCAGCGAGTTGCGCCACGGCAAGGTACGCCTTGACCCGAACCGCTTAACCGCCAGCCTCGACGGCGAAAGCCTGACGCTGAAGCCGAAGGAGTTCGCCCTGCTGGAACTGCTGCTGCGTAACGCCGGGCGCGTGCTGCCGCGTAAGCTTATTGAAGAAAAGCTCTACAACTGGGACGACGAGGTCTCCAGCAACGCCGTGGAAGTTCACGTCCACCATCTGCGGCGCAAACTCGGCAGTGAATTTATCCGCACCGTCCACGGCATCGGCTATACCCTGGGTGACGCATGAAACGACTTGCCCGCCTGAGCCTGCGCCTGCGCCTGACGCTGCTGTTTGCCGTGCTGACCGCCGCTGCCTGGGGCGTGGCCAGCGTGATCGCCTGGCAGCAGACCAGTAAAAAGCTGGATAAGCTGTTTGATACCCAGCAGCTGCTGTTCGCCCGCCGCCTGAGCGCCATGCATTTCGATGAACTGCGCGCCCCGCCGGCATCGCTCGGGGAAAAGAAAAAGGTGCGCCACGGGCATATCGACGACGATGCGCTAGCGTTCGCCATCTTCACCCGCGACGGCAAAATGGTGCTTAACGACGGCGAGAACGGAGAGGATATACAGTGGCACTCGCAGCGTGAGGGCTTTAGCGATGGCTACCTGCGCGGCGATGATGACGAGTGGCGCTTCCTGTGGTTAACCACCGCCGATGGCCGCCACCGCATCGCCGTCGGCCAGGAGTGGGATTATCGCCGCGAAATGGCGATGGACATTGTCACCTCGCAGCTCACTCCGTGGATGGTCGCCCTGCCGCTGATGTTCGTGCTGCTCATCGTGCTGTTAAGCCGCGAACTGGCGCCGTTGAAACATCTGGCGCGCACGCTGCGTCTGCGCGCGCCGGACTCGGCGGAATCGCTCAGCGTGGAGAAGATCCCCCCTGAAGTCCGCCCACTGGTCGAAGCGCTGAATCAGCTGTTCCAGCGCACCCACGACGTCATGCTGCGCGAGCGTCGGTTTACCTCTGATGCCGCCCACGAGCTGCGCAGCCCGTTGGCGGCGCTGAAGGTGCAGACTGAAGTCGCCCAGCTCTCTCTGGACGATCCACAAGGGCGGGAGAAAGCCCTGGCTCAGCTCCATCAGGGGATCGATCGCGCCACCCGTCTGGTGGATCAGCTGCTGACGCTGTCGCGGCTGGACTCGCTCGCCCAGCTGGACGACCTGCAGCCGGTCGCCCTCGACGACCTGCTGCAGTCGGCGGTAATGGAGATGTACCACCCGGCGCAGCAGTCCGGGATTGAGCTGCGCCTGCATCTTAATGCCTCTGGCATCTCCCGCACCGGCCAGCCGCTGCTCCTCAGCCTGCTGGTGCGCAATCTGCTGGATAACGCGGTGCGCTACAGCCCGCGCGGCAGCCAGGTCGATATCACCCTCAACGCCCGCGAGTTTCGGGTCCGCGATAACGGCCCCGGCATCAGCCCGCAGGCGCTGGCGCGCATCGGCGAGCGTTTCTATCGCCCACCGGGTCAGGATGCTCCGGGCAGCGGCCTGGGCTTGTCTATCGTCCGGCGCATCGCCTCGCTGCATGGCATGCGCGTCGAGTTTGCCAACGCCCGCGACGGCGGCTTCGAAGCCCGCGTTGGCTGGTAGCGGGATTATTGCTCATTTAGCAAAAGACTTTGCACATTTTGCTCATTTTACTGCCCCGCTTCGCGGGGTAAGATCGTCGGCAAATTTTCAAGATTGAGGACAAATGATGAGCAACATCCTGATTATCAATGGCGCAAAAAAATTCGCCCACTCGAATGGCCAACTGAACGACACCCTGACCGAGGTCGCGGAGAGTTATCTGCGCGACGCCGGGCACGATGTTAAAAGCGTTCGCGCCGAAAGCGAGTACGACGTAAAAGCCGAAGTGCAGAATTTCCTCTGGGCCGATGTGGTGATCTGGCAGATGCCGGGCTGGTGGATGGGCGCCCCGTGGACGGTGAAAAAATATATGGATGACGTCTTTACCGAAGGCCACGGTTCGCTGTACGCCAGCGACGGCCGTACCCGCTCCGACGCCAGCAAAAAATATGGCTCCGGCGGCCTGGTGCAGGGGAAAAAATATATGCTCTCCCTGACCTGGAACGCGCCAATGGAGGCCTTCACCGACAAAGAGCAGTTCTTCCACGGCGTTGGCGTTGACGGCGTTTACCTGCCGTTCCATAAAGCCAACCAGTTCCTGGGTATGGAGGCGCTGCCAACCTTTATCGCCAACGACGTGATAAAAATGCCTGATGTCCCACGGTATATCGCAGAATATCGCAAGCATCTGGCGGAAATTTTTGGTTAACTAGGGGTCTATGCTCTACATATTTCGAGTTATTGGAACCTGGAGTATGACAAGATCCACACAGAAGGAGTTGAGTTAACCATGTTAACAGTGATTGCAGAAATCCGTACCCGTCCGGGCCAGCACCACCGCCAGGCGGTTCTCGATCAGTTCGCGAAAATTATTCCGACCGTTTTGCAGGAAGCCGGCTGCCACGGCTATGCGCCTATGGTGGATCATGCCGCTGGCGTCAGCTTCCAGACCACCGCTCCTGACTCTATCGTCATGGTGGAGCAGTGGGAAAGCGTCGCGCATCTTGAAGCGCACCTGCAGACCCCGCACATGAAAGCCTGGTCGGAAGCGGTCAAAGGCGATGTGCTGGAGACCACCATCCGTATCCTGCAGGCCGGCGTCTAAGCCCGCCGACGCTGAAACGGAATAAGAAAAGGGAGCCTGAGGCTCCCTTTTACGTCTGGCGCAGCGTGCGGTCTTACACTTCCAGGTCCGCCATATCGCCCTTCTCCTGCAGCCAGTTGCGACGGTCTTCAGAACGCTTCTTGGCCAACAGCATATCCATCATCGCCGTGGTCTGCTGCTCATCCTCATCGCTGATCACCAACTGCACCAGGCGGCGGGTATTCGGGTCGAGGGTGGTTTCCCGCAGCTGCATCGGGTTCATCTCGCCGAGACCTTTAAAGCGCTGGACGTTTGGCTTGCCTTTCTTGCGCTTTAGCTGCTCCAGCACGCCGGTTTTTTCTTCTTCCGTTAGCGCGTAGTAAACCTCTTTGCCGAGGTCGATACGGTACAGCGGCGGCAGCGCCACGTAGACGTGCCCCTCTTTCACCAGAGTACGGAAATGTCTCACGAACAGCGCGCACAGCAGCGTGGCAATGTGCAGGCCATCGGAGTCCGCATCCGCCAGAATACAAATTTTGCCGTAGCGCAGCTGGCTTAAATCATCGCTATCCGGGTCAATACCAATCGCCACCGAAATGTCGTGCACTTCTTGCGAAGCTAACACTTCATCGGAAGAGACTTCCCAGGTATTAAGGATCTTGCCTTTCAGCGGCATGATCGCCTGATATTCACGATCGCGCGCCTGCTTGGCTGACCCGCCCGCCGAGTCCCCTTCGACGAGGAACAGTTCGGTACGGTTCAGATCCTGGGCGGTGCAGTCGGCCAGCTTACCCGGCAGCGCCGGACCGCTGGTCAGCTTTTTGCGCACCACTTTCTTGGCGGCGCGCAGACGACGCTGGGCGCTGGAGATGGCCATCTCCGCCAGCAGCTCCGCAGCCTGCACGTTCTGGTTCAGCCACAGGCTGAAGGCGTCTTTCACCACGCCGGAGACGAACGCCGCGCACTGACGCGACGACAGGCGCTCTTTGGTTTGCCCGGCGAACTGCGGATCCTGCATCTTCACCGACAGCACGTAGGCGCAGCGATCCCAGATATCTTCCGCCGACAGTTTCACCCCGCGCGGCAGAATATTACGGTACTCGCAGAACTCACGCATCGCGTCCAGCAGCCCCTGGCGCAGGCCGTTGACATGCGTCCCGCCCTGCATGGTCGGGATCAGGTTGACATAACTCTCGGTCAGCAGCTCGCCGCCTTCCGGCAGCCACAGCAGCGCCCAGTCCACCGCCTCCGTCTCACCGGAGAAGGTGCCGACGAAGGGTTTTTCCGGCAGCAGCGGCAGGCCGTTCACCGCTTCGCTAAGGTAGTCGTTAAGGCCATCGGCATAGCACCAGCTCTGCTCGCTGTTGTTGACCTGATCGCGGAAAACAATTTCCACGCCCGGGCACAGCACCGCTTTCGCTTTTAACAAGTGGGTCAAACGCGAAACGGAGAAGCGCGGGCTATCGAAGAAGCTTTCGTCAGGCCAGAAATGGACGCTGGTCCCGGTGTTGCGTTTACCGCAGGTGCCGGTGACGTGCAGGTCTTCTACTTTCTCACCATTCTCAAAGGCGATGCTGTAGATCTGACCGTCGCGACGCACGTTGACCTCCACGCGTTTAGACAGGGCGTTGACCACCGAAATCCCCACCCCGTGCAGGCCGCCGGAAAACTGGTAGTTTTTGTTGGAAAACTTACCGCCCGCGTGCAGTCGGCAGAGGATCAGCTCAACCGCCGGCACCCCCTCTTCCGGATGAATGTCGACCGGCATCCCGCGCCCGTCGTCAATCACCTCGAGGGACTGGTCGGCGTGCAGGATCACTTCCACGCGTTTGGCGTGGCCTGCCAGCGCTTCGTCCACACTGTTATCAATCACTTCCTGACCAAGATGGTTAGGACGGGTGGTGTCGGTATACATGCCCGGACGGCGGCGCACCGGCTCTAGCCCGGTGAGTACCTCAATGGCATCAGCGTTATATGAAGATTGCGTCATGGTGTGTATTCGTAGGTCGTTCAGGGCCGTTTAGCGCAGGCCGAGAAATTCGATAATCTGAGTGAAATGATCGTCAAAGCCGACAAATGCGTGATTACCGCCCTCCTCCACCGTCTGCCGGCAGGAGGCGTAGTAATGAACGGCCTGGCGGTAATCAAGCACTTCATCCCCGGTCTGCTGCAGCAGCCAGAGTAAATCCGGCGCTTCGAGCGGGTCGATTTGCATAACTTTGAGATCGTAAATATGGCGAGACTCTAGCACATATTGCTGCCCGGTGTATGGATTCTCATTGTGGCCGAGAAAATTGTTCAGCAGCTCAAACGGCCGCACCGCCGGGTTAACCACTACCGCTGGCAGCATAAAGCACTGCGACAGCCAGGTGGCGTAGTAGCCGCCCAGCGACGACCCTACGACCCCCAGCGGCTCGCCGCCGTGCTCCAGCACGATGGACTCCAGCAGCTCCGCCGTTTCCGCCGGGTAAGGCGGCAGCTCCGGCACCACCATGGCGATCTCAGGATAGTGCTGCGCCAGCCAAGTCTTTAACGCCGTCGCCTTCGCCGAGCGTGGAGAACTGTTAAAGCCGTGCAGATAAAGGAGCGTCGCCATCAGTAGCCTTCTGAAGCAATATCCGGATGAAACGCCGCGCCTTCCAGGCGGCACACTTCGGTGGTCAGCGTTCCGTCAGGGTGAAGCTCCAGCCAGCGCCAGCCCGGCGACACCGTATCGAGGGTGAAATTGGCGCAGTGCGGCTTGAACTGAACGCAGGTCGACGGCGTCGCCATCATACGTCGGCCATTCCAGTCGAGATCCAGCTCCTGATGAATATGGCCGCACAGCAGATGCTTCACCCGCGGCCAGGCGCTCAGCGCGCTGTCCAGCGCGCCGGCGTTGCGCAGACTGTGTTGATCCAGCCAGCTGCAGCCGGCCGGCAGCGGATGATGATGCAGCAGGAGTAAGGTATAACGCTCCGGCGCCTCCGCCAGCTTATGTTCGAGCCATTCCAGCTGGAAGTCGCTCAGCTCGCCATGGGGAACGCCAAACACCTGGCTGTCCAGCAGCAGGATCTGCCAGTGGTCGCCGAGAAACACGCGCTTGGCGGGGGAAATGCCCGACTCCTGCAGGGTGCTGTACATCGCCGGCTGGAAATCATGGTTGCCCGGTAGCCAGACGCAGGGTGCAGCGAAACTCGCGATGCCCTCAGCAAAATGCTGGTAGGCCGCGGAGGAGTGATCCTGCGCCAAATCGCCTGTTGCGACAATCAAATCGCATGGACGCTGTGAGGCATGAATGGCCGACAGTACGGCCTGATAGCTTTCCCAGGTATTGATGCCTAACAACGTTTCATGTTTTTCAGCAAACAGGTGAGTATCAGTAATTTGTAAGATCCTGACTCTGGCCTCACCAGCCAGAGGTAGGTTTAACAGGCTTTCCAAATGGTGTCCTTAGGTTTAACGACGCTAACAAACCGGAATCGCCATCGCTCCATGTGCTAAACAGTAACGCAGCCAGTCGGCCAGAAACTGGTTAATTTGATGCTTTTCGTCGCGTTGATGCAACTTTTTATTAGGATAATCATATCGCGCTTTGAAGCGAAAGATCTGCTGACTCGAACACACTTCGGCCACCATGGCGTCATGGTAGAGGCGAACGGTCATGGATGGCAGACTCCAGTAGCTCACCGCTGGCAGAGTCTGCTCTATCGCCACCAGAGTAGTGTAGCGGGTTGATTCCGTTATCGTTAACCGATATTGCGCGCTTCCCACCTGATAGCTCACCTTCTCACCCGCTGCATCCGTTCGCGGCAACAGGCGGCGCAACTGGGCGAAATTGGTCTCGCACAGGCGCATCATCTCAGGGAAGTCAGGTGTATAACGCTTCATTTTGTCCACTCGTTTCGTAAATTGTGATAATGCAATTGCAGCCATTGCAAGGCGATGACAGAGGCTGCGTTGTCGATTTTCCCCTCTTCTACCCACTGGTAAGCCTGCTCCCGGCTTACCACATGCACCCGAATATCCTCATTTTCCTCGGCCAGGCCGTGAATGCCTTTTGCCGTCGATGCATCAACTTCGCCCACCAGGATCGATAACCGTTCACTGGTGCCGCCCGGACTGGCCAGATAGCTTAATATTGGTTTCGTCCGCCCAACTTCAAGCCCGGCCTCTTCCAGCGCTTCCCGACGGGCGACATCTTCCACCGTCTCACCCGCCTCGATCATGCCGGCGACCATTTCCAGCAGCCACGGGCTCTCGCTGGTATCATAGGCGGCGATACGGATTTGTTCGACCAGCACCACTTCGTCCCGCACCGGGTCAAAGGGTAGCAAGACGGCGGCATGCCCGCGCTCAAAAATTTCACGGGTGACTTCGCCGCTCATGCCGCCGTTAAACAGGCGGTGGCGAAAACGGTATAAATCGAGTGAAAAAAAACCACGATACAGCGTTTCGCGTGCAATAATTTCTACATCATTTTTGGAGAAGGTAATTCCCTGGTGGATGGGTTTGCTCATTGTTATGTCCTGCTAATCCGAAATGAGGGATTTCCAGACCGTTTGGCTACCGTTTTACGGTCCGTATGTTAGATTGGTGCAAATTACCGCCGGATGGCACGTAACGCCAACTTTTTACGGCGGCAGAATCGATACAATCAGCGGAATTTTTCTTAGAATTAGACCAGCGCTAAATGCTTCACAACAAGGAATGCAAATGAAGAAATTGCTCCCCATTCTTATCGGCCTGAGCCTGACCGGGTTCAGCGCCATGAGCCAGGCGGAAAACCTGCTTCAGGTTTACCAGCAGGCGCGCATCAGCAACCCCGATCTGCGTAAATCGGCAGCCGATCGTGACGCCGCATTCGAAAAGATCAACGAAGCGCGCAGTCCATTACTGCCTCAGCTCGGGCTGGGAGCGGATTATACCTATACCAGCGGCTTCCGTGATTATAAAGACCAGAATTCTAACGTCACCAGCGGCTCGCTGCAGTTAACGCAGGTTCTGTTTGATATGTCGAAATGGCGCGCCCTGACGCTGCAGGAAAAAGCGGCAGGCATTCAGGATGTCACGTATCAGACCGATCAGCAAACGCTGATTCTGAATACCGCGACGGCCTATTTCAAAGTGCTGGCCGCCATCGACACGCTCTCTTATACCGAAGCGCAGAAACAGGCTATTTACCGTCAGTTGGATCAAACCACCCAGCGCTTTAACGTCGGTCTGGTGGCGATCACCGACGTGCAGAACGCCCGCTCACAATACGACGCCGTGCTGGCGAACGAAGTGACCGCGCGTAACGATCTCGACAACGCCGTGGAAGAGCTGCGCCAGGTTACCGGCAACTACTACCCGGAGCTGGCCTCCCTGAACGTAGACGGCTTCAAAACCAGCAAACCGCAGGCGGTGAACGCCCTGCTGAAGGAAGCGGAGAACCGCAACCTGTCGCTGCTGCAGGCGCGTCTGAATCAGGACCTGGCCCGCGAGCAGATTCGCCAGGCGCAGGACGGCCATTTGCCGACCCTGGATTTAAACGCCTCGTCTGGCGTTTCCAACAACCGCTACAGCGGCTCAAAAAGCATCTCGCAAGATGCTGATATCGGTCAGAATAAAATCGGCCTGAGCTTCTCCCTGCCGCTGTACCAGGGCGGGATGGTTAACTCGCAGGTCAAACAGGCGCAGTACAATTTCGTCGGCGCCAGCGAGCAGCTGGAAAGCGCTCACCGCAGCGTGGTCCAGACCGTGCGTTCTTCGTTTAACAACGTGAATGCCTCTATCAGCAGCATCAACGCCTACAAACAGGCGGTGGTCTCTGCGCAAAGCTCCCTGGATGCGATGGAAGCTGGCTACTCGGTGGGTACCCGTACTATCGTTGACGTCCTCGACGCCACCACCACGCTGTACAACGCCAAACAGCAGCTCTCTAATGCGCGCTACAACTACCTGATCAACGAGCTGAACATCAAGTCGGCGTTAGGTACGCTGAACGAGCAGGATCTGATCGCCCTGAACAACACCTTGGGCAAACCGATCTCGACCTCTGCCGACAGCGTCGCGCCGGAAAATCCGCAGCAGGATGCCACTGCCGATGGTTACGGCAACACGACTGCGGCTATGAAGCCGGCGTCCGCACGGACGACGACCCATAGCAGCGGCAGCAATCCGTTCCGTCAGTAATTTTCATACTGTGACGCGCATCGCCTGTCCGTCGGACAGGCGATGCGTTAAACGTAAGGCAACGTAAAGATCCCCCGCTTAGCGCCCCTCTTCGCTTCATTTTCCACCACTCATCCTCTATCCTGAGCGTTAACACACGCCATACCACTGGGTCCTGGAAGACAAATATGAAACGGACAAAAAATATTAATCATTCGTCGTTCCGCAAAAGCTGGAGCGCACGCCACCTGACGCCGGTCGCCCTGGCCGTCACCGCGGTCTTTATGCTTGCCGGTTGTGAAAAAAGCGACGAAACGGTCTCGCTGTACCAGAACGCCGATGACTGCTCCGCCGCCAACCCGGGCAAAGCAGCCGAATGCACCACGGCCTACACCAACGCGGTGAAAGAGGCAGAGCGCACCGCGCCGAAATATGCCACCCGCGAAGACTGCGTCGCCGAGTTTGGCGAAGGTCAGTGCCAGCAAACGCCTGCCCAGGCGGGCGTCGCCCCGGAAAACCAGGCGCAGGCGCAAAGCAGCGGTAGCTTCTGGATGCCGCTGATGGCCGGCTACATGATGGGCCGCCTGATGGGCGGCGGCATGGCGCAACAGCAGCCGCTGTTCAGCTCCAAAAACCCTGCCAGCCCGGCCTACGGTCAGTACACTGACGCCAGCGGTAAGAGCTATGGCGCCGCCCAGCCGGGCCGCACCATGAACGTGCCGAAAACCGCGATGGCGCCGAAACCGGCAACCACCACGACCGTCACCCGCGGGGGCTTCGGCGAGTCGGTGGCGAAGCAGTCGACCATGCAGCGTAGCGCCGCAGGCTCAACCTCTTCTTCTCGCTCAATGGGCGGCTAAGCAACATGGAAAGAGTCAGCATTACCGAGCGCCCGGACTGGCGCGAGAAAGCGACCGAATACGGCTTCAACTTCCACACCATGTACGGCGAGCCCTACTGGAGCGAAGAGGCTTATTACAAGCTGAGCCTCGCCCAGGTGGAAAAGCTGGAGGAGGTCACCGCCGAGCTGCATCAGATGTGTCTTCAGGTGGTGGAAAAAGTGATCGCCAGCGATGAGCTGATGGCCAAATTCCGCATCCCTAAACACACCTGGGGCTTTGTGCGCCAGTCGTGGAAAACCAACCAGCCGTCACTCTACTCACGTCTCGACCTGGCCTGGGATGGCGTCGGCGAGCCGAAGCTGCTGGAGAACAATGCCGACACGCCGACCTCGCTGTATGAAGCGGCCTTCTTCCAGTGGATCTGGCTGGAAGACCAGCTCAACGCCGGCAAGCTGCCGGCGGGCAGCGACCAGTTCAATAGCCTGCAGGAGAAGCTGATCGATCGCTTCGGTGAGCTGCGCGAGCAGTTTGGCTTCCAGCTGCTGCATATGGCCTGCTGCCGCGATACCGTTGAAGATCGCGGCACCGTGCAATATCTGCAGGACTGCGCCGCCGAGGCGGGGCTGGCGACGGAATTCCTCTACATCGAAGATATTGGACTGGGTGAAAAAGGCCAGTTTACCGATCTCCAGGATCAGGTGATTGGCAACCTGTTCAAGCTCTATCCGTGGGAGTTTATGCTGCGGGAGATGTTCTCCACCAAGCTGGAAGACGCTGGCGTCCGCTGGCTGGAGCCGGCGTGGAAGAGCATCATCTCCAACAAAGCGCTGCTGCCGATGCTGTGGGAAATGTTCCCCAATCACCCAAATCTGCTGGCGGCTTACTTCAGCGAAGATGCCCATCCGGAGATGGAGAAGTACGTCATTAAGCCGATCTTCTCTCGCGAAGGCGCCAACGTGTCGATCGTTGAACAGGGCAAGGTGGTGGAGTCGGTGGAAGGTCCGTATGGGGAAGAAGGCACTATCGTGCAGGAATTTTACCCGCTGCCGAAGTTTGGTGACAGCTACACGCTGATTGGCAGCTGGCTCATCAACGATCAGCCCGCCGGGATCGGCATTCGTGAAGACCGGGCGCTGATAACCCAGGATCTGTCGCGTTTCTATCCGCACATTTTCGTCGAATAATGTCGCGCTCCGGCGACGATACCGCCGCCGGAGCTCAATTTTTATCAGGCGCCAACCACCACCGACAGCATACTCAGCGAGCCCATCTCGATGCCATCGACCGGGGTCGAAATCGCCTCCACGCCATCCCATGCCCCCAGCACGTATAACAGCGGCAGGAAATGCTCCGCCGTTGGGTTGGAGAGCGAGCCCCCTTCGTGTGCCAGGTAGTTAACCAGCGGGTGCTGATCGTCCGGGCCCTGCCATTGCAGATTCGCCTTCACGTAGTTGTTGAAGGACTCCGCCCACGGATACGGCGTGTTCTCGCCATGCCAGCGGGCGGTACGCAGGTTGTGCACCACGTTGCCGCTGGCCACCAGCATAATCCCTTCATCACGCAGCGAGGCCAGCTTTCGCCCCATTTCGAGATGCCAGGCCGGCGGTTTGGTGCTGTCGATGCTCAGCTGAACCATCGGGATATCCGCCTGCGGATACATCTTGATCAGCACGCCCCACGAGCCATGGTCAAATCCCCAGGCTTCTTTATCGAGAGTGACCGGCACCGGCGAGAGCAGCTCCACCAGCCGTTGCGCCAGCGCCGGGGAGCCCGGCGCCGGGTAATGGGTGTCATACAGCGCCTGCGGGAAACCGCCGAAGTCGTGAATGGTCTTCGGGGCCTCCATCGCCGTCACGCCCGTACCGCGCGTGAACCAGTGCGCAGAGACCACCACGATCGCTTTCGGACGCGGCAGGGTTTCGCCCAGGTGAGCCCAGGCGCGGGTATAGCGGTTGTCTTCCAGCACGTTCATTGGGCTGCCATGGCCGAGAAACAACGCGGGCATTCGGGTACGGGACATGATGATATCCTTAGGGTGTCAATGTGATGTGCTCACATTACGCGCTTTTGCGCCAGGATAAACTCAGATAACCATGATGATGATCGTCAGAAAATTTGAATGTAATTCGCGGTAAAGGGAGCTGTCCCGTACGCGCATCCTCAGGCAATATACTCCTATGCACTTATTTTCGCAGGGAGAGAAGCGATGTCATCACCCTTAATATTGACGCTGTTAGCCGGTAGCGCAACCTTTATAGGCGCCATTTTCGGCGTGATTGGCCAGAAACCCTCTAACCGCCTGCTGGGCTTCTCCCTCGGCTTTGCCGCCGGGATCATGCTGTTGATTTCGTTGATGGAAATGCTGCCTGCCGCGCTGGCCGCCGAGGGCATGTCGCCGCTGCTCGGCTACGGAATGTTTGTTTTCGGCCTGCTGGGCTACTTTGGTCTCGATCGCCTGCTGCCGCATGCCCACCCGCAGGATTTGATGACCCCCGCCGCGCCGCGCCCGCGCAATTTACGCCGCACCGCCATTCTGCTGACGTTGGGTATCAGCCTGCATAACTTTCCGGAAGGGATCGCCACCTATGTCACGGCCAGCAACAACCTCGAGCTTGGCATGGGAGTGGCGCTTGCCGTCGCCCTGCACAATATTCCTGAAGGATTGGCCGTTGCCGGGCCGGTATATGCCGCCACCGGATCGCGCAGTAAGGCGGTGCTCTGGGCCGGTCTTTCCGGCATGGCGGAGATTTTGGGCGGCGTGCTGGCGTGGCTGATTCTGGGTAGCCTGGTCTCGCCGATGGTCATGGGCGCGATCATGGCCGCCGTCGCCGGGATTATGGTGGCGCTGTCGGTCGATGAACTGATGCCGCTGGCGAAAGAGATCGATCCGCAAAGCAACCCGAGCTATGGCGTTCTGTGCGGGATGTCGGTGATGGGGCTGAGTCTGGTGGTGCTCCAGACGATGGGCATCGGTTAAGGCACAGAAACAAAACAGCCCACTAATAAGCGGGCTGTTTTCACTGGCGTTGTCAGCCGCTGATTAGCTGGCTTTACGCTCATGTTCGCGACGATAGGCCACCAGATCTTCAATCGTGACCACCGCCATATTGTGCTGCTGAGCGAACGCGATGCACTCCGGCGCGCGCGCCATGGTGCCATCGTCATTGGTCAGCTCGCACAGCACGCCTGCCGGTTTGAAGCCAGCGAGGGTCACGAGGTCAATAGTGGCTTCGGTATGGCCGCCGCGGGTCAGTACGCCGCCCGGCTGCGCCCGCAGCGGGAAAACGTGGCCAGGACGGTTGAGATCGGAAGGTTTCGCGCCGTCGGCAATCGCCGCGCGGACGGTGGTCACGCGGTCAGCAGCGGAAACGCCGGTGGTCACGCCTTCCGCCGCTTCGATGGTTACGGTAAAGCCGGTGCCGTAGGCGCTGGTGTTGTTCTCCACCATCATCGGCAGATCCAGCTGTTTGCGGCGATCTTCGGTCAGGCACAGGCACACAATGCCGCTGCCGTGACGAATGGTCAGCGCCATCTGCTCTACGGTCATGGTTTCGGCGGCGAAGATCATATCGCCTTCGTTTTCACGGTCTTCATCGTCAAGCACCATCACGCCGCGGCCTTCGCGCAGGGCGTCCAAAGCGTGTTCCACACGTTCAAAAGCGGTACCAAAAGAAGAAAGGAGCGTCTGATTCATGGTAAAAAAACCTCATTAAAATTATGGTTACCAGAATCAGGGCAGTCTTAGGAGCGCCGGTTTAGCGGCAAAAGTCAACGCGAGCGGGCCTGGGCCCGACTGTGCCGTTACTCTCTCCCATCCGGACTTTAACCGTCGGCCCCGGAATTACACCGGATCTGCTGACCTTCCCGTAGTCACGGGAAGCGCTCGCGGGCTTTCAACGCCATGGTTGATTTACCGCCGGTGGGGAATTTCGCCCCGCCCTGAGAATAAGCGAGATAACTATAACGCTATTGACTATCCTCGGCAATGCATAAGCTTCAAACATTTCTGGTTTATAGGCGGCCTGGTTCGCACTACAATGATCAATCATCCGACCCGAGCAGGAAACCACCATGATTGACCCGAAAAAAATTGAACAAATCGCCCGCCAGGTCCATGAGTCGATGCCAAAAGGACTTCGCGATCTGGGTGAGGATGTTGAAAAGAAAATCCGCCAGGCGCTGCAGTCGCAGCTGACCCGTCTGGACCTGGTTAGCCGCGAAGAGTTTGACGTGCAGACTCAGGTTCTGCTGCGGACCCGCGAAAAACTGGCGCTGCTGGAACAGCGCCTGAATGACCTCGAAAACCGCCCGGCGACGACGCCTGACAGCGAAGAGCAGCAGTAAAAAAACGGGCCCTCAGGGGCCCGTTTGCGTTGGCTTAGTGTGCGGCTTCCGCCGGGCTGTTCACCTGACGACAGTACAGTTCATAGCGCTGGCAAAACCATTCACGATGTTCTTCATCCATATTGCCGACAATGGCCTGAAGATCAACTGGCTGGCCCTGGGCGTGCATTCTGGCGAAACTCCGTGCCAAAAAATCAAAATTCTTCATTGAATACATGTCGTTATGGTTCATGCGCATACTCCTTCAGCGGTGGATGTTCTGATCAGTCATATGCCTTTTACTCACTTCAGTATTTACGCTTACCTTAACGCCATCTGTACGAAAAATGCGCTTAATATGATTATTTATTGCGCCAAATCATTTTCCACATCATTAAATAAAAACGGCCCGCGATATCGCTATCGCAGGCCGTGATGCCGCACCGTTATGGCGGGGGAATAGCGAAACGGTTATTTTTCGCTATCTTTTTGTATTTTCTTAATAATGTTGGTGGTTGAGCAACCATCTTCAAAGTTGAGCACCAGCACTTCGCCACCGTTCGCCCAGACCTCTTCACTGCCGGCGATCTGCTCCGGTTTGTAGTCGCCGCCTTTCACCAGCAGATCCGGCAGGATCCCGGCAATCAGGCGCTGCGGTGTATCTTCTTCGAAGGAGACCACCCAGTCGACCGCCTCCAGCGCCCCCAGCACGATCATCCGCTGCTCCAGCGGGTTTACCGGGCGGGTTTCGCCTTTCAGTCGTTTGGTGGAGGCATCGCTGTTGACCGCCACGATCAGACGGTCGCCCAGTTTGCGCGCATTCGCCAGATAGGAGACATGGCCGGCGTGCAGAATGTCGAAGACGCCGTTGGTCATCACCACTTTCTCGCCGCGCTTGCGCGCCGCCGCAACCGCCTGTTTGAGTTCTTCTTCGCTCATCACGCCAAAGCCGGTCTCAGCCCGGCCGCGGACCGCGTTTTCCAGCTCGACAGGGGAAACGGTGGATGTACCCAGCTTACCGACCACCACGCCCGCCGCGGCGTTAGCGAAATAGCAGGCCTCTTCCAGGGTGTTGCCGGACGCCAGGGTCGCCGCCAGTACGCCAATCACCGTGTCGCCGGCGCCGGTGACATCGTACACTTCCTGAGCCTGGGTCGGCATATGCAGCGGCGGACGCCCCGGCTGCAGCAGCGTCATCCCCTGCTCTGAGCGCGTCACCAGCAGCGCTGACAGTTCGAATTCGGCGATAAGCTTCATGCCGCGCTCAACGATCTCCGCTTCATCCTGGCACTTGCCCACCACCGCTTCAAACTCAGAGAGGTTCGGGGTGAGCAGCGTTGCGCCGCGATAGCGTTCGAAATCGGTACCTTTCGGATCGATCAGCACCGGCACGCCTGCTTCACGGGCGAGCTTGATCATCGTCTGGACGCTGGTCAGCGCCCCTTTGGCGTAATCCGAGAGAACCAGCGCGCCAATGGCGCCCAGCGCCTGCTGAATGCGCTCGTGCATCGGCTGCGGATCAACGCCGGAGAAGCCCTCTTCAAAGTCGAGGCGGATCAGCTGCTGGTTGCGCGACAGCACCCGCAGCTTGGTGATGGTCGGGTGAGTCGGGACGGAGACGAAGTCGCACTTCACATTGACGTTGGCCAGCGCCTGGCTCAGCGCGCGAGCGGCGTCATCAATCCCGGTCAATCCCACCAGGCGCGACGTCGCCCCCAGGGAGGCGATGTTCATCGCTACGTTTGCCGCGCCGCCAGGACGTTCTTCGATATTTTCCACCTTCACCACCGGCACCGGGGCTTCCGGGGAAATACGACTGGTGGGGCCGTACCAGTAGCGGTCCAGCATCACATCACCCACCACCAACACTCCTGCACGTTCAAACTCCGGCAGCGTTACTTTCATGACTCTCTCCTGCGAGACGCAAACTTTGCGCGCGATAATAGCACACCCGATTTTATAGTTAAGCCATCAGCCACTTCTGCCAGCTGGCGCTGACCTGCTCACGCTCCCGGCTGAATGCCTCCGGCGCCACGTGTCCCGGCAGCTCCTGCAGGGCCAGGTGATGGAGCGCATCACGCAAGGTGGTGTACGCGTGCGTTAAAGCTCGCGCTTCCTCCTCGTCCATGATGTCGTTCTGCGCCAGCAGCTCGAGAATACGCACGTTATCAGACCAGCGGGTCAGCTTTGGCTTGTCGCTGGCATAGCGTAGGACCAGATACTGGGTAATAAATTCAATATCCGTGATCCCACCGGCATCGGCTTTGATATCAAAACGATCGGCATGTTTGTTGCCAAGGTGGGCACGCATCTTCTCGCGCATCTCGCGAACCTCGGTCTGCAGGGTCGCACCATCCCGCACGGTGGTCAGAATATCGCGCCGAATGGCGTCAAATCGCGCCTGCAGCGCCGGGTCGCCATAGACCACGCGAGCGCGCACCAGCGCCTGATGCTCCCATGTCCAGGCTTCGTTCTGCTGATAGTCGGCAAACGCGTCGGCGGTGGTGACCAGCATCCCCGCCGCGCCGGAAGGGCGCAGCCGGGCGTCAACTTCGTAGAGAATACCGGACGAAGTGCGGGTGCTGAACAGATGCATGATCCGCTGAGCCAGCCGCAGGTAGAACTGACGGCCGTCGATTTCCCGCTCGCCGTCGGTCATCACCTCCGGCGGGCAGTCATGGAGGAACACCAGGTCGAGATCGGAACTGTAGCCCAGCTCCCAGCCGCCGAGCTTGCCGTAGCCGACGACGGCGAAGCCGCGCCCCTGGCGATCGTGCAGATGGGTCGGCTGGCCGTAGCGGGCCACCATCTGTCCCCATGCCTGCTGCACCACCGCGTCGAGGATGGCTTCGGCAAGCCAGGTTAAGTGATCGCTAACCTTCATCACCGGTAGCGTGCCAGCGATATCCGCCGCGGCGATATGCAGCTGCTGCGCCTGCTTGAACTGGCGCAATGCCTCCAGCTGCTGCTCTTCATCCTCTTCCGGCACCCGCAGCAGATACTGACGCAGCTCATCGCGATAGGCATCGGTCGCCGTCGGCTGATAGAGGGTGTTGGGATCCAGCAGCTCATCAAGCAGCAGGGGGTGGCGCGCCAGCTGGCTGGCGACCATCGGCGACGCGGCGCAGAGCGTAATCAGGTGCTTCAGCGCGCCGGGGAATTCGCTCAGCAGTTCAAGATAGGTGGTGCGAGTGACGATCCCGGTCAACAGCGGCATGATCCGCGCCAGAGGCAGCGGCGCATCGGCGCGCGAGCAGATTTCGCTCAGCAGATGCGGCATCAGTTGATCCAGCACCTGGCGGCCGCGCGGGCCGATGGTGCGCCGATCCAGCTCTTTACGGAAATCGGCTATCAGCGCCAGCACGCTGCGGCGGTCGGCGTCGTTTAAATGCGCCAGCGCCGGGCTGGCGTCATCTTCTTCCAGCGCATCCTGCCACAGCTCGCGCCAGTACTCGGCGAGCTGCTCATCCGGCGACTGAGCCTCATCATCGCCGATCAGCTCATTAAACACCCGCCGCACGCTGGCCATATGGCTCGCCAGCTGCGCGCTCAGCGTCGCCCAGTCATCGGTATGCATCCCCCACGCCAGCCTGGCGCGGTTCAGTTCATCCTGCGGCAGAGTCTGGGTCTGCTCATCGTTGATACTCTGCAGCAGATTTTCCAGCCGGCGCAGGAACAGATAGGCCGCGCGCAGCAGCGCCGCGTCGCCTTCCGGCAGCAGATGCAGCTCATCAATCGCCGCCAGCGTCGGCAGCAGCGCCCGCTGCTGCAGCGCAGGTTCGCGACCGCCGCGGATCAGCTGAAAGACCTGCACGATAAATTCAATTTCACGGATCCCGCCGGCGCCGAGCTTGATGTTGTCTTTCAGCCCGCGACGCCGCACTTCGCGAGCGATCATCCCTTTCATGTTACGCAGCGACTGGATCACGCTGAAGTCGATATAGCGGCGGAAGACGAAGGGGCGAAGCATCGCGCGCAGCTCGCTGGCGTAGGCGTCGTCGTTATCGCCCATGATCCGCGCTTTCACCATCGCGTAGCGTTCCCAGTCCCGGCCTTGCTCCTGGTAATAATCCTCCAGCGCCGCAAAGCTGAGCACCAGCGGCCCGCTGTCGCCAAACGGTCGCAGGCGCATGTCCACCCGATAGACAAAGCCGTCCTGCGTCGGCTGGTCGAGCGCCTTGATCAGCCGCTGCCCCAGGCGGGTAAAGAACTGGGCGTTATCCAGCTCGCGGCGGCCGCCGCGGGTGGCGCCATGCTCAGGCCAGGCAAAAATCAGATCGATATCGGAAGAGAAGTTCAGCTCGCCGCCGCCCAGCTTTCCCATCCCGAGGATCAGCAGCGGCTGCGGCTGGCCCTCGGCGTTGCAGGGCGTTCCCCACTCCTTACAGCAGGCGGCATACAGCCAGTCGCGAGCGGCGACAATCAGGGTCTCTGCCAGGACGCTCAGCTGCTGCAGCGTCTCTTCTTCGCTTACCAGCGACAGCGCCTGCGCCCAGGCAATGCGGACCATCATCTGGCGGCGGAAAAGACGCAGCTCTCGCATCAACCCCGCTTCGTCAGCCACCGCTTGCAGGCGATCCTGCAGCCAGGTCTCGTAATGCCGCCACTCTTCCGCCTCCGGCGAGGAGTCCGCAAGCTCGTTCAGACAGCCTGGCTGGGCGATCACACTCTGTTCGACAAAATCACTGAACGCCATCACCGACCGGGCCTGCGGGCTCAGTTCGGCGACGGGAAAATCCGCTGGCAGGCGGTCAGCGACCGTCTGCCAGTGCTGCTGTAACTGCGAAGAAAGCGGCATCATAGGGGCTCCCTGGCCTGTAATTATCGTTTTCCACTATGCAGCCAGAACGGCTCGGCAGCCAGCGCCTGGCGACGGAAATATTCAAAGACGCTGCGGTCGTCATGCTCTATCGCACGCTGAAGCTCCTGCCAGTTCTCCAGCCACGGCGCGACGGCGTCGCCATAGGCGCCCGCCAGCAGCTGGACGCTGTCGATATCGCGGGACAGCTTCGGCAACTGGTCGGCGGCATCTTCAACCGCCAGATGCTGCACGGCGCTGCGCAGCTCGGCCGCCACCCGCGAGAGGTTAATATCGGCAAACCGTTTGAACGATCCGGCTATTTTTTTCTCTCCCGCCTCGTTGAGGAACGGACGCCAGCCGCGCTGGACCAGCCATTCGGTCAGCGCCAGTTTGGCGGCGACGACCTCGGTGCAGAATAACGCCTCCTCGGCGGTGTCCGCGGCCAGCAGCGCGGCTTCGGCGTCGTTCAGCAAGACACGGAGGTGGGTGGTCGCCTTCCGCGGCACGATGCCGCCGAACAGCACGAGGGCATGGCGCACGCGGGCCAACGCCAGCAGGATTTCCGCTTTAGCTTTCGCGTTGCCGCGCAGCCAGACCTCATCGTGATACAGCCAGTGCGCCAGGGCGCTCTCCAGCGCCGCCTCCAGCCCCTGCTCCACGCTGGCCTTCGCCGCCACCGGCAGCACCGCCAGCCGGGCCACCGGGCGCTCATTGTTGCCTTGCGCCAGATGATACCCGCGCGCGGCTTTGCTCAGGCTCCCCTGACGCAGGACGCCGCTCTCCAGCAAACGCTGCGCGAAGCGCAGCAGATCGGCGGTCTCCCCGGCGAGCAACTCCAGCTCCAGCTCGCAGATCGGCTCCTGATGCTCGCCCGCCTTCACTTCGCCGCGATCGAGAGCAATCTCAATCTCACTCTTTCCTTCCTGGATCACCCAGCGTTCACGGGAAAAATCGGTGCTGAACAGCGGCTGGACATGCTCCGCCAGCGCGGTCGGAAGTTCCCCTTGCGGCCAAACCTCCGCCGGCAGGCGCTCAAGCGCCAGCTCCGGTTTATCCAGGGGAATATTGTATTCCGGGCGCTGGTGCAGGCCGCCCACCACCCGACCGGCGATTTTCAGCGTCATTTCATAACGCCCCTGATCGCCGCGGATGCGCAGCCCCATGTCGTGACGACGCAGCCAGTTATCGGCGGTTTCGTAATAAATGTTCAGCAACTGGCCCGCGGGCGTATGTTTCGCCTCGAGCGCATTGAGCTGCTCGCGCAGCGTCTCTACCCCATCCTGAGCGACGATAAACTTAAGTTCGATTTCTTGAGCCATGACTGAATTCTTCCGCTTCTGTGCTGCGCCGACAAATTGCGGCGAACTTACGACGATATTTTTTGTCAGTAGATAGTATTTTGCGGCGAATCGCCATGCAACGCGCTTTTTGCCGGGCCACCTCCTGGATGATTCCGATTGTGGCGGAAAACTTTGCGTCGCTCTGGCGATGCCTCTACTATCGTTCCACTTTTTATGACCAAACGATGACCTGATGCCAAAATTACGCCTGATTACTTTTACTTTGCTCGCGCTTAGCGCCGCCACGGCGGTTCACGCAGAAGAAAAGCGCTACGTTTCCGATGAGCTGAACACCTGGGTTCGCAGCGGCCCGGGCGATAATTATCGTCTGGTCGGCACCATCAACGCCGGGGAAGAAGTGGCGGTGCTGCAAACCAACGACAGCACCAGTTACGCGCAGATCCGCGACGCCAATGGGCGTACCGCCTGGATCCCGCTGAAAGAGCTGAGCAACGAGCCCAGCCTGCGCACCCGCGTCCCGGATCTGGAAAACCAGGTCAAAACGCTGACCGATAAACTGAATAATATCGACGCCACCTGGAACCAGCGCACGGCGGATATGCAGAAGAAAGTCGCCGGCAGCGACAGCGTGATCAACGCGCTGAAAGACGAGAACCAAAAGTTGAAAAATGAGCTGGTTGTCGCGCAGAAGAAGGTGAATGCGGCGAATCTGCAGCTTGATGACAAACAGCGCACCATTATCATGCAGTGGTTTATGTACGGCGGCGGCGTGTTGGGCGTCGGTCTGCTGCTGGGTCTGGTGCTGCCGCATCTGGTGCCAAGCCGCAAACGTAAAGACCGGTGGATGAACTAATTCGTCTTCTCTGCCAGACTTACGTATCATCTTGCAAAAAACAGATACGGGAGAATCAGGCGTGAAGAGTTATCTGGTCGGCGGTGCGGTGCGCGACGCGCTGTTAGGACTGCCGGTCAAAGACCGAGACTGGGTGGTGGTGGGCGCCACCCCGCAACAGATGCTTGACGCGGGCTATCAGCAGGTAGGCCGCGACTTTCCCGTGTTCCTTCATCCGCAAAGCCGGGAAGAGTATGCCCTGGCCCGCACCGAGCGCAAATCCGGCGCAGGCTATACCGGTTTTACCTGCTATGCCGCCCCGGACGTCACCCTCGAAGCGGATCTGCTGCGCCGTGACCTGACGGTCAACGCCCTCGCCCAGGACGCCGACGGCGCAATTATCGACCCCTACGGCGGACAAAACGATCTCCGCCAGCGTCTGCTGCGCCATGTCTCCCCCGCCTTTAGCGAAGATCCGCTGCGCGTGCTGCGCGTGGCGCGCTTTGCCGCCCGCTATGCCCATCTCGGTTTTCGCATTGCCGAAGAGACCCAGACCCTGATGGCCGCCATGGTTGAGGCCGGCGAACTGGCCCATTTAACGCCGGAGCGGGTGTGGAAAGAGACGGAAAGCGCGTTGACCACCCGCAACCCGCAGGTCTTTTTTCAGACGCTGCGCGACTGCCAGGCCCTCAAGGTGCTGTTCCCGGAGATTGACGCCCTGTACGGTGTGCCGGCCCCAGCCAAATGGCACCCGGAAATCGACACCGGCCTGCACACCCTGATGACCGTCACGATGGCCGCGATGCTGTCGCCGGACGTCGATGTGCGCTTCGCCACCCTATGCCATGACCTCGGCAAAGGGCTGACGCCGAAAGCGCTCTGGCCGCGTCACCACGGCCATGGCCCGGCGGGAGTCAAGCTGGTGGAACAGCTCTGCGCGCGTCTGCGGGTGCCGAACGATATCCGCGATCTCGCGAAACTGGTGGCGGAGTATCATGATCTGATCCACACCCTGCCGATCCTGCAGCCGAAAACCCTCGTCAAACTCTTCGACAGCATTGACGCCTGGCGTAAACCGCAGCGCGTGCAGCAGATCGCCCTCACCAGCGAAGCCGACGTTCGCGGGCGCACCGGTTTCGAGGCTAGCGATTATCCGCAGGGGCGCCTGCTATTAGAGGCCTGGGAAGTGGCGAGGTCGGTCTCCACCAAAGAGGTGGTGGCGGCGGGGTTTAAAGGGGCGGAAATTCGCGAGGAGCTGACGCGGCGGAGAATTGCGGCGGTGGCGCAGTGGAAGGAACAGCGTTGCCCCCAGCCGCAAGGCTGAGGGCGCAGGCCTTAGAAGAAGACCACGTAAACCGCTGCCGCGACGATAAAGCGGTAGATAGCGAACGGAATGAACGAGATCCGTTTGATCAGCTGCAGGAAGGTTTTAATCGCAATCAGCGCCACGATAAACGCCATCACGAAGCCGACGGCAAACATCGGGACATCGCCCATGTTGAGGAAGCCGATGCTCTTGTAGACGTCCAGCACCGTGGCGCCCATCATCATCGGTACCGCCAGCAGGAATGAGAATTCCGACGCCGCGTAGCGGCTGACGCCCATCAGCATGCCGCCGGAGATGGTCGCCCCTGAGCGGGAGAAGCCCGGCCACAGCGCCAGGCACTGGAAGCAGCCGATAACGAACGCCTGACGATAGGTCATATCGTCAATCCCGACCGCGCGCGGCTGTTTCGGCTTCAGCACTTCCGCCGCAATTAACAGCACACCGCCGACAATCAGGGCGTACATCACGTTTACCGGGTTAAACAAAGATTTAATGGTGTCGTGGAAAATAAGCCCCATCACCACCGCGGGGATCATGCCGAGAAGGATATGGATAAGCGACAAGCGACCGCTGCCTTTACCTTCGTGCTCCGGCGGCCTGCCGAAATGGATGCCGATCAGGCCGAACAGGCGACGCCAGAACATGACCACCACGGCGAGTATCGAGCCTAGCTGAATAACCACTTCAAAGGTATTTGCCGTATCACCTTCAAACCCCAGCAGGTGACCAACAATAATCATATGACCGGTACTGGAAACAGGTAAAAACTCTGTCAACCCCTCAACCACACCCAATATTGCCGCCACCAGCAGCGAGTGTATATCGCTCATCCAATTAAACCCTTTAAAAAA
This sequence comes from Klebsiella sp. Q2, assembly GCF_009900705.1. Taxonomy (NCBI): domain Bacteria; kingdom Pseudomonadati; phylum Pseudomonadota; class Gammaproteobacteria; order Enterobacterales; family Enterobacteriaceae; genus Klebsiella; species Klebsiella sp. Q2. The sequence goes on along the minus strand of NZ_JAAABE010000003.1, from coordinate 195,372 downwards.
GTAAAATGAAAAAAACCAGGAACACGGTATCGTTCAACAGGCACAACCCGACTGCCAGAGGGCGCGCAATCCGCAGCATACACGGCGTACACAAGGATTCGCCTGCCGTTCTGGTAGAAGATCGCCAGTAAAATTGCCTGATGACCGGATGCTATGACCGGTATAAACGCAATTTGTTTAACAAGTATGACCTGAAAAGTTTTGTTTCAGATTAAGGCCACGTTCAATAATCACCCCGACGTTTGCCGCGCGAGCCACGGCGCCAGGTTTGCTGACTTTAATGCGCACCCATGGCGACTGGAATGTCTCCAGCAGCAGGTCGGCCACCTCTTCCGCCACCCGCTCCACTAACGCGAATTTTCCCCCCTCAACATGCGCGATGACGCGCTCGCTGATATCAGCATAGCTGAGGCAATCGCTGACATCATCGCTGGCGGCCGCCTTGCGGTTATCCCATGCAATTTCGATATCGAACACCAGCTTCTGCTCAATGGTTTGTTCCCAGTCATAAACACCAATGGTGGTGATTACCGAAAGTTGCTCTATAAATACAATATCCATCACGCCCTGCCTGCTTTTTAGCTAAACCGGATACCACTTCCGGCGAATTATGCGTATTATCCACAGATGCAGAGAATACAACGACATTTTCAAAACGGAACAGCGTTATGAGTGCAATCGCGCCTGGACTGGTACTCCTCGCCTACCTCTGCGGCTCCATTTCCAGCGCCATTCTGGTATGTCGCCTTGCTGGCCTGCCCGACCCACGCGACAGCGGCTCAGGCAACCCCGGGGCCACTAACGTACTACGAATTGGCGGAAAAGGGGCGGCCGTAGCGGTACTTATTTTTGATGTGCTGAAGGGCATGCTGCCGGTATGGGGCGCCTGGGCGCTGGGCCTGACGCCGTTCTGGCTGGGTTTAGTGGCGATTGCCGCCTGCGTGGGCCATATCTGGCCGGTTTTCTTTCATTTCCGCGGCGGTAAAGGCGTCGCCACGGCCTTCGGCGCTATCGCCCCCATCGGCCTCGACCTGACCGGCGTGATGGCCGGGACCTGGCTGCTGACCATCCTGCTCAGCGGTTACTCTTCCCTTGGCGCTATCGTCAGCGCGCTGATCGCTCCGTTCTACGTCTGGTGGTTTAAACCGCAGTACACCTTCCCGGTGTCGATGCTCTCCTGCCTGATCCTCCTGCGCCATCACGACAACATTCAGCGTCTGTGGCGCCGCCAGGAGAGCAAAATCTGGACGCGTGTGAAGAAGAAAAAAACGCCAGAAGAGAAGTAATCTCCCCTCCCGGCCCCGCCAGCCGGAGGGATCCCCGCTTCTATTTACCTGTCTCACCCGCCTTTTCGCCTTACGTCGTCATGATTGGCGATCTTCACCACATCCCTCTTTTGTAACAATGCGTTAGCGGTGACCCACAGCAAAAATCACGCCAGCGACCAGCGGCGCGGCGTTCCCCCCGCTGGCACCTTTTCCGCCGCGGCCAGGCAGCGGATCAGGATATTGACGCCAATGATTATCCGGGTGAATAATCCTGAGCGGTTATGCCGCTTTCCCCTTGCGCCCAATGCGACGCTGCGGGTAACAGATGACATAAGCGTTTCGTATGACCGGGATAATCTCCCGCCGATCAATACTCATTGCTGCTGTTTTATCTTGATTTTGCAGGGGCGCAACATTGCACGGCACCGTGTTACCACCACTCAAAAAAGGCTGGCAGGCCACGCTGGATCTGCGCTTTCAGCAGGCCGGCGGCAAGACCGTTCTCGCCAGCGCCCAACACGTCGGCCCGCTGACCGTCCAGCGCCCGTTTTACCCGGAAGAAGAGACCTGTCACCTCTATCTGCTTCACCCCCCCGGCGGCATCGTCGGCGGTGATGAACTGACGATTAGCGCCCACCTTGATCCCGGCTGCCATACCCTGATCACCATGCCTGGCGCCAGCAAGTTTTACCGCAGCAGCGGCGCGCAAGCGCTTTTGCGCCAGCAGTTGACCCTCGCCCCGCAGGCGACCCTGGAGTGGTTCCCGCAGGATGCCATCTTCTTTCCCGGGGCGAACGCCCGACTGTCCACCACCTTTCACCTGTGTGCCTCCAGCACCCTGCTGGCCTGGGATCTGCTCTGCCTTGGCCGCCCGGTGATCGGCGAAACCTTCAGCCACGGCACCCTCAGCAACCGGCTGGAGGTATGGGTGGACGATGAGCCGCTGCTGGTCGAGCGCCTGCACCTGCAGGAGGGAGAGCTCTCCAGCATCGCTGGACGTCCCTGGGTCGGCACGCTGCTGTGCTATCCGGCAACCGATGCCCTGCTCGACGGGGTGCGCGACGCGCTGGCGCCGCTCGGCCTCTACGCCGGCGCCAGCCTGACCGACCGCCTGCTGACGGTGCGCTTCCTCAGTGACGATAATCTGATTTGCCAGCAGGTGATGCGCGACGTCTGGCAGTTTCTGCGTCCTCATCTCACCGGCAAGTCCCCCGTACTCCCCCGAATCTGGCTGACTTAAGAGAACGTTATGGAACTGACCCCCCGAGAAAAAGACAAGCTGTTGCTGTTTACCGCCGCGCTGGTGGCGGAACGCCGCCTGGCCCGCGGCCTGAAGCTCAACTATCCGGAATCCGTGGCCCTGATCAGCGCCTTTATTATGGAAGGCGCCCGCGACGGCAAAAGCGTGGCCTCGCTGATGGAGGAAGGTCGTCACGTCCTGACCCGCGAGCAAGTGATGGAAGGCGTCCCGGAAATGATCCCGGATATCCAGGTCGAAGCCACCTTCCCGGACGGCTCGAAGCTGGTCACCGTTCACAACCCGATTATCTGAGGCAGCGCCATGATCCCTGGTGAATATCACGTTAAGCCCGGCCAGATAGCCCTCAACACCGGCCGGGCGACCTGTCGCGTGGTCGTTGAAAACCACGGCGATCGTCCGATTCAGGTCGGTTCGCACTACCATTTCGCCGAGGTCAACCCGGCTCTGAAGTTCGACCGTCAGCAGGCCACCGGCTATCGCCTGAATATCCCGGCCGGCACGGCGGTACGCTTTGAACCTGGCCAGAAACGCGAGATTGAGCTGGTGGCCTTCGCCGGTCACCGCGCCGTCTTCGGCTTCCGCGGCGAAGTCATGGGCCCACTGGAGGCAAACGATGAGTAATATTTCACGCCAGGCCTATGCCGACATGTTCGGCCCCACCGTCGGCGATAAGGTGCGCCTGGCCGATACCGAGCTGTGGATCGAGGTGGAGGACGATTTGACCACCTACGGGGAAGAGGTCAAATTCGGCGGCGGCAAAGTGATCCGCGACGGGATGGGCCAGGGACAGATGCTGGCCGCCGACTGTGTTGACCTGGTGCTCACCAACGCGCTGATCGTCGATCACTGGGGCATCGTTAAGGCCGATATCGGCGTGAAGGACGGCCGGATCTTCGCCATCGGCAAAGCCGGCAACCCCGACATCCAGCCCAACGTCACCATCCCCATCGGCGCCGCGACGGAAGTGATTGCCGCCGAAGGAAAAATCGTCACCGCCGGCGGGATCGATACCCATATTCACTGGATCTGTCCGCAGCAGGCGGAAGAGGCGCTGGTCTCCGGCGTGACCACCATGGTCGGCGGCGGCACCGGCCCGGCGGCGGGTACCCATGCCACCACCTGCACCCCGGGGCCTTGGTATATCTCACGCATGCTGCAGGCGGCCGACAGCCTGCCGGTTAATGTCGGCCTGTTGGGCAAGGGCAACGTTTCTCAGCCGGACGCTCTACGCGAGCAGGTGGCGGCGGGCGTTATTGGCCTGAAGATCCATGAGGACTGGGGCGCCACCCCGGCGGCGATCGACTGCGCATTAACCGTCGCCGATGAGATGGATATTCAGGTCGCCCTGCACAGCGACACCCTCAATGAGTCCGGTTTTGTGGAAGATACCCTCGCCGCCATCGGCGGGCGCACCATCCACACCTTCCATACCGAAGGGGCCGGCGGCGGCCATGCGCCGGACATCATCACCGCCTGCGCCCACCCGAACATTTTGCCGTCCTCCACCAACCCAACGCTGCCCTACACCCTCAACACCATCGACGAACATCTCGATATGCTGATGGTCTGCCACCATCTGGATCCGGACATCGCCGAGGACGTGGCCTTTGCCGAGTCGCGCATTCGCCGGGAAACCATCGCCGCAGAAGACGTGCTGCACGACCTTGGCGCCTTCTCGCTCACCTCCTCCGATTCGCAGGCCATGGGCCGCGTCGGGGAAGTGGTTCTCCGCACATGGCAGGTGGCGCACCGCATGAAGGTGCAGCGCGGCGCGCTGGCGGAGGAGACCGGGGATAACGACAACTTCCGCGTGAAGCGCTACATCGCCAAATACACCATCAACCCGGCGCTGACCCACGGCATCGCGCACGAAGTCGGCTCCATTGAGGTGGGTAAGCTGGCGGACCTGGTGGTCTGGTCGCCTGCCTTCTTCGGCGTGAAACCGGCCACCGTGATCAAGGGCGGCATGATCGCCATCGCGCCGATGGGCGATATCAATGCCTCTATTCCGACCCCGCAGCCGGTACACTACCGTCCGATGTTTGGCGCGCTGGGCAGCGCCCGCCATCACTGCCGCCTCACCTTCCTGTCGCAGGCAGCGGCGGACCATGGCGTAGCCGAGCGGCTGAACCTGCGCAGCGCGATTGCCGTGGTGAAAGGCTGCCGCACGGTGCAGAAAGCCGACATGGTGCACAACAGCCTGCAGCCTAACATCACCGTCGACGCGCAGACCTATGAGGTGCGAGTGGATGGCGAACTCATCACCAGCGAGCCGGCAGAGGTTCTGCCGATGGCGCAACGTTATTTTCTGTTTTAAGGAGTGCGGATGCTTTATTTAACTCAACGTCTGGAGACCCCCGCCGCCGCGACCGCCAGCGTTACGCTGCCGATTGATGTTCGCGTCAAAAGCCGGGTAAAAGTTACCCTCAACGATGGCCGGGAAGCCGGTCTGCTGTTGCCCCGCGGCCTGCTGCTGCGCGGCGGCGATGTGCTGAGTAACGAAGACGGCACCGAATTTGTGCAGGTGATTGCCGCTGATGAAGGGGTGTCGGTGGTGCGCTGCGACGACCCGTTTATGCTGGCGAAGGCCTGCTATCACCTCGGCAACCGTCACGTACCGCTGCAGATTATGCCGGGCGAGCTGCGCTACCATCACGATCACGTGCTGGACGATATGCTGCGCCAGTTCGGCCTGACGGTGACCTTTGGCCAGCTGCCGTTCGAGCCGGAAGCCGGCGCTTACGCCAGCGAAAGCCACGGTCATCATCATGCTCATCATGACCACCACGCTCACAGCCACTAGCATGTCGACAGCGGAACAACGCCTGCGGCTGATGCAGCTGGCCAGCAGCAACCTGCCGGTAGGAGGTTACAGCTGGTCCCAGGGGCTGGAGTGGGCTGTGGAAGCCGGCTGGGTGCCGGACGTCGCGGCCTTCGAGCGCTGGCAGCGACGGCAGATGACGGAAGGCTTTTTTACCGTTGACCTGCCGCTGTTCGCCCGCCTGTACCGCGCCTGCGAACAAGGCGATATCGCCGCGGCCCGGCGCTGGACGGCTTATCTGCTGGCCTGCCGGGAGACCCGTGAACTGCGGGAGGAAGAGCGCAACCGCGGCGCGGCGTTTGCCCGCCTGCTGAGCGACTGGCAGCCGGACTGCCCGCCGCCGTGGCGCACGCTGTGCCAGCAAAGCCAGCTCGCCGGGATGGCCTGGCTCGGCGTGCGCTGGCGCATCGCGCTGCCCGAGATGGCCTTAAGCCTGGGCTACAGCTGGATTGAGAGCGCCGTAATGGCCGGCGTCAAGCTGGTGCCCTTCGGCCAGCAGGCCGCCCAGCAGCTCATTTTACGTCTTTGCGACCACTACGCGGCGGCGATGCCCCGCGCACTGGCCGCGCCGGACGGCGATATCGGATCGGCCACGCCGCTCGCCGCCATCGCCTCTGCCCGGCATGAAACCCAATACTCCCGATTATTCCGTTCCTAGGAGAAGCCATGAATTCTTATAAACACCCGCTGCGCGTCGGCGTCGGCGGCCCGGTCGGCTCTGGTAAAACCGCCCTGCTGGAAGCGCTGTGCAAAGCGATGCGCGATACCTGGCAGCTGGCGGTGGTCACTAACGACATCTATACCAAAGAAGATCAGCGCATCCTCACCGAAGCGGGCGCGCTGGCCCCTGAACGCATTGTCGGTGTAGAAACCGGCGGCTGCCCGCACACGGCGATCCGCGAAGATGCCTCGATGAACCTCGCCGCCGTGGAAGCGCTGAGTGAAAAGTTCGGTAACCTCGACCTTATCTTCGTGGAAAGCGGCGGCGATAACCTGAGCGCCACCTTCAGCCCGGAGCTGGCGGATCTGACCATCTACGTCATTGACGTGGCCGAAGGGGAGAAGATCCCGCGCAAAGGCGGGCCGGGGATCACCAAATCCGATTTTCTGGTGATCAATAAAACCGACCTTGCCCCCTATGTCGGCGCTTCGCTGGAGGTGATGGCCAGCGATACCCAGCGTATGCGCGGCGATCGCCCGTGGACCTTCACCAATCTGAAGCAGGGAGACGGCCTGAGCACCATTATCGCCTTCCTCGAAGACAAAGGCATGCTCGGCAAATAGGCCTGTTGCACCAGCCGGGCGCAGACGCGTCCGGCTGGTGCAACCCCTGCTCTCTCTTCTATCACCCTGCGCTCCCCTCCCCGCCACGCCTGCCCTGCAATATGGCATAAGGTTTGCTAATTCAAGTCATGCCTAACCATTAAGGAATGACTATGTCATCACTGGATCTCAACCCTGAATTACCCGCGACAGCGCGGACTTCCGGCTCCCGGGAAACCTTAGAAGATTACACCTTACGTTACGCCCCGCTGAGCTTCCGCCGCTGGGGACCGGGCGTCGTCGCGGTCACGGCGCTGGGCGGCATCGCCTATCTGGCGGACTTTTCCATCGGCGCCAGCATCGGTATGGCCTGGGGCACCAGCAACGCCATCTATTCGATCCTGGTGGCGGCGCTGGTGATCTTCCTCACCGGCATTCCGCTGGCGATCACTGCCGCGCGCTACAACATTGACCTTGACCTGATCACCCGCAGCGCCGGCTTCGGCTATTTCGGCTCAGTGATCACCAGCATTATTTTTGCCGGCTTCACCTTTATCTTCTTCGCCCTCGAAGGCTCGATCATGGCCCAGGGGCTGCTGGTGGGCCTCGGGATACCGCTGTGGATGGGGTATCTGATCGCCACCCTGATGGTGCTCCCGCTGGTGGTCTATGGCATGAAAGCCCTGACCCGCCTGCAGGTATGGACCACTCCACTGTGGCTGGTGCTGATGGTGGTGCCGGTGGTGTGGCTGATTGTCAAAGATCCGCAGCTGGTGGACGGCTTCCTGCATTTCGCTGGTAAAAACAGCGCGTCGACGGTGGATATCACCGCCATCATGCTCGGCGCCGGGGTATGCCTGTCGCTGATCATGCAAATTGGCGAGCAAATTGATTACCTGCGCTTTATGCCGCCTAAAACCGCGGAGAACCGTAAAAGCTGGTGGCTGGCGGTCTTTTCCGCAGGCCCGGGCTGGGTGGTGCTAGGCGCGATCAAACAGATCATCGGCGCCTTCCTCGGCTTCTATCTGTTGACCCGTTTTCCGGCGGTGCACAATACCGAACCGGTGCAGCAGTTCGTCAGCGTCTTCGATAATCTGGTGCCCGGCTGGCTGGCCCTGACGCTGGCGGTGGTGCTGGTGGTGATCTCGCAGATCAAAATTAACGTCACCAATGCCTACTCCGGCTCGTTGGCGTGGACCAGCGCCTGGACCCGCACCACCAAACGCTATCCGGGGCGGATTATTTTTGTGGTGGTCAATCTGGCGATTGCCCTGGCGCTGATGGAAGGCGATATGTTCAGCGCCCTGTCGTGGATCCTCGGCTTTTACTCCAACTTCGCTATCGCCTGGGTCGTGGTGGTGGCGACCGACATCACCTTTAATAAAGGCTTGCTCAAGCTGGCCCCGGCGCAGCCGGAATATCGTCGCGGCATGATCTACAACGTTAACCCGGTGGGCGTGGTTTCCTTTGGCCTGGCCGCCGGGCTGTCGATCTGCGCTTTCTTCGGCCTGCTGGGGACGACGCTGGCGCCGTTCTCGCCGCTGATCGCGTTGGTCGTCGCCTTTGTCATGACCCCGCTGATGGGGATCCTCACCCGCGGGCGCTACTATATTAAGCAGGTGGATGACGGGATCGCCGAACCGCGCTATGACGCGGCGGGGAACGCCTCGACCACCGTGTATCAATGCGTTAGCTGTGAGGAAGAGTACGAGCGCCCGGACGTGATGCATTCACATAAGCATCAGGGTGCCATCTGCTCACTGTGTAAAAGTATGGAGTAGTCAGGTAGGCAGGCCGACGTGACGTCGGCCTGTTTCAGGACGCTTTAGGCGGCAGGTAGTTCGGCCAGCGGCCAGCGCGGGCGGACCGTCACGCCGAGCTCAGCTTTGGCGCCGGTTTGCAGACGCACCATGCCGGCGTAGGCGATCATCGCGCCGTTATCGGTACAGAACTCAGGGCGGGCGTAGAATACCTCACCGCCGCGTTTTTGCATCATCTCCGCCAGCTTCGCCCGCAGGGTGCGGTTGGCGCTCACGCCTCCCGCCATCACCAGACGCTTAAAGCCGGTTTGCTCCAGCGCGCGGCGACATTTAATCATCAGCGTATCGACAACCGCATCCTCAAACGCGCGGGCGATGTCGGCGCGGGTTTGTTCATCGTCGCCGTTGCTGCGAATGGTGTTGGCGGCGAAGGTCTTCAGTCCGGAGAAGCTGAAGTCCAGCCCCGGACGGTCGGTCATCGGACGCGGGAAGACGAAGCGGCCTTCAGTACCCTGGGACGCCATTTTCGACAGCATCGGCCCGCCGGGATAATCCAGCCCCAGCAGTTTCGCGGTTTTATCAAAGGCTTCGCCCGCCGCATCGTCAATCGACTCGCCCAGCAGTTCGTACTGGCCGATACCGGTGACGCTGATCAGCTGCGTATGGCCGCCGGAAACCAGCAGCGCGACGAACGGGAACGCCGGCGGGTTATCTTCCAGCATCGGCGCCAGCAGGTGCCCTTCCATATGGTGTACCGGGATCGCCGGCACGTTCCAGGCGAAGGCCAGCGACCGACCAACGGTCGCCCCGACCAGCAGCGCGCCGACCAGGCCAGGACCCGCCGTATAGGCGACGGCGTCGATATCTTTCGCCGTCAGGCCGGCCTCTTTCAGCGCCGCCTGGATCAGCGGCACCGTTTTGCGCACGTGGTCGCGCGATGCCAGCTCCGGCACCACGCCGCCGTAGTCCGCATGCAGTTTCACCTGACTATACAATTGGTTGGCTAACAGACCTTGCTGGTCGTCATAAATCGCGATGCCGGTTTCATCGCAGGATGTTTCAATGCCCAGTACACGCATGAGTTGTTTTACCTCGCTTCAATACCGCGCAGTGTAGGTCCAATGACCGGCGATGTAAAACTTTGCTCACCCCTGGTGTTCTCTTCGTGTATACTCCTCACCCTTATAAAAGTCCCTTTCAAAAAAGGCGCAGGTGCTTTACAAAGCAGCAGTAGTTGCAGTAAAATTCCGCACCATTTTGAAATAAGCTGGCATTGCGGCCAGCGGCAAACCGAATTAATCAAAGGTGAGAGGCACATGCCGGTAATTAAAGTACGTGAAAACGAGCCGTTCGACGTAGCTCTGCGTCGCTTCAAGCGTTCCTGCGAAAAAGCAGGTGTTCTGGCGGAAGTTCGTCGTCGTGAGTTCTATGAAAAACCGACTACCGAACGTAAGCGCGCTAAAGCTTCTGCAGTGAAACGTCACGCGAAGAAACTGGCTCGCGAAAACGCACGCCGTACTCGTCTGTACTAATCTGTTGAGAGCGACGCTCTCAATTCAGACCGAGTTGTAGTTGTAAGGCCGTGCTTCCGAAAGGAATGCGCGGCTTATTTTCGTTTATAGTCATCAGAAATAACGGGGCTTATGGCTGGACGAATTCCACGTGTATTTATTAGCGATCTGCTTGCCAGAACCGACATCGTCGATCTGATCGATGCGCGGGTAAAGCTGAAAAAGCAGGGCAAAAATTTTCACGCGTGCTGTCCGTTCCATAACGAAAAAACCCCCTCTTTCACCGTCAACGGTGAAAAACAGTTTTACCACTGCTTCGGCTGCGGGGCGCACGGCAATGCTATCGATTTCCTGATGAACTACGACAAGCTCGAGTTCGTGGAAACGGTCGAAGAGCTGGCCGCCATGCACAACCTCGAAGTGCCTTATGAAGCAGGCAACGGACCCAGCCAGATAGAGCGCCATCAACGGCAGAACCTCTACCAGTTACTGGATGGTCTGAATACGTTTTATCAACAGTCTCTGATGCAGCCCGCCGCAGACCCTGCGCGCCAGTACCTGGCAAAACGGGGGTTAAGCAGCGAGGTGATTACGCGCTTTGCCATCGGCTATGCTCCCCCAGGTTGGGATAACGTTTTAAAACGTTTTGGCGGCAATCAGGAAAACCGCCAGTCGCTTATTGATGCCGGCATGCTGGTCACCAACGATCAGGGACGCAGTTACGACCGCTTTCGCGAACGGGTGATGTTCCCCATCCGCGATAAGCGAGGCCGGGTGATTGGGTTTGGCGGACGGGTGCTGGGCGATGCCCTGCCGAAGTATCTCAACTCCCCGGAAACCGACATATTCCATAAAGGCCGTCAGCTATATGGCCTGTATGAAGCGCAGCAGGACAACCCCGAACCACCGCGTTTGCTGGTTGTCGAAGGCTATATGGACGTCGTGGCGCTGGCGCAGTACGACATCAATTATGCTGTCGCCTCGCTGGGTACCTCGACCACGGCCGATCATATCCAGCTGCTGTTCCGGGTGACCAATAACGTCATCTGCTGCTACGACGGCGACCGGGCCGGCCGCGATGCCGCCTGGCGCGCGCTGGAGACGGCGCTGCCGTACATGACCGATGGTCGCCAGCTGCGCTTTATGTTTCTGCCTGACGGCGAAGACCCGGATACGCTGGTGCGTAAAGAGGGCAAAGCGGCGTTCGAGACGCGGATGGAGCAGGCTCAGCCGCTCTCCACGTTCTTGTTTAACAGCCTGCTGCCGCAGGTCGACCTCAGCACGCCGGACGGGCGCGCGCAGCTGAGCACGCTGGCGCTGCCGCTGATAACCCAGGTGCCGGGCGAAACCCTGCGCATCTATTTGCGTCAGGAGCTGGGCAACAAGCTGGGCATTTTAGATGACGCCCAGCTTGAACGTTTAATGCCAAAACAGGCGGAAAATGGCGCCCCGCGCCCCGCACCACAGCTAAAACGCACGACCATGCGTATACTGATAGGACTGCTGGTGCAAAACCCGGATCTGGCGCCGTTAGTCCCACCGCTGGAGGGGCTGGACTCGCGCAAAATGCCGGGGCTGAGCCTGTTCGGCGAGCTGGTGAAGAGCTGTCTGGCGCAGCCTGGTCTGACAACCGGGCAACTTTTAGAGCAATATCGCGGCACAAAAGAGGCCGCAACCCTTGAAAAACTGTCGATGTGGGACGATATAGCAGATAAAGATATCGCTGAACAAACCTTCACCGACTCGCTCAACCATATGTTTGATTCACTGCTGGAACTGCGACAGGAAGAGTTGATTGCTCGCGATCGCACACACGGTTTAAGCAGTGAGGAACGCCGGGAGCTCTGGACCATCAGCCAGGAGCTGGCGAAAAAATAAATGACAGACTCAGTCATTCACGTTGCATTGATGCAGCAGCAGAACGCAGAGCAACGTGAAGGACACCGTATTTAACGGCTTAAGTGCCGAGTATCGATCGGGAAGCCCCCGACAGCCGCGCAGAGGCGCAGCGGCAATAATATAAGTACGCCCTCGCTTTAAATGTCGACAGCCCGCCTGCCGACACCAATCAAACGAATTAAGTGTGGATACCGTCTTATGGAGCAAAACCCGCAGTCACAGCTGAAGCTTCTTGTCCAACGTGGTAAGGAGCAAGGCTATCTGACCTATGCCGAGGTCAATGACCATCTGCCGGAAGATATCGTCGATTCCGATCAGATCGAAGACATCATCCAAATGATCAATGACATGGGCATTCAGGTGATGGAAGAAGCACCGGATGCCGATGATCTGATGCTTGCCGAAAACACCGCGGATGAAGATGCTGCCGAAGCCGCCGCGCAGGTGCTCTCCAGCGTGGAATCCGAAATCGGGCGTACGACCGACCCGGTGCGCATGTACATGCGTGAAATGGGTACCGTAGAGCTGCTGACCCGTGAAGGCGAAATCGACATCGCCAAACGCATTGAAGACGGCATCAACCAGGTGCAGTGCTCCGTTGCCGAATACCCGGAAGCGATCACCTACCTGCTTGAGCAGTACGACCGCGTGGAAGCGGAAGAAGCCCGTCTGTCCGATCTGATCACCGGTTTCGTCGATCCGAACGCCGAAGAAGATATGGCGCCGACCGCCACCCACGTTGGCTCCGAGCTGTCTCAGGAAGAGATGGATGACGACGAAGACGAAGACGAAGATGAAGACGCCGACGACAACAGCGATGACGACAACAGCATCGACCCTGAGCTGGCCCGTGAGAAGTTCGCCGAGCTGCGTACCCAGTACGAGCTGACGCGCGACACTATCAAAGCCAAAGGTCGTAGCCATGCCGCCGCCCAGGAAGAGATCCTGAAGCTGTCTGAAGTCTTCAAGCAGTTCCGCCTGGTGCCGAAGCAGTTCGATTACCTGGTCAACAGCATGCGTAGCATGATGGATCGCGTTCGTACTCAGGAACGTATCATCATGAAGCTGTGCGTTGAGCAGTGCAAAATGCCGAAGAAAAACTTCATCACCCTGTTCACCGGCAACGAAACCAGCGAAACCTGGTTCAACGCCGCGGTGGCGATGAACAAGCCGTGGTCCGAGAAGCTGCTGGAAGTGAAAGAAGACGTGCAGCGCGGCCTGCAGAAGCTGCAGCAGATCGAAGAAGAGACCGGCCTGACCATCGAGCAGGTGAAGGATATCAACCGTCGCATGTCCATCGGTGAAGCGAAAGCCCGCCGTGCGAAGAAAGAGATGGTGGAAGCGAACCTGCGTCTGGTTATCTCGATCGCCAAGAAATACACCAACCGCGGTCTGCAGTTCCTCGACCTGATTCAGGAAGGCAACATCGGTCTGATGAAAGCGGTGGATAAGTTCGAATACCGTCGCGGCTACAAGTTCTCGACCTACGCTACCTGGTGGATCCGTCAGGCGATCACCCGCTCCATCGCGGATCAGGCGCGCACCATCCGTATTCCGGTGCATATGATTGAGACCATCAACAAGCTCAACCGTATCTCCCGTCAGATGCTGCAGGAGATGGGCCGTGAACCGACCCCGGAAGAGCTGGCTGAGCGCATGCTGATGCCGGAAGACAAAATCCGTAAAGTGCTGAAGATCGCCAAAGAGCCTATCTCCATGGAAACGCCGATCGGCGACGATGAAGATTCGCATCTGGGGGATTTCATCGAGGATACCACCCTCGAGCTGCCGCTGGATTCCGCGACCACCGAGAGCCTGCGTGCGGCAACGCACGACGTGCTGGCCGGCCTTACCGCTCGTGAAGCGAAAGTCCTGCGTATGCGTTTCGGTATCGACATGAACACCGACCACACGCTGGAAGAAGTGGGTAAACAGTTCGACGTTACTCGCGAACGTATCCGTCAGATCGAAGCGAAGGCGCTGCGTAAACTGCGCCACCCGAGCCGTTCTGAAGTGCTGCGTAGCTTCCTCGACGATTAATCGTCGCGGAACAGCGTCCAAAGCCGGTTAAAAAGCTCCCTGCGGGGAGCTTTTTTTATGGCGTTTCGCTGGCCGCTCGGGGAAAGCCGCCGCTCTCCGCTACTGACCGCGGGTCGCCAGGGCATCATCCAGTTCACGATAGGCCGCCACCAGCTTATCGAGCGTCGCCCGGTTTAAACCGCTGGGATTGGGCAGCACCCACACCTGGGTCGTGCCAATGGTCATCGCCTGTTTCCCCCACTTCGCCCCGCGCTGGTTAAAGGCCAGCTCGAAGGCCTGCTTGCCGAGCACCGCCAGGGCCTGCGGCTGATACTCCTCAATCTTCTTCACCAGTTCACGGCCGCCGCTGCGCAGCTCCTGCAGGGCGACCTCGCTGGCCTGCACCGTCGGACGCTCAACCAGCATGGTGATGCCGCAGCGCGTATCCAGCAGCTGCAGCTCCTCTTCCGGCCTGAGCTGCCGATCGGTAAAGCCGGCCTGATGGATGACCTTCCAGAAGCGGTTGCCAGGATGGGCAAAATGAAAGCCGGTATGGGCGGAAGACTTCCCCGGGTTGATACCGCAAAAGACGACGCGCAGGCCCGGCGCAAGGATATCGCTAATCATGTTTTCTCCGGCTGTATGGCTAAAACATGATTATAAAGGATTGAAAATGCATTGTTTATAAAAACAGCAGCTGCGCGCTTTACGCTGGATTGCAACCGTCAGTTACTTTATAATCCCTCGCCACGGCCCCTTAGCTCAGTGGTTAGAGCAGGCGACTCATAATCGCTTGGTCGTTGGTTCAAACCCAACAGGGGCCACCAGATACAGCAAGGGCTGGAGAGAAATCTCTGGCCCTTTTGCTTTTCTTGGGGATACTTCGGGGATACTTTCTACAGGTAAACTTAGTGACCAATGGGTTAAAATCGATTGGTCGTTCTGACGACGCCATAGAACCTAAACATAAAAAAGCCGCAAACGCGGCTTAAATAAATCTGACAACTTGCAAGCTGATTCACACTTTAAGCTTGCTCACTCTGATATGTAGCGATGTATTCGGCAGCCAGCTCCGGCAGACGTTCGCCCACACCCGCGGCGCGGTTCAACGCTTTGGCTATTTCTTTGCGCAGCCTCTCGAGCTGGTTATCCGGCATTTGCGGAAAGCGCGGTCCAAGGTCAGCGGCAGACCGTCCAGAATTGAGGAGATTTCCCCGGCCAGCCGGGAAAGCGCCCAGATGATAAACTCTGTGTCGATAACCTTCCCGTTCTTACGCTTGGTCTGCAGCTCCTGCATATCAGCCTGGGCGTTAGTCAGCCGGATTCGAGCCTTAAGCAGCTCCTCGTCGTCAGCGTCCACGGGCTCTGGTTCAGCCTGGCGCAACTGCGCATTCAGCAGCCGGTTTCACAGCACGCTGGCCACATCGTAGAATGCTTCCCGGCCCTCTCGCCGGGCAGGCTCCACGCCCCATTTATCAAACGCGCTGACGCTGACACCACAGCTTTTAGCCATCGTTTTTTGTTAAGTAAATGCTGCATCTTTTTTCACACCTTCATAACGTTATTTTTTGTGCAGGTTGTTGTATTGAAGCGGAATTATTTATTTAAATCATCACGTTAACGGCAACCACAAAACTACCACCACCTCTCCCAGAAAAAGGTCATATATAGCGGAAACCTGCGGGTAAGCGCCCCCGTGGCGCCAAAACCTCTGGAAAGGACCTGTGAAAGCTGGCGGTGAAGCCGTAAAAAAGCCAGCGTGGGGCTGGCCTTGGCTTTCGCTGTCGTGGCTCGATTATTCCTCTTCGCCGTCGTCAGGCTCGTAGCAGCCACAGGTGCGCTCTGGAAGACGCTTTGCAGCCTTATACAGACGGTTTGTGCGGATGAGGCGGGGGAACTTCAGTCTGTTCTTACGCTCTTCATCGTCCAGCTCCGGTTTGTTTCGGATAACGATCGCCCACTCCTGCGCTTCCATCCACAGATTCACGTCTTTAGAGTGCCAGCCCTTACGGCCCTCGCTGATAGTCAGGCGCTGCGGGAATGTGCCCTCTTTCTCCATACGCTCGAGCGTGGAACGTGACAGGCCTGTTTTTTTGATGGTTTGGGCCATTGAAAGGAAACGATACTGACGAGTGGCCACTCGGTCTTTCAGTGCGCGATAGTCGTCTGCGTTTTACGGCAGTGTACGGATCGCTTCGTCGGCTGCATCCGTGTTGATGTGCAAAATAATAATTTCACGTAATTTGCTGATTTCGAAGTCGGACAGCTGGCCCGCTTCTGCTCGTTCTAATAAATTCATTTTCTTCTCACTCTCAAATCAGGGGTTGGGCTGATACAGCACTGCCAGAGAACGCCGCCAGCTCTTGCGCCTGGGTAAGTTCGGTGGTGGCGTCTTCGGTCGTGACGGTCGGCCAGTTGATAACATCGATGTTGAACGTGCCGCATTTGTACACCTGCGCGTTCGCTTCATCAGTGGCATCAATAACCGACGCTGTGAGATAAACCGCATTACCCGACGCGGCGCCGTCCCACACCTTAAAAAGCCCCTGCGCTGCATCAACCATGAGAGGCGTGTAAGCCGGGATTTCTCCCTGACCGCCAGCAATGCCACCATGGTTGTAGCAACCTGCTGCGTGCCGGATAAAAGCTGTAAATATGGGGTTTCCATAGTCACCTCACTTAACAAATACGGTAACGAATTTATCAATGCCTGCCGGGATCGGCTGCGGCGCTGACTGCGTCTGGACGTATTCGATTTCCGGATCGCCAGGCACGACATAATTTTTCGGGTACAGGCTCGCTTCGGTCATACCCTCGCTCGCGGCAGCTGGATCCTGAATCGCACCGTAGGCCACCAGCCCTTTATGCGAGGAGTTCCACATAACGATGGTCATCGGATCGAGGTAATACTCTTCGGTGCCGTCCTCGTTTTTGTATTTCCCGGTGTAGACGATAATCGCAACGTCACCCACATAGCCCTTATGGCTGACAAACTCGCCCAGGTTCTGCAGGGTGGTTTCCAGACGGCTGTAAGAGCCGCGGCGGCTTTCCAGAGACTGTTTTACGGATTTGAATGAGCGGTACCTTTTTGCCGAAAATGATCACGTTAATCGGCGCCTGAGCCGCTTCCGCATAGTTTTCGAGATCGTCATTCGGATCGTAGGTCTCTTTGTCCTGGATCGACCAGGCGGTGCCGTCGGTCTGAGTGATACGGTTCGTAGCACTCATCTTCCAGTCAATTTCGTACTTCTCAAACCGTCACCTGAAATGACGTTTTTCCCGGTGGTGATCGCCTGCACGGCCAGCCATTCTTTACGCGCATCGATAGCGCCCTGCTGTTCGCCCAGCGCTTTTGCGATCAGCGCGTCAGGTTGCCTGACATATCAGATATAACCTCGCCCGGCCAGCGTGGAACAAGTTTCGAAACGTCGATCTCTTTTTTGGGTTTGAGATAACCCGGGGTAAAGGATTTAGTCTCGTACCCTTTGTCACGCATTACAAGGCTGCCAACCATAGGCGAACAGAACGCCGCCATAGGCACGTCAGAGGAATCAATCAGGTCGAAAGCGATATCACGCGCCGGTGAAGTCACCTCCTGACGAAAGAACAGGCTCAGGAAAAGGTTGGTTTTAGTTTTATCCACCGTAGTGATTACGGAGATCAATTCTGAGGGGGTGTAGGGGATAATTTCTGCCACTGTTGTTTCTCACAAAGTTAAGAGTGGGGAAAGTCTAATCAGGGTGTACCGGGGTGAAAATACGGGCGCGGGGATTCGCTTTGTCATAGTGCATCAGCGTTAAAATTACTCGTTACGAGTGGCGCTCAGTGGTGAACAAAAAACAGACATTTTCACCACTGTGAATTTTTTATTTTTTAATTAACAGTCAATTACAGCAATGGTGACGCTGAAAAAAAATGCAAAAATTAGTTTTTTTCCGCGCTGTTGCCGCCCCGTGGTTTTCATTTCACCCGGGAGAACCTATGAGAAAGGGTATGTATATGACGAAAAAACCCAGCCGAAGCTGGGTTTGATTAGCGGTTTTCTCAGCTGCACATAGTGCAGAGAGGGATGACAAATACTTTACCGCGTTTAGGGTAAATGATTTTGCCTGATGGGTCTTTCTTGGAAGCACGGAAAATAACTTCACAAGAATTACCACAACGTGGGCAGTATCCAGTAGCCATGACGTTCATCCTGTTCATATACACAGCTGTAATCCTATCCAGCCTTGTGTATGCCCCGGTTAACCGCTATTCTTAAGTTCCTACGCAAAAGAGATGCGGTTAACCTGCACTCTGGAAGAAAATCCGTTTTCTTCCCCCTAAAGCCCTGCTGAAAAGCAGGGCTTTTTTGTTTAGTCGCTTGCTGAATTTGGTAAAGCAAACGACTCAACAATGTTGCTGATTCTTTTCGCCTCGTCTTTAGTCAGATCACGAGGCAGATTACTAATCATAACGATCAGCTCTTCACGGAGCGGAATAGGCAATTCAAACGTTTTAGCTGCATTACTCATTGAATTAGCCATAGGAGATTGCGTAGTTTTTACTGGCGATCTGCGCTGTTTAACCGTCACGTCTTCACCTTTCTCATGAGCGATAAATTTTGCTACCGCTCCGTTAAAGCGACTGATGTAAGATTTATGAGTATCATCTGCAATACCATTGATCATGACGTAAGTATCGATAATATCGACGGCATCCCACTGCTCTGCTGGCTGATCATCAGATATTAAATCTTTGACCAGATAGCAGACGCTACGAACGTTACCTGCGGTACTTGGTGAAGCCCCAGTAATCTCAGCATACTGGTCAATAAATCTGTAAAAGTTAGCTTTGGACAAGTCCATAACTCTAACCTCCTTAAGCTAGTAGAGCTCAACATACAGTCATAATGGCACAACAATCCAAGCCGCGCAAGATCACAACACACAAGATCTTTAAAGATCTTTAGGATTGACGGGGCATTGTGAAGTGGAGTTGCTTGGAGTGAGTAGCAATGATGTGTTATGAGCATGGGAGCAGCAAAGTATACCTAGTAGTGTACATGATGTTGTCGAATTCCCCCTGTTATCTATCCCATACTCGCGCACTTCTTGCCGCATTTTTATCCCGCGCACCGAGACGCGCAAAACGGATATCCACGCGCAAGGCTAAAAACCCAGTAATGGCGTGCGTTTCAGGCTTGTAAAACCCGTGCCGCGCACATATTCCAGGTATACTTGGAAGAAATGCGCCAGCAGTACAGCATTAAGTCAATCCGCACACACTGCGCATTTCATAACGCACTTATTTGGATTTCAGTGTGGTGACTTCACCCATTACATCCACCTTAATCACCCCATCACGTACTAACTTCTCCAGCCAGCGGTTAAAACCCTTCCGCCCGTTCTCTCCTAGCAAGGCGATCATGTCGTCACGCAGGACAGAACGGTTATCCTGGCAAAAGTTTGCGCAGGCCATCTGCGTTGCCCACCTCCCGAAGCCAGTCCATCATTGCCGCGTTCCTGTTTACTCTGTCTTACTACGCAAGGTCGGCATAAAACACCTTTCATTCCCGCAACGCTGGAATTCATACTGCTCACGATAACTTTAACAATTCAGGCCAATTTCCGAAAAATACCCCTTCCCTGTACCAGCTGATCAAAATCAACGCCCCCCTCCCGTCGCTCATATATACAACCCGCTGACTCACACAAAAGGATGAAAATATGAAAATACGGGATATATCAGTCAGTACCTGTCTGGCACTGTTATTAACGGGTTGCGTAGCTAAACCACCGATGGCGACGGAAAGCGAAATGAAAGAAGCCGCCGCTTTTGCCTTTAATGTCGATGTTTCGCAGGTGACCATTTCCGATGCGAAGCAGCAGGATGTGAAAACCAACTTTGTGGCGACCATCGGCAACACCCGCCATCGCTGCTATGTGACTAAAGCCGCCGAGCCGAAACTGTATGGACTGATCCCGCTGGGCGGCAGTAGCACCGTCTCGGATGCCATCTGTGCCGGCGCCAACCCGACGCCAGCGAGCAAAACCTGCGACGCCCTGTCGAAAAAAGCGGGCCGCTGCTGATCTTCGGCGCAGAAATTGGCCGCTAACTGCACGTTTAGTCACTTTTTCTGCCGCTTTACCGCGGTCGCTTAGTTCAGCGACCGCACCTGCTGATAAGAATTGAGCCGTTCCCGCAGCGAAGTCAGCCAGGCATCTGGCTCCTGACGGCAGATTTCGGTGAGGATCGGCGTCAGCACCAGCTCGGCTTCATGGAAGTCGGTCCACTCCGGCGGCTGCAGGGAAAAAGGATCGTTCATCAGCCAGATCACCATCGGCGTCCAGGTGCGCGGATCCAGCTGCAGATAATCCTGACAGCGCATCATATCGCGCGTCCGCGCCTCAGTGGTCGTCACGTCCTTTCCCACCGCGGCGTTACTTATTGCCAGGACGATTATTCCTGCCATCAGACGTTTCCAAGCACATTTTCGCCAGAGGGGGCGCTTTGCTTTTACCATTGTTATTATTTTACCTGGCAGCTGTCACCGGACGATATTCCCGGCACCTCACCTTAAAAAGCGCAGATTAATCGTTTGCATTTTTTTTAACAGCAGACAGCGCTGAAGCAAGCGAACGCCTTTTCCTACAGCTGTCATCCCGATATGCAAATATATTCGGCAGGCACACATCGACAATATTTTCCCGGCCGAAAACGATTTGTGTTACAATTGCGCCTTATTACGGCACCGATAAAAATAACCCCCGCCGCACCTGCATCAGGCATCGCCCTCTTTTTTCATATCAGGATTTACGCCCCCATGAATGCGATAATCATTGACGATCATCCATTGGCACGTATCGCCATTCGCAACCTTCTCGACAGCAACGGCATTACCGTCGCAGCGGAACTCGACAGCGGCGCCCATGCGGTACAGACCGCCGAAACCATGCAGCCTGACCTGCTGATCGTCGACGTTGATATTCCGGAACTCAGCGGCATAGACGTTCTGGAGCAGCTGCGAAAACGCCGCTACCGGGGAAAAATCATCGTCATTTCCGCCAAGAATGAACTGTTTTACGGCAAACGTAGCGCCGACTGCGGGGCCAATGGTTTTGTGAGTAAAAAAGAGGGAATGAATAATATCCTCGCCGCGATCGACGCGGCCAATAATGGCTACAGCTATTTCCCTTTTTCACTGGAGCGCTTCTGCACCCACGGCATCACCGATCAGGACCGACTGGATACGCTGTCAACGCAGGAGATGAAGGTCTTCCGCTATATTCTCAGCGGCATCGACTACACCACCATCGGCAGCAAAATGAATATCAGCAATAAGACGGTAAGCACCTATAAGGTCCGTCTGATGGATAAATTAGGCTGCAGCTCCCTGCTTGAGCTTTATGACTTTGCGCAACGCAATAAAATAGGGTGATGGCATGGTCGTTCATCTTATTTTATCCCTGATTGTCGGGCTGGCGCTGAGTCTCTCTCCCTCCGCGTTTGCCATGAAGCAACTGGAGCTGAAAAGCCATGCCCACATTGCGGCGATCGACATTCCGCTCAACGATAAGGCAAAGGCCTGGCTGGCCGCCCAGCCAACGCTGATCGTCGGCACCTGGCTCCCTGAGATGACGCCCGTCGTCTACGACAGCGACGAAGAAAGCTATCAGGGGATTAACGCCGACTATCTGGCGCTGATGGCGCACAGCCTCGGGCTAAAGGTGGTTATCCGCCAATATGACACCGAGCAGCAGGCGCTGGCCGCCCTGGCCGACCGCCAGGTCGATACCCTGCTCACTCAGGTGGCGCACCGGGATGCGCTCGCCCCGGGCCTGGTTCAATCCGCACCGCTGATCAAAACCTGGCCGACGCTGGTCACCTCGCTAAAATCCCCCCTGCCGCCGCTAACCACCGACCGCCGCGTCAAGCTAGCCTGCACCCGCGATTGCGCCTTTTTCGATATTATTCAACAGGCGTTTCCCAACGCCAAAATCACCCTTTATGATAGCGACTATCAGGCCCTCGCCTCGGTGGTCAGCGGCGAGAATCAGTATTTCATCGGCAATAACATCACCACCGGCCACTGCATCTCGAAATATTTCTCGCAATCGCTGGTCATCACGCACTATTTTCGTCAGCAGGAGCAGCACAACCGCTTTGTCACCCGTGAAGATCGACCGGCGCTGCACCAGCTCCTTGACCGTTTTATCCACGCCATCGACAGCGATACCGCGATGCGGATCATGCAAAACTGGCTCAACCGCGGCGATCTGTCGTTTCTTAATACCCCGTTGCCTTTTACCGCTGAGGAGCAGCGCTGGCTGCGGAAGCATCGTCACATCCGCCTGCTGGTTAACCCCTACTTTCCACCTTTTACCCTGGTGGATGACGAAGATGAGCTGCGCGGCATCATGGCCGATATGCTGAATATTTTCTCACTACAGACCGGGCTGCAGTTTGACCCTATTCTGGTGCGCAATCGTCAGGATCTGGCAAAGCGCATGGAAAAAGAGGATTGGGCGATCATGCCCGCCGCGACCCTGACCCCGCAGCCGCAGGCTTACGTCACCCTCAGCGAGCCGCTCATTAACGTGGCCTTTGTGCTGGTCGCCCGCGGCAGCGCGCCCGACCCGCATCTGCTGACGCGCCCGGCACGGATCGCCCTGCCGGTGGGGCCGATCGCCGCCCACGACCTGAAAGCGCGCTTTCCGCAGGTTAACTGGGTGGAGACGGATAACGTTGGTGTCGCCATGAAGATGGTGGAGGAAGGCGAGGTGGATGCCGCCGTGGCCTCGGAGCTTTCCGCCCGCTATATGATCGATCACTACTATCCGCAAGATCTTCACTACACCCGCATCGATGGACTCCCGGTCGCCGCCATTCGGCTGGCGATCCCACGCGATGAACCGGTGCTGGCCGCCGTGCTCAACAAAGCGCTGCAGGCCATTCCGCCGCGGGACATTCTGCAGATGACCGAGAAGTGGTCGAAAATCTCCAGCCAGCAAATAGAGAACTGGAGCCAGTACAGCCGCCAGTTTTACCAGCTGATCGCCTTCGCGCTGGTGCTGATCGCCATCAGCCTCGGCTGGGGACTCTCCCTGTGCCGGGAAGTACGCAAACGCAAAGACTCTCAGCAGCGGCTGGAAGAGGAGCTGGCGCAGAAGGAAGCCCTCTCCTGCGCGCTGGAGCGGGAAAAAGACAAAGCGATTCAAGCGACAAAAGCCAAGAGTCGCTTTCTGGCCAGCATGAGCCACGAGCTGCGCACGCCGGTGAGCGCCATCGTCGGCTTTCTGGAACTGCTGGCGAAACCGGAGCTGAACGTCGGTCAGCGTAAAGAGGCGATCGAGCTGGCGGGGTCGACGGCGCAAACCCTGCTGGGACTTATCGGCAATATTCTCGATATCGACAAGATTGAGTCGGGAAAATACCAGATCACCCCACAGTGGAGCGATGTGGCGCAGGTGGTGTCGCAGCAGTGCCACACCTTCGGCGCGCTGGCGCAGCAGAAGGGGATCGCGCTGCATTGCCATCTCCCTCTGCAGGAGGGGATCGCGCTGTGGGTCGACCCTCAGGCGCTGCGGCAAATTCTCAATAATCTCATCGGCAATGCGCTGAAGTTTACCGCCGAGGGCGCGATTCAGATCTCCTGCCGGCTGGCGCAGGCGGATGAGACACAGGGAGAGCTGACCCTCATCGTTAGCGACAGCGGCTGCGGGATCAGTGAAGCTGAGCAGGCCACCCTCTTTCATCGCTATGCCCAGGCGCGCCAGGGACGCCAGCAGACCGGCTCCGGGCTGGGGCTGGTCATTTGCCAGGAGCTGGTTACGCTGATGCAGGGCCGGCTGGAGATGGTCAGCCGTCCGGGTGTGGGGACCACTTTCACCATCACGCTGCCGGCCAGGGTGAGTCGCTGCGCGATTCACGCGCCACAGGCGTTGCCCGCCAGGCCGCAGGCCCTGCCCGGGCTGTCGATATTGATAGCGGACGACCACCCCACCAACCGGCTGTTGCTCAAACGCCAGCTTAACACTATCGGCTACAGTGTCGATGAAGCTTGCGACGGTGAAGAAGCGGAGAATAAGCTCGCCGGCAAACATTACGATCTGCTGATCACGGACCTCAATATGCCGAAGAAAGATGGCCTGGCGCTGGCGGCGTCGTTACGCCGACGCTACCCGAGCCTGGTGATTTGGGGAGTGACCGCCAGTGCGCTGCCGCAGTCGCGGGAGGCATGTCTGGCCAGCGGCATGAATATGTGTCTGTTTAAGCCAGTGTCGGTTCAGACGCTGAGCCATGAGCTCAGCCGCTTAGCGGTGGGCCACGCATCACCTAACGCCGCCCGGCATCTGAAGCTCAGCGTGCTGACCGAAAATACGGGGGGAGACCAGGCGCTGATGGCTGAGATGCTGGAGACGTTCCGCGATGCGTCGGCCACAGATTTACAGGCCGCCGGACAGGCTATCGCCCGGCATGAACCGCAGACCTTTCTGCGGGCGCTGCACCGTCTGCACGGTTCAGCACAAATCCTGGGGATTACTGCGCTACAACAACTGTGCGCCCCTTTTGAGGCTAAGCGACCTGA
This sequence comes from Klebsiella sp. Q2, assembly GCF_009900705.1. NCBI lineage: Bacteria > Pseudomonadati > Pseudomonadota > Gammaproteobacteria > Enterobacterales > Enterobacteriaceae > Klebsiella > Klebsiella sp. Q2. Next base: position 171,000 of record NZ_JAAABE010000003.1, on the reverse strand, counting down.
TTCGCTGACGCCGGCAAGCTGTCTGGAGGTGGTACAGCACATCACCGGCATCCTGTGCGAGATCGATGGCGAAATCGACGCCCTCATCGGCCGCTAGCCGTTCCGGTCGGGCAGTCCGCTGCCCGACCGTTAAGGGGACATCCTTGTCAGTCTCTTCCTCTGCGCTCTCTCAGGGTGGAACGAGGATCAGTTACCCGCCACCAGCATCTCGCTGTCCACCACGATGCCCTCTTCAGCGCCTTTCAGCACCAGATTCGCTTCGTAATACTTCCCGGCTTTCAGCAGTTTTTGCGCCTGCGCCACCGCCTTACGGGTCTGGTTAAGCGGCATCAGATACTGGTTCTCAATCACGCCAATACCGGCCAGGCGCAGGGTATCGATAGCCCCTTTCTGATCGCCTTTCGCCAGTTTTTCGTTGGCAGATTTAATGGCACTCTCTTTTTCCGGGGTGGCCACATAGTCTTCAGACAAGGCGATGGTCGCATTGATCACCACATAGCGATCGGCGATCATTTTGGCTGTCGCGTCGGTTTTCACGAACTTCGCCCAGCTGGCGTCATCGGCGGCCAGCAGCGCGGCGGCGTCGTCTGTCAGTTTTTTGGCGCTCTCCGGCTGGCCGTGAAACAGCGCCAGACGGGCGAACTGGACGTCGCGCATCGCGTTCGCGCCCTGAACCGCCACCTGTAACACATCGGCGGCTTCTTTCTGCACCTGCGCTGTGGCTGCCGCGGCAGGCGCTGCCGTCGCGTTATCTGCTGCCCACACCGGAGAGGTACCCATCATGGTTGCCAGCAGGCTCGCCAGAATGACTTTTTTCATCGTTAACTCCTGATTAAAATCGGTAAGCATCACCAAACGCAGCCAGCTTAAAAAATATCGTAGTTATTGAGAATCAGAGCCCGGAATCGATATTGCGGGCCTTGTCTGACAGCTGTCAGATAAGGCGTATAAAGTGACCTCAGCACTCTTATTTACGCCTGGCGATGGCACGGCCTACTATTTTCCTCAGACATTTCTTTTGGCCCGCTGAATAAAGCATAACGTATTTTATTCAGCGTCAGGCCGCCAACCGGATCTGCGGAGCAATTATGTTTATGTTTAGCAATTACACCTTAAATGCGTTTAGCCCACGCGTCTTCATTCGATATAAACGGCATGCCGGCATGATGGCCGCCCTGCTGTTTATCTGCGGAGCCTGTTGTCTGGCCTGGCCATTGGTCGCCGGCTGGTATCTCGCCACGGTGACCGGCATGTTGTTCATGATCTGCGGCTTCTATTCACTATACAGCCTGATTGTTTTCCGTCAGCAGCACTGGAAATCACGCCTGGTGGCGCTGATCTTCGCCATCGCCTGGATCGTGCTCGGCCTGAGTTTTGTCGTCAATCCCCTCAACGGCATGAGCAGTCTGGCCTTTTTATTCGGCTTTTTATTTGTTCTCGGCGGTATTTCCCGCATCGTCAGCGGATGTAAAACCCGAAAACAAAGCGGCGCTGGCTGGAATATTTTTATCGGCCTGCTGGATTTAATTATCGCCTGCCTGTGGCTGGCAATGAACCCGCAGCAAAGCTGGTTATTTATTACCGCATTTATCGGCGTTGAAATGATATTTAGCGCCATCGGCTTTCTGGTCCTGAGAAATAAGATGAAGCATGCTCGGGCTTAAGCCGTATTTTATGACTGGAGAAGAAAATGAATTTACCTAAAGCACTCGTATTGACCGTGGCGGCGACCACATTCTGTCTGATGACCAGCCCGGCATTCGCGGTACAGGAAACCACACCGCAGAATATGACCTGTCAGGAATTTATGGATATGAACCCGAAAAGCATGACCCCGGTGGCCTTCTGGGTAGTGAATCGCAACACCGACTTCAGCGGCGGGGACTATGTCGACTGGCATGAAGTCGAGACCGTCTCGGTGCCGAAAATGCTGCAGCAGTGCCACAAGAACCCCGCCGCTAAACTCGGCGACCTCAACTCGGTTATTAAAAAATAAGCCTTCCCCCGGCGCTCGCCGGGGAAAGTTAACCTCGTTACCCGCCGTTATGCGGCGGGCCCCGTCACACTCATCGCTAGCGCATTCGCACGGCAGAGGATGGCCAATTTGGCCCACTGCGCGACGCGCTCAAACGCTACAGCAATCGTCTGTCGGACGCCCTGTTCTCCATGGCGCGTATCGAGGAGGCTAGGCCTGATGCTTGCGCTTGAACTGGCTGGCGTCGATATCGTACTGCTTCATTTTGCGCCACAGGGTGGTGCGGCCAATATTCAGCAGTTGCGACATCTCCTGCACCCGCCCGCTGGTCACCCGGGCAGCGTGAATGATGGCCTCTTTTTCGATGGCGCTAAAGGTCAGGCTGGCCGGCAGCAGCGATGAGCCGCTATCGACCCCCGGCCGATCGGAAAAGAGATATTCCGGCAGGTTGCTTAGCCGAATGTGGCCGTTGTCGCTGCTGATGGCAATGTTCTCTATCACGCTGTTAAGCTCAAAATCATTTCCCGGCCACGAGTAGGCCACCAGTTGGGCCAGCGCGTCATCGTCCACTTTCAGCCGCGAAGAGAAACGCTTCTCCAGGCTCTTCAGCCGGTTATGCACCAGCGACGGGATGCTGTTGCGCCGGGCGCGCAGCGGGGGGATGACAATCTCGAAGGAGTGCAGCGCATAGTACAGCTGGCGGCTAAAGCGGTTCTGTTCCACCAGGTTGGCCAGATCGACGGTGGTGGTGGCGATCACCTTCACATCCACCGGGATCAGGCGGCGGGCGTCGAGGCGGGTAAGCACTCCCTGCTTAATCACCTGCAGCAGGGCCGACTGCAGCTCCGGCGCCAGATACTCAATTTTTTCCAGAAACAGGGTGCCGCCATTGGCCAGCTCAAGGCGGCTCAGGCGGCCATTTTCATCGTCAGTGGGGGCGCTGCCCATAAAGTCCTGACCCAGCACGCTGTCGGCATACAGCTGGCAGTTGACGGCGATATAGGGGCCGCCCGCCCGCTCGCTTTCATTGTGGATGGCCTGGCTCAGCAGCTCTTTCCCTACCCCTTCTTCACCGCACAGCAGCACCGGGAAGCCGCCGCGCGCCGCCTGGCGGCCAAAGTGGATCAGCCGCCGGGTTTCCGGATCGTCGGCTGACATCTGCTCAAAGGTGTGGCTGACTTTGCCCAGCTGGCTGGTCATCAGCTGCCGCATCTGCTCCACCGGGTGCAGCAGCAGAATAAAGCTGTTGCCTTGCGCCTCGACGATCGGTTTTAAGGTGATCACCGCGTCGATAAACTGGTGCTGGCTTTCAAAGGTAACTTCAACGTGATTCAGGCCGCGGGCGTGTTTGATGGCCCGGCGCAGCAGCGCCGGAAGGGTCACCAGATCGGCGATATTTTTCCCCTGGCTGGCCTGGGCATCAAGATGCAGCAGACTCGCCGCCTGAACATTGAGAAATTGCAGCACCCCCTGTTCGTTCCACGCCATCACCCCGTCGTCCATACTCTCCAGCAGGCCGTACATCTGATTAAGGTGGCGGTTGGATTCCGCCAGCAGGCTGTCGGTGAGCAGGGAATTGCCCACCTCGCGGGCGATGGCCAGCGTCAGGGAAAGGTCGGCGCTGGACTGGTGCTCCACCAGACAGCAAAGCGAGATAGAGCCGAACAGGCGCCCGTGGTTATCGAACACCGGCGTCGAACAAAAGCTCCATGGCTGCAGGGCCTGCTTAAAATGCCGATCGCCGGCGGTGTTGATCGGCTGCCCCTGCATCGCGGCCAGCGACAGCGCGCAGGTGCCGATAATGCTCTCCGCGCAGTAGCTGCCGTCGCGAAATCCCAGGTCAGCCAACTGCGCCAGCGTTTGCGGTTCGCCGCAGCGGCTCAGGATGCAGGCGGTCTCATCAAGAATAAACAGCGCGCAGGGGCGACCGTCCATAAACTCCCAGGCGTCCTCCAGCGCCGCCTGACCGATGGTCAGCAGCGCGGTTTTACGCCGACAGATAGAGTCAAAAGTCAGGCCCTGAGCCTGGTGCGGCGTTTGCCAGGTTTCGCGCTGCATAAACTTGCTGCAGCGATGCCATGACTGGGCGATGACGGCAGAGACCGCCTTCCCGGTATCCTGAGTCTGAACAGTCATACTGTTTTCCGCGTTTTACCATAGAGAACCCCTCCGGCAGCCACTGCCAGAGGGGAGAAAGAGAAACCGCTGACCGGCGCCAGCGGTTTAGCCACCGCGAATTAACGCGCCAGCCACTGCTGGCCTAACAGATCGGCGGTGAGGATAGCGGCGTGCACGCTTTCCGGGGTCACCGCGAACGGCATATTGTGGATGGTCTCCCCTTCCGCGCAGGTGGCTTTTGCCACCGCGGTGATTTTCGCGTCGATCCCCTCTTTGACGCCCATCTGCGCGAGGGTCACCGGCAGGCCGACGCGCTGGCAGAAGCCCAGCACGGTTTCAATCTCGTCCATCGGGCTGTTCTGCAGCACCAGCTGCGCCAGGGTGCCGAAGGCCACTTTCTCGCCGTGATACAGGTGGTGACACTCTTCCAGAATGGTGAAACCGTTGTGGATCGCGTGGGCGGCGGCCAGGCCGCTACTTTCAAAGCCAATGCCGCTGAGGTAGGTGTTCGCCTCGATGATGCGCTCCAGCGCTTCGGTCACCACCCCGGCCTGCGCCGCCAGACGGGCCTTTTCGCCCTCCGCCAGCAGCGTATCATAGCACAGGCGGGCCAGGCTCAGCGCCGCCTCGGTGGACTGCCCCCCGGCCATGCTGGTGGCGCGCGCATCGTAGCAGGCTTTAGCCTCGAACCAGGTGGAGAGCGCATCGCCCATGCCGGAGACCAGCAGGCGTACCGGCGCTTTGGCGATAATCGCCGTGTCCATCACCACCATATCCGGGTTTTTCGGATAGATCAGATACTCTTCAAACTCGCCCGCTTCGGTGTAGATCACCGACAGCGCGCTGGTCGGCGCATCGGTCGAAGCGATGGTCGGGATCACCACCACCGGCAGCTTCTGGTAGTACCCGATCGCCTTCGCGGTATCGAGGGTCTTACCGCCGCCGATGCCGACCACGCCGCGGCAGCCCTGTTTTTTCAAAATCGCCATCAGGCGGTTAATTTCCGCATGGCTGCATTCGCCGTTAAACCGTTCCGCATGGCAGCGAATATCGTGACTCTGCAGGCCATTCACCACTTTCTCCCCCGCCAGCTTCATCACGAAGTCGTCAGCGATGACGAAGAAGCTCTCCGCCAGGTTTTTAGCATATTGACCGAACAGAACAGCAGCATCAGGACCCTGAAGATATTTGGCTGGAGATTGAATAACTTTTAGCATTCCTTTCACCCTCAAATAAGTGCGCATGTAGACATGATGAGCCCTGGCGTTATCCGCGCCGGCCGGTAAAGCGCGGCCTCAACGGAATGTACCGGAGCAGTGCGATCACTGTAGGACCGGCAGGGAACAAAAAAATCTTTCGCCTTTTTGTTCTGATATGAAACACAGGTTAAATTTTTACGTTCCATATTGGAACAAAAAGCCCTGTTCTCCGTCAGGATTGCGATCCCGATCCGCTCCTCTGCCGCATAATTCCCCTACCATCCCCCTTTAGCGGCAGGCTTTTCCCGCGCAGCTGCGTGAAAATCAGCGAAAAATTTTTTCCGCCTACTGTGCCGGCTGCGATGACCGGGGCTTAAAGCAGGTGAAAAAAAGCGCGCCAGCTCGCATTTTCACCGTTTTCTCAGCAAAAACGTTCCATAAAGAAACAAAATAAGCAGGCGATGTTTCGTAATGAAACCCGATCGCCGGGGCATTCTTTTTTTCGTCCGCTCAGCCAGAATCATCATATCGCCAGGCACGCTGCACCGTCAGACGATACCCCTACGCGATGACCGCCTCCGCCAGCAGAGAGGCCGCATCGAACCTTCTCCAACGGAGCACTGAATAATGAAAAAGCTGATTAACCGTGTTGAAGATGTACTGAATGAACAATTACAGGGGCTGGCTAAAGCCCACCCGCAGCTTACCCTGCATCAGGACCCGCTGTACGTCACCCGCGCCGATGCGCCGGTGGCCGGCAAGGTCGCCCTCCTCTCCGGCGGCGGCAGCGGCCATGAGCCAATGCACTGCGGCTATATCGGCCAGGGGATGCTTTCTGGCGCCTGCCCGGGGGAAATCTTCACCTCGCCGACGCCAGATAAAATGTTCGAATGCGCGATGCAGATTGACGGCGGCGAAGGCGTCCTGCTGATTATCAAAAACTACACCGGCGACATCCTGAACTTCGAAACCGCCACCGAGCTGCTGCATGAGAGCGGCATTAAAGTCACCACCGTGGTGGTCGACGACGACGTGGCGGTGAAGGACAGTCTCTATACCGCAGGCCGCCGCGGCGTCGCCAATACCGTACTGATCGAAAAACTGGTCGGCGCCGCCGCCGAGCGCGGCGATTCGCTGGAGGCCTGCGCTGAACTGGGGCGCCGCCTGAATAATCTCGGTCACTCCATTGGCATCGCCCTCGGCGCCTGCACCGTACCGGCCGCCGGACAACCTTCCTTTACCCTGCAGGACGATGAAATGGAGTTCGGCGTCGGCATTCACGGCGAGCCGGGCATCGACCGCCGTCGCTTCAGCTCGCTGAACCAAACCGTCGATGAGATGTTCGATACCCTGCTGGAGAATGGCGCCTACAGCCGCACGCTGCGCCAGTGGGATACCGTCAAGGGCGCGTGGCAGGAAGTGAAGCAGAGCAAAACCGCGCTGCAAAACGGCGACCGGGTCATCGCGCTGGTCAATAACCTCGGCGCCACCCCGCTGTCCGAACTGTACGGTGTGTATCACCGTCTCGCCCAGCGCTGCGAAGCGTCCGGCATCATCATCGAACGCAACCTCGTCGGTAGCTACTGTACCTCGCTGGATATGGCGGGCTTCTCCATCACTCTGCTGAAAGTGGATGATGAGACGCTGGCGCTATGGGACGCCCCGGTTCATACCCCGGCGCTAAACTGGGGAAACTAAGGAGCACGACATGTCACTGAACAGAACGCAAATCGTCGACTGGCTGTACCGCTGCGGCGATATCTTCACCAAAGAGAGCGATTTTCTCACCGGCCTCGATAAAGAGATCGGCGATGCCGATCACGGCCTGAACATGCACCGCGGCTTCAGCAAGGTGGTGGAAAAGCTGCCGTCGATTGCCGATAAAGATATTGGCTTTATCCTCAAAAACACCGGCATGACGCTGCTCTCCAACGTCGGCGGCGCCAGCGGCCCGCTGTTCGGCACCTTCTTCATTCGCGCCGCGCAGGTCACTCAGGCTCACCAGAGCCTGACGCTCGACGAACTGTACCTGATGATCCGCGAAGGCGCGGACGGCGTCGTCAACCGCGGCAAAGCGGAGCCGGGGGATAAAACCATGTGCGACGTCTGGCTGCCGGTGGTGGACTCCCTGCGCCAGTCCAGCGAGCAGCACCTGTCGATCGCCGCCGCGCTGGATGCCGCCTGCAAAGCAGCGGAAGCCGGCGCCCACAGTACCATCACCATGCAGGCGCGCAAAGGCCGCGCCAGCTACCTTGGCGAACGCAGCATCGGCCATCAGGATCCGGGCGCCACGTCAGTGATGTTTATGATGCAGATGTTGGCCGCCGCGGCCAAAGAGTAAGGAAATCGCGATGGTAAACCTGGTTATTGTTTCTCATAGCGCCCGGCTGGGCGAAGGTGTCGGAGAACTGGCCCGGCAGATGTTAATCAACGACGGCTGCAAGCTGGCGATCGCCGCCGGGATCGACGACCCCGACAGCCCGATCGGCACCGACCCGATCAAGGTCATGGAAGCGATCGAATCCGTCGCCGACACCGACCACGTGCTGGTGATGATGGATATCGGCAGCGCGTTGCTCAGCGCCGAGACCGCTCTCGATCTGCTCGATCCGGCGATTGCCGCGAAGGTGCGGCTGTGCGCCGCGCCGCTGGTGGAGGGGACGCTGGCGGCCACCGTCAGCGCCGCCTCCGGCGCCGGGATCGACAAAGTGATCGCCGACGCCATGAACGCCCTGGAGGCCAAACGGATCCAGCTGGGTTTACCTTCGCCAACCCCTGACGCCGCCCCGACGCCGACGCTTGCCGACGATGGCGACAGCAAATCGCTTGCGGTGGTCATACAGAACCACAACGGCCTGCACGTGCGTCCGGCGTCGAAGCTGGTCGCCGCGCTGGCAGGCTTTAACGCCGATCTGATGCTGGAGAAAAACGGGAAGTGCGTCAAACCGGACAGCCTCAACCAAATCGCCCTGTTGCAGGTGCGACGCAACGACAAGCTGCGCCTGCTGGCCCGTGGGCCAGAGGCCGATGCGGCGCTGGCGGCGTTTCAGGCGCTGGCCGCCGATAACTTCGGCGAATCGCCTGCGGCGCAACCGGCAGCGGCCCCGGCCACCTCCGGGCGCGTCGAAGGCATCGCGCTGCGCTATTCGCTGGCCCTGATCCAACCGGTGCGTCCAGCCGCCGCCGATGTCGCCCGCGAGCAGCAGCGACTGCGCCGGGCCATCGACCAGACGCTGGCGGAGCTCACCGCCCTGACCGAGCTGGCGGAGAATAAATTTAACGCCGACATCGCGGCGATTTTCGCCGGGCACCACACCCTGCTCGACGATGAGGATCTGTTTGATGCCGCCAACGATCGTCTGCTCACCGAGCCGTGCTCGGCGGAATGGGCGTGGCATCAGGTGCTGATGGAGCTCAGCCAGCAGTATCGCCAGCTGGATGATCCCTATCTGCAGGCGCGCTATATCGATATCGAAGATATTCTGCAGCGCACCCTGCGCCATCTGCAGGACGTTCAGGAGACGCTGCCGACGCCCGGCGAGCCGACCATTATTATCGCCGACAACATGTTCCCGTCGACCGTCCTGCAACTGGATGCCAGTCGAGTCAAAGGCCTGTGCCTGCGCGACGGCAGCGAACAGGCCCACGGCGCGATTATCGCCCGCGCGGCGGGGATCGCCTGGCTGTGCCAACAGGGCGAGGCGCTGAACAGCGTGCAGCCCGGCGAGCCCATCGCGCTCGATATGCGCCACCAGCGCCTTATCCGCCACTAAATCCACTTTGACCGTTACCGCTCCGGAGGTCTGCCTCCGGAGGGTGAGTTTTCGCTTACTCTTCAGGAACCACTATGTCTCAATTCTTTTTTAACCAGCGCGCCAGCCTCGTCAACGACGTGATTGAGGGAACCATCATCGCCAGTCCGTGGAATAACCTCGCCCGGCTGGAGAGCGACCCGGCGATCCGGGTGGTGGTCCGTCGCGACCTGAATAAAAACAACGTGGCGGTGATCTCCGGCGGCGGCGCCGGCCACGAACCGGCGCACGTCGGCTTTATTGGTAAAGGCATGCTGACCGCCGCAGTCTGTGGCGATCTGTTCGCCTCGCCGAGCGTCGACGCGGTGCTTACCGCCATTCAGGCGGTGACCGGCGAGGCGGGCTGCCTGCTGATCGTAAAAAACTATACCGGCGACCGGCTGAACTTTGGCCTGGCGGCGGAGAAAGCGCGCCGTCTGGGCTACAACGTGGAAATGCTGATCGTTGGCGACGACATTTCGCTGCCGGATAACAAACAGCCGCGGGGCATCGCCGGTACGCTGTTCGTCCATAAGGTGGCGGGCTATTTTGCCGAACGCGGCTACAACCTCGCCACCGTTCTGCGCGAAGCGCGGTACGCCGCCAACCACACCGCCAGCATCGGGGTGGCGCTGGCCAGCTGCCATCTGCCACAGGAGGCCGACAGCGCGCCGCGCCATCAGGCCGGTCACGCCGAGCTGGGAATGGGCATCCACGGCGAGCCTGGCGCCTCCACCATCGCCACGCAAAACAGTGCGGACATCATCAACCTGATGGTGGAAAAACTGACCGCCGCCCTGCCGGAAACCGGCCGTCTGGCGGTGATGCTCAATAACCTCGGCGGCGTGTCGGTGGCCGAAATGGCGATCCTGACCCGCGAACTGGCTAACACGCCGCTGCAGGCACGCGTTGACTGGCTGATTGGCCCGGCCTCGCTGGTGACGGCCCTGGATATGAAGGGTTTCTCGCTGAGCGCCATCGTGCTGGAAGAGAGTATTGAGAAAGCGCTGCTGGCGGATGTGGAAACCGCCGGCTGGCCACGGCCAGTGCAGCCGCGGACAGTTAACATCATGCCCTCCACTCTCGCCAGCGCACGCGTCGACTTTACGCCCTCTGCCAACCCGCAGGTGGGCGATTACGTCGCGCAGGTGACCAGCACCCTCGTCGGGCTTGAAGATCATCTCAACGCGCTGGATGCCAAAGTGGGCGATGGCGATACCGGCTCCACCTTCGCCGCCGGGGCGCGTGAGATTGCCGACCTGCTGCAGCGCCAGCAGCTGCCGCTGAACGACCTGCCCACGCTGTTTGCGCTGACGGGCGAACGCCTGACGGTGGTGATGGGCGGCTCCAGCGGGGTATTGATGTCGATCTTCTTCACCGCTGCCGGGCAGAAACTGGAGCAAGGCGCCAGCGTGGCCGAGGCGCTGAACGCTGGTCTGGAGCAGATGAAATTTTACGGCGGCGCCGATGAAGGCGACCGGACAATGATCGATGCTCTGCAGCCGGCGCTGACGGCGCTGCTGGCCGAACCGGAGAACCTGCAGGCCGCTTTTGCCGCGGCGCAGGCCGGCGCGGATCGCACCTGCCAGTCGAGCAAAGCCGGCGCCGGACGAGCGTCCTATCTCAACAGCGACAGCCTGCTCGGCAACATGGACCCAGGCGCCCACGCGGTGGCGATGGTGTTTAAGGCGCTGGCGGAACGATAAGCCTCCCCGGTGGCGCTGCGCTTACCGGGGCAACGTCACAGCGCCGAAGGGTAGGTCGGGTAAGGCGTTAGCCGACACCCGACAAAAAACGGCATCGCGGTTAGCCCGGATAAGGCACTACGCGCCGCTATCCGGGTTTTACCACGATGGCTTTTTACTTGCTTTACTTGCTGTGCCAGTACGCCTGCGAACGCACCAGCTGCTGATCGATGCTCTCATCTTCAAAGCGCGCCAGCAGCGATTTCACCACCGCGCCTTCACCGGTCAGCCAGATGAAATAATCCTCCGCCGGCACCTTCACCTGGGCCAGACGCTCGGCGACGAACGCCGGATTGTGGCCCACCACCCACTCGATGTTAAAGCCGTCGAGATCCGCCAAATAATCTTTATATGACGCATCAGCGATAGTGACGATGGCCGTCACCTGCGGCGTCACCGCCAGCTGACGCAATCCCAGCAGGCGACGACGCAGCGCCGGCATACCGGACTCATCGCAGACATATAACTGCCAGGCGTAATCCTCCGGCACCACCAGCGAGCCGCGCGGACCGCCGATCACCAGCTTATCGCCCACTTTTGCCTCCAGCGCCCAGCGGCTGGCAATTCCGCCATCGTGGATAAAGAAGTCATACGCCAGCTCATGGCGTTCGGCATCGTACAGCGGCGTATAGTCGCGGGTAGCAGGCCGCACGCCCTCACCCCAGTCGATCCCCTCCTCGGTCACCTGCGGCGGCGCAAACGCCGCGCCCGGCTCCGGGAAGAAAAGCTTGGTGTGGTCGTCAAAGCCGCGGGAAACGAAACCTTCCAGCGCCTCGCCTCCCAGCACGATGCGCTGGAAGGCCGCGCCTGCGCGCTCCACGCGCAGCACCGTCAGCTCACGGAAACGCAGCTCATTGCGGACACGCTGCGGGTACTTGTCTGCTTTGGTTTTTGTCATCATCGATCGCCTTCGTGAACAGTAAATAGATATATCTAAACTCGATGCAAATGATAATGATTGCCAACTAAAAAGAATGCAAGTCTTTTTTTGATATAGTCAAAACAAACCGCATTAAAATACGCATATCAAAAATAAATATATAAATATCAAAGCATTAAAAAATAAATCGTAAGTTGCATTGCGAATATTCACTTTTTAGATATAAATTAGATATATCAAAAAAAACAACGAGAGGTAACCATGCGACATCATCATGAAGAGGGGCGTGGGCCACGCGGGCGCCACAGCGATCCCAGCGAACACGGCGAACATGGCCGCCGCGGCGGCGGACGTCGCCAGCGTTTCTTTGGCCACGGCGAACTGCGGCTGATTATTCTGGACATCCTCAGTCGCAGCGCCAGCCACGGCTATGAGCTGATCAAAGAGATCGAAACCCTCACCCAGGGGAACTACAGCCCCAGCCCGGGGGTGATCTACCCGACGCTGGATCTGCTCCAGGACCAGGGCCTTATCAGCGTGGAAGACGACAACGGACGCAAAAAAATCGTCATCAGCGAAGAGGGGAAACAGCTGCACGCGGAGAACCAGGAGCACCTGGCCCATATCCAGGAGCGTTTGCAGGCGCGGATGGTCGGCTGCGAGCTGCGCAGAGATCCGCAGATGAAGCGCGCGCTGGAGAATTTCAAAGCGGTCCTCGACCTGAAAGTGAACCAGCAGGCCAGCAGCGCCGCCCAGCTCAAGCAGATCATCGGCATTATCGACCGAGCGGCGATGGAGATCTCCCAGCTAGACTAAGCCTCTTTTCTCACCATCGGTTGCCCCGCGCTGGGGCAGCCCGCACCACGACGGATCGTCCCGCTAAAGTCCACAAGGCAGAAAATCTCGCCAGCTCAGGAATAAAACGTGCCAATAATGGCGCCATGAGATTAAATTTTACACATTTCGTCTTTTACTTTGCATTTATCCCGATTTTCACCGCTTCTGCCGAACTGGCGTAATCCCTGCAATACTTAATCCAGTATCGTGTGATACGTCCGCCCCAGGAGCACATTTTGAACAGGTTACCTTCCAGCGCATCGGCTCTGGCCTGCAGCGCACACGCACTGAATCTCATTGAAAAGCGCACGCTTGACCATGAGGAAATGAAAGCACTTAACCAGGAGGTTAGAGAATACTTTAAAGAGCATGTGAATCCGGGGTTTTTAGAGTATCGAAAATCGGTCACAGCCGGCGGGGATTACGGAGCCGTAGAGTGGCAAGCGGGAGGGTTAAATACGCTTGTCGACACCCAGGGACAGGAGTTTATCGACTGCCTTGGCGGGTTTGGCATCTTCAATGTAGGGCACCGTAATCCAGTTGTGGTATCCGCCGTCGAGAATCAACTCGCGAAACAACCGCTTCACAGTCAGGAACTGCTGGACCCGCTACGCGCGATGCTGGCGAAAACCCTGGCGGCCTTAACGCCCGGCAAACTGAAGTACAGCTTCTTCTGCAACAGCGGTACCGAATCGGTAGAGGCGGCCATCAAGCTGGCGAAAGCCTATCAGTCGCCGCGAGGTAAATTCACCTTCATCGCCACCAGCGGCGCCTTCCACGGCAAATCGCTGGGGGCGCTGTCGGCCACCGCCAAGTCGACTTTCCGCAAACCGTTTATGCCGCTGCTGCCGGGCTTCCGCCATGTGCCGTTCGGCGATATCAACGCCATGCGCACCATGCTGAGCGAGTGCAATAAAACCGGTGACGACGTCGCAGCGGTGATCCTTGAGCCGATTCAGGGCGAAGGGGGGGTGATCCTGCCGCCGACGGGGTATTTGCCGGCGGTGCGCAAACTGTGCGACGAGTTTGGCGCCCTGCTGATCCTCGACGAAGTGCAGACCGGTATGGGCCGCACCGGCAAGATGTTCGCCTGCGAGCATGAGAACGTTCAGCCCGACATCCTGTGTCTGGCGAAAGCGCTCGGCGGCGGCGTGATGCCGATCGGCGCGACGGTGGCGACGGAGGAGGTCTTCTCGGTGCTGTTCGACAACCCGTTCCTGCACACCACCACCTTCGGCGGCAACCCGCTGGCCTGTGCGGCGGCGCTGGCGACCATCAACGTGCTGTTGACGCAAAACCTGCCGGCGCAGGCGGCGCAGAAAGGCGATATGCTGCTGGACGGTTTCCGCCTGCTGGCGCAGGAGTATCCGGACCTGGTGAATGAAGTGCGCGGGAAAGGCATGCTGATGGCCATCGAGTTTGTCGATAACGAGATTGGCTACGACTTTGCCAGCGAGATGTTCAGACAGCGGGTGCTGGTCGCCGGGACGTTAAACAACGCCAAGACGATCCGCGTTGAACCGCCGCTGACGCTCACCCTTGAGCAGTGCGAGCAGGTGCTGAAGGCGGCGCGTAAGGCGCTGGCGGCCCTGCGCGTCTCGGTTGCAGAGGCGTAATACACTGCCCCTCCCCCCGACCCTCTCTCCATGGGAGAGGGCCGGGGTTACCTTCTCCTCTGGTTTTCTCTCACACCTGCGGCAGCAGGCCGATAAAGCTGCGCTTCTGCCGCGGCTGCGACATCATCTCCTCCAGCTTTTCGACGCAGGCTAAATAGTGCGGGGTTTTCTTGTGCGCCAGCACCGCCTCATCGTCTTTATAGGCTTCGTAGATAAAAAAGCGGGTCTTCACTTCCGGATCCTGCAGGACATCAAAGCGCAGGTTGCCCGGCTCCCGCAGCGCGCCTTCGTGGTTGGCGCGAAATACCTCGAGAAACTCGTCGACCCGCTCCGGTTTGATATTGATCTCCACCAGCGTCACGTTCATTTCCGCTCTCCCTGTTTCTCTTCCTGCCAGAACTGGTACGCTTCGCGCGCGTTCAGATTCTCATGCACCACCTTTTTCACCGCCTTCAGCATCGCCCGTGGGGCGCTGGACTGGAAGATATTGCGTCCCATATCCACCCCGGACGCCCCCTGGTCGATCGCCCGCCAGCACATCTCCAGCGCCTCATGCTCCGGCAGCTTTTTGCCCCCGGCGATGACGATCGGTACCGGGCAGCTGGCGGTCACTTTCTCAAAACCGTCCTCAACAAAATAAGTCTTCACAAACTGCGCCCCCATTTCGGCGGCAATCCGGCTGGCCAGCGAGAAGTAGCGCGCGTCGCGGGCCATCTCTTTGCCGACGCCAGTGACCGCCAGGACCGGCATACCGTAGCGGTTGCCGGCGTCCACCAGTTTGATGATGTTATTGATCGACTGATGTTCGTATTCGCTGCCGATATAGACCTGCGCCGCCACCGCGCAAACGTTGAGACGAAGCGCGTCTTCCATCGCCACCGCCACGCATTCGTTGGAGAGTTCGCTTAAAATCGAGTTACCGCCGGAGGCGCGCAGCACCACCGGTTTATTGGTCGCCGCCGGTACCTGGCTGCGCAAAACGCCGCGGGTGCACATCAGCACGTCGGTCTCCTCGAACAGCGGCGCAATCGACAGGTCGATACGCTCCAGCCCGGTGGTTGGCCCCTGGAAGTAACCGTGGTCGAAGGCCAGCATGACCGTGCGGTTGCTGTGCGGATTAAAAATGCGCGCCAGCCGCGACTGCATGCCCCAGTCCAGCGAGCCGCAGCCTTTCAGGGTGTACAGCGTGTTCTGCTGCGGGCGGTCGAGGCCGAAGTCCTTACCCTCTTTGATATCGTCTAAATCAGCCATCTTTTCCTCCGTCAGAAGTCGTAGTTGTTGATGTTCTCTTTGCTGAACACCACGCGCTCCGGCAGCAGCACGATACCGTTGCCCTTCGCCTCATACTGGTAGCCCTGCACGCTATTCGGTTCGACCTTCAGCGAGCCGATATCTTTCACCTCAACGCTATCCCCGACGTTAAGATCGCCCTTTTTCAGTAATCGATCGGCGACGTTAACCGCAATTTTGCCCTGCTGAACCACATCCCACAGGCCAAAGGCTTTCACCGTGCCGCGCTCCACGTAGGGGCGCATCACATTGGGGGTACTAAAGCCGACGATCGCCACGCCCTGACGCTTGAGGTTCTCCGCCGCCTGCGCCGCCGCCGGCAGGGCATTGGCATCCGGCGCGATAATGGCGTCGAGATCCGGATACGCTTTTAAGATCCCCTCGGCAGTTTGCAGCGATTTGGTGGCATCGTTATAGCCAAACTGGGTGGTGACGATTTGCCACTGCGGATGTTCTTTTTCGATTTTGGCTTTGGCTTCCTTCACCCACTGGTTCTGGTCGGTCACCGTCGGGCTGGAGTAGAAAAACGCCACTTTGGCAGCGGGCTTCGTCACCTGCTTTTCCGCCATCTCCACCAGCAGGCCGCCGAGCTGCTGCGGCGTGCCCTGATTGATATAGATGCTGCGGCACTCCGGCTTGGTATCGGAATCCCAGGTCAGGACTTTCACCCCGCGCTGCATCGCCCGCTTCAGCGCCGGACACAGGCCGTCCGGTGAGACGGCTGAGACGATAATCGCGTTGTAGCCCTGGTTGACGAAGTTGTTGATAAGCTGCACCTGGCCGGAGACGCTGGGCTCGGTTGGGCCGTCATAGGTGACATCCACGCCCAGCGCTTTCCCCGCCTCTTTCGCGCCGTTGCCGCCGCTGGTAAAGAAGCCGACGCCGACCAGCTTAGGAATAAAGGCGATACGGTCCGCCGCTTGCGCGGTTGCCACGCTCATCGCCAGCGCCAGCGCGCTGACCTGCAGGATACGTTTTGTTTTCATTGTTGTGCTCCGATTGTTTTACGCGAGAAAAGACGCCGCCAGGTCGTGCGCACCCATTCACGGTGCAGGCTCAGCGAACGCCCCATCACCACCACAACCAACAGCGCCCCTGACAGCGCGCTCGACACCTGGTTGGGGATGCCGACCATCTGTAAACCCTGTTGCAGATACCCCACCAGCAATGCCGCCAGCGCGGTACCCAGTATCGATCCCGAGCCGCCGTAAATATTGGCCCCACCGAGCACCGCCGCGGTCAGCGCCGGCATCAGCAGGTCACGGCCTAAATCCGAACGCGCCGAGCCGAAATAGGAGACCATCACCAGCGCCGCGACCGCCGAGGCAATACCGACCAGGCCATACAGCACATACGGGATGCCGTTCACCGACAGCGCCGCATAGCGCGCGGCGCGCGGGTTTTGCCCGAGTAAAAAGAGGTGGCGGCCAAAGCGCCCGCGATGGGCCAGCAGCCAGAAGAGAAAGGTGATACCCGCGAACAGCACCAGCGGCAGCGGCAGCCCGCCCAGAGTTAAATTGGCGAAGGCGGTGAAGCTGTCGGGAAAGCCGCCGATCCCCTCATAACCGGTGGCGCCGGCCATGCCGGAAAGCAGCAGCGCGCCGCCGCCGTACAGATACAGCGTCCCGAGGGTGATCACCAGCGGGCTGATGCCGGTGTAGTGGATCAGCGCGGCGTTGATTAGCCCGCACAGCAGCCCCAGCAGCAACGTCAGCGACACCGCCAGCCACAGCGGCCAGCCCGCCTGGGTCATCACCCCGAGGGCGATGGCGCACAGTCCGATGGTCGAGCCCAGCGAAATATCGATCCCGCCGCTGATAATCACCAGCGTCAGCGGCAGCGCGACGATGCCGATGCAGATAAAGTCGCTGGTGCTAAAGAGCAGCATATTGAGATCCAGCATGCGCGGATTCAGCGCGCCGAACAGCAGGATTTCCACGACTAATAACGCCAGCAGCGCGCTTTCCCAGTTAAGCTTCAGCTTCATTTAAGCCACCTCTTTGCTTTTGCGTTCGGGAAAGCGGGCAACCTGTTTGCCCCCTTTGTTGCCGGGCTGGAAACGACTGTACTTCAGCGCCCGCTGATGGCGGGCCAGCGCCTGGCGCAGGCGGCCATCAAGCACCAGCACCCCGAGCAGCACCAGGCCGGCGATAAAGTCATTCCACCAGGCGGGAAGGCGGAACAGCACCAGCACGGTGTCGATTTGGGTGAGGAAAAAGGCGCCGAGAAACGCGCCGAGCAGCGTACCGGTGCCGCCGAGCAGCGATATTCCGCCCAGCACGCAGGCGGCGATGGCTTTCATCTCCAGGCCGCTGCCGGTCTGATTGGGGACAAAGCCAATCTGCGCGGCGAAGACGATCCCGGCGCAGGCCGCCAGCATACCGTTGAGGGTAAAAGCCAGCATCCGCGTGCGATTGACCGCCACGCCCAGCTGGCGGGCAGCGGCGAGGTTATCGCCAACGGCATAGAAATCACGTCCAGAGGCGGTGCGCGACAGCAGCCAGCCGCCCGCCAGCAGCAGCGCCAGCACCAGCCAGCCCAGCGGCGAGACGCCGATAAACGCGGGCTCCGAAAGCGATTTCAGGCTGTCGGGCAAGCCTTCGATCCATTTCCCTCCGGTCCACAGCAGCATCACCCCGCGATACAACCCCAGCGTGCCGAGCGTCGCGACGATCGCCGGAATGCGCAGCCCCACCACCAGCAGGCCGTTAAAAGCCCCGGCCAGCGCGCCTATCGCCAGCGCGAAGGCGATCGCCGTCGCCAGCCCGTAGCCGTTGTTCAGCGCTACCCCAACGGCGATGGCGCTCAGGCCAACGGTGGAGCCCACCGACACGTCGATATTGCGGGTCAGCATCACCAGCGTCGCCCCCAGCGCCAGCAGGCACAGGATTTGTGAGCTGGCGAAAATCATCGCCAGCGTCTGCAGGCTGAAATAGGCCGGATTGAGCGCCACCAGCACGGCAAACAGCGCCACGATGGCAAAAAAGGCGCTCAGTTCGCGATTCTTGAATAACGTTTTCATGCCTGCCCTCCGAAGGCCAGGGTCATCATACGATCGACGGTCACCGCCTGCTGCGCCAGCTCGCCGCTGTGGCGGCCCTGATGCATCACCAGCACCCGGTCGGCCAGGCCGACGAACTCCTCCACATCGGAAGAGATCATCAGCACCGCCACATTTTGCGCGGCGACGCTTTTCAGCAGCTGATAGATATCGGCGCGGGCGGAGACATCCACGCCGCGCGTCGGCTCATCGACAATCAGCAGCAACGGATTAGCTTCCAGACAGCGCGCCAGCAGCACCTTCTGCTGGTTGCCGCCGGAGAGAGTGCGTACCGGCTGGTCGCCATCGGCCAGCTTGATCCCCAGCGCCCGGTGATAGCGCTCGACCACCGCCGCCTCCCGTTTCCCCTGCTGCCACCACGACGGCTGATTGAACATCACCGTGTTCCAGCGCACCGGCGCATCGAGAAACAGCCCGGAGACCTGGCGGTCTTCCGGCAGATAGACCAGCCCGCTGGCCAACCTGGCGCGGGTGCTCTCCTGACTAATCTCGCGGTTCTCCAGCCAGATCCTCCCGGCGCGCGGCGGACGCAGGCCGTATAAGGTTTCGGCAAATTCGGTGCGCCCGGATCCCACCAGCCCGGCAAGGCCGACGATCTCCCCGGCGCGGATCTCCAGACTGAGATCGATAAAACCTTCGCCAGTGAGATCCTCCACCCGCAGCACGGGAAAATCCTGCGCCTGGGTACGGCGGTTGCCCGGTAGCGCCAGCCACAGCTTTTGCGTGTCGCTCAGCGCATGGTCGCGGCTGGCCGGCGTCATGGCGCTGATAAGCTGTTGGTCGCCGTAGCCCGCCGTTTCGCCACTGAGCACCACTGCCCCGTCGCGCATCACCGACACATGGCTGGCCAGCTGGCGGATTTCCGGCAGTTTGTGCGAGATAAAGACGATCCCAACGTCCAGCGCCTGTAACGCGCGGATCTGGCTAAACAGTCTCTCGGTTTCACCCGGCGTTAAAGAGGCGGTGGGTTCATCCAGGATCAGGATCCGCGCCTCGCGCATCAGGCCGCGCAGGATCTCGACCATCTGTTGATCGGCCACTTCCAACGTGCTGGCGCTGGCATCGAGGTTGATCTGGCAGTTCAGCTGCTGCAGTTTTTCCTGCAGCCGCGCGGTGGTATCCGCCCGCTTCGGCAGACGAAAGAGAATGTTCTCGCGCACGCTGAGGTTGGGAAACAGCATTGGCTCCTGCGGCACCAGATAGATGCCCAGCTGGTGGGCCAACGCCGGGTTAAGGCGCGCAAACGCGCGTTCGCCGATCGTCAGTTCACCGCTATCCGGGGTTTCGACGCCGGCGATGATCTTCATCAGCGTCGATTTACCCGCGCCGTTGCCCCCCATCAGCGCATGCACCTGGCCCGCGCATAGCGTAAAGTCGATGCCCTTCAGCATGGCAACGCCGGAGAACTGTTTGCGGATCTGGCGAGCTTCAAGCAGTGGCTTCATCGTCGCGCCTCGTTTGAACAAATGATTTTTAAATTTAATAATGTTCAAAAGCGTAGACGGTGAACTATATTTACAACCGTGCGAAGATCACAGTTTGGCGCTTTAGATCGTCCGGAAAAAAGCGGCCAGAGATGAAAGATCCGTTTTGCCAGTCGGCTCACACTTTCCGGCCGCGCAATAGCGAACATATGATCTAAATTTTTATAAGAGTTCAATTTATGAGCGAAAAACGCATTACGGAAGACCATCGCTATGCCGGGCTGGCGTTAGCCGAGGAAGAGCTGGTGGCGCGGGTGGCGTGGTGTTACTACCACGACGGCCTGACGCAAAACGACATCGGCGAGCGTTTGGGGCTGCCGCGGCTGAAGATTTCCCGCCTGCTGGAGAAAGGCCGCCAGTCCGGGGTGATTCGCGTGCAGATCAACTCGCGCTATGAGGGCTGTCTGGCGCTGGAAAGTGAACTCCAGCAGCGCTTTGGCCTCAAGATTGCCCGTGTGCTGCCGGCGCTCAACACCCCGCCGATGAATACCCGGCTGGGGATCGGTGCCGCGCAGTCGCTGATGGGCATTCTGCAACCGGGACAGCTGCTGGCGGTCGGCTTCGGCGAAGCCACCATGAGCTGCCTGCAGCATCTCAGCGGCTTTATCGGCTCACAGCAGGTGCGACTGGTCACTCTCTCCGGCGGCGTCGGCCCCTATATGACCGGCATCGGCCAACTGGATGCCGCCTGCAGCGTCAGTATTATTCCGGCGCCGCTGCGGGTCTCGTCGGCGGAGGTCGCTGAGATCCTGCGCCGCGAATCCAGCGTGCGCGATGTGATGCTGGCGGCGACGGCGGCGGACGCGGCGGTGGTTGGCATTGGCGCTATCGATCAGCGGCGCGACGCGACCATTCTGCGCTCCGGCTATATCAGCGAGGGCGAACAGCTGATGTACGCCCGCAAAGGGGCGGTCGGCGACATTTTAGGTTATTTCCTGCAGGCCGACGGCCGGCCGGTAGAAGGACTGGAGATCCATCGGGAACTGCTCGGCGTGACCCTTGATGAGCTGGCGCAGCTGCCGACCATCGTCGGCGTCGCCGGGGGAGAACAAAAAGCGCAGGCGATTCATGCCGCTCTGATTGGCAAGCGCATTAATGGCCTGGTAACGGAAGAGACAACAGCACGCGCGGTGCTTACCCTGGCCTCCTGACGGCCCGGCGCCGCGCGACAACAGCGAGGCGCATGTCATGAGTTACCTGTTAGCGTTAGATGCCGGGACCGGCAGCATACGGGCGGTCATTTTCGATCTTAATGGCCGCCAGCTGGCGGTGGGCCAGGCCGAATGGAAACACCTGAGCGTCGATAACGTCCCCGGCTCGATGGAGTTCGACCTTACCACCAACTGGCAGCTGGCCTGCCAGTGCATTCGCCAGGCGCTCGACGCCGCCCGGCTCTCTGCCGCCGATATTCAGTCCGTCGCCTGCTGTTCGATGCGCGAAGGGATCGTCCTCTATGACCGCAACGGCGAGGCCATCTGGGCCTGCGCCAACGTTGATGCCCGCGCCAGCCGCGAAGTGGCGGAGCTTAAGGAGATCCACGACTATCGTTTTGAATCCGAGGTGTACGAGGTCTCCGGGCAAACGCTGGCGCTCAGCGCCATGCCACGCCTGCTGTGGCTGGCGCACCATCGTCCCGATATCTACCGCAAGGCGGCGACTATCACCATGATCAGCGACTGGCTGGCGGCGAAGCTTTCCGGCGAGCTGGCGGTCGACCCGTCAAACGCAGGCACCACCGGCATGCTCGATCTGTTCAGCCGCGACTGGCGTCCGGCGCTGCTGGATATGGCCGGGCTGCGCGCCGATATGCTCTCGCCGGTGAAAGAGACCGGCACGCTGCTGGGCGCCGTCACCGAAGCAGCAGCCCAGCAGAGCGGCCTGCGCGTCGGGACGCCGGTGGTGATGGGCGGCGGCGACGTGCAGCTCGGCTGCCTCGGGCTCGGGGTGGTACGCGCCGGGCAAAGCGCGGTACTCGGCGGCACTTTCTGGCAGCAGGTGGTCAATCTGCCGCAGGTGCGCACCGACCCGCAGATGAATATCCGCGTCAATCCTCACGTGATCCCCGGCATGGCGCAGGCGGAATCGATCAGTTTCTTTACCGGACTGACCATGCGCTGGTTCCGCGACGCCTTCTGCGCTGAAGAAAAGCTGATTGCCGAGCGTCTCGGCGTCGATGCCTATTCGCTGCTGGAGGAGATGGCCAGCCGCGTACCCGCCGGTTCCCACGGCGTGATGCCTATTTTTTCCGACGCCATGCACTTTAAGCAGTGGTACCACGCTGCGCCATCGTTTATTAACCTCTCCATCGATCCGGAGAAGTGCAATAAAGCCACCCTGTTCCGGGCCCTGGAGGAGAACGCGGCGATTGTCTCCGCCTGCAACCTGGCGCAGATTTCGCAGTTTTCCGGGGTGACTTTCGACAGCCTGGTGTTTGCCGGCGGCGGCTCTAAAGGCGCGCTGTGGAGCCAGATCCTCAGCGACGTCACCGGCCTGCCGGTGCGGGTACCGGTGGTCCGCGAAGCCACTGCCCTCGGCTGCGCCATTGCCGCCGGCGCTGGCGCCGGGCTGTACGGCGATATGGCCAGCGCTGGAGAAAAGTTAGTGAGCTGGCACCGCGAATTCAGCCCTAATCCGCAACATCGCGAGCTTTATCAGGAGATGATGAGTAAATGGCAGTCGGTGTATGCCGATCAGCTTGGTCTTGTCGATAGCGGGCTGACAACATCGATGTGGCAGGCGCCGGGTCTGGAACGCCGCCAGCGCGTTGCGTCTTCCCCCTCACCCTAACCCGGTGGGAGAGGGAACCGTCCGGCGCTGGCCTGAATATCGGTGCCCGTCTTCGCCCTCACCCTAACCCTCTCCCGGAGGGAGAGGGAACCGTCTGGCGCTGGCCTGGATATCGGTGCCCGTCTTCGCCCTCACCCTAACCCTCTCCCGGCGGGAGAAGGAACCGTCTGGCGCTGACCTGAATACCAGTGCTGGTCCGCCTTTCTCCTTCTCCCTTTGGGAGAGGGCCGGGGTGAGGGGCAACGCTTCGCCGTTCTTTGAATCCCATCACAATCACCGCACTCCCCTTTTCCCTTTTTCTCCACGACGGCTAAATTAGTAACTCATCCGACCACATAACAATAATTTTACATTGGAAGCCATTATGAGCCGCTATCCGTCGCTTTTCGCCCCGCTTGAGCTGGGCTTCACCACCCTTAAAAACCGCGTGTTGATGGGCTCCATGCATACCGGTCTGGAAGAACTGCCCGACGGCGCGCAGCGGTTAGCGGCCTTTTACGCCGAGCGCGCGCGTCACGGCGTGGCGCTGATCGTCACCGGCGGCATCGCTCCCGCCCCGTCCGGGGTGACCATGGCCGGCGGCGCGGTGCTCAACGATGCCAGCCATCTGGCGCATCATCGCCAGATCACCGACGCGGTACATCAGGAAGGCGGTAAAATCGCCCTGCAGATCCTGCACACCGGGCGCTACAGCTACCAGCCCGCGCTGGTCGCCCCTTCGCCTCTGCAGGCGCCGATAAACCGGTTCACCCCTCATGAGCTGAGCCACGACGAGATCCTCACGCTGATCGATGATTTTGCCCACTGCGCCCAGCTGGCGCGGGAAGCGGGCTATGACGGCGTCGAGGTGATGGGCTCTGAGGGCTATCTGATTAACGAATTCCTCGCCGCGCGCACTAACCAGCGCAGCGATCAATGGGGCGGCGATTACGCGCGCCGTATGCGATTCGCCGTTGAAGTGGTCAAGGCCGTGCGCCAGCGCGCCGGTCACGATTTCATTATCATCTACCGCCTATCGATGCTCGATCTGGTCAACGACGGCAGCACGCTGGCGGAAGTCACTGAACTGGCCAAAGCGATTGAAGCGGCGGGAGCGACCATCATCAACACCGGGATCGGCTGGCACGAAGCGCGCATTCCAACCATCGCCACGCCGGTACCGCGCGGCGCCTTTAGCTGGGTCACCCGCAAGCTGAAAGGCGCGGTGTCGATCCCGCTGCTCACCACCAACCGCATCAACGATCCGCAGGTCGCGGAGGATATTCTCGCCCGCGGCGATGCCGATATGGTATCGATGGCCCGCCCGTTCCTCGCCGACGCCGAATTTATGTCAAAAGCGCAGAACGATCGTGCCGATCAGATCAACACCTGCATCGGCTGCAACCAGGCGTGTCTCGATCGGATCTTCGTCGGCAAAGTCACCTCCTGTCTGGTCAACCCGCGCGCCTGTCATGAAACCCTGATGCCGGTCCTGCCTGCCAACGCGCCTAAACGGCTGGCGGTGGTCGGCGCCGGGCCGGCCGGTCTGGCCTTTGCCGTTAACGCCGCCGCCCGTGGCCATCAGGTCACGTTGTTCGATGCGCTGCTGGAGATCGGCGGCCAGTTTAATATCGCCAAACAGATCCCTGGCAAAGAGGAGTTCCACGAGACGCTGCGTTACTACCGCACCATGCTCGATCTTAACGGCGTCGATCTGCGCCTGAACACCCGCGTTACGGCAGATGATCTGCTGGCTTTCGATGAGACGATCCTCGCCACCGGTATCGCCCCGCGCCTGCCGGCGATCGCCGGGATCGATCATCCCAAGGTGCTCAGCTACCTGGATGTCTTGCGCGACAAAGCGCCGGTTGGCGCGAAGGTGGCGATCATCGGCTGCGGCGGCATCGGCTTCGACACCGCGATGTACCTAAGCCAGTCGGGCGTGGCCACCAGCCAGGATATCGGCGAGTTCTGTCGCGAATGGGGTATCGATACCAGCCTGCAAACGGCGGGAGGGCTGCGTCCTGAAGGCCCGCAGCTGAGTCAAAGCCCGCGACAGATTGTGATGCTGCAGCGCAAAGCGAGCAAACCGGGCGAAGGGCTCGGCAAAACCACCGGCTGGATCCATCGCGCGACGCTGCTGGCGCGCGGCGTGAAAATGATCCCGGCGGTCAGCTATGAGAAGATCGATGATGAGGGGTTACATGTGACTATCGGCGGCGAACGCCAGCTGCTGGCGGTGGATCATGTGATTGTCTGCGCCGGTCAGGAGCCGCGCCGCGAGCTGGCGGAACCGCTGCGCGCGGCAGGGAAAACGGTGCATTTGATCGGCGGCTGCGACGTGGCGGCGGAGCTGGATGCGCGCCGGGCGATTGCCCAGGGCACGAAGCTGGCGCTGACGATTTAGCCGTGTCCCGGGGGCGGCGCGATGCGCCTTCCCCGGGCTACCACGATAATCCCGCACGCTAGCCCGGCGAAGGCGTCAGCCGGTAGCCGGGGAAACAGCAACACGAATCAGCGCTGCTTACGCACCTTGGTCGCTTTCAAAATGACGAACTTATTGTTCGTCGCAATCGTCGTGCAATTACCAAACGCGCGCTTCAGCTTACGGAAGTAATCGAGGTGGCGGTTGCCGACGACGTACAGCTCGCCGCCGTATTTCAGGCTGCGGCGGGCGTCGTTAAACATCTGCCAGGCAATATGGTCGGTAATGGCGTGCTGCTGATGGAACGGCGGATTGCACAGGATCGCCGTAAAGCGGTCCGGCTCAATGCCGGAGAGCGAGTTGTTGACCATAAATTCACAGCGGTCGATATCGTTCGGCAGGTTGTGCTCGACGTTCAACCGGCTGGAAGCCACCGCCATGTGCGACTCATCGGTGAACATGACCCGCGCGTTCGGGTTCTGCGCCAGCGCCTGCAGGCCAATCACCCCGTTGCCGCAGCCGAGATCGGCGATCTCGCCTTCTAAATTAGACGGTAAATGCTGCAGGAAGAAGCGCGCGCCGATATCCAGACCGCTGCGGGCAAAAACGTTGGCATGGTTGTGGATGGTCCACGGCGTGCCGTCCAGCTTCCAGCTGTAGGTTTGCGGCGCATCGGCCAGCTCAGGGGCGGTGAAAACGCAGTGGATCAGACGCGCTTTTTTCCATGCCAGCGAGGTGGTGGTGGTACCGAGAATTTTTTCAAACAGCGCCAGCGTCGAGTTATGCACATCGCGGGCTTTCGCCGCGGCGATAATACGGGTTTCCGGCGTCACCACTTGGCGCAGGGCGCGCAGCTGCTGTTCCAGCAGCGCCAGCTGCTTTGGCACCTTAATCAGCACCAGCGCCGGCGAGGCCGGCAGCGGGCTCAGGCTATCCTGAAAGCGCACGCTCTCTTCATCAATGCCGTTCATCCGCAGGTTGTGGCGGGTCGCCAGCTCGGAAATAAAGGAATCGTTGATGCTGACGGGGTTGCGCTCCGCCAGCGCGCAGGCGAGCGCGCCGAAGCCGTCGTTGAAGATGAGCGTCAGGCCGTCGACGTCATTCACCTGTTGCAGCAGATATTCATCCGCCGCTTCCCACGCCTGAAGCGCTTCTTCTTCAGCGTTAGGTGGGAACCGCTCTAATGTGAATAACTCACCGTTTAACTCTGCCTGGCTCATCGCCTCTCCGCCTCCGGAATAGTAAAACCCGCGAGTTTATACGCAAATCCTGTCCAGTTGAAGAGAGATCGCTGATCATCGCCGCTCAGCGTAGATCGCCCTCGCCATCGGCTTGCAGCAGCGTTATCGACGCACGGGCACCGGGCATCAGCTGCTGCAGATAGCCTACCAGCCGCTCTCCCGCCTCTTGCAGGGCCGACAACGGCATCGCCGGCAGGCTTTCGAGAATAAACCACATCGTATGCGCGCCGCTGTCCAGCCGGGTACGTACGCCCTGTCGCCAGTTCCAGCGTCGGCAGGTTACGCCTATATCATCCCGCCAGATGACTTCGCCCGGCTCCGGATATTCCACCACCGGCTCTGCCGATTTTAGCGTATCGAATGGCTCATCGCCGCGGGCAATGGCCAGCCGCGGTTCGCCACGGTAGGCGGCCAGATTTTCCCCACCGACCGGGACGGCATAGCCAATGCTGATCGCGTTGTAGATATCCACTACCGGATCGATGGCCGGCAGGCTCCCCTCTTTCAGCACCCGCTTGCGCAGCGCCTGCGCCGAACAGGGGGTACGTTTCGCCTTCGCGCCGAAGGCGCTGAAGGCTTCATCCCATGCCGCCAGGTGCGCTTGCGCCCAGGGCACATCATCCTGCTGCACCGCCTGGCAGGCCTCGGCCAGCGCCTGCTCCGCGATGGCGGGGTTGGCCACCGGCGCACTCTCCACCACAATACTTAATGCCCGAAAGCCCGGCGCCAGGCGGCTGACCGCAGATTCGATTGACGGCGTTACGCTACGCATTCGATAATCCTGTAATGACCAATTTGTTTCATCATAGTGACCAATGAACGTAAAAGTCAATATAACGACCGATTCAGGATCTGATGTCGACCAGGTAAGTCGCGCCGTCGCCACGCGGCTGAAGGCCTACCGTAAAGCGAAAAAAATGTCGCTGGACGAGCTATCGCGCCGGGCCAGCATCAGCAAAGGTATGCTGGTCGAGATGGAAAAAGAGGCCGCCAACCCCAGCATTGCGATCCTCTGCAAACTCGCCGCCGCGCTGGGCGTTTCGGTGGCGGATATCGTCAATGTGGCAAGCGAACCCGCGTTGCATATTATTCCCGCCGAGCAGATCCCCACCCTCTGGCAAGGCCCGCTGGGAGGCAGCGCCAGGCTTCTCGCCGGCACCGCCGGGCCGAATATGATTGAGCTGTGGCGCTGGGAGATGCAGCCCGGCGAAGCCTTTACCTCGCCCGGCCACCCGGCGACGACCTTCGAGCTGCTGCACGTGGAAGCCGGCGCGCTGACGCTGACGCTTGGCGAGACCTGCCGCACGGTGGCGGTCGGAGAATCCGCGGTGGCCCGCACCGAAATAGAGCACGGTTACCGCAATGAGGGTACTGCGCCGCTGGTCTTTACCATGACCGTGGCTGAACTGCCCTCCTGACAGACGTAATGATAAGACGATGACAAAACTCATTTATTTACAGGGCTATCCTGAATCGCTGCTGGCGCAGGTGACCACGTTAATCGAGCAAGACCGCCTCGGCGAGGTGCTGCAAAAGCGCTATCCGCAAGGGCACGACGTTAACAGCGATAAAGCGCTATATCAGTACACCCAGGACTTGAAAAACCGCTTTCTGCGCGGCGCGGCGCCGATCAACAAAGTGATGTATGACAGTAAGATCCACGTGCTGAACAATGCGCTCGGCCTGCATACCGCCATTTCGCGCGTTCAGGGCGGCAAGCTGAAAGCCAAAGCGGAGATCCGCGTGGCGACGGTATTTCGCGACGCGCCGGAGGCCTTTCTGCGCATGATCGTGGTTCATGAGCTGGCGCATCTGAAAGAGAAGGATCACAACAAGGCTTTCTATCAGCTGTGCTGCCATATGGAGCCGCAATACCACCAGCTGGAGTTCGACACCCGCCTGTGGCTGACGCACCTTTCGTTGAAGCGTTCTGCGTAGTCACGCACTGGTTTTGTCATGGGGGCATGATAGAGTGGCGACAGGTTCCCTTTAATGGAGTTCGTCACCGTTTATGATACGTTTCGCAGTTGTTGGCACAAACTGGATCACTAAGCAGTTTGTCGATGCCGCCCATGAAACCGGCAAATATAAACTTACCGCCATCTACTCCCGCAGCCTCGAACAGGCGCAAGCCTTCGCCAATGACTATCCGGTCGAGCATCTGTATACCTCGCTGGAGGCGCTGGCGCAAAGCGACGCCATTGATGCGGTGTATATCGCCAGCCCGAACTCCCTGCACTTCCCGCAGACGCGGCTGTTCCTGAGCCACAAGAAGCACGTCATTTGCGAAAAACCGCTGGCGTCGAATCTACAGGAGGTCGAGGCGGCCATCGCGGTGGCGAAAGCCAACCACGTGGTGCTGTTTGAAGCCTTCAAAACCGCCAGCCTGCCCAACTTTCTGCTGCTGAAGGAAACCCTCGGCAAAGTGGGTAAACTGCGTAAAGCCTTCATTAACTACTGCCAGTACTCTTCGCGCTACCAGCGCTACCTCGACGGGGAAAACCCCAACACCTTTAATCCGGCGTTCTCCAACGGTTCGATTATGGATATCGGCTTCTATTGCCTGGCGTCCGCTGTGGCGCTGTGGGGCGAACCGCGGGCCGTTCATGCCACCGCCAGCCTGCTGGACAGCGGCGTGGACGCCCAGGGCACCGTGGTGCTGAGCTACGGCGACTTCGACGTGACGCTGCATCATTCCAAGGTGAGCGACTCGGCGATCCCCAGCGAAATTCAGGGGGAAGAGGGGGTACTGGTGATCGAAAAAATCTCCGAGTGCCAGAAGCTGGCGTTTGTGCCGCGCGGCGGCAAAGCCCAGGACCTGACGCAGCCGCAGCATATCAATACTATGCTGTATGAGGCGGAGACCTTCGCGCGGCTGGTGGAAACAGAGGATGTCGACCATCCGGGCCTGGCTGTGAGCCGTATCACGGCGAAACTGTCGAGCGAAATTCGTCGCCAGACCGGGGTGATCTTCCCGGCCGATACGCAGCCGCTGGCGTAAAAGAGTGTAAAGGCCCGTCTGGCCGCCATTGACGAAAACCGCCTCGTGACATATTTTGTTACGAGCAAAGGGGAGTAACTTCCTTGCCGGCCGATCGTCATTACGATGCGTGTAATACCGCATCCGGTCGCCGGGCAATCACCAAAGCCCATCGCGATGAACTTTGGTTGTTGTAAGTGAGACCTTGCCGGAAGGCGAGGTCTATGCATAAAAGCGCAGCGGCTGCCGTCTTCCGACGTCAGCCGTTTTTGTTTTTATGTAAGGAATATCAAATGAATACTGTCGGCACGCCGTTGCTATGGGGTGGATTCGCTGTCGTCGTCGCGATCATGTTGGCGATCGACCTGCTGCTTCAGGGACGACGCGGTTCGCATAGCATGACCATGAAGCAGGCCGCTGGCTGGTCTATCCTCTGGGTCACACTTTCTCTGTTGTTCAACGCCGCGTTCTGGTGGTATCTGGTGCAAACCCAGGGCCGCGCCGTCGCCGATCCGCAGGCCCTGGCCTTCCTCACCGGTTATCTGATTGAAAAAGCGCTGGCGGTCGATAACGTCTTCGTCTGGCTGATGCTGTTCAGCTACTTCGCCGTGCCGCCTGCTCTGCAGCGCCGGGTGCTGGTGTATGGCGTCCTCGGGGCGATTGTTCTGCGCACCATTATGATCTTCGCCGGCAGCTGGCTTATCTCCCAGTTCGACTGGCTGTTGTACGTCTTCGGCGCCTTCCTGCTGTTTACCGGCGTGAAGATGGCGCTGGCGAAAGAGGATGATTCCGGCATCGGCGACAAACCGCTGGTGCGCTGGATCCGCAGCCATCTGCGAATGACCGATAAAATCGAGAGCGAGCGCTTCTTCACCCGTAAAAACGGGGTGCTGTTCGCCACGCCGCTGCTGCTGGTGTTGATTCTGGTCGAGCTGAGCGATGTGATATTCGCCGTCGACAGTATCCCGGCGATCTTCGCGGTCACCACCGACCCGTTTATCGTGCTGACCTCGAACCTGTTTGCCATTCTCGGCCTGCGCGCCATGTACTTCCTGCTGGCGGGGGTCGCTGAGCGCTTCTCGATGCTCAAATATGGCCTGTCGGTGATCCTGGTGTTTATTGGCGTGAAGATGCTGATCGTCGACTTCTACCATATCCCGGTCGCCATCTCGCTGGGGGTCGTGGGCGGCATCCTGACCGTCACGCTGTTGATTAACGCCTGGGTCAACAAGCAGCACGACAAGCAGCGCAAACTGCCTGAATAACCTGCCTGGCGCGCCGTCGGCTCCCGCTGGCGGCGCGGTAATCGGCTATAGCAGACCTTCTCATAACGAGAATGCCTGCTCATGTCACAATTATGTTACTGCGTAGTTAAAAAATAAGATCCAGATTAAAATCACAGTATTTTACGCTTCCCGCCAGGCTTTCTTTCCGTATACTCGGCTATGCAAACATCTATTTACATCCTGACATAAACGTAACAAATAATACGTGGCTGGGATGGCTTGCTACATCACTGGAAGGAATGAATTATGACAACACGCACTCCCCCATCAGGGTGGCTCTCCCGCCTGGCGCAAGGCAGCCTGGTGAAACAAATTTTAATCGGCCTGGTGCTTGGCGTGCTGCTGGCGCTGGTCTCTAAGCCAGCGGCTATCGCCGTCGGCCTGCTGGGGACCCTGTTCGTCGGCGCGTTAAAGGCGGTAGCGCCGGTGCTGGTATTGATGCTCGTCATGGCCTCGATCGCCAACCATCAGCACGGACAAAAAACCAGTATTCGCCCTATTCTGTTTCTCTATCTGCTGGGCACCTTTAGCGCGGCGCTGACTGCGGTGTTGTTCAGTTTTCTCTTTCCGTCGACTCTGCACTTAACCACCGCCGCCGACAGCATCACGCCGCCGTCGGGGATTGTTGAGGTGCTGCGTAGTCTGCTGATGAGCATGGTGTCCAACCCGGTCGACGCCCTGCTGAACGCCAACTATATCGGTATTCTGGTGTGGGCGGTGGGGCTTGGCTTCGCCCTGCGCCATGGTAACGACACCACGAAAAACCTGATCAACGATATCTCCCACGCGGTGACCTTTATCGTTAAAGTGGTGATCCGCTTTGCGCCGCTGGGGATCTTCGGCCTGGTCTCTTCCACCCTGGCGACCACCGGTTTTGAAACGCTGTGGGGCTACGCCCAGCTGCTGCTGGTACTGGTGGGCTGTATGCTGCTGGTGGCGCTGGTGATTAACCCGCTGCTGGTGTTCTGGAAGATTCGCCGTAACCCCTATCCGCTGGTGCTGACTTGCCTGCGCGAAAGCGGCGTCTACGCGTTTTTCACCCGCAGCTCCGCCGCCAATATTCCGGTGAATATGGCGCTATGCGAGAAGCTGAACCTGGATCGCGATACCTATTCGGTCTCCATTCCGCTGGGGGCGACCATCAATATGGCGGGCGCGGCAATCACGATTACCGTGCTGACGCTGGCGGCGGTCCATACGCTGAACATTCCGGTGGATCTGCCGACGGCGCTGTTGCTGAGCGTGGTCGCTTCGCTGTGCGCCTGCGGCGCCTCCGGCGTGGCGGGCGGTTCGCTGCTGCTGATCCCGCTGGCCTGTAATATGTTTGGTATTCCGAACGATGTGGCGATGCAGGTGGTTGCCGTCGGCTTTATCATCGGCGTGCTGCAGGATTCCTGCGAAACCGCGCTGAACTCCTCCACCGACGCCCTGTTTACCGCCGCCGCCTGCATGGCGGAAGACGACCAGCTGGCGAAAAACGCCCTGCGCAGTTAATGCCTTTCCCCTCCGCTACCGCGCGGAGGGGCTCTCTTCCTGCACCGCGTTTTCAACCCTGAACGGATCGATACCCCGCTTTTGCATCCGGCGGAAGCGAATGATATTCAGGCCGTTGACGATCAGGAAACTGCCTTCAATCAGCGTCCCGCCAATCGAACCCAGCCACAGGTTATGCGTCACCCAGCAGGCGGTGGAGCACCACATCACGCAGCGGACGGTCAGCCCTTTACAGCGAAACAGCGCCCAGGTGCTGGCGACAGTGCCAATAATCGGCAGCAGCTCCATAGCATGCTGCAGCTTGCCAAGGCCGAGGATCAACGTCAGCAGGATAAAGACTGTCATCACCCACAGGCTGCGGGTGCGCAGGGAAATGACCGTGCGGAGCGCATTAAGCCCGGCGCTCATCCCGGCAGGCGCGGCGCCCATCAGGAAAAAATGGACGCCGATAACGGCGCTATAGACCGCCAGCTGAAGCCTGAAGCGACGTTCGTCGCGGTTGATAAAGGTGGTAATGCCGATAAGAAAGGCGATGACGCCGACGCCCTGAGCCAGCCAATACGCGGTCATGAAAGCTCCCTGAGAGAAAAAACAAACGGCGCTTCACAGGCTGAAACGCCGCTGCTGCTTACCCGATGACGCTGCGCTATCAGGCCAATGCGCGATCAACGCCGCCCGGGCGCCAATATGAATGCGCCTTTACAGGGTAACACCGCTTTTAAAGATGGCCAGCTCGCGGAAGTCATTCTGCTCATTACAGGTCGGTTTGCCGTTGGCGAAAGCCACAATGGTATCCACGAACTCCTCCAGCAGCTGTGGCATCGCTTTGCCGTGGATCAGCTGTCCGGCATCGAAGTCGATCCAGTGCTTTTTCTTTGCCGCCAGCTCGCTGTTGGTGGCGATCTTCACCGTCGGCACAAAGCCGCCGTACGGTGTGCCGCGGCCGGTGCTGAACAGCACCATATGGCAGCCGGCGCCGGCCAGCGCGCTGGTGGCGACGGCATCATTGCCTGGCGCGCTCAGCAAGTTCAGACCATGAACCTTCAGACGTTCGCCGTAGCGCAGGACATCCACGACCTGGCTGGAGCCCGCTTTCTGGGTACAGCCCAGCGACTTATCCTCGAGGGTGGTGATCCCCCCGGCCTTGTTGCCCGGCGAGGGGTTTTCGTAAATAGGCTGGTCGTGCGCGATAAAGTACTGCTTAAAGTCATTGACCATAGTCACCAGCTTGTCGAAGGTCGCTTCGTCGCGGCAGTGGCTCATCAGCAGCTGTTCAGCGCCGAACATCTCCGGCACTTCGGTCAGCACGGTGGTGCCGCCGTTGGCGATCACGTAGTCTGAGAAGCGCCCCAGCATCGGGTTGGCGGTAATACCGGACAGGCCGTCAGACCCGCCGCACTCGAGGCCAAACTTCAGCTCGCTCAGCTTACCCGGCTGACGTTTATCCTGACGCATCACGTCATACAGCTGGTGGAGATGCGCCACTCCCGCCTCCACTTCATCGTCCTGATGCTGACAAACCATAAAGTGCACGCGCTGCGGATCATACTCGCCCAGCGTTTCGCGAAAGGCCTCCACCTGGTTGTTTTCACAGCCAAGGCCCACCACCAGCACCGCCCCGGCGTTCGGATGGCGAACCATATTCTGCAGCATGGTGCGGGTATTGAGGTGATCGTCCCCGAGCTGCGAGCAGCCATAGGTATGGCTGAAGAGATGCACTCCATCGATGTCCTCAGCGCCGTTTGCCTCTTTCAGAAAACGGTTCTGCATCTGGCGGGCCATGGCGTTGACGCAGCCGACGGTCGGCAGGATCCACAGCTCATTGCGCACGCCGACGTCGCCATTGGCGCGACGATAAATCTGCACTTCGCGATCCGCTGGCTGCGGCGGTTGGGCAACCTGCTCCGGTTGATAGCGATACGCGTCAAGGTCGCTGAGATTGGTGCGCGTATTGTGCGCATGGACATGCTCGCCCGGCGCGATATCCGCCAGCGCATGGCCAATCGGCAGCCCATACTTAACGACGTTTTCCCCTTTCGCGATAGCGCGCAGTGCAAACTTGTGTCCGCGAACGATATCCTGACCGAGGGTGACCGGGTCATTGTCGATCGTCACCACGCTACCGGCCGTCATATCCGCCAGCGCGACCGCGACGTTATCCTGCGAATGGATTTTGATGTATTGCATATCAACCGACCTCTGGTCTTAGTTCAGTTCAATGGCGAAATAGTCACGCGCATTGTTAAAGCAAATGTTTTTCACCATCTCGCCCAGCAGCGCGATATCCGCAGGCGCTTCGCCGGCCGTCACCCAACGGCCGATCATCTGGCACAGAATGCGGCGGAAGTATTCGTGGCGCGTGTAGGAGAGGAAGCTGCGGCTGTCGGTCAGCATCCCGACAAAGCGGCTCAGCAGGCCGAGCTGCGCCAGCTGGGTCATCTGCCGCTCCATGCCGTCTTTCTGATCGTTGAACCACCAGCCGGAGCCGAACTGCATCTTGCCCGGCATCCCTTCGCCCTGGAAGTTACCGATCATGGTGCCCAGCACTTCGTTATCGCGCGGGTTCAGGCAGTAGAGAATGGTTTTCGGCAGCAGGTTCTCTTCGTTCTGCTTGCTCAGCAGCTTAGACAGCTCTTCAGCCATCGGGCGATCGTTGATCGAGTCAAAGCCCACGTCCGGGCCTAACAGTTTGAACTGACGCAGGTTGTTATTGCGCAGCGCGCCGATGTGGTACTGCTGCACCCAGCCGCGACGAGCATACTCTGCGCCGAGGAACACCAGCACCGCGGTTTTGAACTGCGCCACTTCGCGTTCGCTAAGGGTTTCACCAGCCAGGCGACGCGCCAGAATGGCGTCCAGCTCGGCGTCGGTCGCTTCCGCAAACAGCACTACGTCCAGGGCGTGGTCGGAGACTTTGCAACCGTGAGCGGCAAAGTGGTCCAGACGTTTGGTCAGCGCGCTTTGCAGGTCCGCAAAACGGCGAATATCGGTGTCGGACACTTCACCCAGCTTAGCCATATAGTCATTGAAGGTCGCCTGCTCGATGTTGAACGCTTTATCCGGGCGCCAGCTCGGCAACACCTTGATATCAAATGAAGTGTCTTTGGCGACAACCGCATGGTGTTCCAGGGAATCAATCGGATCGTCGGTGGTGCCGACCATCTTCACGTTCATCTGCTTCATGATCCCGCGGGCGGAGAAGGCGTCCTGCGCCAGTAACGCATTGCACTGTTCCCAGATCTCATCGGCGGTGGAAGGTGACAGCAGCTTACCTGTAATACCAAATGGGCGACGCAGCTCTAAATGGGTCCAGTGGTATAACGGGTTGCCAATTGTGTGAGGCACGGTGGCTGCCCAGGCGTCAAATTTCTCGCGATCGGAGGCATCCCCGGTACACAGACGCTCCGGCACGCCGTTAGTGCGCATCGCGCGCCATTTGTAGTGATCGCCTTTCAGCCAGATGTCATACAGATTTTTGAAACGATAATTTTCGGCAACCTGCTGCGGCGGAAGGTGACAATGGTAGTCGAAAATAGGCTGATCTTTCGCGTAATCGTGGTACAGGCGGCGGGCAAATTCGCTATCGAGTAGAAAATCTTCGGTCATAAACGGTGTCATTCGTGTGTCCTCTTCGCTCCGGAACAGGAGCCTTTCAGATGATTGACTACAATGCTGACAAAGTTATCACACCAATTTCCACAGACCGAACTGTTTTTCGTGAGTTAGATCAATAAACGCTGATAAAAAAAACCGCCTCTCCACGGCAAACGTCTCGCCAGGGCGCGCCGTATCTGGCTTTCCTCGCCAGTCATAAAGACCACACTAACTTTCCCACTTTTGTGACAGCACTCAACTTTTAAAGTTGTATGACAAGTTATCTTTCTGCCGTCGCAACATATAAACCGACGGAATGCTTTACCGGTGTTGATGGCATCGGCTTATACGGAATGGATACCGACTTTTTACATAACAACTGATGGTAAGGTTCGGGCCAGAGGGGACCGCCCTCCTGAACCCTCCGTTTCGCTTTCCCGACCGCGTATCGCCGTCAGGAGAGGCCGCACCTGGTGCGGAGAAATTACAGACGATGAGGTTTACATGCGTAAAATTAAAGGGTTACGTTGGTACATGATCGCACTGGTGACGCTGGGCACCGTGCTGGGCTACCTGACCCGTAACACCGTGGCGGCGGCCGCGCCGACGCTGATGGAAGAGTTACACATCTCGACCCAACAGTACTCCTATATCATTGCAGCCTATTCCGCTGCCTATACCGTCATGCAGCCTGTCGCAGGCTATGTCCTTGATATTCTGGGGACTAAAGTCGGCTATGCCTTCTTCGCTATCGCCTGGGCGATATTCTGTGGCTCGACCGCCCTCGCCGGCAGCTGGGGTGGCCTGGCGCTGGCCCGCGGCGCGGTGGGCGCGGCGGAAGCAGCGATGATCCCCGCCGGGCTGAAAGCCAGCTCCGAATGGTTCCCGGCGAAAGAGCGCTCTATCGCGGTGGGCTACTTCAACGTGGGTTCCTCTATCGGCGCCATGATCGCGCCGCCGCTGGTGGTGTGGGCGATTGTCATGCACAGCTGGCAGATGGCGTTCATTATCTCCGGGGTGCTGAGCTTCGCCTGGGCCATCGCCTGGCTGATCTTCTACAAACACCCGCGCGATCAGAAGAAATTATCTGACGAAGAACGCGACTACATCATTGGCGGCCAGGAGTCTCAACACCAGACCAATAACGCGAAGAAAATGTCGCCGTGGCAGATCCTGCGCAACCGTCAGTTCTGGGGTATCGCCCTGCCGCGTTTTCTCGCCGAGCCGGCCTGGGGTACCTTTAACGCCTGGATCCCGCTGTTCATGTTTAAGGTTTACGGCTTTAACCTGAAAGAGATCGCCATGTTCGCCTGGATGCCGATGCTGTTCGCCGACCTCGGCTGCATCGTCGGTGGATACCTGCCGCCGCTGTTCCAGCGCTGGTTCGGCGTCAATCTGATCGTGTCGCGTAAAATGGTGGTCACCATGGGCGCCCTGCTGATGATTGGCCCGGGGATGATCGGCCTGTTCACCAGCCCGTACGTGGCGATTGCCCTGCTGTGCATCGGCGGGTTCGCTCACCAGGCGCTGTCCGGGGCGTTGATTACCCTCTCTTCCGACGTCTTTGGCCGTAACGAAGTCGCTACCGCCAACGGTCTGACCGGGATGGCCGCCTGGCTGGCGAGCACCATGTTCGCCCTGGTCGTCGGCGCGCTGGCAGACACCATCGGCTTCAGCCCGCTGTTTGCCGTACTGGCGGTCTTTGACCTGCTGGGCGCGCTGGTCATCTGGACGGTGCTGAAAAACAAACCGGCTGACGATGACACGCCGCCGCTTAGCAGCCGCAAACCGGCCACCCAGAGTTAGAGACGCTTATGCTGAGGTGATCGCCTGCCAAGCCGCCTTCTCAGGCGGCTTTTTCATCCCTGCCAGTGGTGGAAATCGCGTAAAAGTGGTATAACAAATCGAATATTGTCGCCATCTTGCGGGAGCGAATATGGAAATCATTGAACCACGCCGTCTTTATCAGCAGCTTGCCGCTGAGCTGAAGACGCGCATCGAACAAGGTGTCTACCTTGTAGGGGATAAGCTGCCCGCCGAGCGCTTTATCGCCGATGAAAAAAACGTTAGCCGCACCGTGGTTCGTGAAGCCATTATCATGCTGGA
The DNA here is from genome assembly GCF_009900705.1 of Klebsiella sp. Q2. Taxonomy (NCBI): domain Bacteria; kingdom Pseudomonadati; phylum Pseudomonadota; class Gammaproteobacteria; order Enterobacterales; family Enterobacteriaceae; genus Klebsiella; species Klebsiella sp. Q2. The sequence goes on along the minus strand of NZ_JAAABE010000003.1, from coordinate 133,112 downwards.
AGTGGAAGGGTATGTCGAAGTCCGCAAAGGGTCGGGCATTCACGTTATCTCCAACCATCCGAAATACCAGCAAGTGGCCGATGAAAGCCTTGAGTTCGCCAACTATGGCCCCTTTGAGCTGCTGCAGGCGCGGCAGCTTATTGAAAGCAATATCGCCGAATTCGCGGCCACTCAGGTGACCAAGCAGGACATCATGAAGCTGATGGAGATTCAGGAGAAAGCGCGCAACGAGAAGTGTTTCCGCGACTCCGAGTGGGATCTGCAGTTTCACGTCCAGGTGGCGCTGGCCACGCAGAATAGCGCCCTGGCGGCGATCGTGGAAAAAATGTGGACCCAGCGCGTGCATAACCCGTACTGGAAAAAGCTGCATGAGCATATCGACCTGCGCACCGTCGATAACTGGTGCGACGACCACGATCAGATCCTGAAGGCGCTGCTGCGAAAAGATCCGAACGCCGCCAAACTGGCGATGTGGCAGCATCTGGAAAATACCAAGCAAATGCTGTTTAACGAAACCAGCGACGACTTTGAATTTAATGCCGATCGCTACTTATTTGCCGAAAACCCGGTGGTTCATCTCGATACGGCGGCCAACGGCGCGAAATAAGCCTTTATCCCCCCGGCGCGCGGCCCCTGCGCGCCTGTTCCCCAGGCAGGCTGAGGTAAGCAAAACATATATAGTGTCAGCCTGTGTAAATCCTCTCGCCTCACATCGCCGCAATCAGCAAAATCAACGAGCAACACCTTGCAATTTCTCTGACGGAAAGTCAGGCGATTTGTTACAATTAGATGCATTTTGCCGTTCTGGGAGTAGGTATTGACTTACTTCAGTTTTATACAGGGAAGCGTTCAGAGCGCCGAAGCAGCGACCATAATCTCATAAAAATCTTGTCGCCCTACATGCCACGCGCTCAGACGTGCCGTTAACCGATGTACCAGGAATCGTGAATGGAACTATTAACCCAGTTATTGAATGCCTTATGGGCTCAGGATTACGAAACGCTCGCGAATCCCTCCATGATTGGCATGCTGTATTTTGTCTTGTTTATGATTTTGTTCCTTGAGAACGGGTTACTGCCTGCCGCGTTTTTGCCGGGGGACAGCCTGCTTGTGCTCGTAGGCGTGCTGATCGCCAAAGGGGCGATGGGCTTTCCGGAAACGTTGCTGCTGCTCACCGCCGCCGCCAGCCTCGGCTGCTGGCTGAGCTACATCCAGGGGCGCTGGCTAGGCAACACACGGATCGTGCAAAACTGGCTGTCGCATCTGCCCTCTCACTATCATCAGCGCGCGCATCACCTGTTTCATAAGCATGGCCTCTCCGCGCTGCTGATCGGCCGCTTCATCGCCTTCGTGCGCACGCTGCTGCCGACCATCGCCGGGCTTTCCGGTCTCAATAACGCCCGCTTTCAGTTCTTTAACTGGATGAGCGGCCTACTGTGGGTGCTCATCCTGACCTCGCTGGGCTATCTGCTGGGCAAAACCCCGGTATTCCTTAAGTATGAAGATCAGCTGATGTCCTGCCTGATGCTCCTGCCGGTTGCGCTGTTGGTCTTCGGACTGATCGGCTCGCTGGTGGTGCTGTGGAAGAAAAAATACAGAAGCCGGGGCTGATGATGGTCATAAAACGCCCTTCCCTGCGCCAGCTCAGCTGGCTGCTGGGTGGCTCTCTTTTGCTCTGCTCGCTGTTCTGGCTCTGGCTGGCGGTGCAGCAGCAGGAGGCCACGCTGGCGATCCGTCCGGTTGGCCAGGGCGTCAGTATGCCGGATGGTTTCTCCGTCTGGCATCACCTCGACGCTAACGGTATCCGCTTCAAGAGCATTACGCCGCAAAAGGATGGCCTGCTGATTAAGTTTGATTCCACCGCCCAGGGCGCGGCGGCGAAAGAGGTTCTCGGTCGCGCTCTGCCACATGGTTATATTATCGCCTTGCTGGAGGACGATAACTCGCCCACCGCCTGGTTATCCCGCCTGCGTGACGCGCCGCATCGGCTCGGGTAAACGGCCACCAGACTGCGTTTTCAACGCAGTCTGGTGGTTTCCCGCATTTGTTACTATGCTTAAACCTGCGTGAATCAACGCATTCACGTTTACCAACGGGAACGGGTTTATCCTCCGGGTATACCCTAAGACAATGGAAGGTACTATCCATGAAACACCGCATCGCTCTGCTTCTGGCCCTGTCTTCACTTAGCGCCAGCGCCATAGCCGCCTCTCCCTGCCAGGAAAAAGAGCAGGATATTCAACGAGAGATCAGCTATGCCGAAAAGCATCACAATCAAAGTCGCATTGATGGGCTAAATACCGCGCTACGTCAGGTACGGGAGAACTGCAGCGACAGTAAACTCAAAGCCGATCATCAGCAAAAAATTGCCAAACAGCGGGAAGAGATCGCTGAACGTCAGCGCGATCTGCAGGAAGCCCGGAAGAAAGGCGATGCGGACAAAATCAACAAACGCCAGCATAAACTCAATGAAGCGCAACAGGAGTTGAAAACGCTGGAGTCTCGGGATTACTAATCACCATTAACTTTCGCAATACGGACCACGCTACAGGAGAACGACATGGCTAAAGAGAATGTGACTGACGACCTTCGTGCAGAACTGAAAACGCTGGCGGACACCCTGGAGGAAGTACTGAATTCCTCGGCGGACAAGTCGAAAGAAGAGATGGGTAAACTGCGCAGTAAAGCGGAGAGCGCGCTGAAAGAGAGCCGCGCCCGCCTGGGTGAGACCAGCGAAGCGATTCTGCGTCAAACTCGTGAGACCGCCGCGCGAGCGGATGATTATGTTCGCGAAAATCCGTGGACTGGGGTCGGGATTGGCGCCGCCGTCGGGCTGGTGCTGGGTGTCCTGCTGTCGCGTCGCTGATTATGGCGAATACACAACACACGCAGGGGCCGGGTCAGCGCGTCTTCTCCATTGGCCAGCGTATCGTTACGCTGCTGGTCGAAATGGTGGAAACACGGCTGCGCCTGGTCGTCGTGGAGCTGGAGGAGGAGAAAGCCAACCTCTTCCAGTTGCTGATCATGACCGGACTGACGCTGCTGTTTGCCGCGTTTGGCCTCATGAGTCTGCTGGTGCTGGTTATCTGGGCCGTTGACGCTCAGTACCGCCTGCACGTCATGATCGCCACCACCGTCGTGCTGCTACTCGCCGCCGCGATTGTCGGAATCCTTACCTTACGTAAGGCGCGACGCTCCACGCTGCTGCGCCTCACGCGAAGAGAGCTGGAGAACGACCGTGCCCTTCTGGAGGAAGATAAACCATGAATGGCCGACAGGAGCGTGAACGGCAAAAGGCGCAACTGCTGCGCCAGATCCAGCAGCAACGGCTGGAGCTGAGCGCCTGTCGCCGCCACTGGCTGGATGCGACTGCGCCCTTAGACCGAGGCTGGCATACGCTGCTCAGTTTACGTTCGTGGCTGATGGTAGGCAGCGGTCTGATGGCCGTGTGGTCCGTACGGCACCCGCATTTTTTAATGCGCTGGACCAAACGCGGACTGGGTTTATGGAGTACCTGGCGGCTGGTCCGCGGGATCCTGCGCCAGTCGACAGTCCGCTAGCCGCCCGGAGCGCGGGCGCTTTTCCCGGCGTCCCGCTCTGCCACTTCCCCGCCCGATACGCAACGCCGTTCGTAACAGCTTGCCTCCTGGCCGCCATCCGCGGTCAGCCAGTCCTCTTACCCGCCTGGCCAGGCCTATACCAGGAGCGGTAGTGATCCATCGCGTTCAGGAATCTTTCGCCCCCCCTCTTGACGATTACTCAGAAACTTTGAACTAGATCTACAGTTTTCCTTGCTAACAATTCCCTCTCCGCCTCGCTACTATCCTCTCCATCGACAGCAACACCGTGTAACTACGCGGGATTGCGCTAAAAAACAAAACCGCCGCCCTTTGGGTTTTCTGGAGTAAGAAATGAAAAAATTAGAAGATGTTGGTGTACTGGTAGCGCGCATTCTGATGCCGATTCTGTTTATCACTGCAGGATGGGGCAAAATCACCGGTTATGCGGGAACCCAGCAGTATATGGAAGCCATGGGCGTACCGGGTGCGCTGCTGCCGCTGACCATCCTCCTTGAATTCGGCGGCGGACTGGCGATTCTGTTCGGTTTCCTGACCCGGACCACCGCGCTGTTCACCGCAGGCTTTACCCTGTTGACCGCGTTCCTGTTCCACAGCAACTTTGCGGAAGGCGTGAACTCTCTGATGTTCATGAAAAACCTGACCATCGCTGGCGGTTACCTGCTGCTGGCCATTACCGGACCGGGCGCATTCAGCATCGACCGTGTACTGAATAAGAAATGGTAAGCGCACTATACTGAATAAAAAAAGCGAGGAGACCACTCCTCGCTTTTGCTATCTGAAGTCTGAAGGAGGAACAAAGATGGGACAATTAGTCGACGGCGTCTGGCAGGATACCTGGTATGACACAAAATCCACCGGTGGGCGTTTTAAGCGTTCCGTTTCCGCCTTCCGTAACTGGCTCACCGCCGATGGCGCGGCCGGCCCGAGTGGCGAAGGGGGATTTGCGGCGGAAAAAGATCGCTATCATCTGTACGTCTCTCTCGCCTGCCCGTGGGCGCATCGCACGTTAATTATGCGTAAGCTGAAAGGACTGGAGCCCTTTCTTCCTGTCTCCGTGGTCCATCCGCTGATGCTGGAAAACGGCTGGACCTTTGACGACAGCTTCCCGGAAGCCACCGGTGACACCCTTTATCAGCACGATTTTCTCTATCAGCTGTATCTGCACGCCGACCCGCACTACACCGGCCGCGTCACCGTCCCGGTACTCTGGGATAAAAAACAGCAGACCATCGTCAGCAATGAGTCGGCAGAAATCATCCGTATGTTTAATACCGCCTTCGATGGCCTGGGCGCCAGAGCCGGGGATTACTACCCGCCGGCGCTGCGGGAACAAATTGATGAGCTGAACGGCTGGATCTACGACAACGTCAATAACGGCGTGTATAAAGCCGGCTTTGCCACCAGTCAGCAGGCTTACGACGAAGCGGTGGATGCGGTGTTTACCTCACTGGAGCGGCTGGAGCAGATCCTCGGTCAGCATCGTTACCTGACGGGCAATCAGCTGACGGAAGCGGATATTCGCCTGTGGACGACGCTGGTACGCTTCGACCCGGTGTATGTGACCCATTTTAAATGCGACAAACGACGCATCAGCGATTATCTCAATCTCTACGGTTTCCTGCGCGACATCTACCAGATGCAGGGTATCGCGGAGACGGTGAGTCTTCCGCATATTCGTCACCACTATTACCGCAGCCATAAAACCATTAACCCTACCGGCATCATCTCCATTGGGCCGCAGCAGGATCTCAGCGAACCACACGGTCGCGACCAGCGCTTCCGTTGATCCGTCGGGCGCCAGTGATGGCGCCCAATAATTCAGAAAACAGATATTTACCCACCATTCATTCACGTCTATTCTTATTGCGATCGCTTAAAAAACAAGTGATTGACGGTTAATTGAGGCGTAGAAATGGACTGGTATCTCAAGGTATTAAAAAACTATATAGGATTTGGCGGCCGTGCGCGGCGCAAAGAGTACTGGATGTTTATTCTGGTCAACCTCATCCTGACCGGCGTATTGAGCATCATCGATAAAATGCTGGGCTGGCAGCGGGCGGGCGGCGAAGGCATTCTGACGACCATCTATGGCATACTGGTCTTTTTACCGTGGTGGGCGGTGCAGTTTCGGCGTCTGCACGACACCGACCGCTCGGCATGGTGGCTGCTGCTGCTGTTGATCCCGGTCATCGGCTGGCTGGTGATTCTGATCTTTAACTGCCAGCGCGGAACGGAAGGCAACAACCGATTCGGGCCCGATCCAAAACCCTTTTCATACTAAATCTTCCTGCTCCTCCCGCTAGCGGGAGGAGCGTCCTCGACTATCTGCCGGCAAAAAGCTTAGGGATCTCGCGCAGGCACCAGGACTTCGCTTCGCCCATGCTGTCCCGTCGCCAGGCCATGATAATGTCAATTTCATTGGTATATTCCGGACTGACCACCCGCAAGCGTCCTTCGGCAATATCCTTCTCCACCAGCGGATAGGGCATGGTCGCCACGCCTAACCCGGCCAGCAGCGCCTGGCGCTTATCTTCAATGGTGCTCACCGTTAAGCGCGGCTGTTTATCCAGCAGCTGAACGGTGAGAACGGGCCGCTCGCGCGCGGTATCCGCCACCGCGACGCCACGGTATTTCACACGGGTGACCTCAGAGAGCGGTTCAGGCTCCTGATGGATCGGGTGGTCCGGCGCCGCGACGTACACGCTGAGCACCGAATAGAGTTTGCGCGAGTTAATCTCCGAGGAGGAACGAAAATGCATATCCGGCGCGACAACGATATCCGCCCGCCCCTGCTCCAGCCGCTCCCAGGCGCCGGCCAGCACCTCGGTGATAATCGACAGCTGAGTGTTAGACTTGGTCGCCAGTTTCTCAATCAGCGGAAACAGATCCGGCGTGGGCACCAGCGCTTCAGTGACGATCGTCAGGTGAGTTTCCCAGCCGCGTGACAGGGCTTCGGCATCGGTGGTGAGCTTGTCCGCCGCCTCGAGCAGCACGCGCCCGCGCTCCAGCAGCATCCGTCCGACATTGGTGAACTTTGTGCGATGACCTGAGCGGTCAAACAGCACCACGTCCAGCTCCTCCTCCAGTTTTTGCATGGTGTAGCTCAGGGCGGAAGGCACGCGTCCCAGCTCATCAGCCGCGGCAGCGAAGCTCCCGCGACGGTCGATCGCATCCATCACGCGTAACGCTTCCAGCGTTAATGCTCTCTCTTTGGCCATCGCTTTCTCATTCAGGAAATTTGAACATACCGGGCAGAATATCTGGCTAACAATACAGCGTCCATACCTTTACCATTGATTTAGTGTAAAGAGAGGTCAAGAACATGATTACTACCCGAACAGCCAAACAATGCGGACAAGCAGACTTCGGCTGGCTGCAGGCCCGCTACACCTTCTCCTTTGGCCACTACTTCGACCCGAAATTACTGGGCTTCGCGTCCTTACGCGTTCTCAATCAGGAAGTGCTGGCGCCAGGCGCTTCCTTCCAGGCCAGAACGTACCCAAAAGTCGATATCCTGAACCTGATTCTGGAAGGCGAAGCGGAGTATCGCGACAGCGACGGCAACCACGTGCAGGCCAAAGCCGGTGAAGCACTGCTGATCGCCACCCAGCCTGGCGTGAGCTATAGCGAGCATAATCTGAGCAAAGAGCAGTCGTTAACGCGGATGCAGCTGTGGCTTGATGCCTGCCCGCAGCGGGAAAACCCGTTGCAGCAGAAAATCGAGGTCGCCAACGCGCCGCTACAGCTGCTGGCCTCACCGGATGGGGGGAATAATAGCCTCCAGCTTCGCCAGCAAGCCTGGGTCTATCATATCGCGCTGGAAAAAGGTGAGCAGATCAACGTGCAATTGCATGGGCCACGCGCCTACCTGCAGTCGATCCACGGCACGGTCCATGCCGTCGCGCAGGAACAATCAAAACAGGCTCTCACCTGTGGTGATGGGGCATTTATTCGTGACGAAGCTAACATTACCCTCGTCGCCGATACGCCGCTGCGCGCTTTGCTGATAGATTTACCGGTGTAACAACGGAAGTGATGGAGTCTGTCAGTGAGTAAGAAGAAAAACAGAAAAAAGGCGTCTCCGACGCCGCTAGCCCCGACGCCGCCGGAAACCGTCGGCGTCGTCAGCTTTGGTTATGATGAGATGCTTAGCGAACTGGAAGCCATTGTTGCCGAGGCGGAGATTCGCCTGCGGGATGAAGAAAGTCTCGCCTGAACCTGCAGTATGGATTATTCGGCTATCCTTGATGACTTCCCACTTATATCGGCCCCGAAAGGGGCCGATGGCATTATTCACTCAGCGCGTCGGCAAGATCTTTTTTCACCTGGGTACGCTGCTCGGGTGTCAGTACCTGATTCACATCAAAATAGTACTTCACGCGATAATAACGTACCTGTTGATCGATTTTACTGAAAGCCGCCAGCTGATCCTTCACCGCTTTCTCATTCCATTTACCGGAATCAATCACGTTAATCAGCGCGCCATCTTTAATGTCTTGCTGTGAAATCTGCTGCATATTATTTTCCAGCTGCTGATGCAGGCTTTTAATTTTCGCCACCTGATCGCTGGTGAGTTTTAAGTGCTGGACAATAGGATCCTGCGCTGGCGCTGGCGCCGCCTGCACGTCCGCGGCCTGTGCCGTCAGAGAGAAACCGCTGGTCAGAAGGGTGGCGAACGCAATACGGGTTATTAATTTCATTGTCTTATCCTGATGTGAAATTGCCAGAAATAGCGGTTTATTATTTTACAGCCGGGAGTGAATAATTGTAAAAAATAATACCTAAAGATTATTTTCATTCGTGATAAGAATAAAAACACCAAACACATTAATTACATGAATGAGGTCACTATGTTAATTCGTACACTCCATACAACAACATTAACTCATTACTTTCAATTAAAGAAGCAGATCAAATAGTTGACAGTGGTGACTTTTTCTTTAATTTAATCAGCGCACATCACGTTATCCAGTGAATCAGGGATATCATTAAAAAAATAAATAAGGAGATAGGTATGTTATTACGCTTTCGTGTATTACCGTTGGTATTTTTCATATTGTTGTTAAGCGGCTGCGGCCTGGCCTCTAAAGCCTTTTATTCCGCAGGCGATAAATTATTTCAGCCGGGAGATGACGCCGTCGCTTCGATGCAAACGTATTCCGTCGCGCAGTTTCTGCAGCCGTTTACTCTCAATCCGGCGAAGGCCAGCAGCGATTATCTGGGTAAATGGGTTAAGGTGCGCGGCGTGATTGTCGACATTCGCAGAATGAGCGGCATCGCCGGCAGCTACTATTTTATCGTGACCATGCGCGATGAGCAGAATAAAACGGATAAACGTCTGACCTTTAATTTTGGATCGCATAACAGCGCAGACGTCGAGTCTTTAAGCAACGGCAGCATCGCCACGATTATCGGCCAGGTTCATCAGGTGCAAGATTCCAGGATACCGACGCTACAGAATCCTAAGGTGGTTAAATAACGCTAGCTGACAGGTAAGCCGCGGGTTTTTGGTGTAGCGTCGTGGACAGTCATTCATTCACGTCACGGATTCAGATAGCAAAAACCCCGCCGGAGCGGGGTTTTGGTATAGAGAGGTGAAACTGACCGATAAGCCGCGTGTTTTTGGTATAGCGTCGTGGACAGTCATTCATCCTGCGTCCGGTATTCAGATAGCAAAAACCCCGCCGAAGCGGGGTTTTGACATAAAGAGGTGAAACTGACCGGTAAGCCGCGTGCTTTTGGTATAGCGTCGTGGACAGTCATTCATCCTGCGTCCGGTATTCAGATAGCAAAAACCCCGCCGAAGCGGGGTTTTCTAAGGAGTGAAACTGACCGATAAGCCGGGTTCTGTCGTGGACAGTCATTCATCTAGGCCAGCAATCGCTCACTGGCTCAAGCAGCCTACCCGGGTTCAGTACGGGCCGTACCTTATGAACCCCTATTTGGCCTTGCTCCGGGTGGAGTTTACCCTGCCACGGACTGTTACCAGCCGCGCGGTGCGCTCTTACCGCACCCTTTCACCCTTACCTGATCCCGCTTGCGCGGGCCATCGGCGGTTTGCTCTCTGTTGCACTGGTCGTGGGCTGTGACACCCCCCAGGCGTTACCTGGCACCTTGCCCTATGGAGCCCGGACTTTCCTCCCCTCCGCCCGTCTCCCCCCGAAGGAGGACGACGACGAAGCGGCGACTGTCTGGTCAGCTTCGGCGCGCAGTATAGTGGGTTTACCGCCCGTTGTCATCCCTCTGTCGTCATCCCGACCAGCAGGGTGGCGGCGATATTGCGCGATGCATGATAAATATTGTCCAACGCGCGCGAAACGCCGCTTCCTGCGTCACAACTGAGGTTAACACGCGGAAACGGCATCAATACCGCGTCCATGCTAGCCCCCCGTAGCAGTCTGGCACTGTTGCACCAGGCATAACCACCAGGCCGCGCAGGGGCTCTTCTTGTTAGCGAGTCACTTCCACTTTCGCCAGCTTTTCGTAGTAGCATGCCAGCGCGCTATGGTCAGCGGTGCCCAGACCGTCCGCACGCAGCGCCTGCATCATCTCCATTACCGCCGCTGTCAGCGGCAGTTGAGCGCCCACGCCATGGGAGGTATCCAGCGCATTGGCCAGATCTTTAATATGCAGATCGATCCGGAAGCCCGGCTTGAAGTTACGATCCATCACCATCGGCGCTTTGGCATCCAGCACGGTACTCCCCGCCAGACCGCCGCGGATCGCCTGATAAACCAGATCCGGATTGACGCCGGCTTTGGTGGCCAGGGTCAGCGCTTCGGACATGGCAGCGATGTTCAGGGCGACGATCACCTGATTGGCCAGTTTGGTCACATTGCCCGCGCCAATGTCGCCGGTATGCACCACGGAGCCGGCCATCGCTTTCATCAGATCGTAATATTTGTCGAAGATCGCCTTGTCGCCGCCGACCATCACCGACAGGGTGCCGTCGATCGCTTTTGGTTCGCCGCCGCTTACCGGCGCGTCCAGCATATCAATACCTTTGGCCTTCAGCGCTTCGCTAATTTCCCGGCTGGCCAGCGGCGCAATAGAGCTCATGTCGATCACCACGGTGCCCGGTTTCGCGCCTTCAATAATGCCGTTTTCCCCCAGCGCCACCTCTTTGACATGCGGCGAGTTCGGCAGCATGGTGATGATCACATCGCACTGCTCGGCAATCGCCTTCGGCGTGGCCGCGGTCTCTGCGCCCGCGGCAATCACGTCGGCAATCGCTTCCGGATTACGGTCAGACACCACCAGCGAGTAACCCGCCTTCAGCAAATTTTTGCTCATCGGCTTGCCCATAATGCCAAGACCGATAAAACCCACTTTGATTGTCATATTGTTCTCTCTCTTCATCCTGGTGATTATTTTCTAAAGGCATCAGCAAGTTTCTGGGTTGCGGAACGGAAGACCCCCAGATCGCTGCCGACGGCGACAAAAGTGGCGCCCCACTCCAGGTAGCGCCGCGCATCGGCCTCTACCGGCGCCAGAATGCCGCTTGGCTTACCGTGCTTCTTCGCGCTGGCGAAGATATGCTGGATGGCGCGCTGCACCTCAGGATGGGCGGCATTGCCCAGATGACCTAACGCGGCGGCCAGGTCGCTCGGGCCGACGAACAGGCCGTCGACACCTTCGGTCGCGGCAATCGCCTCGACGTTGTCCACCCCGGTCTGGCTCTCAATCTGTACCAGAATGGAAATGTTTTTATTGGACTGGGCGAAGTAGTCCGGCACGGTGCCGAACATATTGCCGCGATGGGAAACGGAGACTCCGCGGATCCCTTCCGGCGGGTAGCGAGTAGAAGCCACCGCCTGCGCCGCCTGTTCCGCTGTCTCGACAAATGGCACCAGGAAGTTATAGAAGCCGATATCCAGCATGCGCTTAATGATGATGGGCTCGTTGGTCGGCACGCGCACCACCTGAGCGCTGGAGCTGCCTTTCAGCGCCATAAGCTGTGGGATAAGCGTGGTGACGTCGTTCGGCGCGTGTTCCGCGTCCAGTACCAGCCAGTCGAAACCCGCCAGACCCAACACCTCGGTGCTGATCGGATTGGCCAGCGCGCACCAGCAGCCAATCTGCACCTGATGAGCCGCCAGCGCGGCCTTAAATTTGTTCGGGAAAATTGCGTTATCCATGATTTTTACCTTGCGTTAATCGTTGCTAACTTCTGCAATTCATTCGTTATATCACCAGCCCGGCGAGAGAGCCCCATTAGGCTGGAAAAGCGTATCGCCTGACCCCAAATATTATCCGCAGAATAAACCAGCGAATGGGTGTCCTTTTTTATTTCCTGCCCTTGAGTCTGGAAAATGTAAGCCCATCGCAAATTAACCATCTTTTAATATTCGTTAGGTGACTGCTAAATTATTAACCCGCGATTAAAAGGCAAACCATGCGCATATCGGACGTCACAAAAACACGACTCAGTATAGTCAGCTCCCACTCGCCAGACACTATGCATAAACACAATATAAACACATTTTTTAAAGCCTTAATTGGGCAATCGCCTTAAGCTATGGGCGCTAATCCACACTTCTTACGATTCCCCACCCTCCGCGCGCGTCCATGGCGACAAGGAGTGATTCAGATCACATCTTCACGCCGACACACCTGACATGCTTTATTTCATTATTCCGCTTAACAGCGCCAGAATTACCATTTAATGATATTTTTAGCACCTGTTTGGAGATAACTGGACAATGGCTGATATTTCAATTCGACAACAATCGCCTACCGCGTTTTATATAAAAGTTGACCCGACAGATAATGTGGCGATTATTGTCAACGATCGGGGATTAACCGCCGGAACGCGTTTCCCGGACGGCCTGACGCTCATCGAGCACATTCCACAGGGTCATAAAGTCGCCCTGGTGGATATCCCAGCCCACGGTGAAATTATCCGTTACGGAGAAGTCATTGGCTTCGCGGTGCGCGACATCCCCCAGGGAAGCTGGATTGACGAGTCGTTAGTGGCGTTGCCCACCGCCCCGCCGTTGAACACCCTGCCGCTGGCCACCAAAGTGCCCGCCCCGCTGCCGCCGCTGGAAGGCTACACCTTCGAAGGCTACCGCAATGCCGACGGCAGCGTGGGCACCAAAAATCTGCTGGGTATCACCACCAGCGTGCACTGCGTTGCGGGCGTGGTCGATTACGTGGTGAAACTCATTGAACGCGACCTGCTGCCGAAATATCCCAACGTCGACGGCGTGGTGGGTCTGAATCACCTCTATGGCTGCGGCGTTGCGATTAATGCGCCAGCGGCGGTGGTGCCGATACGCACCATCCACAATATCGCCCTTAACCCGAACTTCGGCGGCGAAGTGATGGTCATTGGCCTTGGCTGTGAAAAGCTGCAGCCCGAGCGGCTGCTGCAGGGGACGGAAGATGTCAAAAGCATCCCGGTGGACAGCGCCAGTATCGTCAGCCTGCAGGATGAAAAGCACGTGGGCTTTAAATCGATGGTCGATGACATTCTGCAGGTCGCCGAGCGCCATCTGGCGAAACTCAACCAGCGTCAGCGGGAAACCTGCCCGGCTTCTGAACTGGTGGTGGGTATGCAGTGCGGCGGCAGCGACGCTTTCTCCGGCGTGACCGCCAACCCGGCGGTGGGTTACGCTTCCGATCTGCTGGTGCGCTGCGGCGCGACGGTGATGTTCTCAGAGGTGACCGAAGTCCGCGACGCTATCCATCTGCTGACGCCGCGGGCGATCAACGAAGAGGTGGGTAAACGCCTGCTGGAAGAGATGGCCTGGTACGATAACTATCTCGATATGGGCAAAACCGACCGCAGCGCCAACCCTTCACCCGGTAACAAGAAAGGCGGCCTGGCCAACGTGGTGGAAAAAGCGCTGGGGTCGATTGCCAAATCAGGAAAAAGCGCCATCGTTGAGGTGCTTTCCCCCGGGCAGCGCCCGACCAAACGTGGCCTGATTTACGCCGCCACCCCCGCCAGCGATTTTGTCTGCGGCACCCAGCAGGTGGCCTCTGGCATCACGGTGCAGGTGTTCACCACCGGCCGCGGCACGCCTTACGGACTGATGGCGGTACCGGTGATAAAAATGGCGACTCGCACCGAGCTGGCTAACCGCTGGTATGACTTAATGGACATTAACGCCGGCACCATCGCCACCGGCGAAGAGACGATTGAGGAGGTGGGGCTGAAGCTGTTCGAATTTATTCTCGACGTCGCCAGCGGACGCAAGAAAACCTTCTCCGATCAGTGGGGCTTGCATAACCAACTGGCGGTATTCAACCCGGCGCCGGTGACCTGATCGAGAGCGTAAGGCTTTAACCATTTTTAGCCCGGATTTATCCGGGCTTGTTGGCTAGGAATGCTGTGCGGCAAGGAAGGCGGGGCTGCACTTTTCATCCAACATTTCTTCCGACATTTCTTCCGACATGTCGGATGACGCTCAAGCAGCTCTTCACTATCTGAAGGGCTGCTTGCCAGACTTCAATTGGGTCTACAGGATCACTCCCCCTGCTGCTCCAGGGCATACTTATACAACGCATTTTTCTTCACGCCGTGGATTTCCGCGGCCAGCGCGGCGGCTTTCTTCAGCGGCAGTTCCGCCTGCAGCAGCGCCAGAGTCCGCAGCGCGGCTGCCGGCAGCGCCTCTTCCTGCGCCTTAAAACCTTCGACGATCAGCACCATCTCGCCTTTGCGACGGTTTTCGTCTTCCTTGACCCACGCCACCAGCTCGCCAATCGGCGCGCCGTGGATCGATTCCCAGGTTTTGGTCAGCTCGCGGGCCAGCACCACATAGCGAGATTCTCCCAGTACCGCGCAGATATCTTCCAGACTCTCCACCAGCCGGTGGGTCGACTCATAGAAGATAAGGGTGCGCGGCTCTTCTTCCAGCGCTTTAAGGGTATCGCGACGGCCTTTCGATTTCGCCGGCAGGAAGCCTTCATAACAGAAACGGTCGGAAGGCAGGCCAGCGGCGCTCAGGGCGGCGATAGCCGCACAAGGACCCGGCAGCGGCACGACGCGGATATTGGCTTCGCGGCAGGTACGCACCAGATGATAGCCTGGGTCGTTAATCAGCGGCGTGCCCGCATCGGAGACCAGCGCGATGTTTTGCCCTTCTTTCAGTTTAGCGAGAAGTGTTTCCGCCTTTTGCTGCTCGTTATGGTCGTGAAGCGCAAATAAACGGGCGTTAATCGCAAAATGTTGCAGCAGCAAACCGGTGTGGCGGGTATCCTCCGCAGCAATTAAATCAACGGCTTGCAACACTTCCAGTGCGCGCTGCGTGATATCAGACAGATTTCCTATCGGAGTGGGCACAATATAGAGCTGCCCCTGAGAATTATCCGCTGATTCGTGTTGTTTCATTGTCTCGTCCGTATTGCCGATTTAATATTGAGCATTGAGCCAAAAAAATATCACTGGACACTTATGGTACCGTCAACATTTCTTCGTTCTAAGCCCGCGCGCTGTCTGCCCGTATTGCTGGCGACTCTTCTTTTTGCTGGCTGCGGCACCCACACGCAGGATCAAAGCACGGCGTTTATGCAGGGTACGTCGCAGGCCAACTCCAGTTTCTACTTGCAGCAGATGCAGCAAAGCACGAATGATAGCAAGACCAACTGGCAATTACTCGCCATTCGTGCACTGCTGCAGGAAGGAAAGCAGCAGCAGGCCATCGACCTGTTTAACCAGCTGCCGTCAAACCTGGACAGCACCCAGGCCCGTGAACAGTCACTGCTGGCAATAGAAGTAAAGCTGGCGCAGAACGACTATCAGGGGGCCCGTACTCTGCTGGCTAAGCTTGACCCGGCAAGCCTGGAGCAGCCTCAGCAGGCGCGCTACTGGCAGGCGCAAATCGATGCCAGCCAGGGCAAACCCTCGGTGACTCTGCTGCGCGCCTTAATCGCCCAGCAGCCGCTGCTGAGCGATGCCAAACAGCGCCAGCAAAATATTGACGCGACCTGGCAAGCGCTGACTGCGATGACCCAGGATCAGGCCAATGCGCTGGTGATCAATGCCGATGAAAACACCCTCCAGGGCTGGCTGGATCTGCAGCGGATGTGGTTTGACAACCGCAACGATCCCACGCTGCTGAAAGCCGGCGTCAAAGACTGGCAGACGCGCTACCCGCAAAACCCTGGCGCCAAAATGCTGCCAACGGCGCTGGTGAACATGCAAAACTATAAGCCCGCCTCCATCAACAAGATTGCGCTTTTCCTGCCGCTGAACGGCCAGGCCTCGATCTTCGGCCGCACCATCCAGCAGGGCTTCGAAGCCGCCAAAAACGGCGCGCCGTCGGTGACGGGCAGCGCGGTTCCCGCTCAGGTCGCTCAGGCGGCGAACACGTCCGGTAACGATGACGTGGTAAGCCCGTCGCAGGCGGAAATTAGCGATCTGACGGCTGCCGGAAGTCGCGCCGAACCGGTGCAGGCCCCGGCGCAAACTCAGGCAACGCCAGCGGCGGAGCCGGCGGCTCAGGCGCCGGAAGCGACCACCACGCCGCAGACCACCGCGTCCCCGGTCACCCAGCCGGTCACCGCCCCGGCCGCACAGCCGCAGCCAGTGGTCGCCACCGCCGCCAATCCCTCTGCGGAACTGAAAATTTACGATACCACCAGCCAGCCGATCGGCCAGCTCCTTGCCCAGGCTCAGCAGGACGGCGCCACCCTCGTCGTCGGGCCGCTGCTAAAAGAGAATGTCGAAGATGTTCTCAAGAGCAATACGCCGCTCAACGTGCTGGCGCTCAACCAGCCGGAGAAGGTCGAAGGCCGCGCTAATATCTGCTATTTCGCGCTGTCACCGGAAGACGAAGCGCGTGACGCCGCCCGACACATCCATCAACAGGGCAAACAGACGCCGTTGTTGCTGGTTCCGCGCGGCGCGCTGGGCGATCGTGTGGTCAACGCGTTTGCCGACGAGTGGCTGAAGCTGGGCGGCGCCAGCGTCCTGCAGCAGCGTTTTGGCTCCACGGCGGAGCTGCGCGCCGGCGTTAACGGCGGAGGGGGCATTGCGCTGAGCGGCACCCCAGTCTCCACCCTGCCATCAGCGCAGAACAGCGTCCTCGGCACGGCGGATGAAATGCCGGTTAGCAGCGGCGGCAGCGTCGACGCGGCCTATATCCTCGCCACCCCGGAACAGATTGGCTATATCAAACCCATGATCGCGATGCGCAACGGCAGCCAGAGCAATGTCACCCTGTACGCCAGCTCGCGCAGCGCACAGGGCACCGCAGGTCCGGATTTCCGTCTGGAGATGGAAGGCCTGCAGTATAGCGAAATCCCGATGCTGGCTGGCAGCAACCCGGCGTTGATGCAGCAGGCGCTGTCTGCGGTGCGCAATGACTACTCGCTGGCGCGTCTGTATGCGATGGGCGCTGACGCCTGGTCGCTGGCAAACCACTTCACGCAAATGCGCCAGACGCCGGGCTTCGAGCTGAACGGGAATACCGGCGATCTGACGGCGACTCAGGACTGCGTGATTACCAGGAAACTGTCATGGCTCAAATACCAGCAGGGACAAATCGTCCCGGCCAGCTAAGCAAACAGACCGGCGATGCATGGGAAAACCGTGCTCGCCGCTGGCTGGAAAGCCAGGGCCTGCGTTTTATTGCAGCCAATGCTCGCGAGCGTGGCGGCGAAATTGACCTCATTATGCGCGACGGCGCCGTCACCGTCTTTGTCGAGGTACGCTACCGCCGCAGCGCTCTGTACGGTGACGCGGCGGCCAGCGTCACCCCGCAAAAACAGCAACGCCTGCTTAAAGCCGCCCGTTTGTGGCTCTGCCGACAGAATGGGAGCTTTGAGACTGTGGATTGCCGTTTCGATGTGGTAGCCTTCACCGGAAACGACATCCAATGGCTAAAAAACGCCTTTGGCGAATAGCGTAATACCAGAAGTAAGGGATCCCGTGCTCGACAGAATCAAAGCCTGCTTTACCGAAAGCATTCAAACCCAAATTGCCGCAGCAGAAGCACTCCCGGACGCCATCTCCCGGGCGGCGATGACGCTCGTGCAGTCCCTGCTCAACGGCAACAAAATCCTCTGTTGTGGTAATGGCACTTCCGCCGCCAACGCACAGCATTTTGCTGCCAGCATGATTAATCGTTTTGAAACGGAACGCCCTGGTTTACCCGCCATTGCACTAAACACCGATAATGTGGTCTTAACTGCCATCGCTAACGATCGCCTGCATGACGAGATTTACGCCAAGCAGGTGCGCGCCCTGGGACACGCTGGCGATGTGCTGCTGGCAATCTCCACGCGCGGTAACAGTCGGGACATCGTCAAGGCGGTGGAAGCCGCCGTGACCCGCGACATGACCATCGTCGCGTTAACCGGCTATGACGGCGGTGAGCTGGCGGGCCTGTTAGGTCAGCAGGATGTCGAAATCCGCATCCCCTCACACCGCAGCGCGCGTATCCAGGAGATGCATATGCTGACCGTCAACTGTCTGTGCGATTTGATAGATAACACTCTTTTTCCACACCAGGACGATTAAGGAGAACACATGAAGGCTCTCTCGCCCCTCGCCATCCTGCTTTCAGCACTACTGCTGCAGGGCTGCGTTGCCGCCGCGGTAGTCGGAACGGCAGCAGTCGGCACTAAAGCCGCAACGGACCCGCGTACGGTGGGAACCCAGGTCGATGACAGCACCCTGGAACTGCGCGTTAATAGCGCCTTGTCGAAAGATGAACAGATTAAGAAACAGGCCCGCATCAACGTTACCGCTTATCAGGGCAAAGTCCTGCTGACCGGTCAGTCGCCGACGCCGGATCTCTCTGCCCGCGCCAAGCAAATCGCCATGGGTGTGGAAGGAACCACGGAAGTGTTTAACGAAGTGCGCCAGGGCCAGCCGATTGGTTTAGGCACCGCCTCTTCTGATACCTGGATTACCACCAAGGTGCGTTCGCAGCTGCTGAGCACCGATCAGGTCAAATCATCGAACGTGAAGGTGACCACGGAAAACAGCGAAGTCTTCCTGATGGGACTGGTGACCGACCGTGAAGGCCGCGCGGCGGCGGATATCGCCAGCCGGGTGAGCGGTGTGTCCCGGGTGACCACCGCCTTTACCTACATTAAATAAAGCTGCAATTTCCCGGCTGGCGCTACGCTTAGCCGGGCCACCGCCCCCTGTCCGTTGTGTGCCGGGTAAGGCGTAGCCGCCGCCCGACACCCCATCCGGCTATCCGTACGTTTACGGCAAACTACACCAGCGCCAGCGCACCGACAATCGCCCCGCACAGCGCCACCAACCCGCCAGTCAGCCACAGCGCTTTGGCCGGAAAGGCTTTGCGCAGCATAATCAACGATGGCACGCTCACTGCCGGCAACGTAATCAGCAGCGCCAGCGCCGGCGCAACGCCCATCCCCGCCAGCATCATCGTCTGGACAATCGGAATTTCCGCCGCGGTAGGGATCACAAACAGACAGCCGGCAATCGCCATCGCGATGACCCAGAACAAGGTATTATCCGCCACGCCATCGGCGTGCGGGAACAGCCAGACGCGCGCCGCCCCCAGCACCAGTACCGCGAGGATATAAACCGGGATGGTGTTCCAGAACAGCGTCCACAGCGCCCGCAGCCAGCGGCTAAAGAAGCCGCCCTGGGCCGCTTTCGCTTGCGCTTCAGGCACCACGGCAGGCTGCGTCGCCGCCTCTTTTACCCATTTCTGCACCAGCGTCGCGACAATCAACACCGTCGCCAGGCCCGCCACCAGGCGAACCAACGCAAACTGCCAGCCCAGCACGAAGCCCATAAACACCAACGTCGCCGGGTTGAGCAGCGGGTTGCCCATCCAGAACGCCAGCGCCCCGCCCATCGACACCTGCTGTTTGCGCATCCCGGCCGCGACCGGCGCGGCGCAGCAGGTGCACATCATGCCTGGCAGCGAGAAAATCGTCCCCAGCAGCGTCCCCTGAAAACGCGATTGTCCCAGGGTGCGCAGCAGCCAGTCGCGCGGGATCAGCACCTGGATCAGCGACCCGAGCAGCACACCGAGCACCGCCGCTTTCCAGACGGCAAGGAAGTAAACCACCGCGTAGTCCCACGCCGCCTTCAGCGGGTTAGCGTCGGCCTGGGCGAGAATGGATTTACCGATACTGTGGGTTTCCGCAGCGGTGAAGGCTTTCCCGTAGTATGGCTGCCATTTGACGAACCACAGGCCGACAATCACGACGAGAAAGAAAAGCGCGGGCTTCCACCATTGAAATGGTGACGCCGCCTGAGATGAAGACTGACCAGCCATAGCATTCCCCAGCAAGAAATGTGGATATGAATTGAAGCCGTGAATACTACGCCGGAAGCCTGCGTTTGCAAACCGCTATTCCGCCTGCCGCGCGGCACGCTCCCGCAGCTCGGACGATGAGAGAATTTGCACCCCTTCGTGAGTAGGCGACAGCGCCTCCGCCAGCAGGGCAATCGCCACGTCGCGGGCCGCAATGGATTTCCAGTTCCCCGGTAAGAGTCGGAACAGCGGTTCGAGGAAGGTCTCATTGGCCCGCTTTTTTTCCCGCTCGCCTGAGAGCATCGACGGCCGGGCAATGGTCAGCCGCGGCCAACCCTGCTCGATCAGCGCCGCCTCCATTTCCCCCTTCACCCGATTGTAGAAAAACGGTGAGTGGGCGTTGGCGCCCATCGCGCTAACCACCAGCATATGTTGCGCACCCAGCCGTTTGCCGGTCAGCGCGGTATCAACCACCAGCGTGTAGTCAGCATGGACAAAGGCCTCTTTGCTCCCGGCCTCCCGGCGCGTCGTTCCCAGACAGCAGAAAACGATATCCACCGGGTCAACCACCTGCGCCAGAGCATCGGTCAACTGGGGATCGTGCGGATTAAAAACCCCTTCCGCCGGCGCCAGTCGGCGACGCGTCGGGGCGGCGATGGCGCTGATGCTCGGCTCATTCTGCAGCAGCCGAAGTAAGTGACCGCCAACTAACCCGGTCGCGCCGGTCAATAATACCTGACTCATTGATTCTCCTTTACAGAATTCTCCGCCTTGCACTTTCGGGCTCATGTTCCAGGCTTAATACCTTACAAGGTAAGTATCCACCATCATCATGGAATTACCTCATTGACCATCCAGATAGCGGAGGAAACATGAGTAAAAAGATAGCCGTGCTCATTACCGACGACTTTGAAGATTCTGAATTTACCTCTCCCGCCGAGGCGTTTAAGCTCGCCGGGCATCAGGTCGTGACCATCGAAAAGCAGGCTGGCAAGACGGTGAAGGGTAAACAGGGAGAAGCAGAGGTCGCCATCGATCGGGCCATTGATGACGTCACACCGGGTGAATTTGATGCCTTGTTGCTGCCCGGGGGCTATTCCCCTGACCAGCTGCGCGGGGATGAACGCTTTGTCACCTTTACCCGCGATTTTGTCAACGGCGGGAAGCCGGTCTTCGCCATCTGCCACGGCCCGCAGCTGCTGATCAGCGCCGATGTGATCCGCGGGCGTAAGCTCACGGCGGTAAAACCGATCGTGGTGGATGTGAAAAACGCCGGGGGCGAGTTTTACGACCAGGAGGTGGTGGTCGATAACGAACAGCTGGTCACCAGCAGAACGCCGGACGATCTGCCGGCCTTCAATCGCGAAGCGCTACGCCTGCTCGGCGCCGGCATCGCGCCGCCAGTGTAGCTTTTTCCCGAACCCCAGCGTGTTGTCGGTAAACTTGATTTCGTCCGGACGAATCTCCCAAACCGGCGCCGACAGCATGCGGGCCACCGGGAAGCGCTTGACGTAGCGCTGACGCATACGCGCCTCTTCGTCGCCGCGCAATCGGCGGATCTCGCCCTGGAACTGCACGCCGCGGATCAGGGCCACGGTTTTTGGCTGGCCGTTGACCGTGCCGGCCACCTTCGCCCGCTCGCCGGTCATCTGGCCGTGGCGGGTGTGCTCATCGCTGAGCAGATAAAAGGCCACGCTATCCGGGTCATAGACGTAAAAGGCGTTCGCACACCACAGCTCGTCGTCGCGGGAGACGCACCAGGTGACGACGTGCTGTTTACTCAGCCAGCGGCCAATGGCGGCAAGCGTATCCATCTTTCTTCTCCATTATGCTATGGTGCCTACACCTTACCATAGTGACTTTATAACCTTGTGCTGGTTTCTGTATCTCATTCGAACCGCGGATAATCGCCTCTATACCGGCATCACCACCGATGTGCCGCGCCGCTTTCGCCAGCATCAGGCAGGGAAAGGCGCGAAGGCGTTGCGCGGCAAAGGCGACCTGCAGCTGGCCTTTAGCCATGAAGTTGGTGAACACTCACTTGCTTTGCGGCTGGAATACCGCATTAAGCAGCTAACGAAGCGCGAAAAAGAGCGCCTCGTTGCCGGAGAAGATACCGTCGAAACCCTGCTGGCAAGGCTCAAAAACGATTAAAGTGGTCGCTGTATTCGACCTGGCCGTGGACACCTTCGAGGGCGTCATCCGCCAGGCGGTGCACCTGGAACGCCTCCGCGCTGTCCGGCCAGCGGCAGCGGAGATCGAAGCGCGCGGCCGGTTCAAAACCAAAGCGACGGTATAACTCCGGGTCGCCCAGCGTCACCACCGCGGCATAGCCAAACTCATTCAGCGAATCCAGCCCTTCATAGACCAGCTGCCGGCCAATGCCCTGTCCACGGTAGCGTTCATCCACCGCCAGCGGCGCCAGGCCGACCCACTGTAGCTCTTCACCTTCCACCGCAACCGGGCTGAAGGCAACGTAGCCGATCACCTGGCCTTCATCATCCGTCGCCACTACCCCCAGCGTGATCAGTCCATCTTCACGCAGATCGTGCACCAGCTGCGCTTCGGCATCGCGGCCGAAGGTACGACGCAGCAGCGCGTCGATTCCCGGTGCATCAATCCCAATTTCCACTCGAATCAGCATGCCTCACCTACCGATGTCTGTTCAGGTTTCTGCGGGCTCTTCAGTCCAGCTTCGACAAAATCCGCCAGTTGCAGCAACATCACGCGCAGCGCTTTGGGCATCTGCTCGAGCTCAATGGCGTCCATCAAATTTTTTACATACAGCCCCAGCTCCGTATCGCCTTCAATAACCAGACGACGCTGGAAGAATAGCGTATCCGGATCCTGCTTGCGCGCGGCGATCATTAACAGATCGCTGGCGTCGGCGCTGAAGCTGACGTCGGCGTCCGCCTGCTGGCTGACCACCAGGCGACCATCGACTACCGAGGTATACCACAGCAGACCGATGTCACGCACATGAATACTTAACCAGCGCCCCTCGAGAAACTCCAGCTCTCCCTCCGCCAGCGCCTGGCGAAACTGCCAACTAAGCACCTGCTCCAGCACCTGGCGCTTGAGGGCAAAAGGTGCCAGCTTAACCGGCACGCTCATTAAAGACGGGCCAAAGTGGACCAGCCGGGAACGCAGTTTATCCAACACAAGCTTTACTCCATGAATGCAATTGTGCCGCTATTGTGCCATATCACATAAACAACATAGCGGCGTAAATCAACAAAAACGCGATGACGGCAGCCCGTTATTGGCGCCGCCAATACACTTTTAACTGCCTCAAATCAAAAATTGTCACCAGAAGGTTAACTAAAATCCCTGCTCGTTAACCATTCAGCGTCCCTGACGGGCCGCATTTTTCAGGAAAAATTATGGAGCTGCTCTGCCCAGCCGGTAACCTTCCGGCGCTTAAGGCGGCCATCGAAAACGGCGCCGATGCCGTCTATATCGGGCTGAAAGATGACACCAACGCCCGCCACTTTGCCGGCCTTAATTTCACCGAAAAGAAACTGCAGGAAGCCGTCAGCTTTGTGCATCAGCACCGTCGTAAGCTGCATATCGCCATCAACACCTTCGCCCACCCCGACGGCTACGCCCGCTGGCAGCGCGCGGTGGATATGGCGGCTCAGTTGGGCGCCGATGCGCTCATTCTGGCCGATATCGCCATGCTGGAGTACGCCGCGGAGCGCTATCCGCATATAGAACGCCATGTCTCGGTACAGGCTTCCGCCACCAATGAAGAGGCCATTCGCTTCTATCATCGCAACTTCGACGTGGCGCGCGTCGTACTGCCGCGGGTGTTATCTATTCACCAGGTGAAACAGTTGGCTCGCGCCACGCCGGTGCCGCTGGAAGTCTTTGCCTTCGGCAGCCTGTGCATCATGGCGGAAGGCCGCTGCTATCTCTCTTCCTACCTGACCGGCGAATCGCCCAACACCGTCGGCGCCTGCTCGCCTGCCCGCTTCGTGCGCTGGCAGCAAACCCCACAGGGGCTGGAATCGCGCCTCAATGAAGTGCTGATTGACCGCTATCAGGATGGGGAAAACGCCGGTTACCCGACGTTGTGTAAAGGCCGCTACCTGGTCGATGGCGAGCGCTATCACGCGCTGGAGGAGCCCACCAGCCTCAATACCCTGGAACTGTTGCCGGAGTTGATGGCCGCCAATATCGCCTCAGTGAAAATCGAAGGCCGTCAGCGCAGCCCGGCCTACGTCACCCAGGTAGCGAAAGTCTGGCGCCAGGCGATCGATCGCTGCAAAGCCGATCCACAGAATTTCGTGCCGCAATCCGCATGGATGGAAACCCTTGGCTCCATGTCCGAAGGGACACAAACCACCCTTGGCGCCTACCACCGTAAATGGCAGTGAGAAACATGAAATATTCATTAGGGCCAGTGCTTTACTACTGGCCAAAAGAGACGCTGGAAAATTTTTACCAGCAGGCAGCCAACTGCAGCGCCGACACCATTTATCTCGGCGAAGCGGTGTGCAGCAAACGCCGCGCTACCAAAGTCGGCGACTGGATTGAGATGGCGAAAGCGCTGGCGAGCAGCGGCAAACAGGTGGTGCTGTCTACCCTCGCGCTGGTGCAGGCCTCCTCCGAACTGGGCGAGCTGAAGCGCTATGTCGATAACGGGGAGTTCCTGATTGAGGCCAGCGATTTGGGCGTGGTTAACCTCTGCGCCGAACGCAAGCTGCCGTTCGTCGCCGGGCATGCGCTGAACTGCTACAACGCCGTTACCCTGCGCCTGCTGTTAAAACAGGGCATGGTGCGCTGGTGCATGCCGGTGGAGCTTTCCCGCGACTGGCTGGCTAATTTACTGACCCAGTGCGAAGAGCTGGGCATTCGCAATCAGTTTGAAGTCGAAGTGCTGAGCTACGGCCATCTGCCGCTGGCTTATTCCGCCCGCTGCTTTACCGCCCGCTCGGAAGATAGGCCAAAGGATGAGTGCGAGACCTGCTGCATCAAATACCCAACCGGACGCAGCATGCTGTCCCAGGAGAACCAGCAGGTGTTCGTGCTCAACGGTATCCAGACCATGAGCGGCTATGTCTACAACCTGGGCAATGAGCTGACGTCCATGCACGGCCTGGTGGATATGGTACGCCTGTCGCCGATGGGCAACGAGACCTTCGCCATGCTCGACGCCTTCCGCGCCAATGAAAACGGCGCTGCACCGTTGGCGCTCACCGGCAACAGCGATTGCAACGGCTACTGGAAACGGCTGCCCGGGCTGGCGCTGCAGGCCTGATAAACCGCTCACTTTGTTAACAGCAGTGCTCAGATTTTAATGCATTATTAAAGATGCAGCTTTTCTGGCTGGCGCGTCCTGGATGCGCCAGGCTGGAAGAAGACCTTCAATCTGATGACGATGCTGTAGCAAAGTGAGCCTTTATGACTGACAAACCTGTTCCGTTCTCGGTGCTCGATCTGGCGCCGATCCCGCAAGGATCTTCTGCCAAAGAAGCCTTTACCCACTCTCTGGATCTCGCCCGGCTGGCCGAATCGCGCGGTTATCACCGCTACTGGCTGGCGGAGCACCACAATATGGTCGGCATTGCCAGCGCAGCGACCTCGGTGCTGATTGGCTATCTCGCCGCCAATACCACTACCCTGCATCTGGGTTCCGGTGGCGTGATGTTGCCCAACCATTCGCCGCTGGTGATCGCCGAGCAGTTCGGCACCCTGAACACCCTCTATCCCGGGCGTATCGACCTCGGCCTTGGCCGCGCGCCGGGCAGCGATCAGCCCACCATGCGCGCCCTGCGTCGCCATATGAGCGGCGATGTCGATAACTTCCCGCGCGACGTGGCGGAACTGGTGGACTGGTTTGACGCCCGCGATCCGAACCCGCACGTGCGCCCGGTTCCCGGCTACGGGGAGCGCATTCCGGTGTGGCTGCTGGGTTCAAGCCTCTACAGCGCCCAGCTGGCGGCGCAGCTCGGTTTGCCGTTCGCGTTCGCCTCGCACTTCGCGCCGGATATGCTGTTCCAGGCCCTGCACCTGTATCGCAGCAACTTTACGCCCTCCGCGCGGCTGGAAAAACCGTATGCCATGGTGTGCATCAATATCATCGCCGCCGACAGCAACCGCGATGCGGAGTTTCTCTTCACTTCCATGCAGCAGGCGTTTGTGAAGCTGCGTCGCGGCGAAACCGGACAGCTGCCGCCGCCGGTGGAAAATATGCATCAGCTGTGGTCAGCGTCCGAGCAGTATGGCGTGCAGCAGGCGCTGCGCATGTCGCTGGTGGGTGATAAAACTAAAGTCCGCCACGGCTTAGAGTCGATTATGCGGGAAACCGAGGCGGACGAAATCATGGTCAATGGCCAGATCTTCGACCACCAGGCGCGGCTGCATTCTTTCGATTTAGCGATGCAGGTGAAAGAGGAATTGTTGGGTTAATCAAAATCCAGGCCCGGTGGACGTCGCGCCACCGGGTAAGCCTCTTACTGGTAAACCGGCAGCAGATTAACGCTCGACAGAATGTGTACAACCGCATTGCCAAGGCCAAACAGTAGGATCAGCACAATCATCGGTGTTCCGCCCCATACGCGGAACTGTGGGCTGCCGAAGCGTTTACGCGAGGCGCGAGCCAGCAGCGCCGGTACAATCGCCGCCCAGATCGTCGCCGCCAGGCCGGCATAGCCGATGGCGTAGAGGAAGCCATCAGGTTTCACCAGCCCGCCCATCATCGGCGGAATAAAGGTCAGCAGCGCAGTTTTAAAGCGCCCCAGCGCGCTGTCGTCAAAGCCAAACAGATCCGCCAGGTAGTCGAACAGCCCCAGCGTGACGCCAAGGAACGAGCTGGCGACGGCAAAGTTAGAGAACACCACCAGCAGCAGATCCAGGCTCCGGCTGTTCAGCACCCCGCTCAGGGCCTGCACCAGCACATCAATGTTGCCGCCCTTCTGCGCGATGTCGATAAACTGCGGACGCGGGATATTGCCCATCGTCACCAGCAGCCAGACCACGTACAGACCCAGCGCCAGCAGCGTACCGTAGGTTAAGCAGCGGATAATGGTGCGTGGATCTTTGCCGTAGTATTTCATCAGGCTCGGCACGTTGCCGTGGTAGCCAAACGAGGCCAGGCAGAACGGCAGCGTCATCAGCAGATATGGCGCATAGGAGGCGTTCTTTTCCGCAACGTTAAACAGCGTCGTCGGCTCGACGTGCCCCAGCAGACTGCCGAAGGTCAGGAAGAAAGTGATCACCTTGGCGCCGAGCACAACAGCCGTCATGCGGCTCACCGCCCTGGTGCTCATCCAGACGATAAATGCCACCAGCAGCGCAAAGCCAAAACCCGCCGCCCGCGCCGGCACCTTCAGCGACATCTCGCTAAACGTATGATGCAGTATCGAGCCGCTGGCTGAAATATAGGCGTAGGTCAGGATATACAGCACAAAGGCGATCGACACGCCGTTGACCAGGTTCCAGCCCTTGCCGAGCAGATCTTTGGTAATGGTGTCGAAGCTGGAGCCGATCCGGTAGTTAAGGTTGGCCTCGAGGATCATCAGACCGGAGTGCAGCATGCAGAACCAGGTGAAAACCAGCGCCGCCAGCGACCAGAAAAACCACGCGCCGGACATCACCACCGGCAGCGAGAACATACCCGCGCCGATAATCGTGCCGCCGATGATCACCACGCCGCCAAACAGGGACGGACGGGTTGCCGTAGTGGTTAGTGTCGCCATTTACCGAAATCTCCAGTCAAAAATACTTTCCCACGATGGGTGTGACGCACTGTACCAGTACACGAGTACAAAAGAAATAAAAAAAGCCCCAATCATGACGATCGGGGCTGTATTATTTAGTTTACGCTAGCGGGCTGCGTTAATTATGCATCGCCACCGAAGCGACGGCGACCGGCAGAGTCATCGCGGCGCGGCGCGGATGCATCGTCACGACGCGGCGCACGGCCTTCACGACGTTCGCCGCTGAAACGACGACCATCACCACGACCACCTTCACGACGCTCGCCACCGAAGCCACGACCGCCTTCACGACGCTCACCGCCGAAGCTACGACCACCTTCACGACGTTCACCACCGCCACGACGTTCGGTGCGCGGCTGCGCATCGCCCAGCAGCTGCATGTTCATCGGCTTGTTCAGGATGCGGGTACGAGTAAAGTGCTGCAGCACTTCGCCCGGCATCCCTTTCGGCAGTTCGATGGTGGAGTGAGAAGCGAACAGCTTGATGTTACCGATGTAGCGGCTGCTGATATCGCCTTCATTAGCGATCGCGCCAACGATATGACGCACTTCAACACCGTCATCGCGACCCACTTCAATGCGATACAGTTCCATATCGCCTACGTCACGACGCTCACGCTTCGGACGATCTTCGCGATCGCCACGCGGAGCGCGATCGTTGCGGTCGCCACGACGCTCGAAGCGATCGTCACGGTCACGGAACTCACGACGCGGACGCATCGGCGCATCCGGCGGCACGATCAGCGAGCGTTCGCCCTGGGCCATTTTCAGCAGCGCGGCAGCCAGCGTTTCCACGTCCAGCTCTTCGCCTTCCGCCGTCGGCTGGATTTTCGCCAGCAGCGCACGGTACTGGTCCAGATCGCTGCTTTCCAGCTGCTGCTGGACTTTCGCGGCGAATTTTTCCAGACGACGTTTGCTCAGCAGCTCTGCGTTCGGCAGCTCCACTTCCGGGATGGTCAGCTTCATCGTACGTTCGATGTTGCGCAGCAGACGACGTTCACGGTTCTCAACGAACAGCAACGCGCGGCCCGCGCGGCCCGCACGACCGGTACGACCGATACGGTGAACGTAGGATTCAGAATCCATCGGGATGTCGTAGTTCACCACCAGGCTGATACGTTCAACGTCCAGACCACGGGCTGCCACGTCAGTCGCAATCAGGATATCCAGACGACCGTCTTTCAGACGCTCCAGGGTCTGCTCACGCAGCGCCTGGTTCATGTCGCCGTTCAGCGCCGCGCTGTTGTAGCCGTTACGCTCCAGCGCTTCAGCCACTTCCAGGGTCGCGTTTTTGGTACGGACGAAGATAATCGCCGCATCAAAATCTTCCGCTTCCAGGAAACGCACCAGCGCTTCGTTTTTACGCATACCGTAGGCAGTCCAGTAGCTCTGGCTGATGTCCGGACGAGTGGTCACGCTGGACTGAATACGCACTTCCTGCGGCTCTTTCATAAAGCGGCGGGTAATGCGACGGATCGCTTCCGGCATGGTGGCGGAGAACAGCGCGGTCTGATGCCCTTCCGGGATCTGCGCCATAATGGTTTCTACGTCTTCGATAAAGCCCATGCGCAGCATTTCATCTGCTTCATCCAGTACCAGACCGCTCAGTTTAGAGAGGTCCAGGGTGCCGCGCTTCAGGTGGTCCAGCAGACGACCCGGGGTACCGACAACGATCTGCGGACCCTGACGCAGGGCGCGCAGCTGCACGTCATAACGCTGGCCGCCGTACAGGGCAACCACGTTTACGCCGCGCATATGTTTAGAGAATTCCGTCATTGCTTCAGCAACCTGTACCGCCAGCTCGCGGGTCGGCGCCAGCACCAGGATCTGTGGTGCTCTCAGCTCAGGATCGATGTTGTTCAGCAGCGGTAAAGAAAACGCTGCGGTTTTACCGCTACCGGTCTGGGCCATACCCAGAACGTCGCGGCCGTCCAGCAGATGCGGAATGCACTCAGCCTGGATCGGAGATGGTTTTTCGTAACCCAGATCGTTAAGCGCTTCAAGGATAGGAGCCTTCAGGCCCAGATCTGCAAAAGTGGTTTCGAATTCAGCCATGTAGTACGTGTGCCTCAAAATTAATGGCGGCCAGTCTACATAACTCATCGTGAAAATTTACGGTAATTTTCATTGAAAAGTGTGAACCGGCTCAAAGTAGGTGTATTAACGAACAACAACGCCCTCACCCGCGAAGGTGATGGCAAGCAAAAAACTATGGGCTGATGTGTTCGTCAGCTATTGCTGGTCCGATTCTGCCAGGTCATCTTGCTCCTGGCCCAAGAGCGATAATTCCAACAATGCGTATCGGTGCTCAACGTAGTTATGTACGTTGTTGGCGACCGCCAGTTTGAACAGTGCCGTAGCGCTGTCCTTGTCCCCCAGACTTAGGTAGTACTTACCTAAATAGAAGTTGGTTTCACTGAGATGCTCAGCGAGCGAGGTGTTATCCGTTGCGTCTGCCTTCAGACGAGTCATCAGCTCTTTTTCGCTAATGTCGCCAAGGTAGAACTCGACAATGTTCCATCCCCATTGCTCTTTGTCCGACTTGTCTAAGCGCTCTCTGAGTGCTTCAAGCGCCCGCTTCTCGTCGAGTTTACGCTCGGCGATATAAAGCCACAGGCTACGGAAAGGATCATTGGGATCGTCTTGATAAAACGCCAGCAGATCATCTTGCGCTAACTTAGCCCGGCCGCCGTAATACAGGGCGATACCGCGGTTCAAGTGCGCGTAGTTGTAAGTTGGATCAAGCTCAAGTACAGAATCAAACGCTTCATAGGCAGCATCAAAATTGCCTGCCTGCGTTAAGTAAATACCTAAGTAATTGAATACTTCAGGCATATCGGGTCGGATTGCCAGCGCTTGTGAAAAATCATTTCGCGCTAATGCCCTCAGACCCAGACTATCATACAACACTCCGCGCTCATATAAAAGCTGTGCGCGTTCGTCATCGGATAAAGCCCGACTGGCAAGAATTTGTTCCATACGTGCCAGAATCACTTCTTGCTGTAAAGTCGGTTGCAATGGTACTGCGAGGACGGCGTCCTTACGCCAGGCGGTGCTACTGCATCCTGCCAGCGTGAGAGCTGTCGCCACGAAACACCAGCGCAAAAAAGGCTTCATTTCCCACTCCCGAAGACAACGATTGGATGAACGTCCTGTTCCCCGGCTGCAAACGAGGCGTCCTGCCCGTAAAACGCCCTCCGCAAAAGCGGAGGGCTAACGGCAACCTTACTCGCCCTGCTCGGAAGCCGGAACTTCCGGCGCTGCGGCAGACGGAGTCTGTTCAGTTGCTTCTTTGATGCTCAGACGGACACGGCCCTGGCGGTCAACTTCCAGAACCTTAACCGGCACTTCCTGACCCATCTGCAGGTAGTCAGTCACTTTCTCAACGCGCTTGTCAGCGATCTGCGAGATGTGAACCAGACCTTCTTTACCGCCGCCGATGGCAACGAACGCGCCAAAGTCAACGATACGGGTCACTTTACCATTGTAGATACGGCCAACTTCGATCTCAGCGGTGATCTCTTCGATACGACGGATAGCATGCTGTGCTTTGTCGCCGTCAGTCGCTGCGATCTTCACGGTACCGTCATCTTCGATTTCGATGGTGGTACCGGTCTCTTCGGTCAGGGCACGGATAACAGAACCGCCTTTACCGATAACGTCTTTGATCTTGTCCGGGTTGATCTTGATGGTATGGATACGCGGTGCGAATTCAGAGATATCGCCGCGCGGCGCGTTAATCGCCTGCTCCATCACGCCCAGGATGTGCAGACGCGCACCTTTAGCCTGGTTCAATGCAACCTGCATGATTTCTTTGGTGATACCTTCAATTTTGATATCCATCTGCAGCGCAGAGATACCGTCGCGGGAGCCCGCTACTTTGAAGTCCATATCGCCAAGGTGGTCTTCGTCACCGAGGATGTCAGACAGCACGACGAAGTTGTCGCCTTCTTTCACCAGGCCCATGGCGATACCCGCCACGGCGGCTTTCACCGGCACACCAGCGTCCATCAGCGCCAGAGAGGCACCGCAGACGGAAGCCATGGAAGAAGAGCCGTTAGATTCGGTGATTTCAGACACCACGCGTACGGTGTACGGGAATTCTTCGATAGTCGGCATCACGGCCAGAACGCCGCGCTTAGCCAGACGACCGTGACCGATTTCACGACGCTTCGGAGACCCCACCATGCCAGTTTCACCTACGGAGTACGGAGGGAAGTTGTAGTGGAACAGGAAGGAGTCGGTACGCTCGCCCATCAGTTCATCGATATTCTGCGCATCGCGTGCGGTACCCAGCGTCGCGGTAACCAGCGCCTGCGTTTCGCCACGGGTGAACAGTGCGGAACCGTGAGTACGCGGCAGAACGCCGGTACGAACGTCCAGACCACGGATCATATCTTTTTCGCGACCATCGATACGCGGCTCACCGGCCAGCACGCGGCTACGAACCACGTTTTTCTCGATAGCGTGCAGGATTTCACCCAGTTCGTTAGCGTCCAGGGTTTCATCTTCTGCAACCAGCGTAGCGATGGTTTCAGATTTGATCACATCAACCTGAGCGTAACGCTCTTGTTTGTCGGTGATACGGTAAGCATCGCTCAGGCGGGATTCAGCCAGCGCAGCAACGCGCGCGTTCAGCGCTTCGTTGACGGCTTCCGGCTGCCAGTCCCAACGTGGTTTACCGGCTTCTTTCACCAGGTCGTTGATGTTCTGGATAACAATCTGCTGCTGCTCGTGGCCAAAGACCACCGCGCCCAGCATCTGGTCTTCGCTCAGCAGTTCCGCTTCGGATTCCACCATCAGTACGGCCGCTTCGGTACCGGCCACCACCAGATCCAGTTTGCTGGACTTCAGCTCTTCCTGGGTCGGGTTCAGTACGTACTGGTCGTTGATGTAACCCACGCGCGCGGCGCCGATTGGGCCATTGAACGGAATACCAGACAGGGACAGCGCTGCGGAAGCGCCGATCATCGCGACGATATCCGGGTTAACCTGCGGGTTAACGGAAACAACGGTGGCGATAACCTGTACTTCGTTAACGAAGCCTTCCGGGAACAGCGGGCGAACCGGGCGGTCAATCAGACGCGCGATCAGGGTTTCGCCTTCGCTTGGGCGGCCTTCACGACGGAAGAAACCACCCGGGATTTTACCGGCAGCGTAGGTGCGCTCCTGGTAGTTAACCGTCAGCGGGAAAAAGTCCTGGCCTGGCTTCGCTTTTTTCTGGCCCACAACGGTCACGAATACCGCAGTGTCATCCATGCTAACCATCACAGCGGCCGTTGCCTGGCGCGCCATCATGCCGGTTTCCAGGGTCACGGTATGCTGGCCGTACTGGAATTTACGAACGATCGGATTAAGCAAAATTCTATCCTTTTTATCTATAAATCACGCCATATCTACGACATAGCGTCTATTGACCCGATCCTCTGCATCCTCGCGACTAATGACAACCTTTACCCGCCCCTGCGGATGAAGCCTCTCATTAGCCGCGCGAACCTCTGCATGAAGATCATTACTAGCAACAATACATGAGTTTTGAATGAATTGCTGCCGCCCGGTCGAAAAAAGGGGCCGTCAGGCCCCTTTTTCTGAAACTCGCAGAATTAGCGACGCAGACCCAGACGCTCGATCAGCGCGGAGTAACGTGCAACATCTTTACGTTTCAGGTAGTCGAGCAGTTTACGACGCTGAGAAACCATGCGCAGCAGACCACGACGGCTGTGGTGATCTTTTTTGTGCTCTGCAAAGTGGCCCTGCAGGTGGTTGATCTGTGCAGTCAGCAGTGCAACCTGAACTTCGGTAGAACCGCTGTCGTTTTCGCCACGACCAAACTCAGAAACGATTTTTGCTTTAGCTTCAACGCTTAGAGACATTTTAGAACTCCAGAAATTAAAAGAAAGAAAGGGTGCCGATCTCTAATTCAGCGACCCCTGATGCAACGCCCGAAAATGTTAAAACACTTTAGCGGACGTTAAGCGGCGATATTCTACTCGTAGCAGGCTTTTATCGCAAGAAAAGCGCTTACGCCGGGTATTCCACCACCAGACGACGCGGCGCCACGCGGCCTTCATCGTCAATTTCGCCCATGCCGAGAAACTTGCCGGATTCGCTTTCCATCACCCGCACCAGCCCGTTAAGCGGCGCGCCTGACTGACGTACCGGATTGCCGTTTTTAAAGTAGACCGCGGAGGTCTCCGGGATGGTCACCAGCGGATAGTCCGAGGCCGGGCTGTCCATCGGCATCAGCAGCGGATCGAGCAACTGCGCGGCAGGAATATCCTGCGCCGCCGCCTGATCGACCAGCGCCTGCAGCTGCTCGAGGGTTACCATCCGCTCAACCGGGTATTTGCTCACCGCCAGGCGACGCAGGAAAATCACGTGCGCGCCGCAGCCGAGCTTCTCACCTAAATCATCGATAATCGTCCGGATGTAGGTGCCTTTCGAGCAGTGGATCTCCAGCTCCAGCACATCGCCTTCGTGGCGGATAAACAGCAGCTCATAGACGGTAATCGGCCGGGATTCCCGCGGGACGTCAATCCCCTGACGGGCATACTCGTACAGCTTCTTGCCCTGATATTTCAGCGCCGAGTACATCGACGGCACCTGCTGCGTCTCGCCGCGGAAGCTGTCCAGCGCCGCCGCCAGCTGTTCGTCGCTAAAGGTCAGCGGGCGCTCTTCCACCACCTGACCGTCGGCATCGGAGGTATCGGTGCGCTGGCCAAGTTTGGCGATCACGCGGTAGCGCTTATCGGAATCCAGCAGGTATTGGGAAAACTTGGTCGCTTCGCCAAGGCAGATCGGCAGCATGCCGGTCGCCAGCGGATCCAGCGCGCCGGTGTGTCCGGCGCGGTTGGCGTTATATATACGCTTTACTTTCTGCAGCACATCGTTGCTGGAGGCGCCCTGAGGCTTATCCAGCAGCAATACGCCGTGCACGTCGCGGCCGCGACGACGAGGACGACTCATCAGTCCTCCTTGCTGTCGTCCGGGTTCACACGACGCTCATCGTCGTGTTTCACCACGCTGGTGACCAGGTTGGACATGCGCATCCCTTCCACCAGTGAGTTGTCGTAGAAGAAGGTCAGCTCCGGCACGATGCGCAGGCGCATCGCTTTCCCCAGCAGAGAGCGGATAAAGCCAGAGGCTTCCTGCAGCGCTTTGATGCCCGCTTTCACCGCGGCTTCATCTTTGTCGTTGAGGAAGGTGACATACACCTTGGCGTAGGCCAGGTCACGGGACATTTCCACACCGGAAACGGTGGTCATCATGCCCAGACGCGGGTCTTTGATTTCACGCTGCAGGATAATCGCAATCTCTTTTTGCATCTCCTGGGCCACGCGCTGCGGGCGACCAAATTCTTTCGCCATAATAAATTCTCCAGAATAAAGACAAAAAAGGGGCCTAAAGCCCCTTTTTAAAATGATTGCCGGGTGGCGCTTCGCTTCCCCGGCGGCTTAGCCATCCGATGATTAATCGATGCTACGCTGGATTTCGATGATTTCGAACACTTCGATCATATCGCCAACGCGAACGTCGTTGTAGTTCTTCACACCGATACCACATTCCATGCCGTTACGGACTTCGTTAACGTCATCTTTGAAGCGGCGCAGGGATTCCAGCTCGCCTTCATAGATAACCACGTTGTCACGCAGCACGCGGATTGGGTTGTGACGTTTGATGGTCCCTTCGGTAACCATACAGCCCGCGATGGCGCCGAATTTCGGCGATTTAAAGACATCGCGCACTTCAGCCAGACCGATGATCTGCTGTTTCAGTTCCGGAGACAGCATACCGCTCATCGCCGCTTTCACTTCGTCGATCAGGTTATAGATGACGGAGTAGTAGCGCAGATCCAGGCTTTCCGCTTCGATAACTTTACGCGCAGAGGCATCGGCACGAACGTTGAAGCCAACCAGAATCGCGTTGGATGCTGCAGCCAGGGTGGCGTCGGTTTCGGTGATACCACCTACGCCGGAACCGATGATCTTCACTTTCACTTCGTCGGTAGACAGTTTCAGTAAGGAATCGGAAATCGCTTCGACAGAACCCTGTACGTCCGCTTTCAGCACGATGTTCACTTCGTGAACTTCGCCTTCGGTCATGTTAGCGAACATGTTTTCCAGTTTAGATTTCTGCTGACGCGCCAGCTTAACTTCACGGAATTTGCCCTGACGATACAGCGCCACTTCACGCGCTTTTTTCTCGTCACGAACCACGGTCACTTCGTCACCGGCAGCCGGCACACCGGACAGGCCGAGGATTTCCACCGGAATGGACGGACCCGCTTCCAGCACTTCGCGACCCAGTTCGTCACGCATCGCACGCACACGGCCGTATTCGAAGCCGCACAGAACGATATCACCCTTGTGCAGAGTACCTTCGCGAACCAGAACGGTAGCAACCGGACCACGACCTTTATCAAGGAAGGATTCGATCACTGCGCCGCTCGCCATCCCGTTACGGACCGCTTTCAGCTCGAGGACTTCAGCCTGCAGCAGGATCGCGTCCAGCAGGTCGTCGATACCGGTACCGGCTTTCGCGGAGACGTGGACGAACTGGCTCTCGCCGCCCCACTCTTCCGGCAGGATGCCGTACTGGGACAGTTCATTCTTCACGCGGTCCGGATCGGCTTCAGGCTTATCGATCTTGTTCACCGCAACTACCACCGGCACCTGCGCCGCTTTGGCGTGCTGGATAGCTTCGATAGTCTGCGGCATCACGCCGTCGTCTGCCGCCACCACCAGAACCACGATATCCGTCGCCTGCGCACCACGAGCACGCATGGAGGTAAACGCGGCGTGGCCCGGGGTATCCAGGAAGGTGATCATGCCGTTGTCGGTTTCTACATGGTAAGCACCGATGTGCTGGGTAATACCACCCGCTTCGCCGGAGGCAACCTTAGTAGAACGAATATAGTCCAGCAGCGAGGTTTTACCGTGGTCAACGTGACCCATGATGGTCACAACCGGTGCGCGCGGTTCAGCCGCCGCGCCGGTGTCACGGTCGCTCATAACCGCTTCTTCCAGCTCGTTTTCACGACGCAGGATAACTTTGTGGCCCATCTCTTCGGCAACCAGCTGTGCGGTTTCCTGGTCGATGACCTGGTTGATGGTCGCCATGGCGCCCAGCTTCATCATCGCTTTGATGACCTGAGAACCTTTCACCGCCATCTTGTTAGCCAGTTCGCCAACGGTGATGGTTTCGCCGATCACCACGTCACGGTTAACGGCCTGCGCCGGCTTCTGGAAGCCCTGCTGCAGAGCAGAACCCTTACGGTGCTTACCGCCTTTACCGCCGCGAACGGCCGCACGGGCTTCTTCACGATCGGCTTTCGATTCAGCGTGTTTGTTGCCTTTCTTCGCCGGACGCGCCGCTTTGCTGCTGCGGCTGCGGCCGCGACCGCCTTCGACTTCACGATCGTTATCATCTTCAGCCTGACGAGCATGCTGTGACGTGGTGACGTGATAGTCGCTGGTGTCTTCCGGGCTGTCTGAAGTTTCAGACCAATTTTTTTCGTTTTCTTCTGCCATACGGCGTGCTTCTTCCGCTACACGGCGCGCTTCTTCTTCAAGTTTGCGGCGTGCTTCTTCTTCCGATTTGCGCTTCAGTTCCGCGGCTTCGTTCTCGCGACGGATCTTTTCAGCCTGGGCGGTTTTGGTCATTTCGTCGGTATGTTGATTGCTCACTTTGTCTTTTTCCGCAGCTTCACGTTTCGCTTTATCAGCGACTTCACGTTTAGCTTGTTCTGCGGCCTCACGTTCAGCTTTTAATTGCGCCTCGCGTTTCGCTGCTTCTTCAGCTTCACGACGGGCCTGCTCTTCCGCTTCACGCTGCGCCTGCTCTTCCGCGGCCAGGCGTTCAGCCTCTTGCGGATCGCGTTTCACAAAGGTGCGTTTCTTGCGGACTTCGATTTGTACCGATTTACTCTTTCCACCGGTACCTGGAATATTCAACGTACTGCGCGTCTTACGCTGTAACGTCAGCTTGTCTGGCGCCGAACCATGCTCACGGTTCAGGTGCGTCAACAAAGTTTGTTTCTCTTGCGAGGTCACAGAATCATCAGCCGTTTTGCGGATGCCTGCGTCAGCAAATTGCTGTATCAGGCGATCCACAGAGGTCTGAATCTCTGAGGCCAGCGCTTTAATAGTCACATCTGTCATGCTGTTCCTTCCTGCTACAGTTTATTACGCTTCGTCGCCGAACCAACAAATGTTGCGAGCGGCCATGATGAGCTCGCCAGCTTTCTCGTCGGTCATCCCTTCGATATCAGCCAGGTCATCAACGCCCTGCTCGGCGAGATCTTCCAGCGTACAAACACCACGGGCAGCCAGTTTGAATGCCAGGGCACGATCCAGACCTTCGAGATTCAACAGATCATCGGCAGGTTTGTTATCTCCCAAGCTTTCTTCCTGAGCCAGCGCCAGCGTAGTCAGTGCGTTTTTCGCACGCTCACGAAGTGCTTCAACGGTGGCTTCATCCAGACCGTCGATTTCCAGCAGTTCTTTCATCGGCACATAGGCCAGCTCTTCCAGCGAGGAGAAGCCTTCTTCAACCAGCACTGTCGCGAAATCTTCATCAATATCGAGATATTTGGTGAAGGTATCGATAGCGGCATGCGCTTCCGCCTGGTGCTTAGCCTGCAGATCGTCAACGGTCATCACGTTGAGTTCCCAGCCGCTAAGCTGCGAGGCCAGGCGGACGTTCTGACCGTTACGGCCAATCGCCTGCGCCAGGTTGCCCGCTTCTACCGCGATATCCATGGTGTGTTTATCTTCATCCACCACGATGGACGCGACGTCTGCCGGCGCCATAGCGTTAATCACGAACTGCGCCGGGTTATCATCCCAGAGGACGATATCGATACGCTCGCCGCCCAGCTCAGTGGAAACCGCCTGCACGCGCGCGCCGCGCATACCGACGCAAGCGCCAACCGGGTCGATACGCTTGTCGTTGGTTTTCACCGCGATTTTGGCACGAGATCCCGGATCGCGAGCCGCCGCTTTGATTTCCAGCACTTCTTCACCGATTTCCGGCACTTCGATGCGGAACAGTTCGATCAGCATCTCAGGTTTGGAACGGGTCACGAACAGCTGGGCGCCACGCGCTTCCGGACGGACTGCGTACAGTACGCCGCGAATGCGGTCGCCCGGGCGGAAGTTCTCACGCGGCAGCATATCTTCACGCAGGATCACGGCTTCAGCGTTGTTGCCCAGATCCAGAGTGATGTTGTCGCGGTTCACTTTTTTCACCACGCCGGTGATGATCTCACCTTCGTGCTCGCGGAACTGATCGACCACCATTGCGCGCTCGGCTTCGCGAACTTTCTGCACGATAACCTGTTTAGCGGTCTGGGTGGTGATGCGGTCGAAAGTGACAGACTCAATCTGATCTTCGACGTAGTCACCGACGTTCATGCTTTCATCTTCGAAACGCGCGGCTTCCAGCGTGATCTCGCGCGTCGGCTGGGTCACTTCTTCTACAACCAGCCAGCGACGGAAAGTGTCGAAATCGCCGCTCTTACGGTCGATTTCAACGCGAACGTCGATCTCTTGTTCGTATTTTTTCTTGGTGGCCGTTGCCAGCGCGCTTTCCAGCGCTTCGAAAATTTTCTCACGCGGCAGCGCTTTTTCGTTGGAAACGGCTTCAACAACAGCCAAAATTTCTTTGTTCATCGGGGCCTTTCACCTCAATCCAGACTGTTAAAAGTGGGGAACCAGGTTCGCCTTCTGGATGTTACTCAGCGCGAACACTTCATCTTTGCCTTCGACGGTTACCGTGATCATTTCACCGTCTACCGCTTTGATAATGCCCTGCCATTTGCGACGGTTCTGAACCGCCATGCGCAGCACCAGCGCAACTTCTTCGCCAGTGAAACGTTGATAGTGTTCGGCGGTGAACATCGGACGGTCGAGACCAGGCGAAGAGACTTCCAGGTTGTAAGCGACAGTGATCGGGTCTTCGACATCCATGACGGCGCTTACCTGGTGGCTCACATCAGCACAATCATCAACGTTGATGCCATCTTCACTATCAATATAGATGCGCAGTGTGGATGTGCGACCGCGAATAAATTCGATGCCGACCAGCTCAAAGCCAAGCGCTTCAACCGGCGCAGTGAGCATCTCTGTCAATTTTTGCTCTAATGTGGACAAACCCACCCCCAAGACATAAAAAAAGGGCGTATAGCCCAGTTATTCTGAAGTCAGATAACAAAAAACCCCGATAAATCGGGGCTTTAGATAACTGAACCCTGAGATCGCCATGGCGATCTGGAACACCTTCCGCAAGAATTCTTTCAAATTCGGCTACGAAGGACACCTAGTCCTCACAGTATATTTGAAAAAGTACTTAATGGGAAAGTGGTTGCGGGGGCCGGATTTGAACCGACGACCTTCGGGTTATGAGCCCGACGAGCTACCAGGCTGCTCCACCCCGCGCCTGAAACGTGGCATATTTTACTCTTTTTGAGCAAAAGACGCAAATACTGCTGGGATTTGGTACCGAAGACGGGACATAAAATCGGGATGAATTGTAACGGCAACTAGTATATTTTGTCAACATGCATTTTAGCGCCCCCGATTGCCGTTTGTGCTGGTATTTCAGGCTTTTTTAGCAAAAAGATGATGAAGCCCTTCCTGTCGCCAGTAAAAGATGGTTAAATGAATACTCACAATTAATGCATAAAAATGCAGTTAAGGTTGTTGGGTCGAACTCACCACAGTCTATCGAGCAGGGTTTTATTTTATGACGACGATTCTCAAGCATCTCCCGGTTGGTCAACGTATTGGTATCGCTTTCTCTGGTGGACTGGATACCAGCGCCGCGCTGTTATGGATGCGCAAAAAAGGCGCCGTGCCTTATGCATATACCGCTAACCTGGGTCAACCGGACGAAGACGACTACGATGCTATTCCGCGCCGCGCGAAAGAGTACGGCGCCGAAGGTGCCCGTCTGATCGACTGCCGCAAACAGCTGGTCGCAGAAGGGATCGCCGCGATTCAGTGTGGCGCTTTCCATAACACCACTGGCGGGTTGACCTATTTCAACACCACGCCGCTGGGCCGCGCGGTCACCGGCACCATGCTGGTAGCGGCAATGAAAGAAGACGGCGTTAACATCTGGGGCGATGGCAGCACTTATAAAGGCAACGATATCGAACGTTTCTATCGCTACGGCCTGCTGACCAACGCTGAACTGCAGATCTACAAACCGTGGCTGGACAGCGATTTCATCAATGAACTCGGCGGCCGTCACGAAATGTCCGAATTTATGATCGCCTGCGGCTTTGACTACAAGATGTCGGTCGAGAAAGCCTATTCCACCGACTCCAACATGCTCGGCGCTACCCACGAAGCGAAAGATCTGGAGTTTCTGAATTCCAGCGTCAAGATCGTCAACCCGATTATGGGCGTGAAGTTCTGGGACGAAAACGTGAAGATCCCTGCGGAAGAAGTCACCGTACGCTTTGAGCAAGGCCACCCGGTGGCGCTGAATGGCAAAACCTTCGCCGATGACGTTGAAATGATGCTGGAAGCCAACCGCATCGGCGGTCGTCACGGCCTGGGCATGAGCGACCAGATCGAAAACCGCATTATCGAAGCGAAAAGCCGCGGCATTTATGAAGCCCCGGGGATGGCGCTGCTGCATATCGCCTACGAGCGTCTGCTGACCGGTATTCATAACGAAGATACTATCGAGCAGTATCATGCTCACGGTCGCCAGCTGGGCCGTCTGCTGTATCAGGGCCGCTGGTTCGATTCCCAGGCGCTGATGCTGCGTGATTCGCTGCAGCGCTGGGTCGCCAGCCA
The DNA here is from genome assembly GCF_009900705.1 of Klebsiella sp. Q2. NCBI lineage: Bacteria > Pseudomonadati > Pseudomonadota > Gammaproteobacteria > Enterobacterales > Enterobacteriaceae > Klebsiella > Klebsiella sp. Q2. The sequence continues at coordinate 91,804 of NZ_JAAABE010000003.1, read as the reverse complement.
GATCACCGGCGAAGTCACCCTTGAGCTGCGTCGCGGCAATGACTACTCGATCCTCAATACGGTATCAGACAACCTGACCTATAAAGCAGAGCGCCTGACCATGGAAAAAGGCGATTCCATGTTTACCGCTGAAGACCGTATCGGCCAGCTGACCATGCGTAATCTGGATATCACCGATACCCGCGAGAAGCTGTTCGGTTATGCGCAGTCTGGCCTGCTGAGCGCCTCCTCAGCGACGGGTTTACCGCAGGTTGAAAATCTGGAAAACAAAGGCAAATAATCGCCTGACGATGTTTACTCTCTCTGCCGGCGGCTCTCCGCCGGCTTTTTATTTTTTGTTACCAGTTAGCAGCAGAAAAATCGAAAAGAGGCATTTTTTCCTTATCACCCGGCCGGCAAAATTGTTGACTATAATAGCCTCAATTGATTAATTCATATCTGGTGATAAACATCATGAATATTAAACCGCCGATCAGGCCGCAAAAGGCCATTGACCGACTGATCGATGTGCTTGAGCCACACGCGACGCCCGTTAACGCGATCGCCAGAAAAAGACTAACGTGGGAATATAAAGGTAAGACCCAACTCTTTATTTTTAAAAAAGGCGAGCTGTCGATTATTCGTAATTCCGACAAGCTATTGATGGTGACCGTCTATGAGCCGCATCTGTTCGGCGTGGCGGAAATGCTGCAACCCAGCCGCAGCCATAGTCTGCGGGCGGAGGTCTCTTCCGAACTGCTGCGTATCGATTATGACCTGGCGTCGGCGCTATTCCGTCAGCACAACCTGTGGGAAGAAGTCACCAGCCTGCTGGCTTATCATACCTCGTATATGGTATATCGTGACGATCTGGTCCTGCAGCAGCGAACCTATTCGGTGATCCGTAACCATCTGCTGGAAATGATGCTCTTAACCGAAGAGACTCGGCAGCGCGTGTCTATTCTGGAATATATTCAGGACCGGACCCATCTGTCGCGCAGCAGTATTCTCAATGTCTTGTCAGCCTTAAAGAAAGGCGGTTATATTGCCTTTGCCCGCGGCGGTTATTTGCAAAGTATCGCCTCGCTTCCGGAAAAATTCTAACCCGCGCCCGTCACCATCTTTTTGTCGTTATTCACCTTACTGTTGAAAATGTTTAAATTTAAATCAATAAACGCTAACGGTAAAAAAAGAAAAATTTTATGCTGAGTTCCTGAATTTACCGGTGGACAACATGTCCCTGAGATCAACCAGCAGACTGCCACTCACGGCGTTAACCGCCGGGCCTGCATCAGCTCAGGATATGCCACCGGAAATCGGCCAGGCGTGAGCAGCGGCAGCGGGAGTTGACCCCTCTTGTTTGCCGTCTGCAGCGACCATAACGATGAGATCCAAGAACCCGTTAATTTTGCCCGAACGCCCGTATCGGGCTTTTTTTTATCTGAAGGAATTCAACAATGAAGTCTATTGCTCCAAAAATGGTTGCCGTGATGATCGCTTTAGGGGCCAGCAGCGCTGCCTGCGCATCCGTTAACCTGCATGGTGAAGCCGGCGCCGAGTTTACCAATCTGTCCGCCAGCTTTGGTGCCGGGGAACCTGGCATGACGTTCAACACCCAGTGGGCCCACAGCGACAATGACGGGGACAGCGTAGGACTGGGAATGGGTTACAACTTTAACCTCGGGCCCTTTCTGATGACGCTGGGCGGTAAAGGGGTCTATTTGAACCCTAAAGACGGTGATGAAGGTTACGCTATCGCCGCAGGTGGCGGAGCAGAACTCCCACTCGGCCAGTACTTCACGCTCTTCGGTGAGGGTTATTACTCGCCGGACTCGATGTCCAGCGGCGTCGATGATTATGTGGAGGCCAATGCCGGGCTACGCCTTAACGTGCTTCCGTCGCTAAATATCGAAGCTGGCTATCGTTATATCGATATGGCGGGGAAAGATGGCAACCGCGACAACACCCTCGCCGACGGGGCCTATGCCGGGGTTAACTTCCGCTTTTAATCCATGCACAGGGATTGCCTTCCGGCAGTCCCTGTCTCATCTTAGCTGGTCAGCGGCACGCTTTTCAGTACACGGTTGATCTCCTGCAGACCAGCAATATTATTCTCTTTACGGTAAACGTCATTCATGGATGCCATCTGCTCCAGGCGGGTCAACGCGCCATACACCTGATATACCTCACTATGTCTGTCGAAAACATCGCGGCGCTCTACATCCTGCAAATAATGGCTTTTCAACGAATGATTAAGGCGACCAATCAGTGCCGTATTGTCCTGGAAATAGCGCGTCACCGCCTGGGCATTGTTCGCCGCAGTCCCCGGCTCACTGTGCGATACCGGTACGGTTAGCGTATTAATCGTCTCCACCGTTTTGGATGGGGATGTTGAACTGCATCCCGCTAAACCGAGCACGCCGGCGACGATAAGCACCCCGATCTTGTTCATTGTGTCACTTCACCTCTGTTAATTTGACGAGGCGACTTTAACGACAGCAAAAGGAGGGGACCAGCGAAGAGATGTTTAATAATAAATGGTCGGTGGGGACAAAAACAAAAAAAGACGCTTTTCAGCGTCTTTCTTCTGGAATATTGGTACCGAGGATGGGACTCGAACCCACAAGCCCGTTAGGGCACTACCACCTCAAGGTAGCGTGTCTACCAATTCCACCACCTCGGTACAGAATACTTAGTGCGGGATATCGCTGGTCGGCTGAGCCGGCGCAGTTGGCTGAGTTTGCTCCGTTTTCGGCGCGCTCAGGTTATCCCACTCACTTCCTTTACTGGTCTTGTTGCTGTTGATGTTACCCAGCGCCAGACTGATGATGAAGAACAGCGCAGCCAGGATGCCGGTCATACGGGTCATGAAGTTACCAGAACCGCTGGACCCAAACAGTGTGCCGGAAGCGCCTGCACCGAAGGAGGCTCCCATATCAGCGCCTTTACCTTGCTGCAGCATAACCAGACCTACGAGGCCAATCGCTACAATAAGGAAAACAACCAAAAGAGCTTCGTACATAATCAACCTGTTCCTTGCGGATTCGCCGCATACCAAGTGCTTCGACCAATAAAGTGGGACGTTTTAACGTTTCCCACTGAAGCGGGTGTGAATACTAACCAAAGCGAATGACCTTCGCAAGGGCAATTTCGACACATTGTATCAACTGCAGAAAAAAACAGCAAAAAGCCGGTATTCGATCATAAAAAAGGCGGCAAGCGCCGCCTTTTTAACCACTTAGCCGGCAAGCTTAGACGCTTTTTACCGCTTCGGCGATGCGATGCGCAAACTCGTGCACCTGATCTTCATGCTCGCCTTCCACCATGACGCGGATCAGCGGCTCCGTACCCGATTTACGCAGCAGGACGCGGCCACGCTTACCTAATGCCGCTTCCACTTCTGCGGTCACCGCTTTGACATGCTCATTCTCCAGAGGGTTGCCGCTGCCCTCGGTAAAGCGCACATTCACCAGCAGCTGAGGGAACATCTTCATGCCGCTGCACAGGTCATGCAGGCTCATGTGGTTGCGTACCATCGCCGCGACCACCTGCAGACTGGCGACGATGCCATCGCCGGTGGTGGTTTTATCCAGCAGGATCACATGGCCGGAGTTTTCCGCACCGATGCGCCAGCCTTTTTCCTGCAGCATCTCCAGCACATAGCGGTCGCCCACCTTCGCGCGGGCAAACGGGATGCCTAGCTGCTTGAGCGCCAGCTCCAGGCCCATATTGCTCATCAGCGTACCGACGGCGCCGCCGCGCAGCTGTCCCTGACGCAGCCCTTCCCGGGCGATGATGTAGAGGATCTGGTCACCATCGACTTTATTGCCTTCATGGTCAACCATGATCACCCGATCGCCATCGCCGTCGTAGGCAATGCCCAGATCGGCTTTTTCCGCCAGCACGCGCGCCTGCAGCGCCCGCACGTCGGTAGCCCCGACCTCTTCGTTGATGTTGAGGCCGTCAGGCTCGCAGCCCATCGCGATAACCTGGGCGCCTAGCTCGCGGAATACATTGGGAGCGATGTGGTAGGTTGCGCCATGCGCACAGTCCACCACCACTTTCAGCGTGGAGAGGCTCAGTTCGTTGGGAAAGGTGCCTTTACAAAACTCAATGTAGCGCCCCGCGGCATCGCCGATACGGCTGGCTTTACCCAGCTCAGCCGAATCCACACAGGTGAGTTCTTTCTCCATTTCAGCTTCAATCGCCTCTTCCACATCATCTGGCAGCTTGGTGCCCTCAATGGAGAAGAACTTGATGCCGTTGTCGTAGAAAGGGTTATGTGAAGCGGAGATGACGATCCCCGCCTCGGCGCGAAATGCGCGCGTCAGGTAGGCGATCGCCGGCGTCGGCATTGGCCCGGTGAACGATGCAGAGAGTCCCGCTGCCGCCAGCCCGGCTTCCAGCGCCGATTCCAGCATATAGCCCGAAATACGGGTATCCTTGCCGATGATAATTTTACGCGAGCCGTGGCGCGCTAACACTTTACCCGCCGCCCAGCCGAGCTTAAGCACAAATTCCGGAGTGATCGGCGCATCGCCGACGCGGCCACGAATACCATCGGTGCCAAAATACTTGCGGTTACTCATAACGTTTTTTTCCCTTAGCGGCGAGGGTGGCTTCCACCACGCGCAGCGCTTCTACCGTTTCTTTGACATCATGGACGCGGATAATCTGCGCGCCCTGCATTGCTGCTATGACGGCACACGCCAGGCTGCCGTTCAGCCGTTCCGACGGCCCAACGTTCAGCAACTGACCTACCATCGACTTACGCGACATACCGACCAGCAGCGGCAGACCAAAGTGATGAAACTCTCCCAGCCTGGCCAGCAACTGATAATTGTGGGTGAGATTTTTACCGAAACCGAATCCCGGGTCGAGCAGCAATTTTTCTTTTGCGATCTCCGCCTGTTCGCAGCGCACGATGTGTTCATTAAAAAAGCGCTCTACATCGGCGAAGACATCCTCATACTTCGGCGCCTCCTGCATGGTTTTCGGCTGTCCCTGCATATGCATCAGACACACCGGCAGCCCGGTTTCCGCCGCGGCCTGCAGCGCGCCGGGTTCGGTCAGCGAACGAATATCGTTAATGATATGCGCCCCCGCTCGGGCCGATTCGCGGATAACCTCCGCTTTGGAGGTGTCCACTGAGATCCACACCTCAAAGCGCTGGGCGATAGCCTCCACCACCGGGATCACCCGCGCAAGCTCCTCTTCCACGCTAACCTCAGCCGCCCCTGGCCGCGTCGATTCACCGCCGATATCAATGATGGTCGCCCCGGCGTTGATCATCAGATTGGCATGCTTCACCGCCTCAATCAGCGAATTATGGGCGCCGCCATCAGAGAAGGAGTCAGGCGTCACATTAAGAATACCCATCACGTGGGGGTGAGAGAGATCGAGGGTTGAGCCCTGGGCTACAAGTTTCATCACAAAATCCCTGAGACAGAAGAGGTTAAAAAAGAAAAACCCCGGAGCGGGCGCCCCGGGGTTTTAAGGTTAAAACAAGACATCAACAGCGGCAGCTTATTTGTCGCCCAGCTGCTCTGACATGGTGTTGCCCGGGTTCGGCGTACGCGGTTCATCAACCGGACGCGGCGCACGAGGCGTGCCATTGTTGTCAGAGTTGTTAGAAGAACCTGGTTCTTCCCAACCCGCTGGCGGACGAACATCGCGACGAGCCATCAGGTCGTCAATCTGCGGCGCATCAATGGTCTCATACTTCATGAGCGCATCTTTCATCGCGTGCAGAATATCCATGTTGTCGTTCAGCAACTGGCGAGCACGACCATAGTTACGCTCAATCAGCGATTTCACTTCCTGGTCGATGATACGCGCGGTTTCATCGGACATATGCTTCGCTTTCGCGACGCTGCGGCCGAGGAACACTTCACCCTCTTCTTCCGCATACAGCAGCGGACCGAGTTTGTCGGAGAAGCCCCACTGGGTCACCATGTTACGCGCCAGGTTCGTCGCCACTTTAATGTCGTTGGACGCGCCGGTAGAAACATGTTCCGGACCGTAGATAATCTCTTCTGCCAGACGACCGCCGTACAAGGTGGAGATCTGACTTTCCAGTTTCTGACGGCTGGCGCTGATCGCATCGCCTTCCGGCAGGAAGAAGGTCACACCCAGCGCACGACCGCGCGGGATAATCGTCACTTTGTGTACCGGATCGTGCTCCGGCACCAGGCGACCGATAATCGCGTGGCCCGCTTCGTGGTAAGCGGTAGACTCTTTCTGCGCTTCCGTCATCACCATGGAGCGGCGTTCCGCACCCATCATGATTTTGTCTTTCGCTTTTTCGAACTCAACCATCGAGACGACGCGTTTGTTGCCGCGGGCAGCAAACAGGGCCGCTTCGTTGACCAGGTTGGCCAGGTCGGCACCGGAGAAGCCAGGGGTACCGCGAGCAATGATTGCCGCATCGATATCCGGCGCCAGCGGAACGCGACGCATATGCACTTTCAGGATCTGCTCACGACCGCGAACATCCGGCAGGCCAACCACCACCTGGCGGTCAAAACGGCCCGGACGCAACAGCGCGGGGTCAAGAACGTCCGGACGGTTAGTCGCCGCGATAACGATAATGCCTTCGTTACCTTCAAAGCCGTCCATCTCAACCAGCATCTGGTTCAGGGTCTGCTCACGTTCATCGTGGCCACCGCCAAGACCGGCGCCACGCTGGCGGCCGACGGCGTCGATTTCATCGATGAAGATGATGCAAGGCGCTGCTTTCTTAGCCTGTTCGAACATGTCACGCACACGAGATGCACCAACACCGACGAACATTTCTACGAAGTCAGAACCGGAAATAGTAAAGAACGGCACTTTTGCTTCGCCAGCGATCGCTTTCGCCAGCAACGTTTTACCGGTACCCGGAGGACCGACCATCAGGACGCCTTTCGGGATCTTACCGCCCAGTTTCTGGAAGCGGCTCGGCTCACGCAGGTATTCCACCAGTTCGCCGACTTCCTCTTTCGCTTCGTCACACCCTGCAACGTCAGCAAAAGTGGTTTTGATCTGATCTTCCGTCAGCATACGGGCTTTGCTTTTGCCGAAGGACATCGCGCCCTTCCCGCCGCCGCCCTGCATTTGCCGCATAAAAAAGATCCAGACGCCGATCAACAGCAGCATAGGGAACCAGGAGATGAAGATGGAAGCCAGCAGGCTTGGCTCTTCTGGTGGTTCACCAACCACTTTGACGTTTTTAGTCAACAGGTTATCGAGCAGCTTCGGATCGTTAACCGGAATGTAAGTCGTGTAACGGTTACTATCTTTCTTGGTAACGTTGATCTCACGTCCGTTGATACGCGCTTCGCGAACCTGGTCCTGATTGACCTCTTGCAGGAAGGTAGAATAATCCACCTTGCGGCCATTCGACTCGCTGGGCCCAAAGCTCTGGAATACTGACATCAGCACAACGGCAATGACCAGCCAGAGTATTAGGTTTTTCGCCATGTCACTCAAGGGATTAACCTCTTATTACAACTGTGTTAAAAACAGCGTCAGGATACTCTATATCCAGTTTCTTTCAAACTTTCGTTTGAAATCTGCCGGTTATGGTTTACGCCCGGTCGCTACAATATACACTTCACGCGAACGAGCGCGGGAAGAGTCCGGCTTACGAACTTTGACCTTCGTAAACAGGGAGCGAATTTCTCGAAGATACTCATCGAAGCCTTCGCCCTGGAACACCTTCACTACAAAACTACCACCTGGCGCTAATACATCACGAGACATTTCAAGCGCCAGTTCTACCAGATACATAGCCCGGGGAATATCCACCGCCGGTGTTCCGCACATATTCGGCGCCATATCGGACATGACCACTTGTACTTTACTGTCGCCCACTCGCTCAAGTAACGCTTTCAGGACTAATTCATCACGAAAATCGCCCTGAAGGAAGTCCACACCAACAATTGGATCCATTGGTAAAAGATCGCAAGCGATGATGCGGCCGCTGTTGCCGATCTGCGTGACCGCATACTGCGACCAGCCACCGGGAGCAGCACCGAGGTCGACTACCGTCATCCCCGGCTTAAAAATTTTGTCACTTTGCTGTATTTCATCAAGTTTAAACCAGGCACGGGAACGTAACCCCTTTTTCTGTGCCTGTTGAACATATTTATCGCTAAAGTGTTCCTGAAGCCAGCGGCTTGAGCTGGCAGAACGCTTTTTACCTGTCATTTAACATTCCCGTTCGGGTTCATCGTACTTTACTGCGTAAAAATCGACGCGGTAGTTTGGCGATATATGGGAGATGGCGGTAGAATGACCCGTTTTCAATCCCAACGTAAGCAAAAAAATACGATGAATCTGAGTACTAAACAAAAACAGCACCTGAAAGGTCTGGCACATCCGCTCAAGCCGGTAGTTATGCTTGGCAACAATGGTTTGACCGAAGGGGTACTGGCCGAGATCGAACAAGCGTTAGGGCACCATGAACTCATCAAGGTGAAGATCGCCTCAGAAGATCGCGAAACTAAAGCCTTGATCGTGGAAGCCATCGTGCGCGAAACCGGCGCCTGTAACGTACAGGTCATCGGTAAAACGCTGGTTCTGTACCGCCCAACGCCAGAGCGTAAAATCTCGCTGCCACGCTAAGAATATCCTCAATCCCGACACAACTTTGTGTAAAACGAGGGATTTCTGTGGCCAGGCGAGCAAAATGCCATGCTCGTGACGTTGATAAAAGGCCGCTATGCGGCCTTTTTCCTTTCTTTACAATCTATAAACATCGTAGCGGGAAATACGCCTTACAGGTATTCAACCTTGGTAATTTCGTATTCCACTTCCCCACCTGGTGTGCGGATAGTCACGACGTCATCCTGCTCTTTACCGATCAGACCACGGGCAATCGGCGAGTTCACGGAGATCAGATTCTGCTTAAAATCAGCTTCGTCATCGCCCACGATACGGTAGGTCTGCTCCTCGTCAGTATCGAGGTTCAGCACACTGACGGTTGAACCAAAAATCACCCGGCCATTGTTCGGCATTTTGGTGATATCGATAACCTGCGCGTTGGACAGTTTCGCTTCGATGTCCTTGATACGCCCTTCGCAGAAGCCCTGCTGTTCACGCGCGGCGTGATACTCGGCATTCTCTTTCAGATCGCCGTGTTCACGGGCCTCAGCAATAGCGGCAATGATTTCAGGACGACGCACAGACTTCAGATAATCCAGTTCTTCGCGCAGTTTTTCAGCGCCACGTAAGGTCATCGGAATCGCTTGCATTAGTTATACCTCTTTATCATTCCTTCAGGGAACGGATAGCCCCGCTCCGCCACCTGTCCTGTACACGGGCAGGACACGAGCAAAAAGAAACCGACCCGGGAAACACTCCCCAGGTCAGCAGCAATTTTTCATTTGATAGGTATTTTACCCCGAAGTTCATTATGGGTCATCGTTTACTTTACTGGGCGTTGCACCGTAGTATGACGGCCTGGCTTCAGGTTGTTAGCGCGAGATTATGCGATTTCCCAGATTTATCATCGGATTGACTGCCGGTATAGCGCTTAGCGCTCAGGCGGCGAATATTGACGAGTACATCACCCAGCTTCCCGCCGGTGCGAACCTTGCCTTTATGGCGCAAAAGGTCGGCGCGTCGACGCCGGAAATCGACTATCACAGCCAGCAAATGGCACTTCCAGCCAGTACGCAAAAGGTCATCACCGCGCTGGCGGCGCTGCTGCAACTGGGGCCCGATTTTCGCTTCACCACCACGCTGGAAACCAAAGGCTCACTGGACGGCGGCGTGCTGAAAGGCGATCTGATCGCCCGCTTCGGCGGCGACCCAACGCTGAAGCGGCAGGATATTCGCAACATGGTGGCGACGCTAAAAAAAGCTGGCGTGCAGCGTATCGACGGCAATGTGCTTATCGATACCTCGGTCTTCGCCAGCCATGATAAAGCGCCGGGGTGGCCGTGGAACGACATGACGCAATGCTTCAGCGCTCCGCCTGCGGCGGCGATTGTCGACCGCAACTGCTTCTCGGTCTCGCTGTATAGCGCGCAGAAGCCGGGCGATCTCGCCTTCATTCGCGTCGCCTCCTATTATCCGGTCACCATGTTCAGTCAGGTTCGCACCCTGGCGCGCGGCTCATCGGAAGCCCAGTATTGCGAACTGGACGTGGTGCCGGGCGACCTCAACCGCTATACCCTCACCGGCTGCCTGCCGCAGCGTAGCGAACCGCTGCCGCTGGCCTTCGCGATACAGGATGGCGCCAGCTATGCCGGGGCGATCCTTAAAGCGGAGCTGAAGCAGGCGGGGATCGCCTATAGCGGCACGCTGCTGCGTCAGACGCTGGCCAATGAGCCCGGTACGGTATTAGCCACCACCCAGTCGGCGCCGCTGCACGATTTGCTGCGGATCATGCTGAAGAAATCCGACAACATGATTGCGGATACCGTTTTTCGTACCATCGGTCATGCCCGGTTCGGCGTACCAGGGACCTGGCGGGCAGGATCCGATGCCGTACGTCAGATCCTGCGTCAACAGGCTGGTGTTGATCTTGGCAACACCATCATCGCCGACGGCTCTGGCCTGTCGCGCCACAACCTGATCGCCCCGGCGACCATGATGCAGGTGTTGCAGTATATCGCCCAGCACGACACCGAGCTCAACTTCATCTCTATGCTGCCGCTGGCGGGCCATGACGGCTCGCTGCAGTATCGCGCCGGCCTCCATCAGGCGGGCGTCGATGGCAAAGTCTCGGCGAAAACCGGGTCACTGCAGGGGGTTTATAACCTTGCGGGCTTCATCACTACCGCCAGCGGGCAAAAGGTGGCCTTCGTGCAATACCTCTCCGGCTACGCCGTGGAGCCAGCCGATCAGCGTAATCGCCGCATACCGTTGGTGCGCTTTGAAAGCCGGCTTTATAAGGATCTGTACCAGAACAACTAAAAACAAAAGGGCCGCATCAGATGCGGCCCTTTTTGATCCAAAGAAGTCAGGATTAGCGTTTGTAGATGAATTCGACGCCTTCTTCGTCGTCTTCGTCCCAGTCGTCATCCCAGTCTTCGTCATCTTCCACTTCGGCTTCGGCCTCTTCAAGCTGCTGACGGTGATAGTCGTCCCACATAAACTCGACTTTCTCCGGCTTCTGCTCTTCTTCCGCCTGCACGATGGGGTTTTCGATGATGAAGGTCATCACGTCCCAGCACAGATCTTTCACGCCCTGCTGGCTGGCGGCGGAGATCAGGTAGAATTTCTCTTCCCAACCAAGCGCTTCAGCAATCGCCTTCGCTTTAGCTTCGGCTTCCGCTTTGTCCATCAGGTCAATCTTGTTAAAGACTAACCAGCGCGGTTTGGAGGCCAGCTTCTCGCTGTATTTCTCCAGTTCGCCGATGATGATGCGCGCGTTCTCAACCGGATCGGAACCGTCGATAGGCTCGATGTCGATCAAGTGCAGCAATACGCGGCAGCGCTCAAGGTGCTTGAGGAAGCGGATACCGAGGCCTGCGCCTTCCGCTGCGCCTTCAATCAGCCCCGGGATATCGGCGACCACAAAGCTCTTCTCGTTGTCCATACGCACCACGCCCAGGCTTGGTACCAGGGTGGTAAACGGATAGTCAGCCACTTTTGGCTTGGCGGCGGAGACCGCACGGATGAAGGTGGATTTACCGGCGTTCGGCATCCCCAGCATTCCGACGTCCGCCAGCAGCATCAGCTCCAGCTGCAGGTCGCGCTTATCACCCGGCGTACCCATGGTCTTCTGACGCGGGGTACGGTTAACGGATGATTTAAAACGGGTGTTGCCCAGACCGTGCCAGCCGCCCTTCGCCACCATCAGACGCTGACCGTGTTTGGTCATATCGCCCATGGTCTCGCCGGTGCCCTGGTCGATAACCCGGGTCCCGACCGGCACTTTTACCGTCACGTCTTTACCACGCTTACCGGTACAGTCGCGGCTCTGGCCATTCTGCCCGCGTTCGGCGCGGAAAGATTTTTCAAAACGGTAGTCGATCAGGGTATTCAGGTTCTCGTCCGCTTCCAGCCAGACATCGCCGCCGTCACCGCCATCGCCGCCGTCCGGGCCGCCTTTCGGAATATATTTCTCGCGGCGGAAGCTTACGCAACCATTGCCGCCGTCACCTGCTACGACCAGGATCGTTGCTTCATCTACAAACTTCATTTTACTCTCCGTAAATCATTCGCCTGAGCGGGGCAGCGGTACTACCGCCTCTCGCTTACGCCAACGTCCCCAAAGACGATGACCGATGGCGGAATACATCGCGCCCGCAACCACGACAAACGCACCGAGATAACCAATCAGGTTTAACATCGGTCTGGCGAAAACATCGGGCCAGGCCATTGATAATAAATCAGAAAACAGTAGCGTAAACAGTGGCGTCAAGGTGATTAACGCGCTGACCTGCGCCGCCTGCCAGCGCGCCATGGCTTCCGCCAGCGCGCCGTAGCCGACCAGGGTATTTAGCCCGCAAAAAATCAGGCATGCCAGTTGCCAGCTGCTTAACCGGGATATCACCCCAGGCTCAGCGAGCGGCAGTAATGCAATCGTACATAAAGTGTACAGCAAAAATAGTATCTGCTGCGATGCCAGACGGCGCAATAACACCTTTTGCGCGACGCCGTAGCTTACCCACACCGTGGCGGCAGCAACGCCGAAAATTACCCCCCACGTGTAGTCCGTCAGGCGGGTAAAGATTTCAATCAGGCTGGTGTTGAAGAACATCACCAGCCCGCTGAGCAGCATCAACGCGCCCACCACCTGGGTGCCGCGCATGCGCTCTTTCAGAATCACGACGCTAGCCACCATCATGCCCACCGGCGATAGCTGGCCGATGACCTGAGAAGCCGTGGGGCTGAGATACTGCAGGGAAGAACTGAACAGAATGAAGTTACCGAACAGACCGCCGGTGGCAATCGCTAATAAGACCAGCCAGCGCGGCTTGCGAAAAATCCGCAGCGGCGGCAGTTTGCCTTTGATAGCGAGGATCGCGCCAAGGCCAATACTGGCCATCAGGAAGCGATAAAACACCACCGTTGGCGGCGCCATCACCTCAAGAACCTGCTTCATTGCAATCGGCAACGCTCCCCAACACATCGCGGTGGTAAGCGCCAGAATAATGCCAATCCCAGCCTGCTGCTTCATGCCTGTTTCCCTGCAAAAATTTTCCGGTAGACGAATGTAAAAAGCCCCGCAACGTGTTGCGGGGCTTTCATCCGTTACCGGGACGCGAAAAACTTATTCAGCAACGATGCTGATGAATTTACGGTTTTTCGGGCCTTTAACTTCGAACTTGACTTTACCGTCAGTCAAAGCGAACAGAGTGTGGTCACGGCCGCAACCAACGTTGGTGCCAGCGTGGAATTTGGTACCACGTTGACGAACGATGATGCTACCTGCCAGAACTGCTTCACCGCCGAAACGTTTTACGCCCAGACGTTTAGCTTCTGAATCGCGACCGTTACGAGTCGAGCCGCCAGCCTTTTTATGTGCCATTTAAATCTACTCCTCAGGTCTTAGGCGCTGATGCCAGTGATTTTCACATCAGTGAACCACTGACGATGGCCCTGCTGCTTACGATAGTGTTTACGACGACGAAACTTAACGATTTTAACTTTCTCGCCACGACCGTGAGCAACAACTTCAGCTTTGATTACGCCGCCCTCAACGAAAGGAACGCCGATCTTGATTTCTTCACCGTTTGCGATCATCAGCACTTCAGCGAACTCAACAGCTTCGCCAGTTGCGATGTCCAGCTTTTCCAGGCGAACGGTCTGACCTTCGCTTACTCGGTGTTGTTTACCACCACTTTGGAAAACCGCGTACATATAAAACTCCGCTTCCGCGCACCTCTTCGTGTGATTCAGAGTGCGCTATAAATATTCACAATAGGGCGCGAATATTACGCAAAACGCGAGCCTTTGACAAGAGCGATTAGCGATCAATGCAGAAAAAAAACACAACTTTCACGACAACGTTTATCTACGGCAATTTTTCAGTACAATCATATCTTCTTTTAATTCTGTCTTAATCCTTCTGTGATCCCACCTGGATTCATGGTAACAGGACATTTGGCCCGGCTTTTGCGATGAATTTAGAAAAAATCAATGAGTTAACCGCGCAAGATATGGCGGGTGTCAATGCGACGATTCTTGAGCAACTCAACTCCGATGTTCAGCTTATCAATCAGTTAGGCTATTACATCGTCAGCGGCGGCGGCAAACGCATTCGCCCGATGATTGCTGTGCTCGCCGCGCGCGCGGTGGGTTATCAGGGGAGCGCGCATGTCACCATTGCTGCGCTGATTGAATTTATTCATACCGCCACCCTGCTGCATGACGACGTCGTCGATGAGTCTGATATGCGTCGCGGCAAAGCCACGGCAAATGCGGCGTTTGGCAATGCCGCCAGCGTGCTGGTCGGCGATTTTATCTATACCCGCGCCTTTCAGATGATGACCCAGCTGGGCTCGCTGAAGATCCTCGAGGTCATGTCGGAAGCGGTGAACGTCATTGCCGAAGGCGAAGTGCTGCAGCTGATGAACGTCAATGACCCGGATATCACGGAAGAGAACTACATGCGCGTCATCTACAGCAAGACGGCGCGTCTGTTTGAGGCAGCCTCGCAGTGTGCGGGACTGCTGGCCGACTGCACTGCGGAAGAAGAGCGCGCGTTGCAGGATTATGGCCGCTATCTCGGCACCGCTTTCCAGCTGATCGACGATTTACTCGATTACAGCTCCGACGGAGAGCGGCTCGGTAAAAACGTCGGTGACGACCTCAACGAAGGCAAACCGACGCTACCGCTGCTGCACGCCATGCACCATGGTACCGCCGATCAATCGGCGATGATCCGCGGGGCTATCGAGCAGGGCAACGGCCGCCATCTGCTGGATGCCGTCCTGGAAACGATGGCTGCCTGCGGTTCGCTGGAGTGGACGCAGAAACGTGCTGAAGAAGAAGCTGACAAAGCGATTGCCGCGCTGCAGATTCTCCCGGACACCCCCTGGCGTGAAGCCTTGATCGGGCTGGCGCATATCGCGGTTCAGCGCGATCATTAATCCCCTCTCCCTTCCCGCGCAGTGCGCGGGAAAGTTCCAGTAAAAATCCATTCCCTACCGTAAATTTCCCGATATCTTGATACATTCTGAATATTCCGACGCTTTAACAGAACTTGTTAGAACCTTACCTGGTGCGCGGGTATAGTGTCTCCGTTGCCCATATGGGCCGTTCAGGATCTTTATCACCAGGAGAATTTATGGATAAGTTCATCGACTGGCATCCCGCAGATATTGTTGCTGGATTACGTAAACGGGGAACATCGCTGGCGGCAGAGTCGCGACGGCACGGTCTGAGTTCTTCAACGCTGGCGAACGCCCTGACCCGCCCCTGGCCGAAAGGCGAATTAATCATCGCCACGGCGCTGGATACACAGCCATGGGTCATCTGGCCGTCACGCTACCATGATCCGGTAACACATGAGTTTATCGACAGAACGCAGATGATGCGTCAGAAGAAGATGGACAAGTGATGTGATTATGCGACAAGGACCCGGGAGAGACGCCCGGGCCCTGTCAGGACGCGATTACTCGCCTTTCACGCGCTGAATATTGGCACCCAGCGCCTGCAGTTTATCTTCGATACGCTCATAGCCACGATCGATATGATAGATGCGATCGACGATGGTGGTTCCCTCAGCGATACAACCTGCCAGCACGAGGCTCGCCGAAGCACGCAAATCGGTCGCCATCACCTGCGCGCCCGAAAGCTGCTTCACGCCATGACAGATCGCGGTATTGCTCTCGATCTCCGCGTGAGCACCCATACGGATCAGTTCCGGAATGTGCATAAAGCGGTTTTCAAAGATCGTTTCGGTGATCACGCCGGTCCCTTCCGCGACCAGGTTGAGCAGCGTGAACTGGGCCTGCATATCGGTCGGGAAGCCCGGATGCGGCGCGGTACGCACGTTAACCGCTTTCGGACGGTTGCCGTGCATATCAAGGCTGATCCAGTCTTCGCCCGTTTCGATGTCCGCTCCGGCGTCGCGCAGCTTTGCCAGTACGGCATCGAGGGTATCTGGTTGCGCGTTACGGCAGAGGATCTTGCCGCCGGAAATGGCTGCGGCCACCAGGAAGGTCCCGGTTTCAATACGGTCCGGCAGCACACGGTAAACGCCGCCGCCCAGACGCTGCACGCCTTCGATGGTGATGCGATCGGTACCCTGGCCGCTGATTTTTGCGCCCAGCGCGTTAAGGAAGTTCGCGGTATCGACGATCTCCGGCTCGCGAGCGGCGTTTTCGATAATCGTCGTCCCCTCGGCGAGGGTCGCTGCGCTCATGATAGTGACGGTGGCGCCGACGCTCACTTTATCCATCACGATATGCGCGCCTTTCAGACGACCATTGACCGAAGCTTTTACATAACCTTCTTCCAGTTTGATCTCGGCGCCCAGCTGTTCCAGGCCGCTAATATGCAGATCGACCGGACGCGCGCCGATGGCGCAGCCGCCAGGCAGAGAGACTTGTCCCTGACCGAAACGCGCCACCAGCGGGCCCAGCGCCCAGATAGAGGCGCGCATGGTTTTCACCAGATCGTACGGAGCACAGAATACATCGACCGGGCCGGCGTCAATCCACACCGAACCATTGCGCTCTACCTTCGCGCCCAGCTGACTCAGCAGCTTCATGGTGGTATCGATGTCTTTGAGCTTAGGTACGTTCTGGATCTCTACCGGCTCTTCGGCAAGCAGCGCGGAAAAGAGGATTGGCAGGGCGGCGTTTTTTGCACCGGAGATGGTGACTTCGCCCTGAAGGCGAGTCGGCCCCTGAACACGGAATTTATCCATTGATTCTGTTCTCTATTAAAAATTCACATACGCTGCAGGGGATCCCCCACAGCTTAGAAGCCATTTAGTTTGCGGTCTCGCGCCCACTCCTGCGGAGTAAAGGCCTTGATCGACAGCGCATGGATGCGGTTGTCAGCAATATATTCCATCAGCGGCGCGTAGACGCTCTGCTGCTTTTTAACCCGACTCATGCCATCGAACATCTCACCCACAGCAATAACCTGAAAGTGGCTGCCATCGCCAGAGACGTGGACTTCCTGGAGGGGGAGTGCGTTCATCAGCACGGTCTGAATTTCATGATTTTCCATGGGCTCAAATTTATCTGATAGTGAAAACAGCCCAACATCTTAGAGGAAAGTGGCGCGGTCTTAAACAAGCAAAAAGCCCCGGCGAAAAGATTGCCGGGGCTTTCGGAATAGCTTCAGCGCTAAGACACTGAAAAGATTATGGGATCATATCGACAGGCAGGTTGTAAAGACCGACCAGCGTTTGCAGATTTTCGCTCTTGCCGATCAGCTGCGCTTCCCGGCCCTGGCGGCGAATCAGCGCCACAAAATGTACTAACAGCGCCAGGCCCGCCGTGTCCACGCGCGTGGTCTGACTGAGATCGATGATCGCTGTCCCGGCTGTCGCCTGGGCGCGTGCCTCCCAGAGCGGGACCAGCAGATCCTGGTCCAGCTCTCCGTGCAGCGCCAGCGTCTCGCCATCACGAGTCCAGCTCAGCTGCCCGCTCATTATTTTTTCTGTTCCAGGGTGATCGGCTGAGCGGAGATCGCTTTGAGCTGCGCGGTCAGGCCATCAACGCCCTTGGTACGCAGCAGGTCGCTCCACTCGTTTTGTTTGGTGGTGATCATGCTGACCCCTTCCGCAATCATATCGTAGGCCTGCCAGTTGCCGGTCTGGGTATTTTTACGCCACTGGAAGTCGAGACGTACCGGCGGACGGCCGTTCGGGTCGATGATAGTGACGCGGATCGGAATGATGGTCGCGCTGCCCAGCGGCTGTTCCGGGGCAATCTGGTAGGTCTGACCATGGTACATTGCCAACGCCTGGCCATAGGCCTGCTTCAGGTATTCACGGAAGGCGGCAAAATAGGCTTCACGCTGCGCCGGGGTAGCTTCTTTGTAATAGCGGCCCAGCACCAGCGCGCCGGCATACTTCACCTGCACATAAGGCAGAAGCTCCTGGTCGACGATGTCGCGCAGATAGTTAGGGTTGGCCTTGATCTTCGGCTGTTCATTCTTCAGGCGATCGAAGGTTTTCTGCGCCGCTTCATTCATCAGCTTATACGGATTGGACTGGTCTGCCGCCTGGGCGGCGGTCAGCGGGGCAATCACCAGCATGGCGACCATGAGTAAGCGTTTAAACATATCGTGTTTCTCCTGAAATTAATGCGTCGTGCCGGCTGCCGGCGTCGCGTCAGTATGACCTTCTGCCTCGGCCTTATCATTGCCAGAATTCTGATTGTCGCCGCCCTTACTGTTATAAAGGAACTGACCAATCAGATCTTCCAGCACCATAGCGGACTTGGTGTCCTGGATAGTACCGCCGTCTTTAAGAATAGTCGTCCCGAGGTCCGGGTCTTCAAAACCGACGTTCAGCGCCAGATACTGCTCGCCCAGCAGGCCAGAGGTGCGGATCGCCAGCGAACTGGTATCCGGGATATGGTTGTAGCGCTCATCAATATCGAGCTCCACGCGCGGCAGATAGGTTTTCGGGTCGAGGGTGATGTCCGCCACGCGGCCAACAACCACACCGCCGATGCGCACCGGCGAGCGTGCTTTCAGGCCGCCGATATTATCGAAGGTCGCGTAAAGACGGTAAGTCGGCTCGGTACGTAGCGAGGTGACGTTCGCCGCCTTCAGGCAGACAAACAGCGCCGCCAGCAGCGCCACCAGTAAGAACACCCCTACCCAGATTTCATTTTTTTTCGTTTGCATGAACTCAATTCCCAAACATCAGCGCAGTCAGCACAAAATCCAGCCCCAGAACCGCCAGCGACGCATGCACCACGGTGCGCGTAGTCGCCCGGCTAATCCCGGCGGAAGTGGGGATAGCGTCATAACCATTGAATAACGCAATCCAGGTTACCGTAATGGCGAATACCAGGCTCTTAATCAGGCAGTTCACCAGATCCATTCGCCAGTCGACGGCATTTTGCATCGCGGTCCAGAAAAAACCACCATCAATGCCTTTCCAGCTCACGCCCACCAGCGCTCCACCCCAGATCCCCACCGCAACGAAGATAATCGTCAGCAGCGGCAGCGAAATGACGCCGGCCCAGAAACGGGGAGAAATGACGCGGCGCAGCGGATCCACCGCCATCATCTCCATACTGGAGAGCTGTTCCGTGGCCCGCATCAGGCCAATCTCGGCGGTCAGCGCCGACCCGGCGCGACCGGCAAACAGCAGCGCGGCGACCACCGGCCCCAGCTCGCGCAGCAGCGACAGCGCCACCAACATGCCAAGACTGGTCTCTGCGCTGTAGGTGGTTAAGACCAGATACCCCTGCAGCCCGAGCACCATACCGATAAACAGGCCCGATACAATGATAATCAGCATCGACAGAACGCCGACGTTGTAGAGCTGACGAACCAGCAGCGGCGCGTGCTTGCGAAACTCTGGTTTGCCGACAACGGCGTTGAACAGCATTAATCCGGCGCGTCCAAAGGTCGCGGTGGTTTTAATACCGCGATGGCCTAGCGCGGCCAGCGCATTAAACAGCATCAGTCGCTCAACTCCCTATGCCTAATAAATCATGGTGATAGTCGCCAGCCGGATAACGGAACGGCACCGGGCCGTCGGCAATACCATCAATGAACTGACGAACCCGAGGGTCAGCATTCTCACGTAGCGACTGGGCGCTGCCGTGGGCGACAATCTTTTTATCCGCCACGATATACGCATAGTCCGCAATGCTCAGCACCTCAGGCACATCGTGCGAAACCACGATGCAGGTGACACCCAGCGTGCTGTTGAGTTCAGAAATCAGCTTCACCAGCACGCCCATGGTGATGGGATCCTGCCCGACGAACGGTTCGTCGAACATAATGAGATCCGGCTCCAGGGCAATGGCCCTCGCCAGGGCGGCGCGGCGCGCCATGCCGCCGGAAAGCTCAGAGGGCATTAACTTCGCCGCACCGCGCAGCCCTACCGCCTCCAGCTTCATCATCACCGTCGTATGCAGCAGCGCAGGCGGCAGATGCGTATGTTCGCGCAGCGGGTAGGCGACGTTGTCAAAGACATTGAGGTCGGTGAACAGCGCCCCGGACTGGAACAGCATGCTCATCCGCTTACGCACCGTGTACAGACGCGAACGGGTCATCTGCGGCACGTTCTCGCCATCGAACAGGATCTCTCCCCTGTCCGGCGGGATCTGTCCGCCGATCAGGCGTAACAGGGTAGTCTTGCCGATCCCCGAAGGTCCCATAATCGCAGTAATTTTACCGCGCGGCACCGACAGCGAGATGTCGTCGAAGATCACGCGATCGCCGCGAGAAAAGCGGATACCGCGCACTTCAACTAAATTCGCCTGAGTTTGGCTCATAAAATCATCCTTACTAAGCACCTGATGGGCAAGCATCGCCCTTTCTTACGCCACAATCACAACATTTTTACAGAATCTTACCTGCACAGGTTAGCGAAAGCTGGCATTTGTTTTACTTTTGGCACGCATAAAGTCAAAATTAAGAATTCGTTACGCTGCGTAGGGATAACCCAGCGAGGCGACGATTATACCTGAAGAAAGGACTTTAGATGCTCTTAGCGACGGCTCTGTTAATTATTGGTTTATTGCTGGTTGTCTACAGCGCCGATCGTCTGGTCTATGCCGCCTCCATCCTCTGTCGCATGTTGGGGATCCCGCCGCTGATCATCGGTATGACGGTGGTGAGTATTGGCACTTGCCTGCCAGAGATCATGGTTTCCACCGCGGCCTCGCTGCATGGACAGACCGATCTGGCGGTGGGCACCGCGCTCGGCTCCAACATTACTAATATTCTCCTGATCCTCGGTCTGGCTGCCTTACTCAGGCCATTTACCGTGCATTCTGATATTCTGCGCCGCGAATTACCGCTAATGTTGCTGGTCAGCGTACTGGCAGGGCTGGTGCTCTATGATGGTCAACTGTCCCGTCTCGACGGCCTGTTTTTACTGGCGCTGGCGCTGCTATGGCTGCTGTTCACCATCAAAATCGCCCGTCTGGCGGAACGCCAGGGAAGCGATAGTCTGACCCGCGAACAGCTGGCCGAACTGCCCCGTGAAGGGTCGCTGCCGGTCGCTCTGCTGTGGTTAGGGGTGGCGATGATCGTCATGCCGATGGCCACCCGCATGGTGGTAGATAACAGTACGGTGCTGGCAAACTATTTTGCCATCAGTGAACTGACCGTCGGCCTGACGGTAGTGGCGATAGGCACCAGCCTGCCGGAGCTGGCCACCGCCATCGCCGGGGCGCGCAAAGGGGAAGATGACATTGCCATCGGCAATATCATCGGCGCAAATATCCTCAATATTGCGCTGGTGCTGGGTTTGCCGGCGCTGATCGCGCCGGGAGCCTTTGCGGCGGAAGCCTTTACCCGCGACTATGGCGTGATGTTGCTGGTCAGCCTGATCTTCGCCGTGCTGTGCTGGCGCCGCCAGCAGCAGCCGGGACGACTGGTTGGCGCGCTGCTGGTCGGCGGTTTTGTGGTTTGGTTGGCGATGCTGTTCTGGACAGCGCCGCTCTTCGTTGAATGACTCGGGATAACATCATGTCGCAAATAGATTTGCCCACGGATTTTGACTTTCAACAGGCAGGCCGTCAGGTGCTGGAAATTGAACGTGAAGGTCTGGCCCAGCTCGATCAGTATATAAATGACGATTTCACCCGCGCCTGCGAAACGATTTTCCGCTGCGGCGGGAAGGTCGTAGTGATGGGGATGGGCAAATCCGGCCATATCGGCCGCAAAATGGCGGCAACCTTCGCCAGTACCGGCACGTCGGCATTTTTTGTCCACCCAGGCGAAGCCGCGCACGGCGATTTGGGCATGGTTACGCCGCAGGACGTGGTGATTGCATTGTCGAACTCCGGCGAATCGAACGAAATCCTCGCGCTGATCCCGGTCCTGAAACGCCAGCAGGTGAAGCTTATCTGCATCACCAGCCGGCCTGAAAGCAGCATGGCGCGCGCGGCGGATATCCATCTGTGCGTGAAAGTGCCGAAGGAGGCCTGTCCGTTAGGGCTGGCGCCCACCTCCAGCACCACCGCCGCGCTGGTGATGGGCGATGCCCTCGCCGTCGCCCTGCTGGAAGCCCGCGGCTTTACCGCTGAGGATTTCGCTCTCTCGCATCCGGGTGGCGCACTCGGTCGTAAGCTGTTGCTGCGCGTCAATGATATTATGCATACCGGTGATGAGATCCCGCACGTCGGCCTGCAGGCCACCCTGCGCGATGCGCTGCTGGAAATCACCCGTAAAAATTTAGGTATGACCGCTATCTGCGATGACGACATGAACATCATCGGTATCTTTACCGACGGTGACCTGCGGCGGGTCTTCGACACCGGCATTGATATGCGCGATGCCAGCATTGCCGACGTCATGACCCGGGGAGGGATCCGTATCCGTCCCGGCACCCTGGCGGTGGATGCGCTAAACCTGATGCAATCCCGTCATATCACCTGCGTGCTGGTTGCCGATGGCGACCATCTGCTGGGTGTGGTACATATGCACGATCTCCTGCGCGCGGGCGTAGTGTAAGTAAGGAAAAAATAATGAATAATGCTGATGCTCAGTTAGCGACCTGCTATGGGCCGGTAAGCCAGACGTTTCTCGATCGCGCGGCTAAGATCCGTTTACTGATCCTTGATGTCGACGGTGTATTATCCGACGGGCTTATCTATATGGGTAATCACGGCGAGGAGCTGAAAGCGTTCAACGTCCGCGATGGCTATGGTATCCGCTGCGCGCTGACCTCTGGCATTGAAGTGGCGATTATTACCGGACGAAAAGCTAAACTGGTAGAAGATCGCTGTCAGACGCTGGGCATCACGCATTTGTATCAGGGGCAGTCGGACAAGCTGCTGGCGTTCCGCGATCTCACTGACAAACTGGGTGTGCGGCCAGAGGAAGTCGCCTACATCGGCGACGATCTGATTGACTGGCCGGTGATGGCCGAAGTGGGGCTTAGCGTCGCCGTCGCGGATGCGCATCCGCTGCTGCTGCCGCGCGCCGATTACATCACCCGGATTAATGGCGGACGCGGCGCGGTACGCGAAGTCTGCGATTTGTTACTATTGGCGCAGGGCAAGCTGGATGAGGCCAAAGGGCAATCAATATGAGTAAAACCAGACGTTGGGTTATCATTTTACTGTCGCTGCTCGCGCTGATCCTCATCGGCCTGAATCTGGCGAATACGGACGACACGGCCCAGCCGGAGGTCAATCCCAACGACCCGACGTATAAAAGCGAACACACTGACACCGTGGTGTACAGTCCGGAAGGCGCCCTGAGCTATCGGCTGATTGCCGAGCACGTGGAGTATTTTTCCGATCAGGAGGTCTCCTGGTTTACCAAACCGGTGATGACCACCTTTGATACCAATAAGGTGCCGACCTGGTCAGTCAGAGCAGATAAAGCGAAGCTGACAAATGACCGGATGCTCTATCTTTACGGGCACGTTGAGGTGAATGCGCTCGCGCCTGACTCTCAACTGCGCAAAATTACGACGGATAACGCCCAGATAAATCTGGTAACGCAGGACGTTACCTCCGATGACATGGTGACGTTATACGGCACCACATTTAATTCCAGCGGCCTGAAAATGCGTGGAAACCTTCGCAGCAAAAATGCCGAGCTGATTGAAAAGGTGAGAACCTCTTATGAAATTCAGAACAAACAAACTCAGCCTTAAGATTGCGCTCGCCGGCGCGTTACTGGCCGCCAGCCTGCCGGCCCTCGCCAAGACGGGCGATACCGATCAGCCGATCCATATCGAATCCGATCAGCAGTCGCTGGATATGCAGGGCAATGTCGTCACCTTCACCGGTAACGTGGTCGTGACTCAGGGGACGATCAAAATTAACGCTGATAAAGTGGTGGTCACCCGTCCGGGCAATGAAAAAGGCAAAGAGGTGATCGAAGGTTTCGGTAACCCGGCCACCTTCTACCAGATGCAGGATAACGGCAAACCGGTAAAAGGCCGGGCGTCGAAAATGCGCTATGAGCTGCAGAACGATTACGTCGTGCTGACCGGCAACGCGTACCTTGAACAGCTCGACAGCAACATCAAGGGCGACAAGATCACCTATCTGGTGAAAGAGCAAAAAATGCAGGCCTTCAGCGACAAAGGTCGACGCGTCACCACCGTTCTGGTGCCGTCCGAGCTGCAGGACAAAAGCGGCAACCAGCCAAAGAAGAGTAACTAATCCGTTATGGCAACCTTAACTGCGAAGAATCTCGCTAAAGCGTATAAAGGCCGCCGCGTGGTGGAAGATGTCAGTCTCACCGTTAACTCGGGGGAGATTGTCGGCTTGCTTGGCCCCAACGGCGCCGGTAAAACCACCACCTTCTATATGGTGGTCGGGATTGTGCCGCGCGACGCGGGCAATATTATCATTGATGACGAAGACATCAGCCTGCTGCCGCTGCACGCGCGCGCGCGCCGGGGGATCGGCTATCTGCCGCAGGAAGCCTCGATTTTTCGTCGCCTGAGCGTTTATGACAACCTGATGGCGGTCCTGCAGATCCGTGACGATTTGAGCAGCGAGCAGCGGGAAGATCGCGCCAAAGAGCTGATGGAAGAGTTTCATATTGAGCACCTGCGCGACAGCCTCGGTCAGGCGCTCTCCGGTGGTGAACGCCGCCGCGTCGAAATCGCCCGCGCGCTGGCGGCCAACCCGAAATTTATTCTTCTGGATGAACCCTTTGCCGGCGTGGATCCGATCTCGGTTATCGACATCAAACGCATCATTGAGCATTTGCGCGACAGCGGCCTCGGCGTACTGATTACCGACCATAACGTCAGAGAGACTCTCGCGGTCTGCGAACGCGCGTATATTGTCAGTCAGGGACACCTTATCGCTCATGGTACACCGCAGCAGATCCTCGAAGATGAGCAGGTTAAGCGCGTGTATCTTGGGGAAGACTTCAGACTCTGATAGGGTAGAGGTTACAGACGTTTTAGCCGGAGATATTTACCCTGAACATGAAGCAAGGTTTGCAATTAAGGCTTAGCCAACAGCTTGCCATGACGCCGCAGCTGCAGCAGGCGATTCGTTTGCTGCAGTTGTCCACGTTAGAACTCCAGCAAGAGCTCCAGCAAGCGCTGGAAAGTAACCCGTTGCTTGAGCAAACCGATCTTCACGACGAGGTAGAGGCGAAAGAGGTGGAGGACCGCGAGTCTCTCGATACCGTCGACGCACTTGAGCAAAAAGAGATGCCCGACGAGCTTCCTCTCGATGCCAGCTGGGATGAAATCTATACCGCCGGTACGCCGTCAGGCAACGGCGTGGACTACCAGGACGACGAACTCCCCGTTTATCAAGGCGAGACCACCCAGACGCTGCAGGATTACCTGATGTGGCAGGTCGAGCTGACGCCCTTCACCGATACCGACCGCGCCATCGCCACCTCCATTGTCGACGCCGTCGACGATACGGGCTACCTCACCGTTCAGATTGAAGATATCGTCGACAGCATCGGCGATGAGGAGATCGGCCTCGAAGAAGTGGAAGCCGTCCTGAAGCGCATCCAGCGTTTTGATCCGGTTGGCGTCGCGGCGAAAGATCTGCGCGACTGTCTGCTGATCCAGCTCTCGCAATTCGCCAAAGAGACGCCTTGGCTGGAAGAGGCCCGGCTGATTATCAGCGATCATCTCGATCTTCTGGCCAACCATGATTTCCGCACCCTGATGCGGGTGACCCGGCTGAAAGAAGAGGTGCTGAAAGAGGCGGTGAACCTGATCCAGTCCCTGGATCCCCGTCCCGGCCAGTCCATTCAAACCAGCGAACCGGAATATGTCATTCCCGACGTGCTGGTGCGCAAGGTCAGCGGCCGCTGGACCGTGGAGCTCAACGCCGACAGCATTCCACGGCTGAAAATTAATCAGCAGTATGCGGCAATGGGCAACAGCGCCCGCAATGACGCCGACGGCCAGTTCATTCGCAGCAATCTGCAGGAAGCCCGCTGGCTGATTAAAAGTCTGGAAAGCCGCAACGATACCCTGCTGCGCGTGAGCCGCTGCATCGTAGAACAACAGCAGGCTTTTTTCGAACAGGGTGAAGAGTATATGAAGCCGATGGTGCTGGCCGATATCGCCCAGGCCGTCGAGATGCATGAATCGACGATTTCCCGTGTCACCACGCAAAAATATCTGCACAGTCCGCGCGGTATTTTTGAACTGAAGTATTTCTTCTCCAGCCATGTCAATACCGAAGGCGGCGGCGAAGCCTCGTCGACGGCGATTCGCGCGCTGGTGAAGAAACTCATCGCCGCGGAAAATCCCGCGAAGCCGTTGAGCGACAGTAAGCTCACCTCCATGCTGTCCGAGCAGGGTATCATGGTCGCGCGCCGCACTGTCGCGAAGTACAGAGAGTCTTTATCCATCCCGCCGTCAAACCAGCGTAAACAACTGGTCTGACACAACCGATAAGGAAGACACTATGCAGCTCAACATTACAGGACACAACGTCGAGATCACTCCCGCGATGCGCGACTTCGTCACGGCGAAGTTCAGCAAGCTGGAACAATTTTTCGACCGGATCAATCAGGTCTATATTGTGTTAAAAGTAGAGAAAGTGACGCAAATTGCGGACGCGAATCTGCATGTCAACGGTGGCGAAATCCATGCCAGTGCGGAAGGGCAGGATATGTATGCAGCTGTCGATGGTCTTATCGACAAGCTGGCAAGGCAGTTAACGAAGCATAAAGATAAACTAAAACAACACTAATTGTCCGGGCCCCCCTGCGTCAGCCGCCAGGTAACACCGGCGACGGGCGCGGGGGCGCTCAGGTGAAATTATGATGAACAACGATTCGGCTCTACAACTGAGCAACGTCCTGAACCAGGAATGTACCCGTAGCCAGGTTCACTGCCAGAGCAAGAAGCGTGCTCTGGAAATCATTAGCGAACTGGCCGCCAAACAGTTAAGTTTGCCGCCGCAGGTGGTGTTCGAAGCGATCCTCACCCGCGAAAAAATGGGCAGTACCGGGATTGGCAATGGTATCGCCATTCCCCACGGAAAACTGGAAGAGGATACGCTGCGTGCTGTCGGCGTTTTTGTCCAGCTGGAAACCCCCATCGCCTTCGACGCGATCGACAATCAGCCTGTCGACCTGCTGTTCGCGCTGCTGGTGCCGGCCGATCAGACAAAAACCCACCTGCATACGCTCTCCCTGGTGGCCAAACGGCTGGCCGACAAAGCGATTTGTCGTCGCCTGCGCGCGGCGCAGAGCGATGAAGAGTTGTATGAGATCATCACCGAAGCAGGAAGCAGCGATGACGCATAACGGCAGTCGCACCTTATCCTTTATCGTACTGAGGAGAAACGGTACATGGTACTGATGATCGTCAGCGGCCGCTCGGGCTCGGGTAAATCCGTCGCTCTGCGAGCGCTGGAAGATATGGGCTTTTACTGCGTGGATAACCTGCCGGTCGTGCTGCTGCCCGATCTGGCACGGTCGCTGGCTGACCGCAATATTTCGGCGGCCGTCAGCATCGACGTGCGGAACATGCCGGAATCACCGGAGATCTTCGAGCAGGCGATGAAAAACCTGCCGGAGTGCTTTTCGCCGCAGCTGCTGTTTCTCGATGCCGATCGCAACACGCTGATCCGTCGATACAGCGACACCCGTCGCCTGCATCCGCTGTCGAGCAAGAATTTGTCGCTGGAAAGCGCCATCGATGAAGAGAGCGATCTGCTGGAGCCCCTGCGCTCGCGGGCCGATCTGATTGTCGATACCTCGGAGATGTCGGTTCACGAGCTGGCGGAAATGTTACGCACCCGGCTGCTGGGTAAACGAGAACGCGAACTGACCATGGTCTTCGAATCCTTCGGCTTTAAGCACGGTATCCCGATCGATGCCGATTACGTCTTTGACGTGCGCTTTCTGCCAAACCCGCACTGGGATCCGAAGCTGCGTCCCATGACCGGTCTGGATAAGCCGGTGGCCGCCTTCCTCGATCGGCACACCGAAGTGCACAACTTTATTTACCAGACCCGGAGCTATCTTGAGCTATGGTTACCGATGCTGGAGACCAACAATCGCAGCTATCTGACGGTGGCCATTGGCTGCACCGGCGGTAAACATCGTTCGGTTTATATTGCTGAACAACTGGCTGACTACTTCCGCTCGCGCGGTAAAAACGTGCAGTCTCGTCATCGGACGCTGGAAAAACGTAAATCATGACCGTAAAGCAGACCGTTGAAATCACCAATAAGCTGGGCATGCACGCCCGCCCGGCGATGAAGCTGTTCGAACTGATGCAGAATTTCGATGCCGAGGTGTTGCTGCGCAACGATGAAGGCACGGAGGCGGAAGCCAACAGCGTCATTGCCCTGCTGATGCTGGACTCGGCGAAAGGACGGCAGATAGAGGTGGAGGCCAGCGGTCCGCAGGAAGTGGAAGCCCTCGCCGCGGTGATTGCCCTGTTTAATGCCGGGTTTGACGAAGACTAAAGGTGACGCTTCCCGGCGACGGAGACTGGCGACGGTACCAGCCCCGGCGCCGGATTTACCCGCTAATAGAGCTTATGCTCACGTATGAACCCTTCCCCACCCAGCTGTTGCATCTGGCGTAAGATCCAAGCCTGGCGGTTGCGCACATAGCCCGAAGGCGCGTCGGCGCGATAGCGGATCGGGTTTGGCAGCACCGCGGCCAGCAGAGCCGCTTCCCCCGGCGTCAACTGGCTGGCGGGCTTATGAAAATAGCGCTGGGCGGCCGCTTCCACCCCAAAAATCCCCTCGCCAAATTCGGCAATATTCAGGTAGACGGTCAGGATCCGCTTTTTACTCCACACGGTTTCCATGCCGACGGTCAATCCGGCCTCCAGCCCCTTGCGCAGCCAGCTACGACCATCCCACAAAAACAGGTTTTTCGCCGTCTGCTGCGACAGCGTTGACGCGCCGCGGATGCGGGTATCGTGACGCTCATTGTGCGCCAGCGCCTTTTCGATTGCCGAGACGTCAAACCCCCAGTGTTCCGGGAACTTCTGATCTTCGGCGGCAATCACCGCCAGCCCCATCCACGGGGAGATCTTATCCATGGCGACCCAGTCGGAGTGCGCCAGATAGTGGACATCGCCGGACAGCCAGGCGCTTATCTGCCGCTCAAGCATGACCGCCGAAAAGGGCACCGGCAGCACGCTAAACAGCGCGATCCCCCCGCCCCAGAAGACGGCGGCGATCAGCAGCAGACGCAGCGCCAGTCGTTTGAGCAGCGCGAAGGGCGCAATGCGGAGCTTCATGCGCTCAGCGCCAGCACGCGGGCGACCAGTTTTTCGATCCCAGTGGCGGCTTGCACAATATTCTCCGCCAGCATATACGCCGGGGTGGTGACCACTTTATTCTCTTCATCCACCACGATGTCGTCGACCGGGCAAGGCACATGCTCCGCCCCCATCTCCTCCACCACATCGGCAGTGTCGAGATCGGTCCCGATAGTCATCCGCAGCGGAAACGCAAAGATCTTCGGCAGCAGCGCCGGAGCGATGCACATAAAGCCCAGCGGCTTGCCGGCCTGATGCATCGCCAGCGCCAGGGCCCGCAGATCGTGGTCCACCTCGCATTTGCTGCCCTCGGCAGCGAAGCTGCTTAAGTTTTTCGCCGCGCCGAAGCCGCCGGGGACGATCAGCGCGTCCAGCGTCTCCTCACGCGCCTGCGCCAGCGGCAGGATATCGCCGCGGGCGATGCGCGCCGCTTCCACCAGCACGTTGCGCTGCTCCGTCAACGGTTCACCCGTCAGATGGTTGATGACGTCGCGCTGCGGTTTATCGGGCGCAAAGCAGACCGCCTGCGCGCCGTTGCGCGCGATCGCCAGCAGGGTAATCACTGCCTCATGAATTTCACTGCCGTCGTACACGCCGCAGCCGCTCAGTACCACACCAATTTTTTTCATCGCCTTCGCTCCTCCATGCAACTCGCTGAAACCAGTCAAAAATGTCGATTTACTCGCTATGCTTCACATATTTTACTGATTCATGTAACAAATTAGTTAAGCTTTGCTATCTTAATGAGCGAGCAATCCACTTCTCAGGTTGCGCCACGTAACAACATCACTCAAATCAAACTGGCTCAACCACCAGTTCCCTGGTGTTGGCGCAGTATTCGCGCACCCCGGTCTGTCCGGGGTCATTTTTTCCCGGCCTTCGCCACCCATGCCTTCAGAATCGCCACGTCGTTTTGCCACTCGGATTTCATCTCTTCAACCCATTCAGCGACATTATCAGACCAGGCAGGCAGGTCCGGCGTCTGGATCTGCTGACCCAGCTGCTGGATGTGGCGCAGGCCAATAGAACCCGCAGCCCCTTTGATCTTATGACCCTCTTCGACGATCCCTTTTTGATCGCGGGCGGTGAGATTAGACTCAAGGACCGACATATAGCCCGGCATCATCTTCTCAAACACCGCGAGACCATCGTTGATAAGCTTCGGTCCCACCAGTTCGATGTATTGCTCCAGCATATCGGTATCCAGCACCGCGTCGGCTTTATGCAGATCGGCCGCCGGCGCTTCCTGCGCCTCCTCTTCCGGCGCATCCCAGAATTTTTTGATCATGGCCGTCAGCGCCGGCACCGATAGCGGCTTGCTCAGCACATCGTCCATGCCGGCATCAAGATACTCTTTCTTATTCTTCAGCACGTTGGCGGTCAGGGCTACCAGCGGCGGCAGCTCATCCGCGGCAAAATTCTGTTTTAGCTGACGAGAGATATCCAGACCCGTCATATCCGGCAGCTGGATATCCAGCAGCACCAGGTCGTACTCGCCAGGCTCAAACATCTCCAGCGCGGCTTTACCGGTCATCGCGACATCCACGCTGTTGCCCAGCTTTTCCAGCACCGAGCGCGCCACGATGACGTTGAGCTCAATATCTTCTACCAGCAGCACGTTGAGCGCCGGTAATGGCATGTCGTCTTCCGCCAGGGTATCTTCCACTTCTTCCGCAATGGCAGGCGCATGGACGGTGAGCGTAAAGGTCGCTCCTTTACCCGGCTGGCTGGTGACGCTGATATCGCCGCCCATATTGCGCGCCAGGCGGCGCGATACGGCGAGGCCAATCCCGGTGCCGGTGGCTGGTTTGCCGCCGTGGCTGTCTTTGACCTGGTAATACATGGCGAATATTTTGTCCTGTTCCGCTTCAGGAATACCAATCCCGGAGTCTTCCACTTCGAAGTGCAGGATATCGCCTTCGTCATAGCGTACGCGGACGTTCACCCCACCGCCCTGTGGGGTAAATTTCACGGCGTTGCTGATAAGATTCCACAGGATCTGCCGCAGGCGGGTGCCGTCGGTGATCACCTTGTGCGGCAGCGGCAGGCTCGGCTCCAGCACAAAGCGCAGTCCCTTCTGCTGCGCCTGCAGACCGGAAAGGTTTTCAAGGTCGGCAAGGAAGCTGGTGAAGTCCACCGGCTGGTTATCGAGCTGTACCTTACGGCGCTCCATTTTATCCATGTCGATAATATCATTGAAGATATTCCCCAGCGTCACCGCCGAGACATGGATGGTTTTCAGGTATTTTTCCTGCTCGCTGGTCAGTTCGGTATCCAGCAAAATTCGGCTCAGCCCGACGATCCCGTTCAGCGGGGTACGCAGCTCATGGCTGATGGTGGAGATGAAGGTGGTTTTATCCCGGCTGGCGCGTTCGAGGGCGTCCTGATAGCGTTTTCGTTCGGTGATATCGCGCCCGAAGCCCATCAGGCCGCGACGCTTGCCGACGCGATCGTAGTACGGGACCTTGCGGATTTCGAAGCACGCTTTACGGCCATCGGGATAGTCCAGCCACTGCTCATAGGTCAGCGATACATTGTGGCGGAACACCTTCTCATCGGTTTCCAGCACCTTTTCCGCTGCTTCTTCGCTATAGACGTCCTGTGGTTTGAGGTGGATCAGCTGTTTCTCGCTTTTGCCGGTCAGCAGTTCCATCGCCCGGTTACAGCCGGAAAACTCTTTATCCTCATTGCGGTAAAAGACCAGGTCCGGGGAGGCGTCGAGGAAAGAGCGCAGAAAGGAGGATTGCTGTTCGAGCTGGATCTGCGTCTCTTCACGCTCTTTCATCTCGATCTTCAGCTGCTCAAGGGTGGTCTCACGCTCGGCTTCCGCCTTTTCACGTTCGCCAATCTCCTGATTCAACTGCGCGATATTGTCTTTCAGCTGCACATTCAGCTTCAGATCGCGCTCGCGCATCTCCTCCAGCTTCTCCACCAGCCGCGACAGACGCTGGCGGGACTCTTCGAGTTGCTCCACCACCACCGAGAGAAAGTAGACCGCCCACGGGGTGATGAGCAGACCGAAGAAGATAGAGCGGATAACGTCGATGCTTTCAACCTGGCCATGCAGCACCATGGTGACCGCCATCTGTACCACGATGGCCAGCACCACCAGCGCAAGAGCCAACAGCATTGAAAAGCGGACCAGACCCAGCTTCATCATCAGGTCGACATAATACTGCGCCAGCATACGAATTTGCTTCATAGGGGATTCCTTCACAACAACTCCGCACAATAATACTCAATTCTGAGCAATGCGCTGTAAGTTGTGCAAAAAATGCGGGAAGGAGCCGATATGACGGCTGGTCGCCAAGGCGAACCAGCCGCTAAAAAGAGGCATGGTCAGGAGGAGGCTAGCGCTTGCTTAGCGCCTCCCAGAGACCTTTGAGGTAGGTCACCCCGAGTGCGCGATCGTATAAACCATAGCCCGGGCGTCCGGTCTCTCCCCAGATAAAGCGGCCATGATCCGGGCGTATATAGCCGTCGAAGCCGTTGTCGTGCAACGCTTGCATCACCTTGTACATATCCAGGGAGCCGTATTCTGACGGATGGGCGCACTCGTAAAAGTCTTTATCCTGCATCAGTTTAATATTGCGGACGTGGGCAAAATGGATCCGCTTGCGGCGGGTAAACTCAGCCAGAATAGCGTATACGTCGTTATCCGGATCTTCGGCAATCGAGCCGGTGCAGAGGGTAATGCCGTTGGCGGGTGAATCGACAGCCCGGCAGATCCAGTCCAGATCGTCGCGGTTTTTGACCACACGCGGCAGGCCAAATATCGAGTACGGCGGATCGTCAGGATGGATCGCCATTTTCACGCCCACCTCTTCGCAAACCGGGATCACCGCCTGGAGAAAATAGACCAGGTTCTCCCGCAGCTTGTGGTCATCCACCGCGCTATATTTGGCAAACAGGGTCTGCACTTCCGCCAGCCGTTCCGGCTCCCAGCCCGGCAACGCGAAGCCGTTTGAATTCTCCAGGACCTCCTTAACCACGTCTTCCAGCCGCTTATCGATATCTTTCTTCTCAAAAGCCATCGTCAACGAGCCATCCGGCAGGACGTAGTTCATATCCGTCTTCATCCAGTCAAACACCGGCATGAAGTTATAGCAGATGACTTTGACGCCGAAGCGGGCAAGGTGGCGAATGGTCTGCTGATAGTTGGCAATATAGCGGTCACGGGAAGGGAGGCCGATTTTGATGTCATCATGGATGTTGACGCTCTCTATCACCTCCATTTTCAGGCCTGCGGCATGGGCCTGGCTGACCAGACGCTCAATTTTATCCTCCGGCCATACCTCGCCGACCGCGACGTCATAGAGCGCGCCGACCACTCCCTCCACGCCGGGCACCTGGCGTATATGCTCTAATGAAACCTTATCTTCCTCTGGTCCAAACCAGCGCATTGTCATCTGCATCGTCATCACCTGCTCAACATAGTTTAATTTCACCCTACTACCATACCAGTAATCATAATTGATTGATCCTTAACTGTCGTGATGACGATCACATTCCTGCTGACCGGCTCGTCGGTAAGGTCGCTTTCGCGGCATTCATAATTTTTCTCAATTTATTTCAATAGATTAATCATTCCCGGGCTTTTTCTGACGACCTTCGCCAAATGTGATCCAGAGCTAGTTATGATCAATTGCATACTTGTATGGTAATAAAAATAACGCTATTTGTTCAGAAAACAGACAAGGGAAGGAACAGAAATGAGAAGCGTCGTTGTCAAAGAGCCAGGCCAACTGAACATCGAATCCCGTCCGGTTCCCGCTCCGGGCGCCCACGAAGTCCGGGTGAAAATCGCCTTTGCCGGGATCTGCGGGTCCGATGTGCATATCTATCAAGGCCATAACCCCTTCGCGAAATATCCCCGCGTTATCGGCCATGAATTCTTCGGCATCATTGATGCCGTCGGCGAGCAGGTCTCTTCGGCACGCATCGGCGAGCGCGTCGCGGTCGACCCTGTCGTCAGCTGCGGCCATTGTTATCCCTGCTCGGTGGGGCGGCCGAATGTCTGTGCGCAGCTCCAGGTCATCGGGGTTCACCGCGACGGCGGATTCAGCGACTACGCCTGCGTGCCGGCGAAAAACGCCTGGCGCATTCCGGAGGCCATCAGCGATCGTCAGGCGACGATGGTTGAGCCTTTTACCATTGCGGCAAACATTACCGCCCAGCTGCAGCCCACGGCGCAGGATATCGCCCTGATCTACGGCGCAGGTCCGATGGGTCTGACGGTGATCCAGGCGCTGAAGGGGGTGTATGGCGTTAAGCAGGTGATCGTAGTGGACCGCATTGCCGAACGTCTGCAGATGGCGCGGGACAACGGCGCCGATTTGACGCTGGATAACACTCACCAGCCGCTGGCGGAACAGCTGGCGCAGCGGCAGATAGCCCCCACGCTGATCATCGATGCCGCCTGCCATCCGGCGATCCTTCAGGAGGCCATTCTCCTCGCCTCTCCCGCCGCACGCATCGGCATACTCGGCTTCTCCGGCGAGCCGTCCACCCTGACCCAGCAAAGCATCACCAGTAAAGAGATCTCCATTTTCTCCTCCCGGCTAAACAGCGGGCGTTTTCCGCTGGTTATCGACTGGATGGAGAAAGGCCTTATCCAGCCTGAGGCGTTAATCACCCACTGCATGCCGCTGGAGCAGGTAAAAGAGGCGATGGAGATTTTCGCCAACGATCGGAAAACTTGCTGCAAGGTATTGCTGCAGCTGGGTTAAATGCTAAATAACGGGCGACGTGAATATTGATATCCGTCGCGCCAGAGCTCAATAATATAATCATCATGGTGTCATCATGGGAAAAAATATCCGCTGGATTATCGTCCTGTTATTATTTTTAGTATATATGATTAATTATCTGGACCGGGTGGCGTTATCCATTACGGTACCAATGATTGAAAAGGATCTGGCGCTAAACGCTGAACAATTTGGTATTATTTTCGGCAGTTTTTTCTTCGGCTATGCGGTATTTAATTTTATTGGCGGTCTGGCCGTAGATAAGTTTGGCGCAACGCTAGTCCTGGGGCTGGCGGTGGGGATGTGGTCGCTGTTTTGCGGCTTAACTGCCTTTGCCACCGGCTTTTATTCCATGCTGATGCTGCGAGTCCTCTTCGGGATGGCTGAGGGCCCGATTTGCGCGTCGGCGAACAAGATGATCAACGGCTGGTTTCCCAAGAAGCAAGCGGCCACCGCCGTGGGGCTGCTCAGCGCCGGCTCTCCGCTGGGCGGCGCGGTTGCCGGCCCCATCGTCGGTTATCTGGCCCTGGCATTCGGCTGGCGCCCGGCGTTTATGATTATTTTCGCCATCGGCATTGTGTGGATGATAGTGTGGTTTTTTATTGCCGCTAACTCGCCGGAAAAACATAAACATGTCAGCCGGGAAGAGCTCATGCTCATTAATAATATGAAGCAAGAGGAGTCTGCGCTGGAATCAACTGAAAATCAAACCGCCCACTCGCTGGGTTATTATCTCAAACAACCTATTATACTGGTGACGGCCTTTGCCTTCTTTTGCTACAACTATATTCTGTTTTTCTTTCTCAGCTGGTTTCCGTCCTATCTGGTTCAGCAGCACCATCTCGATATTAAACAGATGAGCCTCACCACCATGATCCCATGGATAGTCGGCTTTGTCGGTCTGGCGCTGGGGGGCTATATTTCCGATAAAATTTTTAAACTCACCGGACGCCTGCTGCTGTCACGCAAAATTGTGCTGGTGGTATGTCTGCTGATGGCCGCCATCTGTGTGGGGCTTGCCGGTACCGTCAGCAGCGTCGTTCCTGCCGTTCTGCTGATGTCGGTCTCCATCTTTTTCCTCTATGTCACCGGAGCGATCTACTGGGCGATTATCCAGGACGTGGTGCATAAATCCCGCGTTGGCGGCACCAGCGGCTTTATCCACCTTATCGGCAGCGTCTCCGGCATCGTGGGACCGATTGTCACCGGCTATATCGTACAGTCTACCGGTAAATTCGACAGCGCCTTTGTCCTCGCCGGCACTATCGCCGCGCTCGGCGCCCTGCTGGTGCTGTTCGTGATCAAAACGCCGCGTGTGACGATGAAAGCCAGTCAGGCTTAGTTGACAGGAAAGCCATGCCCGGCGCAGCCATCACGCCGGGCATCCTCTTAGACTATTTCGCCGACTGGGGCGCGACCCAGCTGCGGCCCAGCGCCGAACCCTGAGCGCCCTGCTCATTCAGATAGCGATCCAGTTCAACCATTCCGGTCCAGCGATTTTCGCACCACAGCGGCGCGAGCAGCGTCGGCCGACGGGCGCTGGCCGATATGCGATGGTAGATCACCTCCGGCGGGGTATGGCGGATCATCTCCCCGGCGGTGACGGTATACGCCTCCAGTTCGATGCCATCGAGACGACCGGTCTGCCATGCTTTTGCCATAATGCTGCCTTTCACAATATGCAGCGGATGCAGCTTTATGCCATCCACGCCGGTGGTCACGACCCGCTCCACCGTCTCGAGGCCATGCTCCTGGCTCTCCCCGGGCAGGCCGACGATCAGATGCGCGCATACCTTCAGTCCGCGCTCACGCGCCAGACGCGCAGTGCGCTGGTAACAGGCGAAATCATGCCCGCGGTTAATGCGATGCAGGGTCTTATCATGGGCGGTCTGCAGCCCCAGCTCCAGCCAAACCTCATACCCCTGCTGGTGGTATTCACTGAGCAGGTCGAGAACCGCCTCCGGCACGCAGTCCGGGCGGGTGCCAACGCAGAGGCCAACGATATTCGCCTCGCTGACGGCCTGACGATACATCGAGCGGAGCACCTGCACTTCAGCAAAGGTGCTGGTATAGGCCTGAAAGTAGGCCAGATAACGCTTTGCCCGGTTAACAAGCTGCGCCTGATGGGCGAGCTGTTCGGCGATGGATCGATGCTGCTGCGCTTCATCCGCAAATGAGGCCACGTTACAGAATGTGCAACCGCCACGGCCCAGCGTACCGTCGCGGTTCGGGCAGCTAAAACCGCCGTGCAGCGTTAGCTTATGGACCTTTTCACCATAGCGGCGCAGAAGATCCCCACCAAACATATTGACTAATTTCTGTAACTGCATAATCTGATAGACCGGCCTCAACAAAGGGGGCCAAGCCTGCCACTTTTCGTCACCGACGGCGATGACCTGGATCAATCGTCAGCGCGGCGAATCATCCCATTGCATAAACAATCATGATTACTGCAATTTCATTCACCCACAGGGTAATGAGTTTTCCTTATATTTCATCATCGCGCGGCCCTAATCTGCTTTATGGTAAAAAACAGTATTAATATCCATCACACACATTTATAGCAGTCAAATGTGCTAATAATGAAATATATTTCAGCGTAGATCGGTAATGCAAAGCCGCGCGCACAGTGAGACAGATCACACTAGCCTTACCCTCTGCAGGCGTATCCAAAGCATAAAAAATAGCATTATTTATTTTAAAAACAACAACTTAATACCTGCATAGCACATTTTTGTATTAATAAGATTGCCATTTGACGTAAGTGTGGATTCCCGATAAGTTGGGAATCCGCTGGAAGCTTTCTGGATGAGCACTCTGCTCATCATATTTATGCAGTAATTGAGATTCCCTCTTAACAGCAAGTCCTCAAACTTGTGTACCGATGCGAAAAGGATTTAAAGAGGGCGAATGCGAGGTGCAAACCCCGTCGCCATGCTCTTTCTGTGCCTGTGCGCAATCGGTATCGGAGGGGGTCCGTAGAGCCTGGGGAGGTTCACTGATATGTTGTACGACAAATCCCTTGAGAGGGATAACTGTGGTTTCGGCCTGATCGCCCACATAGAAGGCGAACCTAGCCACAAGGTAGTGCGAACCGCGATACACGCACTGGCCCGCATGCAGCACCGTGGCGCAATCCTTGCCGATGGTAAAACCGGCGACGGTTGCGGTCTGCTGCTGCAAAAACCCGATCGTTTCTTCCGCATCGTTGCCGAAGAGCGCGGCTGGCGTTTAGCCAAAAACTACGCCGTTGGGATGCTGTTCCTGAATAAAGATCCTGAACTGGCGAAAGCGGCGCGCCGCATCGTTGAAGAAGAACTTCAGCTTGAGACCCTGTCGATCGTCGGCTGGCGCGATGTGCCGACCAACGAAGGCGTGCTCGGTGAAATCGCCCTCTCCTCGCTGCCCCGTATTGAGCAAATCTTTGTTAACGCCCCGGCCGGCTGGCGCCCGCGCGATATGGAGCGCCGTCTGTTTATTGCGCGTCGTCGCATTGAAAAACGCCTGCAGGAAGACAAAGATTTCTACGTTTGTAGCTTGTCCAACCTGGTCAACATCTATAAAGGTCTGTGTATGCCGGCGGATTTGCCGCGCTTCTACCTGGACCTCGCAGACCTGCGCCTGGAGTCGGCTATCTGCCTGTTCCACCAGCGCTTCTCCACCAACACCGTACCACGCTGGCCGCTGGCACAGCCGTTCCGCTACCTGGCGCACAACGGTGAAATCAACACCATCACCGGCAACCGCCAGTGGGCTCGCGCCCGTACCTATAAGTTCCAGACCCCGCTGATCCCGGACCTGCACGACGCCGCGCCGTTCGTTAACGAAACCGGCTCCGACTCCAGTTCAATGGACAACATGCTGGAGCTGCTGCTGGCCGGCGGGATGGACATTGTGCGCGCCATGCGTCTGTTGGTGCCGCCAGCCTGGCAGAACAACCCGGATATGGATCCGGAGCTGCGTTCATTCTTCGACTTTAACTCCATGCATATGGAGCCATGGGACGGCCCGGCGGGCATCGTCATGTCCGACGGTCGCTACGCGGCCTGTAACCTCGACCGTAATGGCCTGCGCCCGGCGCGCTACGTCATTACCAAAGATAAGCTCATCACCTGCGCCTCTGAAGTCGGCATCTGGGACTACCAGCCGGACGAAGTGGTTGAAAAAGGCCGCGTGGGCCCGGGCGAGCTGATGGTTATCGATACCCGTGCCGGACGCATTCTGCACTCGGCGGAAACCGATGACGATCTGAAGAGCCGCCATCCGTATAAAGAGTGGATGGAGAAAAACGTTCGTCGCCTGGTGCCGTTTGAAGATCTGCCGGACGAAGAGGTTGGCAGCCGCCAGCTGGACGACGATCTGCTGGCCAGCTACCAGAAACAGTTTAACTACAGCGCGGAAGAGCTGGACTCGGTTCTGCGCGTGCTCGGCGAAAATGGCCAGGAGGCGGTCGGCTCTATGGGCGATGACACGCCGTTTGCCGTCCTTTCCAGCCAGCCGCGCATTATCTACGATTACTTCCGTCAGCAGTTCGCCCAGGTGACGAACCCGCCTATCGATCCGCT
This sequence comes from Klebsiella sp. Q2, assembly GCF_009900705.1. Taxonomy (NCBI): domain Bacteria; kingdom Pseudomonadati; phylum Pseudomonadota; class Gammaproteobacteria; order Enterobacterales; family Enterobacteriaceae; genus Klebsiella; species Klebsiella sp. Q2. The sequence goes on along the minus strand of NZ_JAAABE010000003.1, from coordinate 52,235 downwards.
GCGTGAAGCGCACGTCATGTCGCTGGCCACCAGTATCGGTCGCGAAATGAACGTCTTCTGCGAAGCGGAAGGCCAGGCGCATCGTCTGAGCTTCAAATCGCCGATCCTGCTGTATTCCGATTTCAAACAGCTGACGACGATGGAAGAAGAGCACTATCGTGCCGACGTCCTCGACATCACCTTCAACCCGGCAGAGGCTTCCCTCAGCGAGACGGTGAAGGCCCTGTGCGACAAAGCGGAGCAGATGGTACGCGATGGTACCGTGCTGCTGGTCCTCTCCGACCGTAACATCGCCAAAGACCGCCTGCCGGTGCCGGCGCCGATGGCCGTTGGCGCGATCCAGACCCGTCTGGTCGATAAAAGTCTGCGCTGCGATGCCAACATCATCGTTGAAACCGCCAGCGCCCGCGATCCGCACCACTTCGCCGTGCTGCTGGGCTTCGGTGCGACAGCTATCTATCCGTACCTCGCCTATGAAACGCTGGCGAAGCTGGTCGACAGCAAAGCCATCGATAAACCGTACCGTGCGGTGATGCTGAACTATCGCAACGGTATCAACAAAGGTCTGTATAAGATCATGTCCAAGATGGGGATCTCGACCATCGCCTCCTACCGCTGCTCGAAGCTGTTCGAAGCGGTCGGTCTGCATCGCGATGTCTCCGATCTCTGCTTCCAGGGCGTGGTCAGCCGCATCGGCGGCGCTGGCTTCGACGATTTCCAGCAGGATCTGCTGAATCTGTCGAAACGCGCCTGGCTGGCGCGCAAGCCGCTGGCTCAGGGCGGTCTGCTGAAGTACGTTCACGGCGGCGAATATCACGCCTACAACCCGGACGTGGTGCGTACCCTGCAGCAGGCTGTGCAGAGCGGCGAGTACAGCGATTATCAACAATACGCGAAGCTGGTTAACGAACGCCCGGCGGCCACGCTGCGCGATCTGCTGGCGCTCAACCCGGGCGAAGATGCCATCAGCATCGACGACGTGGAGCCGGCGAAGGAGCTGTTCAAACGCTTCGATACCGCAGCGATGTCGATCGGCGCCCTGAGTCCGGAAGCGCACGAATCGCTGGCGGAAGCGATGAACAGCATCGGCGGCTTCTCCAACTCCGGTGAAGGCGGTGAAGACCCGGCGCGCTACGGCACCAACAAAGTGTCGCGCATCAAGCAGGTGGCATCCGGCCGCTTCGGCGTCACCCCAGCCTATCTGGTCAATGCCGACGTTATCCAGATCAAAGTCGCCCAGGGCGCGAAGCCGGGTGAAGGCGGTCAGCTGCCGGGTGATAAAGTCACCCCGTACATCGCTAAACTACGCTATTCGGTACCGGGCGTGACGCTGATCTCCCCGCCGCCACACCACGATATCTACTCTATCGAGGATCTGGCGCAGCTGATTTTCGACCTCAAGCAGGTTAACCCGAAAGCGATGATCTCGGTCAAGCTGGTTTCGGAACCGGGCGTGGGCACCATCGCCACCGGCGTAGCCAAGGCTTATGCCGATCTGATCACCATCGCCGGCTACGACGGCGGCACCGGGGCAAGCCCGCTCACTTCAGTGAAATATGCCGGCTGTCCGTGGGAGCTTGGTCTGGTGGAAACCCAGCAGGCGCTGGTCGCTAACGGTCTGCGTCACAAGATCCGTCTGCAGGTGGATGGCGGCCTGAAAACCGGCCTCGATATCATCAAAGCGGCGATCCTTGGCGCGGAAAGCTTCGGCTTCGGCACCGGCCCGATGGTGGCGCTGGGCTGTAAATACCTGCGTATTTGTCACCTGAACAACTGCGCGACCGGCGTGGCGACCCAGGATGACAAACTGCGTAAGAACCACTATCACGGTCTGCCGTTCAAAGTGACCAACTACTTTGAATTTATCGCCCGTGAAACCCGCGAGCTGATGGCCCAGCTGGGCGTCAAGCGACTGGTGGATCTGATTGGCCGCACCGATCTGCTCAAAGAGCTGGATGGGTTCACCGCCAAGCAGCAGAAACTGGATCTGGGTAAACTGCTGGAGACCGCAGAGCCGCATCCTGGCAAAGCGCTGTACTGCACCGAAAATAACCCGCCGTTCGATAACGGCGTGCTCAACGCCCAGCTGCTGCAGCAGGCGAAACCGTACGTGGATGAAAAGCAGAGCAAAACGTTCTGGTTCGATATCCGCAATACCGACCGCTCCGTGGGGGCCTCGCTGTCCGGGTATATCGCCCAGACCCATGGCGACCAGGGACTGGCGGGCGACCCGATCGTCGCTCACTTTAGCGGCACCGCGGGCCAGAGCTTCGGCGTGTGGAACGCCGGCGGCGTGGAACTGCATCTGACGGGCGACGCCAACGACTATGTCGGCAAAGGCATGGCGGGCGGTCTGCTGGCCATTCGTCCTCCGGTGGGCTCCGCTTTCCGCAGTCACGAAGCCAGCATTATCGGCAACACCTGCCTGTACGGCGCGACCGGTGGTCGTCTGTACGCCGCAGGCCGCGCAGGTGAGCGTTTCGCGGTGCGTAACTCCGGCGCCATTACCGTGGTGGAAGGCATCGGCGACAACGGCTGTGAATATATGACCGGCGGCATCGTCTGCGTGCTCGGTAAAACCGGCGTCAACTTTGGCGCAGGGATGACCGGCGGCTTTGCCTATGTCCTGGATGAAGATGGCGACTTCCGCAAGCGCGTGAATCCGGAGCTGGTGGAAGTGCTGGACGTTGACTCTCTGGCCATCCATGAAGAGCACCTGCGCGGTTTAATCACCGAGCACGTACAGCTTACCGGTTCGCAACGCGGCGAAGAGATCCTCGCCAACTGGCCGGCCTTCTCCGCGAAGTTTGCGCTGGTTAAACCGAAGTCCAGCGATGTTAAAGCACTGTTGGGTCACCGTAGTCGTTCCGCAGCTGAGCTGCGGGTGCAGGCGCAGTAAGGGGTTAAGATGAGTCAGAACGTTTATCAATTTATCGACCTGCAGCGCGTTGATCCGCCAAAGAAACCGCTGAAGATCCGTAAAATTGAATTTGTGGAAATTTACGAGCCGTTTTCAGAAGGCCAGGCCAAGGCGCAGGCAGATCGCTGCCTGTCCTGCGGCAACCCGTACTGCGAATGGAAGTGCCCGGTGCATAACTACATCCCGAACTGGCTGAAGCTGGCCAACGAGGGACGTATTTTTGAGGCGGCTGAGCTGTCGCACCAGACCAACACCCTGCCGGAAGTCTGCGGGCGCGTTTGCCCGCAGGACCGCCTGTGTGAAGGCTCCTGTACGCTGAACGATGAGTTCGGCGCGGTGACCATCGGCAACATCGAACGCTATATCAACGATAAAGCATTCGAGATGGGCTGGCGTCCGGATCTCTCCGGCGTGAAACCGACCGGTAAAACCGTCGCTATCATCGGCGCTGGCCCGGCGGGCCTCGCCTGTGCCGACGTCCTGACCCGTAACGGCGTCAAGGCGGTGGTGTTTGACCGCCATCCGGAAATCGGCGGCCTGCTGACCTTCGGTATCCCGGCGTTCAAGCTGGAAAAAGAGGTGATGACCCGCCGCCGGGAGATCTTCACTGGCATGGGCATTGAGTTCAAACTCAATACCGAAGTGGGCCGTGACGTGCAGCTTGACGACCTGCTGAAAGAGTACGATGCGGTGTTCCTCGGCGTTGGCACCTATCAGTCAATGCGCGGCGGGCTGGACAACGAAGACGCCCAGGGCGTCTACGACGCGCTGCCGTTCCTGATCGCCAATACCAAGCAGATCATGGGCTTTGGCGAAACCGCCGATGAGCCCTACGTCAGCATGGAAGGCAAACGCGTGGTGGTTCTCGGCGGTGGCGACACCGCGATGGACTGCGTACGCACCTCCGTCCGTCAGAATGCGGCTCACGTGATCTGCGCCTATCGTCGTGACGAAGAGAACATGCCGGGTTCAAAACGCGAAGTGAAAAACGCGCGTGAAGAAGGCGTGGAGTTCCAGTTCAACGTCCAGCCGCTGGGTGTGGAAGTGAATGCCAACGGCAAAGTGTGCGGCGTGAAGATGGCGCGCACCGAGATGGGCCAGCCGGATGCAAAAGGCCGCCGTCGCGCGGAGATCGTTCCCGGCTCTGAGCACGTGGTGCCGGCAGACGCCGTCGTCATGGCGTTTGGCTTCCGTCCCCACAGCATGGAGTGGCTGGCGAAGCACAGCGTCGAGCTGGACTCCCAGGGCCGCATCATTGCCCCGGAAGGCAGCGAGAACGCCTTCCAGACCAGCAACCCGAAAATCTTCGCCGGTGGCGATATCGTGCGCGGTTCCGACCTGGTGGTCACCGCGATTGCCGAAGGACGTAAAGCGGCGGACGGGATCCTGAACTACCTGGAAGTGTAATGCGAATACCCGGATAGCGGTTTTATCCGGGTATGGGACTCAGGCCCGATGGTTAATCCCATCGGGCTTATTTATGCGCTTAACAAATTTGCGCTGACTTTAATCACCACTTTTTTTATCTCTGCGGGCTCGGTTATTACGCATCCTGGCTTATGCGGTTCACCCGGCATAAAGATCGCGAACATACCTGGCGTCAGAATGACCGACTGTTCGCCATCAATCGCGTTGCACAGCTGATAATCCTCCTCAACGTGCATCTCCTCGCACTGCATTGCGGAGCCGGCTATGCCGAAAAAAATCTGCTCTTCGCCCGCCAGTAATATCTGGATATCGATAAACTTCGTATGTAGTTCAGCCTTTTTATCTGCCGGAAACTCCGTCATAAACTGCATCACATTCATAAAGACATTATCCCCTTGAAGTTCAACGCTTCCGGGAGAAAGACTCAATAAATCATGATCCAGGGCGAGGGATATCGCCTTTTGTAGCCCCGACGACACGCCAGCCAACAATGGATTGTTTACATCACCGATTATCATGGCTTCTCTCCTTGCCCCATAGCGCCGCTCCCAGCAGGCCAGCATCATGGCGATAGTGTGCTGCGCATAATGGAACCTGGTAAATAGCCGGTTCTTGCGCCAGATAGTCCCTCACCAACGGTAAGTACCCATCCGCCAGGCCAATACTGCCGCCAACGACCACGCACTGGCAATCGGTCAACGCTTTAAGATCGGCAATCATCCGCGCCAAAGTTTGTGCCGAGCGCTGAATGAGTAAACGCGCCTGCGGGTGGCCTTGCGCCGCAAAAGTAAAAATAGATTTCGCATCCAGTCCGCAGAGATCGTCAGTTGCCGCCGCGGCGATTCCCCGTCCGGAAGCAATAGCCTCTACGCAGCCGACGCGACCGCAGCCGCAAAGCGGTCCGTCAGGATCGGCTAACGAGTGCCCCAGGTGTCCGGCCAGGCCTCCGGCCCCGGTAAGTAAAGTACCGTTGCTCACCACGCCGCCGCCAACCCCGGTAGAAACGGTAATAAACGCCATATCGCTGACCTTATCAGCCATCGCCTGGTATTCCGCCCAGGCTGCCGCCTGAGCATCATTTATCGCCAGCGTTGGCAGACCGGTTATTTCTCGTAACGTTTTTACCAGCGGGAAGTGCATGAGTCCGCCAAGATTCTGTGGATTAATTGCAATCAGGTTTCCTTCACGAATAATCCCGGTCGAGGCTATCGCGACGCGCTTTGCCCGCATGCACAGAGGCCTGACAAGCGCCTCCAGCGCCGTGTTCAGAGCATCCGCTGTTTTGCTGGCAGGAGTGGGTAGCTCGCGACGATCGCAGAGCAGCAGGTCATCCGTTACCAGCGCCGCAGCAAGCTTCGTACCGCCAATATCTATCGCCAGCGTCGTCATGACTTCGTCTCTTTTAACGCCGTGTTATACCACTGGCAAATATGTTCCAGGCGGGTAATCGCAGAACCAACTGTCACCGCCCACGCACCGTGGCGTATGGCTTCCGCTGCCTGAGCCGGTGTGTTGTAGCGCCCTTCCGCATTCACCCTGCAGCCGGCCTCCGCCAGCGCTTTCACCAGCTCCAGATCTGGTTCATCCGGGGTATACGCCATGGTATAGCCCGACAGCGTAGTGCCGATGATTTCCGCGCCAAGAGCCTGACAGGTCAGGCCATCCTCAAGAGAGGAGCAGTCGGCCATTGCCACCAGCTTGTGCTGGTGGATACGCGCCAGTAGCGTTGCCACTGGAACAGGGCGCGCTCGCTCTGTGCCATCAACGGCGATGATATCGGCGCCAGCCTGCATCAACGCATCGATATCTTCCAGATAGGGCGTGATCCTTACCGGCGAATCATCCAGATCGCGTTTAATAATGCCGATAATCGGCACCTTTACCTGCGCGCGTACCGCGCGCAGATTCTCTACGCCTTCAATGCGCAACGCGACCGCCCCGGCCTGCTCCGCCGCCAGCGCCATCGCGGCAACGATCTCCGGCTTATCCAATGGGCTGCCGGGTACCGGTTGACAGGAAACAATAAGACCGCCGTTAGCGCTAATGCGTAAATCCAATTCTTTAAGCAAAGACATACTCGCTCCCTGATAAATATGAATACCCGGCACCGCAGCCGGGCTGTTGTTATCTGGTCTTAACTAAGCCGCTTTTGTTACCACCAAAAGGCACCGCTCCGATTAGAGGTTTACCATCGATCGCATCATGAGTTCGTATCGCTTCCGGCCGAATCCAGCGCTGTACGCGGGACGGCATATCCAGCCCAATCAGCAGGATTACAACGAAGGTCAGACCAAAAGAGAGCGATCCCAACGCGGTACCCAAATCCAAACGCTGGGCAATTAAGGCACCCAGCACCGGCGCAATCGCGCCTCCCAGCGCCCCCACGTTGTAGGTAAAACCAAGTCCAGCCGCCCGCTGATCGGTATCGAAATAGCCGCCAATCAGTTTTGGCAAGATCCCGGAGATCCCCTGCCCTAACATCTGCTGGAAAAACAGAAGCAGGCCAAGAACCCAGATGTGTGTGCCGCCAATTGCAAAGACCGGAATAATCAACAACTGTGAAGCCAGCAGGCTGTAAACATAGGCCTTGCGGGTTCCCAGCCAGTCCCCGAGAAATCCGCCCACACAGCAGCCAACCGCCGCGCCAAACCCGCTGAAAAACAAAATTTTTGCCACCGTCGTCGGGTCATAGGCCAGCTCGGTTTTCAGATAAGTCGGCAGCAGCGCCTGAATTGGCCATGAATAAAGGAAGGCGAAAAGTACCACCACCATCAGCATCACGCCCGTAGGCCAGCGTTTACCGCTGCTCTGCACCATAAAGCTGATAAATATCACCGCGCACATTACGCCCAGCAGCAGAACGATACCTGCATTTTGCAAGCCACCGGCAAAACAGAACCATAGGGCAGTCGCCGCCACGATGGTCATCAGGATGTTAATCACCCGATGCTTGCCGCGATAAAGCAGATCGACCATAGTCTGTACCGGTTCTTTGCCTTCATGATTCTCTTTCCAGTCTTCGGCTTCCGGAATATTTTTCCGCAGCCAGAGGGCAAATACGATGGGAACAATGCCGATGAAAAAAAGCGCGCGCCAGCCCCAGACGGGTACCACCAGGCTATAAACCTGTGCGGCGATAACTGCGCCAACGGAAAACCCGGAAATCAGAAAACCGCTGGCCTTATTGCGTAGATGCCTCGGCCAGCTTTCGATAACGTAAGTGGCGCTGGAGCCGTACTCTCCAGCCATTCCCATACCGATAACCAGACGCGCGATAAACATTGTTGTGTAACCCGGCGCAAAACCGCAGGCCAGAGTACCGAGAGAGAACAGAATAATGCTGGTCACCATCGCCAGGCGTCGACCATAGCGATCGCCCATCGCGCCAAGCATCAGACCGCCAAACCAGCGAGAAATGAAAGCCGCTGAGATGAGACTTGCAGCCTGAACGGTCGTCAGGCCAAAATCCCCCTGCACTTCGGTGAGCACCAGGGCGATTAATACAAAATCAAAACCATCAAGCAAATACCCGAGCCAGGCGGCGGAAAAAGCCCGCCACTGGGGACGGCTAAGATGGCGGTACCACGGGATGTTCTGGGGCAGTGTACTCATTTTACTCTCCCGACGATGTTTGTTGTCGCGCCAGGGGGCTTCGCTTGCCCGGCCAGGAAAGAGCAACCGCAGGCCGGAAAGCACTGTCGCCACCCGGCTACCGATCAGCCGTGTTCCTGCATTAGCTGCTGCGCCAGCGCTTTCAGCTCCGGCAAGAATTTTTCGTCTACCGGTGCAAACGGCTTACGGCACAGCGGCACAGAGACCACATCCATATAGTGCAATACGGTTTTCAAACCACGGAATACGCCGGTTTTAATCAACAGGTCGATTACCTTGTTGCACTCACATTGCAGCTGCTGTGCTTTGGCAACATCACCCACTTTCAGCGCCGCGACCATTCCCTGGTAACGCCAGCCCATGATGTTGTAAGTACTCCCAATACCGCCATCAGCTCCTGCCAACAGGCCTGAGGCAAATATCTCATCGTAACCGTTGTACAACACCAGATCCGGATGAGCCCGTCGGATCTGTTCCATCTGGAATAGATCGCCTGAAGTCTGCTTTAGCGCACCGACGCCAGGCAGCGTCACCAGGGTATTGATTTGATCGAGGGTCAGCTTCACGCCGCTTAGCGCCGGGATGTTGTACACCACCATCGGCAAGCCATCAGCCGACTCAATAATGGCCTGATAATGCGCGCAGTGTTCTTCGAAACTAAACGGATAATAGAACGGCGTGACGGCGGAGACAGCATCGTAGCCATAACCTACCGCAGCCCTTGCCAGTTGCTGGCTTTCGAGGGTACTCACGCAGCCGACATGGGCGATAAGAGTCATTTTGCCTTTCGCCTCTTCCGCTACGATCTCCAGCACTTCCTGACGCTCTGTGCCGCTCTGGACAAAGGCTTCACCGGTAGATCCTCCAACATATAGTCCATCAACACCCTGGCGCAGATTAAATCGCACCAGTCGACGCAGGCTCTCTTTATCCAGTTTTTGCTGCCCATCGAACGGCGTAAGCAACGCCGCCATAACCCCACGTAAATTGACCGCCATATCTACCTCTTTGTGAATTCTTAATGATTAACTATGTACCTTTATACCTGTTATACCAGATCAAATAAGCAGCAGAGTAATAGAGAACGCTTATAATGCGATCTACTTCACTAAACGATCCTCAGGATCGTGAGGATAAACTACGAGATCAGGCTTTCTGACCTAAGGCGTGCCAGGTGGCGGATACGCTATTGAGGTGGGTCTGGAGGGCGCGATCGGCTTCGTCAGGATCGCGACGACGAATAGCATCAACAATAGCGATATGCTGTTGATAGCTGACGCTGTTATGTTCGTGCAGTTCGCGCTCGGGCACCGTTGGCCGGGCGGCGATTAGCCAGTCCAGCAGGGCCACATGGATAGCCATAAAGATTGGATTACCGGGGATCTCCGCAAGCACGCGGTGAAATTCAACGTCAGAGCGGATAAACAGCGCATTGTCATCCAGCGATTGACTGTTGATCTTTAGCGCTTGCGTCAGCTTTTCCAACTGCTCATTGCTGGCGTGTTCTGCGGCATAGCGAACCAGACTGGACTCAAAAAACAGACGCAGCTGTTCAAAATGCGCGATACCGCCAGGGTGAGACAAAAAGTCTTTCGCCATGCCGGAAAGCTCGCCAATGATGGTGTCCGCTGAAGGCCGGGAAACGCGAGCGCGTTCGCCGTTGCTGATCTGCACCAGTCCCTTACGCTTCAGCGCCGCCAGCGCTTCACGAACCGAAGGACGTCCAACGTTAAAAAAGGTCATCAGCTCACGTTCGGACGGCAGCTGTTCACCCTCCGCAAACTCCCGGCGCCGGATCATCTGCTCCAGCTCTTCTTCCACCATTTCAGACAGTTTTTTGCGCGCCAGAGGACGGCGGCCAAGGCTGTTGCCAATGGAGGACGGGGTATCTTCGGCTTGTGGATCAAATGCGCTCATAGGGACCATTGCGTGATTTGTGACAGCATGTGACGGCTGTTCCATCTTAACACAAGAATTTTGCAGAGAGCATAAAACAGGCCCCGAAGGGCCTGGTAAGGATTATTTCACGACGCGCAGCGCCGGGCGGCCACCGCGCGGCGGCGGCGTGTCGTCAGGATCGTCGTCGTGATTGTCCGGTTTATCGCCATCAATCACCGACATCACCGTTTCGCTTTCACTCTCAGGCGCGACGTCATCATCGTTGAGGCTGCTGACGTCTTCGTCATAGGCCGCTTCCGGTTCAAACATCGTGCCAGCGCCGTTCTCACGGGCATAGATGGCGAGTACCGCAGCCAGCGGGACAGACACGTTGCGCGGCACGCCGCCAAAGCGCGCGTTGAAGCGCACTTCGTCGTTCGCCAGCTCAAGATTACCTACCGCACGCGGAGCAATATTGAGAACGATTTGCCCGTCGCGCGCGTACTCCATCGGCACGAGCACGCCCGGCAGTGTGACATCCACCACCAGGTGCGGCGTCAGCTGGTTATCCAGCAGCCAGTCATAAAACGCCCGCAGCAGATACGGGCGACGCGGCGTCAGCTGTGATACATCCATTATTTAGCCCCGACCGAGGCGCATTTCACGCTCGGCTTCAGTTAAAGAAGCGAGGAAGGAATCACGCTCAAATACGCGAGTCATATAGCCTTTCAGCTCTTTCGCGCCTGCGCCAACCAGCTCCACACCGAGAACCGGCAAACGCCACAGCAGCGGCGCCAGGTAGCAATCCACCAGGCTGAACTCATCGCTCAGGAAGTAAGGTTTCTGGGTGAAGACCGGCGCGATGGCCAGCAGTTCTTCACGCAGCTGCTTACGCGCAGCATCAGCTTGCGCTGCGGTACCGCTCTGGATGGTGTTCATCAGCGAATACCAGTCCTTCTCGATACGTTGCATATACAGACGGCTTTCGCCACGCGCCACCGGATAAACCGGCATTAACGGCGGGTGCGGGAAACGCTCATCCAGGTATTCCATAATGATGCGGGATTCCCACAGAGTGAGCTCACGATCCACCAGCGTCGGTACGCTTTGATTCGGGTTGAGGTCAATCAGATCCTGAGGCGGGTTGTCCTTCTCCACGTGCTCTATCTCAAAACTGACACCCTTCTCGGCCAGCACAATGCGGACCTGATGGCTATAGATGTCAGTAGGACCAGAAAACAGCGTCATTACCGAACGTTTGTTGGCAGCGACAGCCATGAAAACCTCCAGGTATATTCAGAATTTTGTACTGCTGCCAGCCACTCATGGCCAGCCAGATGTAAAAACCCCATTAGCGCGATGTCACCTTCGTTCACGAATAAAACAAAAAATGAACAATCACCAGCATTTGGGCAGAAAATTGGATGATAGTTTACCAGATTTTGAAGACGTTGTGGTGAGGGGATTCTGGAAATGCTGAAAAAGTGGCGAGAACCGGCGGTAAGCTTGTGGATAACAGTCGTTTTATCCATAAAAAAACCCGCCGAAGCGGGTTTTTTCGCAAATTGTTCTGCGTGAGCAGAAAACAATTAACGTTTGGAGAACTGCGGACGACGACGTGCTTTACGCAGACCGACTTTCTTACGTTCAACCTGACGTGCGTCACGAGTGACGAAGCCAGCTTTACGCAGTTCAGAACGCAGGGACTCGTCGTACTCCATCAGAGCGCGGGTGATACCGTGACGGATCGCACCAGCCTGACCAGAGATACCACCACCTTTAACAGTGATGTACAGATCCAGTTTCTCAACCATGTCGACCAGTTCCAGCGGCTGACGAACTACCATGCGGGCAGTTTCACGACCGAAGTACTGTTCCAGAGAACGCTGGTTGATAACGATTTTGCCGTTGCCCGGTTTGATGAAAACGCGAGCTGCGGAACTTTTGCGGCGACCAGTGCCGTAGTATTGATTTTCAGCCATTGCCTATAATCCCGATTAGATGTCAAGAACTTGCGGTTGCTGTGCCGCGTGGTTGTGCTCGTTACCCGCGTAAACTTTCAGTTTACGGTACATAGCACGACCCAGCGGGCCTTTTGGCAGCATGCCTTTAACCGCGATTTCAATCACACGCTCAGGACGGCGGGCAATCATCTCTTCAAAGGTCGCTTCTTTGATACCACCGATGTGGCCGGTGTGGTGGTAGTACATTTTGTCTTCGCGCTTGTTGCCGGTAACAGCAACTTTTTCTGCGTTCAGAACGATGATGTAATCACCGGTATCAACGTGCGGAGTGTATTCCGCTTTGTGCTTACCGCGCAGGCGACGAGCCAGTTCAGTAGCCAGACGGCCCAGAGTTTTACCGGTCGCGTCAACAACATACCAGTCGCGTTTTACGGTTTCTGGTTTAGCTGTAAAAGTTTTCATTAAAAGCTTACCCAAATAATAAGTTACACGTTGGTGAACACCCAAACGTTTAGTCAGTTGAGGTTCACACGACATTGTCCAGCAAACCTACCCCTTCGAATAGCCTATGCCGGCACATAGAAAGTTTCGGGAAAAAAACCTTCTCGTAACGTGGGGTCGCAAGATTATAGAGAAGTCGGGGTCAAAGATCGACCCCTTTATGAGATTTTTCAGGCAGCTCCCGGGGCGGCCCTGCGGCCCTGAATTCGCCGGGAAAAGTGTCCTGTCAGGGCATATGCGGGCGCTTGAGGTACTCTTCGCTCTGCATCTCCTGCAGGCGCGACAGACAGCGCTGGAACTCAAACTTCAGCCGCTCTCCCTGATAAATGTCGTACAGCGGCACCGCCGCGCTGACCACCAGCTTCACGTGGCGCTCATAGAACTCATCCACCAGGGCGATAAAGCGCCGGGCTTCGCTCTCCAGCTGCGCGGTCATCACCGGCACGTCGAACAGCATCACGGTGTGGAACAGGCGGGAGAGCGCAATATAGTCATGCTGGCTGCGGGCATCCACGCACAGCGTGGCGAACGACGCCGCCAGCGTCTGGTTTTCCACGCCGAGGGTCGGCAGCTCGCGATGGTTGATCTCCAGCGTCGGCCCGGCAGCGCGCGGCGCGCCGGCCAGCGCCAGCCACAGTTTATCCATCTGTTCGCGGGTGTCGTTATTCAGCGGCGACAACCACAGGTGCGCTTGGGTCAGGGTACGCAAGCGATAATCGATGCCGGCATCAACGTTCATAATATCGCAATGCTGCTTGATGGCGTCGATAGCGGGCAGAAAACGGGCGCGCTGTAGACCATTGCGATAGAGCTCATCCGGCGGAATATTGGAGGTCGCCACCAGCGTGATGCCGCGGGCGAACAGGGCTTTCATCAGACCGCCCAACAGCATGGCGTCAGTAATATCGGAGACAAAAAACTCGTCGAAACAGAGCACGTCGGTTTCCGCTTTAAAGCGGTCGGCGACAATCTCCAGCGGGTCGCTATGGCCCTGCAGGGTGGTCAGCTCTTCATGCACCCGCAGCATAAAGCGATGGAAATGCAGGCGCTGCTTACGCTCGCCCGGCAGGCTCTGGTAAAACAGGTCCATCAGCCAGGTTTTCCCTCGCCCCACGCCGCCCCACATATACAGGCCGCGGACAGGCGTCGCCTCGGCTGCTGGTTCGCGCTTACCCAGCAGTTTGCCGAATTTCGCGCGCAAACCGCCGCCTGACGCGACGGGCGCGGGCTGAGTCTGCAGCTCCTGGTAAATGGTATCAAGGCGGCTCACCGCTTCTTGTTGGACGTCGTCGGGTTGATGGCTGCCCTCTTTCAGGGCTGAAAGGTAACGCGATGTTGGAGACAGGCTTTGCATGATCTAATTGTTATTCCTTGAAAACCGTGATGTCGAAGCTCACGATTGACGAAAAAAAGGCCGTTCTACACTACGCGATGATACGCCAGGATTCCACTTCTGTGGAATTAGCGGTTATAGTGGCACTATCGGGCGCAGGCGGAGAGCCTAAGAGCCACCCTACGGAACCACAATACAACGGGAGATGTTCATGACCTGGGAATACGCGCTAATTGGGTTAGTCGTCGGTATCATCATTGGTGCCGTCGCCATGCGTTTCGGCAACCGCAAACTGCGCCAGCAGCAGGCGCTGCAGTTCGAACTGGAAAAGAATAAAGCCGAGCTTGAAGAGTACCGTGAAGAGCTGGTCAGCCATTTTGCGCGCAGCGCCGAGCTGCTGGATAACATGGCGCACGACTACCGTCAGCTGTATCAGCATATGGCGAAAAGCTCTAACAACCTGCTGCCGGATTCCATGGCAGACGCCAACCCGTTCCGCAACCGCCTGGCAGAGTCTGAAGCCAGCAACGATCAGGCGCCGGTCCAGATGCCGCGCGACTACTCCGAAGGCGCATCCGGTTTACTGCGCGGTGGCGCAAAACGCGATTAATCGATCGCCTCTGCTAAAATATTCTCCGGGCGCGCCCATCGCGCCCGCTCCTTCCCCCACTTCCCGGCTACAATTTAAACCAGTCCCCACATTGTTACCTGCGCAAAAATTCAATAACATCAGGTTATTCAGGACATTTTTCCATACACCTCAGGTTACGAGAGCCAGCATCTAATGAAGAAACAGACTTTGCTGTTGAGTGCGTTAGCGTTAAGCATTGGGTTATCGTTGTCGGTTCTGCCTCCGGCAGCAGCATCCTTACCGACTCAGGTGCCCGGCCAGGGCGCGTTACCAAGCCTGGCGCCGATGCTGGAAAAGGTCCTGCCGGCGGTAGTCAGCGTGCAGGTGGAAGGCACTGCCTCGCCGACGCTCAATATGCCGGAAGAGCTGAAGAAATATTTTGGCGATAACGCCCCGCAAGAACAAGCGCAGCCGTTCGAAGGGCTCGGGTCCGGCGTCATCATCGACGCAGCGAAAGGCTATGTGCTGACCAATAATCACGTCATCAATCAGGCGCAGAAGATCAGCGTCCAGCTGAACGATGGCCGTGAATTTGATGCCAAACTGGTCGGCAGCGATGAACAGAGCGACATTGCTCTGTTGCAGCTGATTAAGCCGTCAAACCTGACGCAAATCGCCATTGCTGACTCCGATAAACTGCGCGTCGGCGACTTCGCCGTCGCCGTCGGCAACCCGTTCGGCCTTGGCCAGACCGCCACCTCCGGCATTATCTCTGCCCTTGGCCGTAGCGGCCTGAACCTTGAAGGGCTGGAGAATTTCATCCAGACCGATGCCTCCATCAACCGCGGCAACTCCGGCGGCGCGCTGTTGAACCTCAACGGCGAGCTTATCGGGATCAACACCGCGATCCTGGCGCCGGGCGGCGGCAGCATCGGCATCGGCTTCGCCATCCCGAGCAACATGGCGAAAACCCTCGCCGACCAGCTCATTCAGTTTGGCGAAATCAAGCGCGGCCTGCTGGGCATTAAAGGCATGGAAATGAGCGCCGATATCGCCAAGGCGATGAACCTCAACGTTCAGCGCGGCGCCTTCGTCAGTGAAGTGCTGCCAAACTCCGGCTCCGCCAAAGCGGGGATCAAATCCGGCGACGTCATCGTTAGCCTGAACGGCAAACCGCTGAACAGTTTTGCCGAGCTGCGCTCGCGCATTGCCACTACCGAGCCGGGGACCAAAGTCAAACTGGGCCTGCTGCGCGACGGAAAACCGGTCGATGTCGAAGTGACGCTGGATAAGAGCACCTCCTCCACCGCCAGCGCTGAGCTGATTATCCCGGCTCTGCAGGGTGCCTCGTTTAGTGACGGTCAGATGAAAGATGGTACCAAAGGGGTGGTGATCGATAATGTCGATAAAGGCAGCGCCGCCGCCCAGGTCGGCCTGCATAAGGATGACATTATCATTGGCCTTAACCGGGAGCGTATTCATTCGATTGCCGAACTACGCAAAGTGCTCGAAGGCAAACCGCCGGTCATCGCCCTGAACGTGATCCGCGGCAACGAAAGCATCTATCTGCTGCTGCGCTGATTGTCTCCCCGGACATCGCCGCCATGTGCGATGTCCGGACAACTCATGCTATGCTGCGCCTGACCATTCATTAACGATATCTGCATCATGCCTGGAAAGTTATTACGTTCAGTACTCATCGGTTTGCTTGTCGGGGGCCTGCTGTTGGCCTTGATGCCTTCGCTGCGCCAGTGGCAGCTGGCGCCGACCACTCAGAACGATACGGCAGACGACTCCCCTGCGAGCTATAACGCCGCCGTACGCCGCGCGGCGCCCGCCGTAGTGAACGTCTATAACCGCGCCCTGAACAGCACCAGCCATAATCAGCTGACGCTTGGCTCCGGGGTGATCATGGACCAGCGCGGCTATATCCTGACCAACAAGCATGTGATTAACGATGCCGACCAGATTATCGTCGCGCTGCAGGACGGCCGGGTCTTCGAAGCGCTGCTGGTAGGCTCCGATTCCCTGACCGACCTCGCGGTGCTGAAGATCAACGCCACCGGCGGGCTGCCGGTGATCCCGATCAACCCGAAACGCACCCCGCATATTGGCGATGTGGTGCTGGCGATTGGCAACCCCTATAACCTGGGACAGACCATCACCCAGGGGATCATCAGCGCCACAGGGCGCATTGGCCTCAACCCCACCGGGCGCCAGAATTTCCTGCAGACTGACGCGTCGATCAACCACGGTAACTCCGGCGGGGCGCTGGTGAACTCCCTAGGCGAGCTGATGGGCATTAACACCCTCTCCTTTGATAAGAGCAACGACGGCGAAACGCCAGAAGGCATTGGTTTTGCGATCCCGTTCCAGTTAGCGACCAAAATTATGGATAAGCTGATCCGCGATGGCCGGGTGATCCGCGGCTATATCGGCATTAGCGGCCGGGAGATCGCCCCGCTACACGCGCAGGGCGGCGGGATCGATCAGATCCAGGGGATCGTGGTTAACGATGTCGCGCCGGACGGACCGGCCGCACAGGCGGGGATCCGCGCCAACGACGTGATCATCTCCGTGAATGACAAACCTGCGGTCTCTGCACTGGAAACGATGGATCAGGTGGCCGAGATCCGTCCGGGATCGGAAATTCCGGTGGTCATCATGCGTGATGATAAGAAAATCACGCTCCATATCGCCGTCCAGGAATACCCGGCCACCAACTAAGCGGCTCTCCGGCTGGGGCTACGTTATTCGCTAGATACCGGATCGGCCGGGAATCTGACCAGAAACCCGGTCACCATGAATGCAAGGCAATAAAAAGCCGGAACAACGGTTCCGGCTTTTTTGCACGTGCGAGGTTACTTGTTAACGAAGTCTTCGCCGAGCGCGATATCTTTCTTCAGGGTGTCCAGCATGCCTTCCAGCGCCTGTTGCTCAAAGGCGCTGAGTTTGCCGATAGACTGACGCTCTTCCACGCCGTTTTTCCCCAGCAGCAGCGGCTGGGAGAAGAAACGCGCATACTCGCCGTCGCCTTCCACGTAGGCACACTCCACTACACCTTTTTCTCCCTGCATGGCGCGAACCAGAGAGAGACCAAAGCGCGCAGCCGCCTGACCCATCGACAAAGTCGCCGACCCACCGCCCGCTTTCGCTTCCACGACCTCGGTACCGGCGTTTTGAATGCGTTTAGTCAGATCGGCCACTTCCTGATCGCTAAAGTTGACGCCCGGGATCTGCGACAGTAAAGGCAGAATGGTGACCCCGGAGTGACCGCCAATAACCGGGACTTCCACCTCGGTTGCCGATTTACCTTTCAGCTCCGCCACAAAGGTATTGGAGCGGATGATGTCCAGCGTAGTCACGCCGAACAGTTTGTTTTTATCGTACACGCCAGCTTTTTTCAGCACTTCGGCGGCGATAGCCACGGTGGTATTCACCGGGTTGGTGATAATGCCGATGCAGGCCTGCGGGCAGGTTTTGGCAATCTGCTGCACGAGGTTCTTAACGATACCCGCATTCACATTAAACAGGTCTGAACGATCCATGCCGGGCTTACGCGCTACGCCCGCGGAGATCAGCACCACATCAGCGCCTTCCAGCGCCGGGGTAGCATCTTCACCGGAAAATCCTTTAATTTTTACATCTGTGGGGATATGACTTAGATCTACCGCCACGCCCGGCGTAACCGGAGCGATGTCGTACAACGAGAGCTCTGAACCTGAAGGCAGTTGGGTCTTAAGTAGTAGGGCAAGCGCCTGGCCGATACCACCGGCAGCGCCAAGGACTGCAACTTTCATCCTAAACTCCTTATTATGGTTAATTTAGTCTTTCGTTATTCCGTCGCCTGGACCTTAATTCACAAGATGAACAATTACAATGATTATGGCTGAAGAATGCATGATTGTGCGTAGCAATAGAACAGCGGCGCACGTTATGCTTCCTGACTGACCATCCAGCAAAGCGAAGTACCGGATCGACTATTGGTTACAATACACCCAGCCAGTTGCGCAAAACAACACCAACTCAATAACATTTCATTTACTTTTACATGGCTTTAAGCGTTGTGATGAGAACATGTTCCTTATACGGTTTTTTTGCTAAAATATGCCCCCTTCATAACATTATTGACCTATCCCTTCGCGGATTATTTGCATAAAAATTCACGGTTATGCATAATGATGTTGATTTTACCACCATAATCTGGGTGACTTATGCGAAGTTCGGCAAAACAAGAAGAACTGGTTAAAGCGTTTAAAGCGCTGCTTAAAGAAGAGAAATTCAGCTCGCAGGGAGAGATCGTTCAGGCGCTGCAGGAAGAGGGCTTCGAGAATATCAACCAATCGAAGGTTTCCCGCATGCTCACCAAATTTGGCGCGGTTCGTACCCGTAACGCCAAAATGGAAATGGTCTATTGCCTGCCTGCCGAGCTTGGCGTGCCGACCACCTCCAGCCCGCTGAAAAATCTGGTGCTGGATATCGACTATAACGATGCCGTCGTGGTGATCCATACCAGCCCCGGGGCAGCGCAACTGATCGCCCGTCTTCTCGACTCGCTGGGCAAGGCGGAAGGTATTCTTGGCAGCATCGCCGGGGATGACACCATCTTCACCACGCCAGCGCGTGGTTTCACAGTGAAAGATCTGCACGACGCTATCCTGGTACTGTTCGAACAGGAACTCTGAGCATTCCCCTCTGGCAACCGTCAGAGGGTGGATTACTCCCTCTTCTCTCTCCCCCCCTTTCAACTCAACAAAAATTTAACATTTTGTGTGATTTAGCCTGTCTATACGTTCTTTTACGTAAGGCAAACGCCTAAAACGCACAAAAGATCAAAATCGTATACCTTTATGATTTTATTAGAAATAAAACTTATCTCCGTCTACGACTTGTCATTTTTAATTCTTATCGGTTATAAAAAGCGCAATCCATTGTAACTATTAACGCACAAAACAATTAGCATGGTATTAATATTTTTGGTGATTAGTGTATACTTGTTTTTGTGATGAGGGTCACGAAACAAAGACCCTCAACAAAAAGATTCGACGAGGTGAACATCATGAAAATCAAAACCACTGTAGCAGCTCTCAGCATCCTGTCCGTCATGTCGTTTGGCGCTTTCGCCGCTAACGTTATCAACAGCGAGCAGGCCCAGGGCCGCGAGGCCATCGGCACAGTATCCGTCGGCGCGGTAGCATCATCCCCGATGGATATGCATGAAATGCTGAACAAAAAAGCGCAGGAAGAAGGAGCTTCTTCTTACCGCATTATCGAAGCCCGCACTGGCGACCACTGGCATGCCACTGCTGAGCTGTATAAATAAGTTTTAGATCGTCAACGATTAACCGACAAAAATTCTCTACCGCGGCCCGGCCCCATTCATCGCCCGCCGCGGCGAAACAAAGACTGGAGTAAAGATTATGAAACGCGCAATGATCATCGCATCCCTTGGCCTGGCTTCCCTTCTCTCTTTCGGCGCAAGTGCGGCCGTTCAACAAGTGAACGCGGAACAAGCACAAAACCTGCAGTCCATGGGCACCATCTCGGTTTCCCAGGTAGGTAGTGCGCCAATGGACATGCGTCAGGAACTAGCCGCTAAAGCCGAGAAAGAAGGCGCCAGCAGCTACCGTATTATTGAAGCACGTACCGGCGATAGCTGGCACGCCACCGCTGAGCTGTACAAATAAACCCTCGTCGTCTTATTTCGACGACTTGCCCCCGCCTGCCGGGGGCTTTTTTATGCCTGACGGGCGTTAAAACGTAACTCCCCCTCCAGCTCTTCCTCTGCTTCATCAAATAATAAAATTAATGCCCCAAAGCGCCGACGCTGCTTGTCATTTAAATGGATGAACTCAATGTCCAGCGGCAGCGGCAGTAGCCCACCGGTCACCGCGTCCCATAGCGAATCAAGGTTGTTGACCTTATCCTGAGCCAGCTCGAAGGTCCGGGAGAACTCCCGGTAGAAATCCTGTTGCTCGGCGATTTCGTCAAAATCAAACGTATAGGTGGTCATGACAGCCCCTCCCGCTTCTCTTCCTGTCGCCGTTAAGTATAGCGATAAAAAAACCGACGCCTGGGCGTCGGTTTATGGGTTAACTGCTGGTCAGCACATGCTGGTACTTGTGCAACATCTCAACCAGTCGCCGTACCGGCTCGGTCACCTGCGGCGAAGCCTCCCAGACCCGCAGCTTCTCCTGATAAACATCAAGCTCCGCCAGCAGCCGGGTAAAGTAGCGCCGACGCTTATCATCGCTCCCGGCGGAGATCACATGATCCGCAGTACGTCGCAGCTGGCGATGGAACGCCGACAAATCCTCGTTCACCGGCACGGGCGCATCGCGCAGGCGCTGGTGGGCAATGATTAACGTCAATGCCAGACGGAAACGGGCGACATCGCCGGGAAATTTGTTGAGCAACAAAAACAGCTGCTGATAGAGCGCGGGCAGATGATTCTCTTTGCGACGCGCCGAGTTGGTGGTCAGCGAAGAGACCGCCGCGGAGACAAACTGGTTCAGCAGCACCCGACCGGTTCTGGCCCGGGAGTTATCCCTGACAATCAGAATAACCATCAGAGCGAGGAAACAGCCGACGATCTGCCCCAGCGCGCTATCGAGGAACTGGCTGAACTGGAACTGCATCGGGTTATCCAGCACCAGAATGTTGATGGTGCTCGCCAGCGCTCCCAGCGATCCGAGGCGCCTTTTCTGCACTTCGATACCGATAAAAAACGCCATCGCCGCCAGGCTGATACAGAGCAGCAGCATACTCTGCTGCGTCGCCGGCATGATCACCAGAAAGTACAGGGTACCCAGCGGTAACGCCGCCAGAGTACCGTAGAGGAAGTCTATCGCCACCATTCTCGGGTTAGGTAGACGCATCGCCAGCGCGGTAACCACGGCAATCATTACCATCGCCCCGCTGCCTGAGGTCCAGCCCGTCCACAGCCAGAACAGCGTCCCGAGGATACAGGAGACGGAGGTGCGCCAGAAGTTCACCATCGCGTGGTGACGCTCGGCGGACTCCACTTTAACCACCGTTTCGCCGCGCAATACACCGTCTTCGATGCGGCTGATTTTGGTATTGCCCACCACGCCACGCTTAAGCAGCAGGTAACGGGTGGCTGCGCCTACCCAGCTGTAGATGGTGACCGGCGTATTATGCTCGCCTTTCCAGGTCAGGAAGCGACGCATACGCTTCAGCTGCTGGTGAACATCCTGCACTGTCTCAACCGGCTCAGCAAACAGCGCGCGGTAGTCGTCCGTCACCATTTCCGGTCGCGAGTTCTGAATCAGGTAGGTTTCGCAAGCCTGGGTGATAAGCGTTAGCGAGAGGGTATTGATCGCCTTCAGGCGTTGATTCGCCTTAGCCCAGCGAGAGGATTCCATAATCAGGTTACTGCGCATGCCTTCCAGCGCCGTGGTACGACGCACCAGCGCTCCCCAGGCCTGATCCACTTCCTCTTTTTCGCCGTGCGCAACGCATAACTGCATCAGCTTATACTGGGCAATCAGCAGGTTATCCAGCTCAAGGTCGATCTCTTTTTTAATCGAACGCGGGGAGAAAAGCAGATCGGCGACGATGGCGCTGACAATCCCGATGACAATTTCGCTGC
Source organism: Klebsiella sp. Q2 (assembly GCF_009900705.1). Lineage (NCBI taxonomy): Bacteria > Pseudomonadati > Pseudomonadota > Gammaproteobacteria > Enterobacterales > Enterobacteriaceae > Klebsiella > Klebsiella sp. Q2. The sequence continues at coordinate 30,416 of NZ_JAAABE010000003.1, read as the reverse complement.
AGCGCTCAACGGCAAACTGCGGCGCCAGCATCGGATCGGTGTGGATGGTAATAATGATAATCAGCGCGGTGTAGCCGGCCAGTCCCCAGGCATAGGAGTTTTCGACCTTGACCAGCGACGAAACCCAGGTACAAAACCCGGCCCACAGGCAGCATACCAGCATCATCAGCAGAGGGGCGCGGATCATCAGGATGATGATAACCAGCGCCGCAATACAGCCGATAAAGGTCCCGGCAATACGCAACATGCCGCGATAGCGGATCGCGCCGGAGTATGGCTCTCCCCCGGCGGCAAAGGCCGGGCCAGCGGCGACGATTGCCGCGGTCAGCACCGCCCAGCGCGGCGTTTCGAGCTGAAAATGGAAGCCGACGAACAGCGCCAGCACCACCGCGCATGCAAGCTTAATGGCAAAGCGGAGATGCTGGGGAGCAATAGTATATGTCCCCATAGCGATTAACCGAATTCGCGCAGGCGCATAGCCAGTTTCTGGAAGAAGTTGGCCTGGCTGGTATCACGGTCTTCTTTACCGGTGATCACCACCGTCGCCGTGGTGCCCGATGGCCACAGATTCCCCTGCTGGTGGTCAAGACGAATACGTACCGGCACACGCTGCGCCAGACGCACCCATTCAAGGTTGGAATCCACCGAGGCCATCCCTTTCGAGTCGCTGCTGCTGCTGGCGTTGGTTACCCCCGCAGCGATACTGTCCACCGTGCCTTTAATGGTTTTGCTGCTGCCAAGCGGGGTAATTTCCGCCCGGTAGCCAGGACGGACGCCTTCCAGTTTGGTCTCTTCCAGATAGGCCATGACGTAAAATGTATTCTCTTTCACCAGCGCCACCGCCGTGGAGCCGCGGGTGATAAATTCCCCGGTATAGACGTTAAGGTTGGTTACCCAACCATCCGCAGGGGCGCGAATCTCCGTGCGCTCCAGGTCCAGTCTGGCCAGGTCGCGGCTGGCCACCGCTTTCGCCAGCTGATGCTCAACCGTCTGCAGCACATTGTTCGCCTGGTCAATCTCTTCCCGCGACATCGCCTGGACGCCAAGCTTATTACGCCGACCGGCTTCGACACGTTTTTCCTGGGCTAACGTCTGGTAGTAGGCAACATCGGCTTCCGCCTGCGCCAGCGCTTTTTGGTAACGAGGCTGGTCAATAACGAACAATACCTGGTCTTTCTTAACCAGTTGGTTATCCTTGACGTTTACCTGGGAGATCAGCCCGGAGACGTCGGGGGCAATGGCCACAATGTCGGCGCTAAAGCGCGCATCCCGCGTCCACGGCGAGGCGGTGTAGTAAACCCAGGCGCGGAAAATCGCTACGAAGGCCAAAATGACCAGTATCACGGTAATAGCAGTACGGAGGATATTTCTTGTTAGTGTTTTCACATCAACCTCAAACGAACAAGCGCGATATCAAATAAAAAAGGCAGCAATATAGCGCCGTATTAAACAGTGCAGGGTGCCAGACAAAATCGTAAATGCCGGTCGGAACCAGCAATCGGTGCACCAGCCAGAAGATGGCCAGCGACAACAGCAACTCGAAGAAGATCGGCGGAAACGATAAGCCGAAAATCACGATGACAGGAAACAGACTCATGATGACCTTGAATAAGAAGCGTACAGGTAGTGAGCAGATGCGTTTATTATGTAGCTAACAATATATTAACGTAACGATTGCCGCATTATCTACAATGTGTGATCTAAATCACTTTTAAGCCAGAGTGAATAATGGAACGATTAAAGCGCATGTCCGTTTTCGCCAAAGTGGTCGAATTAGGTTCCTTCACCGCAGCGGCCCGCCAGCTTCAGATGAGCGTTTCCTCAATCAGTCAGACCGTCGCCAAACTGGAAGATGAACTGCAGGTGAAGCTGCTCAACCGCAGCACCCGCAGCCTTGGCTTAACGGAAGCGGGTAAAATTTACTATCAGGGCTGCCGTAGGATGCTGTTTGAAGCGCAGGATGTCCATGAGCAATTATACGCATTTAACAACACCCCCATCGGGACGCTGCGTATCGGCTGCTCTTCAACTATGGCACAGAATGTTCTGGCGCGCATAACGGCGAAAATGCTGAAAGAATACCCCGGGCTCTCCGTCAATCTGGTCACCGGCATACCTGCGCCGGACCTGATCGCCGACGGTCTTGACGTGGTGATCCGCGTGGGTGCCCTGCAGGATTCCAGCCTTTTTTCCCGCCGCCTGGGATCAATGCCGATGGTATTATGCGCCGCGAAAAGCTATCTGGCGCAGGCTGGCAATCCGGAGAAACCGGCCGATCTTACCGGGCATGCCTGGCTGGAATATAGCGTGCGGCCGGACAATGAGTTTGTCATTATCGCGCCGGAAGGGATCTCAACCCGCCTGACCCCACAGGGGCGCTTTGTGACCAACGACCCCATGACGCTGGTGCGCTGGCTGACCGCCGGGGTGGGTATCGCCTATGTGCCGTTGATGTGGGCGATCGAAGAGATCAATCGTGGTGAGCTTGAGATCCTGCTGCCGAGCTACCAGTCCGATCCGCGGCCGGTTTACGCCCTGTACACCGAAAAGGATAAACTGCCGCTGAAAGTGCAGGTCTGTATCAACTATCTGACGGAATATTTTGTCGACGTGGCGAAGATCTATCAGGGGATGCACGGGAGAGGGATCGCCCGCTGAAGCGGTTCCCGGCGACGCCGGGAACCCGGTCAGGATCAGGCGGTGCCGCCGACGGTAAGATTATCGACCTTCAGGGTCGGCTGGCCAACGCCCACCGGCACGCTCTGGCCCTCTTTGCCACAGACGCCGACGCCGTTATCCAGACGCAGATCGTTACCCACCATCGAAATCTGCTGCATGGTCTCAATCCCGGAGCCGATCAGGGTAGCCCCTTTCACCGCCTTCGTGACCTTGCCTTTTTCGATCAGATAGGCCTCGGAGGTGGAGAAGACAAACTTACCGGAGGTGATATCCACCTGCCCGCCGCCGAAGTTAGGCGCGAAGATACCATAGTCCACCGACTCGATAATCTCCTGCGGCGTGGACTGGCCCGCCAGCATATAGGTGTTGGTCATACGCGGCATCGGCAGATGGGCATAGGATTCACGGCGGCCGTTGCCGGTCGGCGCGACGCCCATCAGACGCGCATTGAGTTTATCCTGCATGTAGCCTTTCAGGATGCCGTTTTCGATCAGCACATTGTATTGACCCGGCGTGCCTTCATCATCGATAGCCACCGAGCCACGACGGTCGACGATGGTGCCGTCGTCCACAACGGTGCACAGCTCAGAGGCGACTAATTCCCCCATATGGCCGCTAAAGACCGAGGTGCCGCGACGGTTGAAATCGCCTTCCAGGCCATGACCGACCGCTTCGTGCAGCAGGACGCCAGGCCAGCCGGCGCCGAGCACCACCGGCAGCATTCCCGCCGGGGCGGCGACCGCCGAGAGGTTAACCAGCGCCATGCGCACCGCTTCTTTCGCCCAGGCGTCGGCCCGCACTTCGCCCTCCTGAGAGGCGAGGAAATAGTCATAGCCAAAACGCCCGCCGCCGCCGCTGCTGCCGCGCTCGCGTTTGCCCTCCTCTTCCACCAGTACGCTGACCGAGAGGCGCACCAGCGGACGAACGTCCGCGGCCAGAGTGCCGTCGGTGGCGGCCACCAGAATCAGTTCATAGACGCCGCTCAGGCTGGCCGAAACCTCCTGCACACGCTGATCCGCCGCGCGAGCGACTTTGTCGACCCGGCGGAGAATATCCAGCTTCTCTTCCCGGCTCATACTCTGCAGCGGGTCGATGGTGGTATAGAGGGCGCTGTGCTCTACGGCGCCGAGGGTCTGTACTTTGCCATTGCCGGTCTCGCGCACAATGGTCCGCGCCGCCTGGGCGCTCTGCTCCAGCGCCAGCTTGCTGATCTGGTCAGCGTAGGCAAAGCCTGTTTTTTCGCCGCTGACGGCGCGCACGCCTACGCCCTGGTCGATATTGTACGACCCATCTTTAATGATGCTGTCTTCCAGAACCCAGGATTCGTGATAGCTCGACTGAAAATAAAGATCGCCGTAATCGAGGCGGCGCTCGGTCAGTTGACCAAGAATGGCAAACAGGTCCTGATGATTCAGGCCATTTGCCGACAGTAATTGTTCACTTACCAGGTTCAGACTCATCGTTATGCTACTCGTTTGTTGCCGCCTGACAGGCGGAAATACAGAAGGCTATCTATTGAGATTGCGGCAATTCCCGGCAATCGTCAAATCATTGCTTTTTGTTGCTGCGCGCCTGGCGCAGCACTTCATTGATCTGCGGCTGGTCAATCGGGCCGGTGATGCGATAGCGCAGTATCGAGACTTTATTCCACAGCGGCCCCAGCACCTTGCTGGCGGCAAACACCGCCGCGCCGACAATCGGGTTGACAGCAAAAGCCGCCGCCACGCCGACGGTCGCGGAGATCTCCGGCGCGACCACCGCCTGCAGATCCAGCTGGCGACGCACCAGATCGACCGACCCTTTCATGGCAATGTCCGCCTCCAGACCATCCACCAGCGTATCATCGGTATGCAGTACGCCATCCTTAATCCATGCCGTACTGTTAATCGAGTCAAAGTAAAAACCTTCGCTGAAGGTATCGCTGAAGTCGAAGCGCAGTTTGCGCAGTAGGGCATCGACGCTCAGCAAACGCAGCAGCTGGCCTGCATGTCCGGTACTCAGGTCGGTAAACTGCCCCTTGCCGAGGTGGCTTTTAATGATCCCATTGAGCGAGGCGACATCGGGTGACCAGGGCGGCGCGCGCCAGTGGAGATCGTAGTCGATATCAAACGGCGAATCCTTCACCGGTGTGGAAACGCCAAAGAAATCCGCAAATTCATCCGTTTTATTGCCATGCAGTCTGCCTTTCAGCGAGGTGCGCACCCCGGAAGGGGCGTTAACCCACACGCCGTCGGTCGTCAGCCGGCCAAACCCGGTATCCACCAGGCCGTTGGAGAGCGTTAAGGTATCGCCCTTGATCGTCACATCGCCGTCGATGCGGCCATATTTTTGCCCCCACAGCCAGCATTCCGCGCAGCGCAGTTGCAGATCGGGCCAGCCGTGGAAATCCAGCCGCGTCTCCGCCTGAGAAGTCACGTTCTCCGTTCCGCCCTTGCCGCTGGCGCTGGCCGGGTTGAAATAGAGATAACGCACATTTGCCAGCCACGGGGCATTGTCGCGCATCGTCAGGGTGGCGTTGATCTCACGCCCCTGCGCCTCAACCTGCGAGCCGCCGGCGACCGGCTGCGACATCAGACTGACGTTGTTCCATTGCTGGCCGGCCAGCGCCAGCGACGGCGTACGCAGCACAATGCGCGGTGGAAAGAGGACACTGCTGCTGACTTCATTCGCCGCGCCCTTCTGGAACAGCGCCAGCCATTGCGCGCCATCCATCGGCGGCAGATTGAGTTCAACGCCGGGCTGGTCGGGCAGCGGAGAGAGGCCTTTGCTATCCGTCGTGAGGATCGCTCTGTCCAGCGTCAGCTTACGGTTCAGCAACCAGCGGCTGTTGATATGATTCTTCGCGCCAACGGATCCGGTCAGGTCGAAGCTGCTCAGACCGCCGGCGACGTTAATTTTGACCGGCAGGGGTTCGCCAGCGGACTTGTTGACCGGTGAAGGTAAGTGACTGCTCACATTCTTCAGATCGCCATTGATATCAACCTTATAGCTGGCATTGCCATGGTACGGCAGTTCGATAGCGACCTTGCCATCCCACGGAACGCTACCGCTCAGCGTCTCATTAACCGCTTTCGGCAGCAGTCCGGTGCGCGACGGCTGCCAGGTGGCATTCATCCCGACATCCACCAGAAACGCTTTTTCACCTTCGCGGGTGGTAAAATTGAGGTTCAGCGGCTGATTAAACCAGGTCGCGCTCAACGTTTGACTATTGAGATCGCCATTCACAAAGCTGAAATTACCGCTCAGGTTCTGCAGCGTAGTATCTAATGGTTTGATAAACAAGGTATTATTCTGCAGCCGTACATCGCCTTTCGCGGTGGTCATCTCGCCATCGAGGGGGATATTCAGATGTAAGCGAGCGCTCACATCCCCATCCAGCTGCAGGGAATCCAGCGCTGCCCCGAGCGACGCTTTCAATGGCGTGGTGTTGAAATAAGGGCCCACCTCTTTGCCCGGGCCTTTGATGTCAGCATCAATCAGCAGTTTTTCCTGCGCATAATCCGGGATCACGGCATCGAGATTGCTGGCGGTCACATTGCCGAGCATCGCTTTATCCGCCCGCATCCACAGGCCGCTGTTGATAAAATTGAGGTCGATATTCAGCCCGGTCAGCGCCGGCCAGTCCGGTTGAAAAGCGAAAGTGGCATTCTTCAGCGGGACGTAAACCTGGAACTGGCCTTCATTGTGCGGATACGGGAACAGATGTGGGTTACCGCCATACACCAGCGTCGCATCGCGGGCCTGCCCGGCTTTAATCGCGCCGCTGAGATAGTCCACCAGCGCTTTGCCCATCAGGTTTTCCGGGAAGTAACGCCACGCCTGGCCGCCATCGTTGGTGCTGATCCCCGCCAGAATGCCCAGCCACGGATCGTCCCCCTGCGGTTGCAGATAGCGGAAGCCGCCGCGGGCGCGTACCCCCGTCGCCTGCACGTCAATATCGCGGCCATCAAGCATAAAGCCTTTGTCATTTTTCACCCAGCTGAGGGTGGCTTCGCCAGCGGCGATCTCCAGCGGGGCCCGGAAAACTCCGGCATACGGCATTTGCGCCTTCGTCATGCGGGCGCGCAGTTCCCCGTGCTCCACGCTGCCATTCAGGCTGCCGGAAAAGTGTTCCGCTCCCGGCAGGAGTTTCCACTGCTTCCACGCCAGATCGCTCCACTGCGCCTGAAAGCGCGTTTTCTCCGTCGCCTGCAGGGGAATATCGAGAGCCAGCAGATTGATTTTGCCGCTGGGCTGCGTGGTGCGCCAGAGTTCGCCCAAAGAAGGCGCCAGCTTATCGGCAAACGGCTGCAATCCGCTCAGGCCACTGAGCGCTAAATTGCTGGCGCGAATACGTAATTCATCGCTACGCTGATGACCGTCGCCACCGACATCCTGCCCCGGGATCCACGCCATCGCCAGCGCGCCGCTTGGCCACGGTTTATCGTCGATCGCGATCCGCGTATCGGGAATATAGAAGCCCCAGCTCTGCTTGTCGTGAGAGAGATGCGCCGTCAGGTTATCCACTGACAGATGATGAACCTCGCTATCCCCTTGCCAGCTGGCGCCCCCTTTTTTCAGCCATACGTCGCCGCTGGCTACATCGCCTTTTTCAATAGTCATCCAGCCTTCGAGGCTGAAGCGGGCGCTTTTCAGCGCGATATTGTCCTGCATCCAGCGGCCCAGCCAGGGTTTGACGTCAATATCGTCAGCCTGCAGCCAGACCCGGCCTTTATTCAGCAGGCCATCCTCATCGCGGAGATCCATCCGCACCTGCATGACGCCATGCTGGCCGGTGAGACTGGAAAGGCTGAGCTGCCCCTCGGCGCGGTGACGGTTCCTGCCGTTAAGCCAGGTCAGCTGCGGGACCGCCAGCTCCGCCCGCTGACCAGAAATGGTCAGGAAGCTCAGATGGCTGTCGCGCAGAGTAAAGTGGTCGAACTGACGTAAAAAGAGATCGCTGATGCGGTCGGTTTTCAGACTTTCGCCGCCGTCATTGGTCTGAATCGGGGTATTGGTATGGACCTGCAGCTGCCAGAAGGTGAGATCGCGAAACTGCCAGCGCATATGCAGCAGACTTTGCCAGACGTCCAGCGCCAGGGTCACGCGCTTGACCGCCATTGTCCCGCCATCCTTCAGCCCAACATGAATATCGCGGACATCTAATGTTGGGCCAAAAGTTTGCCAGCTGGCGGCGATCTGCGAGGCATCCACCGGCGTGCCGGTGAGGGCGGAGATTTTCTCCAGCAGCTGCGGACGCCAGGCGTCGAGCTGCGGCAACACGAGACGCAAGCCACTCACCAGCAGCGCGACGATAACAATCAATGTTGCCACGGTGAGCAATAAAATCCCGGGCAGTCGCCTCACGCCTCTCTCCTTGTCAGCCGCACAATGACGCGGTGTATTACATCATAACCACATCGAACTGCTCTTGATTATAGAGCGGCTCAATTTGTACCTTCACCTGCTTGCCGACAAAGATCTCCACTTCCGCCAGCGCATGCGACTCTTCCCCTTTCAGAGTTTCCGCCACCGCAGGGGAAGCATAGACCAGGAAGCGATCGGAATCATAAGCATGATGCACGCGAACGATCTCACGCATAATCTCATAGCATACCGTTTCCACGGACTTTACCGTTCCGCGTCCGTGGCAGGTCGGGCATTCGTTGCACAGCACATGCTCCACGCTTTCGCGGGTGCGTTTCCGCGTCATCTCCACCAGACCCAGCTGGGAGAAACCGTTGATGCTGGTCTTCACCCGGTCTTTGCTGAGGGCCTGCTCCAGGGAGTGCAACACCCGCCGGCGATGGTCTTCATTGTTCATGTCGATGAAATCAATGATGATAATGCCGCCGAGGTTACGCAAACGCAGCTGGCGGGCTATCGCCTGGGTGGCTTCGATATTGGTATTGAAGATAGTATCGTCAAGATTGCGGTGCCCAACAAACGCTCCGGTGTTGATATCGATGGTGGTCATCGCCTCGGTCTGGTCGATGATCAGATAGCCCCCGGACTTGAGCTCGACTTTACGCTCCAGCGCGCGCTGAATTTCGTTCTCAACGTCAAAGAGATCGAATATCGGCTGACGGCCGCTGTAGTGTTCCAGCTTGCTGGTCATTTCCGGGATATATTCGGCGGTAAATTCCAGCAGCGCCTCATAGGTCAGCCGCGAGTCGACGCGAATACGATCGAGATGCGCATCGGCAAAATCCCGCAACACGCGCTGAGCCAGGGCCAGCTCGCCGTACAGCTGATAGCGGGTCTGGTTGCGCTTTTTGCGCTCCATCACTTTGGTCCATACGCGCTTAAGATAGGCGGCATCGGCGGCCATCTCCTGCTCGTGGACCCCTTCCGCGGCGGTGCGAATGATAAACCCGCCCTGCTCGTCGCAGTACTCTGCCACGACCTTTTTCAGCCGCTCGCGCTCGGCTTCGCTTTCAATCCGCTGAGAGACCCCCACATGGGAGGCGCCTGGCATAAAAACCAGATAGCGGGAAGGCAGGGTAATATCGGTGGTCAGACGCGCGCCTTTGGTACCGAGCGGATCTTTAACCACCTGAACCATCAGGTCCTGGCCCTGACGCACCAGCTCCGAAATATCGCGCACGGTAAACTGCTTTTGCTCCTCACCGGCAACGCATTCGGTATGCGGCATGATATCGGAGGCGTGGAGGAACGCCGCCTTATCCAGACCAATATCTACAAAAGCCGCCTGCATTCCCGGCAGCACTCGGCTAACACGACCTTTGTAGATATTGCCTACTATTCCGCGTCGCGCTTCACGCTCAATATGGATTTCCTGCAGAATACCGCCATCAATATACGCAACGCGCGTTTCGGATGGCGTTACGTTCACTAATAATTCAGCCGTCATCTTTATCCCTTTTCTTTACGCAGTGAGTTAAAGTTACTGAGCAACTCATACGTTTCCACCAGCGGTAAGCCGACTACGGCGTGATAGCTGCCATTAATCTTCCTGACGAAGCAGCCACCCAACCCTTGAATACCGTATGCACCTGCTTTATCTAAAGGCTCGCCGCTGGCCACATAATCGGCGATATCCTGCTCGCTGAGCGTTCGGAAGGTCACTTCCGTGACCACCAGACAATCCAACGTCTGCTGCTTATCCGCCAGCGCCACCGCGGTCATGACCTGATGGGTTTGGCCGGAAAGCAGGCGCAGCATCGCTGCAGCGTGTTCGGCGTCGCGCGGTTTTTCCAGCACTTCGCCGTTCAAAATAACAATCGTATCCGCTCCCAACACCGGCAAATCCCGCGATGCCAGCGCCACTCCGGCCTGCGCCTTTTCACGCGCCAGACGGACGACATAGTGCTGTGCGCTCTCCTGCGGCTGGCGCTGCTCCTCGATACCAGGAACCAGACGCTCGAACGCGAGACCAAGCTGAGTCAGCAGTTCCTGCCGACGCGGGGAACCAGAAGCAAGATACAGAGTTGTCATATCAACCTTATTGCACTGCAAATTGCTGACGCACTTTACGCATCAGCAGGAAGAGCCATGGCCAGAGGATACCGTTTACTACACTACTCCAGAATACTTCCGGACGGAAAGAGACGTTGATCACTAAAAACTCTGCCCAGAAAACAATGATATCCACGGCGAGGGATAACAGCATGACCACCAGCGCCTGTTGCCACAGCGCCAGGTTACGGAACAGCTGATACTTCAGCGCCACCAGATAGGCGACGATGCTTAAGGACAGCGCGCGAACGCCCAGCGTCGAGCCGCTGATGAGATCAAGAATAGCCCCCATCACGAAGCCCGTCCCCACGTTCACCCGGTGCGGCAGCGCGAGGATCCAGTACAGCAGGATCAATAATACCCAGTTGGGCCGGAAAACGCTGATGTCCGCCGGCCAGGGCATAATTTGCAGCAATAGCGCGATAAGAAACGAGAGCCAGATAACCCAGCGTCCCTGGCTACGGTAACTTGCCACTATTGCCCCCCTGCAGGCTGCGACGGCTGAGACGGCGTCAGCCCGGTGGCGGGCGCCGGCATCTGCGGCCCCATCGCATCCGGCGCAGGCAACACCTGCGGCATCATCTGCATCAGGCGTTCGTTAGCCACGCGATGAACCTCTTCCGGAGTCATCGGGTTAGCGCCATTGCGATCGGCGCCCCACAGCAGCAACAGATAGCGCAAACGCTGCAGACCGGCCGTCGGACGCGCCTGGATCACCGTGTAGGCGCGCTGGGTGTCCAGTTTCACTGAAGAGACAACCCCAACCGGGTACCCTTCCGGGAAACGGCCGCCAAGACCGGAGGTCACCAGCACATCGCCGACGCGAATATCGGTATTGGCCGGCAGATGCTCAAGCTGGAGGTCGTCGGTGCAGCCGTTACCGGCGGCAATGACGCGAATGTCGTTACGCAGGACCTGGATCGGCAACGCATGGGTGGCATCACAGATCAGCAGTACCCGGCTGGTCATTTTCGCTACCGCCACGACCTGCCCCACCACGCCTTTATCGCTGATAACCGGCTGGCCTTCGTAGACGCCGTTGACGCTGCCCTTATCGATAACCACCTGATCGCTGTAGGGGTCGTTGACCGTTGAGATGACCTGGGTCACCATTTTTTGCTCGTCCTGGCGCAGCGGCGAGCCAAGCAGTTCACGCAGGCGTGCGTTCTCCTGCTTGTACTGGCCCAGCATCAGCAGATCGCTGTTTTTCAACAACAGCTCCTGACGCAGCGCGCGGTTTTCCAGTTCGAGCTGGTCACGGGTAGCCAGCGTCTGCGATACGCTGTCGAGCAGTTCCCGGGGACCATTAGAGACAAAGTAGAAAGGGCTGACGGCTGTATCCATGTACGTTCTGATTTGACTGAACGTACCCAGGCGGCTGTCGGCGATAATCACGCCAAGCGCCACCAGCACCGCCAGAATAAGGCGAATCTGTAGCGAGGGGCCACGGCTAAAAATTGGCTTCATAGGCTATGCGTATTCTCGTGTCAGTAAAGACCTGGGGCAGCGCGTAAGCCACCCCGGACCTTCAGGCTGACTACTCTTCGCTAAACAGGTCGCCGCCGTGCATGTCGATCATTTCCAGCGCCTTGCCGCCGCCACGCGCTACGCAGGTCAGCGGATCTTCAGCAACCACGACTGGAATACCGGTTTCTTCCATTAACAGACGGTCCAGGTTGCGCAGCAGCGCACCACCGCCGGTGAGAACCATCCCGCGCTCGGAGATATCAGACGCCAGTTCCGGCGGGCACTGCTCAAGGGCAACCATGACCGCGCTCACGATGCCGGTCAGCGGCTCCTGCAGCGCTTCAAGAATTTCGTTTGAGTTCAGGGTGAAACCGCGTGGCACGCCTTCCGCCAGGTTACGGCCGCGCACTTCAATTTCACGCACTTCATCGCCCGGATAAGCCGAACCGATTTCATGTTTGATACGCTCAGCGGTCGCTTCACCGATCAGGGAGCCGTAGTTACGACGCACGTAATTGATGACGGCTTCGTCGAAACGGTCGCCGCCGATACGCACGGAAGAAGAGTAAACCACGCCGTTCAGGGAGATAACCGCCACCTCGGTGGTACCGCCGCCGATATCCACCACCATGGAACCGGTCGCTTCAGAAACCGGCAGGCCAGCGCCGATCGCGGCCGCCATCGGTTCTTCAATCAGGAACACTTCGCGAGCGCCTGCGCCCTGCGCGGATTCACGGATAGCACGACGCTCAACCTGGGTGGCGCCAACCGGCACGCAGACCAGTACGCGCGGGCTCGGGCGCATAAAGCTGTTGCTGTGCACTTGTTTTATAAAGTGCTGCAGCATCTTTTCCGTCACGAAGAAGTCAGCGATAACGCCGTCCTTCATCGGGCGAATCGCCGCGATATTACCCGGGGTACGGCCGAGCATCTGCTTCGCTTCATGACCCACGGCGGCGACGCTTTTCGGCGATCCGGCACGATCCTGACGAATGGCCACCACGGAAGGCTCATTCAATACGATGCCTTGTCCTTTTACGTAAATAAGGGTATTCGCAGTACCCAGGTCAATGGACAGGTCATTGGAAAACATGCCACGAAATTTTTTTAACATACTAAGGGATAATCCTGAAAGCTGGGGCGGAAAACAAAATCCGCTTACTTTACCAACCACACGCAGCAGCGACAAGGCGCAAAAATCACCTGCTGCGGTGAAAATTAGTGCAGTTCATTTCCTTTGTTACAAATTTTTCCGACTCCGTTCATTGCTGAAATCTTCAGCAGCGCTCCACGCCTGAATTTGTAACCTGTCAAAGGAGGGTCACTGGCATTTACATTGCGATGATCCGGCAGGTAGACAAGCACACCCCCTTCACGATGGCGCGCGTTATTCTACGTGAAATCACGCTAAACGGCAGATCAAACCGAGTATCTTTGCGAATATTTTTTCACATTTGTGTCAAGTGGCTGTGAGGCGGCAAAAAATTCCCCCTGCCCGCCCGTGACACCGCATTGGGACAGTACCAGCCACTCGCTGCGGCTGCGTACGCCCGTCGCAAAAACTTGCATAGGCATGCCTTTACAGGCTTCCACCAGGCTTTGCACCAGCAGCTGGTTCTCGCTGCGCTTTTCGATGTTGCGCGCCAGCCCCGGATGCAGTTTGATCAGCTCCGCATCCAGCTGCTTGATCCAGCTAGTTCCCACCAGGGTTAACCCTGCCTGAACCACCGCCACCCGAACGCCAAGCGCGTTAACCAACCGCATAACCGGCTGTAGACGGCCGATATATTGACAAACATCTGCCTCAGCAAGTTCAAAAATAATCCGCTGACGCTGCGATTTTTCGCACTGCATCAGAGCATCACGCAGCCAGCGCTGGAATCGCGGACGGATCAGCGACTCCACCGACAGCTGGAGCGCCAGATTCTCCTCGGGCCAGAAGCCTAAAAATGGCAGCAGGCGCGTCACCTGCAGGCGGTCATACTCCTCCGCCAGGCCAAACTGCAGCACCATCGGCATATACTCGGCGGCGATCACCTCTTCCTTACCGTCGTACATCCGCGACATCAGTTCACGGTGATGCACCCGGCCATCGCGAGTGACGGCGGGTTTCTGATACAACCGCGGCCCGCCGCGGCTCAGCATCTGTTCGATCAGCGTCCGCCAGCGAACGTTGCCGCGGCCTTTCTCCGGAAGGGTATCGTCATAGACCGACCAGCTGTTGCTGCCCTGCAGCACCGCGTTGCGCGTTGCTGCTTCAGCATGTTCCATCACTTGCGCCGCCGATTGTCCACTGCGGAAAGAACAGATGCCGATATGCATCATATCGTCACGATCGAGAATGCGCGTCGGAGGCAGCGCGTCCATGGCCTTCAGCAACAGTCCAGCGATGCTATCCGCCTCTTTTAACGTGCGGTGCGGCAGCAGCACGGCGAAGTCGCTACGGTGATAGCGGGCCAGCAGCGCGCCAGGGTAACGCATAATAAAGGTAGAGAGCAGGTTGATTAGCGTGAAGTAATGTTCTTCGGCCGCCGCTCGTCCCCAGTTGTCCCGCAGCAGATCAAACTCCGGCAGACGGATCATCATCACGATGCCGTACGCCCCCACCTTCTCCTGATCTTCCAGCAGCGTGGCCAACTGATTGTCAAAAAACAGGCGATTGTTCAGCCCGGTTTTGGAATCCTGTGCCGCATAGGAGCGAATCAGCGTATCCATCCGGCTGCGCTGATCGCTGGCGAATTGCAGCTCCGACAGCAGCATATCCAGCGCGCTACTGGTGCTGGCAGGCCATTCATAGACTGACCCGCGCACCTGCGGCCCGCGCTCGCCGCTCAGGATGCGCGTGGAACGAAGCTCAAGCAGTTCCTGACCTGCCAGCTGGCGGCGTATCCAGCGGACGGCGAAGAAAATAATCACCACCATGAAGCCGATGGAGATCGACAGCGGGGCGGTGATTGACAGCGAACGGAAATAGTTCACCATCGGGTCAACGTAGACCAGATGCAGGGTGATACCGGGATGTTTCAACGACGGGACCGTGATCTCACGGAATTGCTCATGACTGCCCAGCGGGCGGTAGCTGTCGGTTCGGGAGTGGCTGTAGAGCGGTTTACCGTTAAGCATGAAATCGATATGCACGATCTCTATCGGCGTCATCAGCTCATCCAGCTGCGGCTCAAGCTTATCAAAAGAGGTGGTGATGAGCCGGTTATCCAGCATGGTCGCCACCGCCTGAACCCGGTTTTCGACCTTGTTCTCAATGCCGTTGTAAAAACTCAGCGAAGCGCCAATCAGCGTGACAAAGATGGTCAGGCTAGTTAGCAGCGTGATAAAGGCTGAGAACTTCGTCGTTAATCGCATCCCTGTGTTAACTCCGCGAGTGAATGACTGCCCGATGAACCATCAGGCTCCCGTGCCGGCGCGCGCCTTGACGCTAGCATTAACCTTTTAAAGCGCGACGCATACTATCAAAGATGGCGAGTCTGGCAATGGAATGCGTATTATCGGCGAAAGTATGCCGATAGCGAGTATAGTCGGCAGAAAAAATTTGCCAATCGCCGCCCGCCTGCGGCCTGCGCCAGAAGCGCTTTAATTTTAGACGCTGGATGGCAAACCCGCGCCAGCGGCGCACATTATTGCTAATTTTCCATCCTGCCAGCCTCCCGCCCCCTTTTTTCCCCTGCTAAAGATGCCGGGTCAGGCGCGTTAAAGGAAACGTCTTGCGCCACTTTCCGATGATTCCTGGACGACCGCGCCCCAGCTTCGGCGGTGGCGAATGCGCCTAATGTGCAATTTTTCGTGACATATTCGCGATTCATCGCCGCCTCCGTCATGCTTAGGGAAACGCATGACGGAGGACACCATGAAAAGAAAAAAACTGACGGAAGCCGACGTCACGGCCGAATCCGTTTTTATGCTCCAGCGGCGCCAGGTGCTGAAAATGCTGGGCATCAGCGCGACCGCCCTTTCGCTTCCCGCCGCCGCACAGGCCGACCTGCTGGACTGGTTTAAAGGCCACGACCGTCCGCCAGCCCCGGCGGGCAAGGCCCTGGACTTTGCTAAACCCGCTGAATGGCAGGCTAACCTGACGCTTACTCCGGAAGATAAAGTCTCCGGCTACAATAACTTTTATGAATTCGGCCTCGATAAAGCCGATCCGGCGGCGAACGCGGGTAGTCTGCGCACCGATCCCTGGACGTTGACCATCGGCGGTGAGGTGGCGAAGCCGCTGACCCTTGACCATGACGATCTGACCAAACGCTTCCCGCTGGAAGAGCGTATTTACCGTATGCGCTGCGTGGAAGCCTGGTCGATGGTGGTCCCCTGGGTCGGCTTCCCGCTGCATAAGCTGTTGGCGCTGGTGGAGCCCACCAGCAACGCGCGCTATGTGGCCTTCAAAACCCTCTATGCCCCGGATCAAATGCCCGGGCAGAAAGATCGGTTTATCGGCGGCGGGCTCGCTTACCCTTACGTGGAGGGGTTGCGGCTGGATGAAGCGCTGCACCCGCTGACGCTGCTCACCGTCGGGGTGTATGGCAAAGCGCTGCCGCCGCAAAACGGCGCGCCGGTCCGCCTTACCGTGCCGTGGAAGTACGGTTTCAAAGGCATTAAATCCATCGTCAGCATTGAACTGACCCGCGAGCGGCCACCGACCACCTGGAACCTCGCGGCGCCGGACGAATACGGCTTCTTCGCCAACGTCAATCCGCACGTCGATCACCCCCGCTGGTCACAGGCTAGCGAGCGGTTTATCGGTGCCGGCGGCGTGCTCGATGTGAAACGTCAACCGACGCTGCTGTTTAACGGCTATGCCGACGAGGTGGCGTCGCTGTATCGCGGCATGAATCTGCGGGAGAACTTCTAGTGCGTTTCACCGTCAAACAGATCGCCTGGTTGAAGGTTTTACTTCATCTGGCGGGGTTTTTGCCGCTGGTCTGGTTATTCTGGGCCGGGCACCAGGGCTACTTTAGCGCCGATCCGGCCAAGGATATCCAGCATTTTACCGGCAGGATGGCGCTGAAGTTTCTGCTGGCGACGCTGCTGGTCTCCCCGCTGGCGCGCTACGCGAAACAGCCATTATTGATTCGCGTTCGCCGCCTGTTAGGTTTATGGTGTTTCGCCTGGGCGACCCTGCACCTGACCAGCTATACCCTGCTGGAGCTGGGCATTAACAATCTGGCGCTGCTGGGCTCGGAGATTATCAACCGCCCCTATCTGACGTTAGGCATGGTCAGTTGGGCGATCCTGCTGGCGCTGGCGGCGACGTCGACGCAGGCGATGCAGCGAAAACTGGGCCGCCGTTGGCAACTTTTACACAACTTCGTCTATCTGGTGGCGATCCTCGCGCCGATTCACTACCTGTGGTCAGTGAAGATCCTCTCACCGCAGCCCATCATTTATGCCCTGCTGGCAGTCGCGCTCCTGGCATGGCGTTACAAGAAGTTTCGCCAGTGGTGGCGCTGAATCCGGTAATGTGCAGTTTCCCGCAGATCCTTTATCAACCGCGACTCTTTTTAAGATAGCGGTTGATAATCTTCCCTGATAAGACCAGTATTTAGCTGCCAATTGCTACGAAATCGTTATAATGTGCGACTTTGGCTTTCCTGACAGGGTTTTCTGACCCTGAAAAGGTGACAAGGGCGCATTGAAGGTATATGTTGTTTTTTACCCGAAAATGGCAGGAGATCGCCACACGATGGCAGACAAGTTTCACATTTTGCTTTTGAATGGTCCAAACATTAACATGCTCGGTACCCGCGAGCCAGAGAAGTATGGATCTCTCACGCTGGCTGAGATTGTTAACCATTTAACATCTGAAGCAGCGGCGCTGAATGTGAGCCTGGATCACCTGCAGTCCAACGCGGAGCATGTGTTAATCGACCGAATTCATCAGGCTAAAGACAACGTGGACTATATCCTGATTAATCCGGCCGCGTTCACGCATACCAGCGTAGCAATCCGTGACGCGTTGCTTGCCGTGAACATCCCGTTTATCGAGATTCACCTGAGCAATGTGCATGCACGCGAACCCTTCCGCCAGCATTCGTATCTGTCAGATATCGCCGCTGGCGTTATCTGCGGACTGGGGGCGGACGGCTATTCATACGCTTTACAGACGGCGGTAAAACGCCTGTCACAATCACACTAAACAAAGAGTACGGAACCCACTCATGGATATTCGTAAGATTAAAAAACTGATCGAGCTGGTTGAAGAATCAGGTATCTCCGAACTGGAAATTTCTGAAGGCGAAGAGTCTGTTCGCATCAGCCGCTCTGCACCGGCCGCAAGCTATCCGGTTATGCAGCAGGCTTATGCTGCGCCGATGATGCAGCCTCAGGCACCTGCCGCCGCGGCTGCCGCGCCAGCTGCAGCAGCAGAAGCGCCGGCAAAAGCGGAAATCAGTGGTCACATCGTACGTTCCCCGATGGTTGGTACTTTCTATCGTACGCCAAGCCCGGACGCGAAAGCGTTTGTGGAAGTTGGCCAGAAAGTTAACGTGGGCGACACCCTGTGCATCGTCGAAGCGATGAAAATGATGAACCAGATCGAAGCCGACAAAGCCGGCGTGGTGAAAGCCATTCTGATCGAAAGCGGCCAACCGGTAGAATTCGACGAGCCGCTGGTAGTTATCGAGTAACGAGGCGAACATGCTGGATAAAATTGTCATCGCTAACCGTGGCGAGATCGCACTGCGCATCCTGCGTGCCTGTAAAGAACTGGGCATCAAGACCGTTGCTGTGCATTCCACCGCGGATCGCGATCTAAAACACGTATTGTTAGCGGATGAGACGGTCTGCATCGGTCCGGCTCCGTCCGTAAAAAGCTATCTGAACATCCCGGCTATCATCAGCGCCGCTGAGATCACCGGCGCGGTAGCAATTCACCCGGGGTATGGCTTCCTCTCTGAGAACGCCAACTTTGCTGAGCAGGTTGAGCGCTCCGGCTTTATCTTCATCGGCCCGAAAGCCGACACCATCCGCCTGATGGGCGACAAAGTGTCCGCGATCACCGCCATGAAAAAAGCCGGCGTCCCGACCGTACCCGGTTCTGACGGCCCGCTGACCGACGACATGGACGCTAACCGCGCCCATGCCAAACGCATCGGCTATCCGGTGATCATCAAGGCCTCCGGCGGCGGCGGCGGTCGCGGTATGCGCGTTGTGCGCAGCGATGCTGAACTGGCCCAGTCCATCTCCATGACCAAAGCGGAAGCCAAAGCGGCTTTCAACAACGACATGGTCTACATGGAGAAATACCTGGAAAACCCGCGTCACATCGAAATTCAGGTGCTGGCGGACGGTCAGGGTAACGCTATCTATCTGGCTGAACGTGATTGCTCCATGCAGCGCCGTCACCAGAAAGTGGTCGAAGAAGCGCCGGCGCCGGGCATCACCCCGGAACTGCGTCGCTACATCGGCGAGCGTTGCGCGAAAGCCTGTGTCGATATCGGCTACCGCGGGGCGGGTACCTTTGAGTTCCTGTTCGAAAACGGCGAGTTCTACTTCATTGAAATGAACACCCGTATCCAGGTAGAGCATCCGGTAACTGAAATGATCACCGGCGTTGACCTGATCAAAGAGCAGCTGCGTATCGCAGCCGGTCAGCCGCTGTCCATCAAGCAGGATGAAGTGGTGGTTCGCGGCCATGCGGTGGAATGCCGTATCAACGCCGAAGACCCGAACACCTTCCTGCCGAGCCCGGGTAAAATTACCCGTTTCCACGCGCCGGGCGGCTTTGGCGTGCGCTGGGAGTCCCATATTTACGCCGGTTACACCGTACCGCCGTACTATGACTCCATGATCGGCAAACTGATCTGCTACGGCGAAAGCCGTGACGTGGCGATTGCCCGCATGAAGAATGCGCTGCAGGAGCTGATCATCGATGGCATCAAGACCAACGTCGATCTGCAGATGCGCATTATGAGCGACGAGAACTTCCAGCATGGTGGCACCAACATCCACTATCTGGAGAAAAAACTCGGCTTGCAGGAAAAATAATTCTGCATTCTCAGCAAAAGGCCGGATTTTCCGGCCTTTTTTCTTTTTCTCTCTCCTCATCTATACCATGCGGTACAATCCCCGCTTTCTTCATCCTCAAGGGACAAAAAATGGACAAACGCTTTGTTCAGGCCCACAAAGAAGCGCGCTGGGCGCTGTGGCTGACCCTTCTCTATCTTGCCGCCTGGCTGGCCGCCGCCTATCTGCCGGGGGTGGCTATCGGTTTTACCGGCCTGCCCCACTGGTTTGAAATGGCCTGCCTGCTGGTTCCGCTGCTGTTTATTCTGCTGTGCTGGGCGATGGTCAAACTGGTTTTTCGCGACATTCCTCTGGAGGACGATGATGCAGTTTGAGGTCATTATTCCCCTGATCGCCTATCTGGTGGTGGTGTTCGGCTTATCCCTTTACGCCATGCGAAAACGAGCCTCAGGAAACTTTCTGAATGAGTACTTTCTCGGCAGCCGCTCGATGGGCGGCTTCGTGCTGGCCATGACGCTAACCGCCACCTATATCAGCGCCAGCTCATTTATCGGCGGACCCGGCGCCGCCTATAAATACGGCCTGGGCTGGGTGCTGCTGGCAATGATCCAGCTTCCCGCCATCTGGCTGTCGCTGGGCGTACTGGGAAAAAAATTCGCCATTCTTGCGCGCCGTTACAACGCCGTCACCCTCAATGACATGCTGTTTGCGCGCTACCAGAGTCGTCTGCTGGTCTGGCTGGCCAGCCTGAGTCTGCTGGTAGCCTTCGTTGGCGCCATGACCGTCCAGTTTATCGGCGGTGCCCGCCTGCTGGAGACGGCTGCGGGTATTCCCTACGATACCGGTCTGCTGATCTTCGGCATCAGCATCGCGCTGTATACCGCTTATGGCGGCTTTCGCGCCAGCGTGCTCAACGACACCATGCAGGGCATGGTGATGCTGATCGGCACGATCGTGCTGCTGGTGGGGGTGATCCACGCCGCCGGCGGGATTGGCCATGCGGTAGAGACCCTGCAGTCGATCGATGTCAAGCTGGTGTCCCCTCAGGGGGCGGAAGATATCCTCTCACCAACCTTTATGGCCTCGTTTTGGGTGCTGGTCTGCTTCGGCGTGATAGGCCTCCCGCATACCGCCGTGCGCTGTATCTCCTACAAAGACAGCAAAGCCGTGCATCGCGGCATCATTATCGGCACCATCGTGGTGGCGATCCTGATGTTTGGCATGCACCTGGCCGGCGCGTTAGGTCGGGCGGTGATCCCTGACCTCACCGTACCGGATCTGGTGATCCCGACGCTGATGGTCAAAGTGCTCCCGCCCTTTGCGGCAGGGATCTTTCTGGCCGCGCCGATGGCGGCGATTATGTCGACGATCAATGCCCAACTTCTGCAAAGTTCCGCTACGATCATCAAGGATCTGTATCTGAACTGGCGTCCGGATCAGGCGACTAACGAAAAGCGGCTAAAACGCATGTCCGCCGGCATTACGCTCCTGTTGGGTGTCCTGCTGCTGCTCGCGGCCTGGCGACCGCCAGAGATGATTATCTGGCTGAACCTGCTGGCCTTCGGCGGCCTGGAAGCCGTCTTTCTGTGGCCGCTGGTGCTGGGCCTGTATTGGGAACGTGCCAACGCGGCTGGCGCGCTGAGCGCGATGATCGTGGGTGGTGTACTGTATGCCGTACTTGCCACGCTGAAAGTGCAGTTTCTCGGCTTCCATCCGATCGTTCCCGCGCTGCTGCTGAGTTTACTGGCGTTTGTGGCAGGGAATCGTTTCGGCCGTCCCGCACCACAGCCACCTATTTTGACTACTGATAAATAAAGAGTTTTGCTATGCCATGGATCCAACTGAAACTAAATACCACCGGCGCGAACGCTGAAGATCTTAGCGATGCGCTGATGGAGGCCGGATCGGTCTCGATCACCTTCCAGGATACGCACGATACGCCGGTATTTGAGCCGTTACCCGGGGAAACCCGGCTGTGGGGCGACACCGACGTGATCGGCCTGTTCGATGCCGAAACCGATATGAAAGCGGTCGTTGCCCAACTGGAGCAGCACCCGCTGCTGGGCGCCGGATTCGCGCATAAGATCGAGCAGCTGGAAGATAAAGACTGGGAGCGGGAATGGATGGATAACTTCCATCCGATGCGCTTCGGTGAGCGGCTGTGGATCTGCCCGAGCTGGCGCGACGTTCCGGATGAAAATGCCGTCAACGTGATGCTCGATCCGGGTCTGGCCTTCGGTACCGGCACGCACCCGACGACATCCCTGTGCCTGCAGTGGCTCGATGGACTCGACCTCAACGGAAAAACGGTCATTGATTTCGGCTGCGGTTCCGGCATCCTGGCGATTGCCGCGCTGAAGCTGGGAGCCGCAAAAGCGATCGGCATTGATATCGACCCGCAGGCTATTCAGGCCAGCCGCGATAACGCACAGCGTAACGGCGTCTCTGAGCGTCTGGAGCTCTATCTTCCTCAGGACCAGCCCGAGTCGATGAAAGCCGACGTCGTGGTCGCCAATATCCTGGCTGGCCCGTTACGTGAGCTGGCGCCGTTAATCAGCGTCCTGCCTGTTTCAGGCGGTTTGCTGGGGCTTTCCGGCATCCTTGCCAGCCAGGCGGAGAGCGTCTGTGAAGCCTACGCCGATATCTTCACACTTGACCCGGTGGTCGAGAAAGAGGAGTGGTGCCGGATCACCGGCCGGAAAAACTAAGTGCAATGCGGCCTGTGGGCCGCATTTTTGTTTCCAGTAGCCACCAAATAATGCCAGGAAATGAGAGGCAGATCGCACTACAGAGCACTTTTTTGACTATAAAAACAGCGTTTTATATCGCCTGGTAGCGAGTTTGTCTAAGAAAAATCGAGAAGTTTTATGATTTTATAAATGGACACAAATTATCCATCAGCCATTAAATCAATGATTAATATAAGTATTTATTCATCCCTTTTACGTTAGTCCCGGATTCATTGATCTGCAACAGAGGATTGCTCAAAGTTTGGCCTTTCATCTCGTGCAAAAAATGCGTAATATACGCCGCCTTGCAGTCACAGTATGGTCATTTCTTAACTCATGCGCATCGGACACCACCAGCTCAGAAATCGCCTGATCGCAGCGCCCATGGCTGGCATTACTGACAGACCATTCCGGACGCTGTGCTACGAGATGGGAGCGGGTTTAACCGTTTCCGAGATGATGTCCTCTAACCCACAGGTGTGGGAGAGCGACAAGTCCCGTTTACGGATGGTGCATATTGATGAGCCCGGTATTCGTACCGTGCAAATCGCCGGTAGCGTGCCGGAAGAGATGGCTGCCGCCGCGCGGATTAACGTGGAAAGCGGCGCCCAGATTATTGATATCAATATGGGATGCCCGGCGAAAAAGGTGAATCGCAAGCTTGCAGGTTCAGCCCTCTTGCAGTACCCCGACCAGGTGAAGTCGATCCTGACGGCGGTCGTGAATGCGGTGGACGTTCCTGTGACTCTCAAGATTCGCACCGGTTGGGAACCGGAACACCGTAACTGCGTAGAGATTGCCCAACTGGCCGAAGAGTGTGGCATTCAGGCTCTGACTATTCACGGACGCACCCGCGCCTGCTTGTTTAACGGAGACGCTGAGTACGACAGTATTCGGGCAGTTAAGCAGAAAGTTTCCATTCCGATTATCGCGAATGGCGACATTACTGACCCGCTTAAAGCCAGAGCTGTGCTCGACTATACAGGGGCTGATGCCCTGATGATAGGCCGTGCAGCTCAGGGAAGACCCTGGATCTTTCGGGAAATCCAGCATTATCTGGACACTGGAGAGCTGCTGCCCCCGCTGCCGCTGGCAGAGGTCAAGCGCTTGCTTTGTGCGCACGTTCGGGAATTGCATGACTTTTATGGTCAGGCAAAAGGGTACCGAATCGCGCGTAAACACGTCTCCTGGTATCTTCAGGAACATGCTCCAGATGACCAGTTTCGGCGCACATTCAACGCCATTGAGGATGCCAGCGAACAGCTGGAGGCGTTGGAGGCATACTTCGAAAATTTTGCGTAATAGAAATAAAGAGCTGACAGAACTATGTTCGAACAACGCGTAAATTCTGACGTACTGACCGTTTCTACCGTTAACTCTCAGGATCAGGTAACTCAAAAGCCCCTGCGTGACTCGGTTAAACAGGCACTGAAGAACTATTTTGCTCAACTGAACGGTCAGGATGTGAATGACCTGTATGAGCTGGTACTGGCTGAAGTTGAACAGCCCCTGTTGGACATGGTGATGCAATACACCCGTGGTAACCAGACCCGCGCTGCCCTGATGATGGGCATCAACCGCGGTACGCTGCGTAAAAAACTGAAAAAATACGGCATGAACTGATACTAGTCAGTTGCTTGCTTGATATAAAAGGCGCTCTTCGGCATGGGGAAGCGCCTTTTTTATTACCTGCGACAGCGGGACACATCACTGATTCACCGCCCGCAGTACCGGCGCCTCCGATACATGAGCAGCACAGACTACCGCCATAACATTATCCACCAGCGCAGGCGCCTGCTGATAAAGATCGAAGCGTTGCGGATCGAGCAGCCAGTTTTTAATCAGCCCGGAAAAGGCGCTGTGTAAAACAATTAATATCACTTCAATATTTGTTTCGGCTGGCAATATATTGTTACGCACACAGCGCTGAAGCATGCCGCCAATCAGCGAATAATTAAAACCAATGCGCTGGCGAATTTCGTTTTCCGAAAGCATATCATTGGCAAACTCGCAGCGCTGATAAAGAATTTGCATCAGCGCGCGCTGGCGAGGATTCGCAGCAATATAGCGGAGCCCGGTAATAAACCGCTCGCGCAATGCATTTAACGGCTCCTGTTCATTCTCTGTTACGAGGCTATGCTGAATCAAATCCCTGAGCGGTGGCTGCTGCTGCCACATTTCATTAAACAGCTCAGTCTTACTGGCAAAATGCCAGTATACGGCGCCGCGGGTCACTCCCGCTGCATCAGCAATATCCGTCAGGGTTGTGTTGGTCACCCCCCGCAGGGCGAACTGCTGGATCGCGGACTCAATCAGGAGCTGCCGCGTGCGTAGCGCCTCTTCTTTCGTTTTTCTAGCCATACAAGCCCCTTCCCGTCAGACAGGTTATTCAGGATTTTCTGAAGATCGCTTAACCTAACATTTGTCATGGAATATTTTTTAGCAAAAATGCAGACAAGTTAATTCTGAAGCTGCCGCCAAATAAATTACCCAAAATAATATTAATAAATAACCCATTCACTGAATTGATGTCTATTTATTAAGTTTTACAATTGAGGTAAATAGCAAAAAAATCCTGCGCGCTTTTTTGTTTTTGCGTGCCTTGCTGATTGCTCAAAAATAAGTATCCCTTACATCCAGCGGCGTTTATTTGTAGGATGGCAAACTGCTTTTTAATTCCCTCTTTCTTTCACAGATTCGCCGCCGAATTTGGCACGTAATCTATAAGGAACCGCCATGACAACTCACGCCAGAGTGACACTTTTATCCGGTTTAATTATCTCGGCCTTATTGCTTACCGGCTGCGATAATTCGGACAACCCGCAACCCCATGCCCAGGCGCCGCAGGTGACGGTCCATGTCGTGAACAGCGCGCCGCTGTCGGTCACCACCGAACTGCCAGGCCGAACTTCAGCTTTTCGCGTGGCGGAAGTCCGCCCTCAGGTAAGCGGTATCATCCTGAAGCGTAACTTTGTTGAAGGAAGCGATGTCGAAGCAGGCCAGTCGCTCTATCAGATTGATCCGGCAACCTACCAGGCGGCGTGGAACAGCGCCAAGGGCGATGAGGCTAAAGCCGAAGCCGCAGCCGCCATCGCCCATTTAACGGTGAAACGCTACGTTCCGCTGCTGGGCACCAAGTATATCAGTCAGCAGGAATACGATCAGGCGGTGGCCACCGCCCGCCAGGCCGACGCTGACGTCATCGCCACCAAAGCCTCCGTGGAAAGCGCCCGCATCAACCTGGCCTACACCAAAGTGACTTCTCCCATTAGCGGACGCATCGGTAAATCGAGCGTCACCGAGGGAGCGTTGGTCACCAACGGTCAGTCGGATGCCCTGGCTACCGTCCAGCAGCTCGATCCGATCTACGTCGACGTGACGGAATCCAGCAATGACTTCATGCGCCTTAAGCAGGAAAGCCTGCAACGCGGCGGCGACACCAAAAGCGTTGAGCTGGTGATGGAGAACGGTCAGGCCTATCCGCTTAAGGGTTCGCTGCAGTTCTCCGACGTGACTGTCGATGAAAGTACAGGCTCAATTACCCTGCGCGCTATCTTCCCTAACCCACAGCATGTCCTGCTGCCGGGAATGTTCGTTCGCGCCCGCATCGATGAAGGCACCGATCCGCAGGCCATCCTGGTGCCGCAGCAGGGGGTGACCCGTACGCCGCGGGGCGATGCCTCCGTCATGCTGGTGAATGACAAAAACCAGGTTGAAACCCGTCAGGTGGTAGCTTCCCAGGCCGTGGGCGATAAGTGGCTTATCACCAGCGGGCTGAAGCCGGGCGATAAGGTGATTATCAGCGGCTTACAGAAAGTCCGTCCAGGCGTCACCGTGAAAGCAGAAGCGGAGCATGCGGCACCGGTCGCACAATAAGGATACCCAGCCATGTCTAAGTTTTTTATCCATCGACCAGTCTTTGCCTGGGTGCTGGCCATCATCATGATGATTGCCGGAGGTCTGGCCATTCTGCAGTTGCCGATAGCGCAGTATCCGACGATAGCGCCCCCTGCGGTGGCGATCTCCGCTACCTATCCCGGTGCGGATGCCCAGACCGTGCAGGACACGGTCACTCAGGTTATTGAGCAGAACATGAACGGTATCGACAACCTGATGTATATGTCGTCGACCAGCGATTCCGCCGGCTCAGTAACCATCACGCTTACCTTTAAGTCCGGCACCGATCCGGATATCGCCCAGGTGCAGGTGCAAAACAAACTGCAGCTGGCCACCCCGCTGCTGCCTCAGGAAGTCCAGCAGCAGGGAATTAGCGTAGAAAAGTCCAGCAGCAGCTTCCTGCTGGTGGCCGGCTTTATCTCTGATAACCCGGTCACTACCCAGGACGATATTTCCGACTATGTCGCCTCTAATGTTAAAGATCCCATCAGCCGCCTCAACGGTGTGGGCGATGTCCAGCTGTTTGGCGCACAGTACGCCATGCGCATCTGGCTGGATGGCAACCTGCTGAACAAATACAACCTGACGCCAGTGGATGTCATTAATGCGCTGCAGGTTCAGAACGATCAGATCGCCGCCGGCCAGCTGGGCGGTACGCCAGCGCTAAAAGGCCAGCAGCTCAATGCGTCGATCATTGCCCAGACGCGGCTTAAAGATCCGCAGGAGTTTGGCAAGGTCACGCTGCGGGTCAATGCCGATGGCTCTGTCGTCCATCTGAAAGATGTCGCCCGCATTGAGCTGGGCGGAGAGAACTACAACGTCGTCGCCAGAATTAACGGTAAGCCCGCCTCTGGTCTGGGTATTAAGCTTGCGACCGGCGCCAACGCGCTGGATACCGCCACGGCGATTAAAGCGAAGCTGGCCGAACTGCAGCCTTACTTCCCCCAGGGAATGAAGGTGGTCTATCCGTACGATACGACCCCTTTCGTTAAAATCTCTATTCACGAAGTGGTCAAAACGCTATTTGAAGCGATTATTCTCGTCTTCCTTGTCATGTATCTGTTCCTGCAGAACATGCGCGCAACGCTCATTCCGACCATTGCCGTGCCCGTCGTGCTGTTGGGCACCTTCGCCGTACTGTCGATGTTTGGCTACTCCATCAACACCCTGACGATGTTTGGCATGGTGCTGGCGATAGGTCTGCTGGTCGATGACGCTATCGTCGTAGTGGAAAACGTTGAGCGCGTGATGGTTGAGGAAAAACTCTCGCCAAAAGAAGCGACGGAAAAGTCGATGTCGCAGATCCAGGGGGCGCTGGTGGGTATCGCCATGGTGCTCTCTGCGGTATTCGTGCCGATGGCCTTCTTCGGCGGTTCCACCGGCGCGATTTATCGCCAGTTTTCGATCACCATCGTTTCCGCCATGGCGCTCTCCGTGCTGGTTGCCCTGGTCCTGACGCCAGCGCTCTGCGCCACGTTGTTAAAGCCGTCCTCGGTCGAACACCATGAGAAAAAAGGCTTCTTCGGCTGGTTTAACGCCCGCTTTGACCAGAGCGTTAACCACTACACCAACAGCGTCAGCGGTATTTTGCGTGGAACCGGCCGTTACCTGGTGATCTATCTGCTGATCGTCGTGGGAATGGCCGTGCTGTTTATGCGTCTCCCGACATCCTTTCTACCCGATGAAGACCAGGGGGTCTTCCTGACCATGATCCAGCTGCCCTCCGGCGCCACCCAGGAGCGGACACAGAAAGTGCTGGATACCGTGACCGACTACTATCTGCATAACGAGAAGGCTAACGTCGACAGCGTCTTTACCGTTAACGGCTTCAGCTTCAGCGGTCAGGGACAAAACTCCGGCATGGCGTTTGTCAGCCTGAAACCCTGGGAAGCGCGCAGCGGTGATGAAAACAGCGTGGAGTCCATCATCAAGCGAGCCACCGTGGCCTTCAGCCAGATCAAGGACGCCATGGTTTTCCCGTTCAACATGCCTGCCATTATTGAGCTGGGTACCGCCACCGGCTTCGACTTTGAGCTGATCGACCAGGGCGGGCTAGGTCATACCGCCCTGACGCAGGCGCGCAATCAACTGCTGGGCATGGTGAAACAGCATCCGGATCAGCTGGTGCGGGTACGGCCTAATGGGCTGGAAGATACGCCGCAGTTCAAACTGGATGTCGACCAGGAAAAAGCGCAGGCGCTGGGCGTATCGCTCTCCGATATCAATGAAACGATATCAGCCGCGCTGGGCGGGTACTACGTCAATGACTTTATTGACCGTGGTCGCGTCAAGAAAGTGTACGTCCAGGCTGATGCCCATTTCCGTATGCTGCCGAGCGACATTAACAATATGTATGTTCGTAGCGCCAATGGCGAAATGGTCCCGTTCTCCGCCTTCGTCACTTCGCGCTGGATTTATGGCTCGCCGCGTCTGGAACGCTACAACGGTTTACCCTCCATGGAAATCCTCGGTGAAGCCTCGCCGGGTAAAAGTACCGGGGAAGCCATGGCGCTGATGGAAGCGCTGGCCAGTAAGCTGCCGAGCGGCATTGGTTACGACTGGACCGGGATGTCTTACCAGGAACGCCTTTCCGGCAACCAGGCTCCCGCGCTTTATGCCATCTCGCTGATTGTCGTCTTCCTGTGCCTGGCGGCGCTGTATGAGAGCTGGTCGATTCCATTCTCAGTCATGTTAGTGGTTCCGCTGGGGGTGATCGGCGCGCTGTTAGCCGCCACGCTGCGTGGGCTGAATAATGACGTGTACTTTCAGGTAGGCCTTCTGACCACGATCGGTTTGTCGGCGAAGAACGCGATCCTGATCGTCGAATTCGCCAAGGATCTGATGGAGAAAGAGGGGAAAGGGATCATTGAAGCAACCCTGGAGGCATCGCGGATGCGCCTGCGACCCATTCTGATGACCTCTCTGGCTTTTATTCTCGGAGTCATGCCGCTGGTGATTAGCCATGGTGCCGGCAGCGGGGCGCAGAATGCGGTAGGTACCGGCGTCATGGGCGGGATGCTAACCGCGACACTGCTGGCGATCTTCTTTGTTCCGGTCTTCTTTGTGGTCGTCAGACGACGTTTTACCCGGCACGCAGAATAACCCGGCCTGGTTTTAAAGGCGCCCCCTGCGGGCGCTTTTTTTTCGCCTGGCATATTAGCAACCCGCTCAGCTTCCCGCTACCTGACAACCTCTATCGCGTGCGGCAGCGCGGGGAGACGATCTTTCTCTCCATCTTTTCTGCATATTCCCCTGCTTATCTTCACGATATTTACGTGGCTCATATATTGAGATGATTTCGGCATCCGGGCCGGACAATCCGCGGTGATAAAATAAGCCATTCCGTTCTGCACTGGCTTTCAGTACAACCCTGCGGATTATCCAGAGGTAATATCATGAAAAAGTATTTAATCGTGGCGCTGCTGGCCTCTCTGCTGGCAGGCTGTGCCCATGACTCTCCCTGCGTGCCGGTTTATGACTCGCAAGGCCGCTTAGTCCACACCAATACCTGTATGAAGGGCACAACAGAAGACAACTGGGACACGGCAGGCGCGATCGCCGGGGGAGCCGCCGCGGTAGCCGGCCTCACGTTAGGGATCGTCGCACTGACCCGCTAATTCACCCCCGACCAGCAGATACTGGGGCTAGCGTCGAACCTGTATCTGCTCTTCTGCGCATCATCCACATGACAACCGGGCAAATAAACTCTCTGTCCCTTGCTGCATTACGAGCAAATCGACTTTGACGGGTTTCCCCCTGGTGGCAGGACTGTTTATCAACAGATAACAGATAACACAAAAGCAGAAGGCCCAGTCTTTCGACTGGGCCTTCTGCTTTATTTGATGCCTGGCGATTCCCTACTCTCACATGGGGAGACCCCACACTACCATCGGCGCTACGACGTTTCACTTCTGAGTTCGGCATGGGGTCAGGTGGGACCGCCGCGCTATTGTCGCCAGGCAAATTCTTTACAACGTGCCGAACTTTAACCTAAAAAGTGGTGCTGATACCCAGAGTCGAACTGGGGACCTCACCCTTACCAAGGGTGCGCTCTACCAACTGAGCCATATCAGCACGCTAAATTTGATGCCTGGCAGTTCCCTACTCTCACATGGGGAGACCCCACACTACCATCGGCGCTACGGCGTTTCACTTCTGAGTTCGGCATGGGGTCAGGTGGGACCACCGCGCTAGTGCCGCCAGGCAAAT